>JAWKRD010000053.1:0-51413 GCA_041389805.1 Polyangiaceae bacterium | reverse complement strand
AGTCTGCGCTCCCGAGAACCATCGGTGAAGTCGAAAGATTCGATGGTATCCATAGACAATGCCTATGGATACCAGAAGCGCTGGTGCAGCGTCTTAGTTCGCGGACGTCGGCAGCTCACCAAGCCGCCGACTGATCAAGTCGCACATCGCCATGATGGTTGCTTGAGGATTCACGGCGCTTGGGCTGGGGAAGATGCTCGCGTCGCAGATGTAGAGGTTCTCCACGCCCTTCACGCGGCCATGTTCGTCGACCACGCCTTCGTCCCCCTCGCTCATCCTGCACGACCCGAACACGTGGTTCATGGTCATCTGCAAGTGGCGCGCGCTGACCTTGGGGTGCAAGAGCTCTTCCGTCTCTTTTTGCGTACGGAATTCTGGGGCGACGATCGGGATCCCGGTGTGCACTCCGCGCGCGCCAATCGCGAGCAGGCCGTCTGCCGCTTGCTTCATGCCGCGCAGCACGGGCTTGGCCTCGCTGTCGGGGATCCAGATCCGCATGCTGGGCATGCCGTTGCGGCGTGCGGTGACGCGCCCGGTGACGTTGGCGCGGTACACCAAGGCGATCACGGTCGCGCAGCGCAGCTGGGGGATCTGCTCCAGGAAGCGCCGACCGACGTCACCCCAGCGCACCATCAGCACGCTGGGGTCCGCCCACAGGCTCTCGAATTTCAGCCCGCGGATCTCTTCGCTGATCGCGCCCCAACCTTGAGTTGCGCCGATCCACGGCTCCACGATTTCGTCGAGGATGCCGACCATGCCGCCGCCGACGTGGGCGAACAGCGTGGCGCCGACGCGGTCGCTGGGGTTGATGCCGCTCATCTGCAAGATCACCGGTGTGTGCATGGTCCCAGCGGCCATGATCACGAGCTTCGCGTTGACCGAGAACTCCGCGACCTTGCGTCGGCCGACGGGATCGACCACGCGGCCTCGCACGCCCGTCGCGCGCTTGCCCTTGGTCTCGACCTCTTCCACGTGGCAACACGTGTAGACGTCTGCGCCGTCAGCGACGGCGTCCTCGATGTACGTGCGATCCACGGACTGCTTCGCGCCGTTCGCGCAACCGGTCAGGCAGTCCGCGCAGCCTTCGCAGTCCACGACGGCACGGGGCAGAGGCTTGCCCTTGATACCCATCGCCTCCATGGCGTCTCGGGCACTCAGGTTGCGGCGGCCCATCACGGCCATTGGAGTGGGCGCCACGTTCAGGCGGTCGAAGACGCGATCGTAAGCTGCTTCGAAGTCCGGATGGTGGAACATCCCGGAGTGGGTCTCTTCTTGCCAGATGTCGCGCACCCAGTCCGGGAGCTTCAGCATGATGGCGGAGTTGACGACCGTGCTGCCACCGAGGCAGCGCGCTTGCATCGACGGCGTCTGGGTGGTGCCCGCGATCATGCGCAAGCCACCTTCCCAGTAGTAGCGGGCGAGGAAGCGCGGCGCGTCGCGCGTCATGTCTTCGGCCTCGAGCTTGGGCCCTGCCTCGAGCACGACGACCTTCATGCCAGCGCGCGCGAGGTTTGCAGCGGCGACGGCGCCACCAGCGCCTGAACCCACCACGACCGCGTCGCAGTCGATATCGAAGCCTTGCTCGAGGTCTTTCAAGCCGTAAATCATGAGGTCACCACCGGCAAGCGCTTCAGCGCGTCTTTATCCACGGGGAATTGAAGTGGATCCGTCGGGCGCTCGCAGGTCTTGAAGCTCTGGAGGTGCTTCACCACCGCCGGGTGGGAGAAGTACATCATGGTCATCGTCGCTTTGAGCGCGTCCCCGAGCCACTGAAACGGTTGGAACCAGTGGGCGCGCCAGCCTTGAATCAGCTTCACGCGGCGCTCCGGGCTGAACGCCGAGAACTTGCGAAAGCGCAGGCTGAGCAGCGGTGTCGCTAGCTCCACGAAGATGAAGAGGGTGAACACCAAGCGGCGCTTTTCCGGAGGCAGCTCGTCCAGGTACTCGCGGGTACGACGGACCAAGTCAGTTGCTTCATAGTCCGGGGCGCCGAGATCGTTCTTGGGGAACATCGCCTCGCTCACGGCGTGGATGGAAACCATCGCCGTGCGCAGCAGATAGCCGTCGGGGTCAGCCATATTTGGCCTGGGTTATGCCTGGACTGCGCTGCCCGATGCAACCGTGGCTGCGTGTCGTGCCTGCAAAGGACGCTTGCTCAGTCCGCGTCGACGCGGCACCTTCCGCGCCGCGGACCGTAACCAGGGTACGGTCAGGCATTGGGGAGAGAGCGGACGCAATGAAACAGCTATTTGTTCGTGCCACGCAGGGGACGAATTCGGGATCGAAGCAGGACTGGCGCGCAAGGTCTAGCGCGCGCAGAGCGACGCGCCGCGGGCGTCGCTGGCTCGGCTCATCGCTCGGCATCCTGTTGCCGCTGGGTTTCGTTGCGGTGGGCTGCGACAAGCAGGGTGGTGATGGACCGGCACCTGCCGCGAGCAGCGCGGAGACTGCAGCTGCCGCGTCCAGTGCGCCCAGCCCGGCGCCGAGTGAGTCAGTCGCAGCAGCCGCGTCGAGCCTCCCCCCCAAACCCGAGGACAAGTTCCCCAAGGCGAATACGGAGGGCTGCCCCGACGGCATGGTGCGCGTCACCGGGAACTACTGCAAAGGCATGGTGCAGACTTGCAAGAAGCACCACCCGGAGTACGAGAACGCGAAGGAGAAGCGCAAGGTCAGCGAGCGCTGTCTCGAGTACGAAGAGCCTTCGAAGTGCATCTCCAAGGAGCGCACGCCCCTCGACTTCTGCATGGACCGCTTCGAGTACCCGAACAAGGTAGGTGAGCTACCGCGGGTCCTCACGAGCTGGCTCGAGGCGCGTCAGCGCTGTGAGCTCGAAGGCAAGCGGCTGTGCACTGAAGACGAGTTCAACTTCGCGTGCGAAGGCGAGGACGGCAAACCCCACGTGTTCGGCTACGTGCGCACCGACAAGTACTGCAACATGGACAAGCCGTACGTGATGCCGGACCACGAGCACCAGATGAAGCACTACGACGAGTGCTACAAGGACGAGCGCTGCAAGGCGGAGATGGATCGCCTCGATCAGCGCCACAAGATCGGCGAGCGCTTGACGTGCGTGTCCTGGGCGGGCGTGGTCGACATGAACGGCAACGTCAACGAGTGGGTGGAGCTTCCAGGCAAGAAGTACCCGGACCGCTCAGGCTTGAAAGGCGGCTGGTGGGGTCCCGTGCGGAACCGCTGTCGGCCGACGGTGACCTTCCACAAAGAAGAAGACTACGGTTACGAGGCAGGCTTCCGCTGCTGCTCCGATGCCGACAAGCCGCTGGTACCGAACCCGAACGCACAGGCAAAGCCGTAGCCTCGATTTCAGTAAATCAGTGCGGAGCTAGGCGCTCGAGCAGCTTGGCGAGGGCGCGCGCCGCGTGCCCTCGATGACTGCGAGCGTTCTTGTCTTCTGGGCTCAGCTCCGCGCTGGTGAGGCCCACGTCCGGTAGGTAGAGCAGCGGATCGTAGCCAAAGCCGCCTTCGCCTTTGGGTTCGTTGGCGATCAAGCCTTCGTAGCGGCCTTGGGTCTCGGCCACGATGCTGCCGTCAGGATCGGCGACGCACATCGCGCAGATGAAGCGTGCGGTGCGTTGATCCGTGGGGATATTTACCAGGGCGCCGAGCAACTTCTTGTTGTTGGCTAGGTCTCTCTCTTCGCGAGTGCCTTCGACACCCGAGTAGCGGGCGCTGTACACGCCGGGCGCGCCATCCAGCGCGTCCACCTCGAGGCCGGAGTCTTCCGCGAGGCAACGATAGTTGGTGGCCTTGGCGTAGTAGAGCGCCTTGAGGCGGGCGTTGCCTTCGAAGGTGAGCTCTGTCTCCTCTGGCTCCTCGGGAACGCTCTCGAGGGTGTCGAGTCCGACCACTTCGACACCCAACGGGTCCAGCACTTCAGTGACTTCGCGGATCTTGCCGGGGTTCGAGGTGGCGAAGAGGATGCGCAGAGCTGAGGCCTCGGTAGTTAGTGCTGGTCAGTCAGGCTCCGCAAGCTTCGACCAACGCGCGGAACAGCGTTCGCCCATGGGCGTTGGGCAGCTCAAAGAAGTACTCGGGGTGCCACTGCACGCCGAGGCAAAGTGGTCGCGTGTGTGCTCGATGCTTCGATCACGCCATCGCCGAGCGTGCGGCGACTCGCAGGTCACGGCCGAGTCGGTCCACCGCCTGATGGTGGGTGCTGTTCACTTCGAGCGAGCCGCCGAGCAATTGAAACAGCCGTGTGCCGGGCTCGATGGAGACACGGTGGCTCGGCTGGTGGTGAGCGTTGGTTTGCTCATGGGGGAGCGCACCTGGTACCTCGTCGGGGATGTGCTGGATGAGCGTTCCTCCAAGCACGACGTTGAGCAGCTGCTCACCGCCGCAGATCCCGAGCAGCGGGAGCTCCCGCTCGAGGCTCGCCTCGACGAGCCGCCACTCGAACTCGGTGCGTCGCGCCTTCGTGTGCACGCTGGGGTGCACGTTGTCAGCTCCGAACCGCTTGGGGTCGACATCGAAGGCGCCACCCGTGATCACGACGCCACTCAAGCGCTCAATGTAGCTCGGAACCAGTTCACACTCGTGAGGCAAGCACACCGGGACGCCACCGGCAGCGGCGATGGCTGAGCAGTAGTTCTGGCGCAGCGCATACCAGGCCGAGGCAGACCAGCCGCCTGCAGGCTCCGAGTCGAGGGTCACACCGATCCACGGCCGCACGCCGCTCAGTATACGAGAACGCGGGCGACAACACTCGTGACACGAGAAGCAGCGCTGCGGACTGACTCATCCGTGATAAGCGTAGGACGTGGCGCTCAGAGTGAGCTTCGGGGACTTCGAGCTGGACGAACCACGGTTCGAGCTGCGGCAGGCCGGTGTGCCCGTGGAAATTCAGCCCAAGGTGCTCGACCTGGTGTTCTTCCTGGTGAAGAACGCCGAGCGCGTGGTGACCAAGACCGAGCTCTTGGACAACGTGTGGCCGGGGGTGATTGTCACCGAGGCGTCTCTCAGTCAAGCCGTGAGCGCCGCGCGGCGCGCCCTGGGAGACGACGGCTCCGCTCAATCCTTTATCCGTACGGTAAGAGGTCGCGGCTTCCGTTTCACGGCCGATGTCCAGGAGCTGAGCGCAGACGTTCAAGGCGCGGGCCCCCATGACCGCCACGTGGAGGCGCCCCCGACGTCGCTCGTGCCGCCTTCGGTGGAGGGGCCGCCGAGCAGCATGGGCACCTTCGAGAGCGCGCGGGGTCGCGTGTCCACCACGAACACCTCCCTCGAACTCGAGACCCATGAAGAAGCCGCGCACCAGGCCGCACGCGCCGAGCTCGGTACACATCTCTTCGTCCTGTGCCACGCGGATGATCCGACCCTCGGCGGGGCCCGCTACGCGCTGGATGGCATCGCTGACGTCGAGATCATCCGCGGCACGGAACGGGCTGTCGAGCGCTTGCTCGAAGGGCCGACGAAGCGCCTCGTGATCAGCATTCCGGGCAACCTGGTGTCGCGGCGCCACGCGCAGCTAGTGTGTAGTCTAGGGGACTGGCAGCTACTCGACCTCGAGTCGCGCAATGGGACCTACATGGCGGGCGAGCGCATCAAGAAGCGCACGCTGCAAGACGGCGATGTCTTCGAGTGCGGGCACACTTTGTTTTTATTCCGTAAGGATCTGAAAACACCCTCTGGGTTGAAGCCGGACGCAGACACTCGAGGCATGAAGCAGCGCGCGCTGGCGAGTTTGCTTCCTGAGCGCCAAGGGGTGCGGCACGCCCTGTCACGCATCGCGCGATCGGACCTGTCGGTGTTGATCAGCGGGGAGAGCGGCACGGGTAAGGAGCTGGCGGCCAAGGCGTTTCACGCGCTGAGCGAGCGTACTGGGCCGCTGGTGGCGGTGAGCTGTGGCGCGCTAGGGGAGCACCCCGAGGCGGTGCTGCTCGGCCGCGCTGCGGCGCCAGGCGTCGAGGCCGAAGCCGGATTTCTCCAGCGCGCGAATGGTGGCAGCTTGGTGCTCGATCAGGTCGAGAGCTTGCCCCCGGCGGCCCAAGCGGCGTTGGTGCGCGCCCTGGAGACCCACGAGGTGGTGCCGGTGGGTGGGCTAAACAGCGAACGCCTGGATCTGCGCGTGATCGCGGTGACGACTCACGACCTGACGGCGTCGGTGAATCAAGGTGAGTTCCGTGGGGATTTGTTCTCGCGGCTGTCCGGCTTTCAGTTCGAGCTGCCCCCGCTGCGTGAACGTGTGGAGGACTTCAGCCTGGTCTTGGCGGTGCTGCTCAAGGAGCTCGCGCTGGGAGTGAAGATCAGCCCGGACGCTCTGCGCGCGATGCTGCGCTACGACTGGCCCGGGAACATCCGCGAGCTCAAGCAGACACTCATCGCCGCCGCCGCGATGGCGTCTCTGAGCTGTATCGAGCTCGAACACCTGCCGCGCGCAATCGCCGGCTGACCTCAGAAACGCCAGCTCGCGCCGGCTCCGTGGCCAGCCAGCTGCAGCTGGAGCTTGCCCTGCGTGGCCTTGGATGAATCCGTGAGGAAGAGATACGTGGCGACGCCGAGGGCTACGATGCCGACGCCCAGCCCGATGTCCGAGTAGAGCGCGTAGCGCCGCGCGTCTTCGTCGGCGTTCACGCCGTCGGGGTTCGTGCACCTGGTGCTTGGGCACAGGTCGTCCGCGGTGTTCTTCTCGCTCAGCGCGCGCAGGCCAAAGTAGCTGCCAACCCCCAGCGCGAGCGCGCCGCCGCCCAGCAGCCAGTAGGCTGCGGTTGGTGGGCTCGAGCCGGTGGTGCTTGGTGGGGGCTTCGCCGGGCGATCCTCCTCGAGCTTTCGCAGGTCGAGGGTTACCAGTAGCTCTTTTTCCGGGGGGATTTCTGTGCTGACACGGCTGCTTGCGTAGCCCGGCGCCGTCGCCTCGATCACGATGCTACCGGCCTTGACGCGGACGCGCTTCGAGGCATCTACCACTTCTCCAGCCACGGTCACTCTCGCGGTGACTCCTTGCGGGCGCACGACGATGCGCGCCCACGCCAGCTGGCGCTCTGCGTAGCGCAGAGCGTCCTGCAAGAGCTGCTGATTCTCCACGACCCAGGGGTCTCGTGCCTCTGCAAGCGCCTCGAGCAGGTGGACTTCCGCCTCCTGGGCCAGGCCCAGTGCTCGCTCGGCGAGGCCCAGGTGACCAGCCACGCGCGGGCTCTTGTCGGTTTGATAGGCCTTCTGCAGGAGTTCGCGGGCGGCAGACTCGTTTCGCTGTTTCCTTAGGGTAATGGCGCGCTCGACGAGATCGTCCTTGGGCTTTTCAGTGGTCGGCGGAGGTGCGTCGGGCGCGTCAGTTGGCTCAGCGTCTGCTGAGGGCACCTCACCCCCTGCGTCCGGGGATGAGTCGGCGTCTCCGGCCTGGGCGAGGGCGGAGCTTGCCAACAAGCTGACGCAGAGCAGTGCGGCCGCGCTAGTCCGGGATCGGGAAGCCGTCATCATCTGTGGCACGGGAAGCGGGGCGCGCTGAAGCAGCCGCTGCGGGCTTGGCTCCCGCTGCTTGATGGTCTTCGGGGGCCGCCCGAGCGGAGCTTGCTGGCGGGGTCTTGGGGGCTGATGCCGGAGCGAAGCTCGGGTCTCTGGTTGCGACCTTGGTGCTCGACGTCGGGTCGTGGGCCGCGCTCTTCGGGGTTTGGGGGGGAGGCGTTTCGTTCTTCGCGGTGTCAGTCGGTGCGGCCGCCGCTGCGCCCGTCTTGGCTTCGAGTGGCGCGGCTGGCTCATCGGCTGGTGCTGCCGCAGCCGTTTCCTCGGGGGAACTCGCCGGGGCGCTCGAGAGCGGGGCGCTGCTCGAGCCTCCCAGGCGGCCTATCGCGGCTCCTGCTGCCAGCAGCCCGATCGCCAGGAGCGCTGGGATCCAGTACCGAGGCTTGCGCTTTGGGCGCAACGGTGTGTCGATGGTCTGAGAGGTGGGGTGGTTGAGCGTTGCGCTGGCGCCTTCGAACTCGGTGGCCTCGAGGCCTGAGACCGGGCCGTCGGCGTCCAGCGTCGCTTCTGCTTGCAGCTTGGGCTGCCACGCACGCGCTGATTCGGGGGAAGCCAGCGCGTACAGCGTGCTGATGCGGTCTGCGCTGAGGCGCCCTCGCTTGCTGGCGAACGGACTCAGCTCCGCCGCGAGCGCCGGGACCGACGGCGTTCGCTCCTCGGGGCGCTTCGCGAGGCAGCGGCTCAGCACCTCTTCCAGTCCTTCGGGCAACTCCAGATCCTCCGGGAAAGGTTGCGGTGGGTCTGCCACGATGCTCGCACACACGCCGTGGACACCCTCGCCGTCGAATGGCGCTTCGCCGGTGAGGCAAGCGTAGAGCGTCACGCCCAGCGCCCAGACGTCGGCCCTGGCGTCGATGGTCTTCGCGCTTCGGATCTGCTCCGGGCTCATGTAGAGCGGTGAGCCCAGCATGGCGACCGAGCCGGTCAGGCTCTTCTCGACGTCTTCGTCATCGTCGAGCACCTTGCTGATGCCGAAATCTACGACCTTGATCAGCGGGGTACCGTTCTTGCGCTGGGTCAGGATCAGGTTCGAGGGCTTGATGTCCCGATGCACGATGCCTGCCGCGTGCGCCTCAGCCAGCGCTTCGCAGGCGCCGAGGATGTAGTCGACTGAAGTTTCCGGGGGGAAACGATGGTTGCTGCGGAGCAGCTGCGCCAGGTCTTGCCCTTCCAGGTACTCCATGACCAGGTAGGGCGTGCCGTTCTCTAGCACCCCAAGGTCGTAGACACGCACGACGTGCTCGTCTTGCAGCGACTGGGTGACCCGCGCCTCGCGCACGAAGCGGTCCACGGCGTTGGGGTTGGCGGAGAAACCGAGCACGAACTTGATCGCGACGTTGCGCTGCATCAGCAAGTGTTCGGCGGACATCACGCAGCCCATCGCTCCGCGGCCCAGCACCTCGCCGAGTCGATACTTCTCCGCCACGACGTCGCCGGGCGCTGGCAAGCCGCGCGCACGCAGCTTGGCTTGCGCCTGGCTTTCGGAGGGGAAGGAAGCGGCCCTGGATTCGCTCACGCCTGTTGGTTCTAGCGCGGGAGGCTAGCCGAACCAAAGTGGCACGAGCGCTGTACTGTCGGTGCACGTTTCCATGCTGAACGCACTTCGAGGCGTTCTCGCACTCGAGATGCGGGCGGTTTGTGGTGGCGTAGGCCGAATCGAGGGTAAAACGCGCGTTTCTGGAGACGCCACCGATGACGGGAGAAGACGAGCTAGACGCCAGCTGGGACGAAGACGCAGGGGACACGAACGCGTCTCAGGGGGCGGACGACTTGGACTCTGGCTGGGATGCGGACGAGGAGGAGGATTCCCTCGACGGTGGCTGGGACGACGAGGACTCGGAAGACGCTGACGCGGACTCTGGCTCGGACGGTTCCGACGTCGAGCCAGCGCCAAGCTCGCTCCTGACCGAGCCCGAAGCAGGACTCGACGACGGCTGGGATGACGCGGAAGAGCAAGCGGCTGATGACGGGTCGCCGGAAGGCCCGCGTTGGCAGCCATACCGCAAGAAGCGCCGCACGAAGAAGCGCGGGAGGGCGGCCCGCGTTGGTGACGGCGACATCCCCGTGGCCGCGCCAAAGCCCGCTTCTGCCGGTGTGAAGTCACTACGGAAGGCGCAGCGCGGTGAGCGGGGCAAGCGAGACGGGCAGTCGAAGCGCACCACCAAAGAAGCTGAGCGGCGCCGCGCCCGCGAAGCGGCTCAGGCCCGCATGTCGCAGAAGCCAAAGCAGAAGCGAGCGAAGGCGCGACCTGGCAAGACTCAAGCCGAGCCCGCCGTCGAAGCTTCTGCGCAGCAGAAGAAGCGCCCCTCCGCGAAGCCGGCAACGAATGCCAAGCCTAAAGCCCCACGGAAACGCGCGGAGGCCAAGGCCGAGGCGCATGAGCGCAGCGCTCCGCTGCCCGTCGAGCAGCCTCAAGACCGCACGCGGAATCTAGTCATCCTGGTCGGCGCGCTGGCGCTCGTGGCGCTGCTCTCTTGGCTCCTGATGGGTTCAAAGTAGTCGCCTCGACTGGCTGCTACTTCACCTGCACGAGCTGAATTTCCAGTTCGCGCACGGCCTGCCCGTGTTGCACGCGGAGCTTGACCTGCGCGCCTTCCTCGAAGCCGTCGAGGGCGTTGTACAGGTCGTCGTAGTCTTCGACTTGCTTGCCCGCCACGCCGACGATCACGTCACCGATCGCGAGGCCGCCGCGCGTGCGCTCCACGCCCTTCAGCCCAGCCTTCTCGGCAGGCGAACCCTTGGTGGTTTCAAGCACGATCACACCCTTGAGTCCTGCGCGCTGCTCCAGCCGGCCCTGCGGGTCGATCTGCACGCCGATACCGACCTGCTTGACCGCGCCGCGCTCAATCAGCTGCGGCACGACCCGGGCGATGGTGGAAGCAGGCACCGCAAAGCCAATCCCTGCGGAACTGCCGCTCTTGCTGAAGATCATCGTGTTCATGCCGATCAAGCTGCCGCTCGAGTCCAACAGCGGGCCGCCTGAGTTGCCGGGATTGATCGCGGCGTCGGTCTGGATCATGTCGCGTATCGTCACGCCGCCCACGCCGTCTACTTCGCGTCCAAGGGCGCTCACGATGCCCGTGGTCAGCGTGTGATCCAATCCGAACGGATTGCCGATTGCGACAGCCTTTTGACCCACCTCGAGGTGGGTCATCTGCTTGGCGGAGGGTGCAACGGAGATCGGCTTGAGCGCAGACTTCGGCGCGCCGATCAGCGCCAGCACCGCGATGTCCTTGCGAGGTTCTGCGCCGACCACCTTCGCCTCGTAGGTCTTTTGGTCGTACAGTGTGACGCTCAGGCTCTGGGCCCCGGCGATCACGTGAAAGTTCGTCACGATGTAACCCGCGTCGTCCCAGATGAAGCCTGAGCCACTACCCGGGCCGGGACCTCCGTGGCGCGCATCGCGTAGCGGTCCATCACCATGCGTTTCTGCGTGACGAAGACCACCGAGGGCGCTACCTCGCGGTAATTTGAATGCTGTTCTTCTCGTCTTCGATCCGCGCGCTTCGGGGATATGGTGGTGTGACGTCAGTGTTCGCAGCGCTCGCGTTGACGGGCACCATGCTCACGGCTGGGACTTTTGCCGTGCGGTCCTTATCCTGGGTGTGGTGATGACAACCCGCGAGCGCGAGTGACACGATCGTTACTCCGAGGCTGAGCCGCAAACCCAGGCGCGCTGCTCTCAGGCTGATCGGGTGCTCGTGGATGGCGGAAGCAAGTGAATCTTCTGCCACGGCGCCTGCAACCCGTGAGGCGCCGGGGTTGTTCCCGGAAGGCTGCGTCGGCTCAGAACGAGTACTCGACCGTATTCAGGCTCGGTACCTTGTCTTTTCCACTCCAGCGCGGATGCGCTCATCGACGCAAGCGACGAACTTGTCGTTCTTCGGCTTTGCCTCGATGTCGACCCCCACGGCCTTGCCTTGCCAAATCGCGACGCGCACCGTCCACTTTTGCTTCGCGCCGGATCTTGCACGGTTCGTACAGCGCGAACTCGCTGAGTGGCTTCGGAAAGCGTCGCAGATCCACGTTCATCCGCTCCGTACCCGTGGGCACGGCGTTTACCGCGTCGTTGACGCTCATCCCCGGCTTGAACTCTGGCCCGGCGCCGCAGGCTTCTCCCGCCCGCGCTGGCCTCTGAGTCTTCCGGCTCCGCCTCTGGTGTTGGCTCCGGCGCAAAGGCGCCGGTTCATCAACGACTGGCTCCGGATTCAGTGCGATAGGGTTCAGGGGGACTCCCGCAAGCGCCGAGTCCGACCACACACGCTAGAACCAGGAGTCGATTGGAGCATGCGGGGAGTGATACACCCTCCGTTGACCTTGAACAGGCGAGGGCGGCTTCCAGGCGACAATGGCGTGCGGTGCCATGAAGGTGGTGCCGAGCGGTGCTCCAGCTGTCGAGTCGACGCAGCGCAAGCAAGCGGATCGGCACTCTGGTGCTGCTGTTCGCATGACCAGCGAAGCGCCGACCGCAGCCAGCGGTGTCCGGCCGAGCACCGGGGTGTCCGGACATGTACGGCGCGGCTCTCAGCCCGTACGCCATGGATTTGCTGGGTTCGAGGCTTCTTCCCTGCAGAAATTCAGTGTCCGCCCGTGGAACGAGGCTTCACGCCACGTATTCAAGAAAACCATCGCGCGATGGTGCGCGCGGGTTGTGGACACCCAGGGACAGGGCTGACAATCAACGCGCGGCGCCGGGCTGAGCGTCGCTTCGCGCCCATAGCGCGGCAGAGCTAGCTTAGTGGGAGAGTGGCAATGACGACCGACGACATGAGTAGCAACGTGCGGGGATGGCTCCTCCGGGGCGGGTTGATTGGAGCCGGGTTCCTGATCACTCTCGCCTGTTCAGCTGGTGGAGATGGCGGCTCTGGGATCGACTCCGGTGGTAACGGGAGCGGTGCTAACGGTGGTTCCTCGGGGAATGGCGCGAGCGGCGGTAACGGCGCTGACAGCTTTGGCGGCAGCCTGATCGGCGGCACGAGCTCGAACGGGGGTAACGGAGGAAGCCTCGAGGACGGTGGGGAGTGCTTCGCCGAGACCAAGACGGCGGACAACACCGTGCGGCCGGTCGACATCATCTGGGCCCTGGATAACTCCTGCAGCATGACGCAAGAGGCGAAGGAGGTTCAGGACAACATGAACCTATTCGCTGGCGCGATCCTCAACCAGGGCATCGACGTGCACGTCGTGATTATCTCCGAGAGCGGACCGCCAGCGTTCTTCCCCCCGAGCAACGGCGTGTGCATCCCCGCGCCACTGGGCAGCGGTATGTGCCCCGCAGACAGCCGCTTGCCTGAGTACGCCCGTATCGACGATTCCGTGGGGAGCAGCGACAGCCTGAACAAGTTGCTCGAGCACTATCCGACCTACAAGTCCGTCTTGCGCCAGAACTCCAGCAAGTACTTCGCGGTCGTCACTGACGATAACTCGGCGATGCCAGCCCAAACGTTCATCGACAGCGTCGACACGCTCGATCCGGGCTGGTTCGACAGCTGGCGCTTCTTCGGAGTGTTCTGTACCGGTGGGTGCAACGTGGGCGGCGCGTGCGCCAGCACCGGCACCGTGTACCAGGAACTCACCAACTACTCCGGAACCCAGCCGGGCGATCTCTGCCTCGGCCAGTCGAACTTCGCTGGTGTGTTCACCGCCCTGGCCCAGGCAGTCGTTGCTGGCACCCAGCTCGACTGTCAGTGGGCGATCCCCGAGGCACCACCGGGTCAGGAGTTCGACCCCAAGAAGGTCAATGTCAAGTACACCCCGAGCGGCGGCGGCGGGACCCAGGAGATCTACTACGTGCCCTCAGCGGCGGACTGTGGTCCCGAAGGCGGCTGGTACTACGACAACCCCCAGAACCCGACCAAGATCCTCGTCTGCCCCAATACGTGTGATCAGCTGAGCAGCGATCTGAACGGCAAGGTGGACATCGCCTTCGGCTGCGCCCGCGTCGACGTGCCCCGCTAATCTGCGAGCGACTGCTCCGGGAGATTGTTCGCGGCCGCGCCGCGCGCGATTGGGCGCAAATTTAGCTGCTTTCTTCCGCTTGGGCGCAAGTCTGCCAACTGGTGTTGACAGCCCGCGGGTCGAACACAGGTTGTGTCGCACTCGAGGCAACGCCCGGAACCCGCAGCCGTCAGACAGCCTCTGGCGGCCGCTACGGAACCCGTGGAGTTCCCGAGTGAGCAAACAGCAAGCAAGTCGTCGAACACCCCTGCGGTGGTCGTGCGTCCATACCTTGCCGTGAGGATTCAAACACTGACTCACCCAAGCCGCGTCACCCGCGCGCCGCACGGAACAGCATTTTCAAAGACTTTGAGGAGGACCCCATGAACGAGATCAGCCTTTTCCGCCGTGACCCCTTCGCGTTCAGCTTCGACGCTCAGCTCCCGCGCCTGATGCGCGAGCTGATGCGGACCGAAGACGAGCCCCGCAATACCCGCTTCGTCCCCAGCTTCGACGTGAAGGAGACCCCTGAGGCGTTCGAGCTGTTTGCCGACCTACCCGGCGTGAAGGCCGAGGACGTCGACGTTCGGGTCAACGGGAACCAACTCTCGATCACCGGCAAGCGAGTCGCCGAGGCCAAGAAGGATGGCGAGAATTTCCACTACGTCGAGCGCAGCTACGGCAGCTTCAGCCGCGTCTTCACGCTCCCCGACAATGCGAGCCATGAGGTGGACGCAAACCTCAAGGATGGCGTGCTGAAGGTCTCGATCCCGAAGCGCCCGGAGAGCAAGCCGCGACAGATCTCCGTCAAAGCCGGCTGACAGCCGGGTAGAGCTGAGTAGCCAAAGCCCCGAACCTGCAGGTTCGGGGCTTTTCGGCGTGTGTCTTCATGAACAGCCGCGCACACTCGGCTCATGTCCGACGCCGATCGTCGAGCCATCCTCGCGCGGCGCGCGCTGTTCGTCGCATCCGCGTTGACGTCGGTGAGCGGCGTCGCCCGAGCCGACGAGGTCGCGCGCGCTGCTCAGAGCTCCGGCGATCCCCAGTACGAACTGCCAGTCCTGAGCTGTCCAGTGGTCGACACCGAGCTCGACAAGGCGTTGCTCGGGGCGCTCCTGCAGCGTATCGAGGAGAGCAAGCAAGCTGAAGACTGGGAGAGCGCCCTCAGCGCAGCCGAGGGAGCCTTCGAGGCGAGTCACGACCCGCTGTTCCTGTTCGAGCAGGCGAAGCTCGAGCGCGAGCTGGGGCGCTTCGATGTGTCACTCCAGCACTTTCGCGCTCTCGAGGGCTGTGGGGAAGGACCGGTCGATAAGTTCCGTGAGGAAGTAAAGGCTGCCATTGAGTTCCTCGTCAAGCAGCCGGTGATCGTCGTTCGCAGCGACGAGCCGATCCAGGTAACTCTGGACGGCGTGCCAAGCGTGGGCGAAAGCGCGGAGGGGTGGACCTTCCGTGTGAGGCCCGGGAAGCACGTACTGCTGGTTAAGGGGCAATTTGACCAGAAGTCCTTCGAGGTGGCCGCGGAGGAAGGGGAGGTCGCTGCCATCGAGGCTCACTTCCCGCCGCCTCAGCCGTGCCTCAGCCCCATGGTCTGCCTCGAACCACCTCCGCCTCCACCGCCGGTCGAGGAAGGCACTCTGCGACCGCGGCTCGAGCTTGGCGTGCTCCCGCTGGTGCCGCTCGGAAGAGATGCGCTGAAGGAGATGGCGCCGATTGGTGCCGGGGCGAGACTCGGCGTGGACTATGGGATCTCCGAAGGGGCGAGCATTTCTTTCGGTCTTGCCCCGTGGGTGCTCGACGGCGTTGATGGCCTCTTGGTTCCACTCGGAGGCTTCTTCGACTTCAACCTCCACCTGAGGGTGGCGTGGATTGGGCTTGGCGCCACCTCCGGCTACGAGCTTGGCGCGGAAGGGCGTATCCACGGGGCAAAGACACCGAAGAACGGCTTCTTCCTGAGCCCGGAGCTCACGTTCTTCGGCATTCAAGTGTCGGAGAGCGTGTCCGTAGCGACGCGCGTGCAGGCGCTGCTCGGAAACCGGGCGAGCGACAGCGGAAGCGACTTCGGCCTCACGCACATCGGCGTCGGGGTCTGGGTTGGCTACAGGTTTGGGGGGGGAGAGTCAGACGATTACGAGATGGCGCGAGCCAGCGCGCCGACGTTTTGACCTCACCCCCTCCCGATCATCAGCCGCGAAAAGCCGCGGCGACGCCGCGTCACCAGCCAGGTGAGCCCCAGTGCGCCCAAGAGCAATCCACCTCGATGCGACGGAGTGGAGCCTGGAACGCTGCAGCCACAGCCGCTGTCGTCGGAGTTGCCGCTCGACGAGCCACCGCCGGACGCATTGCTGCTGCCGGCTGCGTTGGAACCGCCGTTCGCTCCGCTGCCGTTGCCTGAGCCACCGTTGCCACTGCCGCCATTGCCACTGCCGCCACTGCCACCAAACCCCGCGCCACCACCGACGCCGCCATCCACGGGCCCGGGATCATCGGTGTACTCATAGGCCCCAACGCTCGGTGATTCCGCACGGTCTCTGCCGTCCAGGTCCTTGGTGACCTGCGTGATGCTGGTGCCGGCGCCACGGGCTGGAGAGTCTGCCGCCAGGTGGTAGTCGCCGGTCGCGTAGAACTTGGCGTCTGCGACGCTCGCGATCTCGAGGTTCGTCGCTTGGTCTACGTCGACGTCGCCGCCCGCGCCGATGCTGCCGTTTGCCCCGACGGAGAAGTTGTTCTTGATCTCGTTGGCGACCAAGTCCGGACCAAACAGCTTGATGCCGCCATCCCCGCTATCGACGATGGTGTTGTACCAAATGCGGTAACCGTGACCGGAGCCGAAATCCTGCTGGTTGGCGTAGATGCCAGTGCCCTGGAAGTTGATGACCAGATTGTTGAACACCGAGGTGTCGTAGGCGCCGAGGACGAAGATGCCGTTAGTTGGTCCGTCTTCCAGCAAGTTTCCGTAAATTTGACACGCGGAAAATGCGCCGATCTGCAGGCCTTGTTGTTGATACTGAACGCCTTCGAGGCCGACGTTGCGAATCACGTTGCCATAGACCTCGCAACCCTGGCGCGCCATGCCGATCTGGGCGCCATCCCACTGCGTGTTCTCGATGATGTTGTGATGAAACTTGATGCCCTCCAGGAAGTGGGGCTGATGCACCTCCTGGTTGCCATTGCAGGTGATGGTCTGGCCCTTGGCCTGAGTGCTCCCGATGTAGAAGCCCTCACCGCCTGTCTCGTGGACGTAGAAGTGGTGCAGGTCCACGTCCTTCTGGATGAACTTGTCTTGATCGGCGCTGCCGTCGCAGATCGGATCCGTCTTGGCGGAGATCCCGGCGAACCCGGTGTTGAAGATCTCCATGTGGTCGGCCTCGTAGTTGGTGCTCTTGCCGAGTAGCCAGAGGCCGATGCCGGGATATGGATCCTTCGCCGGTGCGCTGATCTTGAACCCGTACTCGATGCTCGGGTCGCCAGTCCCGGAGACGTGGAAGTAGTGAGACTCGTCCTCGAACACCAAGGCGTAGGCCCGGGTGTCGTTGTGGATCTCGACCAAGCCGCCGCAGTTGATGATTTCTATCCGCGCGGATTCAGTGCCTTGAATGCGCTGGAAGCGCAGGAACTCCCGCGCGCCAGCCATCACGCACACGCGGTCACCAGGCTGGACGCCGTTGTCGACGCCGTCGAACGACGTGGTGGACGGCTCGATCTTGTGATCGCAGCCGCAGTCCTGCGCCGCTGCGGTTTGGTGCCAGAGCGCTACTCCGAAGATCAGCGCGGCGCTGAAGCGAAATTTTTGGGCCACGGACCCGAGGTTAACTGGTCATAGCCGCGCGGGGATCGGACTTCAGACAGGCGGCCGAGTGCGCGCGTGTGCGAGGCGGGGCTGGGAGGCGTGACTCAAACTGGAAACACATGGGTCGGCTTCAGCTGCGCTGCGTCGCAGCCGCGAGGTAACCTTTGGTTTTTCTAAGTGGGAATGGTGATTTCCGCGCATCCGGGGGACGACGCAAGAGCGGGCCGCACGCTGGAGTCAAAGGTGCAGGTGGGTATCGCACGCCGTCCGATTTTTAGCTTCAGCCGGCGGCGCGTTTGCGGGCGGCTGCTAGCTTTCTCGACGTGGCTGTGGTGTTCGGTGTCGGTCCGGTTGCGTTGAGTGCGAGCCAGGCCAGCGCCCTGGTCGAGTTCGAACGGATGTTTGGTCGGCTGCTGAACCTGGAGGTGAGGGTTCAACAGCTGTCCTGCTACGACGAACTGCTCGACGCGATGGCGCAGGACCAAGTGGACTTTGGGTGGCTGCCGCCAGCTGTGTACGTCGAGTCCAGCAAGCGCTGTGATCTGACACTCATCGCGAGCGGTGTGCGCGCCCGGGATGCGGGTTTCCGCGGGGCACTCTTCGTGCGAGCCGAGAGCGCGTACCACACCCTGGACGATTTGCGCGGCAGCCGCGTCGGCTGGGTCGACCCGATGTCTGCAGCTGGCTACCTCTTCCCGTTGCTCGAGCTGCGTCAGCGCGGGTTCTCCGTCGAGGAGTTCACGGAGCAACGCTTCTGCGGTGATCACAAGACGGTCGCAGAGCTGGTCGCCCGCCGCGAGCTGGATGTAGGGGCGACGTTCGTCACTGCGGCATCACAGTCCGTGGGCAGCGAGCTGTCGCGCGCCGGCTGGACCCTCGCTGGGCCTCAGGAGGCGATGCGGGCGTTGCTCATCACTCCACTGATCCCAGCGGATACGATTTGCGCGGCTCCACATGTGCCGCGTCCGCTGCGTGACGCCGTCTCCGAAGCGCTGACGGACATGCATCGCCAGGAGCGCGGCAGCGATGTGTTGATGAATTTCTTCTGGGTGGAGCAGTTCGAGCCGACGCTCCCGCGGCGCTACGACTCGATTCGCGCTGCCCTCGACAAGGCCGGCTGAGGCCCACTCAGTTGCAGTCGAGGCAAGCGAACTCGACGACTCCCTCACCAGAGCCAAATCGGGCCATGGTGTAGCTCTCGAGGTCGATCAGATAGCCCGACTGTGGGTGGGCGTTTCGTGTGCAACAGCCACTGCAGTCGCTGTCCGCGCACTCGTCGTAGACGACGACGTCAATCTCGCGCCCGTCCTGGCGTAGGCGCAGCGTGTGAAGCTTGTACGTGTCGAAGTCCTTGGAATGCACCGCAGCGATGTTGTGCGCGGCGACCCAGGCCTCGGTTTGCTTGCCTTCGACGCCAGCGAAGTAGCCGGCCCACGTGCACCCGTTGTAGTTGACGCACTCGTCGCTCCCCGGATCTGGATAGGAAGTGAACCAGGTCAGGTTCGCGACCCTCCACTCCAAAGTGCCGCCGCCGCCGCTAGAACCACCGCCGCCACTCGAACCGCCGCTGCCACTCGAACCACCGCTACCGCCAGCGCCAGCGTTTCCTGAGCCGCCGTCGCCTCCGGCACCACCGCCGCCGATCACGCAGGGGGGGAGGGAGTCAGCGCAAGACCGCGCGTTGTTCAAGATGCGTCCCGTGCAGCAGGCGTCGCGACCCCCATCGCGCTGGCTGCAGCCGTTACCGCCGCACGTGCCGCATGAAGCGGAGCAGCAGGCGTCGCCGTTGCGTATCCCCGTGGAACAATCCGGATCCGAGGTTGGCATCCCGCCCGAGCCACCAGCGGTGGCTGAGCCGTCCCCGCCACTTCCTGCGGCGCCATCGCCCCCAATTCCTGCGCTGCCGCTGCTACCACTACTGCCGCTGCTGTCGCCCGAGCCGCCGAAGCTCGAACTGCCACCCACGCCCGAACTGCCGCCGACGCTGTTGTTCCCGCCAACGCTGTTGTTCCCGCCAACGCCTCCGTGGCCGCCAACGCTCGAGCTCCCGCCGACGCTACCGCTGCTGCTAACGCCGCCGCTGCCTCCGGAGAACGGCATGTCGTCCGCCGCGACGCCAGCGGGTTCCGCGGGTGCGCAGGCCGCGGGGAGCAGCGTGAAGAGTGTGAGAGCAGTCAAGGGCATGGGACGCATGGGGACCTCCTGGCAGCTGCCGGGTCAGTACCGGCAACCACACAGGGCCACGCCCAGCTTGCCCACGCATGCGCGTTTTGTCTCCAGCACCTGGCCTGTTTCCCCGGTGATACGCTGCTCGCCGAACGACGACTCTTAGATCGCCCGTTTGGCGCATCTCGGTGTGCGTTTCTGCTCGTGTGGCTACCTGCGTCCCTCGGCCACTGAAACATTCATCCGAGAGCGCAAGCGACTTGGGGATCCGCGGTGGCGACGTTTCTAGTCGCCATCTTCTGCGGACCCTGGAGCGTCCAGCAAGATCCCGCGCTGCTTGGCCCACTCTCGGGCGTGAGCCAGGCTGCGATCGAAGAGGTCGCGCTCCCGTTCGTCATCGTCGTCCTCGTCATTGGCCAGACCCTGATGGGGTGGGACGCCCAGGGCGATCTCTCGGGACAGCGCGGAGTCCTGCGGGAGCTCACCTTTGCGGTACCACGTCAGTACGTCGCCGAGGAACGGGTTGCGGTCGGGGCCGCTGAAGTCCATGGCGAGGGACCAGTCGGCGCCGGGTAGGCCCTGGGGGTTGGTTCCGTCAGGAATCGTGCGCGGGCGCACCTCAAATGGAGTGCTGTCCTTCTGCATGGTGAAAGCATCGAAGAGGGGCGTCGCCAGCGCGTCGTAGCGGTTCATGGGAGGCAGCCCCAGCATCAGCTCGAAGCTGCGAAAAAGGGAGGGGAACGACACATGCACCTTGCTGGTGTACGCGTGTTTCGCCCACGGACTGACCACGAGCAACACGGAGCGGTGGTAGTCGACGTGGTCGCTTCCCGTCTGGGTGTCGTCCTCCACGATGAAGATGGCGGTTTCGTCCCAGAACTTCGAGTGGCTGATGGCGTCGACGACGAGCCCGGTCGCGTAGTCATTGTCACTGATCATCGACTCCGGCGTCTCGACACCGGGCTTCGTGCCCTTGGTGTGATCTCGTGGCAGCAGTAGGTAGACGAACTCTGGGAAGCCCTCCTCTTCGACCAAGCGTTGGACGACATGACGCGCCTTGTCTTCGTCTGCCACGTTCAGGTTGTAGAACGCACCGGGGAAGGTGAGGTCGGTGTGCGCCAACACCGACTCGCCGTTGTAGCTGCCGAGGGTGCCGACCACCTCGCCGAAATCGATGAACGACTTTCCGTGCTTCATCAGGTGGGTGAAGAAGGTGCCGAAGTCGGGCTGACCTTGCTCCAGCGCTCCGTCGTTTGCGAAGCCAGGGTTGTCGTGAGAGTTTTCGAACCAGTTGCGCTCGATGTAGTCGTTCACGAACGATGACGTCAGCCAGAGGTGACCCTGGATGCTCGACTCACCGTCGGTGTAGAAGTTGTCGTGGTTGGCGAACTGGCGCGCCATGGCGTTCAGGTTAGGTGTGACGTCGTTGCCGAACATCACGAGCGACGGATCACCGTCCGCCGTTTCCAGCTCACCGAGCAGCGTGTCGTATGTCTTGTTCTCCCGCACGATCAGTACGATGTGCTTGATCGGTGTATCCCTGCCGATTTCCGTGGGGACAGGAAAGACGCTCTCGCAGTCAAAGGGGTACACCTCACTCGGGCGTCGTGTGTTCGCCTCCACCTGAGCGGTGGTTTGCGCCAAATCGAGGGCATCGAGGTCGATGAGCGACACCGTACCGGACATCGACTCCTTGCCGTTCAGGTCGTTGGGATCGTCGTCATCGTGGATCAGTGGGCCAATGTTGCCTCCCTTGCCGTTCAGCACCACGAGCTGCTTGCTGGCGTTGGCGAGCGCGACTGCCGTGGGGTACCAGGCGACGGGTAGCGCGCCGAGCTGGCTGAGCGTGCTGCTGTCGAATACGCTCACCGCGTTGTCCGCGGAGCGTGCCACGTAGAGGCGCCCCGTCTGAGCGTCCAGGCTGAGGCCCGTCGGACTGCTCCCCGGTAGCGCATTGCCTCCGGGATCCAGCAAGCCAGGTTCGCTCACGGCGACGGAGCCGGCGAGCTCACGGGTCGCGGTGTCGATCGACACCAGCACGTCGCCATCGGCCACCGAGGCGTAGACCTGGCTGCCATCCGACTTCACCGCCAGCGCCACCGGGTTACCACCAACTTCGAGGTTGGCGACAACGTTGCCCGCGGCGACATCCACGACCATCACGCTCGAGTTGCCGAAACCTGTGATGTAGAGTTCATTTCTCTGCGGAACTTCGGCGATCGCGTAGGCGCGCGCTGGGAGGTCGATGGTGGTTGCGATCTGCAACGTCTGTGCGTCTAGCTGCACGAGCTGTTGGTCCAGGAAGCGTCCGACCCAGATCGACTTTCCGTCCGCGGAGAGCACGACTCCTGCCAGGTGTCCTCCGATATCGATCTGCTGCGCGGCGCTCAGCAGGCCGTCGTCGCCTACGTCGTAGCTCTCCAGCAGCGCCGAGGCACCGCCGCTTGCCAGCAGCTTTTTTCCGTCAGGATACAAAGCGAGGCCGAAGAAGGCTTCCGCGCGCTCGATCTCCTGGAGGATGTGACCATCCGCCGTGGAGATCACTTGAACTGCGCGCTTGCGGAAGCCCGTGTTCGCGACATACGCGACGGGCAGGCTCGGGTGCACTCGGAGGTCGATTGGGAACCCGCCTAGCTCTGCCTGCTTGCCAGTTGGCGCCAGGATGCGACCGCCGGGCAAGATGGTCAGGCCACCCTGCGTTCCAACCTTGCGCGTTGCCTCGGGCGGCGGAGCCGGCGCGCTGCACGTGGTCTCAACGGGCTCCGAGGAGCTGTCCTCCTCGTTGCCACACCCCAACGCAGTGAACAGCGCGGCGCCGATCAGCGCCCGGCGAGCAAGCCGATACATTGCTCAAGAATACGCGCTTGCCACTCTCACTTCAGTGCCGAACGCGCCAGCCGGTTTCGGGTTCCCTGCGTATCTGGCAGTCGCTCGTGCGGGCTCCGCACCCTTTCCAGCAAGCCGACGGGATGCATCCCAGGCCAAGGGTGCGTGCACCCCGAAGCCCACGGTACGCGCACCCCCTGCCAAGAGTGCGTCCCTGTGCGTGTTTGGGGGGAGAAAGCGCCTCGACCTCGTTGCCGACCGGCGTTTGAGTCCCGCTCACCATCAGTGGCAGGCAATATGCAACGTTGGTCGCGATGTTGCTTCGGCTCGACTCGACAGAAGGTGCTCATGCCTGGTGGAAATGAAAGTGGTCTCCTCGCGCCTAGTGTGCGCGACCTGCTACGCGCGTCGATGGGTTGCTTCGTGGGTTGCCTTGCCCTGGTGGCGTGCATTCCTCTAGTCGCCTGCCAGTCGGAGTCGAGCAGCCAAGGCTCGGGTGCTTCGGGCGGTTCGGGTGCTTCGGGCGGTTCGGGTGCTTCGGGCGGTGCAGGTGCCTCTGGTGGTGCCGTGGATATCACCAACGCGACCTTCACGCGTCGCAGCGCCGACTGCGCGGACTACGCCCAGAGCTACTCATCCGCGGTGATCGATGTTCAGCGGCAGCTGGGCTTCGAGGGCTTCGTAGACATCGTCGCGGGCTCCGATTCGTGTACGCTGACTTCCAACGCGATCCCGAATCACGACTTCGATGACCAGGGAGCGGCCTTCGCCACGCCGACTGCGGAGCTCGAGACCAGCTTTGTGATCAAGCGGCACCCAACTGCGGCGAGCAATCCAACGGCGCTCGAGCTTCAGAGCTACGACGCGGTGATGCTGAACGGTGTCGTTGTCGACTTGCTCGCAGCGGGTTGTTACGGCGTGGGCGACGGAAAGATAGGCTGCAACGACCTGAACTCGCCCTGGCGCTACGACCCGATGTCCCCAACCGCAAACTTTGGAACTGATGGCCACAACGCTCACACCCAGCCCGACGGGCGCTACCATTACCACGGGGATCCGCTGGCGATGTACGGCGAACCTAGCCAGGTATCGCCGGTCATTGGCTTTGCGGCGGATGGCTTCCCGATCTACGGCCCCTACTTCGATGACGCCGGGACGATTCGTGAGGCCCAGTCGGGCTACAGCCTGAAGAGCGGCACGCGTTCCGGCAGCGGCAGCCCCGGCGGAAGCTACGACGGCACCTTCGTCGACGATTACGAGTACACCGGCGCTGGCGATCTGGATGAGTGCAACGGCATGAGCGTGGGCGGCCAATACGGCTATTACGTCACCCGCAAGTATCCATGGGTGCTCGGCTGCTTGCGCGGCACGCCGGATGCTTCGTTCAGCAAGCACCCCTGACTCGTTCGAGATAGCGTTGGGCAGTAGCAGGCGCCGGTGGGGCGCGACGGTGTCTTGACCCAAGGGCAGCAGGTCGAGAGCAGCGGCGTGTTTCGGGCGTATCGTTACGACGCGAGCGACCCAGGGCTCGCTGGGCGCGAGGCTACGCCTGAAGCAACTTGAGGCTCGCCAAGTACGTTGCCTCGAGGAAGCGCATGGGTATGTCGCTTTGAGGATTCGATGCTGGTAAGACCGCTGCCACGAAACCTGCGGTGTGCCAGTGACCCACGCTGAGAGCCGGGAGCTGACCGGTCGGCCGAGGCCATGGTGTGACGTACCAGTATGGCTCGGGGTACGCGCCATCTCCCGGCGAGAGACCAAGGTTGATACTCCGCGCGGATTCAGCTCGCGCAGGATCTAGCTCCACGAGCGTGGCGATGTCGAAGTGATGGGGCCAGAGCCGCACCTCGCTCCCGCCGTGCACCGCCGCCAGCTGACGCAGCGCTGCTTGGGCAGCAACGAACCACGCCTGAAGCTGACTCTCCGCTCCGCATAGCCTGAAGGGTGCGTCGCGAGGGCGCTCCGGCAGGTCGTGTTCGAGCAGGCTGAGGTCATGGCCGAGCTCCGCGCTCAGCCAAGCCAACCCGTGACTCAGGGTGTGCCCTGCAAGCTCGAGTGAAGCTTGTCCCAGGGTCAGCGTGAGGCTCTTCGGGATCAAGCCGGCACGCCTTCCGTCGGGAAGCGGACGACCTTGGAGGCACTCGCCTTCGACCAGCAAATTCGTGTGGCTGTAGTCTGCGCAGGGCGTCAGCAAACGACTGGCCGCGGCGGCCAGCTGAGCGGCCCAGTGCACCTCGAGCAGGCTCGCCCCGTAGTTCGACTCAATCGGCAGCAGGCTCATGCACCAGGTGTCTCAGGTCTCGCCCCGCGCCGCCAGCGCGCTTTGATTAGCGCGGGTGACATGCGGTTTGCTTCGACGCAGTCGATGAACTCGGCGATCCAGTCGGCGATGGTCTCCGGGTGGCTCAGGACCACCCAGTGCGTTGCGTCGAGCTCGCGGCGGTAGAGGTCGGGAACGTAGTTCGGGAGGTCTTCCAGGAGCTGAGGGCGCACGAAGCGGTCGCGCAAAGGAACGATCAACTGAACGGGGCAACTCGCCTGGCGCGGCTCCGCGCCTCTCAGCTTGGCTCGGAAGTTCGCGCGGTAGAGCTCCAGGCCGCGTACGCCGTCCTGCATCTGGGTGCGGCTTGGAGCGTGCTCCGTGACGCCCTCCCGGCGCTCCAAGTAGCGCGACCAACGTCGGCCTATGACGAGGCGCCAAGCGGCTGCTGGCAGAACCGGCACGTGAAAGAACGCGATGTAGAGGGAGCTCGCGAGCTGGCGTGCCAGGCTCAACTTGGACCGTGCGGAATCAGATGAGGCGCGCGCCTTGGCCCAGAGCACGGCGTGGTCCAGCGAAGGTCCCGAGATAGTGGTGAACGAAGCAATGCGCGCGTTGGGTGGTGTGCGGGTCACCGACTCCCAGCTCTGGATGGAGCCCCAGTCGTGTCCCACCAGGTGGAATCGCGCGTCCGCTGGCAGTACGGCGTCGACCACGGCGCGAAGGTCACGGACCAGCAGTTCCAGCGCGTACTCTGCGGCGTGTCGTGGGGCATCGGACTCGCCAGCGCCGCGTACGTCATAGCGCACGACGAAGTGCTGCTCGGCGAGTCGCGTCGCGACGCCCTCCCAGACACGGTGGTTGTCCGGATAGCCGTGCACCAGCACCACCGGCACCCGGGATGGATCTCCCGAGGTGACTACGTGAAGGTTCACTCCGTCCGAAGTGACCCGCAGCGCCCGTCTCGTGGTCATGCATCTAGCCGACACGAAGCGTCGGGAGATTGCACGGGGATCCGACCTGGCTGGGTCGAAAAGGCGCGCTCGGCTGCATGAACCGAGCGCTTGCTCGTGGCTCATCCCCTGCGGCGACGCACGAAGAACAGGGCAAGGAGACCCGCGCTGAGCCACGCGCTGGAATCAGTTTGTTGGCTTGCCGTGCGGCAAGAGCAGCCGCCTGGGTCGCGTTGGAAAGGGTTGTCTCCGGCGTCGGAGCCGGCGTCGGCGGAGTTTCCGGCGTTCCCCCCGCTGCCGCCGCTCGCGTTGCTGCCTCCGCTCGTCGCTCCTGTGCCACCAGTGTTGCCGCTACCCCCAGTGGCGCTGGTGCCGCCGCTGCCCACGGCGCCGCTGCCCCCGGTCGCGCTGCCGCCGGTTGCCATGCCGCCAGTCGCACCGTTGCCTCCCGTCGCATTGCCGCCGGCGCCCGCGTCGCCTCCGGTGCCCCCTGCAGCCCCGCCATCGGGGAGATCTTGTGCGCACGTCCCACCTTGGCAGGATCCGCCGATACACGGCGTGTCGTCAGCAACAGCGGTGCCGGCGGTGCAGGCTCCGCTGCTGGAGTCACAGCTGCCCGGGTGGTGACACTCGTCGGCTGTGGCACAGCTCACGGGTGTGCCGACGCAGGTGGTGCCACTGCATGCGTCATCCGTCGTGCAGGGGTCCCCGTCGCTGCACTGGGCAGTGGCGTCCGGCGTGTGCGTACACCCAGTGCTCGGGTTGCAGCCGTCGATCGTGCACGGATTGTTGTCGTCGCAATTCCGTGGGGTACCGGAGCAGCCAGAGGTGCCGCAGCTGTCGTCTTGGGTGCACAGGTTCCCGTCGTCGCACGAGATCCCCGACTGTGGAGTATGGGTACAAGCGCCACCCGAGCAGCCGTCTTGGGTACAGACGTCGTTGTCGTTGCAGTTGAGGCCCGTGGTGGCGACGCACTGACCGTTGGTGCAAGCGCTAGCGGAGGAACAAGGATTGCCGTCGTCACACGTGGTGTTGTTCACCTTGTTCGTGTACTTGCAGCCGGTCGTCGCGTCGCAGGAGTCGGTCGTGCAGGGGTTGCTGTCGTTGCAGGTGATCGCCGTCCCTGCGCAGCTCCCGCCGCTGCACTTGTCGCTCGTCGTGCAGGCGTTGCCGTCGTTGCAGCTCGCGGTGTTGTTGACGTAGCTGCACCCCGTGCTTGGGTTGCACGAGTCGTTGGTGCAGGGGTTATTGTCGTTGCAGTCGAGCGTGGTCCCGCTGACGCAGCTTCCACTCTGGCAAGTCTCGGCGCCGTTGCAGAGGTCGTTGTCGGTGCACGAGGTGTTGTCAGGCAAGCTCGGGTGTCCGCAGACGCCGGCGTTGCAGACGTCCAGAGTGCACGGGTTGGTGTCCGCGCAGCTCGCGCAGCTCCCGCCGCCGCTGCCGCACGCGCTGGCTGACGTTCCAGCGACGCAGCTGCTGCCGTTCCAGCAGCCGGTGCAGCACGCGCCAGCGTGGCAGCTGCCTCCAGGGCAGCTCCCGGAGTTCAATGGGGTATGGGTGCAGGTTCCGTTGCTGCAGCTGTCGGTGGTACACGGATTGCCGTCGTCGCAACTGGTACAGCTATTCCCCGAGGAACCGCACGCCGCCAGCGACGTGCCGGCTTGGCAACTCGCGCCGTCCCAGCAGCCGGCACAGCAAGTGCCCCCATGGCAAGTGCCGCCGCTCCCGCAGGTCCCGTTTTCGTTGGTCGCGGTGTGAGTACAGCCGGAAGCGGTGCACTGGTCGGCGGTGCACGGATTGCCGTCATCACAGTTGACGCAGGCCGCGCCAGCGCTGCCGCATGCCGTGACGCTGGTGCCCGCGTTGCAGGTTGAACCGCTCAGGCAGCCGGTGCAGCAACTGCCGCCGGAACACTTTCCGCCCGTGCAGCTGTTGGTGTTGTTGGTGTGCGTGCAACCGCCGTTGGTGCAAGCATCCGTGGTGCAGGCGTTTCCGTCATCGCAGCTCACGCAGATTGCGCCTGCTGTGCCACAAGCCGTGACGCTCGTACCAGCGCTGCAAGCTGACCCCGAACTCGAACGACAACCCGTGCAGCAGCTGCCGCCAGCGCACCTCCCGTTCGTGCACGTACTGCCGTTCGATTTGTTCGTTGTGGTGCATCCGCACCCGCTGCCGCAGGTCGACGTCTTACACTCTCCAGGATCCGGGCAATTGCTGGAGTCGGGCTGGCAGGTATTCAGGCACTCGCAACAACCGTTGCAGGTGGTGCAGAGCGCTTCGGCCTGGGTGCCCAGGATCTCTCCGTTGCCGAGGTCGATGGACGTGGGTTCACCGGAGGAACAGCCCGACAAGAGCAGTGCGACCAATGAGAGTAGCAGGACGACGCGGGAGTGGAGAGCTGACATGGTGCGAATATCCGTGGGGAAAAAAGTTGGCTAGAAGCGGCCGAACAAACCCGCGCCGCCAGGGCCGACCCACGGGGTGACACGGGTGCGGGCCTGACGCTCGGGCTTCGGATCCATCAGGAACAGCGTGACCGCGCCTGCGATCCCTAGCCCGCCGACGACGAAGCCGATGGTGCCGATGGTCTGTGAGGAGCGGGCCTGATCATCGAGGTCAGCGATCTGCGCCGAGCGGGGGTCCGTCGCCTGACAATCCGACCCGCAGGCGTCGAACAGATCGTCGGCTTCCGAGCGCTTGGAGCTCGAGCGCAGCACGAAGAAGCCGCCGAGACCCACGCCGACTAGTCCAACCCCAAGTGAAATGTAGGGCCACGGCATGAGCGTCGAATCGTGCGACTCCACGCTGGCATCTGCGCTGGGCCCCGGCGAGTCGTTCGCTGTCGCTGTGCCCTGAGTGGACGCTTCCACCTGGAGCTTCGGTAAGGAGAACGCAGCTTCCTCCTTGTTCGAGACATTAATTTCTTTGCGGAAAGATTGGTGCCCTGGGGCGCTTGCCTCGATTACATGCTTGCCAGGGTCGACTGCCACCGCGTTGCCGTACAGGGTTTCGGACACTTCGGCGCCATCGCGTTTGACCACGAGGCCAGGCAGCTTCGAGCTATCGGGAACGTCGATGGAGAGCTTGGCGAGCGCTCCCGCGAGCGCCTCCGCACGTTCGCGCGCCGCCTTCTCGGCGTCTGCGCGCCCCTTGGATTTCGCTGCCGCAGCCACCTCGAGGTAGAGGGCCCAGGCGCTGGCCGTTCGCCCAAGCTTTTCGTAGCACGCCGCCAGATGGAACTGCGTGCCAGGGGCAGGATCGAGGCGCTGGCTGGCCTGGAGCTTTTGACAGGCGGACTCCGTCTTGCCTTGAGCAAGCAACGCCTTGCCTTCGTCGAACAAGCTCTGAGCTGCCGCGGCGTCTGCGGCGCCGTCCGCGTGGGAAGTTTGAGCGATCGCGCTGCTCGCTAGGCCGGCGCTCAGAGCTAAAACTATGCGGAAATTTCGGGTCACCATTTGCGGTCCTCGAAGGCGCCAGTTGGCTGGGTGGTAGCGGTGGGTTTGGTCTGCGGTGGCGCTCTCGGTGGCTCCGCCGCGGGTGGGTTCTGGGGGCCAAGCTTCGTCGCGGGCGGCTTCTTCGCCTGAGGCGCGCCAGCGGTGCTGCCCGGTGCGCTTGCAGAAGGCGCAGGCGGCCTTGCGCTCTGACTCTCGGCAGGTGTTTCTGGCTGGGTGCTGTCGGAGCTCGGTAGCGGCACCTTTGGTGATGGGGCTTCGGGTGAGGGAGCCTCGGTTGCGGCAGGCGCCGCGGCAGGCGTCCCCTCGCTCTGCGCTTCCGTGGAGTGCTGAGAGCGCATCAGCGTCACCGCGCCGCCGCCAACCAAGACCAGCGCGGCGAGTCCACCAGCGGCGAGCCACAAGCCAGGGCGGGACCTCGCCGGGGAACTGCCCGTGGCTGCGCCCGGCAGGGCGGCGGCTGCATGTCCGTTGGTCGTCAGCGCGAGCTGATTCTCGCCGCTCTGCTGGAAGCCTGAATTGAGACCCGAAGGAAACGGCGTCGCTCCCCAGGGCTGGGGAGCGCTGCTGCCGATACCCAACGCTTCGTTGTACGAAACTCCGAGCACCACCTTGAGCGCGTCTGCGAATTCCCGCGCAGACTGGAAGCGCTCTTGGGGGTCACGGGTGGCGGCGCGAGCGAACCACTGGTCAAATCCCGGAGGCACCTGCGCGAGGCTCGAGGGTACCGGGACTGGATGCACGCAGATGCGCAGGATTAGATCGCCGAGGCCGTCGCTTTGAAAGGGCAGCTTGCCGGTGACGCACTCGAAGACGATGATGGCGAGCGCCCACAGATCCGCGCGGTAATCAACGGCGCGGTTACCTTGCGCCTGCTCCGGGCTCATGTAGTAGGGCGTGCCCAAGATCGTGCCCGTTCGGGTGGCACTGCTGACGCCGTCAACAACCCCCTCTGCCACCTTGGCGATGCCGAAGTCGAGCACCTTGGCGATCTCCTGGTCGTCCTCGTTCACCAGGAAGATGTTGTCTGGCTTCAGGTCGCGGTGGACGATGCCTGCT
Organism: Polyangiaceae bacterium; assembly: GCA_041389805.1. Lineage (GTDB taxonomy): Bacteria > Myxococcota_A > Polyangia > Polyangiales > Polyangiaceae > JAHBVY01. Next base: position 21,497 of record JAWKRD010000053.1, on the reverse strand, counting down.
TCATGCGCCTTGGACATTGCGCGGCAGACCTGCGTCATGATTTCCGCGAGCTGGCGCGGTGAGAGCCGCGTGTGGTCCATGCGATCGCGCAGGCTCTCGCCGACCAAGAGCTCCATCGCGATGTAGGGCACCCCGCGGTCGATGCCGTAGTCGAAGATCTGAACCACGTGGGTGCTACGCAGCGCTGCTGCAGACTGGGCCTCGCGTATGAAGCGAGCGGTGGCCTCCTCGTTCTGCGAGATGCTGGTCTCGATGAACTTGAGCGCGACCGGCGACTTGAGCGTCGTGTGCTCCGCACGCCAGACGGAGCCCATGCCGCCTTCGCCGAGCTTGGATAGCAGGCGATAGCGATCGGCGATCACCTCACCCGCGCTGAAGGAAGCTGACATTGCGCTGCGCCATCAGCAAGCCGAGTGCCAGGCGCAAATGTCAGCAAAGACGCGAGTTCGAGCGACTACTTCACGGTCACCAAGCAGGCCGCAACGGATAGCGTGAGTTGCGCTACCGTTGCATGCAACGCGCAGTCGCTGGGCCGATGAGCTGGCTACTTCGCGGGTAAATGCACGCGGAGACGCGTGCCCACGCCGCGGCGACTATCGACGGTCACGAAGCCGCCGGCGTCATCCACGATGTCGTGTACGACGGCGAGCCCGAGACCAGTTCCGCTCGCGCCCTTGGTCGTGAAGAACGGTTCGAACAGTCGAGCCGCGGTGTGTTCGTCCATCCCCGAGCCCTCGTCACGTACCGTGATCCGCACGTACTCCCCCGACGGGCCGTGACCAACCACGGTCACGCGCTCAGCGACAATTTCAATAACGCCGCCGCTTGGTTGAGCGTCGCGGGCGTTCAACGCGAGGTTCCAGATCACGCGCTCCAGATCCAGTGAGTCAAGCCGCACGTGCGCTACCGGATCACGCACGTCGAGCGAGACCACCATGCGGTCAGCAAACACATCCCTGAGCACGGCCGTGATCCGCTCGAGCTCCTGGCGAACGTCGACTCGAGGATTCATCCCAACCGACGTTCGCGCTAGCTGGTGGATCCGCGAGGTAAAGAGGGACGTGCGCATGGCGGTCTGCTTGATGTCTTCGATCAGGCGGGCGTTGTCCTCCGTGTTCTCGGGGGTGAGCGCGCTACACAGTAACGTCAGGGCTCCGACGACGTTGTTCAGGTCGTGAGCCAAGCCAGCGGCGATGGTACCCGCGCTCGCGAGGGCCTGCAGGCGCTTCACTCGCTCCCCGAGCGCGACGCTCTCGGTCACATCCTGACATGCCCCAGACAGGCGCACGACGTCGCTCTCCGCGTTGCAGTCCACGTGGACGTAGGAACGCAGCACGCGCACCTCTCCGTCCTCCCGCAGGATGCGGTGTTGGTACTCGACATCACGACGGTCGAGCAGCGCCCGCTCAACTGTGTTCTTGGTGTATTCGCGGTCGTCGGGGTGAACTCGCGCCAGGAACGCTTCGTAGCTCTCCGGCGCTTCACCGCGCACTAGTCCGTAGATCCGTGAGAGTTCAGGGGACCACTGGAGGCGATTGTTCGCCACGTCCCAGTCCCAGGTACCGGCCTGGGCAAACCTCTCCATCGCCGAGGCTTGGTTCATAAGCACCTCAACCAACATGTGGGGATGTGTGGGAGCAAGAAGGGAGTAATTGCTCCAGAATGGGGCTAAACATGGCCGCGATTTACGACTTGTCAATCGCTTGAAAGGGAGCGTATGCTCCCTTTCGGCAAGTGTCCGATATCGTTGGTCCGATGCGCGTCAAGCCGGTGCAGGCGCGTGCAATTCAGACCGTTGAACACATCCTGCGCACGGCGGCCGACCTGTTGGGAGAGCTGGGAGTTGATCAGTTCAACACCAACCTGCTGGCGGAACGCGCTGGTGTGCGGGTGCGCACGGTCTACCGCTACTTCGTCGACAAGCATGCCGTGATCCTTTGCCTCGCGGAACGCATGTACCAGCGAGCGGATGAGAGCTTCACGCGCACGCTTCGGGTAGTCGCGGACCCGCGAGTCGAGTGGCGCACCGGGATCGATGGCGCTATCGAGGACTACTTCTTGACCATGGGGTCCACGCCGGAGTGGGCGGCTATCCGCCGTGCGGTGCAGTCAGTGCCAGGCCTCGATGCGCTTCGAGCGCGCACCGTCGCTCGTCACGCGGAGTGGCTCGCTGACGCGCTGTGTGCGCGGGGTGTGGGGCTACCAAAGAGCGAAGTACAGGTGATCGCCGCGGTGACCTTCGCCGGAGCCTCTGGAGCGCTGGAACCCGCGGTGCGCAGCTCCCCCGCGCGCCGCAAGCGCGTCGTCAAGGAGATGAAGCGCATGGTTCACTCCTACCTGGCGAACTATTTGGATTGAGGGTTTCACCCTCACCCCCAAACCCGCTTGCTGTGTTGGATTGGGGGAGGAGCAGCGTGCCTGATGGCAGTCGGAGCTGGGTGCCGGATGGCTGTTGCTCTAGTTGACTTCGGCGGTCGGGACGACGCTGATGCGTGGGCTGGAGAGGCGACGAAGATCCGGTTGCACTGGCTTCATGTCCGCGGCGCGGACCACCCGGTTTCGCCCACCGACCTTCGCGCTGTACATCGCCGTATCCGCCCGCTCGATGGCGGATTCGAAAGTCTCCGATACATTTCGCACGGAAACGCCAATCGAGGCAGTGACTGGCACACGCTCGCCGGCGTCGTCGAGCACCAGCATGTTCTCGATAGCTTGGCGGAGCGCCTCGGCACGGTCCGCAGCAACGGATTCGGACACGCCTCGCTGGACGATCACGAACTCTTCACCGCCCCAGCGCCCGACGGCGCAAGCCCAGGACTGGGACAGCAACAGCTGACCCAGCGCCTCGAGGACTCGGTCCCCGATGGCGTGACCTCGGGTGTCGTTGATTTGCTTGAAGTGGTCGACGTCGAGCAGCGACACCGCGAAGCTGGAGTCGCGACCCTCTGCGATCGCCTTCTGCATTTGCGTGTTCAAGGCGCGACGGTTCATCGTGCCGGTCAAGGGATCGAATGACGCGAGACGCTGGGCGTCTTCGATCAGCAAGCTCATGCGGATTGGGCCGCCGATCTCGGAGGCGACCAGGGTCATCAGCGTTTCCTCGCGGGTACCGTCGACGAGAGGCGCCATCACGATGGTGCCGAGCTTCGTACCGCCAAAACAGATCTCGCGAGCGATCGGCGCTGGTCCCGATGGTTCGCCGGACGCGTCGTCATCCTCGACCACGACGCCCAGCGGCAAGTCTGGGATCCGGAGCGCGTCGCGAGCTTCAGCTTCGTCGTAGGGACGCATGTCTGGGTTGGTGTGGAGCGCGAACAGCTTCTGCTCATCGAGCAAGATCGCCATCCAGCGGTAGGTCGTGACCTGAGTCAGAAACTGCGTGAACAGGTCGAAGAGCCGAGCGAACGTCTCACTGTTGGCCAGAGCCCGGCACTCCGCGGCCAACACCGACTCGAACAGGGCGTCGTCCAGTAGCTCCGAGATGCGCTCGCGAATATCGACGGACTCCGCATCGATCTGAAAGAAGAAGCCATCGTTCTCCGGTCGCCACTGAATCGCGCGCGCCAGGGAACGAACGAGGTCCCCCATGCGGCCCTTCGGTACGTAGGCCACGGCGCCCGCACGCTCCGCCCAGAAGCGGTTTCGTGGTGCGTCGCCGTCACCTCGCAGCACAACGGGCACGTCACGGGTTCCCGGTTCCGAGCGCAGCAGTCGGCAGAGCTGCACGCCAGAGACTCCGGGCATCCACAGATCGGCGATCAAGAGAGCTGGGGGCGTATCCAACGCGGACGCTGCGGCGGCGATGGGGCCGGACACCGCCTCGACGCGATAGCCCTGCATGCGTAGGCGACCGGCCAATACTTCGCGTTTCGCGTCGTCTGGCTCGACCAGAACAATGCGCTGATGGGGCATGCTGGCCAGAACGGTCACCTACGATCGGCGCTTTAGCATTTAGCTGCAGAACCCGTAGATTCTTGAATTACGCGACCGGTGGCGTATTCATATCCGTGCGGATAGATCGATGTGGTCAGAGGTGCGCGGGGTGCCCCAGCTCGGGTCGGATGAGCGCCGCGGGGCTCGCCCCGAACAGGCTCGACAGCGCGGCGATCTGCGCCTGTCGACCGCGACGTTCTTGAATGCGAGCGAGCGCGGGCGACACGCGCTGGGCCGCGGCGCTCAGGAAGCGTGGAGTCAGCGACAAGAGCGGGTACCACGGGGTGATGTTCGATGGCAGCCCGAGCTGGCTCATCTTCTTTGCCCCGAGGAAATAGCGGCTCACGCTCAGGTGCTGGTGCCACGCGAGCCTGCGGCGCGCGTCAGCCAGGTAGTCGAAATGGCGCTCGAGGGGTTCTGCGGCGAGCGCCTTCCCGAGCTCCGCGCTGGTCCAGTCGGGCCTGCCTTGGGTCAGCGTGGCGTGATGGAGCAGGACGATGCCGGCGTTCTCGTCCAGTCGGATCCAGCGCTCGTCGACGCCCATCAGCCAACCCGCGTAGCTCCAGAGCTGCATCACAGCCTGCGATTCGCGCTTCGAGATCGGTACGCCCATCAGCCGCACGCCGCCCAACATCGCCACGCAAAAGCCAAGGTACGTCGCGGCCATATCGATCTGGCTGATCGGTAGGCCCCAATGTGCGGCATCCCAGTCCTCGCGCTTGCTGAGGCTGCGCCGCACCAGCGCATGGACGAACCTCACGTGCAGCGTGGATTGGAACCCGGGCGCGAAGCGTTGCATGCCTCCGGGGTCGGTGCAGTCGACCCACCACTTGCCGGTTTCTGCGATGCGCTTTGCAGTGCCCTTGTTGAGCGCGCCCGTCTTCACCAAGGTTTGATTGAAGCCGGACAGTAGGTAGCCGCCCATCAGTGCGAGATCGCGCAACACGAAGGTCGCCGTGAGCCCGAGTCGGCGACACACCTGTGCGCCTTCTTCGACCAACTCGAGGTCGACCCAGCTCGGCGGTCGCGCGACGCTCTCGAACAGAGCGCGCAGCGCGGGTGGGGCGTTGGGGACGCGGTCGAGCCCCTCACTCAAAGCGCGCTCGAACAAGGGCTTGGCCTCCCGAGGGCCGGCCTCGAACAGCCAATCGATTACTGGGTCCATCAGCGCGTCGCCGTCCCACAGCGCGTCACACACTTGCGCGTACTCGTCGTTCGACGGGGCGAGGGCGCGACCAATCAGCCAACGCTGCAGCCGCGGAGTGGGACGCTGGGTCTGCTCGAAGGGACGCACACGTCCAGGTACCGCGCGGATAGAGCTTGACATGCTTGCTCTGTAACGCCAGTAATTACTGGCGTTCAACTGGCATTTTCTCAACGGCGAAGACAAACCGGGAAAACCGCCTAAACATGCGCAAGCAGCCTCGACAGCAGCGCTCCCGGGAGCTCGTCCAGAGCCTGATCGACGCGACTGGGCGCGTGATCGTGGCTCGGGGGATCGAAGCGACGACCACGAACCACATCGCCAAGGAGGCGGGCGTCGACATCGCGTCGCTGTATCAGTACTTCGCCAACAAAGAGGACTTGATCGAGGCGCTGGTGCAGAACCTCACCGAGCGAGCGGTCCTCGAGGCGACGCGTCGCTTCGCCGCGTTCGACGTGTACGCCGCAACGCCTGCCGAGCTCCTGCGTGCAGTGCTGCAGATCGGGATCCGCCTGGCGCGAGCGGATCCGGTGGTTGCTGCCATCGCCCAAGACTCGCGCTACCTGTTCGACAGCGCCGCGCTCGGCGTCCTGGAGAGCCGCTTTCAGATGTTGGCGACGCTGTACTTCCGACACCACTTTCGCTCCTACCCGATCGACGACCTGGAAGTGCGTCTACATATCGTCAGCGTGAGCGCCTTCTCCACGCTCGCGCGTCACTTCGCTCAGCAGCCACCGCTGATCAGCGACGACGTGTTGGTGGAAGAGCTGGTGCAGATGCTCACGCCGTACTTGTCGGCTCCTCGTTGTCCCTGAGGGTTCGCAAGGGTGAGTGATGGATTGCCCAGATCCTTGGACGTTGTGTCAACTTGATACAACCTCGCTTTCCGTATGGATGTAAGCTGCCACCGACGTGAGCGAAGCCAAGGCGAGCGACGAGAAGCAGCCATCCGAGGGCATGGGCGCGATCGGCGCGGCGGCGATCGGCGTGGGTGGCATGGTTGGGGGAGGGATCTTCGCGGTGCTCGGCACTGCCGCGACGCTGGCGGGCGGCGGGACGCCGGTCGCCTTCGCGATCGCTGGCGTGGTCGCGCTGCTCACGGCGTACTGCTACGCGAAGCTCTCGGTGGCGTATCCAGAGTCTGGCGGCACCATCGTGTTCCTCGACCGCGCCTTTGGCGTGGATCTGTTGACGGGTGCGCTGAACTCGATGCTGTGGCTGAGCTACCTGGTGACGATTGCGCTCTACGCGTCGGCCTTCGGTTCCTACGCGTTGACGTTCTTCGCTGAGAAGCCAGCATGGTTGAGCCACGTGCTGGTCACCACTGCCATCGTGGTGCCCTCGGTGATCAACGTGTTGAACTCCTCGATTGTCAGCAAGTCGGAGACGGCCATCGTGGTGATCAAGCTCGCGCTGCTCGCGCTGGTGATCGTAGCTGGCGCGAAGGACGTGGACACATCGCGGCTTGCTGTCTCGAACTGGGCGGATCCGCTGTCCTTGGTGATGGCGGGGATGACGATCTTCGTCGCGTACGAAGGCTTTGAGCTGATCGCGAACGCCGCGGAAGACGTGAAGGACCCGGCGAAGACACTGCCACGGGCGTTCTACCTCTCGGTGGGCTTCGTCGTCGTGTTGTATATCCTCGTGTCAATCGTCACGGTCGGCTCGTTGCCAGCCGCGAAGATCGCACGAGCCGAAGACTACGCTCTAGCCGCTGCCGCGGAGCCGTCGCTGGGGCATGTCGGTTTCGTGATCGTCGCGGTCTCGGCGTTGCTGGCAACGCTCTCTGCCATCAACGCGACGGTGTACGGGAACGCGCGCCTTGGCTACGCGCTGGCTAAGGACGGCGAGCTCCCCAAGGTGTTTGAGAAGAAGACTTGGTCGCGTCCCCTGGATGGGGTCGCCTTGACGGCGCTGCTATCTAGCCTGCTCGCGAACCTGGTGGATCTCAATGCAATCGCGATCCTTGGTAGCGCCGGCTTTCTCATCCTGTTTGCGGCGGTCAACGCTGCGGCATTCCGCCTTGGGTCTTCGATCGGGGCCAAACGTGTGGTCTGCGCCATCGCCACGCTGGCCTGCGTTGGGGCGTTGGGCGCGCTCTTGTGGCACACGTACTCGACGGAGCCGCAAGCGCTGTGGGTGCTCGTTGGATTGGTCGGTATCGCGACGCTGTTTGAACTCGTCTACCCGCGTATTTCCGGGCGGCATTTGGGCGCCTTGAAGGAAGCTGGGGCGGGAGACGCCTGACCTCCCCCCCAGGAAAAACTGCTGGGGGCTACTCAGAGGACTCAGCTCGCGCTGTCTTCAGAGGGAGTGAGCGTGATGCGCACACACTTGTGTGCGGGTTGATTGCAGTTCGGGTCGACGTCACCGACGGCTACCAGCGGATTGGCCTCAGGGAAGTAGCTCGCGGCGCTCTTCCTCGCGATCGGGTAGGCGACCAGGCGGAAGCGCGAGACCTTGCGCCGCTGACCCCGAAAGTGGCTCGTGATGTCCACCAGCTGGCCGTCGTTCAGGCGAAGCTCCTTCAAGTCGTCCGGGTTGACGAAGAGCACGCGGCGGCCTCCCCACACCCCGCGGTAGCGATCGTCCATGCCGTAGACGACGGTGTTGAACTGATCGTGGCTGCGTACCGTTGTCATCAATAGCTCGCCGGGCTGCAAGTCGTGGTTCGGGATCGGGCAGACGGAGAACTGCGCCTTGCCGCTAGCGGTGTTGAAGTTGCGCTGCTTGGCGGCGTTCGGCAGGTAGAAGTGACCCCGGGCGAGGCGCTGGTTGAAGTCTTCGAAACCGGGGATCACCCGCGAGATATGCTCACGCACCTTGTCGTGATCCAGGAGCGACTCCCAGTCTACGGGGCCAGACTTTCCGAACGTCGCCTGGGCGATGCGCACGATGATCTCCGTGTCGCTGCGCAGGCCTTCAGCGACGGGTTCCTCGCGACCCCTACTGGGGTTGACGATGCCCATCGAGTCTTCCACGCTGGAGAGCTGCAGCTTTCCGTGGTGATACACCCGCTCGGCGCGGCCCAGGACCGGCAAGATCAGCGCCTCTTCGCCACCAAACAGGTGCCCGCGATGGAGCTTGGTGGAGACATGCACCACCAACGGGCAACGCCTGAACGCTTCGGTACTGAAGTGGGTATCTGGCGCCGCCGAGAGCAGGTTGCCGCTGATGGCGAAGAAGACTTTGGTGCGACCAGCGTGCATCTCGTGCAGCGTGTGCACGGCGTTGACCCCCGCGCCGCGCGGAGCCGCGATCCCCATTTCTGTCTCTAGTGCCGCGAGGAAGCACTCGGTGGGTCGCTCCCAGATCCCCATGGTCCGGTCGCCCTGCACGTTGCTATGCCCACGCACGCAACACGCGCCGGCGCCTTCTCGCCCCATGTGGCCGCCAAGGAGCAGAAGGTTTATCAGCTGCTTGACGTTGTCGACCCCGTTTGGATGCTGAGTCAGCCCCAGGCACCACAAGATGATCATGCGCTTTCCGCGGCCGATGATCGCTGCGACCTGTTCGATCTGTTCGCGACTGACGCCGCTGTTTTCGACGATGTCGCTCCAGGGCGTGTGCTCCACCCCGGTGGCGAAAGCTTCCCAGCCGCTGGTGTGCTGTTCGATGAAGTCGCGGTCGACGACACTGCCGGGCGCTTGCTTCTCGAGTGCGAGCAGTGCCTTGAGGATCCCCTGCATCAAGGCAGCGTCTCCGTTCACGCGCACCGGGACGTGTAGGTCGGTGAGCGGCGTGCCCTGGCCGATCAAGGCCAACGGGAGCTTGAGCGGGTTCGAGTAGTCCTGGGGGTTCGGGTTCACCACACGCATCAGGCCGGTCTCCGGCATGGGGTTGATCGCGATGATGGTGGCGCCGCGGTGCTTCGCCGCTTCGAGCGTGGTGAGCATGCGGGGGTGATTCGTGCCTGGGTTGTTGCCGATGATCACGATCGTGTCGCAGCGCTCGAAGTCCTCGAGGGTGACGGTGCCCTTGCCGATGCCAATCGTTTCCGTGAGCGCGGTTCCGGACGCCTCGTGGCACATATTGGAACAGTCCGGCAGGTTGTTCGTGCCGAGCTGACGGGCGAGCAACTGGAACAGGAAGGCCGCTTCGTTCACGGTCTTGCCGGAGGTGTAGAAGATGGCTTCATCCGGTGATGCCAAGGACTTCAGGCGTTGTCCGACGAGGGTGAACGCCGCGCTCCACGAGACCGGCTCGAAGTGGGTGCCCCCGTTGCGCTTGAACATGGGGTGAGTGAGGCGCCCTTGCTTGTTCAGCCAGTAGTCAGAGCGCTCGATCAAGCTGGCGATGGAGTGCTGCGCGAAGAACTCAGGAGTCAGCGTGTCGCGGGTCAACTCGTCGGCGATGGCCTTCGCGCCGTTTTCGCAAAACTCGGCGACCTTGCGCTTCTGGTCGGGGCTTGGCCACGCGCAGCTCTGGCAGTCGAAACCGTCTTCTTGATTCACCTGCAAGAACGCGCGTAGTGACCGATCGAAGCCCATCTCGCGCAGGCCGTGCCTCAGGGTCGAGAGGATGGCCGGCATGCCCGCCGCCTTGCGAGGGCGTGCGTCGACGTTCACCCGGGGGGCCGCGGTTTCCTCTGGCGGTTCGCCCCTGAGCAGCGCCGTTTCCGCGCACGAATTTCGTTCGCTGGTGTGCCCGTCTGAGGTGTTTTCGCCCTTCGACATGCATGAAGCGTAGCAGACCCACGTTGTGCGCTTAACTCCTAGACTTCCTGGGAACGGCTCGAGAGTTGCACTGCTCGGGGAACCATGAAGAAGAACGACCCCATCTCGCACCTCATGACCAAGAACCCCGCGACGGTGCACACGCGGCAGAACGTCAGCGATGTGCGACGCTTGATGACCGAGAACCGGTTTCACCACGTCCCCGTCGTCTCGGGAGACAAGCTGCTCGGCATGGTGTCGGCATCTGACTTGCTCGCGATTCGAGTCGAGGGGGTTGGCGCGGATGATCGCGCGATGGATGCTTACCTGGACCAGCAGTTCACGATCGAGGGCATCATGTGCAAGGACCTGCGCAAGCTGAAGACTACTGACACCGTGCGCGACGCCGCAGGCGTGCTGGCAGGTGGTAGCTTCCACGCGCTGCCTGTCGTCGACGCAGAAGACCGCCTGCAAGGCATCGTGACGTCGACGGATCTCGTGCGCTACTTGCTCGACCAGTACTGACGTTGGCGCGGCATACCCTAGGTTCCTCGCAAGCAGCGTTGTACCTAGGGGAGCCATGCAGCGTTGGTATCGAGTGAAGACCGCGGTGGAAGGCCTCAGGCGCCTCGCGGTGCTGCCGGAAGCAGACAAGCAGGCTTGCATCGATGCTTACCGCTTCTTTCAGCGCATGCAGCAAGGTGAAGAGACCGACACCGCGGACGAGACGCGAGCGGTCGCCGCGTACTACAAGGTCTTGAACAACCTGCTGTCGGTCTTCGACTTAGAGAAGCTGTACATCCCGCCCCAGCTGGACGAGACCCAAGGACTCTACGGAAATCAGCTCCTGTGCGAACGCGCGATCCTCGCGGAACTAAATCTCGCGACACCAGGTGAGTCGCACCTGCTGGATATGGGGTGTGGCAGGGGGCGCATCGCCCACCACTTCGCATCGATCACGGGTGGTAAAGTCTCGGGCTACAACATCGATCCAGAACAGGTCCGCCACGCGAAAGGCTGGGCGCAGACCTGTGGCATGACGGCGCAGCTACAGTTTCAAGTTGGCGATCACCACTCGCCACTCGACTACCCGTCGGAGCAGTTTGACGGGTGCTTTTCGTTTCAAGCGGTGTGGCCCTTCTTCAAGCGAACCGAGCTGCTCTCCATGGCACGGGAGATGTTCCGCGTGCTGAAACCTGGCGCACGCTACGCGTGTTCGGAGTACCTGCTCACGCCCTACTTCGACTGGGACAACCCAGAGCACATCGCGCTCCATCGGCTCTACCTGCCGACACTGGCGGCGACTCACTCGATGTACCCCGCTGACGTCTGCGCCGCGCTCGAACAAGCGGGGTTCACCATTCTGCTCTCCGCTCCTTCGAAGAGCGAAGCGTGGCCGCTCTGCGAACAGAAGCGTGACCTGATCCTGAACGCTCGGCGTGGAGTACGTGCTCTGCAAGCGCTACGCCTGATGCCCGCCTGGGTAGAAGAGTCGCTCGAGCTATTGCAGGCTGGCGGTCAGGCGTGGACCGACGCCGAGAAGGCGAAGATCGCGGACCTGAACTGGCGCATCGTCGCGGAGAAACCACGTGCTACTACAGGCTCCCCCACGGTCGCTTGACCGTTAGCGGCTCCTCGAACACGTTGTACTTGTTCGCTGGCGGTCCGTACGCATACTTGCCGCGAAACACCGACAGCTCCGCGGTGGTTGTTCCCGCAGGGATACGAGTCATGAGGATGTCGCACTCGAAGCTGCCGCTGGTGCCGCCGATGTCCGCTGTGCAGTTCGTGAAGCGGCGGTTCATGGTCGGCCAGCGCTGCAGATCGCTCGCGAGGAACGCTCTGGCCTTGTCCGCAGTGGTGCGGGTCTTCATGAGCAAGACTTCGTCCGCGAGGAGGCGGCTGACCGAATCCGCGGAGCCTGAGTTGAGCGCGTCCTCCACCAGCTTGATGTAGACACTCGCGGTCTTGGAGAGTGCGTCGGACCGTGCGCCGGAGATCCCTGCACGCCGGTCGCAGCACAAGCCGATGCGCGCCGCAGCCTTGGATGTCTCCGCGTCCGAGGACTTTGCGGCGCATCCCTCACCCCCTCGAACGACCCAGCTGGTGCCCGAGTCGTAGGACGCCGTCCAGCTCTGGGCGTTGCCGACGGATGAATCCGCGCGGCAAGCGAGCGCCCACTGGTCCTCGGTGCACAGATCCATGCCAGCGCCCTGGCAGGCCCGCCGCGCGTCGGCCCAGCTGGCGCCCTGAGGAGCGCCGCTTGGATACGCATAGCTGAAGCTGTCGAACCAAGGACTGTTCTCACCTAGCCGCCCGGCTTGGACGCTGCCGTTCGCTATCTGCGGGCGCGTGACTGGCTGAGCTGCGGCAGGCTGAGCTGCTGCCGCCTGAGGCGTCGCGGCGGGTTCCGCCGGAGCCGGCTGAGCTGCGGTCGCCGCGGTGTTCGTCGACGTGTCGACCGCCGCAGGTACCGGTGGCGTGGCGCTGCCGGCGGGAGGTTCCTTGTTCTCTTTGCAAGCTATGAGCGCGGCGAACAGCACTCCCAGCTTCGCACCAACGCGGACGGTCTTGTTCATCCAGCGCATGATGGTGGGGGGGAGAGGAGCGCTGCAAGGGAATTGAGGCGCGTCGCGTGTCTCAGCTGCTGGTTCCGTGCGCGATCGAAAAATTGCGACTCATGAGGCTTCGGAGGGGCGCCCAGGCCTAGGTCGCCCCACCCACGAGAAGCCGTCGTCACTCGTTCACGTCGACCGCGGGAGCAACGAACGTAGGAAGCGGCGCGCGATGTCGCGAAGAACTCAGGGACGCGAAAAAAATGCCGCGTGGAAAATGTTTGGTCGCGGCGCCGTGGGGGGGAGGCGTCCAGACTGGGGCGAGCGAACCGTCCCTTGGAAAGCGGCCAGGAGTGGCGGTCTTTCGGGGAAACCCCATGAATCGTAGCGGTTCCGCCGGCCTACATTTGCCCACGTAGGAAAGGGGCACTCCAATCGGTATCCTCAGTTCCCGTGGCAGCGAGCCCTGAAGAAGTCCGCGCCGCAAAGCGCGTCGGCTCCACCGTTGGAGGGTGGAAGCTCGAACGCGTGCTTGGGGGTGGGCGGCATGGCGGCGGTCTACGCTGCTCGGGGAGCGGACGGGACGCTGGCCGCACTCAAGGTGTTGCACGAGGAGCAGGCGATTCACGGGGAGATCCGTGAACGCTTCTTGCGAGAAGGGCTCGCTGCTAACGCCGTCGAGCACCCTGGCGCCGTTCGCGTGCTCGACTGCGCGACGGTGGAGAATGACGAGACAGCGTACCTCGTCATGGAGTTGCTGGAAGGCGAGTCCCTCGACGCGCGCAAGGCGCGAGGCAAGCTGTCGACCGACGAGGTGCTCGACATCCTCGATCAGACCTTGGATGTGCTCGTCGTTGCGCACTCCCGCGGCATCGTGCATCGCGATCTGAAGCCAGACAATTTGTTCATCACCTCTGAAGGCCGGATAAAGGTGCTCGACTTCGGGCTCGCTCGCTTCACCGACGGCTTGCCTAGCGAGGTGCGCACCCGCACCGGCATCGCGATGGGGACACTGCCGTATATGTCCTCCGAGCAAGCCATGGGGAAACGCAGTGAGATCGATGGCCGCACCGATCTGTTCGCCCTCGGCGCCACGGCGTTTCGCTTGCTGTCCGGACGGCGGATACACGACGCCGATAGCGAGGCCGCGATGTTGGAAGATGGGGTGTATGAACTCGAGGTCGGGTTGTTTGCCCACACATCTGGCCCCATGGGTGACAGATTTTGATCCAGTTTCGGTCTTGAAACTCGCTCAAATATCTCCTTACGGAAATGAGATGATGTGTGGGGGTGCTCGCTTTCTCCGCGCTCGGGGGCGTGTCTGCGCAACTTGTGGGTTGTGGAGTCTGTGGTGAGGGACAGTTGGTCGGTCAGAGGCTGACTTGAACTTGAATCCAGGGGGAAATGTCTCTCCAAAGACCGGTGCTTCGTCTGAGGTTCGCTAGGCGTACTCGGCGCCGCCCCGATGCTCGCCGAGCCACTCGCATTTCTCCCTGTATTGAGCTCACCGCTCGACTCCGCTCCTCCCCCCCACTAGGAGAGAGTCATGGGCTGGATGAGCAGGCTTTTCGGGCGGACCGACCCGGTCGATGTTGAGCTGGCGCACACCAGCGAGTTGCTGGACCAGCTGTTGCTCAAGGTGCGCGACGGCCAGCAGCTGGATGAGGAGGAACTCGAGCGGGCCGGTGCCGCATTCGCCGCCTATTGGGAGGCACTCTCGGAGGACCGAGACGTGGAGGAGAACACTGACCTGTGGCCTGAAGACCGAGCCCGTTTCTACTCAGAGGCGATCAAGCTGACCGCGCTGGGACATCCGTCTCACTCGGCCTGGCACTATATGTCCACGATTCGGGAGCTAGTCTTGAGGCCGCTCCGGCGGCGCGCGTCACGACACCACGAGCCTTGGATCTATCTTGCGGCAATTCAGCCAGCTCTGGTCAGGGGTGAACTCAACCAGGCGCGCCTGTTCTACGCTCGCATCGCCGACGACCCATTCCTCGCTGGGCTCGCACGGCAGTGGGCGTTCGATGCATCGATGAACTCGGCCTACGTAGAGGAGCGTGCGCTGTGTGAGAGCTTCCTCGAAAATCTCGAGTGAGCCCTCGCCGCTAGCGCTTGTAGGCCGGGGGCGGGAGCGCAATGGGTTGCGAATTCAGCTCGACCCACTGCACGGCCCAATCCATCAGGCGCTCGCTGCTGTCGGGGTCCCGCTTGAGGTTGTGGATCACCTGCTTACAAGCGGCGATGTCGGTGGTTGGCAGCGAGTGATGCGAGGAAACATAGCCCAGAAACGCTTGCGCCATCGCGGCGTAGTCCTGGTCCCAGTTGGCTCCGCCGTTGCGGTACCACTCATCCGGTATCCGTCCGGAAATGCGGATGACTTCGCCTTGTAGGGTCTCGCAAGCGCCGCGTGAAGGGACGAGGCTGTCCCATAGCTCCTTGTGGCGTGCGCCGATCGTCTTTGCCTTCGTCACAATTGGAGACTTGCCGTCGTGCATGACGCGTCTGGCAGGGGGCTCGACGCCGAACATCGCGCAAAGCTGATGTGACGCGGCGGCAGTCTCTTCGACCTTGTCTGCGGCAAAGCGAGCACGGTGAAACTCAAACGTCTCCGCGGCGCGTTTGACGAACTCCTGCGCTTCCGGAGAAACCGTCGCTCCGGCGTCCAGCAGCGCTTGGGCGACCGGTACCATGGCAGTCAAGTCGATGTTGCTCATCCGCTGAAGCGCATACTCCAGCGGCGTGTGTTCTTGCCTGTCCCTCGAGTTCACGTCGACGCCGTGTTCGAGCAGCACCCTTACCGCGTCGATATGTTTGCCGTCCGCTGCCGAATGCAGCGGAGTCAGGCCGCTGCTATTGGCGCGGTGGACGTCGGCGCCAAGCTCGATCAGCTGTGCGGGCGCTAGCTTGTGACGATAGCGCGCACGGGCGCTCGCGTGGAGAGGAGTATCACCGTACGTGTCGCCAGCGTTCACGTTGGTTCCGCGCGCAATCGCCCAACGTGCGAGCTCGATCGTGCACCCGCCGTTCATCAGCAGCGTCCCCTTGCTGTAGCCTCCGCGTGCATCGGGCAAGCACTCGTCGAGGGCTGCATGGGCTGTGCCGTAGTCGCCACTTGCGTCGGCGGCCTCCAACAGCTCATCGAGGTTCTCGGGCAGCGTCTTGCGTGTGGGCTTCTTCGCCATGGGCCTGAGTTTGCCCAAGATCCGAAGTTCGCGTCGAGACTTGCGTTACATCTAAGCTTCTCGGGCTAGCGCGGCCGAGTTAGTCCCCTAGTGAAGAGCAATCTGCGAGTGTCGCCAGGCTGCAGGCCTCCAACAGCGGTAGCGATTACAGATCGTCGATTGGCGAGCACTTGAGCGGGCTCGCAGTGTCGATGCACTCTTGAATGATGGTCGGGTTTTCCAGCGCGCACAGCCGCACAGCTGCGGAGTTGGAGTTCGCGTAGATCACTTGGCCGTCGGAGCGCACGACGAACACGTCATCTCGACCACCGATGGGGTCCTCCTGGATCACTAGCGTTCGGTGGAGGACGTAGGCGCCAGGGATGCGATCGCGCAGCGCGCTCAGGAACTGGTTGTAGTTCGCATCAGAGTACCCGTTGGAGGCCTTCTCCGCCCATAAGTGGGCTTCGAGATCTACTGGCTTCGCGCATGCCACCACCCGCTCGAATCCGCTTGGGTCATTCGGGGCTCCACCGCCTCCGCCAACCGCCGAGCTCCCGCCCACAGTCGAGCTCCCGCCAACCGCCGAGGTCCCGCCAACCGCCGATCTCCCGCCGCTGGCGGCGCCGCCAGACGACTGCCCTGCGGAACCGGAGGAGCCGCCCGAGCCCATTGGTGTCGGGCTATCATTACTGTCCGAATCGACTGCTCCCCCGCAGGCGGCGAGGCCCACTAGCACACACCAGCCAAACCTTCGGACGAAGCGGTTCATTGCGCTCAGAAGGAGCAAGCACCGTGCCATGCACCCGACGGCGTCTGCGCAGCTTGTTTTGCGGGGTTGCGTGACGCTAGCCATATGGGTTTCATGAGTGAAAGAGAGAAAATCGCTGCGCGGCTCCGCGCGCTTCACGGTGGTGCTCGGCCCCGCCTCGAGCGGCCTGAGTTCGCCACAGATCGGCTGGCGCTACGAAGCGAGCCAACGCGCCGAGGCGATCCTCTGCGGCGGCATCGGCGTCATGCATCAGTTGCGCACGCTGTCGGTTTGCCCCGTGCCATCGATCGCGAGTTGAAGATCCTCTGGTATCGCCACCGGCCCTACCGCGAGTCCGACCATGTTCAACATCGCGTACAACCTGCTGTGCGGCGGTTGCGTGTGCCGGATGATGAATGGAGCCGCGACGCAACGACATCGCGTTCCTCCGCGCACTCGGGGCGCGGGCCATCCCGACCCCACGACGGCTGGCGACTTCTGCCGCCGCCGCTTCGCGGAGGCAGACATCCAGCAGCTCATGGACACGTGAATCGTATCCGCGTGGCAGTGCGGAAGCGAGCGCACCTGCGTCGCGAAAACACCGCTCGGATCGACGTTGACGGGACCATCCTGAGCACGACGGGGTGTGCAAGGAGGGGATGGACGTCTCCTACAAAGGTGGGGCTACCATCCGCTGCTCGTCTCCTCGCCAACACGCAGGAGCCGCTGTTCATCATCAACCGACCTGGCAACTGACCCTCACACGACGGCGCAGCTGCCTACCTGATCGCGCCATCGATCTGGTACGTCAAGCGGGCTTTCAGCGACGCTCCTGCGAGGCGACACGGACTTCACGCAAACCGCGCACCTGGATCGCTGGCACGAAGACGGCGTCCGCTTCGTCTACGATGCCAGCCCGCAGTTCGTCGAACGAGCAGAAAACATAGAGCTTGCGACTACGCGGACCTCGCGCGAAAGGCGGACCAAGCATTTATCCGCAAGGAATCACGCGCGAAGCAGCCACGAGTGAAGCAAGCGATCGTCACAGAGCGCGGGTACCTCTAACAAGCGCCTCGATAGAAGACAATCGCGGAGTTTCTGCACAAACCCGCGAAGGCGAAGCGTGAGTACTGCGTCGTCAGCGCAAGATGACTACCGAGGAGCGCGGCAGCTCTCGCTCAGCACGGACTTCACACTTTTTCTACGTCACCAACGACCTGGAGATGACTCAGGCCGAAGTCGTTACCGAGTCAATTTGCGTTGCCAGCAGGAAACATCATCAGCCAGCTCAAGACGGGCGTACGAGCGCTCCACGCACCGGCTCAACACCCTCAACGCAAACTGGGCGTACATGGTGATCGCTTCTGGCTTGGTCGCTCAAGGCGTGGTTCGGGTTGCTCCAGCCTCACGATCATCGAAGAAGGCGCAAGCCACGACACAACGGATCCTCACGATGGCGTTCCGATCCTTCGTCAATCGCTTCTGATCCTCATCCCCGCGCAGATCTTGGTGCAATGGGCGCTCCCGAGTTTTTCGCTTGCTCGGGTGGCGTCCGGATGTCGCCGCGCTGCTGCAGGTCCAAGACAGCCTCTGTGACCGAACTCCAAGGCTGACGCGATGGTGCCCAGCCTTGATCCTGTCTGAACACCCAACCATACGGAAACACATGAACTCCTCCACAACCAAGGCTTTCATCGGCAGCCCGTCCGGTTGCGGCGGCAAGCTGCGCCCACCGCACGCCGGCTTGGACCGAGCGCCGGCGAGCCCATTTCGTGTCATGCAAGCGCTTGATTCGGGACTAGCACACCAGCCAAACCTTCGGACGAAGCGGTTCATTGCGCTCAGAAGGAGCAAGCACCGTGCCATGCACCCGACGGCGTCTGCGCAGCTTGTTTTGCGGTTATGTGGACGCCGCTTGCACGCGGGCACAGAGCTCAGTCGATCTTGTTGCCGCGCGGTCGGAAAACCGTGGGCGCTATTCTCGGACCACCTGAGCCAAGGATCGGCTGGGGAGAGGCCAACTGTCTGTCCGGCAGCGAGAGCCCGGGGTCGATGCGTCTTTGTTCGACGCCAACGTACAATGATCCCGAGTGGCAGCTGTACGACGCAGACACTGGAAAGGTGCACGTCACCGACACTCAGGACAGTTGCCAAGCCGCTGCGAGACCCGACGTGGACCCCGCTACGCGCTAGACGGTTACGCCATCTATGGAATGCAAGATGGCGACGGGAGCGAACCGGCAGATCTAGATGTGTGTCGAGGGCACGCGGACGACGTGCGCGGGTACTACTTTGGTACCTGTCGTCAGGTTGCGGACGCGCTGCTGTGCGTTCGTAACGTGCCGATCGTGAAGCGCGCAGCTGAAACCTCAAACTCGCCAGCGGTTCAACAGGATTCTGAGCCCGCAGCGACGCGGGCGGTCGATGCTGTCGGTTTGAGTCATCAGCTGTCAGAATGACTGCTTGGCCGATGCAGGGGGGGAGAGCGATGCGTGTCGGGAGGTGCTCGAGTTCTGGTTTCCAGAGCCCCTCCCCAGCACTCCCGACACCTTCCGTGATCAAGTCATGTGGTGGATGCGCGGCGGCGCGACGGACGCGATCTGCAGCCGCTTCGCCGCGCACGTGGAGCGAGCGGTTTCGGGCGAGTTCGATGATTGGGCGGCCACACCGCTCGGACGACTGGCGCTGATTTTGCTCTTGGATCAGTTCACGCGTTCGGTCTACCGCGGCACTCTCGCCGCTTACGCACAAGATCCGAAGGCCTGCGCGTTGGCGCTCGAGGCGCTCGAGAACGGACACTTCGAGCGGCTCCCGTCTGTTTGCCACAAGATGTTCGTGGTGATCGCCATCGGTCACAACGAGGGTCCCGATGTGGTGCAACGCATGCAGCGTTCGATCCAGCTCAGTGATGCATTGGTACGCGAGGCACCGGAGGCGTTGCGCCCGATGTTTCAATTTTCCGCACAGCAACCTCGCGAGCACCTCAAGGTGCTCGAGCGCTTCGGGCGCTACCCCCATCGAAATGCGATCTTGGGCCGTAAGTCCACCGCCGAGGAGCTCGACTACTTGGGCGACGGTCGCTTCCCCCATGAGCGGGAGTTGCCTGAAGGGTAGGGGGACGGCGCACTGAGTTACGCTTACGATTCGCCGAGCGCTCGGCATCTGCGACCGCCAATGAGAATTGGGCATTCCCGAGGCCAAGGGACGAAACCATGAACAGGAGAGTGGATCGGCGTGGCGTTGTCGATTGCCCCCAAGAGACTCGATGTAGTTGTGCGTCGAGTTGCTGGCTCATGCGAAAGGATTTCTCCGATGACCGGTCGACACAGTCGCGGATACTCGGAGCCTACGCTGACCTCCGTGAGGTCGCTGGCTCATTCCTAGGCGAGTACATGTCAGGGAGTTGGTCGGGACCCGCATCCACCCACTGGCGACAGTTAGCGGCAGCGCTGTCAGAGGCTGCTGGCAAGACCAAACTACCAAAACTCAGAGCGTGGGCGATTCAAGGGGCGCGGACACTCGAGGAGATGGCGATAAGCGACGAGGAACGCGAGGCTGAGGAGCGCTTCTGACCGGGAACGATTGGCTGCGGGCCGCCGCGACGCTCTGTCCGAAAAAGTCGCGCGGACAGTGAACCTGCTCCGCGACCAACGAGCTGGATGGATCGGCGGCAGGGCACTAACGCGAACAGTGTTTGCGCAAACCTCACCCGTAATTACCACATGGCAATCATGGGGCATCTGTTCCGTTCGCCTTCTAAACCAACGGAAATCGGAAAGAGGCGTACGGTGCAGTGAGGCGTGCGCTACTGCTCCCCCATCACTCCCGACGCAGCGGTGCGAGTCCCTTGACGCCACCCACCGAGGCGAAAACGGTGGTCTCGCTGCACATCGACTCCGTTCGATACAGTGACTACACGCCGCTGGAACGAACGCGCTATTTTGAGCTAGAGCCGAACGATCATGATTAGGCAGAGCAATGCTCCCTCGAACTGTGCGGCGTGTGGTGGCGAGCTCGAGGCGGGCTACATTCCTGATGCTGGCGAACAAGTCCGTCCGCCACTGATTTGGGCAACCGTTTGGGTTCGGGGTGTGTTGCGTCGCCGCAAGGGTGTCATCGCCGCGCTCAGCGGCGGGGGTATCGACACGACCGGTGAAACGCCGCTTGCTCTCGACGCCTATCGCTGCGTTGAGTGTGGCCGCGTGGAATTCTACGCCACACGCGAAGCGGCTCGCGGAACCACCAACATCGGCTGAGCGCCTCGTACCGGCGCCACGGGAGCTGGACAGTTCAGGCATCCTCCGCCCCAGACGCACTCGCGCCTTGCGCTAGGCCCGCCTGGGACGTACAAAGCAACTCACCGCAAGGGGAGTAGTTCCGTCACATCAGTGACGAGGAGGATCGACACACTGGCGCTACGCGCCCGGTCCTTCACCTCGAACGAGGCGAACGAGACCTTCGACCAGGGAAAAAAGCCTGGCCGAATGTCTTGTATCCCTTCCCAAGCAGGACATTCGGCCTTCCGAGGAGTAGCCGAATGCCCAAACAGTCGTGGAAAATCGCACTGGCCGTCGCCGTGGCCTTGCCCAGTCTTTGGGTGAGGCTCTCCGGCTCGCACCTCCCACCATTGCCGAGCGTTCTGGTGTTTGGCGCGGCTGTGGTTGCGGCATCGTTCCTACTCGCGTGGGCCGCGGAGGTCGCTCAAGTCGACATCTCCGCGAGCTTCGCGACGGCCATCCTCGCGTTGATCGCCGTTCTGCCTGAATACGCGGTTGATCTTTACTTCGCATACTCCGCGGGCACACGACCTGAGTACGCAGCGTACGCGGCAGCGAACATGACGGGGAGCAATCGACTCCTGATTGGCGTTGGCTGGCCGCTCGTCGTCCTGTTGTTTGCGCTCGGTCTGCGCAAGCGAAAGGAAAGCGTACGGCCTGTGGTGCTGCACCCACGCCGCCGCCTAGAGCTGGGCTTCCTGCTCGTCGCCGGCGTGTACGCCATCACTATCCCCCTGAAGTCTCACCTGAGTTTGACGGATGCCGTGATCCTGCTGGCGTTGTTTGCAGGGTACCTGTGGCGAACGTCACACCAAGAGAATGAGGAGCCTGAACTGCACGGGCTGCCCGCCGTCCTTGCCGAGCTCCCCACGCGCATGCGGCGAGGCACGGTGGTTGGGCTGTTCGTGACCGCGGCTGCGCTGATCGGCCTAGCTGCGAAGCCGTTTGCGGATGGACT
>JAWKRD010000052.1:0-52725 GCA_041389805.1 Polyangiaceae bacterium | reverse complement strand
AGCTGCCGTTTGACGGCTTGACGTACGCGAGGCGACCGCCGCCGACGAAGTGGGTGTCCAGTGAGTCGGTACGCTCCGATGCGTGCTGGCGCTGGGAAAGCCACTGGCGGCGCTCGTCGATGGGAGTGCCGTCGAGCTCGCCGTAGATGCGGGTCTCCGCGGGACCGCAGTTGGCTGAGCCACTTTCCAGGTAGGTAGAGCAGAAGTTGAGCTTCTGCGTCGGGCCGTCGGCGTTGGCGCAGGAGCCGAGGGTGCTGAAGCCAGAGAAGAGCACTGCGGATCCGCCTGGACGGAGCAGCTGGGCAGGTTCAACCCACTCAGCCTTTGCCACGCAGATTTGTTCTGCCGTGGTGTTGGAGGTGAAGTGGGCGGTTCCGACGGCGACGTCTTCGGTCAGCGAGCGAGTCGCCGTGAAGTAGAAGTCGTCGAGCATGCCCTCGAGCTCCCAGTTGTCCCCCTGGCGCGCGTGGAGCAGGCCTGCTTCGCCGCGCAGGTTGTGACCCTCGAGCGTCCCGGCGCTGACGTGGCTCTGCTCAGAGCAGTCGAGATTGTTCGTGCTCGCCACGCTGATGCTGTCGCTGCTGCTGCACGCGCTCGCCAGGAGTGTGACGAGGGAGAGCGCGCCCAGGGCGGAGACCGTGCGGAATGATTGAAAGGGAAAACGCTGCATCTCGGGAAGGTTATGTCGGGAGGCGCCCATTGGGCGAGTCGCGTTTGGTGACCGTGCGGCGCGGACTGGGGATTGAACCGGACGTCCGGTGCTCCTCACCCCCAAACTAGAAGAAACACGCGGCGACTTCGCCTGCTAGCGTTGCCCCAGGGCAACTACCCAGCTCGGTGACTTCAAGGCTGAGTCGAAGTACGCGTTCGTCGTTGGGGGATTCGTCGCGGTAGCGGCGTACGCAGTACACGGTCATGGCGCCGTCGCGTTCCAGGCGGAGGAAGCCGGGGTTGGCGGTGGGGGGGTGACGCTGCAGGAACAGACGGCCACCGCCAGTGAAATAGGTGTCTACGGAGTCTGCGTTGCCGCTCGAGTAACTCGTACCGAGGCCGCGCTGCTCTTCTTCCTCGAAGTCGACGTCGTTCACTTCGCCCCAGAGGTGCGTCGCGCGGGGGATGCAGCCCTCCGGTAACTCCTCGGCGTCGGCGAGCGACTCGCAAAAGTGCAGGGTTGAGGTCGGACCCTGGACGTCAGCGCACGAGCCCAGCGTGCTCAGGCCCGAGAAAGAGATGCTCGGTGCCTCGGGGTCGAAGAACTTCACATCGTTGCCCCAGCTCAGAGTATCCACGCAGAGTTGTTCGCCGGAACCCGCTGTGATGTGCGCGCGGGCCAGATCAGGGGCCAGGGAGGAGTCGCACCAGGCGTTGACCTGGTAGTCGTCGATCAGGCCGCTCAAGAACCAGCCGTCAGGCCCCTTGGCCGCTGCTAGCAGGGCCGTGTCGCCATTCAGCTCGCGTCCCTCGAGCCTCCCAGCGCTGGTTGGTGTCCCCGCAGCGCAGTCGAGGGCTGAGCTCGCGGCTGACTGCCTCGCTGCCTGGTCATCCCTGCATGCTGCGGTGGTGAGACTGAGCGCACATAGGCCCAGACCTAGACGGAAGACCGCACGGAAAGGAGAGGAGAACGCGGGTGGTCTCATGGCTCCGGCGGTATACGCCGAGCGCGCGGGAATGCTGCTCCAACCGCGCCAAGCGAGCTTTGTTCTGGTTCGTCCGTGCGTTCGGGAGCCGATCGCTCAAGGCAGCGATCGACGATTCTGGTTTATCCGATGTTCACTCAGTTGCTGGCTGAATCAAACTACTGATTTTCTACTCCGCTGCAGCAGCACACGTGTGCTTGATACTGGCGGCGTCAGTAACGCGCGAGATGAACCACTGGCCTTCGATCGGCGTTTCCTCGGGGGTGAGGGCGGTGCCGGTGTAGCTGCCCTGGAGCGACCCGACGCTGGAGCAGAAGCCGCCGCTCAGGTCGACGAGCGCCTCTTCTTCGCGGTCGTCGTTGATGCCGCGGGGAAACTTCAGCGTGATGTCCTTCGCCGAGAAGGTGCCGTCGGCGTTCAGGGGCAGCGGCTCGAAGTGCTGGGCGGGGCCGCAACGCTCGGGGCCGTCGATGGTGATCTGGAGCTCGCTCGAGTCCTCCGCGACGTTGACCTGGGCGTCCAGCACGATGAGCTCACTCGGGTTCGGGTGCATGAAGCCGAGCACCAGCGGACCGGTCAGTTCGTCGGCCGAGGGCAGCGACGTCTCGCAGGCGACCTTCAGTTGAGGTCCTTCGGGCGTCTCGGCCGTGGTGCCGTCATCAGCGCCGCAACCGGCTACGAACAGGGTAAAAATCGACGCAATGGCGAGTGCAGGGCGAGTCATGGACAGCCTTTCCGGAGGCCCGTGATGCGCCTCCCTCGCCCTTCAATAGAAGACGATTGTTACTCGCATTCAACTCGCACGAGCGAGCGTCGCCTTCTGCAAGCTGACGACGAGCTGCACCACGGAGTCGACGAACTCCTCTTCACGGATGTGTGCTGGCGACTCGGTCACCCAGCGCAAGAAGGTGAACGCCATCGCATTTACCGTGACGAAACGTGCGGCGGGCGGCGCTGGCAAACGACCATGAGCCGACTCGAGGCGTCCCAGGCACTCGATCACCATGCCCTCGACGGCGGCCATGAAACCGGTCTCCGAGAGCAACGGGGTGCCGCCCAGCAGCTCGCGCAACGACGCGCGGCGTGGCCGCAAATGTGCGATCAGCGTCCGGAGCTGCACGGTGAGTGCCTCCTCGAAGCTCTGGGCAGACTGCACCGCTTCGGATTTCCACGCGGCGTCTTGGGCTTCGAACAGGCCGCGCTCCACCAGGCCGAGCAAGAGCGCGTCCTTGTTGCGGAAGTATTGATACAACGAGCCGACGCTCACCCCTGCGGCATCCGCCACGTGGTTGGTGGTGAACGCAGCGAGTCCATCGCGCTGCAAGATCTGTCGCGATGCATCGAGGATGGCGTGCACCATCTCGATCGAACGCTGCTGGCGAGGCACCTTCATCAGGGCGCGCCGCGGCAGCAAAGAAGTGGAATTGAGCTGTTCCATGGTTTGCTCGCATTTGTAGTGACGAGAGGGCCCAATCGGGAGCGGGGGACGCGAATAGTTTAGGATCGCCCCATGACCAAGGGATGGGGAGCGCTGGCGCTGGTGTGCGTGTCGTGTGGTGGGCTGACGAGCGAGTCGAGCGGTGAGCCGACGCAGCCACAAGGGGCAGAGCTAGCTCTCGTGGCGGGTTCGGCGAGTACATGCGCACTGAAAGCGGGTGAGGTCGAGTGCTGGGGGTCTCTCGATTTTTCGCTGGAGAACTACTCGCCGCCGCTGCAGGTCAGTCCGCGCAACATCGAGATCCCCGGGGAAGTGACCGCCGTGCGTGCTGGCGGCTACCACTGGTGCGCGCAGACGGCGGACCGCTCCGTGTGGTGCTGGGGCATGAACAATCAAGGTCAGGTGGGAGGCGGCGGTGTCTCCGACTTCGAGCAACCGTTGCGCGTGAAGAGCCTGGACGGCCGAGTCGCCGCGGTGGATGCGGGCGAGTTCAACACGTGTGCGCTGACGCTGGACGGCGAGGTGTATTGCTGGGGCTTTGCGGGGCACGGCCTGCAGCCGAGCGGCAACTACGGAGCAAGCGCCGAGCCCGAGCTGATCCCCGGCTTCGGCGAGCGCGTGATCCAGATCGAGGTGGGCCACGCCCGCGCGTGCGCACTCACCGAGAGCCACGCGGTGAAGTGCTGGGGCGACGAGGCGCTGGAAGACTACTCGTACGACGATCCTCACCCCTTCGAGGTCGTGCAGCTGCCCACGCTCGAATCAGGCGTCGAGCGGATCCTCCCGATGCGCGATCGCTTGATGTGTGCGTTGATGCAGGACCACACGGTGCGCTGCAGCGGCATCAAGTTCCTGTTCGAAGTCGTGCCGAGTCAGGTCGTGGAGATCCCCGGAGCCACCGACATCGTGGATGGTGGAGCTGGCTACGACTTCGCCTGCTTCGTGAACGGCGCGGGCAAGGTCGCGTGTTTTGGGCGAGCGGATTATGGGCAGCTCGGTGCAGCGCTCCCGGATACGGAGTTCTCTGAAGAGTTCCAATTCCCGCAGATCGACGGCGTGAAGCAAATCAGCGTCGGCGGGGCCCACGTGTGCGTGGAGAACGCCGAGGGTGCCTATTGCTGGGGGGCCAACGAGTTTGCGCAGCTGGGTAAGCTAGGTTCGAAGTTCGAGTGGCAGCCCCAAGCGCTCGAGCTGTAACGCGCAACTCAGAAGGCTCGTGGTGCGGGTACGAGATGAACGCGGGTGAGCGCGTCGACGTCTGAGCTCAGCACTTGTTCGCTTGCTTGAAGGCGTACATGAACAGGTTGCAGTTACCGGTCGCGACCTCCTGATCCATCTTGCCTGACTCCATGAACTTGAGGCTCGTCAGGTGGTGCTTGTACGGGACTCCGAGATCGCCGCGCTCCTCCTCGGGCATGTTCTCGAGGCAGCTGCGATACACGGGTAAGCACTCGGCGAGAGAGACTTTGGTCCAGGTCTTTCCCTCGGGGACGTAGGTCCCGCTCTCTGCATTTGCCTCGGGTGTGCTTGCGTTGGAGGCCGTGGCGTCGGAGGCAGTCGCTTCGCTCGCGCTGGCCTCTTCTGCGCTCTGCCCGCCAGTCGCCTCATTTCCCTGGGGAGTTGCGGTAGGCGGTGGCATCAGTCCAACGCAGGCCACCGATGGCACGAGGAGTAGGCTGAAGGCGGCTAACTTGATCGAGTCGATGAACATGAGACTTTCCTTCCAGGACGAGCGGCGCCGCGCCGCGTGGTTTGGGGGAAATTTCCCGATGGGCGCACTCCCGTAATCTAAGGTTGTCTAAAACGCGTCAGCCGAGGCGCACGGGCACGCTCAGCACCCAGCCGCTGTCTTGCCGCTGGATACACGCGCCGAGGCCGGCTTTTCGCAGCGAAGATAGAGCAACGTAGACTCGCGCCCGAGCTGCTTCAGGCTGAGCGGTTTCGCCGGGCCAGCCCACCTCGAACAGCGCATCCACCGCGAGCGGCCCCAGCGTGGTGAAGCTCCGCTCCACGAGGCAATCGAAGATGGCCCAGGGCGCGCGCTGCTTGCTCAGATCGATGCGCTGGTGTCCCAGGGTCACGACCCGCGTCTGCCGATCCACGAGCAATACGTCGCCTCCCTCGGCGAGCCCAACGAAGAACTGAGCGAGCTCCCCGAGATCACCTTCGGGGAGGTCCTGTACGACGCTCCTTACCTCGCGGTAACGTGCGCGCAGCTCTGGGATGCTGGACACGCGCGCTTCAGGCGCCGCCGCAAGGGCGGCAGAGCTGATGGATGCAAACAGCTCGCGCACCTCGCCTTCGATGCCCCTGGCCCGCTCGAACATCTCGTGCAGCTCCACATACGGCAAGAGCGATCGCATGATGGCGTGGGCAACATACACATCGGATGGGGGTGAGGGAGCGGTGCCAAGCACGAGCTCCGGCGCCTCGGTGATTCCGCGAGGACTCAACCGTGGGAAGTTCGCGCCGAACCCGATGAGATACACCGCACCCTCGCCATCGATGACGAAGTTGTCCCAGCTCATGGCGCCCAAGCAGTAGGGGCCGCCTGGCGCAGCGTGGGCGGCCTCCAACGCGTCGAGCATCAGATCGTTGAAGGCGATTGCGCCCGCATAGGAGAGCTTGGCGCCCCGCGCCGTGGCAGCGTCGATCAGCGCCGGGAGGAGACTTGCGCCGTTGCAGTCGAGCTCCAGGTAGCGCTGGCCATCCGCGTTTCCGCCTGCAAGTGGACGCGGCACGAACGGCGAGTCGATTGCGCCATGGGCGCGCTCGATGGCGCTGAGCTGCGCGCCCGTCGCGGCGTCATCAGGGCCCGCCAGTCGCAGCGCGCCAGACTCCGCGCGCGCGAGCACCAGGCTCCCATAGGAGCCGAGGATGTCGGATGCGTGGGTAGACACTACGCTTCGGCTTACGACAGCTGGAGTCTGGACGCAATACCGCACGGAACAACGCGAGGAGGCTTACCTGCGCCGAACGACGCTCGGAAGGCGATCGGTGCACGCGCGCAGCGCTGGGTGATGGAGTGCGCAGTCGTGGCGGACTTGCCTCACCGTCGAGGCTTCAGCATCGAGGGCTTCGTTGTCGACGCACGGGCTGGGCACCTATCAGCGCCAGCAGGCAGCCGACTCCCGCAGGACGAATTTGCAGCGTCCCCGCGAGGTGACTCACGGAAACGCCACTCGCCGCAGTCTGCCTGCCTGACGAAAAGCCGCGGCGTATTCAGTGATAACTCGGCGCTCCTCACCCCCAAACCCGCGAAACCTTGAAGGGAGTCAGTGATAGGCTGCAGCTAGCTACGGACCCGCGCAGGATGTGGGCAGCGCACCGCAGTCACTTCCGCTGCTTCGAGTGCCACGAGAGGGCTATGCTGCCTCGGTTCGGCCGCCAGTGGGGCTGGCCCTCGAGGAGTAATTGGCTTTGAAGCACGTTCGCGGTTCCCTGTTTGTCGACTACGTACGCTTGATCCGTTCGCGCAAAGACATCGACTGGAACCGCTACCTGGAGCCGGAAGATCTGGGCTACCTCAAGGGCAGCATCGATGACCAAGCGTGGTACCCGCTGGCGACCTTCGAGCGGCTAGGCGTCGCGATCTTGAACACCGTCGCGCAAGGCTCGATCTCCATGGTGCGCGTCTGGGGACACCTGCAGGTCGATGCCATGCTGCGTATCCACCCGGAAGTGCTCGCTGCTGGCGACGCGTACGAGTCCCTGCACCGCGTGGTCGTGCACCGCAAGGGTTACTTCGACTTCGACGTGCTCAACGCGCGAGAGGTGCTCGACGACCACGCGAACTTCGAGCTCAACTACGGGTTCAGCGATCTCGGCGAGCTGGCTGCCTGCATGCAGACCCTGGGCGCCTTCGAAGAGCTGGTGAAGCGCGCCGGCGGCAAGGACGTGAAGGCAGAATTCACCGAGCGTCGCTGGGAAGGCGACCGGCGCACGCTGTTTCAGCTGAGCTGGACCTGAGCGAGGCTCGCAGAGCCGATGTGGCGCGGCGTCGCGCGGCGGTCAGCCTCATCCCGTGCGGCGAACGGACACACTCGTAGTTAGAGCCCGCCCCCTACCAGGGGGCGGGCACAGCGCGCAGCCTACTTGCGGCTCCCCGGTCGCTGCTGAGGCTGCCCTTCTTCGCCCTTCGCCTCGCGGACGCGCTCACCGGCGCCTTCGGGGGCACCGGGCTGGCGCTCTCCCTGACGGCGACCGCCGTCCTCGCGAATGGGTTGATCCTTGCGTTTCGGCGTATTGGACTGATTTGCCATAGATGTTTCCTCCGTTGGGTTGGAACCTCGACCCCTTCAAGAGGTATGCCGATTCGATTTCCGCGAGGAAGTCGCGTGGATTTCGAGAATCGGGTCAAGGCGCCTCGAAGCGCTTCGCGACGGGAGGGGCAGCGCGCCGCCACCTCTCAGTTTCGTTCCTCGAGGTGTGACATATCGGAACGCCCTGCTGCCTACTTGATAGCTAAGCCCTCCTTTCGATCACTCTCAGGAGGTTCGAGTTCGAGTTCGAGTTCGAGTTCGAGTTCGAGTTCGAGTTCGGGTTCGAGTTCGGGTTCGGGTTCGGGTTCGAACCCCCGAAATAGGCGAACGCCGCCTATCAGTGACTGACAGGCGGCGTTCTGGGGGAACTAGGAGGAGTGATTCGTAGCTGATGTCTGTCCGGGGGGAGGCTCTCACGTTACCGTGAGGAAACTTGTGGGTGTCACTCGGCGGGCTTCTGATGGCGCTTGCCTTTTCCCTTGCCCTTGCCTTTGCGCTCGCCTCGCTTGGCCTTGCGCTCGGCCATCTTCTGCTTCAGCTCGGCCTTGGTGACGGCGTTGTCGTTGTTCGCGTCGGCCTTGCTGAGGCGCTTCCACTTCTTCTCGCCCACTTCGCTCTCGGTGAGCTTGCCGTCCTTGTTCGTGTCGTGCTTCTTGAACACGCGCTCGATGCGGGCGGCGGGGTCGCGGTGCTTCTTGCCTTCGCCATCCTTTGCGCTGGCCATTGCGGTCACGCCGGCGAGGGCACCAAAGATCAGGACGGAGAGGGCGACGATGCGGGTCTTGCGGGTCATGGGCGGGGAGTCCTTTCTCGAGACGAGGTTTGCTTGGTTGGGGGTTCGTGTCGTCTCGAACGACCCCTAATCGCCGTGCCCCGGGTGCCTGTTAATCAGGTGCCTGCGATCGACCCGAACGATTTCTCGAGCAGGCGCGCTTCCCCGCTTTGAAAGGCTGAATCCAGCGCGAAGAGCCGTACGCCGCCCGCCGGCGTCGCACCCAGCGCCAGGGCGAGCTGGTGGAGCTCGCTCGGTTGCTCGAGGTAAAAGGCCCAGGGTTGCGCTGGACGTCTGGGCGCTGGCTCGAACTGCGCGCCGCCCTCTGCGCTCAGCGCGAAGGAGAACTGGTGCAGCGGCTGGCTCAGGCCCATGCCGATGGCCTTGATGTAGGCCTCCTTGAGCGTCCACACCTCGTAGAAGCGCGCCTGGCGTCGTTCCTCGGGGATCTGCCTGAGCTCCGCTTGCTCCAGCTCCGAGAACGCGGTGCGCGACATGCCGAGGAAGTTGCGGCGCTTGTCTCGCCGCTCGACGTCCACCCCGCAGTCGAGCTGCCGGCTGACGGCGCACGCGGCGAGCCCGCCGGTGTGACTCAAGTTGAAGCGCAACCAGCGCAGCTCCGGCTCCGCAAGCTCGGGCCGGCCGTAGGGGCCAATCACGTAGTCCCAGGTTTGCGGTCCACGCTCCGGCAAGTAGCGGCTCAGCACGTGGCGCAAGAAGGCGTGCGCCGCGATGAACTGCACGCGGTCTTCCTTCATGCGGAAGTCGCTGGCGCGTTCGCGCTCGCTCTCGCTGAGCCAACTCGTCAGCTCGTCCAGGCGGGCAGCGTCCCAGCCCGTGCTCGGCGGCAGGCTGAAGAGCCAGACGTGAGCTTCGCTCTCGAGTGCCTGGGCGAACTCGGAAAGGGTCACACAGCGCCCATGGGGTCAAGGAGCGTGGGTTGCAATGGTTGATTGCCACACAGCTCTTGAGCCAGCGTGCGCAGCCACTCGCTGAGCGCGGCGCTCGCCGTTGAGGGGGCTGCCAGCGTCCCCGTTTGAACCGCGCGCACGAGAGCGATCGTCTCCGGTGCAGGCTCCTCCACGTCGAACACTCCCAGCTGGCGCGCGAGCTCAGCGCGCCGCACCCGCTGCACCAATGTCATCATCAGGGTAGCGCGCACCTCATCGACGCCGGATAGCTGCATCCAGCGCCGGACCTCGCCTTCAAAGTTCGGATCGGGGGGGTGAGGGGACTCACTCTGCGGCGCCGGGCCCAGTCCATTGATGGCGTCGAGCACGTGGCTCCGTCGCGCAGCGTAAGGCAGCGCGCTCAGCACCTCGGGCGCGATGGGCTCGCCCACCCAGTAGTCTTGACGACCAAAACCGTGAGGAAATTCGAGCTTGCCCTGACACGGCTCCACCGGCAGCCCGCCGCTGAAGCGCACGGGCACGATGGGCAAGCGCTGCTCCACCGCCAGGTCCAGGAACAGCGAGGAGAGCTTGCTGGTCGCCTCACGGCAGCTCTGGGCGCGGGTGCCCTGGGCGTGCACGAAGAACGAGTCGCCTTGGCTCAGGCGCTGCTTTAAATCCGCTAGGATATGGAACATCGAGTCGGGCGCGCTCTGGTCGAAGTAGACGATGGCTCGAGGGTCGCGCGCGCCGGGGTAGCTGAACAAAGAGCGCAAGATCCAGCCGATCCAGCGCGTCTCGTGCTTGGCGTTGGCCATGGTGACCACCTGGGTGCCGCTCAGCGCGGAGAGCAGGTTCGTGATCAGGAGCGACTCGATCTGCACCTGGTGGTTCGCGATGTAGATCGCTGGCTTACCTGCGATGGCGTAGAAAGCCTCAGGCGCCGTGAGCACGACGCGCTCCACGAAGCGCTCGATCAAGCCTTCCCAGAGGTCGCTTCCCAGCCAGCTGCCGTTGACGCCGAGGGCCCCCGTCCAGTGGTTGCGCACCGAGGACAGGTCTAGTCGCTCCGCGACCGGTGAGGCTTCTGCGTCGCGCACCAGGTAGTCGTCACCATCGCGCCCAGCGACGACACGAGGCCGCGAGAGCGGCAAGCCGTCCGGCAGCAGGCCAGGATGCAGCTGCTCGCGCGCAGCGACGTGTTCGTGCACCGCGATGCGGCCCGCGTTGGCCGTGCCGTACACGTGCTCCAGGGTGCCTGGCATCCAGTTGCTGGCGTCGGCTTCGGCTTGGCTGAGGCGGGTGTCGCCGTCGATGTGGCGCGAGAGTGAGGCACCCGGCACGTAGCGCTTGTCGCGCAGGAAGCCGCGGCGCTCGAGGGGCGGGAGCGCTCCAAGTTTGCCTTGTGGAAAACACGCCTCCGCCAGCAACATCTCCGCGAACACGGCTTGCTCTCCCGAAGCGCCCTGTCCGATCCACTGCAGGCGAAAGCGGGGCAAGTCGGGCTCCAGCAGGAAGCCATCGACGCGCACCTCGCAGCGCACTTCGCCCCCCTGAGGCACTGGACCGAACACATCGAGCTGCAGCACCCGCGCCGGATACCCGACGCGCCCAGCCGGCACGGCTGCCCAGCGCTCGAGGCGATCGTGAGGGATGGCGTGAAGCCCCGCGTCGAGCAACGCAGGATGCAAGAGCCCGCGAGGCACTGTGCTGGCGCCCGCGTCCAACACCGCGCTCGCACCAACCGTCGCCGCCGGGAGCGGGGCCTCCGTTGCGCGCAACAGCAGCTGAAACGCGGGGCCGTGAAACAGCCGCGCGGCGGCGTACGGATCTTCCAGGGCTTCGCCGGTCAGCTGGGGCAACGCCGTTGGCGCTTCAGGGCGCTGCCCGGCGAGTGCGACCGCAGCGGCGAGCTGCACCGCTTCAGCCTGGCTAGCGTCCAGCAAAACCACGCGGAAAGCCTTCAGATTGCCCTGGTCAGGGAGCGCCGTGACCTCGGTGCGCAGCACGCGCTCCTGGTCGCCGTCGAAGTCGATCCAGCCTGCGAGCTGCACGTCTTTCAGGCGCACCAGCTCCAGGGGGCGCGCCGCGTCGGCCACCGCGCGCCCGAGCAAGTCGACGACGGACATCATCGGCAGCGCCGGACGGGCGTAGGTGGGGCAGTGGTCCGCGAGCCACGGCGTCGCTTGCAGGCTGTAGCGCTCCGTGATCGCGCCAGGTGTCGCTGAAGACTGCGTGCCGGCTGAAGACGGAGCCGCGCTCGTGTGGGTCGGGAGCTGCTTCAAGCTGCTCGGCGGCGCGCCGCTCACGATGCGCATGCCGAGGTTCTGCGCCTCGTAGATGCGGATCCCGTCGACCCACAGGCTCGCGTTGGCGACGCACAGCGCGCTGCCGTCCTCCACCCGCTGCTCGGTGATCTCGAGGGTCGTAGTCACCGTGTCGTTGTGGGGCACCACCTGGCCGCGGTACTTCCAGGTCAGCGCCTGGTCCAAGGCGATCGGCTCGAAGCGCGCGTCGGGGATGCCAGCATCGAGACCTTGCTCCAGCATCCACAGCTGCAGGAGCTGAATCATGGCTTCGATCCCCAGGGAACCGGGCTGCACTGGATCCTGGAAGAAGTGCGCCTTGAAGTACCAGTCACCGGAGCGCACGCGCTTCACCCCGCGCATCGCGCCCAGGCCTTGGCTGCCTTCGCCGGGCCAGTAGCCGGTGATGCGCTCCAGCATGTCGAGCTTCGAGCCTGGCAAGCGTGCAGAGCGCTCGTAGTAGGGGCCGCTGCGCGCAGTGAGATCCGCGGAGAAGTTGCTCTCGCGTTCGAGGAGCGCCTTGTCGGCGGGGCTCACCCCCAGGCCCACTTGATTCTTCAGCGCGTCCGGTGGGAAGAAGCCGAACATGGTCGTCATGTCGTAGACCAGGCGATCCCCCAGGAAACACTGCACGTCGAAGCCGACCAGCGTCATGCCGGCGGAGCGCGACACCTTGGTGAGCTTCACTTCGCTGCGTAAAATGCCTGCGTTGTCCAGCAGCTCCGCCTTCAGCGTGCCAGTGCCGTCGAGGTTGCGGAACATCACCTCGCTGTCGCCCAGAGCGCCGCCGACGTAGCTCGCGAGCCAGCCACAGGGCTGCAGCGCCGCCTCGAGCAGCACGCAGTAGGGCATGCTGCGCGCGCCGTTGTCGTCGAAGTACCAAGAATCCGCAGGGATATCGTACTCCACCACCACGCTGGCCCCCGGCTTGGGCTCGCCGATGGGGCCCTGCACGTCGACCACGCGGGTGAGGAAGTGATAGGGCGGCCCCGGGAGCCGCGGCACGGCCATGGGAGCGAAGTCCGGAGGGCCGTCGTAGCGAGCGTACATCGGCCCGAACGCCTCGCTCGGGCGCCCCCAGGCGCACGCCAGCAGCGAGCGGAAGTCGAAGGTGAAGTCTCCCTTTTCTGTCCGCACGGAAGCGGCGGGTCGCGCGCCGGGGAACGCCGGCTCCGTGAACCTGTCGAGCAGCCTCGAGTCTGCGGACATCGGCCAGTCAGGGACCAGCTTGAGGCCCACGCGGCGGGCGTGGAACGCCTTGTGGCCGTCGACCGAGCACAGGACGTCGGCGTAGATGGTCGGCTCCGGGCCAGCGATCAGCTCCTCGACGAAGACTTCGTAGCTCAGGCGACCGGATGTCGGCGTCACCTGGCCACGGCAGCGCATGTCGATGGGCGCATCGGTCACGGGTTGGAAGCGCCAGGCGTCGCGATCCAGGGTGTAGCCCATCGCCGCCAGGTAGAAGGACAGCGCTTGCACGCAGCCCTCGAACATCAGCGTGCCTGGCATGCACGGGTCGTTCTTGAAGTGACCTGCGAAATACCAGTCATCGGGGGTGACCGGAGATTCCGCGCGTAAATAGCCGCGGCCCCAGGGTCCGCCTTGGGGATCGAAGACGGGCACGCTGTCGAGGAAGAGGTGCGGCGGCTGCTGGATCGTGGGCGTGAGGGTGTGGGTCTCCGCGCGCTCGAAGCCAGGCCCGAAGCACTCCCAGGGCCTGCCCTCGGCGAACGCGCGCACTTCACTCGCGTCGAACGAGCTTCGGGTGCACACGGCGCGTGGCGCGTCTAGCCGCGGATCCGGCACGATTTCCTGGGATTCTGCGGTCCACACGATACCCGCGGACTCCGCGAGCTCTTGATCCGTGAAGAAACCAGCCTGCCCGCTCTCGACGCGCAGCCTGAGCTCGCCGTTCACGCGGCACTCGTAGCGGAAGAAGAACAACCGCACGTCGCCGTGCTTGGCGTGCCCGTCGATGTGGATGTCGTAGCAGAGCGTCTCGCCAGGCTTCGGCAGCTCACCAAAGTACGTCAGCTTGCAGCCGAGCAAGCGGTACACGCGCTCGCCCTGATTCAAGAAGTCGGCGCCCATGTACGAGATGAGCATCAGGTCCGCCTGACCCGACTCGATCATCACGCCAGCCGGCATGCGCCCGCGGAACAGGTACCAGGCGTCTTCCGTGACGTCGGTCTCCGACCACAGCGTGCCGCGCCCGAGCTCGCCTGGGGTGGCGTCGATACCCGTCACGCGATCCGCGAGGAGCAGAGGCGGCTCCGGCATGCGCACCTGGCGCGCGTAGCCGTCCTGGCGTGCGAACAGTGGCCCGTAGATCTCGGAGATCTTCCCCGAGGCGTGGATCTCCAGCTGCTGGCGGTTCAGCTTCAGGCCACGCGGTGCGTTGCTGGTCGGGGCCTGAGCGGCGGGCGCAGGAGTGTTCGGCAGCGTCGTTGGAGCAACCGGCGGAGCCTTCGCGACAACCGGCGGCGGCAACACCACCGGCGCAGTCGGCTGTCGAGCGGATTGCCGTGGGGAAACTGGGCGAGCGGGCGCCGTGGGGAGTTGCTGCAACGCACCGAGCATGGCGCCACGCGCCTGCAAGAAGCGCTGATGCACGGCTGCTTGCTGCTGCATGAAGCCGGCGTGGAGCTGCGCGAGGTTTCCCAGCACTGACTGCGGACCGGGAAGCCGCGGCGCGAGCTCGGGCTTCTGGTGCGCGGTCAGCGGTGCTCCGCTCGGGGTGGGAGCGGGCGCAGCTGCTGGCTGAGTGGCTACCGCGACCGCCGGCCACTCGAGGGCGGAGGGCAGCGACGGAGCAGGCGGCATCGGTTCGGGTTCGGGGAGCGTATTCATGACAGGTTGCGTCGGTGGGGCGACGGAGACATCGCGCGCTGAAAGCGGAGGCCAGCTGACCAAAGGCGGATGCGCGGGCAGCTCGAGGACTGCCGCGGGTGATTCATTCACGTTTTTCTGGGGGGAGGTGAAGCGTCCAGGTGCCTCAGCCAGCCAAGCGTCCACGTTCAGGGAAACGCCTGCTGCCAAGAGCTCGGCGATGGCGTCCAGGGTGTGCTCGAACCCCGAGCCACGGCGATCGAGCGCGACGACCACCGCCTCCTGGCAGCGATCACCCAATACCTCGCGGATCCACCCGCTGCAGGAGTTGCCGGGGCCGTGCTCGACGAACACGCGCACGCCGTCACTCCAGGCCGCCTCGACCAAGCGCGGGAAATTCAGCTGGTTGCTGGCGTGGCCCAGAATGGCTTCGGCGCAGGCCTCCTCACTTGGCGTGTAGGAGGCGCCGGCCGCGCCGGAGTAGAAACGGATGTGCGGTGCTGGCGTGA
This sequence comes from Polyangiaceae bacterium, assembly GCA_041389805.1. Lineage (GTDB taxonomy): Bacteria > Myxococcota_A > Polyangia > Polyangiales > Polyangiaceae > JAHBVY01. The sequence goes on along the minus strand of JAWKRD010000052.1, from coordinate 38,082 downwards.
CCGCACGGCGATGTACAGCGAGCCAGGCTTCGCGCACGCTGGCGAGCTCCGGCACGTGCACCGCGAGGTTGTACTCGAGCTCGAAGCAACGCTGCGCCCCGAAGTGGGCGACCAGGCGCTCGCACGCGTCGCGTGCGCCAGAGATGACACACTCGTTCGCGGTGTGGATGATGGCCAGGCGCAGCCGAGGCTCATCCGCGAGGTAACGCTCCACGCTGGCGAGGGGCGCGAGCACCGTGTAGTTGGCCCAGTCGACGTGTGCCTCGCCCCACGCGCTCGCCACGGCACGGAACTGACCGCCGACGTGCTCTTCGAACAGCCGGCTGTCTGCCAGCTCCTGGCGCATGGCAGCGACGTCCGTCCAGACGCCAAACGCGAACAGGCTGTTGCTCTCTCCGGAGGAGTAGCCGAGCGCGGCGCTCGGTGCGAGACGGAGGTCGCGCAAGGAAAACTCTGCATGGAGCTGAGTCAGCGCCGATGCGCCCCACAGGCGTTGAGCATCGGTTGGCGTGGGCTCTGCTTCGTAGGCCCAGCCGAGGCACGCCTCCAGCTCCGGAAAGCGCGCCGCGACACGCATCGGCAGGCTGGGCAAGGCGCTCAAGAAGTCGCGTCCCATCCCGGTATACGCAGCACCTGCGGAGGTGAAGACGTAGGCGAGCTCTCCCTGGACCGGTTGCGTGCGGAAATGAATGCCGGGTAGCGACAGGCGTTCTGGCAGTGGGCTCACTTCCAGGAGCTGCAGCGCCCGCTTGAGGCGCTTGTCGAAGGTCGCCTGGTCGCCGGCGACGAGCACCAAGCAGACCACGCCCTTCGCGCTTGCGATGACTTCGCCGCGCGCGGCTTGCTCCAGCTGCTTGCGCAGCGCGTCCGGCGTTTCAGCTCTGAAGACGTGGAGGCGTAGCTCGGAGTGAGGCTCGCTGTTCCTCACCCCCTGATCCGCGGACGCAGGCTGCGGCGGCGCGTAGGCTTGGAGCGTGCCCTGCCAGCGGCTGCCGCTGAAGCTCGAGATGGTCACCTCAGCGCAGCGATCGCTGAGCCACGGCTTGCCGCCCGGTTGCACACCAGCGGACAGGCAAAGCGCGGCGGCGCCGAAGTGCAAGAGCCCTGACGCTGCGTGGCTGTGACCGAACAGCGGCGTGAGGCTGTGGGTCGCATCGGGACCGAAGTCGGCTCCTGCTGTGAATGCGTCCGCGGCGTTGAACACTGCGTAGATGCGGTCGCCGGCGAGCTCCGCGTCGCTGATGCGCTTCAGAACCAGCGTCACCGCCGCATCCCCGGGGATCTGCCGTGAGTCGGCGAACAGCGCCTGGGCGGCGGCGCGATGTACTGGTTCACAGGAGAGGTCAACGGCGCCGACCAGCGCCGCGTCGAGGTGCCCATCCACGAGGCTGCGGGCGGCGATGTCGAGCGCCTCCAGCCCGGAGAGCTCCTCGGCGCACACGCTCGCGCTCCGCCCGCCGAGATCGAAGGCGCGGTTCAGGCGATTGGCAGGCAGGTTCGGCATCGTGCCGAGCACACCGGCAGACGTTAGCTCGCCGATCAGCGCTTGTTTGCCGTCCTCGAGCCACGCCGCAGGGGGCGTAGCTCCTGCGCTCGTGCGTTGGGTGCCGAGGCGCCAGCGCGCGCCGTAGCGAGAGACTTCCGGATCCGTCCCCATGCCCACGAACACGCCGCAACGCTCTCGCGGCAGCTCGGCGACCTGAGCCAGCGCCTCGCGCGCGGTCAGCTCGAGGAGCAGCTGCTGCGCCAGGGTCTGCTTGAGGTCGCTCGGCGGTTGCCCTGCCGCGCGGATATCCACGGGGATGGCATTCGCCAGGCCCTGGAGCGCCCCATCGACGTCGGAGAGTTGGGGCGTTGAGCTCGTCAACGCCTCGAGCACCGCCTGCCGACCGCTGGCCTTGGCTGCGGTGATCCCGATGCCGACAATCGCGATGGACGTCGCCTCCGGGGCAGGCAAGCTCTGGGGCACCGCTGACTGCGGCGAGCTGCGGCGATACTCTTCGAGCACCAGGTGCGCGTTGTTGCCGCCGAACCCGAACGCCGAGAGCCCTGCGCGGCGCAGGCCATCGCTGACGTGGGCGGGCACGCGCCACGGCTCCGCGCGCTGCAACAGGCGAAACCGGGAGTCTGGGCCCAGGTCGCTGAGCGGCTCCGCGACGCTACGGTTGGGAGGCAGTGTTTCCGTGCGGAGTGCTTCCGTGAGCTTGAGCAGCCCGGCGACACCGGCTGCGGTGATCAGGTGGCCCAGGTTGCCCTTCAGCGAGCCGAGGGGCAGCTGCTCGGCGCTGGGAGCAAACACCTCGGAGAGGCCCGCAAGCTCCGTCGCGTCACCGATCCGAGTGCCCGTGGCGTGGCACTCGAGCAGGGAAATTTGGCTGGGATCGATGTCTGCCAGGCGGTAGGCCTCGCGCAGCGCGCGTACCTGGCCCGACTGACTCGGCACCAGGAAGCCGCGCCCGCGCCCGTCGTTGGACAGCCCCACGCCGCGGATCACGCCGTAGATCGGGTCGCCGTCGCGCTCAGCGTCGGCTAGCCGCTTGAGCGCCACGGCGCCTGCGCCTTCCGCTGGCACCAGGCCGTCCGCTGCCGCGTGGAAAGGCCGGCTCTGCCCCGTCTTGCTCAGGGCATTGAGGGCGCTGAACCCGACGTGGATGAACAGGTCGTCGGCGCAGTTGGCCGCGCCGGCGAGCATGAGGTCGGCGGTGCCGGCCTGCAGGCGCTCGCAGGCGAACTGGATCGCGTAGAGCGAGCTCGCGCAGGCCGCGTCGAGCGCAAAGGCGCCGGCACGCAGGTCCAGCGCTCGCGCGAGGAGCTGCATCGGCAGGCCAGACTGAAAGCGATCGCGCGGGTTGGCGACGGGGCCTGCCTGGAGTCCCGAGGTTGCGAGCCAGTGCTGCTCGGCGAAGCGCGCCATGCCGGCGCTCGGAAAGCCCAGGATCCCATACGCCGCGCCAATACGGGTGCCCCGCGGCTTGGCGACGGGCTCGAGCGCCTCGCGTGCGGTGTGCAACACCCACAAGAACAGCGGATCGAGGCCACTGAATGCATCGCCGAGCTCGGCCGCTTTGGAGCCCAGCAGCACACCCAGCGGCGGCGGCGCGTCGCTGACGTAGCCGCCGTGGTCCGACCAGCTATGATCTGGACGCGGCGCCTCTGGCGAGGTGAGGATTTGATCCTTGGGGATCCGCCAGCGGCCCTCGGGTACCGGCGCGACGGCGCTGCGTTGAGCGCATACGAGCTCCCACAGCGCAGCGGGTGAGGACGCGCCCGGCAGGAGGCAGCTCCTGCCGACGATGGCGATCGGCGTTGCAGTGCGGCGCACGCTGCTCCTTCAGGCTCGGGTCTCGACGCGCGGGCGCGCCGGCAGCTGATGCGTCTCGACGCCTGCGAGCTCTGCTAGCAGGTTGCCCGCAGCGTCGTGGAGGGCGATGTCCATCACCGCGCGTTGCCCGCTCACCCGCTGAGCAACCAGCGTGCAAGTCAGCGGGCCTCGCGTCGGAGGGCGATGCAGCGTCAGCGACGCCACGCTGGTCGGCAGCGAGGCGCCTCCGAGCATGCGCTGGCTCCACAGGAGCGCGAGCTGGAGCGCGCCGTCGAGGGCCGCGGGATCGGTGTGCCACTGTGCGGTGGTCGCCGTCCAGTCGCTCTCGAGCACGCTCTGCATGACCGCGACCGCGCCCTTCTCAGAGGTGCCCGTGACCTGAGAAATCACCTGAAAACGCGGCCCGTGGAACAGCACCTGGCCGTCGTAGACGGCGCGTCCGCTCCAGGGGTCGAGGGCGAGGGCCGCCTGGCTCACTGAGCTGGCGCTGCTGCTTGCAGGCTTGGCGCTACCCTGCGGCAACAGCTCCGCGGTGCAGCGGTAGTGCAAGCCGTGCTCGCTCGAGAGCTCGAGCTGAGCCACGATGCCGTGCCCGTTGGAGACTTGCTTGCAGCGCACCACCAGGCGGGTCGGCGTGGTGTTGAAGTCGCGCAGGACGATGCCGCGCAGCACTCGCACATCGCGCAGGCGCGCGAGCTCCAGGTGAGGCGCGTAGGCCTGAGCGGCGCGTGCTAGCCACTCGATGGCGAGCACCACCGGCACCGTGGGAACGCCATCCACGGCGTGATCCGCGAGGTAGGGGTGAGTGCTTGGGCCGACCAGCAGCTCGTGGACGGCTTCTCGCGGTTCGCTGCTCGGGTGGAGGTCGGAGTCGGGATCGCCGCCGAGCACCACCGCCGTCGGTTCGTTTGCTGCGGAGCAGAGCTCCTCCTTCAGCATCAGCGCGCCGCGGGCTTCAGAGATCAGCGGAACGCCCATGCGCTCGAAGTGCACGCGCAGCTCCGGCGTCACCATGCCGCTCTGCCAGGGACCCCAGCCGAGGGAGCGCACGATGGCTCGCGGACGACGCGCAGCCTCAGCGGCGGCGACGACGTTCAGCACCTCATTCGCCATGGCGTAGTCGCTCTGGCCCAGGTTGCCGGTGCGCGCTGCGACCGACGAGAAGTAGATCAGCGCCTTGAGCGGGTCAGTTGCGGTCGCACCGAGCAAGGCGCGGAGCCCTTGCACCTTGGTGTCGAAGACCCAGTTGAAGCTGTCCTCGGTCTTCTCCGCGATGCGCTTGTCGGCGATCACGCCCGCGCCGTGAATCACCGCGGAAATGGGACCCCACTCGCTGCGCACGCTGTTCAGAGCCTGCTCGAGGGCAGGGCCGTCAGCGACGTCGATGGCGAGGTAGCGCGCTTCGGAGCCGCGAGCTTCGAGGGCGGAGAGTGTGCCGCGGATCTCGCGCTGAGCGAGCAGATCCTTGAGCTGACTGGCGATGAGCTTCGGGGTGAGCGCTCCGCCGGACTGCTTCGCGCGGTTGATGAGCGCGGCCTTGAGCGCTGGCTCACCGCTCACGTTTGCAAGCTCGGCCGGCTCCGGGGTCAGCGCGGTGCGACCGAGCAGCACGAAGCGTAGCGGCGCGGCTTCTGCCAGCGTGAGCAGGCAGTTCGCCGTCACGCCGCGCGCGCCGCCGCTCACCAGCACCACGTCCTCGGCGCCAGGCACAGCGCGGCTGGCTGTGCCGGGACACGCGCGTTGCGCAGCGCGAAGCGGCGCCCGTCAGCGCTCAGGCCCACGTCGGCGTCGGGGCCGCCATCCAGCACTTCGCTGACGATGCGCGCGGCTTGCTCTTCCAGGCTGAGCTCACCGCGAGCGAGATCGATGGCCTTGACGCTGACGCCAGGATGCTCCTTGCCGACGGTGCGAGTTAGCCCCGCGACGCCGGCGGTGTAGGCGCGGAGCGGGTCGACGCTGCAAGGCAGGTCTGCAGCCAGCTGCTTGCCACCAAATGCGCCGCCGGTATCCTGCACGCTGACGAACAGCCCGCGCTGTGGCTCACTGGTTGCGAATTGCTTTGCCGTGCGGAACGCGGCACGGTTCACGTCCAGCGCCTGCTCGACGCCGTTGATGGGCCGCAGCGCCTCGAGACAGATCACGCCGAAGGCGCCGCCTGGTACCTGGTCGACGCACTCTGCGAAGACGCCGCGCGCGCTCAGCTGAGCCGCGACTGCCTCGCCCAGGCCGCAGCCATCGCGCGTGACGACGACCAACCCGCCGCCGTACACACCTGCAGGCGCGAGACCGAGCGCGGGTGCCTCGAACGGCAAGGTCGCGTAGCGCCCTGCCGCCGGATCCTCCGTGGGGTCGCCCAACGTAGCGGATGCTACGTCAGGCGCTGATGCTTTTGGGGAGCTGGTTCCTTTTGCTCCCCCGCCCGCCAGGCGCTCGTTCATGTAGTCGACGATCTGTCCCAGGGTGCTGAGCTTTGCCATCACGCTGGTGTCGACTTGAGGCAGCCCGGGAGCGCGCTCTTGCATGCCGCTCAAGATCTCCACGCGCTTGATGGAGTCGATGCCGAGGTCGCCTTCGAGGGTCATCTCCGCGTTGAGCATTTCCGTGGGGTAGCCGGTCTTCTCGGCGACTACCTCGAGCAGCAGCGCGTGCAGGTCGAGGTTCGACGCGGCGGGAGCCGCTGCCGGCGCGGCGGCAGGTGTGGCAGCGGCAGGCGCGGCAGCGGCTGGCGCCTGTCCGAGGCGCTCGTTCATGTAGTCGACGATCTGTCCCAGGGTGCTGAGCTTTGCCATCACGCTGGTGTCTACCTGGGGTAGCCCTGGAGCGCGCTCCTGCATGCCGCTCAGGATCTCGACGCGCTTGATGGAGTCGATGCCGAGGTCCCCCTCGAGGGTCATCTCCGCGTTGAGCATTTCCGTGGGGTAGCCGGTCTTCTCGGCGACCACCTCGAGCAGCAGCGCGTGGAGATCGATGCTCGGCGCAGCTGCTGGAGCAGCCACGGGAGCCGCGGCTACGGGCGCAGGTGCCACAGGAGCTGGCGCGGGAGCCACCGGCGCTGGAGCGGCCGCTTGCTGCGCGACAACCGGCGCACCGGCAGGCGCCGGGTACGCTGCAGGTTCCCACGCAGGTTCCAGGGCGATCCGGGGTGAGGGCGCGACGTAGGGCGCCGCTGCAGGAGCCGGCGCTGGAGCCACGGGGAGCGCGGTGTGCACGCGCTGGCTCATTTCCGTGGGGACTCCGGAGAGCGCGAGGAAGCTGCGCTCCACGGTGTCGAGGAAGGCCATGTGGGAGGCAGCCATCGCGTTGAGGTACGTGGCGTGGGCCTCTGCGGTCTGGCGCTGGACCTCGCTGTAGGCCTGTGCCCACTCATCGCTGATGCGCGGGCTCGGCTGAGCGCTCGCGTGGACCAGCGGTACCGCAGAGCGACTCGGAGCGAGGGCGCCGTTGCTCCCGGCCTGGGAGGCTTCGCCTGGATAGCTTGCGCCGTTGGGGCCTGGGTGAAGCGCGGCTCCGTTCGAACCGGCGCTGTGCGCTGCGACAGGCGGTGAATTGACAGGTGACGCGACAGGGGGTGCGGCAACAGCGTGCGCGTGGGGCGCGCCGTGGCCGTTGCTTTGGGATCGAGTGGACATGCTCTCAGCCTGTTTGGGGTTGGGGGGAGGAAGCGCCGCGGCGCCGCCTGCGGGTGGATACGGCTTCTGATAGTTGCTGCCGTTGAGTGGGAGAACGAGCCTGGGCTCGCTGATGGTTGCTGGATCGACGGGTGCGGCGAAGCCGCGCCACAGCGCAGAAAGCTCGAGGCGCACGCCAGCCGCTGAGAGCGCAGCGAGGCCGTCAAAGAAGGCGGTCACGCCGTGCTTGCCCTTGCGATCCAGTGCGATCGCGCGATGGGGTCGATCCCCGAGGATACTCCCCACGAGGCCGCTCAGCACCGCACCCGGGCCCACCTCGAGGAAGGTCCGCACGCCGCTCTGATACATGGCCTCGACTTGCTCGACGAAGCGCACCGGCAGCGACAGCTGAGCGGCGAGGGTACGCTTGATCTCAACTGAATCCGCGGGGTAACGCGCCGCGCTGGAGTTGGCGTAGGCGGCCAGCCTCGGCGCGCCGAGCTCGATGTCTTGCAGGAAGTCGGCGAACTCCCCGCTCGCGTCGGACACCACCTCGGAGTGGAACGCCGTCGCGACCGGTAGGCGCCGGGTGCTGACACCTTGGGCCTCGAAGAAGCGCTCCGCGGCCTCGATGCCGTCGCTGCGCCCCGAGAGGACGACCTGCTTCGGGCTGTTGTGGTTCGCGATCACGAGGCGCGCGGCTTCCGGCGCGCTCCCTTGAAGCTCCGTGAGGAGCCTCCCGGCCGTTTCGCTGTCGGTCGTCAGCGCGAGCATGGCCCCTGGGTGCTTAGCTGCGGCTGCCATCAGCTCTCCGCGGCGACGCGCGATGCGTACGGCGCTCCGAGCGTCGAAGCAGCCAGCCGCGTGGAGCGCCATCACTTCACCGAAGCTATGCCCTGCGACTTGCTGCGCGCCGAGCCCGAGCTCCGAGAGCAGTGCGAGCTGCGCCAAGGACACACACGCGATGGCGGGTTGCGCCCACTCGGTGGCGTTCAGTCGGGCGCGCTGCGCTTCTGTCTGCTGCTCCGTGAACGCGGTGATCGGAAACACCACGGAGGCGAGCTGGGTGTCCCAGCCTCCGGCGACGCTCGCGGCGTCGTCCCAGGCGCCGATTGCTGCATCGAAGTGCTGCGCCAGCTCGGAGCCCATGTCGAGGTACTGGCTGCCCTGGCCGGGGAAGAGCAGCGCGACGTCGCCCTCCAGCTCGCCGACGCCGTAGTGCGTGCCGCTGGGCGTTGCGAAGGCTTGTGCAGGCACGCCCTCGATCTGAGCGGCGGCCCGAGTGAGCTCGAGCTCCAGAGCGTCTGCGTCCTTGCTGACGATGGCGACGCGCGCGGGCTGGGTCGCGTCGAAGCCCTCGCAGCTCTGGTGCGCGAGCCAGCTCGCCAGGCGCTGCTTGGCAGCGGGCTTCTTCGCTTGCGCTAGACTCTGAGCGTGTTGCCGCAGGGTAGCACACAGGGCGCTGGGTGACTCGGCGCTGAAGGCATAGAGCTCCGTGGGTAGCGTGCGCAAGCGAGGCGCTGTGCGGGCGCTCGATGCGTGCTCCTCCAACGAAACGTGGAAATTCGAGCCGCCGAAGCCAAAGGAGCTCACCGACGCGCGGCGCGGGTGGCCGGGGCTCGTCACCCAGGGCCGAGCGCGCGTCGTGAGGTTGAACGGCGACGCTTCGAGCTCGAGCGCTGGGTTCGGCGCCTCGACCTTCGCCGTTGGGGGCAGCACGCGGTGGCTCAGCGCCATCACGGCCTTGAACAGCCCGGCGGCGCCCGCCGCGGACTTTGCGTGGCCGATCTGCGACTTGACCGAGCCGAGGCTGCACCACTGCTTGTCTTTCCGCGAGGTTTCGCCGAACACCTGGGACAGCCCGGCGAACTCAGCGGCGTCTCCCGCCTTGGTGCCGGTGCCATGCGCCTCGACCAGCTCAACCGTCTCGGGACCGTAGCCGGCTTGCTCGTATGCACGGCGCAGGCACGTCGCTTGGCCTTCTGGGCGCGGCGCGTACACGCTCTTCGCGCGGCCGTCAGAGGACGCACCCACTCCATGAATCACTGCGTAGATGCGGTCACCAGCGGCTTCCGCGTCCGCGAGCCGCTTGAGCGCGATCATGCCGAGGCCTTCGCTCAGCATGGTGCCGTCTGCCTTGTCAGAGAACGGCCGGCAGTCGCCGCTTGGGGATAGCGCGGGCGTCTTGCTGAAGCACACGTACATGAAGATGTCGTTCATCGTGTCCACGCCACCGGTGATCACGAAGTCAGACTCCCCGAGCTGCAGCTCGTGCACGCCCATCGACAGCGCACTCAGCGTCGACGCGCAGGCGGCGTCGGTGACGCAGTTGGTGCCGCCCAGGTTCAGCCGGTTCGCGATACGGCCAGCGACGACGTTGCCAAGGAGCCCCGGGAAGTTGCTCTCGCGCCACGGCGTGTAGCTTGCCGAGATACGATCGCACACGGCCTGCACTTCGTCTTCAGCAATGCCCGACTCGCGCAGCGCCTTGACCCACACTGGGCGTTGCAGGCGACTGACCATGGAGCCCATCAGCTCCTGGCCGGAGGTGCAGCCCAGGATCACCGACATGCGCGAACGATCGAGGGAATCGGGTTGCCCCGCGGAAGCGTCTTCGAGCACCTTTTGAGCAACGATCAGCGCGAGCAGCTGTGAGGTGTCGGTCTCGGGCACCAAATTCGGGGGGATCCCCCAGCCGATGGCGTCGAAATCGACGTCCGAGAGGAAGCCTCCACGCTTGGCGTAGGTCTTGTCTGGAGCGCTGGGGTCGGGATCGTAGTAGTCCTCGATCAGCCAGTGGGACGCCGGAACGTCTGTCAGGAGGTCGCGCCCGGCGAGGATGTCGCGCCAGAAGCCGGTCGCATCGATGGAACCGGGAAACAGCGCGCTGGCGCCGACGACTGCGATGGGGGAGCGAGACGGATGCTGATTGGTCACGAGTGCTTTCTCAGGTCAGGGTGTTAGGCAAACTGGGCCTCAAGCCAGGGGGCGAGGCCGAAAATCAAAGGCTACGGAGGGCACGGCGACACCGTAGCTACGGAGCTGCTGTGCGCGGCTGATGCTGGCGGCGCCCTCGAGCAGGTTCTTCGCGATCTGTACGACGCGACGATTGCCAGGTTCCGCGAGGAAAGTGCCTTCGCTCCAGGCGTTGAAGGCGCCCATCGCCGGGCCGCACCAGATCTGGTAGTCGGCCTTGCGCGCGGTCTGGCCGTCGATCGCCCAGCGGCTGGCGAGGCCGAGGTAGGAGCGGAAGACGAGAGCCATCTTGTGCTTCGGATCGGCCTCGGCTTTCGTTACCTCGGCGGGATCACGGCGACTCCAGAACTCGCGAGTTTGGCTCCAGGCGCCCTCGAAGGTGTTCTGTAGAATGTCGCGCTCGATGCGGGCGCGTTCTTCTGCGGGGATTGCGTCGAGGGAGGCATGGGTCTTGTAGGCCTCGTAGAGCTTCTTGGCGCGCACGCCGAACAGGCTGCCGCGACGCAGCACCTGGACTTCGACGCCCAGCTCGAACATGTCTGCCGCTGGGGCCATCACGACGTCAGCCACGCCAGCCAGCGCGAGCATTTGCTTGCCTTCGTCGGACAAGCCGGACTCGATGGCGGCTTGGTTGACGGAGCCGGTGAGCACGTAAGCGGCGCCGAGGGCGAACGCGGCGGCGACTGCGCCTGGCGTGCCGATGCCGCCCGCGGCGCCGACGCGGATCGGCCGCGGATAGTCGTGCTTGGCAGCGATTCGATCGCGCAGCTGGAGGATCGTCGGGAGGAGTGCGGCCAGAGGTCGGTTGTCGGTGTGACCTCCCGAATCGGACTCCACGGTGATGTCTTCGGCGACGGGGACGCGGGCGGCGAGGCGCGCTTCCGTGGGGCTAAGCTTGCCGGCTTGCACGAGCGCCTGGAGCATCGCATTCGGCGCAGGCTCCAGAAAGTGCTTCGCGACCTCGGGCCGTGAGATCTTTGCGAACACGTGGTTCTTGCGTAGGACGCGCCCCTGAGCATCCTCGCTCAAGCCGTGAGCGGCGTAGCGCACGAGAAATGGCGTGAGCCCCATGTACGCCGCGGCGGAGACCCGTCGCACGCCGCGACGGACGTAGAGCTCGCTCACCGCCTCTTCGATCGCCGGTTCGTTCGGCGAGTGGATCAGGTTTGCACCCCAGCTGGCGCCGCCGCGATCGCTGTGTCCAACCGCGCCCTCGATCTCGTCCAGCGCGCTTTCCACACGGGAAGGCGACAGCCCGGCTGCGCCGAAGAAGCTCAAGAAGCCTGCTTCGGCCATGGCAATCACCAGCCTGGCGCTGGCGATCCCGTTGGCCATCGCACCGGCGACGTACGGGAAACGCACGCCGTGGCTCTCGCAGAACCCGCGATCTCCAAGCCACTCGGGGTACATGCCCGGGAGCGTTGCGAGCAACGTCCAGCTAGGACCGCCGTTCGGGGCCGCCGCGCTCTTGCCACCACGAGCGACGCCAACAGCGCCGCTCTGAGGATCGCGGACCACGTGACAAACCTCCCGGAACGCTCGAATGCTCTCGAGGATCTCGGAGGCACGGAAGGCTGGGCTCGCGACTGGGCTGGTCCAGACACCGATCGACTGCATGCAATTCCACCTCGCGCCTGCTGGCGCGCGTCATCATCACGCGGGCGCGAGGGGGTTCAGCCTGGGCGCGCGCCCCACGCGGCAGGCGCCGGGAGCATCCACAGTCGACGCATCTTGCTGCGTCATAACTTGGTAATACCGTGCGTATATGCGCCTGGAAGGCCCGCTCCACCGGGTGGTTGCCTCGAGTCATGACACACTCGTGACGAAGCAGCGGCTCCCGAGACGCGGGCGCGCGCTGCGCCGCGCAGGGGCGAGACGTAGAGCTTCTCGCTCGCGACGCTCTGCGAAGCACAAAAGTGAACCGCCACCTGCAGGAGTTCAGGTGGCGGTTCGGTTTTTGGGGAGAAGACGGAGCCCGCTCGGCGCTGCGCTGGGGGGGTGAGGGCTCGACTGGGAGCGACAGCGCCGAGCGGTTCCGTGAGGATTAGCCGTTGCTGGGGCCGCGCTTACCCTTGGCGCGCTTGCCCTTGCCTTCGCCGCGCTGCTTGCCTTCGCCGCGCTTGGCCTTGCGCTCAGCCCGCTTGGCCTTCATCTCTGCCATCTTGGCTTTGAGCTCGGCCTTGGTGACGGCCTTGTCGCCGTTGCTGTCGGCCTTGCTCAGCCGGTTCCAGGCACGCTCTGGGACTTCAGCGGCGGTCAGCTTGCCGTCCTTGTTGGCGTCGAACTTGGCGAACACGCGGGCCAGGTGCTGGGCCGGAGTGCCTCGCTTGTGGCCTTTGTGGGCCTTGCCTTTAGCGGGGGCCTTGTCGGCGGCGGCAGCAGGAGCGGGGCTCGCGGGGTCCGCGCTGGCGACGGCGGCGGTGCCGGCCAAGGCGCCAAACAGTAGAACGGAGAGGGCGATGATGCGGTTCTTGCGGGTCATGATGGGGAGTCCTTTCGAGTCGTCGCGGTGCTTGTTAGCCGCTCACGAACGCTCCCTAATCGCCGTGGCCCGGCTGCCCGTTAAGCGCGCGCCGGGTGTTTTTCCCGCTGTGCATAGGGGTTCGCGGCTGCGTACGAACTGACGCGAGACGATGCTTGCCGTGCGGTGCTGCAGCGTGCTTCAAGCGGGTGTGCTGCCGGAGGTGCTTGAAGAATGGCGGGTGCTCGCTCGAGGCGCCTATGAGCGCCTGCCAGAAGCGACGCGCGCGCTGGGCGTGCAAGTGCTCGCTGAAGGGCACCTCGAGGAGCCGGTCAAGCTCCTGGACTCAGGTAATGTCGAGGCGCGGGTGCACAGCCCACATCGCGGATCCGCGGGCTACATCGTGCATGGGTCGCTGCGCAGACAGCTCACGTGCAACTGCACCCGTCAGACCCGGTGCGAACACATCGCCTCCGTGCTCTTGCGTCTGAGTTCTGCCGGCGTCGCCGGGGATGACCTGCGCGGTGCGCGAGTCGTGCAAGGTCCACCCGAGCCGCGCTTGGTGTTGCTCAACGAACAGCCTGAGGACGGTTCTCCCACACGCCAGGTCGCGCGGCTCGAGTACGTGTATGGGGGTGTGCCTCTCGTCGGGCGCTCGAGCCCGCCCCATCGCCAGCTGGTGGAGCGAGAGCACGAGCGCGTCAGCGTGCTGCGGGATCCCGCTGCGGAAGAGCGCGCCCACACTGCGGTTTACCAGGCCGGCTTCTCCCAGCTCGAAGCGGGTGAAGACGGTCGCTGGTTGCTGGGCGACGAGCTGGCTTGGGCGCAGTTTCTGCTGAATGGCGCTGCGGCGCTCGAGGCGAGGGGCGTCGAGGTCGTTCAGGACGCTTCGTTCTCGCTCTCGCTGATCGAGCCGGACGAATACTTCACCGAGCTGGAGCCGACGGACAATCGCTTCTTCGACTTGGATTTCGGCGTCGAAGTTGGTGGCGAGCGCATGAGCCTTCTGCCGCTGCTCTTGGAGGCGCTGCGCGGCGACAAGGAGCTGAGCGATCACGGCTCGATGGTGGTGTTGCTTCCTTCCGGGCGCTTCACCCAGGTGCCTCACGCGCGCGTGAAGCCGCTGCTCGATGTGTTGATCGAGCTCGCCAGTGGTGAGCCGAAGGCCAAGCACAAGGTGACGCGCTGGCAGGCGATGGAGCTCGCGGAGACGCTGGGCCTCGTCAGTCAGACCGGGCGCGCGTTGCGTGAGCTCCGCGGTACGCTGACGACGCTCACCGCGCTCGCGAGGCCTGCGCTCCCTGGGGCGTTCTTGGCGAAACTGCGCGACTATCAGTGGGATGGCTTGGCGTGGCTCCGGCTGCTGGCGGGGCACGGCATCGGCGCAGTGCTTGCCGACGACATGGGTCTCGGCAAGACCGTGCAGTTGCTCGCGCATATTTCCGTGAGAAAACAGCTGGGCGAAGCGCGCGGGCCGAGCTTGGTCGTGGCGCCGACGAGCGTGCTGGTCGCGTGGAGCGAGCAGCTCGCGGAGTTCGCTCCCAGCCTGAAGGCCCTGGTCTGGCACGGCGCGGAGCGCCACGAGTCCGAGGGTGAGGTGACGTCCCAGGACATCGTGCTCACGAGCTACGCGCTGCTCCAGCGTGATGAGGCCTTGCTGACGGCCATCGACTGGGACCTGGCGATCTTGGATGAGGCCCAGGCGATCAAGAATCCGAAGACGGCGACCGCGACCGTTGCCCGCAAGCTCAAGGCGCAACAACGCATCGCGGTCACAGGCACTCCCATCGAGAATCACTTGGGGGAACTGTGGAGTCAGCTCCACTTCACCGTGCCCGGGGCTCTAGGCAGTCAACGCGGGTTCACGGCGGCCTTCCGCAATCCGATCGAGAAGCACGGCAACGGGGGCAGAATGGAAGCGCTGCGCCGCCGTGTCGCGCCGTTGCTCCTGAGACGAACGAAGCAAGACGTCGCTGCAGATCTTCCCGCCAAGACCCTGATCACCCATCACATCGACCTCGGCGAAGGTCAGCGTGATCTGTACGAGGCGGTTCGCAAGCTGGTAGATGGTCAAGTCCGCGAGGAAATAGCGCGGCGGGGGATCGCGCTCTCCCGCATCATCGTCCTCGATGCGTTGCTCAAGTTGCGGCAAGTCTGCTGTGACCCTCACCTGGTCAAGACGGCGCGACGTTGGGACGCGCCGAGCGCGAAGCGTAGCTTCTTCAACGAGCTCCTCGAGACGCTGCTCGCCGAGGGACGCAGCGTGCTCGTGTTCTCGCAGTTCGTGGAGATGCTCGATCTGCTGGAGAGCGATCTCGTGGCTGCAGGCGTGGCGCATTCACGCTTGACTGGCAGCACGCGGGACCGCGAACGGCAGATCCAGCGTTTTCAATCGGGTGAGGTGCCGGTGTTCTTGATCAGCCTCAAGGCAGGTGGCGTGGGCTTGAACCTGACCGCGGCGGACACGGTGATTCACTACGATCCGTGGTGGAATCCGGCGGCTGAAGCACAAGCGACCGACCGCGCGCATCGTATCGGGCAGGACAAGCCGGTGTTCGTGCACCGACTGATCGCTCGCGGCACCGTCGAGGAGAAGATCGTCGGCCTGCAGGCGCGTAAGGCGGAGCTCGCCGAGGCACTCCTCAACGGGTCGACGCGGGCGCTCGATCTGGACGAAGGGCTGATCGACGACTTGCTATCGCCGCTCGAGCCCTAGCTGTGGGTGGGAGGCAGCGCGGCCACCTGAGCAGCGCACCTCCCCCAAGAAAAGACCGAGACAGATCCCTACGGATCCTTGCAGCAGCGGAAGCCGATATTCTGCAGGATCGCTTTCTGGCCCGCGCGGGGCGCGAGATCGATGTCGCAGCTCAAGCCAAGGGCTGGCGAGAGGTACGAGCCGCCGTGGAGCTGGTAGATGTCCTGGGGCGGCATCTCGTTGGTCGCGCCGGTCTTGGTCGACGTCCACTCCGTGGCGTTGCCCGAGAGATCGAAGACGTCGTCGCTGGTCTTGCACATCGCGAGGCTGCCTGTTGGCAGGAGCACGTTGTCATTGGCGCCGCCAGGGATGCCGTCGTAGTCGTCGCCGTTGCAGGTGTTAGCGTCGTAGCTGCTACCGTACGGATATGCGTTGCCGCCTTGTTCGCAGATCTGCGTGAGCTCCAGGGCGGTGCACAGGCGATACCCGGTGCCGCGCGCTTCACACGCCGCCTTGGCTTGGGACCAAGACGCTGCGGTCCAGGGCATGACACCCGAAGCCGTGCAGGCGATGTTCTCGTTCACGCCTGCGGCGACCGAGGTCGCGTCGGGGCGCGAAGCTTCCCAGCGGTCGACGTAGTACTGCGCCGTCCCGCTCGCCGGGTAGGGCGCCATGTCGAAGGTGATGCCCTCATCGATTTGCCCGTTGCAGTCGTCGTCGAGGCCGTTGCACACCTCGGTACCCGCTGGGCTTGGATCGGGGGGGAGGGAGAGATCGCACATCACCGTGCTGTCGTCGTTCGGGTCGCAGACCACCTCGCCGTAGTCGCGGCACACGCCGATGCCGCCGTCGTCACAGGGCTTGCCGAGATCGAAGAACGTCTCGTCCACCGTGCCGTCGCAGTTGCCATCAATGCCGTCGCACTTGGTCTCGAGTGTGCGCACGAAGCCCTGGTCGGTCTCCACGCCAACGGGGTAGTCGCAGCCCCAGCCTTGAGCGCCGAGGCACACCGCGACCGCCGTTTCACACGGCGTGCCCGCCGTGGTGTTGCAGAGACCCGTGGGCGGCATGAGGTCCGAGTCGGCCAAGTCGACGTCGCCATCGCAGTCGTTGTCGATGCCGTCGCAGATCTCGGCGCCGATCACTGGCACTTCGCAGGCGTACTCACAGCCGTTGGTTGGGTCGCCGTCGAGATCGTAGAAGCCCTGCGCGCAGCTTTCCACGCGGCATTCCCCGACCTGACACATCGCGAAAGCGCCAGGTAGCTGACACACGTGACCGCAGCTGCCGCAGTTCTCCACGTCGTTTTGCGTGTCGGCTTCGCAGGTGGCGCCGCCAGCGCCTGCCGTGCCGCCGGTGGTGATGAAGCCGCCGGTGGCACCGTTTCCGCCCTGGGCGCCAGCGCCGCCGGTGTTGCCAGCACCGCCGAAGCTCGAATCGTCGCAACCTGCAAAGCAAAATGCGTCGACCACACAACCAGAGAGCACGCTGGGCGCCAGCAGCGCGAGCGCGAGCCCACTGTAGGCGATGGCCCTCATCGCGCCACCTCCTTCGCGGCGCCTGATTCCGTGCGGCGACGTCTGCGCCAGAGCAATCCGAGCAGCAGTAGACCGGCGCCCGCTGGCCAGGCGCTGCGACGCTCGAGGCTCAGGCTACAGCTCGCGCCGCCGCCGCCCGTGGCCAAACCGTAGACTTCGTCGCCTTCCACAGCGCTGCCCGCGGTTCCCGCTGTCGCGCTGCCAGCTGCTCCGGCGTTGCCTGCCGTGCCGCCGACCCCGCCGTTACCACCGTTGCCACTCGTCCCAGCTGTTCCGCCGGTTGCGCCAGCGCCGGCGCTGCCGCCGCTCGAGCCACCGCCCGCGCCGCCGGTGCTCTGCATCACGCACAGCCCGTTGACGCACTCCTGGCCTGCGGGACAGTCCACGCCGTCGCAGCCCAGCGGGAAGCAGTAGCCTTCACGGCACTCGAAGCCGCCCGGGCACTTGAACTCACCCGATCCGCAGGGTGCGACGCAGACGCCTTCGATGCACTCCGTTACCCCGGGGCAATCCGCCTGGTTGTCTGCCGTGCCGTCGCAGTCGTCGTCCTTGCCGTTGCAGATTTCCGTGCCTGGCTTGACGGCGCCGGTGCACACCGGTTGGCCATTGATGCACGCCACGCGGCCCGGCTTGCACGGGTCCTTGTCGTTCGGAGCGGTGAGTGGATCGCACTCGCCGCCGATGTTCGGATCGTTCATCGAGACATCGGGCTCTTCGTCGATGCTCTTGTCGCAGTCGTCGTCCTTACCGTTGCAGACCTCCGGCTCCGGCACGCAGCCACCACAGCTGATGCCTTCGTCGACGAAACCGTTGCAGTTGTCGTCGAGACCGTTGCAGATCTCGTTGGTGGGCGTGGCGCCGGGCGTGTCGATCACGCACTCGGTGCCGCTCCCGTCGGCCTTGCATTGGTAGGCTCCGGTGCCGCGACACAGGCCGAGCTGGCCGTCGTCGCACACGAGGCCCTTGTTCGGGAAGTCCTCGTCGACCAGAGTGTCGCAGTCGTCGTCTGCGTCATTGCACGACTCGAAGCGCTGACTCGACGCGATGATGGTAGCGATGGCGTTCGCGAGGCCGTCTTCATCGTCGGCGAAGAACGCAGCGTCGGGCTGACCCGTGAAGTCGCCGGCGTTGGTGCCGCCCGCAGCCGCGATCGCGTTCAGCTGCGCGCGCTCCGCCGCGGCGACGCTGAAGCCAATGACGTAGGTCTTGATCTCCTTACCGGGCACTGCGGTGCGTAGCGCCGCCGCAGCCGCCGCAGGATCGCCCTGACAGCTCTCCGCGCCGTCGGTCAGCAAGATCGTCGCGTAGGTGCGGCAAGCCTTCGCGCTGTCGCAGGTAACCACCGGCGTCAGGAAATCCTGAGTCGCCGCCAGGGCACCAGCGAGGGGCGTGGGGCCGGTCGCGCGCAGCTCGCAGTCACCACCTTGACAGTGCTGACCCGGAATTGTATCCGCACGGAAGTCAGTCTCGGCGCCATCTAGCCACTTCAGGTACTCGCCCAGGGGCGAGCTGAAGTCGACCAGGAACTGTGCGCCGCGCTCCGGGGGACCGCAGGAGCCGGCGTAGTTGATGCAGTCCGCACCCGGGCTCTGCCAGCCGATGTTGATGTCGCTCGTGTTACCCGGATTCGGGAAGCTGTAGCCGGCGCTTGGGTACAGCGTGGAGAGCACACAGCGGTTGTCCGGGTAGTGGTTCGGGTACGCGGGCGTGGTGTTGTTCGTAGGATCGTCGTACGAGCAGCAGCTCTTGGCGCACTCGAAGTTGCTCGCCGTCTGGCAGCTACGGTTCGTGCCGACGTCTTGGTAGTAGCGCGCGAGGGCGTAGTCGCTCTCCGGGAACGCTGCGAGCACCTTGGCCACGGCGCTTTTCGCGATGAAGAGCCTCGAGTCTTGCCCGGCGGCACCGGGCGCGCTGGTGTTGATTCCGGGGTAGTCCAGGGAGCCGTCGCCGAACGTCGGGTTGCCGTTGATGTCGAGCAGCATCGAGCCAGACGAATCGAGGATCAGCGCGAAGCGCGGTCGAGCGTCGGTCGCGGTCACGGTGCAGGTCGCCGGGTCTGGCGTACACGAGACGGGTTTGCCGCCAACGCAGGAGGGGGTGAGGGTGCCACCGCAGTTCAAGTCCGGCAGCCCTTCGTCGATGTTGCCGTCGAAGTTGTTGTCCTTACCGTCGCAGATCTCACCCACGTAAGCGCTGACGAGCTGGAGCTCACCGGCGCCGCCGCCGGCCTCACCGGCGCAGATGGGACAGATGCCGCCCTTGCCGCCACGCACGTCGAAGATCGCGCTGGGGTGAATCGAGGCGACACGGCTCTGCACGTTGATGATTCCGCCGCCGCCGCCGCCGGCGCGGTCGTCGCAGGTGCCGCTGTTCTGGGTGCCACTGCACTCGCTCTCGTCATCGCCCACGTCGTAGGGCGTGCACTGGTTGCTCGCGTCCGCGCACACGTTGCCCAGCGAGCCACCCAGGTTCTTGCAGGTTTGCCCTGGGAAAGTGCAGTTTGCGTTGCTGGTGCATGGCGTGCAGTTGCAGGGGCCGCACAGGTTGTACGTCTTGCCACTCGCGGGCTCGGTGTAGGCCGTGCAGGTCTGCCCGCTGCCGCAACCGGCGGTGGAACCTGGAGTGGTGCAGGGCAAGCACTTCGGTTGGGAGTCGCCGCCGCGGCCACCGTGAGCGCTCACACGCGCGGTGTCCGCGATGTTGACTTCATCGCCGATGATCAGCACGACACCGCCAGCGCCGGCACCCGCGGAGTCGTTCCCCGAGGAACAACCGCGCTTGCCGTCGGCGATCACACGGCCTGCAACGTTCACGATGCCGTTCTGCATCGGGGTCGCGCCGAACAGCACGACGCGCCCACCGCCATCGCCGGCGCGCAGGGCGTTGTCGAAGCTGTCGAGACAGCCCTTGTCACCGCCCGCGGCGCCGAAGTCGATGTCCAAGATGTGGTGGTAGTAGGCTTGCCCGGCCACGTCTGGCAGGCCGTTGCCCGCGCCGGTCGTCTGGTTCGTGGGTGTCGCTGCGAAGCCACGGCAAGTGGCGAAGCCGGGCTCAGTCGTCGCCACGCAGGCGTTGCCCGCGCCGTTCAGGTCGCCGCAGTCTTCCTCGAACTCCTGGGGGAACTCACACGAGGTGGCGCTGCCAAAGACGAAGCAGTCCTTCGTGCCGCGTCCGCCGCGCCCGAAGTGACCTCCGCCACCACCGGAGTCCAGCACCGAACACCCGCCGCGCCCACCCGCCAATGGGAACGCGCTGGGTCCAGGGCCGTCGTCGCACAGCTTGCCCTGGTAACCGGAGCCCTTTGCTGTGATCCGCGAGGTAACGTCGACGCGGATCGAGAAGCTGTTCGTCGGGTCGCGCCCGGTGGCCTTGAGCACGAGGTTACCGGTGTTCACCCGGTCGGTGCCGTTGAACTCGACCACCGTGAGCACGCCGCCGTTGCGGATGTCGATGTAGTCGAACTCGTGCACGCCGCCGTAGTTGCAGCCGCGACCTCCGTTGACGGGGGTTCCGCCCGGGCACGATGTCTGCGCCGGGGTGGTGCCGTCGATGATCAGCGGCGCCGCGTGAGCGACCCACGCCGCCCCAAACACCCAGGTGAAGGCGATCAGCGCGCTCCACACGCGTTGAGTCCGGTTGGTTGTGGCCCCGTGCGTTTTCAAACCCAATGCAAACCTCCAGCCTCGTGAGAATATGGGGAGGCCGCCACCACGTAAACGCTTGCGTTGAGATAGCTGTAACTTACGCGATGTAGGTGGACGTGCGTGGCAGTGTGCCACGAGGAAACGGCGTTGGCTGCGGTGCTCCACACGGCGCAGGGGTACGGACCAACGTTTCGCGAGACGCAACGCTGCTATGCTCGGGGTGTGGTCTCCACTCTAGAGCCCCGCGCCAAGGGCACCATGATGCTCCCCATCGTGAAGGGCATGCGAGTGAATCGGTCGGCGGTGGAGCCCTTGTTGCCGGACCACCTGCACAAGTACCTCGAGACACACATCCTGCCGACGGAGTGGTACCCGGCGGACGATCAACAGGAGCTGTTCCAGGTCTTGGGTCGCGCGCTAGGTGTTGCGGACTTCGAGCGCTTTGGCATGGTGATGGCTTCGGAGCAGCTGACCGGCTTCTACCGCGCGTTCCTCGTTGCGGGGGATGGGGAGCGGTCCCTGCGTGGGATGAGCCAGCTCTGGCGGATGAACTACGACACCGGGGTCATGTCCGTCGTCACCACACCTGGTGCCGCGCGGATCGAACTGGAGGACTTCCCTTACGTCGCCGAGCCCAATTGCGAGGTGCTGTCCGGTTACATGCGGAGGCTCCTGGAGCTCACCGGTATGCGTGCGATCGAAGTCGCCCATGGGCCGTGCACCGCCCACGGCGGGAAGACCTGCGTGTGGGAGCTGACGTTCACGGTGCCCAAGAGCTCCCTCGCCCCGAGCCAACCACCGCCGCCTAAGAGCGGACGCTGACGACCGGTGAGTCGATCACACCCTGCGACGACTCGGGGACTGCTTGTTCCAGCTGCCATGCCTGCAGGTGCAGGCGACGCTGGGCCTCGAGCAGCTCGTCGCGCAGGCGTGCGGCGAACAACGCTCCGGAAGCCACGAGCGCCATGTTGGTGATGAATAGGAACGCGCTCGTCGGGATCTCCGGCAGTTTGATCATCCAGGGTCGGATCTGCATCGCCCCGTCAACGAACGAATACATCTGCGGGATCCAACCGAGCCACGCCGCGACCGCTGGCAATGAGACCGCCAGGCAGCTCGCGATCAAGATCCAGATGCGACCCTTGCGTTCCACCGCGGAAACGTAGGCAATGGCGTTGGCCATGGCGAGCGTGGGCACGATCACGAACGGCCCCAGCATGGACGACGCTGCGGCGACGGTGATGCTCGCCATGGCGAGGTGATAGTAGGGAACTCGACCGCTCTTGGGCGGGTTCTTGATCAGAAAGGCGGTCATCACGGCGCAGGTCGCGATGCAGGCGCCCAGGGCCAAGAGCGCGATCGGTTCAGCCAGACCCATCCAGAACGGGAACGGTAGGTAAGCCGTGAAGCCGAGGTAAACCACCAGCGCGGTGCGCGCTGCAACTCGGTGGGTCTCCTCTTGGGCGCGCTCGAAGCGCTCTTGCGCTGCCGCAGGGAATTCCTTTGGAGGCTGCGTCAGGAGCTGCACTAGGGTGGAGCGCGCCCGAGAGTTTTCCGGCTCGAGACTCAGCGCTGCGGTGACTTCGCGCATGCCCGGTCCTCGCGCGGTCTCGTCGCCGGCGGCCACTCGCTCGAAGTGGAACTGCGCGGTGTCCGCGTGATTCGCTGCTAGCTCCTTGCGCCGTTCGAGATCGCGATCGCCATCCAAGTAGGCTTCCAGGGCGTCTGACAGTGCGCGCGCGCTGCTGAAGCGCACGTCGAGGCGCTTCATGGTTGCCATGCGGCAAATCGCGTCGAGCTCTGGTGGTAGCTCAGGATCGATCTCGATCGGCGCGGCGTGCTCGAGGCTCAGCGTTGAGCCGAGGATCTGCTCCAGTCGCTCACCCGTGTGCAGGCGCTTGAGCGTCAGGATTTCGTAGAGGATGGTGCCAAGGGCGTAGACATCGGAGCGCGCGTCGAGCTCTGCGTGGCGACCCCGCGCTTGCTCCGGCGACATGTAACCTGGCGTGCCCAGCAACGCGCCCGCCATGGTGGTGCCTGCGGGGCCCGACTGGATCGTTGGCTCGCCGTCGCTCTCGTCTTGAACGCCCTTGATCTTCGCAAGCCCCCAGTCGAGGACGTACACCTCGCCGAAGTCGCCGAGCATGATGTTGCCGGGCTTGAGGTCGCGATGCAGCACTCCGCGACTGTGCGCGAAGTCGACTGCCAGACACACGCTGTTGAACAGGCTGAGCAGCTTGCGCCGGCTGAAGCGCTCGGCGACTTCCTCGTCGCCGCGACGGAGCTTGCCCAGCACCTCATCCAGCGTCATGCCCCGCAGGCGCTTCATCGTGAAGTACAGGTTGCCCTCTGGATCGGCGCCAAGATCGTAGACCGGCACGATCGCCGGGTGCTCGAGCTGCCCTTGCACCCGCGCCTCACGCAAGAAGCGCATGCGCGCCTCGGAGTGCTGGTGTTCGTCGCGAATCAGCTTGAGCGCGACTTCGCGGCCGATGGTCTGGTCACGGAAGAGCACGACTTCGCCCATTCCGCCGGTGCCCAGGGTGCGCCGCTTGGCGTAGCGCCGCTCGAAGCGGTTTGCGGGAGCGCCCGCAGGTGGAGGCGGGGCGTTGCTCGGGCTGTGGAGCGTGCCGGCGCTGCTTTCCGTGGGGATGCGGCCTCTGGGGGACGCGATGAGCGTGGCCTGGAGTTCACTGTCCCCTGGCATCAAGAGATCGCTGCCATCGACCGCGACCGGGGAGTCACTCCCAGAGTCTGAGACGACCTGGAAGCCGTCCTGGACCAGCGTTGGGTCCAGAGCCACCTTCAGGCTCTCCCCACTGATCAAGGTGTCGTCAGGTCGACTGATCAGAGTGGAACCAGAGGTTTCCGGTGCGCTCCGCTGGCGTCGGGGACTCTCCCGCTTTTCGGCGCTCATCGGCTGCGAGACTAACCAATGCAGCGCGCTGACGACTCAAAAAGGGCGCGGCGCTGGACGTGTGGAGCGGCGCGCTACACTGCACCCTCACCCCAAAATCCAGATGCAAAAAGGCGTCGCAGCAGCGCCGTGAGCCTGGCTTCCCCGCGGGAGCCAGCTGGGAAGCCCCAAACTGCGCCCAGTGAACTCGCGTTCGGCTCCGGGGCTGTGAACGACGGCCCGCGTCTCGCAGGCGTTCGAGAGTCGAGGGGTTCGGGGGAGAGGAGCGCCGTCCGGGTAACGTGTGGCGCCGCGGAAACTTCCTTATTTTCGCGGCGGAAAAGCTCCCCTGCTGGGATTCGGTGCGATCGCGTGGCGTCTGGCCGCGCCCGTTGGGGGTACCCTCCAAGGTTGGGTACGTGGCTTGCACAGGCGGCCAACTGTCGGTGTGAGCTGATGGGATTGGAAGGAGGAGCTTGTGAGAACGAAGATTTGGGTTGCGTTGGGTGTGTGTCTGCTGACTGCGGCGGGGTGCTCTGACGATTCCAGCTCTGGAGGTGGTAGCGGTGGCACCGCAGGCAGTGGCGGGAGCGGCGGCGCGAGCGGGAGCGGCGGAAGCGGCGGAGCCGCCGAGACACCGATCGACGACGTGCCGGCGATCTACGCGAAGGCGCAGTGCGACGTCGTGAAGGATTGCTACGGCGCGATCTATTCGGTCTTCACTCAAGGCGAAGACTGCGAAGCGGTCACCACGGCGGCGATCAGCGATGAGCTGGGACGCATCAAGGCGAGCGTCGACGCCGGCAAGACCGTCTACGACGGCACCAAGGTCGAAGACTGCGTGGCTGAGCTGACGTCGAAGGGCTGTGATGCGTTCGGCACGAAGATCCCGGTTTGCGACGACATCCTCGTGGGTCAGGTGGAGCTCGGAGGCGAGTGTCAGCTGAACGAGGAGTGCGCGGGCGACGCGTTCTGCAAGTTCGACACCAGCTGTCCTGGCACCTGCACCGCGCGGCAAGACGTCGGCGCGCCGTGCAGCGACGACGACGAGTGCCTGACTGGTCTCGCCTGTGATGGCAACTGCGTCCAGCCTGGCGGCCCCGGAGACCGCTGTGGAGGCGGCGTTGAACCGGAGTGCAAGCCGGGGCTGTTCTGCCTGGGCGAAGACGCAGATAGCAATACCGCAGGGAATTGTCGCACCCTGGATGAGGTGTTCACCGGGAAGCTCGACGACGTCTGCTCCTTCGGCACCAACCTGTGCGATGCAACGCTGAGCTGTGCGGTGATGAGCGTCGACGGTCAGGGCAACTTGAGCCTGCAGTGCGTGGCCAAGACCACTGTTGGGCAACCTTGCCGTCTCGCCATCCCGGACATGTGCGGAAACGATGCCTACTGCGATGTGCCCATGAACATGCTGGAGGGCACGTGCGCCGCGCGACCCGGCGCCGGCCAACCCTGCGCGATGCCTGCCTTCGGTGACCCAACGTGCGCGCCCAACACGCGCTGCGACGGTGGAACCTGCAAGGCGCGCGCGCACCTGGGCGACGACTGCAGCGACGATCCGGTGTGCATCAGCGAGACCTGCAGCGGCGGGAAGTGCATCTCCAACAGCAGCTGCGAGTGAGGTGAACCGTGCGGCGTATGCGGCGATGGCAGACGGTGTTGTTGGTGCTCGGCCTGGGAGCCTTGGTCGGTGCCTGCGAGAGCAGCGGTGACGAACCGTCGGCACAGGTGGCGGTCGACTTGTCGGCGTCGGACCGCCTGCTGCGCATCTCGATGGCGCTCCGAGGGCAGCGGCCGAGCGCTGAGGAGCTACACGCCGTAGCGCACGATCCAGCCCAAATCGCAGGCCTGGTGGACGCGTACATGCGTTCACCAGGCTTCGGGGAGGCGATGCGCGACCTGCACAACGAGGCGCTCGACACGCGGGTCGCGGCTTCTTTGTTTCCGGCGGGATTCGCTGCGCGAGGCGAGCTCGAAGGGGTTGAAGTGCAGCCGTTGAACGTCAGCATCACGGAGGCACCGCTGCGCTTGGCCGAGTTCGTGGTGACCCAGGACCGACCGTACACCGAGCTCGTGACAGCGAACTACACCATCGCCGATCCGTATGTCGCAAAGGTGTGGGGCCTCAGGCGCGAAGACGGCCCCGGCTGGAAGATCGCCTACTACGTCGATGGCCGTGAACAAGCAGGAGTGCTCAGCGACTCGATGTTGTTCACGCGCCACTCGACTACCTTCTCGAACAAGAACCGTGGGCGCGCCAACGCGATCAGCCGCGCGCTGCTCTGCTACGACTTCATCTCGCGCTCCCTCGAGGTCGACGCGACGATCAACCTCGCGGATCCGGAAGAGGTGGCGAACGCCGTGCAGAAGAACAAGGGCTGCGCGGGCTGTCACCAGACGTTGGATCCACTCGCCAGCTTCTTCAGCGCTTACTCACCGGTGTTCGTGCCTTCTGACCAGGAGGAGTATCCGGTCGCGTTCTACACGCCCGGCCTGAAGAGCATCTTTTCCGTACGCGAGCAGGGCTACTTCGGCTTTCCCGGCAACGGCCTGCACCACCTGGGTGAGATGATCGCGGCGGATCCGCGCTTCTCGGCCTGCGCCGCGCGGCGCTTTTACGCCTACTTCCATCAGATCCCGCTTGGAGACGTGCCGCAGGATCGCATCACCGATCTGCAGGCTGTGCTGACATCGCGCTGGAGCGCGAAGGATCTGACCCGCGCGATCGTGTTGGATGACGACTTCCAGGTGTCCCACGTCGAAGGCGGTGAAGCTGGCAGCTTCAGCGGCCTCGTACCCGACGAGGACGCGCCGACCCAGGACCGTCACCTGTTCAAGGCGCGGCCGTGGCAGCTCGCGAACAGCATCGAGGATATCACGGGTTACCGCTGGGAAACGCGCGTCGACGCCGATCTCGGCTGGGGCACCATCGGGCGCATCGACCTGATGCGCGACAGTCTGTTTGGCTACGAGGTGCTCGCCGGCGGCATCGATGCGGTGAACGTGACCTTGCCGGCTCACGAAATGACCGCGACCTCGAGCCTGGTGGTGCGAAACCTGGCGGCCCACGCTGCGGAGTACGTCGTGGAGCAAGACTTTCGCTACCCGAGCTCCGCCAAGCTGTTGCACCTCGCCGAGGACGAGCAGACTGAAGACGCGCTCCGAGCGCAGATCGTCGAACTCCATGCGCGTATCCTGGGGGAACTGGTCGATGCGCACTCACCCGAGGTGGACGAGAGCTACGCGCTCTTCAGCGCCAGCCGCGGCTCCACTCAAAGCAACCGTCGGGGCTTCAAGGTCCTGATCTTCGCGATGCTGCAAGACTCGCGTTTGCTCTTCTACTGACACGAGGTCCTGGGATGATTTCACTCGATCGACGTCGCTTCTTGGGTGCTTCGGGCCTGCTCCTCGCGGGTGCGGCTCTGCCAGTATTCACAGGCGAAGCGCGCGCGAGCGCAGCTCCGAAGAACCTGATCGTGGTGCTCAACAACGGCGGCTGGGATCCGACCTACGCGCTCGACCCAAAGCCTGGCAGCAGCGTGATTGACGCCCCGCAGGGCGATCTGACCCGCTACGGGGAGCTCAGCGTCTTGACGGCGGCGGAGCGCCCAGACGTCGCGCGCTTCTTCGAGCGCTACGGGGCACTCAGCACCATCATCAACGGCGTCCAGGTGCGCTCATTCGTGCACTCCGACTGCATGAAGCGCGTGCTGACCGGTACGCCGTCAGACTCCAATCCCGACTTTGCCGCGCTCGCGGCGTACGAGCTTGGGCGCGACCTGCCGGTGCCCTACCTGGTGCTCGGCAACAGCGCGCTGTCGGGACCCCTGGCCTCCATCACCGCGCGTGCGGGGACGACGAATCAAATCAGCGCGCTGCTCAACCCAGAGAAGAGCCTGCTCGCCGGCGAGCCCGCGGTGGTGCCGACCGATGGCGACGATCAGCGGGTGCGCGCCTATCTGGAGGCGCGAGCGCAGCGCATGCAGGCGACACGGGGACAGCAGGGCGCGAACCGTCGTCAGCTCGAGGCGTTCTTCAGCTCCCTCGATCGCCAGGACTTGCTCCGGCGGTTTGCCAAGCAGACCGGTGGCTTCGGCGACCAGGACTACACACCAGACTTGAAGGTGCAGATCGAGGTTGGAACCAGCGCGCTGCAAGGGGGTTTGTGTCGCTCGGTGTTGATGGAGACCCAGAACTGGGACACCCACCAGGGCAATCAGCAGCAGGGGGATCTGTTCAACGCGCTGTTCGCGGGCCTCACGAACCTCTCGGAAACACTGGAGGAGAAGCAGCTGCTCGAGCACACGCTGGTGGTCGTGATGAGCGAGATGGGGCGCACGCCGAAGCTCAACGAGAGCGAAGGCAAAGACCACTGGCCGGTCACGAGCGCGATGATCTTCGGTGGCGGCGCGCCTGGAGGGCGCGTCTTGGGCGCCACGGATGACGAGCTGAACGCGCTCTCGATTGATCTCTCGACGGGTCTGCCCGCGAAGGATGGCCTCCAGCTGCAGACGGCGAACCTGCTGTCAGCCGTGCTCGAACTGGTCGGCGTCGATGGTGAGAGTCACTTCCCAGGAGTGGAGCCGTTCCATGCACTCCTCGCGTAGGCTCACTGCACTCATTGCCTCGGGGATCTGCCTGTGGGTGGCCACTGCATGCAGCTCCGGTAGCGACGACACCGCGAGCTCGAGCGCCAAGGTTTGCAAGAGCGCTCAAGACTTGACCTACGAGAGCTTCGCAGGTCCCTTCTTGCTGAACTGGTGCACCGGTTGCCACTCGAGCAACCTGGGAGAAGACGAACGCCAGGACGCACCCCTGAGCGTCAACTTCGACACTCTGGATGATGTCGTCTACTGGAGCGATCGCATCGAGGTGCGCCTGGAGAACGTGCGGGACATGCCCCCGGCAGGCGGCTTGCCCGAGGCGGATCGGCAGGCGTTCCTGACCTGGCTCTCGTGCAACGCCGAGAGTGAGACCGGCGGCTTCGACCCGCCAGCGCCCCCGCAGACGGATCCCGATCCGCTCCCGACGGGCGCCTGTGCGGAACCCCGCGAGCCGCTGCCCGCCAGCCTGCTGCCTCGTTGCTCTGCGGAAACGTATGACTGCGTGGTGCAGTGCGCCCTCACCGAGGAGCAACCAGACATCGACGACTGTCGTGACGCTTGCACCCAGGCGGACGCGACGCCTCCAGACACCTCCCTTGGCTACCCGATCGCGTGCAGCGACTGCACGTTCAACCAGATCCTGGGTTGCGCGAGCAAGAACGGTTGCCAGGATCAAGTGGCCCGCCTGATGTGCTGCGTGGACGATTGCCTGAAGCAGCCGGACCCCGAGAGCTGCTTCCAGAACGACTGCAGCGACGAGATCCAGTCCTTTGGCTACTGCGTTGGCTACACTGCTGACTTCTGCGCCGACTACTCGGGAGACTACGTCGGAGCTTGTTTCACACGCTGAAACGCCTTTTTGCGCTTCCGCCGGGCAGTTTCGCTATAGTCCCGAGGCGTGAAGCACACGCGACGGGAGTTCCTGGGGTCGAGCGCGGCGCTGGGCGCGCAGCTGCTAGGCGCGGGAGCATTGGGGGCAGGAGCTAGCGCCTGCGCGTCGACGCCCACGGGCTGCGATCGCTGGAAGGTCAACGGCGGGGTCTGGCAAGACGCGAATCGCAGCAATCCAGGGGTCAACGCGCGCTATCGCGTGCGCCCGGAGAAGCTCAAAGATCTGGTAGAGATCGTGCAGTGTGCCGAGAAAGAGCGCATCGGCGTGCGCATGACCGGCGCCGGGCACTCCTACAGCGACGTGGCGTTCAGCAGCGGCTTCATGCTGAGCCCCGAGCGTATGGGCGCCACGCTGGACGTGGCGGAAGAGCAGCTGAGCCCAGTCGGGCGCAACAAGAAGCTGTTCCGTACGGAAGCCGGCGCGAGCATCCGCAGCTTGAACTCCGAGATGGACTGCGCCGGACTCGCCTTCAAGAACCTCGGCGGCTACAACGCCCAGAGCATCGTGGGCGCCGCGATGACCGCCACTCACGGCTCCGGGCTCAATTACGGCCCCGTCTCGTCCGCTATCGCATCGATCCAATTGGTCGCGAGTGGGGGGGAGGTGCTCCAGGTCGAACCGCGAAACGGCATCACGGATCCGCGCAAGTTCCCCGGCTACATCGAGTCCCATGGGGACCGCATCAAGGCGCGCTTGGTGCAGGACGATGTGATCTTCAACGCGGCGAGCGTCAGCCTGGGC
The DNA here is from genome assembly GCA_041389805.1 of Polyangiaceae bacterium. GTDB lineage: Bacteria > Myxococcota_A > Polyangia > Polyangiales > Polyangiaceae > JAHBVY01. Next base: position 8,702 of record JAWKRD010000052.1, on the reverse strand, counting down.
GCGGCGGGTCTGGTGTACGCCGTCGTGCTGGAGGTCGAGCCGAGCTACTGGCTGAAGGAGACGCCCAAGGTGACGACCTGGGGAGCGGTGAAGTGTTCCGACGGCTTCATCGGGCGCTTGCTGAGCGGCCGCGAGCTGGCCCCCGTAGGCCCACAACCGGAGTACTACGAGGTATCCCTCAACCCCTATCCAGCGATCACCGGCGGCGGCCCCGAGACCCACCAGGTGTTGCTCCAGCAACGCTACAAGCTGGAGCGCCAGCCCTGGCGCAGCGCTCAAGATCGCAAGCGAGGCAAACTGGGTACCGAGGTTGACGCCCTCGGCACTTGGGCGCTCGCGAAGGGCAAGACCATCGTCGAGGCCGTCAACCGCTATCCAAACCTCGGGCCCCAGTTCGTCACCGAGTCGATCAAGAGCCGCGCCGACATCAGCTACATCAACAAGAGCTACGAGGTCTTCGATATCGGCCCGGTCAATCACATGCGGGTGTTCGGCATCGAGATGTCATTCGACATCAAGGACACGGTGCGTGTCGCCGAGCGCTTCTTCGAGCTTGCGCAAGAGCACCAGGATCAGGGGATGGTGCACACGACGCCGTGCACGCTGCGCTTCGTGAAGCAGGCGAGCTCGAACCTGGCGATGATGCACAGCCGCGACACCGTGACTCTCGAGATCGGTACCATCCTCGGGATCCGCCGTGCGCGCGACATGCTGCTCCACTACGAACGCGCGTTCATGCAAGAGTTTGGCGCGCGTCCACACTGGGGCCTCGATCTCAACGTGCTGAAGAGCGTCGCTGACGTGAAGGCCTTGTGGGGTGACGCCAACGTCGATCAGTGGCTCGGCGTGTACCGTGAGCTGAATCGGAGCGGTGTCTTCAACGCCGCCGTGACCGATCGCCTGGGAATTTCAGTCCCCAGGAGCTAGTTCCGCCAGCGTCGGCGCGCCGCGCACACCGCCGCGCACACTGGGTCGCACACTGGGCGCACGAAGCGACGTACCGGGCTTCGGGGTTGTGCGTGGTGGCGGGGATCCTGAAGACACCGGCTTGGTAGCGGACGCCCGCGTCGCCGCACACCTCCCGCACACTTTACCGCACGGTACTGGATGAGTCGGGTGTGTGACAGGCGCGGGAACAGCGCTGCGGCAAATTCGCCGTGAAATTTCGGTTCTCAAGCGCGTCTCGATTTGCAACCCTCACGGACATCACCTTGCCGAGGAGAGAGACATGCATCTGAAGACGACCGCCTTAGCTGGAGCCCTGTTGGGCCTCGCCCTGCTCGCCTGTAAGAAGGAGGACGACGCCAAGCCAGAGTCCAGCGCGGCCGCCACGACCACTGCAGCCGCCAGCGCTTCCGCGGGGACAGAAGCCGAGCCGAGCTTCGAGGAACAGGTCAAAGCGAGCACGCCGCTCGACCCAAAACCGAAGACGGTGAAGCTCGGCACTCAGGACTTCACGCCTGAGCTGTGCAAGTTCGAAGAGCCCCTGCTCGACAAGAGCGGGATGAGCGTGATTCGCGCCATCGAGGTCGTGAAGGACAAGCTCTACCTCGTCGGCGCCGACGGGAAGCTGCGCGCGTACAACATCGGAAACGGCTGCAGCCTGAGCAAGGACACGAGCTTCGGGGATGGCGGCGTGCTCTCCACGAACAAGGAGATCAAGACGCTCAGCAAGGATGACAAGGGCAACCTGCTCGCCTCGAATGGCTTGTTCGAGAGCTACATGATCAGCGGCGGGAAGCTGAAGTACGAGTGCAAGGCTCGCGGTCAGGGCTACATCGCCATGCACCCGAGCGGAAAGTGGGGCCTCGGATCGTTCGCGAACGCCACGGTCAACAAGCTGACTTTTGGTGACAGCGCTTGTGAGAGCGAGCCGTGGGTGCTCCAGGACATGAGCCAGGATGCGAAGCGCAAGGGGCCCTTCGGCAACGTCAACACCATCGGCTTCATGGGAGACACGGTCCTGGTTGGCGGCATCCTGCCGAAGAGCAAGGACCCGAACGAATCGCGCGTCGTGATCGGCATGGACGCAAACGGCAAGGAGAAGTTCCGCTTCGGCAAGACGGACAAGAGCTTCGACGAGCAGAAGTTTGGCTGGGTGCATGCCATTGGCGCGTGCAAGCCAGGGATCTGCGTCGTGGACTCGAACTTCCGCCGCTTGAGCGCCTGGAAGAAGGACGGCAGCTTCTTTGGAGCCGTGAAGCTCTCCGACGCGTTCGACCTCAAGTACCCCTGGGTGCCTGCGTTCAGCGTGACCAAGGACGGCACTGCGTACTTTGCCGCCGGGCAATCCCGCGACAAGAGCAAGGTCTCCGAGGGGTTGATCTATCGCGTCAAAGGCATGTGATCGCCCGTAGAGGCAGTATCACCAGTCGAGGCCGGGCGAGCGCTTGGTGGGGTCCAACGTGGCCCCACCGCGCAGCGTCGCGACCGGGTAGGCGCAGTACAGGCTGGACCAGAGCGCAGCCGGGCGGTGGTTGCCGCTCTGCTTGACGCCGCCGAAAGGCAGCTTGCTCGAGGCTCCGCAAGTCGGCGCGTTGTGGTTGATGCAACCGTACTCGAGGCGCGCTCTCGCCCACTCGAACCGATCGCTGTCCGCAGTAAAGACGCTGGTCGCGAGGCCATAGGGCAGGCTGTTCGCGATGCTGACGGCTTGTTCCAGGTCGTCTACAGGAACCAGCGTTAGATCGGGACCGAAGAGCTCTTCACGCAAGTAGGGATTCGAGACGTCGAAGCCGTCGACTTCGTGCAGCGACGCGGGTGAAAGCGCTGGGCCACTCGGGCAGTCGCTCTGGGCCACCAGGCGCGCGCCAGCAGCCTTCGCTGCAGTCAGCGCACTCTCGAAGCCTTGCCGCGCGGCAGCAAAAGCCAGCGGGCCCATGAAGACTTCCTCGCGAGGGTCGCCGATGCGGATCCCCGAGCATCTGGCTCAAGCGCTCGCGCACCGTGCCGAGCAGGCTCCGCTCCACCAGGCAAGCGCCGTACCGCTGCGGCGTTGACCATCGTGACGTACGCGCCCCACGCGATGTCGTGGAGTGCCTTGTCGAGGGCGCGTCCGACAGCAGCGCAGGGTTCTTCCGCCGCTCAGGGCCAGGAGCTTGCCTGGCTGCTTTCAGGTCAGCACTGGATAGCCAGCCCGCGCGGTAGCTGCCGGTGAAGAGCACGCCGTTGACGTCGAGATGGGCTGCGAGCGCCGCGCCGACTTCGACCGCGCCTTGGACCATGTTGAACACGCCTGGAGGCAGCCCGGCCTCCGCTAGAATTTCTGCATAGATTTGTCCGGTGAACGGGGTGTGCTCGCTTGGCTTGAGCACGATGGTGTTGCCCAGCAAGAGCGCCGGCATCACGTGACCGTGCATCAGGTGCAGCGGGAAGTTGAACGGTCCGAGCACGGCCAGCACGCCGTGAGGCTTGAAGGCGTAGCTCGAGCCGTCCGGTAGCGTGTGCTCCTTCACCAGCTCGAGCCCCGCCGTCGCGCTGATTTCCACCTTGCCGATGGCGGCGGCCACTTCGGTGCGCGCTTCCCAGAGCGGCTTGCCCATCGCGACTGATGGTCAGGGCCAGAGCGCTCCTTGTGCTTCTCGAGCACGGGAGCAACCGCCCGCACAGCCGCGATGCGTTCCCCGAGCGGCCGAGCTTGCCACGCGGACTGTGCAGCGCGCGCGGCGCCGACGGCGCTGGCTACGGCTTGCGTGCTCCAGTGGAGTCGTCCGACCTCGGATCCCAGAAAGGGATCGAGACTGACTATCTCGCCCTCGGCGTGCTCGGGTGCCACGAAGGTGCCGGCGATGAAGTTTCCGCGTGCTGCAATGGGTTGTGCGTGGTCGCTCACGTTCCGAGGCATACCCTTGACGCCGCTGGGTAACAACGCGACTCGCGCGGCATGGCACAAGGTGATGAGTTCAAGGTGCGGCGCGAGCAGACGCGGCGTTCGTGGAACCTGGCCACCCAGGCGCACAACGCCCACAAGCTCGACCAGGCCGCCTTCCTGCGCGATGGTGGCTCCACGCTCCACCCGGACGAGCTCGAGTTGCTTGGCGACTTGGCTGGAGTCCGGTTGCTGCACCTCCAGTGCAACTCCGGGCAAGACAGCATTTCGCTCGCGCGGCTCGGGGCGCAGGTAACCGGGGTGGACATCTCGGATAGCGCGATCGACTTTGCGTCGCAGCTCAGCGCGGAGACCAGCATCGCGGCGGCGTTCGAGCGAGCGGACGTGCTGGAGTGGCTGCCGAAAGCGGCAGCGGAGGGCCGGCGCTTCGACTGTGTGTTCGCTTCTTACGGCGCGCTGCCCTGGATCGACGACATTGCCGCATGGATGCGCGGGGCCGCCTCGGTACTCGAGCCGGGCGGGCGCCTCGTGGTGATGGAGTTTCACCCACTGATCTGGTCCATCGACGAAGAGCTGCGCATCAAGGACCCGTACTTCGCTGACTACGTCTTCTCCGAACCAGTGGGCGACTACGTCGGGAGCTCCGGGGATGCGCTCGCGCCGTCGGGCTTCGTCGAGACCGCCCCGTTCGCGAACCCCGAGGTGGCGCACGCGTACCAGTGGACAGTGGCTCAGACGCTTCAGGCGGTGATCGACGCGGGACTTCGGCTCCGTACCCTGCGCGAGTATCCCTACGTGAACGGCTGCAAGTTCCTGCCGAACCTGACGGAGCTCCCCGGCAAGCGCTTCACGCTTCCGCACGGAGTAGCTTCACTCCCGCTCCAGCTGGGATTCGTGGCTGAGCGCGAGCGCTAGCCTCGCGTTTGGCGCGAGCTGGCACAGGTCGGACAATGTCGTCGTAGGTCGTCAGCGCCGACTGCTCGGTTGGTGGCTGTTCCGCGCGGGATCCTGCTGGCACGGCGTGTGCTCTTCGGTTTTCGTGGCGATCTGGAAGAGCTGTGCGTTGGCGCTGGGATTGGTGTTCAGCTCAGCGCCGGCGCTCGCCAGCCCGACGGTGACCTGGAGCGCCCCTCGGGAGTGCGGTGATGCTGCGGCCTTCAATCAGGCGGTGGCGCGCGAACTTGGCGAGCGGACGCTACCGGGTTCCGTGCGCATCGAGGTGCGCCCTCGCGGTGAAGCGTACGCGTTGCAGCTCGAGATGCGGGTCACGGGGGCCGGCGGCGGGCTGCTGCTCGAGCGACAGCTCCTGGCGCCCATGTCTGGAGCTACGGTCCGCTGCCATCTCGGTGCTCTTGGTGAGCGCCACAGAGGCGCGCAGCGAGCTGCCGGCGAACGTGTGTTGGGCCGCCGCCAGCGCAGCCGCCGCCAGCGCAGCCGCCGCCAGCGCAGCCGCCCGCCAGTCCGGCGCCGAGCCGCTTGGCCGTGGCGCTTCCTCACCCCCAAAACACAGTGGAACCGCGGGATCATGGTGCGGCGCTGGTGGCAGCTGCGGCCGCCGATGATCGGCGCCGGCGCGGGCCTCGGGGCGGTCGAGTGGGCGAGGCCGTGCCGCGCCTTCAGGGTCGTGCTTGCGACTGCGCTGATCAGTAGTTCCGTGGGGATGTTAGGGTTCGCTGTCGAGGCCTGTACGTTCCGGCGAAAGCGAAGCGCCACGCGGTAGACCCGGAGCGTGGTGGTGAGCTCTCCCGGGCTGCCGGGCGCCTCGGCGGGATGTTACTCGTTGAGCGCGGCATCGAACCATTCAGCTTGCAGCTCGCATTTCAGGGTGAGCTGTCGCGGGTGAGCGGCACCGGCTACGGGGTGACGTCGCCCACGACGCGCGGCGTTTGGCGCACGGCGCTGGTCTCCGAAGGCGAAGTCGGAGTCGCTTTCGAACGCCTCGCGCTGGGACTCTGGGGCGAGCTGGCTGTCGCTCGGGACGACTCACGCTACGTCCTGGAGGGGGTGGGGGAGGTCTACCGTCCCTCAATTTTGGCCGTGGGCGGCGGACTTCGAGCTTGGTTGCGCTTTCCGTGACGGATCGCGACGTAGAGCAGCACTCAGCTCTCGTGAACCCACGTCACCAGAGCGGCGCCCCCAGTCAGGGACCGGAGGTGAGGCTGAGCGACTCGGAGCCAGGCTTCGAGATCGAAGCCGGCGCATGGGACTTCGACGCGCTGTACGACGCTCATTTTGACTTCGTGTGGCGCAGCGCGCGGCGTCTCGGCGCACCTCCTGGGTCACTCGATGACGCGGTCCAGGAGGTGTTTCTGGTTGCGTATCGCAAGCTACCGGAGTTCCTCGGCCGCTCGAGCCTGAAGACGTGGCTGTTTGGCATCACGCTGAGGGTGGTGCGGGCGCAGCGTCGTCATGCGGCGAGTCGCGCGGCGGAGCCGTTGCCTGAGGGGATCGCTGATGACGTCGGTCCCGGCCCCGTCAGGTGTGTCGAGCAGCGTCAGGCACTCGAGCTGCTGTACCGGTTGCTCGACAAGCTGGATGACGCGAAACGTGAGGTCTTCGTGCTCGCGGAGCTCGAAGAGTTTTCTGCACCCGAAATCGCCGAGGCGCTGGGGGTCAACTTGAACACGGTTTACTCGCGGCTCCGCGCGGCGCGCTTGGAGATGGACGCTGCCCTGAAGCGTGTCCGCGCGGAAGAAGCCTGGACGGAGCGTGAACGATGACTCCCGAACTCGAAGAGCTATTGCAAGAAGCGAAGCGCGCGGAGCTGCGCGTCGGGCCTGCCGAGGGCGATCGCGAGCGCGTTCGCCAACGCCTGCGCGTGGCCATCGGCGGTGGGGCCGCGCTGGCGACGACTGGCGTGGCGAGCAAGGCGGCTGCCAGTGCGGCGTCTGCGGAGCTAGGGACGATCGGTGGCGCGAGCTTCCTCAGTGGTGTCTCCGGATTGAAGTTGGCAGGCTGGCTCCTCGTCGGGTCAGCGTTGGGGCTGGGTGGCGCCTGGACTTCCCAAGGGCTGCTGGGCGTTGAACGACCGAGCGTCGCTCTGGCGCCGAAAGCGATGCTGGAACCGCAACGGGCTCGGACGTCCGCGGCCGGCGCTGCTCTTGACGTGGAACCCTCGATCGAAGCGGCAGCTGTCGCGGCTGAACAGCCCGTGATAGAGCCCTCGCCCGCGTTGCCCCCGCGCGCGCCTGCACTCCAAGCTGCAGCGCCGCTCCAAGCTGCGCCACGAGGCAACACCCCGGGCGCACAGCACGGCACCAGTGGAGCGCCTGCGGGGTCAGCGTCGGCGCCGGGTATCCTCGAGGAACTGCGGAGGCTGCGGGCGGCTGAAGCGGCGCTCGGTCGTGGCGACCTGGCTCAGGCCCAGCGGGAGCTTGACACGACGCGCGGCTCAGAGCTTGCGCCGGAGCGCCTTGGTCTCTCTGCGATCACCGCTTGTCGTCGCGGCGACAAGCGAGGCGCAGAGCAGCTCCACGCGCTCCTGTTGGCGCGCTTTCCCGCGACGCCCATTCTGCCTCGGGTGCGCGCCGAGCTCGCGACGGGCTGTAGCAGCTCCACGGCCCGAAAAACTTCGACGGATCCTTGGGGATCGACGCACTAAGAGAGATATGGAGACGCAAGACATGTTTACTCGTTTTGGTGCTTTGGCTTGGCTTGGTGTCGCGCGGAAACGCCGCGGTGCGCGAAGCCTCGCGCTTGGACTTGGCCTGCTGTCGCTGGTCGCTTGCAGTAGCGGTGGGGACGTCTCACTGGGTAAGGATCAATCCGGAGCCGGTAGGGGCGCGGCGTGCGGCGACACCCAGTGCGCGGTGGGTGAGGTCTGCTGCAACGCCAGCTGTGGGATCTGCGCCAAGCCGGACGAAGGCTGCATCTTGCTGGCGTGCGATCCAGGCGGTGGAACCGACCCCGGCACGCCTGGCGACCCGGGCACACCTGACGACCCGCCGGGGCAGCCGTGCGGGGACACCGTATGCGGACAGGGCCAGGAGTGCTGCAACGCTTCGTGCGGAACGTGTGTGGAGGCCGGAGGCGCTTGCGATCAACGCGCCTGCGAACCCGCCGCCCCGCCAGGTGAGCAATGTGGAAACAATTGGTGCGGGGAAGGCACGTGGTGCTGCAACGCGACCTGCGGCATGTGCGTGGCTGAAGGCGAGGGATGTATCGAACCCGATTGCGGGCGCGACGTATGCGACGCCCAGGAGGCTCAAGCTGCGGGCAACTGCGAGATGTTCCTCGGGGTGCGCTGGAGCGGTGGCGGTTGCGAGCTCCTCAGTGGTTGTGGCTGCGCTGGGGGTGACTGCGGCGGGCTGTACCCGAGCCTGGAGGTGTGTGAGAGTGCGCACCTGAACTGCGCGTCGAAGTAGCTCCCCTCGCACCCAGCTGCGTCGGCACACCCCCATCGATATTTAAGGTTTTCGTGGGCGAGCCGTTCGCGCTTCGAGGCCCCGACTTGCTCTGGTTCGCGCTTGGCGTTTCCGGGGAGGTTGGCTACGGTCTCGTATTTGAATGGCTGTCGAGCTAGGTCGCATCGGCGTCACTGAGACGAACCTGGGCAAGCAAGCCAAGCTGCCGCGGGTCAGGCCGTCCAGCATGGCGGCTGCCGGTGCGGCCACGCTGCTCACGCCCGGCGATCTGCTCGGCCAGCGTTATCAAGTCGAAGAGCATCTCAGCCAGGGCGGCATGGGAGTCGTCTATCGCGGTCGCGACCTGGTGACTGGTGACGCCGTCGCGATCAAGGTGCTGCGAGCCGACCGTCAGCAGGAGTCGCTGCTCACGCGGTTTCGCCATGAGTATTACCTCATGGCAACGCTCTCGCATCCGCGCTTCGTCGAGGTTCGCGACCTGGTCATCGCAGCTCAGGGCATGCCTTGCC
>JAWKRD010000051.1:0-54694 GCA_041389805.1 Polyangiaceae bacterium | reverse complement strand
TGAGGCGGAAGCTCAGCGCGATGACTACGGCGCCCGTGATGATGTAGATCGCGAAGCGCAGGAATGATTCGATCTTCTGGAACGTGAGGCGACGGTTGGTGAAGCGATCACCGAGGCTCACCACCACGTTGTTGATGAAACGCACCAGGAGACCTGCCCCGACGATCACGCCGAGGGACACCAACACACCCGTCCAGCGCACGAAGCCCAAGATCTTCTCGACATTGGGCGGATCGGTCTGGGCTTGAGCCGCAGCGGGGATCAGGAGCAGGACGCAGAAGAGTGTCGAGGCGAGGCGTTTCATAGGGATACGTTCAGCAGATGTCGGCGAGACAAGACGCGAGTTACCGCGCGGAACCATGTCCAGGTCACGCGGAGCCGGCCGTCCTCGTCGCGCATCAGGTAGCCGCGAAAGTCTGCGTAGCGTACGGTGTCCAGGACCTGGTGCAGGGGCAGCTGCGTGGTCTCGGCGATCCCATCCACCGTCGCCGGGTCGAGTCGGACGATGGCACGCAGCACGAAAGAGGCTCCGTCCGGCAACTGCTCGAGATCCGAGGTTGGCGGAGCCCGGAACAGGCCAACCTGGAGTTCTCCGCCTTCAGAGATGCCGAGGCTCTTGCGCCAGAAGTGCAGCGCCACCGCGGGGTTCCCTGCGGAATAGTCCCACAGCAAGCGATAGTAGCCGCGCTTGGTCGATGCCAGGCGCTCTGCGTGTTCGATCTCGTCCCCATCGGAGTCCGACTCGAGCAAGCCTTCGAAGCTCGGCTCGAGGCCGCACTGCTTGGTGCGACCCTCCAACAGCTCGGCGATTGCTTCTTCTCGCCAGGGCTGCATCACGATCACGTCGTCGAAGATCGGGCGTGTACCCCGTGCGCGCTCCACCAGTTCGAAGACCGTGGAGTCGAAAGCGAAGATCCACGTACAGAGTGTGCTCGAGTCGCGAGCCAGGGTCAGCATCTCGTCAAGGTCTCGCAGCCCGCCGATCGTGGGTTTCACCAGTCGATGTGCGTCATCGACGATCAAGGCGTTGTCCTCGTGGATGCCGTCGAGCGCCGCGATCACTTGCGAGTTGTCGGCGCCGCTGGGCAGCTCGAGCTGTTCCTTGAGTTGCTTGAGTAACGTAGAGGCCCCGCCGTTGGGGCAGCGCTGGTAGATCGAGTCTGGATGCTCCTTGAGCACGCGCTTGAGCAGCGTGGTCTTTCCGGAGCCGCGCTCGCCGACGATGGCGAACACGCCGCCCCCGATCTGTCCGATCCGGTCGTTGATCGCCTCGAGCTCCTCGTCCGCAGCGGTGTGAACGATCGCTTCGGCTTCACGCTCGGGCGCCAGGGCAAGGTAGTTTTCCTCGGGGATACGCGAAAGCTTGGGCCGCAGCTCGGCCTTCTTGGTCAGCTCTCGGCGGAACAAGTAGGCGAGCAGCTTGCGCACCAGGGTCACGGTGGTGAGGTAGTCGCGACCGATGCGCACGACCCCGATCCCGAGCAGGTAGGCACCGCCGATTGCCGCAGCCAGGAAGCTCTTGTACCCGCTCTGGTTCCGGATCACCCACCCCGCCAGCGCGTTGCGCTTCTCCCGCGGGGCGAGGCGCTCGAAGATCACGTCACGCCACCAGCCGACGAACACCAGCGCTAGCGGGATGCCGATGAACCAGCAGGTGCTCAGCACCCAGTCGTAGAGGGTGCCCTTGCCGACGAGCTCGCTGCTCAGGGTCAGCACCAGGCCGAAGAACACCACCACGCGTCCGAGGACGCGCAACGTCCGAAAGCGGAGCGCGCCAACATCGTGCCTCGTCGCGTAGACGCTGGCGCTGCGGCCCGCCAGCGCGTCCACCAGGAGCACCGCGACGGAGCCTCCCAGGATCCAGCTCGCGAAGATCCAGAGCACCCGGACCTCCAGCAGATCGACGATGGGAGGGCCGATGAATGAGAGCGCGAGCCAGAACACCCGCAGCGACTCGACGGGAGTGCGCACTCGTCGGACCACCGCGATCAGTCCCGCGCCCCAGCGACCGAAGAGGGACGGATTGGCTTTCCCGCGCTCCTCTTCCGCGCGGTCTTCGAGCAGCTCGAGGAGCTTATCCGCGCGGCGACGCCACCAGACGAACACGCCAAGCAACAGGACCAGCTTGAGCGCGATGATGCTGGCGAAGATGCTGCGAGCGGTGCCCGCGGTTGGGGCTTTCATCCACTCGAGCAGGGCACGGATGTGGAAGCGTACGACCAGGCCGACCTGGGCTAGCTCGGCGCGTGCTTGGTCCCAGCCGCTGGTGCTGAAGCTCGTGAGCTGCGCCTTCTGCTCGTCTGACATCAAGGCGAAGAACGCCAAGCGGTCTTTGTTCAGCGCTTCAACCAGGTCGAGCTGGGCGGTCGCCTGGCGCCACACGACGTCCCGCGCCTTCTTGCGGAGCGCCTGCTCCTGGGTCAGCACCGCGTCGCGAAGCGCATCGTACTCTTTGCGGTCGAGCTCGACGCCGCCAGATTGCACCTTGTCGGGCCCGGCGCTCGGGACGTCGTCGCCGCTCTCGCTGAGCGAGTCGAGGCTGGTACGCAGCTCGTCACGTGCTTTCCGTAGGGCACTGCGCAACTCGAAGTAGAGCGTGTCGGTTGCGCTGCTGGTCGCCTCGAGCTTCTTGCGTTTCTCTACGTGCTCTTCGGTCTTGCGCTGCCACTCGAGCTTCGTCTCGCCGAAGCTCGCGATACGATTCTCGCGCTCGAGCAGCGCCTTCTCGTAGTCGGCTTGCTTGACCCGCACGCCGAGCAGCCGGGCGCGCTCCTCGTTGAGCAGGCGCAGGATCTCGCTCTTGGATTGCGCGGCTTGTTCCAGGGCCTGCCGCTGGGCCGCTTCGGCCTGGGCGCGGGTTTGTTCGGTCGCCGTGATCTTCTGCGCGGTCTCACTGACCTTGCTCTTGGCTTCTTCGACGCGCTCCGCGTGCTTCTTCAGGATCTCCTTGCGCTGCACCTCTGGCAGCTCCAGGAAGTCGAGCCTCGCGCGGTCCAGCTCGAGGCGCGCATTCAGCAGCTCCGGATCGGCGCTGGCGGGGGGTGCGGCGTCGTTTGCTGGGGCACCGGCGTCTGCGCTGGCAGTCTCGTCTTGACCCTTGGGGGCTTTGGTCGGTTCTTTTTTGGGGGAGGTGCGCGGTTTGGGCGCCGGCTTCTTCTTTGGCTTTTGTTTCTGTGCGGAAGTACCCGTGGCCGCATCGGCGCCCGCGTCAGCTGCGCCGCTCCTCACCCCCAAAACCCGCTGCAGGCGCTTGACCTCGACTTGCACTGCGCGCTCGTCGCGGATGTCGATGTCGAAGAGGCTCTCTGGGGTGACCACCAGATCTAGCTCCCCGCGGATCAAGTCGCCGATCTGTTTGGTCTTGGTGACCAGCTCTTGAACGTCGGCAGGCAGCTTGGGTGCGGACGGAGGTGCTGCGCTGGGGGCGCTGCTCGGCGCCGCGCTCGACGGGGGCGTTGCGCTTGCAGATGCGGAGGGCGCAGGGGGCGCTGCCCAGGCCGAGACGGCGAGCAGGCACAGGGCTAGCGTCAGGGCTAGCCAGCTTTTGAGCGGAAAGCGTCGAAGATAAGCTTGCATGGGCTGCGAAGAGCGGTTGCAGCTGAGGCCACTGCGCACGAGTGCGCGGGATCGTCCCTCGAGACGCAGTTATTGGCCAACAAAGCTCAAATGTCAGGGGCAAGCGCCCGCAGGCTATCGAGGGTATCTGCCTCATTCGGAGACTTGTCGTCGCGGTAGCGCTTCACCCGCGCGAAGCGCAGGGCGAGCCCTGCTGGGTATTGCGGGCTGGATTGCACGTCGCTGAATGCAATTTCCACGACCAGATCGGGACGCACATACACCGTGTGACCATCGCGATCGATTTCGCGGCTTAGCAGCGCCTCGGTCTGCCACTTCAATAGCTGGTCGGAGAGCCCCTTGAAGGTCTTGCCGAGCATCACCGGCTGCCCCGAGCTCGGATCGATCGCTCCGAGGTGAAGGTTGCTGAGCCAACCTTTGCGGCGACCACTGCCCCACTCCGCGGCCAGTACCAACAGATCCAACGTGTGCGCTTGCTTCAGCTTGAGCCAGCTCTGACCGCGGCGTCCGGCTTCGTAGCTCGCGCTGAGGGACTTCGCCATCACGCCCTCGTGCCCCGCGTCGAACGCGCTGCTCAGAAACTCAACGGCGCGCTTCGGGTCGTTCGTCTGGATGCTTGGAACCCGCGCCGCTTCGGGCACGACGGACGCCAGGGCCCGCAAGCGTTCAGTCGTCGAGGTGTCCAGCAGGCTGCCGTCGGCGTACAGGCAGTCGAAATAGAAGCTCGAGAGGGGGAGTGTCTCCACCAGCTTGGGATCCGCCACTTTGCGGCCGAAGCGCTTCATCGTGACCTGAAACGGGAGGGGCCGATTGTCTTTCCGTAAGGCAATCGATTCGCCGTCCAGGATCAGCGAATGCACCGGGAGGCCGCGCACTTGCTCCACCACCTCGGGCAGCGCCGCGGTGACTTCGTTCAAGAGCCGGGAGTAGACGCGCACCTCTTCGCCGCGCTTGTGCACTTGCACGCGAGCGCCGTCGAGCTTCCACTCGAGCCACGCATGCCCAAGGTGTTGGAGCGCCGCGTCCGGATCCTCCGCGGGCGACGCCAGCATCGGCAGCACCGGGCGGAAGAGCTGAATTTGTACGGCTGCCAGCGCGCTCTCACCCTGGCGCGCGAGGCGCGCGAGCTCCCTCAGGTCACCCAGCAACATCTGTGCGCGACGTACCAGCGCGGGGTCGAGGGCAGTGCTCTTCGCCAACGCGTCGACCACTAGAGACTCCAGCGCGCCTTGGCGTAGCTCGCCCGAGAGCAGGCCGCGAAGGAAGCGCTGCTCGGGCGCCGTGCAGCTCGCGAACAACTTGCCCAACATTGTCACGCGGATATTGCCTGAGCCCTTACCCTGAAGGCGGCGCAGGTCGTTCAAGCGTTGCTCGACGTCTTGCAGGCTGAGGCTTGCTTCAGCCGCTGGCGCGACCTGGCTGTGCTCGAACAACAGCTTCGGGCCAACACCGAGCTTGCCCACGCTCTCCTGGGGGTCTGGACCCGCTCTCGCAGGCACCACCACGCCAGCCAACCAGGGCACGGCGAGCTCGAGCTCGTGGTCAGGGGCAGCGCCGAACGTCCCCGCGAGCAGAGCCAGCTTTTCGCTGCGTTTCCGCGTCTCGGCCACCCGTTGGGACGCCTCGGCGAGCTGGATCAGCTGCATGCGCCAGAGCATAGCCCCGGCGCTTACTGAAGCGGCACGATCTGTGGTCCGGGGACGCCGGTGATAGCCGGCTTATTCCGCGTTTTTCCAAAGTGACACGACGGTTTGCCCGGCGCCGACTCTCCGCTATAGCGACGCGGTGGTGGCCCCGCGCAGCAGTGGTCGGCCGGTGGGATCAATCCCGCAGGTGCCGCGTCCGATCGACTTTGGGCGCTACCTGGAGATCGCTTGCTGGATCGTGATCGGGCTCTGCTGCGTCCAGATCCTGATGTTCTCGTTCGGGCGCGATCAGGGGATCTACGCCCTGGTAGCCAGCGGCGTCGTGAAGGGGCAGATGCCCTATCGCGATCTGTGGGACTTCAAGCCTCCGGGGATCTTCCTCATCTATGGTCTCGCAGAGCTCCTGTTCGGCAAGACGATGTGGGGAGTGCGCATCCTGGAGGTGATGGGCCTCATCGGGATGGTGTTCGCGTTCCGACGCTTCGCGCATTACGTCTTCGGGGAGTCGCGTGCGGGCACGCTAGCGGGCGCGCTGGCGGCGCTGATGCACGCGCAGCTCGAGTTTTGGCACACCGCGCAGCCGGAGACCTTTGGTGGTTTCCTCACGGCAGCGGCGCTCGTGCTGACGGTGAAGGATGATCTCAGCAAGCGCCGCATCTACAACTGGATTGGCGTGGGGGCGCTGTTTGGCTGTGCGTTCTTGCTCAAGCCGCCGCTCGGCGGCGGTGCGCTCGTGTGTGCGGCGTACCTCGCGCGCCGTGAGTGGCTTCACGGTTCGACTCGCCTCGAGTCGCTGAAGCCGGTGCTGATCGCGGGGGCGAGCTCGCTCGTGCCGATCCTGCTGGTCGCAGGCTGGTTTTGGCTGAAAGGCGCCTGGGGCTCACTGGCGTGGACGCTGTTCGAGTTCACGCCGGGTTACACTGCGCTCAGCTGGGAGGGCCGCAGCGCGCCGCCCATGCTGTGGTGGGGCTTCAGTCAGTGCTTCTTCCGCTACAGCGCGCTCGCGCCGGCGGGGATCTTCGCAGCGCTCCTGATGCGGCCAGTTCACAGCCGCGAGCGCGAGGGCGTGCTGCTCTTGCTCGGCGTGATCGCGATGCACCTCACGGGCATCGCCATGCAGGGGAAGTTCTTTCCGTATCACTACGCGGCGACGTTCCCGCTCCTCGCGTTGCTAGCCGGGGTGGGCTTTCTCAAGCTCTGGCGCTTGTGCCTGACCGGTGGCACCGGCGGCATCTTGGCGTTTGCTTCATTCGTCTACTTGTTCGCGATCATGCAGACCGCGACCACGGATGTTGCCGGTTCATTCTGGGACCGCTCAGCGACGCGCATGGTCGCCTTGTACAGCGGGCAGTGGCTGAAGCACCCTCGCGAACTCGACAAGCAGCTCTACTACGTCGCGGATTACAACCTGTTCGCCGACGAAGAGGTCGCTGATGCAGTCGTCAAGCACAGCGACGGCAAGCAGTGGGTGCTGGTGTGGGGCTTCGAGCCGGTGATTTACTGGCTCTCGGATCGGCAGCCAGCGACCAAGTACATCTACAACGTCGCGCAGCGTTCGAGCTGGGACCGCGAGCGGGCGCGCGAAGACATGCTGCGGGAAATCCGCCAGACGCCGCCAAGCGTGATCGTGGTGCAGCGAAACGATGTATTCCCGATGGTTACCGGAGACACCCTCGACTCGCGCCGCAGCCTGAACGAGACCTTTCCCGAGCTGAAGCAGCTGCTCGATGAGCGCTTCGAAGTGAGTGAGCGGGTCGAGGACTTCGAGATCTACACGCTCAGAGCACCCGAACCGGAACCTGACTCGAGCGATGTGCTCCGTTGAAATTCCTTGGGGATATGCGGCGCCTGAGATGAGACGGCCGAGCTGCGGCGCCTGAGCTGCGGCGCCTGAGATGCACGCCTACAGCTTCCGCCGCAGCGCCTGCCAGCGCAGCTTCCACACCACCCCGACCGCCTCTGCGAAGATGCGCCGGCTCATCTTGCTGTCGCCGGCGCGGCGGTCCACGAACACGATGGGCACCTCGACGACCTTCAGGCCAAGCTGCAACGCTCGATAGGTCATCTCGATCTGGAACGAGTAGCCGTTGGAGCGGACGCGGTCCAGGTTGATGGTCTCGAGCGCCTCACGGGTGAAGGCTTTGTAACCGCTCGTCAGATCGCGCACGTTCGCTCCCAGGATCACCCGCGAGTAGATGGAGCCGCCCTTCGACAGCACGTGGCGCCCTAACCCCCAACCCTCCACCCCGCCGCCGCTGATGTTGCGCGAACCGATGACTGCATCCGCGCCCGCTTCGAGCGCGTTCAGGAAGCTTGGGATGTAGTTCGGGTCATGGCTCAGGTCCGCGTCCATCTCGAAGAAGGTGCGGTACTCGGGGTTCTGCAGGCCGAGGCGGAACGCATCGAGATAGGCGGTGCCAAGGCCAGACTTCGCTGCGCGGTGCAGCACGGAAACGCGCTCGTCCCGCGCTGCGATCTCGTCCGCGACGTCTCCGGTGCCATCGGGCGATGCGTCGTCGACGACCAGAACGTGCGCAGCGGGTGCTACGCCGAGCACCGCCTGGATGAAGATCGGCAGGTTGTAGCGCTCGTTGTAGGTTGGCGTGACAACCAGGCAACCGGCGCCCAGCGACTTGTGCTTCTCTCGCGCGGAATCAGACACGGGGATCCAGGAACGCTGCTTCTAACATAGGAGTCGACGCCGCTCTCAATTGGGCACTAGCTCGGTTCCGTCGGCCGGGGTGACCCAAATCTTCTCGATGCGGATCGCAAGCTCCCGTTGGTCCTTGGAGCCAGGCTCCGTTTCTGACGGCCGCACGCTGGTGGGGTAGCTCAGCTCGAGTAGGTTCGTACCTTTTTGCAGCAAGCTCGCGGGTACCGAGTACGTGTAGTAGCCCCAGCCCGCGCCGAACTTCTGAGTTCCGATCGATTTACCGTTCAGGCGCGCCTCCACGTTGAGTGGCGCGAGGCCTTCGATCGCGTGCCCCGTGATGCGCACCTCGTAGGCGTTGGTCGCCTCGGGGTCGAGGGCGAGCGCGATCACGGAGCGCACACCGGAGCTCCAAGCCGCGGTACGTTCGCCGTCGCTCTCGTCATCGTAGAAGCCTTGCACCAGGAAGGGGCGCGCGCTCGGCGTCCCGATGTCCAAATCGATACTCCGACCCAAGGGCATCAGCGTCAGGTGCGTCAGCTCGAGCGCTGAGTCTCCCAGAGACACCAGGCCAACTGTGTTACCCTGGGGATTCAATATCGCGGACTGAATGACCCGGACTGCAGGCTCAAGCTGTCACTGAAAGACAGCGTCGCGAAGTCGCTCCCGTTGAGGGTCAGCTTCACGCGGCAGCTCGGGCTGCCCGGCGGCTTGTTGCAACGCCCGCGGACTCCTATCACGTATTGACCCGCTTTGCGCGCAAGCGCTTTCAGGTCGTAGACCACCGTCCCCGTCGCCAGCACGGCAGCTGGCTCGCCGCTGCTCTCATCCACTGCGGGCGCGACGCTGTCGCTATCGACCGTTGCTGACTTTTCCGCGACGCCTAGCTGGGTCATCGTCACGCCGCTCGGTAGCGGCGCGTCGAACAGCCGTAGCGTGAGCGAGCCTGCGGGGGCATGTGCGGCAGGAGCGACCGTTGGTTTGCTGGAGCCAAACGTTGGCTTGCCGAGTGGCGTCGCGTCCCCCGCGACCTCCACCTCGACTTGCTCGGTGGGTGCCGGGCGGGTGGCGGCGTATTCGCCGTAGCAGACCGTGGCGAGGGTTCCCGCGAGGTAGCAGGCGCCGATCGCCAGCGCCCGGCCTTGCCGCCAGGGATCCAGAGGACGAGCAGTCACGTCGCATGCTTACCGCGGTTCGCCAGCGGAGTCGCGCGCGAAGCAACGCTCTGCGCCCAAGGCAAGCCTCGGGACGCGTCCGTTGCTGCGTGCCCGGCGCCTTTGCTGATATTGCTGGGCGCGGTGACTGCCGACTCCCAGCGCCCAGGCTCCCAGCGCCGCGACGCCCACAGCCCAGTTCGATTCACACGGCGACGTGCGTTCTGGCGCGTGTTTCGCGTCTGGCTCTGGCTCGGGTTCTGGTCGTGGCTGTGCGACGAGGCGTGGCTGTTGATTTCCGCAGTTCCCCAGGGTGGTGGCTCTGCCTTCTGGCGAGGGGTACCCGGAGGCGGGTTCGCCGCCTGCTTTGCCTCGGCTTTACTGGGAGGCGCCGTGGGCGCCCTGTGGGCGTGGTCGATCGGCGCTCAGAGTTCTGCCTCCGTCGTCAGAGATATTGCCTCGCGGATCAAAGCATGGTTGAGCGCAGGATCGGGTGAGGAGCAACGTGCTCGTCTGTCGAGCTTCTACGCGCGCTCGTTGGGCTTGCTGCTCTTCGGGGTGCTGTTCGTCACCATCGCACCCGCGCTGGTGCTGGCGATCGCGCGTCCAGTGAACCTCGCGTTGGTGTTGCTCGCCATCGTCATCGGGCTCGGCGTTGGAGTGTTGCTGCTCCAGCCGGTGCTGAGACGTTTCAGCGCTTTCTGGCTCCGCCTCTGGGCGCGCGTGCCAGGCGTACGCTGGCTGGTGAGCCACGTTTGGCACAACCTGCTGCTGCTGCTCGGCCTCGGCTTGTGCGCAGGTTTGGTGGTGCTGGTTGTCTCGTGGAGTGTGCTCTCGCAGCTGCCCTGGGCGGCCATCGTGTCGAGTTGCCTGGCGCTGCTGCTGACTCTCATTACCGCGTGGATTCACGCGAAGGTCTGCGAGCGCCGCGCGTGGCCGAGCTGGTTGCTCTCTGCGCTGCTTGGCACAGGGCTCGTCGTGACCGCGGTGCTGGGCTTCCGTGTCAAGCAGGCTCAAGCCTTGACGCGCCAGGCGCTGGGTGAGGGGCTCACGCTGGGCCACCTCGGCTCGCTGGTACTGACCCAGGTTCTGGACCCGGATCGCGATGGGATTGCCTATGGATTCGGCGGCGGTGACTGTGCGCCGTTTGACCGGCAGCGTTTCCCTGGTGCCATCGACATCCCTGGGAATGGCATCGATGAGAACTGCGACGGCGAGGACCTGGATCCGAAGCTCGCCGGTGATTTCCACGGCCGCATCGATTTTCCTCGGCCCGCAGGCTTCCCAGATAGACCGAACGTCGTGCTGATCAGCGTGGACGCCCTTGCGCCGAGTCACATTGCGGCTTTCGGAGCCGAGCCCAACGGGGACGTGCAAGACATCGCTCCGAGGCTCAGCAAGCTCGATGCAGAGAGCGTGTCCTTCCACGCTTGCTTTGCGCAGGGGCCGTCGACGCGGCTGTCCGTTCCTGCGCTCTTCACCTCGCGCTACGACTCGGAGATCAAGCGTCGCCTCAAGGGTCGGTTTCCGTACGAAATCATGCCGGAGAATCAAACTCTGGCGGAGTTGTTCCAGGCGCGGGGCTACCACACGGCGGCCGTGTTGCCCGAGCGCTACTTCCTACCCTCGAATTGGCGTGGCCTCACTCAAGGGTTCAAGAGCATCGACGGTTCTCCGTCCCGCGTGCTGTCGGGCTCGGTGCCCCACAACGCGGACAAGGTGGCGGATGCTGCGATCGCGGTCTTTGCGCCCCCTGGTGAAGCCGATCCGGATCAACCCGGTGACGCGAACGGTTGGGATCACCACCAGCCGCTGTTCCTCTGGACACACTTCTACGACGCTCACTGGCCTCACGACCAGCCGGCCCAGGTGCCCGTCTACGGCGACACCCAAGCGGCCAAGTACGACGCAGAAGTGACCCTGGTGGATCGGCACCTGGGGCGCTTGCTCGATGCGATCGATCGCTACCTCGGCCCCAACACGTTGGTCATCGTCACGGCGGACCACGGTGTCGGGTTCGATGAACCCCGGCACGCCAAGTACGGCTATGGCCACGACCTGAGCAGCGTCGTGCTGCAGGTCCCAATGATGTTCCGCCACCGCAGCCTCAAGCCACACCGTGTGCAGACCTTGTGTTCCACCCTGGACATCCTGCCAACGCTCGCCAACCTGGTCGGTCTGAAACCCAAGGGTGGGCCTCGGGGCACCAGCCTCGTGCCGGAGCTACGTGGCGATCAACCTGCTCCGCGCCTGCTCTTCCATCAGTACTTCGTCCCCGAGCAACAAGTGCGTCACCAGGAGCCTCTGAAGCTCGTGGCGGTGCGGGGTGAGCGGTTCAGTGTGTTGCTCGACCGGGACCACGGCGACTACTCCGCCTGGGACTGGCGGGAGGACTTGCTCGAACGGCGCGACCTCTGGCCCGGCGGGGACAACCCGGAGGACGCGAAGGAACTCAGCCGTCTACAGCAGCTGCTGGAACTCTACACGTTCCAGATGCGGCGTCGCTGACCCGAACCTGCTCGGCAATTCCTGCGACAAAAAGAGGGCTCCCCGGCTCGGAGGGGGGGGAACGAGCCGGGGAGCGAAAGGGTCACAGCCTCGAGCCGGAGGGGGGGTCAGCAGGTAGGCTGTGATGAGTAGGCGGCAGTAGCCGGGCGGAGGGGGGATTGCCTCAAGCCACCACCTGGACATCGCCTTAGCACGCAGCATGCCAGGGCCGCTGGCACCTGCTTTCGCGCAGTTATCTCCTGGGGTGCTTTCAATATTGAAAGAGTTGCGCCCCATTGCCCCTGAGCGCTGCGGTGTGTGTGATGCCACCTATTTGAGTGACGAGATTTCAACGACTTTGGCCGTGCAGAGCTGGTCAGGAATGAGGCCCAGTGTCACTCACGCCCTTTGCGGCTCTATTCGGCTAAGCAACTGATTCCTTTGGTGTTATCCCAGCGATCCTGGAGCCGGCTCCGGTCGCTTGGTCGAAATCCTTCGCGGCCGGTTTCAGACTTGAAATGCAGAATTTGCGTCGTGAATTTAGGCAGTTGCGAGCCAAGGGGTGTGCGGACGGCGGAGAAGCAGCGTGCTTCCGCTAGCTTCGGATAGCGTTCGCTAGCTTCAGAGCGTTTCAATCCTGCAATTGGGGTGACTTGGACTCCCTGGGGAAACTACCCAAGAGCGTCTCGCTGAGATCACTATTGCTGACCGCTCGGTGAGTCTTTCTCGCGCTGAAACAACCACCAGGTGCCTTCGTGCGCGACCAGACGAATCGAGGGGTCCGAGGCAAACAGCCTCGCGGGGTCGCTACGCTGACGGACAAGGAACCAGTCGAAGAACGGGCCGTGAGTTTGCAAACGAAAGCGTTGAGGCGTCCATTCCCAGCGATCTGGGACTGCGGGGGGGATCACACCGCGACCGTCATACTCAGCCGGATCCGTATCCGTGCGGTAACGAATCGGGCTATGGTTGAAGCCAACCATGTGAAAGGAGAGCCAGCCTCCCTTCTCCGCCTGAACCCAGGCCGGGAGGTGGATGTAGGGCGTGTTGCGCTTGGACGAACCGGAGTGATCGAAGACCAGGTAGAGCAGCCGAGGCGCTTCCGGGATGTGCTCGACGACGTGCTGGAAGTCTTCCGTGCTGCGGTCGAAGGCGTGGAACTGTTCGGCCACGAACAAGCCAAAGCGCCCGACGAACAGTCCAAGTCCCCCGACGAACGCCAGGCGGTACCACCACTGCCGCGGCATGTCCGGGATGACGCCGAGCAGGATGAAGCCACAAGCGGTGAGCTCGCGCGGATAGACGTACCACCACACGCCGATGCGCATGGGCAGCATCAAGTACGAAAGCAAGTAGCCGCCAGCGAAGAGCAGCGGCAGCAGCGTCACGCCGAAGCCCCACCAGCGCTCCTCAGCGCTGCGATGCTTCAACCGCCCTTGCCACCAAAACAGAACGGCCGCGACGATCAACGCCACGACTGCAGCAGAGAGCACACCGTCCACTCGCGCCGTTTCCTGCTTCGCGGCCAGGCCCACGTAGTCCGTCCAGAGGTGCTGCTGGACTTCGCCCAGGCGCTCCGGATGCAGGTGGAAGTCGAGCTTGCCCACGGTGTCGTCCTTGGGACGCACCACGACGTAGAGACCGAGCAGCGCACTCCCCCACAACAGCGGCCCCAGCACTGGGCGAATGCGTCTGGTCGCCGGATACATCACCAGCGCGGTGCCCGCGACCGAGAGCAAGGTGAACGGCAAGCGAAAGACGTGCGTCAGGTAGAC
This sequence comes from Polyangiaceae bacterium, assembly GCA_041389805.1. Taxonomy (GTDB): domain Bacteria; phylum Myxococcota_A; class Polyangia; order Polyangiales; family Polyangiaceae; genus JAHBVY01. The sequence continues at coordinate 41,406 of JAWKRD010000051.1, read as the reverse complement.
CGCCGTAATACACAGCGCCAGGGCGACACTGCGTTTCCGTGAGGGTTTGTCCAACGCACGCAGCGCGAGACCAATGCTCATCGCGTAAAGACCGATCGCGCCCTGGTAGTTCAGGAAGCCCCAGTAGGTGAGGTTGCTCCAGACAAAGAGCACCCCGAGCAGGCCCCAGAGCGGCGTCTTCTTCATGCCCCAGAACAGCACCGCCAGCCCGGCTGGAAGCAGACCGAGCATGAGCGCGGCCATCAGCTTTGAAGCAGTCGTAATCGGCAGCAGCAGCGCGAAGATCGCGCCGAGCGCGTACATCGAGATGTACGGCACCTCGATGGGGTGCAGCGTGTACTGCTCGTGAAAGTGAAAGCTCGGGTCGTAGTAGTGGCGCAGGATGCTCGTCTGAGCCGCATGAAACGGAAAGTCGGTGAGCGGCAAGTAGCGCGTGACCACCATGGGGTAGCAGACCGCGTAGAGAGTCACCGCCAGCGCGCTCAGTGCGACCAGACTCTGCGTCCGCCTTGGCGTTGGCAGGCCTTGGTAGGCTGTGCGACACCAAAGAGCGAGCCTGGCGACCATTGCGGCCTTTTACTCCAAGCTCCTGCGCCGTGTCCGGCGTTGGGCTCTGGGCGCCGCGTTTTGAGCTGGATGGCTGGGCAAAAGGCCTAGCTTTTGTGGCAGTCTCGGCGCGATGAGCGAGCCGCCAGCAGCGTCCTCGGAGCAACCGCCCGAGTCAGTGTCGCCGCTTCCTGGAGCCAAGCCGGCCCCCACACGGTGGGCGCTAGTTTGGCTTGCCGTACCGCTGCTTGGCGTGTGCGAGCTCGGCGCGCAACTCTGGGTGAGTCAGCGCGCCCCGCGCGAAGCCGAGTGGAGCGCCATCGCGACCCCAGTCCGAGAACTGCGCAAGCCTGGTGACCTGGTCGTGGCCTCACCGGAGTGGCAGGGGCCAAACGCCCGGCGAGCGCTGGGCGACGCACTCATGCCGCTCGCAGACGTCGCTCGCGCTGACGCTTCTGCCTACAAGCGAGCGATCGAAATCTCGACCGTGGGGGAGACGCTTCCAGAGTTCCGCTCCTGGCCCATCGTGGAGCGGCGGAGCCAAGGAGGCTTCGAGCTCCTTGTGCATCAGAATCCCAGCCCAGCTAGCGTCAAGTTTGATTTCCTTGAGGAACTAAACGCAAAGCGCGCAGAGGCGTACACCTACGATCCAAAACTCGGGCGAGATCAGCGCACGCTCTGCCCCTACAACGCGACCTCTCGAGTGAGCAGCGGAGGCTTGGGGGGGCCGCCGACTTTCCCGAGCGGTCGCTTCCAGTGCCCCGGTGGGGAGCCTTACTTCGTTGGTGTCACGGTGATCGACGACAGCAACGAGTACCGCCCAAAGCGCTGTATCTGGGCGAACCCCACGCCCACGGGACCCATCGGTGTGACCTTCCGTGAGGTCGCGCTGGGTGAAAGGATCCGCGGCTTCGGGGAGCTGCCATGGGTGCTCGAGCGCGGCTACAACGGGCCACCCATCGTGCTCACGGTGCGGGTCGCTGGACAGGAGCTTGGTCGCTTCGAGCATCGCGATGGGCAGGGCTGGCGCGGATTCGACTTCCCGCTCGGCGCGTTTGCTGGTCGAACCGAGGACGTTGAGTTCGAGGTCAGCTCGAGTAACTTTCGCGAGCGCTATTTTTGTTTCCAGGCGGATACCCGATGAGCGAGTTGTCCACTACTCCCACGGGGTCACCGGTCTGCGACCTGGGCAGGCGCTCTCGCGCACTGGACTGGACACTCGCGCTTGCGCTCGGCGTCGCCTACGTCTGGGTCCTCCTCTCCAGCGTCAAAGACCTCGGCTACGCGCGTGACGAAGGCTTCTACTTTCAGGCGTCCAAGAGCTACGCCCAGTGGTTCCAGTTGCTCTTCAGCACGCCGAAGCAGGCGATCCAGCCAGAAGTGGTCGACCGCTTCTGGCGCGCCAACAGCGAGCACCCTGGGTTCATCAAGAGCCTGTTTGCTCTGTCATATACTTACCTATTTACCAAGTGGAAACTTTTCGCTGAGGAGGGCACGGCCTTCCGCTTTCCAGCCATGGTGCTCAGCGGGGGCGCGCTGTCTGTCGTCTACCTTTGGGCCCGGCGCATCCTGGGCACTGACTTTCGAGGCAGGCTGTGCGCCGTGGCCGCCGCGGTGTTGCTCGGAGCCATGCCCCGCGTGTTCTATCACTCGCACCTCGATTGCTTCGACATGCCCGTGCTCAGCATGTGGCTGGTTACGACCTACGCGTACTGGCGCACCACGCAGAGTGAGCGCTGGGGCGCGGCGATCTTGACGGGTGTGCTGTACGGGCTGTTGCTAAACACCAAGCACAACTCCTGGTTGCTGCCTTTCGCCTTGGCTCCCCACCTGTTGCTGCTCGGATCGCTCAAGTTTTGGCGGCGGCCACTCGACGGTAGGCGAGGCGCCCTGAAAGCTTGGCTGTGCATGGCCACGATCGGCCCGGCGCTGTTCTATGCCACGTGGCCCTGGATCTGGCGTCACACCGCGGACCGCCTGCAGGCATACGCAAAGTTTCACCTGCACCACGACTACTACAACATGGAGTTCCTGGGGCACACCTACTGGGAGCCGCCGATGCCTCGCGGATACGCGCCTGTGATGACGTTGGCGACCGTGCCCACCATCACGCTGACGCTCTTCGCGGTGGGGCTCGTGGTTGCCTTCCGTGGCCCACTCTTGCAAGGCGTTGCTTGGTTGCGGCGTCGCCCCACGGGAGCGTGGTCGCCCCACTTCGCGACGTTTGCGCTGTGGGCCTGCTGCGTGCTCGTGAGCTACGGCCCGTGGGTCAAGTCGGATACGCCAATCTTTGGTGGGACCAAACACTGGATTCAGGCCTACCCGTTCATCGCCCTGTTCGCGGGCGTCGGCCTCTGGGTAACGCTCGAGCGGCTTGGCAAGCTCATGGAGACCAAGCCGCTCTCGCTCCGACGCGGGCTGCAGGTGGCGACCACCTGCGCCGTGCTAGCAGCGCCGGTTGTTACCACGTGGAATTCACACCCGTGGGGGCTCTCCGCCTACGTCCCGCTGGTCGGGGGCGCGCCAGGCGCCGCCAGCCTCGGATTGAATCGCACCTTTTGGGGCTACGCGACCGGCTACGCGGCAGACTGGCTGAATCAAGAGGCGCCACCCAACGCGCGCGTCTTCATCCACGACACCGCCCAGCAGAGCTGGCAGATGATGGTGAAGGATGGGCGCCTCCGCAAAGACCTGCGTGTGGTCTGGCGACCGAGTGACGCGGACATCGCCATCTACCACCACGAGCCGCACATGCTCAAGGTGGAGTACCAGGTCTGGGTGGCGTTCAACACCATCCAGCCAGCATGGGTCGGCACCCACAACGGCGTCCCTGTGATCTGGATCTACAAGCGCCCGCAGTAGTCTCACGCCGGTTCACCCACCGCCAAAGCCAAGATTTTTTTGGGGGGGAGGGTGCAGCTTCCCCACCGTTAAGTGCTTGAATCAACTGGGTAAATACAGTCGCTAGCAAAAGAAAGTGACAAGTCACTTTCTTTTGCTAGATTCAGCCCATGCCGAAGCGCAAGGTCCGTACGTCTGAGCCGCAGCAGGCACGAGCAATTGCCACGCGGCAAAGCTTGGTCGACGCGACCATCGCGAGCATCGTGGAGCTGGGCTACGGGCGCACCACCACCACGGAGATCTGCAAGCGCGCAGGCGTCTCTCAAGGCGCGCTGTTCAAGCACTTCCCGGACAAGGCGGAGTTGCTCGCGGCAGCCACGGAGCACCTCTTCAAGGGTCTGGTTCAAGGCTACCGGAACACGTTCATCACGATCATCGATCATCCAGATCGCTTGGGAGCTGCGCTCGAGCTCCTCTGGGGCGTGTTCACCGATGCGCCGTTGCAGGTGGCTTTCGAGCTCTACGTGGCGGCTCGCACCGACGCGGAGCTGCGAGCGACCCTGCAACCGGTGTTGATTCAGCACCGGCAGAACCTGCGGGACGAGGCCGCCTTCTTTTTCCCCGAGGCAGCCGAGAGCCCGGAGTTCGAGTCGACCATCGACGGCATCATGGCCGCCATGCAAGGTGCGGCGCTCACCGGCATGGTGCTGCCCCAGCCCGAGAGCAGCCGGGGGGAGTTGTCTTTCATCGATCGAGCGGCGCGCGCCGACTTCGCGCGTGCCATCAGCTTGCTCAGTAGCCAGCGGAAGCGGTCCGCCGCTGCAGCTGTCGAGAGTGTGACAGTGGAGAGTGTGTCATGAGTCAGATGACGTACATCTTGTTTGCGATCCCGATGTTCTTCGGGACGATGTTCCTCGAGTACTTGCTTGGTCGTAAGCATCGCCGGCGTGGGCGCGGTTACGCGGGGAAAGACACCGCCGCGAGCCTCGCCATGGGCATCGGTAACGTCTTCCTCTCGTTCGTCTTCAAGGCAGCGAGCTTTGGGCTCTATCTCTGGGTGTATCAGTTCCGGCTCTTCGACATCCCGGATACGGCTTGGTGGACCTTTCCGCTGCTCGTGCTGTGTGAGGACTACTGTTACTACTGGTTTCACCGCGTGCATCACGAGGTGCGCTTCTTTTGGGCAGCGCACGTGAACCATCACTCGAGCACTCGCTACAATCTCTCGACGGCGCTGCGTCAGAGCTGGACCACGCCGATCACCGGACCGCTGTTCTGGGCCCCGCTCGCGCTCGTTGGCTTTCACCCAGCGCTGATCCTCGTGGCGCAGACCATCAGCTTGCTCTACCAGTACTTTCTCCACACGGAACTGGTGCCGAAGCTCGGGCCGCTCGAGTGGATCTTCAACACGCCAAGCCACCACAGGGTGCATCACGGTCGGAACCCTGAGTATCTCGATCGCAACTACGCCGGGATCTTCATCATCTGGGATCGCTTGCTAGGGACGTTTGAACCGGAGCGCGCCGAGGTTGACTACGGCCTGACGAAGAACATCCAGACCTACAACCCTTGGAAGATCGCCTTCCACGAGTGGAGCGCGATGTTCAAGGACTCCTGGGCGGCTGAGGGCCTCGGCAACAAACTGGGGTTTTTGTTGAGGCCGCCGGGGTGGTTGCCGGGCGGAAAAGGTGCCACGGCGAAGGACCTGCGCCGCCTGGCAGCGGCGGAGGCTCAGGCGGGGCTGACGGCTCCTGCCGCCGGCGTCGCTGGGGCGGCGGCCGAGCCGCTCGGGGACCTCGAAGAAGACTGCGCTGTGTGAGCGTCGCTCACGCCGAACGACTCCCCAGCGCGGGAACAGAGCGTACGTGGCCGGGAAATACTGGCCGACTGGCCAGTCGCTCCTCTCCCCCAAAAAATGCGCTTGCCGGCCATTAAGTCGTACTTATAATCCCCGGCAACACTGTGGGACAGGGTACGCGAAAAGCCGATGACGTCGCACTGGCGCTGCTCGATCAGATCGTGTCGGGAGAGCGCGCCATAGGCAGCGTGTTGCCGACGGAAGCCGAGCTGGCCGAGCAATTCGGGGTCAACCGCGGCGCCGTTCGGGAGGCGAACAAGCTCCTGGAGGTGCATCGGTTGGTCAGGCCCGTGCGCCGACGCGGCACCGAGGTGCTCGACCCGATGCAGTCGCTGACCCCCGAGGTGCTGAAGGCGATGTTGGTGGACCGCAAGGGTCGCGTGAACGTCGACATGCTGGGCCACTTCCTCGAGCTGCGCGCCGTGCTGGATGTGGAGATGGGGCGCCTCGCCGCAGAACGCCGCACGGAAACAGATCTGGTGGCGCTTGACGCGTGTGTGGATCGCATCGCGGAGTGCGTCGGCTGCCCAGAAGACTTCGACACGGAGCTGCATGAGCTGGGGCTGACCCTGGCGCGCGCCACGCAGAATCCGATCTTCGTGATGCTGTCGCACTGGAACCGGCAGATCTACGGCTACCTCGGATCGCTCCTCGGCAGTGTGCGGCAAGCGACCGAGCAACAGGTACTGGCGTATCGCAGCCTGGTGGCAGCGGTGCGCAGACAAGACGTGGAGACGCTCACCCAGATGGTGAGCGCGTTCCACAACTGGGCCAATCAGGAGTTGTTGTTGGCGGCGAAGAGTTGGAAGCCGCCACACGGATGAATGCTCGCGGCTGATCGTCAGGGTCAGGCGCCGCGCGCGAGAACAGGGGAGACAACATGATTCATGAGCTAGGCGTTTCCACGCCGAACGGTGGTGTTTTGTCCATGGACCGCAGTCGTCGGCCGCTCAGCGAGCCGCCGATCGGAGAGCGCAGCGAGTTTGGTGCCGCGTGGCACAAGCGAGTCGCGGGCCTCCACGTGTTGAAGCTGAAGGGCAGCTTCTACGAGATGGGGTTGCAGCACGGGACGCTCTTGAAGGAGCACATCCCGCACGGCCCGGTGAGCTACTTCAGCGAGTACCTGGAGAAATTCTTGAAGCCTCTCGGTGCGGCGGCTCCGGTAGCCAAGCGTACCTTGCAACGCACCGTGGGGCGCTCCGTCGAGCGTCAGCTGCCGGCGTTTGCGAAGGAGACGCTGCGTGGCTTGGCAGAAGGCGCGGGCCTAGACGAGCGCCGCCTGATGGATGGCTCCACCATGCCCGACGCAATGCTCTGGGTGGTGACACAGTTGACGCGCTTCGGGCGCCCGGGCCCTGCCGTGCGGCACCGCCATGACCTGAGCCTCGGCTGCACGTCCGCTGTCGCCTGGGGCGCGGCGACTCAAGACGGCAAGCTGCTCCACGCCCGCAACTTCGACTACCACGGCGTCGGCACCTGGCCGAAGCACCAGGCAGTGGTGTTTCACGAACCGGAAGAGGGCATGCGCTACGTCTCGGTCGCGGCGGCGGGCATCCTGCTTGGCGGTGTGACGGCGATGAACGAGGCTGGTCTCACGCTGACCATGCATCAGCACATGTTCACCGACCAGGTGCGCCTCGGTGGCACGCCGGTTGGCACCGTGGGTGACATCGTGATGCGCCACGCCGAGAACCTGGACGAGGCTGAAGCAATCTTGCGCGCGCACCGCCCCATCGGTTGCTGGACGTACATCATCACCGACGGCAAGCGCCGCGAGGTGCTTTGCTTCGAGGAGAACCCCGCGCGCCAAGTGGCGATCCGCAGGGGAGCACCGGACACTCACTTCGGCTACGCCAATGTGTTCCTCGACTCCGAGCTCGGGGCCACGGAGCAGAACCTGTATCCCTCCTACTGGCGCGCGAACTCTGGGCGACACGCGCGGGTGAACCAGCTCCTCGAGCAGCACTCCGGGCGCATCAATCAGGAGACCATGGCTGAAATCCTCGCGGATACGGGAAACACGGAGTGTCGTCTGCGTGCCTCCATCTCGATGTTGATGACCGTCGCTTCGGTGGTCTTCAAGCCGGAGGACGGCGTCGTGTGGGTGGCCACGGGGGACGCTCCGACGTCTGCGAATCGCTTCGAAGCCTTCAGCCTGAAGTCGCAGGATCACGCGCCGCTGATTGGCGCCGTGCCAGCGACCGAAGCTCGCTCTGCGGCGGACAAGGCTTCGGGGCTGGTTCCGACGGTGGGTGCTGGGCGCGCCGCTCGTGCTGGCTTCGCCGCCTACAGCGAGGCCTTCTTGGCCTACACCGACGCGGAGGACTTGTCTCTCGCCCGGCGTCGCATGGCTGAGGCGTGCGAGCTGCAACCCGAGCAGCCGCTGTTTCACAACCTGCGCGGCTTGCTGGAGCTACAAGCAGGCAACGTCGCGAGCAGCGAGGAGGCTTTCCAGCGTGTGCTGGAGCTGGGGCATCCAGATCCCGAGCGCATCGCGGCGGCTCACGTCTGGCGCGCGCGCTGCCGCGACCTGAGCGGCAATCGGGGGGCAGCGGTGAAAGATTACCGTGCGGCACTGGCGGGAACGCCGGATCCGGTGATGCGCCGCGCGGCACGCCGCGGCTTGATGCAGCCGTACAGCCCGCGGCGGGCTCGCAAGCTGAACGTCGAGTTCAGCTACGCCGACGTCGTCGCGCCCTGAGGTAGCAGCACGAAAGGCGACGTGCTCCCGGGCCGCGTCGCCTTTTGCGTTTGAGCCCTCTCCCCCAAAAAAACTCGCAGGGCACTGGTTGCGCCGGAGCGCGCTGCCCTCAAGGAGCCGAGGGGGTGAGGTCCACGGGGTTCGTCGGGGCGCCGTCGTGAATCGCGCCGTTGCCGATCCAGTAGATGAAGCGCGGATCCCGGATGTCGTCGAGGTAGGCCTCGAAGCGCACCGTCTCACCTGGATCCGTGTGGAAATACATGTGGTCGTAGTCGAGGGCGGTGTAGCCAACGAACTGCGCGTCGTAGCCCTCGCTGCTGAACACGTCGTCGTCGACCTCGAGCTCGTCACCGCGCACGCTGTCGACGTACACGCCGTCAGCTACGGTGGCGACGATGTCCCAGCGACACTCGTAGCGGGAGATCTCCGTGTCGCAGGTGGTGAACACGTGCCAGTCGCCGTTGCCCAGGTACTCCACGAAGGCACCCGCGCCGACGCCGGGCTCCTGGCTCAGGGTTGCGCCGGTGTCGATCTCGGCGGCCACGACCTTGGGGCCGGGGTCGGTGTCTTTCCGTGCGGAGCGATCATCCTTGTAATAACAACCGGTGGTCAGGCTGGCGGCTACGGCGCCGAGCATCAAGCAACGTGTAAGGCGGTCGAACGACATGTATTGACTCCGTTAGCGACGACGACGGACGGGAGGCGCGCTGCGTCGCGGACTCGGCGACGAAGAGCGGCTGCCGCGAAAGCTGCGAGGTGGGCTGGAGCGCCGCGGGGTGTAACTCGAACTGCTCGACTTCTTCTTCTTCTTGTAGTCGGAGCCAGACGAGCTGCTGCCGCTGGATTTCGGCCGATAGCTGCGACTCGGGCGGTAGCTCCGACTGCTACCTTTGGTCTTCGGCCGGTAGCTACGGCTGCTGCCGCTCGGTTTGGGTCGGTAGCTCGGAGCTGGCGCGGCGCTCGGCCGGTAGCTGCGCGTGGGGCGCTTGGCGCGTGGTGCAGAGCGCGGCGACTTCCCAGTTTGGTACCGTGAGGAACTACGTGGAGTCGCTCGAGGTGCGGGACTGCGCGGTGTGGCTCGCGGGGCGCTGGTACGACCCGGAGTGGTGCCGAGGCTCTTCGAGCGCGACAAGCGCGTCGCGGGGCGTGCGCTGCTGCCTGCGGGGCGCGCATGGCTGCCCGCGGGTCGAACGCTGCCAGCGGTGGGACGTGCGCTCGCGCTGACCTTCGGCCGCGGCGCGCTCTCGAAGTTGCGTGCGCTCAGGGCGCGGCCGCCCTTCTTGATGGCCTTGGTGCGGTTGGTCGCGGCAGCCCCTGGCAACGCCTTTGGGCGATAGGTTGGCTTGCGGATCTTGCTCGCGGTGCTCCGCCTCGAAGCTTGGACCGCGCGAGGTTCCGCTGGCGTGCGCGTCTTGGGACGGCTGCTCGCGGGGACGTGAGACTCACTCGGTGAGGGACCCCGACGGGGTCGCGCTGCAGTGCGTCCCGAGCGCGAACGGTGGTGATGGGGGTGATAGCGCCGGGTGTGTCGCGCGGCGTAGCGCACGCGGTGGTGATCGTGAACGATGTACGTGTGGACGTGGTGATCGTAGACGTACACCGTCGGGCAGAACACGTAGGGATACGGCGGATACACCCAGAGTGAGACCGCGACGCCGCCGTGCCAGCCCCAGCTCGGAGGCATCGGAGCCCAACCAATGTAGGCGTAGTCATCGCTCGGGACGCGCCAAACGACCCACGCCGGAGCGTAGCGGCGGCCAGGGATCCACGCCCAGCCGACGTCGGGCACCCACACCCAGCGGCCGTAATGGAAGACGACCCAACCGAAGTCGTAGCCGCTCACCCAGATCCAGTCGCCGTTCTCGTCTTCACCCCAGTAGCCATTGCTGACGTACGGCGCGAAGTCCTCACCCACTTCCGCGCGGTTAGGGATCCAGACCTGACCATAGACGGGGTCGTAGACCCACTGTCCGTGGGGATCGAGGTAGGGGCGAAAATCGTTGAGCGCTGCGGGGTCCGTGTCGCCGTACTCGTCGGCGGCGGGCGCCGCTCCTTGATCGGAGTACTCCTCACCCAAGTCGTCCGCGCTCATCTCACCGTCGGCCCAGTCGCCGTCGGCCGCCTCGTCAGCGGTCGCCGCGTCTTCCGCGGGGGCCGCTGGCGTCGCTTCATCCGCTGGGGCGGGAGTGATCCACTCGCCGTCGTCGTCTTGGGCGTGGGCTGGGGAAGGCGCGATCGTGACGAGCAACGCAACGCACGCGATGAAGACACTCCGAACGAAGCCGCGCGCCTTCAGCGACGACTCGCGGTTCGAGGCGCCACGCCCATCACGCGGGTCTTGGTGGTGACTCGCTGGGGCAGGAACTCTTACCGACATACTTCTCATGATGGTCTCAGCCAGGGATTGGAGCAACACGCGTGCCGGTTCGACGTTGCAGGCGTCGTAACGGTGCTGCATGCCCCTGGATTCAGCCTTTCCGTCCGTGTTCACTGGAATCGGAGGCTGCTCCCCCTGAGTTGCGCGCCCATTGGGGGGTAAGTCTTACGCTGTGCAGTCCAAGGTCTCCCCCGAAGCGCCACGGGTCACCCGATTGCCCTAGTTTTTGTGAGATTCGCCTGCTTCGAGCGGCTCGTCGGCTGCTCGAGTGTTGGATCTGCAGGCGCGTCTCGCCAGTTGCGCCAGCCACCTGCCACCGGCGGTTGGAGCTTCGGCTGGTGTTAACTGGCGGGCGTGACGTGGGGGCAACAGTCTGCTGGGCGCTTCGCTATATGCTGGTCACATGTTGAGCGTCGACGAGGCCCGTGCGCGCATCTTGCGCAGTGTTAGCCCGCTGCCGATTGAACGCGTGCCCCTGCAGTCAGCGCTCGGGCGGGTCTTGGCGGAGGACGTGAGGTCCACGGCGCCGCTGCCCGGCTTCGACTACAGCGCCATGGACGGCTTCGCGCTCGCGGCTGAAGCCTGTGATGGCGAGGGGCCATGGGAGCTCCCGGTGGTGGGAGAGAGCCGCACGGGGCATCCGCCACCCGAGTGGGTCAAGGGGACCGCATGTCGTATCTTTACTGGAGCTGCGATTCCGCGCGGAGCAACGGCGGTGTTGCTCCAGGAGAACGTGCTGGATGACTCCGGGCAGCCGGTTGCGAGCGCCCGTGGCCTCGCATCGATCCGTTTTGCTCACCGGCCTCGCGTCGGTGAGCACATGCGCCTCGCCGGGGAAGACTTGCCGCTAGGAGCCGTGGGAATGGCGAAGGGCACGCGTGTCGGACCGCTCCAGCTGGGGCTGCTGGCGGCGCTCGATCGCGGTTCGTTGCGCGTGTCGACGCGGCCGCGCGTTCTCATCCTGAACACCGGTGACGAGCTGCGGGAGCCGGGGTCCCCGGCGACGTCACCGACCAGCATTCCAGAGTCGAACTCGGTGGTGCTGGCGGCGCTCGCGCGGTCCGTGGGCGCGGACGTCAGCGTCACCCCCCTGGCTCGAGATGATCTGGAAGCGACCCGAGCGGCGCTCGTCAGCGCGCTAGAACACTGCGATCTGCTCGTCACCGTTGGTGGCGTTTCCGTAGGGGATCACGACCTGGTGAAGCCGGCGCTAGAGGCGGCGGGGGTGACTCTGGACTTCTGGAAGGTGCAAATGAAGCCCGGCAAGCCCTTGGTCTACGGGCGCGCGGGGTCGACGCATGTGCTCGGCTTGCCCGGAAACCCCATGAGCGCGCAGATCACGTTCATGTTGTTCGGCCTCCCGCTCCTGCGTGCTCTTCAGGCGCAACGCGACTGTCTCCCGCGGACTCTCAGTTTAAAGTTGCTGGAGCCACTGAAGCAGAAGCCGGGACGGCGCGGCTTCTATCCCGCGAAGTGGGAGGCCGCAGGGGTGGTACCGCTCGGAAACAAGGCATCGGGCAATACGCTTGGGCTCGCCAGCGCCGACGTGCTCGTCGTGATGCCCGAGGAGATCGAAGAGCTGCCAGTGGGGCATCTGGTAGAGGCCATCGCTCTCAGCTGAGGTTCACCAATGTGGGTCGGAATCTTCGTCGGCGGTGCGTCGAGTCGCATGGGTGGCTTCCCCAAGGGCCTGTTGCAAGCGCCGAGCGGCGGAAAGCTGGCGGAGCGCCTGGCTGCCGAGGTCGAGCGGGCGCTCCCGGACGCCGTGGTCCGGCTCGTAGGTGTCCACGAGGCGTATGCGTCTCTCGGGTTCGTTGCGATCCCCGATCAGCCGACGGGCATTGGCCCGCTAGGCGGTTTCCTGGGGCTGCTGCGCGCCGCTCGGTCGGCGACGGTGGATCGCCTGGTGGTGTTGAGCTGCGACTTGCCGTTCGTCACTGGCGAGTTGATTCAGCGTCTGGTCACGTTCTCTCCCGATGCTAGCGTCGTCGCTCCCGTCGACCGCCTCGATGGGTTTGGGGGGGAGGCACGCTGGCAGCCCTTCTTCGGATATTACCGCGTGGATCCATCTCTGGCTGCGGCGGAGGCGCTGCACGCCTCCGGGGCGCGCTCCCTGCAACGGCTCTTCGAACACATCGACTCTCCCGTGGAGCTCCCGCTCAACGCCGAAGAGCGCGCCCAACTGCGAGACTGGGATACGCCGGAACAGGTGAAAGCAGGGCGTTCGTAGGCTAATCAGCGTCGCTCAGGAGGCGGGACACGGGCATCTTCCCAGCCGACCCAGTAGGGGCCTTGCTTGCCGTGCTCCCGTTTCCACACGGGTACGCGCTCCTTGATGCGGTCGATCAACTCGCGTCCGGCTTGAAACGCTTCAGCGCGATGGGGTGAGCTTGCGGCACACAGGATGGCGGTGTCGCCCACGGCCAGTTTTCCAATACGGTGGACCGCCGCCAGGCGCGTGCCAGGGATCTCCGCTTCGAGCTCGCTCACGATGCGGCGCATCTCGGCGATAGCCATGCTCACGTAAGCTTCGTACTCGAGGAGCGTGACGTCTTGTCCGGCGTTGTGATCGCGCACATCTCCGATGAAGAGCGCGACCGCGCCTGCCTCCGGGCGCTTCACCGCTGCGAGCACTTCGTCAACGGAGAGCTCAGCCTCACGCACGTCGCACAAGCGTTCCTCGCTGTGCAGCGCCTCAGCGCGCGTCAGCGTCGTGTGCCAGCCCTGCGGTTGCTTGGGTTCCTCGGTTTGATAGTCGCCGCTGCGCCCGCCCGATTTTTCCAGCAGCCGCGTTGGCCCAATCTGCATCGCGCGGTCGAACGCCTTGAGCATGTCATAGACGGTGAGCGCGGCGGTGTTGGCGGCCACCATCGCTTCCATCTCCACTCCGGTGCGGTCGGTGGTCTCGACGGCCGCCTCGATCAGCACGCGAGGCTCGGACGCCGAGAGTTCGAGCTGGAGCTCGATCTTGGTCAGCGCGAGGGGGTGGCACAGAGGGATCAGCTCCGACGTCTTCTTTGCCGCCATGATGCCAGCGACGCGCGCGGTACCGAGCACGTCGCCTTTGGGGGCGTCCGCGCGTTGCAGGCGCCCGAAAGCTTCTGCGTTCATGCGCACCTCGCTGAGCGCTACCGCTCGACGCTTGGTCGCTTGCTTCGCGCCAACGTCTATCATGCGCACGCCTCCTCCCGGGCTGACGTGCGTCGACGTCGCGCTGTGACCCACAATCTCTGCCCAGACCCGCTCGAGTCGCGCCGTCTTCTCTGCGGCGTCTCGGAGCAACGCTCGCTCGGCGACCTTGCACAGCGCGTAGCGATCCAGGGCGCTCAGGCTCTGCCACAGCTTGTCAGGCAGGCTGCCTTGTTCGCCGAACGCTTCGCTCGCGTGGCGCGGCGCCTGCTCGGAGTCTGGTTCCTCGGACGGCGCGTCGAGCGGCGAGGGAGTGGGTGTGGCGAGTTGGGCGAGGCGCGTAATCTCCGCCACATCGGGGTGATCGGCGGATCCTAGTTCGATCAAATGGCGCCGAGTGGTCAGCGGCAGGCTTCGCCAAGCCTCCAGGCTGAGTTTGAGGGCTGCGCGGTCCAAAGCGCGCCGCGCCGCCATCGGCACTAGATGAAGTGACTCGCCTACCTCGTCAAAAGCGTAGATGCGCACTCGTCGAGCTTACTCTAGATTGAGCGCCATGCAGATCGCGCGAGGTTGGCGCCGTGGCCTGGCCTTGGGTGCGCTGCCTTTCACGCTCATCGGCGGCTCGGCCTGTTCACCCAAAGCTACGGAGGCGGCTCCCGGTTCCGGAGAGTGCAGCCTCACGCTGGGCACGACTCCGCCAAAGCTAGAGCCGCCCGTGGTGTGGACGGTTCCCGAGTCGCGTATCTCTGCAGAGCTCGAGCTGAGCACGGCGCTCCTGGGGCGCGAGCTCGAGAAGCAGGTGCCAAGACGCCTGGCGGACGTGAGGGGCCAAGACATCGGTGCGGCTGGTGAACTTACTTACCGTGTGGAAAGAAGTGGCTTCGCCGTGGGCTTGCAAGGCGAGCGCCTGGTGGTCAGCACACCGGTCACGGCGGATGTCCAGGTGTGCAAGAGCCTCGGTCCGATCTGCGTGACATATGGCAGCTGTCAGCCCAAGCTGCGCGCCGATGTGAGCTTGCCCCTCGTGGTGGACAGTCAATACCGACTCGGCCCAAGCAGTGCAAAGGTGAAGGTGGAGCGCGGTTGCATCTTGCAGCCCATCGGCTTGGACCAGTCGTCGCACGTTTACAAAGCCGCGCGGCAACAGGAGGCGAAGGTGAAGTCGCGCATCGATGGCTCCTTGCCAAGAATTCGCGACGACGTGGCGCAGGTGTGGCGCTTGCTGCACATGCCTGTCTCCATCGACAACACGCTTTGCCTGCGCATCGAACCGACCGGCGTGGCGCAGCAGAAGCCAAGATTGAAGGACGACAACGGGCAGCAGCTCCTGTCCACGCGCCTGGCGGTGAGCGGCAAGGTCAGGGTTGAGGACCCGTGCATCGACCCACACAAAGCGAGTCCGGAGAAGCCACTCCCTGCGCCTGACCTCGAGGATGAGTTGCCGAAAGACGTCGACCTCGAGGTGCCGCTGTTCATCGATTGGAGCAGCGTGTCGGCGCAGCTCTCACGAGGCCTGACGACGCAACCGGTGAAGAGCGATGCGGGCAACGTGAGCATCGCGAAGATTGAAGCCAGACCCACGTCGGCGGCCGGGAAGTCGCGAGTCGCGCTGGAGCTCACGTTGTCGGGCGTGGCCTGTGGCTCCGCTTGGTTCCTTGCGGAAGTAAAAGAGGACGCTCAGCGCAAGGTGTTGGTGCTCGCCGACGTGAAGGCGCTGAGCCCCGGCGTGCTGCCGGCGGCCCTGGAGCAGGCGCTGGCGGCGGCGCTTGCCGGGCGAGCGAGCATCGATTTGCCTGTCGATTTGAGCGCCGCACCAGACACGCTGGAGGGCCTGGTCAAGCGCCTCACGACGGATCTACCGCCGCCCATCCAGCTCGATCTGAAGGTTCAAGAGGCTCAAGTCCGGGTCGTGGTGGCGCAGAATGAGGGCTTGGTTCCTGTGGTGAGCGTGGGCGGTCACGCGAAGCTCTGGGCGCGCTGAGGCGCCAGGACGCCGCGCCCCATGCGGCCGCCGCCTAGAGTGAGCGGCTCCGCTTGCACCTGTTCCAGTGCGACTCTATGTCTCCCAAGGTGGCGACCGACGGGAAGCATCTGCCCCTGTACAGCGACGTGCCCAGCGATCGATCCGCACCTCTTGCGTCGGACACTGAGGCAAGCGCCGGGGCGTTACCCCTCGACCAGCTTGGACGCCCTCTCTCGGACCTGCGCATCTCGGTCACCGATCGCTGCAACTTCCGTTGCACCTACTGCATGCCGCGGGACAAGTTCGGTCCGGACTTCCCCTTCCTGGCTCGCGGTGAGCTGCTTAGCTACGAGGAGATCACGCGGGTTGCGGGTGTGTTCGTGGACTTGGGAGTACGCAAGCTGCGCATCACGGGGGGCGAGCCGCTCTTGCGCCGTGACCTGCCCAAGCTGATCGCGCAGTTGAGGGCGCTTGAACTTCCCCAGCACGCACGTCAGCCTCACCCCCAACCCTTGGATCTGGCCCTGACGACGAATGGCGTGCTGCTGCCGCGTCTGGCGCACGAGCTCAAGTCGGCAGGCCTCGACCGCGTCACGGTTTCGCTCGACAGCCTGGATCAGGCCGAGTTCTCGCGCATGACGGATAGCCGTTACCGCGTGGAAGAAGTCTTGGACGGTATCCGCGCGGCGGAGCAGGCAGGGCTCGGTCCGATCAAGGTGAACGCGGTTGTCCGCCGAGGGCACAACGAAGCGGCCATCGTGGACCTCGCGCGTCACTTCAGAGGCACTGGGACCATCGTGCGCTACATCGAGTTCATGGACGTCGGTACGAGCAATGACTGGCAGCTCACCGACGTGGTGAGCGCGAAGGAGATCGTGCAGCGTATTGACGCGCAGTTTCCCCTGGAGGCAGCCGATGCGAATTACCCTGGGGAAGTGGCTTCACGCTATCGCTACCGCGACGGTCAGGGTGAGGTTGGCGTCATCGCGTCGGTGACGCAGCCGTTTTGCGGGGAGTGCTCCCGCGCCCGCCTGTCGTCCGAGGGGAAGCTCTATACTTGCTTGTTTTCGGGGGTGAGTCGCGACCTAAAGGCGCTCTTGCGTGCCGGGGCCAGCGACGCACAGCTCGCAGAGCAAGTGGGCAGCACGTGGCGTAACCGCGCGGATAGGTACTCCGAGCTGCGCGGTGAAGCTACCGCGCGGCTGCCTAAAGTGGAGATGAGCCACATCGGCGGTTAGCAGGGTGTTGGGAGGACACCCGGCCAATCCTGTCAGCGGCGCTTCTTCTTCTTTTTCACTCGCAGCACTGCGACGGGGCCATCCATCTTGCGCTTGCTGACGGGGCCGCTGTGCTCGCGAGCGCGCTCGCGAGCAAGCTCCATGAAGCGATACTGGCTGCGCACCGTCGGCTTGCCATCAGGTCCTGCAGGGCGCACGCGGCGGTAGCGCCCCGAGGGCTCGAGGAGCCAGCCTTTGGTGTCGTCGGAGCGCATCGTCTCGAGAATTTCCGTGATGATGCGCTTCCTGAGCCGGGGCTCGAGGATGGGGAACATGACCTCCACCCGGCGCTCGAAGTTGCGCGGCATCCAGTCGGCGCTCGCGCAGAAGACTTCCGGCTCCCCGCCGTTCTCGAAGTAGAAGACCCGCGCGTGTTCCAGGAAGCGATCGATCACCGCGTGCACGCGGATGTTCTCGCTGACGGATGGCACCCCGGGGCGCAGGCAACAGATGCCGCGAATCAACAGATCGATCTCGACCCCTGCGCGGGAAGCCGCATAGAGACCAGCGACGACATCCGGATCCACCAGCGCGTTCATCTTCGCGACGATGCGCGCTGGCCTCCCAGCAGTGGCGTTGCGCGCTTCGCGTTCGATCAGGCCGAGCACCGCTTCTTTGAGTCCCAGCGGCGCGACCAGGAGCTGCTTCCAGCCTTCCGGTGCGCTGTAGCCCGTGAGCAGGTTGAAGAGCGCTGTGGCGTCCTCTGCAATATCTTCCCGTGTGGTAAATATTGAGAGATCTTCGTAGAGCTTCGCGGTTTGCTGGTTGTAGTTGCCCGTAGCCAGATGCACGTAGCGTTGCAGGCCGTTCTTTTCCTGGCGCACCGCCATCAGCACCTTGGCGTGGAGCTTGAGCCCCACGAGGCCGTACATCACGTTGACGCCGGAGCGCTCGAGGGCGCGTGCCCACTGGATGTTACTCTCTTCGTCGAAGCGCGCCTTGAGCTCCACCAGCGCCGTGACTTGCTTCCCGAGCTCTGCGGCGCGCTGCAACGCCCTCACCAAGGGAGACTCACCTCCGGAGCGGTAGAGCGTCTGCTTGATGGCCAGGACTTGCGGGTCTTCCGCTGCGCGGGTGAGGAAGTCGACCACGGCCTCGAAGGATTCGTAGGGGTGATGCAGCAGCAGGTCGCCCTCGCGAATGGTCGCGAAGATATCTTCGCTGTCGCGCAGCGGCGGCACGTACTGAGGCGAAAACGGTTCGTCGCGGAGCTGCCTCGGCGCCTCGCCTTCCACCAGCGCGCCCAGGTCTCCGAGATGTAGCGGTGCTTCGACCAGATACACATCGCGCTTTGCGTCGAGCTTGAGCTGACGACACAACCACTTGACCGCGGATCGAGGAACGTCGTTGGTCAGCGTGAGGCGCACGGCTTCACCGCGCTCTCGGCGCCGCAGCTCTGCTTGCATGGTGAGCAGCAGGTCTTCGCCCTCATCGTCGTCGATTTCGATGTCGAAGTTGCGAGTGACGCGGAAGGCGAAGTGTCCTTCGACTTTCATGCGTGGAAATAGCGATTGCACGTGACGCTGGATCAGCGATTCCAGTGTGACGAAGGCACGCTCGAAGCCTTGAGCTCTCACTTCGAGCAGCCGGGGCAAGCTGGTGGGAACCTGGACCAGCCCAGTGCGCGGACCTGACTGTTCGTCGCCCTCGAACATCACTCCCAGGTTGATCGCCTTGTTGCGCACGTGAGGGAACGGGTGCACGGGGTCAATGGCAATCGGTGTCAGCACCGGGTAGATGTTGCGGACAAAGTGCTTGTCGATGCGCGCCTGCTCGTCGGCACCGAGGGAGCTGAGCTCCACCAACGCGCGCCCTGCCTCGGCGAGCGCGGGCTTGACCCTCGTCGTCCAGATCAGATCGCGCTCCGCCATCAACTCGTGAGCGCGCGTCGAGATGATCTCCAGCTGTTCGTCCGGGGTGCGGCCGTCCGGGGGTGGCTCATCAATCTCTTGAGAGCGCTGCGCTTGCAGCCCGGCGACACGCACCATGAAGAACTCATCCAGGTTGCTGCCGAAGATCGACAGGAACTTGAAGCGCTCGAAGAGTGGCACCTGGTCGTTCTTCGCTTCCTCCAAGACCCGAGCGTTGAACTCCAGCCATGAGAGCTCGCGGTTGATGTAGAGGCTCGGGTCGTCGAGGGACGGGACCTCGGCTTTGGGGAGTTCGGACATCGACGGGGGCAGTGCCACCACCAGTTCGGGGGAGTCGGATTTCACGGGGCAGTCTTCTCTCTTGGTCCAGCGGTCAAAGCCGCTGACCCGCGCGCTGGGCGGAACCCGAGTAAAGCATAGGCATCTGGATGGGGAACACCGCTTGGCCGACTATGACGGCGCCAAGCTTGGCGAAGGCTGGGGTAGACTTCCGGGAATGCGGCGCTTGCGCAGTTCTTGCTGGCTGGTCCTCAGCGTGACGCTCGCGTGCGTTTCCTGTAACGGCTCGGACGCCGAGGTGGTTGGCAAGCCCGAGCAGGATGCTGGCTTCGACGCTCAAGTCCCCCTCGATGCCGCGACCGACGGCGCGGCGCCGGATGCTGGGGCCGATGCCGCGAGGGATGCGGCGACGGACGCGCCGATCGCAGCCGTTCGGATCGGTGTGGAGCCGGAGCCCCGTGAGAGCGACGAAGAACCGGATACCGCTCTTCAGGTGGCCCAGCTCGAGAGCTTTTCCGCGGGCTCGCGCGCCGTGAGTGTCGACGTTCGCTGGGATGAGCTAGTCAACGATCAGCTCGAGCTGAGGGCCGACCGGCTAGCAGCGCTGGCGACGCGTATTCAGGTGGCTCGAAACGCCGGCGCGAAGCTGTCACTGTGCTTGGCGTTGGTTGAGCGCGCGGTGGACGCTCGACCAGCCAATGGGCTCGCTTGGAACGCCAGCGGCATGCAGTCCGCGGCGCGGCGCGTGGTGGACGCAGTGCTCGAGCTGACCGGCGACGAGCTGAGGTTCTTCAGTGTTGGGCTCGAGTCGGATCGCTACTTCCGCGCGCTGCCTCAGTTCCTGCGGGGGAGCTTCGTTGACGCGATGCGGGGCGTGCTCGAATACGCGCGCGCGCACCCCGCGCTGCCCCCGATGGCGAAGGTCGGGATTGGAGTGACGGCTGACGGCTGGAGCGGAGCGTCATCCTCCTTTGCCTCGTGGATACAAAATAGTGACGCGCTGATCGTCTCGTACATCCCGTTGGACGAGGACTTGATGGCCGAGCCTCCGTCGGTGGTCGTCGCTGACCTGGATGCGATGTATGATAACCTTGTGGAAATTAGAGGTGGCGCCCCCATCGTGCCAATCGCCATCCATCGCGTGGGGTATCCTTCGGCTGGTTCCGTGTCCGCCTCTGAGGAACAACAACGGACGTTCTACTCCGCCCTCTTTCAAGCGCTTCAGGGGCGCCGCGGGCGCTTCCCTTTCGTCGGCGTCTATGGACTCAACGATCCAGACCCTCAACGCTGCGCCGACTTTCGTCTGACACTGGGCGGCGACGCGCTGTCGCACCCCGAGCGAGCGGAGGCAGCTTATTGTTCCCTGGGACTGCACTCGCGTCTTGGCGTCGCCAAGCCAGCCTGGAGTGAGGTCCTCGCGGGCATGGCGACTTTCGCAAGTCCCTAGCAGGACTCTGAGCCGTCCGTGCAACGCTGACACGCTGCGCTGTCAATCCCCTGCGCTGTCAATCCCGCTGCGCTGTCAATCCCACTGCGCTGTCAATCCCACTGCGTGGTGCGACGAGGGCTGACGGCGGCCAAGACCTGAGGCTGCACTGAGGCACTGAGGCTGCACTGAGGCTGTGCCGACGCTGCACTCTGACCCGCGACTCGTCTGACGCAGCGCTCTCGTTCGCGGACTCCAGCGACGAAAGCGCTGGAGTAACCCCACGCTGTGAAAGGCTTTGAAACGCGGTTGGGGGGTAGTAGCGTGTGAAGAGTCGCCGTCCTACGTTCGCATCACGCACGGATCCGACGACGCGCGGCGTTCGCCGCGACCTTGGGACCACCCGAGACCATCCACAGCCTGGAAGAGAGCATCGAGGGGAATAGATGAGCGATTCTACGAACACCAGCATGGTCGCCCAGATCGCCGCCATGCAGGACTACGAGCTCTATCGTGACCTGTCGTGGGAAGGCAGCTTCGAGGACTACTTGAAGATCGTCCGAGAGCGCCCCCAGGTGACGCGCAATGCGTTCCAGCGCGCGTACGACATGGTGATTTCGTACGGAACCGAAGAGTACATCGACAACAAGAAGAAGTTGGTGCGCTACAACTTCTTCCGCGACGAAGTCGATCAGGGCAAGGACGCGGTCTTTGGTCTCGATATCCCGCTGATGCGCCTGATGAACGTGCTGAAGGCGGCCTCCCAGAACTACGGCCCTGAGAAGCGCGTCATCCTCCTCCACGGGCCAGTCGGCTCGAGCAAGTCGACGATCGCGCGCATGCTGAAGAAGGGCCTCGAGGCTTATTCGAGAGCGCCGGACGGCGCGCTGTATACGTTCCGCTGGGTAAACCTTGGCAACACCGGGCTCGCCGGGGTCGATGAGACGGAGTTCCCGTCGCCGATGCACGAGGAACCCCTGCGTCTCATCCCGCGCGAGTGGCGCACTGAAGCCATTCGGCGCCTCGGACTCGGCAACGATCGCTACCGTGTACGCGTCGATGGCGATTTGGACCCGGCGAGCCGCTTCATCTACAAGGAGCTCATGCACCGTTACAACGGTGACTGGAGCAAGATGGTGGCGGAGCACATACGCGTGCAGCGCATGATCCTCAGCGAACAGGATCGCGTCGGCATCGGCACCTTCCAGCCCAAGGACGAGAAGAACCAGGACTCCACGGAGCTCACCGGCGACATCAACTACCGCAAGATCGCGGTGTACGGCTCCGACTCGGACCCTCGCGCGTTCAACTTCGATGGCGAGTTCAACGTGGCGAACCGCGGCATCGTCGAGTTCGTCGAGGTGCTCAAGCTAGACGTCGCCTTCTTGTACGACTTGCTCGGTGCCTCCCAGGAGCACCGCATCAAGCCGAAGAAGTTCGCTCAGACAGACATCGATGAGGTCATCATCGGCCACACGAACGAGGCCGAGTACAAACGCCTGCTGAACAACGAATTCATGGAGGCGCTCCGGGACCGCACGATCAAGATCGATATCCCTTACATCACGCGTCTGTCGGATGAGATTCGTATCTACGAGAAAGATTTCTCCGCGGAAAAGGTGCGAGGTAAGCACGTCGCGCCCCACACCCTCGAGGTCGCGGCGATGTGGGCTGTCCTGACCCGACTCGAGGATCCCAAGAAGCACAACTTGCAGCTGATCCAGAAGATGAAGCTGTACGATGGCAAGGTGCTCCCCGGTTACACCCAGGACACGGTCAAGGAGCTCCGCAAAGAGAGCAAGCGTGAGGGCATGGAGGGTGTCAGCCCGCGCTATGTCCAGGACAAGATCTCGAACGCGCTCGTGAGTGATGCCGGAGAAGGCACCATCAACCCGTTCATGGTGTTGAACGAGTTGGAGAAGGGCTTGCACCATCACTCGCTCATCACCAGCGATGAAGAGCGCAAGCGCTACCGCGAGCTGATCGGTGTGGTGAAGCGCGAGTACGAGGACATCGTCAAGAACGAGGTCCAGCGCGCCATCAGCGCCGATGAAGAGGCCATCAACAAGCTGGCCGCGAACTACATCGACAACATCAAGGCCTACACCCTCAAGGAGAAGGTCAAGAACCGCTACACCGGCAAGACGAAGAACCCGATGAGCGGCTGATGCGCTCGATCGAGGAGAAGATCGACATTCCGGAGAGTCGCAAGGATGATTTCCGGCGGGAAATCATGAACTACATCGGTGCCCGTGCCGTCGAAGGCAAGAAGTTCGACTGGCAGACGAACGACCGCTTGCGCCGCGCCTTGGAGCTCAAGCTCTTCGAGGACCAAAAGGACAGCATCAAGCTCAAGACGCTGGTGAGCGCCGTCGTAGACAAGGAGACGCAGGAGAAGATCGACATCATCAAGAGCCGCCTGATGCGCTACTTCGGCTACAACGAAGTCAGCGCGACCGACGTGCTCAACTACGTCGCGTCGATCTTCGCCCGCGGCGACACCAAGGAGTAGGGTTAGCGCCGCTCGACGCAAGACGGCGTGCCCTTGAGAGGCACGCCGTTTTCGCATCGCCGTAGGCACGCGAAGATTTGGGAGGGCGTGTTGCCTGCTAGGCGCGCTTTGCGCTGACCCGAGCTTGGGCGAGGAACGCCTGATACTGCGAGCTCAGCGTCGCGGCGGTGATCGCGTTGGCGCTCCCACTCATGCGTGAGTGCCATCCCGCGCGGATACGCTCGTAGGCTGCAGGGTCGAGCCCGAAGCCTTGGAGAGCCTGAGCGACGGCGCCCTGACCGCTTGGTTGTGCGTATTCGACCGTGGCTTCGATCAGTGCCAGTCGGTTCAAGTCGACGCCTTCCACCGGAGCGTTGTCGGCCGCAGAGACCTGGTACTGCGCAGGCATCGCTGACATATGGATCTGCGACATCACCCGACTCGCGGCCATCGCGAAGTCAGGGTTCGCCTGGTGACGCTGGGTAAACGCTCCCAGCACGTCGTCCCACTGCGACTGGCTCTTCACCCCGTATTTGTTCAGCGTCGCCTGGTGTGCTTGAGGGCCCTGGCGTTCCGCCTGATCGATCTCGTGGTTCGCCCGCCAGAACGTCTCGTAGTCGTCGGGGTCGATGTTTCCGAACTTGTTCCCGCCACCAAACAGCGACATCAGCCAATCGAGCATGTTTTCTCCTCCGAAGTTGCGCCTGCCGGCGCGGCCAGTCGGACCGCTTCAGTCCAGTCAGCGACTCTAGGTAGCGGTGGCGCTCCTTGCTTGAGCGCTCCTTGAGCAAACCCTGAAGGCACTTCGGGGAACGTGAAGTTGCGTTCTCACCCCCAAACCCGCGCGCAGAGGACACCGCGACTCGATCGATGGGGTTGCGAGGAGCGGCGGAGTGACCCGCGCGCGGCGGGCGCTGCTGGTTTCGAAGGAGATTCCATGCGAGATTTGTGCGTTCGCCCCGGGGGATGGGTTCGAATTGGGAGGTGCTTGGAGGAGTGCTCGCTTCTGGCACAGAGGCTGCACAGCTGAGTTCCGACTCCCACCCGAAGGAGATGGCCGATGAAGACCTTTGTTTATGCCGCCGCGCTGGTGATCCCGCTCGCTCTGCTCCCGAACTGCAAGAAGGACTCGGAGGGCATGACCCTCGCCGAGGCGAAGCAAGCGCTGGATGAGTCGCAGCTCAGCAGTCAGGCAATGAACCTGACTTCCAGCAGCGTCGATATCTCCACTCACTTCACGATTGGCGATGCGGTCGAGGCGGCTGCCGCAGAGCTGCGCACGTTCATCGAAAGCCAGCTGCCATGTGCCGATATTCAAGTGTCCAAGGGAGAGCTCGACGTCACCTACGGAGCGAAGGAAGGCAACTGCACCTATCGCGGCCACACCTACTCGGGGAACCACCACATGACCGTGGTGAGGAACGAACAAGGCAACGTCCAGGTGGACCACACGTGGACCGACCTCTCGGATGGCACCGTCGAGGTTACTGGGAGCGCAACCGTCACCTGGGATTTCGCAGAGGCCGAGCGCCACGTGAAGCACGAGCTGACGTGGACACGGCTGTCCGATGGCAAGCAGGGCACCGGAAGCGGTGATCGCACCCAGAGTGTTCTCGAAGGCGGCCTGTTCGAAGGCATTCAGGTCGACGGGTCGCGGGAGTGGAAGTCGGACGGCGGCCAGTGGGATCTAGCGATCGACGGCGTGCAGATGCGCTGGGTAGATGCAGTACCTCAGGCGGGCGCTTATGTATTGAGGACGCCCAAAGGCAAGAGCGCGAAGCTCTCCTTCCAGCGTGTGGATACGACCAAAATTCAGGTCACCGTGAGCAGCGGCGACCGCAGCTTCGACTTCAACGTGATCACGCTGCCCAGCGAGTAGTCGGCAACGCGAGTGCCGGAGTGCTTGCTCCGCTAGGTGCTTCGTCTAACCTGGCGCGTTGATGCCCCTGCAACGCGCCAGTCGCCTTTCTGCGGTCGCTCTGGTTGGGGTGTCTGTGTGCTGGTCCCTTTCCGCGGCAGCCCAGGCAAGTGCTGGTTTTCCCCCTCCGCCGCCGTCGGGGGCCACGCCGCCAGCAGCGCCGAGCGCGCCGCCTCAGGCTCCGCCAGGGCAATATCCGCAGTATCCCCCCGGTCAGTACCCTGGCGGGTATCCGCAGGGATATGCTCCTCCGGCGCCGTACGCTCAGGAGCTGGGGCCATTTCAGCGTCACCGCGTGGATGAGGCGCCCCTCGACAGACCTGGCTACGTCTTCCAGTCCCGCAACGCGGGGCGCCGGCTCCACGATGGGTTCTATCTGCGCCTCGGCGGTGGTATCGGTTTCGGTGGCTTCTCTGCCTCGACGGAGCCGTTTCAGTTCTACGTTCAGGACTCCGGGCTCCAGAAGGTCGATCGCTTCGATGGCAACGCGACGGGGTTCGCCTACGCAAGTCAGATTGCGGTTGGAGCGGCGATCCGTCCCGGCGCGATCCTCGCCCTGTCCTTGAATACCGTTTCCGTGCCGCAACTCACGATGTCCCGGCCCGTGGCGGAGTTCTCGAGCTACGAGTACAAAATCTCCCAGTCCGTCGGTGTGGGGCCCAGCTTCGACTTCTATCCCGACCCCACCGCTGGGCTCCATTTTGCCGCCGGGTTGAGCGTCGCAGGCATCATCATCGGACAGGCGGATCCTACGGACGGCGCCCGCGCCCGAGGACACACGGTACTCGGCTGGGGCTTCAATCTTGGTGTCGGTTACGACTGGTGGATCGGTGACGAGTGGAGCCTGGGCCTCCAGGCGCGCCTCGACTACACCCACGGCACTGGCACCGACGCGCGCGACAACGACTGGAGTCACACGCTGTGGGCGCCTACAGTTGGCCTGGGTCTAACCTACAACTGATCCCCACGGAGACGCCTCCGGACGCAGGTCAAAAGCTACCGAACAGCCCTACGCTGCGACTGCCGAGGTAGTAGTGCACCTCGACGGAGCTTTGCTTTTCCTGAGGTAATTCCTGGCGCACGAGCTGTTTTCCGCTGCCAATCAAGCCACCAATCAGGACGAGGCTACCCGCACCTTGCAAGACGCCGTCGATTGCGAGCAGTACCTCACCGCCGTCGACCTTGCCCATGGTGATCCACGGACCGATCACCGGAGCGAAGAGCCAAGCCAGTTCCGTGGGGTTCGCTACGGCACCTACATAAGCTGCCGCGTAACCTGCCGCGAAGAAGCCCGCGCCGAAATAGCGGGCGGTCGCCGCGCCATCGTGCGTCGACGTCTCCACATCATAGCCGGGCGGTAGTTGCATGCCCGGTTCGAACGCGCGCTCTTCGCACTCGCCCTCGGCGCAACGGCCGCTCCAGCAGTCGCGCCAGGCGTTGCACTGGTCCCCGATTTCGCAGGGAACGCAATCGCCGCCACAATCGACGTCGGATTCCAAGCCGTTCTGCTTACCATCCGTGCAGCTGCCAGGGTTGGTATTACCCTGGGGATACGAAGCTTGGGGTGGGGTGAGCTGCCCAGGCTGCTGCGGATACTGCTGCGGGTACTGCTGCGGATAGCCACCCGGATACTGCTGAGGGTACGGCTGTCCCGGGGCGGCTTGAGCGCTGAGGTTCGAGGCCTGAAAGAGCGCGGCGCTGCCCGCGCACAGCATGAGCGCGAGCTGGTTACGCTTGAAAATGGCGTTCAGCGACATTGCAGCGCCAGCCTAGCTCGCAACCGCGCTGCAACCTGTCGCTTTCGCGCACCTGGTCGTTAGAAGCGAGCCCTGTAGACCTGAGCGAGCACGGCCGCTGCTCGCGCCCAGCGAGCCATCACTGCGGCATCAAGCTGCGACGGGCGGGCGGCGCCGGGCTTGGTCCGGGAGGAGGCGGCGGCTCCGTGGAGATCAAAGTTGCGGGCATCGGCTGGGAGGCCATTGCCGGCGCCGCCGGACCTGGAGGCAACTCGCCGCGCGACTGGAGCTCCACCCAACCCCGATCGAGCAACGCACGACGGCTACCCCGCAATACGCCGGGATTCGCGCGCTCGACTTGGTAGGCGTACGAGAGCCAACGCCGCGCGCCGCCCGTGTCTCCCAGCACCAGCAGCGTCAGTCCGCGGTAGAGGCCGTACTCTGCTTGCTGCTTCGCGTTCGACTCGTTGAGCCGATGTTCCGTCCGCTCGAAGACCTCAGCGGCTTCGATGTAGCGTCCGTCCGCGTACAGCGCGCTGCCACGCTTCACGTAGCCGCTGCAGCCAGCGGTCAGCCCAATCAGCGCCAGCATGAGGAGCAAGTGCGATAGGCGACCGCTCTGCGCGCGAGCGCAACGGTCCCCCTGGTTCATCGCAGACTTCCCCATCGGCCCACTATCCTAACAACGAACGCAGTATGGGACACGCTCCGCGTTGGGCTAGTGCCCTTTTCGTGACTGGTCGATCGCAAACTCCAGTCAGCGCTCGCGTGTGCGCGAAACATTAGCTCAACAACATCCATCGTTTGGCTTTCGACGGGCATGTGGGGGGGAGGGCGAGACCCAGCGACCTAGGTAGCCCTGTCCAAATCAGCAGTGCGCTGCTCGAGAACGCGGCTCGAAAGGCCCACTAGAGGCACCAGCCTGGTCGCGATGCTGGATTTGTCGGGGTACGTTGGCTAAACGCTCCCCGCGCTCGCACCCCCCCGACTCACGCATCAAGGACGAAAGATGGGAATCAAAGACACCGTTCGCAAGAAGAGCATGGAACTCATGGGCGACCCCCGGGTGCTCAAGCTCATGCAAAACGAGCAGTTCATGAAGGCCATGATGACGGTGGTCCAAGTGCCGGGGAAGGTAAACACCTTCACCGAGGAGCAGACCGAGCGCTTCGCTAGCATGATGAACCTGGCGACCTCGAAGGACCTCAAGGACCTGAAGCGTCAGGTCAAGAAGCTCGAAGGCGAAGTCGAGCGCCTGAAGAAGAAGCTGGAAGAGAAGTAGGCGGCGTCAGGCCGCGGTCGTTTCCTCGCGGCTCAACGCTTCACTTCGTCGGTCCAGCCAGCGCTCGAGGAGCGGCCACGTGAGCCTGGGGGCATCTCTGCCAACCAGCAGATCGATGTGCCCAAAAGGCAGTTCACGGTAGGTCTTGTCGGTCGACGTCGAGCGCTCAAAGCCGGGTCGCACCGACGCGGGGGGTGCCAGGTCGTCGTGGCTCCCCGCGATCACCAGCAGCGGCAGGTCCAGTTCTTCGAACGCTTGCTCGAGCCCAAACAGCGTCGTACTGCGGCTGGCGCGAGACTCTGCTGCCCAGGTGAACAGCGTGCGCATCGTCTCGATGCTGCCCTGATCCATGGCGAGCGCCATGTGCTGTCGCAGCACCTCGGGTTCCATCGATCCCCTGCGGAAACCCCGCAACGGCACCGGGTACAGGCGGCTATTGACGACGCGCTGACTGACGCGAACAAAGCGCCCATACAGGCGCGCGGGCACCGGGATGTTCGGCATCCCGAGGGTCCGATCGAGCAACAAGAACGCTTCGCTCAGGCCAGCCAAGAGCTTCGTCCCCGCCGTGAAGCGGTAGGGCGAACCAATGCTCACGACCCCGGCAACTTGAGCTGGGCGCTCTGCGGCAACGGCGTATGCACACAGCCCGCCGAGCGAGTGGCCAATCAGAAAAACCCGCTCAAACCCGCTCAGGCGATGAATCGAATCCAGCGCCGCCGGAAGGTCCTCCTGTACGAACTGATCGACCCGCTCCGGCAAGCCAGCGCCCAGGTGATCGCTGCGGCCGTGCCCGCGCAGGTCGATGTTGAACACGTCGTAGCTCGCGCAAGCGAGGTAGTTCACCAGGCTCCTGGAGGGCAGGTGCCAGGCGTAGCGATTCTGGCTGTAGCCGTGGACCAGTAAGACTGCCGCCCGACTCGGAGCTGCGATCGCGTCGACGTCGAGTTGCTCCTCCCCGACTGGTGGCGGGCGCTGCGAGAGCCGTTTGCGCACCATCGCCAGGGGTGCCTTGCTCTGGGTCATCACCAGCTGCTTCACGAAATGTCGCGGCGGAAGCCCCAAGTCGACGGCCTGCTCGACCACTTGGCCATGAAGGATCACTGCGCATCAGTTTAATGCGGCGAGGCAGATGACGGAGGGAAAAGCCCTACGTTGGGCACCTGGCAGCACTGAGTGATCGAATCCCGGGCGGTCTTTGTGCCAGGCCAGGGCGTCCCAGCGCCCGCTCGTGGCGCAAACCCCTCACCCGGGAGTCGGGTTGCGAGTGCCCTCGCCACCCGGGTATAACATCAGGGAAACATTGCCAAATCGGCTTTGCTTTCGGCGCATGTGCCATGGCACAATCAGCGCGCTGCACCAGGGTTTGGCACACGCGCGTCACGCGAGGGGTGGCGCTAGGGAGCGAGGGAGGATCACATGGCACACACGGTTCGCACGCATCGGGTTTGGAGTTGGTTCTTGCTGCCGGGTTTGGCGCTCTCGAGCGCTACGCTGGCCCCTGCGATCGCGTCCGCGCAACCCGCGGACCCGGCGGATCCACCTGCTGAGGAGCCTACCGCCGCGCCTGGTGTGGATCCGACTCCGGAGGCTGGCGCCGAAGAGCCGCCGGCGGCGCCTGAGGCCACCGTCGGAGACAGTACGCCACCGCCGCCGCCACCAGTTCCCCAGGGAAGCGATTCCGAGGTGGAGGACGCACGCGCAGGCGACTCCGCTGTCGAGCTGCCAGGCAAGACCTACTACTTCGTGGGTCTACGCTACCGCACGATCATCGTGCCGAAGTTCATGATCAACCTCTTCGGAGACGGTGGTCGCACCGTGGTCGTGCACTCGGGAGGTCCCGAGTTCGGCATTCGCAAGGACGGCTTCGAGTACAATTTTGGGCTCTGGTTCGCGAACTACGCGATGGACGACACGCCCTTCAAGTCGACCAGCGACGGCGAGAAAGCCTGGGAGATCGTCAACAGCAAGATGAAGGCGATCTACCTGACGTCCGACTTCTTGTGGTCTCAGGAGTTCAGCCCATCGTTCAGCTTGAACTACGGTGCCGGTGTCGGCCTGGGCTTCATGTTCGGTGATCTGAACCGTGTGCAGGCCTACCCGCGGCCCGGTTCCGCAGGGAATCCGGAGGACTATGAGCGCTGCGATAGTCCCAACCAGGCGGGCGACCCTGGCGACTTCTGCGGGGACGACAATGACCACTACGGTGACTACAACGAGCCTTCGTGGGCCGATGGCGGCTCCAAGCCCATCGTGTTCCCCTGGCTCGCGCTGCAGACGGGTCTGCGCTTCAAGCCGGCAAAGAGCTTCGTCGCTCGCCTCGATCTAGGTTTCGGCACCAGCGGCTTCTTCGTCGGGCTAGGGGCTGACTACGGCCTCTAAGGCTCCCGTTCCAGAGAAAGAGCCGGATGTGACCGAGCTCGAGCTGCCCACACGCTACGAGACTCTCCAACGCCTGGGTGAGGGCGGCGGAGGCGAAGTGTGGGCCGTTCGAGATCGCCACACGCAGGAGAAGCTCGCGCTGAAGATGCTCTCGCCCACGGCGAGCGAGCGCGAGATGACCGCGCTCGTGCGCGAAGCCGTTGCGCTCAGCGGCCTCGAAGGCCTCGGGGTGCCTCGCGTGGTGCGCTTCGGGCGACTACCGAAGAGCGGGCGCCCCTTCATGTTACGTGAGCTGGTGGAGGGGCAGAGCCTGCAGGCGCTGATTGAGACGGGTGATAGCGACGCTGCAACCCGTGCACTCGTCCGTGCAGCAGATCAGGTCACACTGCTCCATCGCGCCGGGATGCTCCACGGCGACATCAAGCCTCACAACATCATTGTCGAGGCGAACGGTCGCGCGACGCTCGTAGACCTGGGATTGGCGGCGCCGTGGCGGGAAACTGGCACTCGCCCCGAAGGACTCACGCCACGCTACGCCGCCCCTGAACTCCTGGAAGGCAAGCCGCTCACGGTGCGGGCGGAGGTCTACGCTCTGGGGGTCACGATTGCGGACATCATCGCCGCGGCCTCCAAGACGATGAACCCGCGGGTCAGGCGGGAGTTGATGGACGTCTCCGCCCGGGCGACTGCCGTCGATCCACGCGAGCGGCATCCGTCGGCGGACGAGCTGGCCACCGCGATTCGCCGTGCCGGCGGGCTGAAGGCAGCCAGCTCACGCCACGACGCGCACGAGGTCTGGCCCGTGCTGGGTATCGACGCGATCTCGAGTCAGCTCCAGCACTCCGTCGCAAAGTTATCGCGCGGAAAGAAACTCTGGCTCGATGGGCCACTCGGTTCGGGGCGGAGCGTGTTGCTCCGGCGCCTGGCGTGGTCGATTGGCGTCGAAGGGCGCCCGCTGGTTTGGATCGATGACCACGTCGTTGAAGACGCAGCGGCGCTCGAAGCCGAACTCGTGGAGTTCGAGGGCAAAGGCGGCGTCACCATCCTGATCGATGACGCGCACCTGCTCCCCGAGCGAGGCTTGGAGCTGATCAAGCAGCTGAACAGCGAGGGCGCCCGCCTCGTCATCGTAGGCGACTCGGAGCTCCAGGCGGGCGCCAAGCGCTTCGAAGTGCCACGTCTCGAACAACACCACGCGGAAGAACTCGTGCGCCGCGCGATGCCTTCGCTGACGGGGCGCCTGCTAGCTCACGTCGTGAACGCGTCGAACGGACGCCCCGGGGCGCTGCGTGGCCTGGTCGAGACGCTGGCTGCGCAGCCTGTAGCGTCCGAAGCGGACATCGATCGCGCGCTGGCGGGTGAGTCGTCTGCCCCCGGTTCAGACCTGCCGCAGAGCCCCTACGAGCGCGCGGTCTACTTCCTCGAACGTGGTCGCTTCAACGACGCGGCCCAAGCGATGGATGAGGTCGATCGATTGAAGGCGGAGGGGGAGAGCACGACGGTGCCCAACACCCCGGAGTCGCGCAGCGAGCGCCTAGCGCTCGAGACGTTGCGCGCGCGCCTCGAGCTGGGGCTGGGCGACTCCACTTCTGCGCTTTCCCGTTTGGAAAAAGTGGCGGGGCTGGCGAAGGAGCGTCGGGGTACCCACGAGGCGAAGCTGTGGATGCTCTATGTCGGGCGAGCTTACGTGGCGACCGGCGACTACTCCCGCGCCCTCGAAGTGCTCGCCCAACTCGTGGACGAAGACGGCCCGCTCGGCGCGGAAGCGAGCGCGTTTCATGGCCTGGGTGCGGCCTATCTGGGCAACACCGAGCAGGCGCTCGCCGATCTCGAGAGCGCCGTGCGCCGCGCACGGGAACACGACGCACCGCGGGTGGAGGCCGTGGCGCTGGTGAGCCGCGGCCTGGTGTTGCAGCGCGACGATCGCATCGAGGAGGCGCGCGAGGCCTACGAGCAGTGCATCGTGGCGGGTGAGCGCGCCGGGGACGCCGGCTTGCTCAGCACGGCGCAGCTGAACCTGGCTGGCTTGCTCAAGGTGAGTGGTGACGTGGCGGGCGCCATTGAGCACTTCGAGGCCGCCGTCGACATGGGACGCCGCTCAGGCCGGCGCTCGACGACGCGCAACGCGCTCTTGAACCTCGCCAATACGGATCTCTACCTGGGCCGCCTGGCGCGCGCGCGGAGAGCATCGAGTTTCCTGGAGGAGCAGCGCAGCAGCTTGCCTCCGGTGCTGAATGCACAGCTCTCCGGTCTCCAAGCAGAGCTAGCGAGCCGCGTGGGTGAAGTCGATCGTGCCGTGCGTTTGTACGAGGGCTGCGCCGCGGCCTACGAAGCCGTGGGGCGCGGCATCGACTCTGCCGAGGCGCGCCTCGAAGGGGTGCTGATCGCTAGCCGCGCGGAAGCGCCCGACACGGCAGAGCTCGAGCGTCAGCTGGACCAAGCGCGCGAAGCACTAGCGACCGCGCCGGCTCATCGGCCCCTGTACATGCTGGCGCGCGGGCGCGTGGCTTGGGTTGCCGGGCGCGAACAGCAAGCGCGCACCTTTGTGGAAGAAGCTCTGGAAGCCGCGCGCGCTGCTGGTCAGAAGGAGTGGGTGTGGCGTGCTCAGGAGGTGCTCGGCGAAATCGCCGAAGCCGGCGGTCAGCCCACGATGGCGCGCAGGCACCGGGAGGAGGCGCTGGCGGTGCTCGAGGAGATCGGCGCGCATCTCCCCAGGGATCTACGCGAGGTGTACTGGAACGACGCGCGGCGCCGTGCACTGCGCGCGAGGGTGCAGCGCGAGTCGATGACGTCGGCGCCCACGGATCTTGCAGGTTTCTCCCCATCACCGGTGTTCCCCCGCAGCGACCGCTCACTGATCAGCAGCATGAGCCTGACGCCGCTCGAGCGGCGCCTGGCTCACATCCTGGAGGTAAACGCCGTACTCGCTCGGGAGCGTGATCTGGAGCGCTTGATGCGCCTCGTGATCGGCCACGCCATCGAGCTCGCACAGGCGGAACGCGGCTACCTGATCTTGCTCGAGCAAGACGGTAGCCTGACGGTTCACACTTCGCGCACGCGTTCGGGGGATGAGACCCACGCGGAGTTTTCGCGCTCCATCGCTCAGCAGGTGATCGACAGCGGCGCGCCACTGGTGAGCAAGAGCGCTCAAACTGACGCGCGCATGAGCGGCTACGCGTCGGTGCACCAGCTCGATCTTCAGTCGGTCGCGTGTGTGCCCATCGTTGCTCCCGAAGGGGAGCCGATCGGTGCGCTCTACGTGGAGACTCGCAGTCGACCCGCCGATCATTTCGAGCGCGAGCTGCCGACCTTGCAGGCGTTCGGTGACCAGGCCGCGGTTGCCATCGAATCGGCGCGCTTGCTCACGGAGAATCGTCGCCGTGCGGAAGAGCTCGAGCGCACCAACGAGCGCCTGCGTGAAGCTCAAGGTCGCCTCCAAGAACTGCTCGATCAACGTACGCAGCGTTTGAAGATCGCACGCCGCAGGCTGCGAGACGCGCGCGAGACGCTGTACAGTCACTTTGGCTACATGGGCCTGGTCGGCACCTCGAAGCCGATGCGCCGTGTGTACTCGCTGATCGACCGCGTGAAGGACACGGACATAGCTGTGTTGATCACCGGCGAGAGCGGCACCGGCAAGGAGGTGGTGGCCAACGCCATCCATCGCGCCGGCGCTCGCGCCAAGAAGGCCTTTCTCGGTGTGAACTGCGGCGCCATTCCCGAGCACCTGCTGGAGAGCGAGTTGTTCGGTCACGTGCGGGGTGCCTTCACGGGTGCAGATCGCGATCGCAAGGGGCTCTTCCGTGAAGGGGAAGGCGGCAGCATCCTGCTCGATGAAATCGGCGAGATGCCCCAGCGCATGCAAGCGGGTCTTCTGCGTGTGCTGCAAGACCATAAAGTGCGCCCCGTCGGTGGGGCCAGCGAAGAACCCGTCGACGTGCGCGTGATCTGTGCGACGAATCGCGACCTGGCGGCGATGGTCGAGGAAGGTACTTTCCGGGAGGATTTGTACTACCGCATCCACGTCGTCGAGATGCGCATCCCGCCGCTTCGCGAGCGCACCGAAGACATCCCCCAGCTGGTGGATCACTTCCTCGGCATCTTCGCGGCGCGCTACAAGCGCGACAAGAAGGCTGTCACGCGGGACGGCCTGAAGCGGCTGCGCGGCTACCACTGGCCGGGCAACGTGCGTCAGCTGGAGCATGTGTTGCTCAACGCTTGGGTGCTGAGCGAAAAACCCGAGCTCGATCAAGACGACTTCGACATCCCAGACGGTCGCGCTGGGAGCGCTCTGTTCAGCAGCCTCACCGGCAGCGCCTCCGTTACGACGAGCAATCACACGGGGCAGCGACGCACAACCACCGTCCCACCCTCTTCGGGTTCCAGCGTGCGCAGCAGCCTCAGCCAGCACAAGCTGGACGAACGTGAGCGCATTCTCCAGGCGCTCAAGGCGAGCAACTGGAATCGCGTGAAGGCGGCAGAGCTACTCGGCATGCCCCGTCGCACGTTCTACAGGCGGCTCAAGCAATACGGCATTCAGTGAGCCGCGGCGCGAGCACCGGCGGGGAGTGACTCGAGATGGCGAAAGTCTTCATCACTGGATCGGCTGACGGCCTCGGCTTCATGGCGGGGGAGCTCTTGAGCAGCCAGGGGCACTCGGTCGTGCTCCACGCCCGTAGTCGCGCGCGCGCCGGTGACGTGCGCCAGGCGTTGCCTGCGGCTGAAGCCGTGGTGGTGGGCAACGTCTCGACGCTCAAGGCGATGCGCGAGCTAGCCGAGCAGGTGAATCGACTCGGCCCTTTCGACGCAGTGATTCACAACGTCGCCGTCGGCTATCGGGAGCCTCGCCGCGTGGAAACGGTGGATGGCCTCTCGGAGCTGTGGGCCATCAACGTGCTCGCGCCCTATGTACTCACTGCGCTGATCGAGCGCCCCCAGCGCTTGATCTACCTGAGTTCGGGCATGCATTTCGGTGGTGACGTCAGCCTGGCTGATCTGCAATGGAAGAAGCGGCGCTGGAACGGCAGCCAGGCCTACGCGGACTCCAAGCTCCACGACACCTTGCTGGCCTTCGGAGTCGCGCGTCGCTGGCCCGACGTCTACAGCAACGCCGTGAGTCCGGGCTGGGTGCGCACGAAGATGGGCGGTCCCAGCGCGCCCGATGATCTCGACCAGGGGCACCGCACTCAAGCCTGGCTAGCAACGAGCGACGACGCCAGGCTCACCGGCGGCTACTACTATCACCTCGAGCCCGGCGATTTGCTCCCGGCAGCACAAGACGCCGCCCTCCAAGATCGCCTGCTCGAGTCGTGCAAGGAAGCATCGGGCATCCCGCTACCCTGAAGCCGTCCTGGACGACGGCTCAGCGGCCCTGCAGCCAGCGAGCGTTCAGCTAGCAAAGCGCCCTGAGCAGGAAGCGCCGGCGAATAGACGCCAAATGGAGCTGTATTTTGGGGGGGAGAGGTCAGCCTTTTGCGATGCGTGTCTGCATCCGAACCGCCGCCTGTCTCCAAGCCGCCGTCTGCCTCTTCTCTCTGGCTCTTGCAGCCTGTGATTCTGGTTCGGATTCGGGGCGCGGTGATGCGAGCGGCGCCGGCGCCCAAGCCGGTACCGCAGGGAAAGGCGGACCAGGCGGCAGCGGAGCTGAAGGCGGCAGCGGCGCTGAAGGTGGCAGCGGCGCTGAAGGTGGCAGCGGCGCTGAAGGCGGCAGCGGAGCCGGGGGCAGCGGAGCAGCGGGAGGTGGCGGTGCCGGAGGAAGCGGCGCGGCGGGCGGCAGCGCTCAAACGGGAGGAGCCGGGGGGAGCGCCGGCACCACTGGCGGCAGCGCTGGCGCCGCCTCGTCGCCTGACTTCGAGGAGCAGTTCGACACCGCCGAACCGTGGACGGCTCGAGCGCAAGCGGATGGTCGCGCCCAGAGCGGCGTCGATGCGGGAGCTGCGGAGGACGGAAAGCTCCTGGAGCTCCTGGTCCCGGGGCACCCTGAGTTCGACACTGGAGATCGCGTCGGGCCGTCGTTCGCGAGTGAGGTGGTATCGCCGAATCCGCTCGGATACGGCATCTATCGCACCCGGGTGGAGCTCGGGCGCTGCGCCAAGGGAGAAGAGGTGGTCAACGGTATCTTCACCTATGCGTACGGTGGCGACGTGAACCACAACAACATCACGGACAACCGCGAGATCGACATCGAAATTCTGTGCGGCGAGCCCAACTGGATCTGGCTCTCGGCGTGGACAGACTACGAAAGTGACACGAACTTCCTGCGCACCTCACGCGTGATCAACACCGCCACCGGCGAGTACCATGAGAGCGTCGCGCGCGACGCCTATGGCATCGGCCCCGCGCTGGGCACGCTGCCAGGTGCAAAAGATCCCGCCTTTCCGGAAACCGGCAAGTTCTACGAGATGGGCTTCGACTGGCAGCCCACGACGCTAACGTTCTTCGTGCGCTTTGCAGAGCAAGACGTGGAGCTCTGGAGCCTTCAAGGCGCCGAGTTCGTGCCTCAGGCGCCCGCGCCGATGCTCTTCAATCTGTGGCACGCAAACAGCCACTGGGCTACCGGAGGCGCCGCAGACTACCCAGCGCAAGCTAGTCTGATGCGCGTCGATTGGTTCCGCTTCTGGGCGCACAACTAGCGCGCTTGTCAGGCGTTGCCGTGAGGTAACGAGCTACTTGATGTACATGATGATCACGGCGACCGCGATGCCGAGCAGCGCCCAGAGCAGGAGCTGAGGCTGCCACATCTTTGCGGCGCTGCCGTGGTTGCTCGATTTCTTGACGAGCATGCTACCGACCTTCGGTGCGCCAGCGGTACCGAAGGCGCGCTTCGGGAGGATCAAGAAGGCCGTGGCGCTGGTGTAGACCAGAAAGACTTTGGGTGTCTCCTTGGTGGTGACAATCTGCTGCCAGCGCAGACGCGTGAGGGCCTTCGCTGAACGCACCTCAATCCCCAGATCGTCGACTCGGATGTCCATCTTGCGCTGCGCGTCCGGCATGCCCTTGAACATCCGCGTCGCGACCATGCGCTTGCCAAACCGCGCGAGCAGCGGTGCGGCTAGCAGGAGCCCAATCACCGGCCAGGGGCGGTCCGAGTTCTGCGGGGCGGACTGGGCAACGACCATGATGGCCGCTGCGGAGACCGCCAGCCCGACCGCAGTCTTGAAACGCGAACCGGGCTGCGCATGCAGTGCTTCCAGCACGTCGTCGCGGGTGAGCTCCACGTTGCCGGTCACTGTCCCGCGCGTGGCCTCCGCGGCGTCTGCCGCGAGGGCGTCTTCGCTTGCCTCTGCGCTGGTCACGAGCGGACCTGTACTGTCAGAGCCACCCTCGTGCAAGCCAGGGGGCCGAGCTCCTCAAGGCGCTGAAGGCGTTTCGGGGAGCGCCTTGAGGGCTTCGAGCAGCTCTTTCGCATGTCCATCCGGGTCGACCTTTGGGAAGACCTTGGCGATCTTGCCCTGTTTATCGATCAAGAACGTGACCCGCGCCGCCTTGCCGCCGCGAAGGGAGACGCCAAACGCCTTCGCGATCGCGTGATCCAAATCCGGCAGTAGCTTGAAAGGCAGGGAGTACTTTTTGGCAAACTCGGAGTGAGACGTATTGCTGTCGCTAGAGACGCCCAGCACCACGGCGCCGGTCTTGCTCAAGTCTTCGTAGCTATCGCGGATCTGCTGAGCCTCGATGGTGCAGCCCGGAGTGTCGTCCTTGGGATAGAAGTAGACGATCACTGGCTTGCCCTTCAATTTCTCCAGGGAAACTTTTTCCCCGTCGTGCGCCGTCGCCTCAATGGCTGGGGCATCGGCACCCACCGCCAGTAGCTCGCCGTCGACGTTGTCCGGGGAGGCCGCGGTTGGGGCGGGGGCGGGTGCGGCGCTCGCCGTGTCTGCGGCGCTCGTGTCCGCTTTCGCGGGTGTTTCCGTCGGCTTCTCCTCGTTGCAGGCACAGAGCACGAGCGCGGCGATGGAAGCGGTGTAGACGAGACGACTCATGTTCAGGTTCATGCCACCGGGCAGTCGCGCCCGGAAGTGCCTGCACGCCACGCCCGAAAGCCCTGAACATTGCGGCTGTTTTTCTGGGTATTGCAGCTTGCTGGTGGCGAACTCCCAGGCGGCTGCTCGCGTTTGACGGAATGCGGGCCAGGAGCAATCGGGTTGCGGTCCACAGACGACACACTCCACATGCCCACGTCGTCTCCGCGTATCAGGTCCCTGTTCACCGTCTCTCGCGTGCTGCTCGCGCTGAGCGTGGCGCTCGTGCTGCCTCTCGGCGCTTGCGGTGGGGAAGCCTCGGGCAACACGCCGGACCCCGGTGGGCAGGGCGGCTCTACCTCAGGTCAAGGCAGCCGAGCGCCGCTGTGCGGAAGCGCTTCGTTCTATGAGCTGGATGACACGGCTTCCGCGTGCCCGTGGCTGTACGCGGGCTGGTGCTTCGATGAGCGGGAGGATGCGTGCACCTGTGCCTGCGGTCGCGAAAAGGGCGATACCTGCATCAGCGGTTTCCCCGGGGATCGCGTTGACGTCAGCTGCCCGTTCTTGGGGGAGTAGGTCGAGCACGTTTCCTGGCGGGGCTTGAACCACCAAGGACGCCAGGATCGAGGCTCAGGCGATGTTCAGCTGCTTGAGCTTCTTGTGTAGGCCCTCGCGGGTGATGCCGAGGGTCTTTGCGGCCGACGTCTTGTTGTTGTCGTGCTCGCGCAGGCACTCCACGAGGAAGTACTTCTCCACCTGTTCGAGCATCTCTTTCAGGGTGCCCTTGGTGACGCCAGCACGGTCCACCACGCCTTCCACCTTGCGAACTCGGGGGCTCAGCAGCTCGGGCCCACCGAGCTCCTCATCGCCCGCCTGGATCACGCAGCGCTGAATCGTTCTCCTGGCTCCCGCACATTTCCTGGCCAGTCGTAGGCCATCCAGAGCTCCGTCGCGGTCTGCGAGGGGCTGTTCAGCTTGCGGCCGAACTCCCTCGAGTAGCGCTCGAGGAAGAAGTTCGCGAGCAGCGGGATGTCCTCCCGTCGCTCCGAGAGCGGAGGCACGCGGATCGGGAACACCTTGAGCCGGTAGTATAAATCCTCGCGGAAACGTCCCTCTTGCACTTCTTGCTCGAGGTTGCGGTTCGTTGCCGCGACGATGCGCACGTCCACGATGCGAGTGTGGTTTGCGCCAATAGGACGGATTTCTCCTTCCTGGAGCACGCGCAACAACTTCGCTTGGAGGGCGAGCGCCATCTCCGTGACTTCGTCCAGGAACAGGGTGCCGCCGTCGGCGATCTCGAAGAGGCCCTTCTTCTCTTCCGTGGCGCCCGTGAACGCGCCGCGCTTGTGACCGAAGAGCTCGCTCTCAAGCAGGCTCTCTGGCAGGGCGGCGCAGTTCTGCGCCACGAACAGCTTGTCGCGACGCCGTGAGCGCGCGTGCAAGGAGGACGCGATGAGCTCTTTTCCGGTGCCCGTCTTGCCTTCGATCAGCACGGTCACTCGCGTGTCGACCACCTTGTCCAACTGGTCGAACAGCGCCTTCATCGCCTTGCTTTGCCCGACGATGTTCACCTCCTGGCCGCGCAGCTTTTCCTCGCGGCGCCGCAAGTAGGTGTTCTCCTTCTTGAGCTGTTCTTCCGCGTCACGCAGACGGCGGATCAAGCGAGCGTTTGCGACGGCCAGCGATGCGTTGGCTGCCAACACGCCGAGCGTATCGACGTCCGTTTCGTCGAACATCGCGGGTCGATCGCGGTTGTCTACCTGCAGCACACCGATGATTTCTTCGCCGAGCCACAGCGGAACACCAATGGTGCTGCGGATGCCTGCGCCAAGCAGCGACTCCGAGCTGAACGTCTCACTCGGCGCGTCCGCCGCGAGGATCGCGCAGCGGTCGCGCACCACCTTGCGGTAGACGCTGCGAGTGATCGGGACGCGCCCTTCGGTGGCCGTCTGACCTCCGTTCTCCGCGCGGATACGTGTCAAGACGGGCACGAAGGAGCCTTCGCCGGCGGCGTCTTCCTCGCTGTCCTTGAGCACGACGGTGACATGCGTCGCGCGCTGAACCAGCTCGAGCGCCGAGTCGGCGACGGCAGTGAGCACGCTATCGAGTCCATCGGCTTTGCCAATCGCGTCGTGGGTGCCACGCAGCGCCTTGAGCGCGGCGGCGTTGTTCGCGGTCGAGCTGCCCAGCTCCGCCAGGCTGCGCTGCGCCATCACATGCGGCACGTCTGGTTCCTCACCGATGCCGATCTGGATCAGCACTGCTTCGCCGCCGCCGCCGGCACCCAGCGCGAGCTGATCGCCGTTCTGCAGCTCGCACTTCGAGTCGGAGCGCTCATCGACACTGAGTCGCTCGCCGCCACGCAGCACCTCGGTGCCGTTCGTGCTGTGCAGGTCCTCGATGAACACGCGATCGCCGATCAGGCTGATGCGGGCGTGCTCTCCCGACACGTGCGTCTCCGCGAGGCACAAGTCGTTGCTTGGGGCGCGCCCGATTCGGATCACGTCGCCCGCTGGTTCCAGCTGCTTTCCGGCTTCGTTCCCGTTGAGTACGTGGATTCTCAATGTCGCCATACAAGGTCTCGCAGCGTTCCCTCACCCCCAAAAGCGGCTCATGAAACGCCGACTTTGGGAGACCGTGAACCGCTGTCCACACTAGCACTCGCGGGCAGCGGGGGTGCAAGGAGCGCAGTGACAAACGACAACGGGCGGCGCTCCGAGGAGCACCGCCCGTCTGCATCGCAGCAGGTGGCTAATCAGCCGCCAGCGCGGGCCTTGATACGGTAGACGACGCTCTGCAAGGGGGCGTCCGCCTGAGCCTTGGCCTTGTCCGGGCTCTCCGCGTTCTTGTCGATGATCTTCTGGATCTTGTCCGCGATCTCCTTGGAGCCCTTCGGAGTCAGGCGGTCGATGGTGTTCGCGACCACGAAGCGCACGGCCGCGTTCTCGATCGAGTCGAGGCGGTCCACCAGGCTGTCGCGAGTCTTTTCGTCACCCAGGATGCCGATCATGTAGGCCGCCTTGATGCCGATGAACTGGTTCTTCTTGTCCTGGTTCTCGCTCTTCTCGACCTTCTCCAGGTAGCAGTCGACGCGATCGCCGCAGGCCTTGGTGAGCTCTTCGGCTTGCTTGAACGAGTCCTTCTCGATCTTGGTGCCGTACTTCTCCACGGCCGCCTTCACGGCTTCGGCTTGGTCCGCCTTCATCAGCTTCATCGCCGTCACGCTGATGTTCGCCTGGAAGGTCTTGAGATCCTCGCCGCTGCCCTTCTGCTTCTCAGCGCGCTCGAGCAGCCACGGCACCATGCCCGCGTCGTAGAACAGTGACGCGGCCTCGGTGAGTGAGAGCAGGGAGTTGGCGCCGCCCGGG
>JAWKRD010000050.1:0-58764 GCA_041389805.1 Polyangiaceae bacterium | reverse complement strand
CTGCTTGCCTCCCTGGTGACGGCTTGCGGGGCGGATACGTCCACGCCGCGCGGGCCGGACAGGTTCGACGACTGGCGTGACGCGATCGTGTATCAGCTGCTCGTCGATCGCTTCGACAACGGCGACCAGACAAATGACGTGCAAGATGGCATTGCTCCGGCGCCCGGGGATCTCGCGCGCTTTCAAGGTGGTGACTGGCGCGGCGTCCAGCAGCGCTTGCCCTACCTCGCTGAGCTGGGCGTCAACACCCTGTGGATCAGCCCGGTGGTCCGCAACGTGGACCGCACGGAAACACAGGACGGCTACCACGGCTACTGGGCGCTCGACTTCGACGCACCGAATCCTCGCTTTGGCAGCCTGGAAGACCTGCAGGCGCTGATCGCCGATGCCCACGAGCGCCGCATGCGCGTGATCATCGACGTGGTGACGAATCACACCGGGCGCGTCTTCAACTACGACCTCAACTCAGATGGAGCCGTCTCTGAAGACGAGGTGGAGCCGACGTATTCCGCTGATGGTCCGATCGACGCGCCGTTGCTCTGGCGTTCCTGCGCCGCCGGCAGTGGGCCTTGCCCGACCCTCACGCCTCACTGGACGGTCAACGGAACGTCCACGCCGCTCACTCAAGACGACTTTCATCGCCGCGGGGCTGGAGGCTTCGGGGACGACTCTCAGCTGTACGGTGACTTTCCCACGGGCCTGCGCGATCTCGATACGTCTCAAGACTCCGTGATCGATGCCTTGGTCGAGACGTATCTCCGTTGGGTCGAGCAGACCGACGTGGACGGTTTCCGAGTCGACGCCGTGCCTCACATCGAGCAGCCGTTCTGGGCGAAGTTCGGCGCGAGACTGCGGGAAGGCCTGGAGGCGCGAGGCAAGCGCGACTTCTTGCTCCTGGGCGAGGTCTTCAATCGCGACCCAGCGGTGCTCGCCAGCTACACTGACCGAGACGAGCTCGACACGGTCTTCGATTTCTCGTTCAAGTTCGATCTCGTGG
Organism: Polyangiaceae bacterium; assembly: GCA_041389805.1. Taxonomy (GTDB): domain Bacteria; phylum Myxococcota_A; class Polyangia; order Polyangiales; family Polyangiaceae; genus JAHBVY01. The sequence goes on along the minus strand of JAWKRD010000050.1, from coordinate 57,767 downwards.
ATCGCGTGCTGCTCGGTGGAGACAAGCCGAGCATTGCGCGTCAGGTGCTGGAGGGGAACCGCAGCTACTTCCGCGAGGAGCCACAGCCGCTGGGCGCTGGCTTGGACCCGTGGCAGCTGCGGCTGGTGTTTGGTGACAACCACGACGTCTGGCGCATTCGCGGACAGATCGATGACCCATTCGCCACCGACCTGGTGATGACCGCGGTGTTCGGCGCAGACGGGATCCCTGCCGTCTACTACGGCACTGAGCAGGACTTCAAAGGTCAGGGCGGCCACGAGTCACGTGAGGTGATGTGGACCAGCGGTTTCCCCACGGATGGCGCGTCCTTTCAGGTGGTGAAGGCGCTCTGCGCCCTCAGAAAGCGCGAACCGGCGCTCCGTTACGGAAGCCTGAGGGTGCTGTTCGCATCGGACTACGGCGGGCTCGACACGCAGAGCGACGCCGGGATGCTGGTCTGGCAACGGGAGTATGACGGGCGGCGGCTCTTGGTGGCGCTGAACGGTCACGCGCTCCAGAGCTCTCGCGCGTCGTTCCGTACGGACTACCCCGAGGGCACGCGGCTGTTTGACGCGCTGCGCGGCCGGGAAGTGACGACGGTTCAGGCGGTGGGGCAGGTGAGCCTCGAGTTGCCACCACGCGGTGCGTTGATCTTGGCTCCGCGCTGAGCCGTGGTTTGTTCGCGCTCCGCAGCGCCAGTTGCTGCGGCGGAACCTGCAAGGTGTAGGCTCCGCCCGTGGCCATCAGCGTCTTCGAGCTGTTCAGCATTGGTATCGGTCCCTCGAGCTCTCACACCGTGGGCCCGATGCGCGCGGCGCGTCGCTTCACCAAGGGGCTCGAGCGCGACGGCTTGCTGACCAGCGTCGTGCGAGTGAAGATTGAGCTGTTTGGATCGCTCGGGCACACCGGCAAGGGACACGGCTCGGACTCCGCGGTGGTCATGGGCCTGCTGGGTGAGCGACCGGAGAGCCTCGAGCCAGACGCGGTGCCGCGTGCTCTCGCAGGGATTCAAGCGTCTGGTGAGCTAGCAATCCTGGGGACGCACAGCGTTAAGTTTCGTGCGGAAACGGATCTCATGTTTCACCGTCGGGAGCGCCTGCCGGCGCACCCCAACGGCATGCGCTTTTGCGTGTTCGATGCAGCCGGTACCGAGATCAGACGACGAGAGTTCTACTCGGTTGGCGGTGGCTTCGTGGTCGGCGCCGACGTGGATGAAGACACTCCGCTGGTCGAGGTGGCAGACGGCGCGCTGCCGCATGCTTTTACCTCTGGCGACCAGCTGCTCGCGCTTTGCAAGGACACCGGTTTCTCGATCAGTACGCTGATGCTCGAGAACGAGAAAGTATGGCGCAGCGAAGAGCAGATCCGTGAAGGCCTGCTGCAGCGCTGGGCGGTGATGCAGGCGTGTGTGAAGCGCGGGTGTGAACGCGAAGGGATCCTGCCGGGGGGGCTCAAGGTGCGTCGCCGTGCGGCAACGATTTTTCGTCGCCTCAAGCAGGACGCGCGCGGCGATCGCGATCCGCTCGTGGTGATGGACTGGGTGAACCTCTTCGCTCTGGCCGTGAACGAAGAAAACGCCGCCGGCGGTCGCGTCGTCACGGCGCCGACCAACGGCGCAGCTGGCATCGTGCCCGCGGTGCTCCACTATTACTCACGCTTCTGCCCCAACGCCGACGAAGACGGCGTCGTGCGCTTCCTGCTCGCGGCGGGCGCCATCGGCATGCTGTACAAGCTCAACGCCAGCATCAGCGGCGCGGAAGTCGGTTGTCAGGGTGAAGTCGGCGTGGCGTGCTCCATGGCCGCTGGCGGCCTCACCGAAGCGTTGGGTGGCACGCCGCTACAGGTGGAGAACGCCGCCGAGATCGGCATGGAGCACAACCTCGGCCTCACGTGCGATCCGGTTGGCGGCCTGGTGCAGGTGCCGTGCATCGAGCGCAACGCGATGGGCGCGATCAAGGCGATCAACGCCTCCCGGCTCTCGCTCCAGGGCGACGGTCAGCACAGCATCTCCCTCGACAAGGTGATCGCGACGATGCGGGCCACTGGTGCCGACATGAAGACCAAGTACAAGGAAACCGCGCGTGGCGGCTTGGCGGTCAACATCATCGAGTGCTGATTCAAGCTTGAAGCGCGCACTCAGCGCGCCCTCTCCCCCCAAAAAACTGCCGACTCTCCAAGCCGCCGCTGCGAATGTGTGCAGTGATTTCGATAAATCAGGCAAATTGAGCTAGGTTCAGCCCGTGGTGAAGCGCTACTCCCTGGAAGCTCTCAAGCGCCTGCGCGAGCAGCGGGTGGAGGAGCAGGCTGAGCGCGTCGCCGAACAAATACGCCAGGTGGCTCAGGCGGAGCGCCAGGCGCTCGATGCCACGGCCCAGCGCAAGCAGCTCGAAAAGCAGCTCGCGGACGAGCGGAGCGCTGAAGCGGAGCGGCTCGTGCGCGGGGACGCCACGGTGCAGGATCTGGCGCTGCAAGCGGCCTGGGAGAGCCAAGCGGCAGGGCGCATCGAGCGTGCACGGCAGAAGGAGCGGAGCCTGGCCGAGCGTTTGGTTGCCGCGCGGAAAGAGGAGGCGCTGCGGCGTGAGGAGCTCGCGCTGCGGGAGGGCGAAGCCAAGGCCGTCGAGCGTCACAAAGAGAACTGGCAGGCAGAGATCTCGCGCGCGGAAGAGCTCGCGCTGGAAGAACAGGCGCAAGAGGTCTGGAGTGCGCGGCAGCGAGGACGCGCCTGATGCGACGCCTGCGATCAAAGCGCCGAGCTTGGGGGTTAGGGTCCCTAGGGCCGGCCGTGCTACCGCTGCTAGCGCTCATGGCCTGCAGCGGGCCCACCGCACCACCAGCCGGGCACGGCGTACAGACGCCAATCGGGTTGGACGCAGGTGCAGCCCCCGAGGCTTCCGCCTCGGAGTCCCCCAAATCCACCGCAGATCGCTTCGATCTCGAGCAGTTCACGCCGTTGCTCGCCTTGCCGAATCTAGCCAAGGCGAGGGAATCCGTGGAACGCGGCCAACCCGGCGCCGCGGTGAAGCTCGTTGAAAAGGTTTTCTCTGCGGAAAAAGAGAAGCTGCCCCTCGAGGAGCGGCCGAGCTGGGAGTACCTGATCGGGCGCCTCCACGAGCAAGCCGGCGGGGCAAAGGCTGCAGGGGAGGCGTACGCGCGCGCTGCTGAGGGAGGCGACTGGACGCTGAGCAACTACGCGAAGCTTGGCGTCGCGCGCTCGCTCACTAGTCAACGAAAGTATGCGGATGCGCTGCGCTGGCTCGAGAAGGTCAAGCCCGAAGCTCCAATCGAAGATGACCTGGATCTGCTGATCGCCGAAGCGGCAAAGGGTGCCGGAAAGCTCGACAGCGCGATCCGGCACTGGAAGGCGCACCTGGAGTCTCAGGATCGCCCTGCGGACCGCCTGAACGTGGCGTTGCGGCTGTCGGCGGCGTTGCTCGAGCGCGCACAGAAGCAGCCTGAGTCTGCCGTGGAGGACCGCCTCGAGGCGCTGAGGTGGGCGCGTCGTGTGCGCATCGAAAATCCCCGCGGAGATTCGCGCCGACGCATGGCGGAGCAGCTGGAGGCCAAGGCCCTCGCCGCGCTGCCTCCGGACAAGCAGAAGCAGAATCAATCGCTGAGCCTCGACCTAGAGCTCGTGCGCGTTCGTTCGCTGCTCGATGCGGGGTACGACAAGGCGGCGGACGAAGCCGCAGAGGCAGTGCTCAGCGAGCAGCCTCAGGCGGTGCGCTATGCGGAGATCGGCTGCGAAATTCAGCTGGTCAGAGCCAAGGCGCTGGCTTCCAAGCGGAAGCATGGTGAGGCGGCGGACGCCTTGGCGGAGCCGATTCGTCGCTGCAAGGGTGAGGACCTGCGCGCGCGGCTCTTGTACCTGGCAGGTGTGTATGCCGCCAAGGACGGCCGTCACACCCAGGCCGTGCAGCGCTTCAACCAGCTGGAGAAGGAAGCGCCAAGCCATCGCCTCGCCGACGACGCGCGGATGAAGGCCGCGTACAGCTACTTCGAGCTCGGGGTGGAAAAGAAGTTCACTGACCTCCTGAGCACCATGGATCGCGACTACCCGGAGGGTGACATGGTGCTCGACGGTGTGTTCCGCCTGGCGATGCGCCGCATCGAGAAGGGCGACTGGCCGGGCGCGGCGCAGGTCCTGGAGCGCGCGGCGAAGCTCGGCAAGCTGAGGGACGGAGCGCGGGGGCGCGAGTACGCCGGGCGCGAACGCTATTTCTGGGCGCGCGCGCTGATCGAGCTTGGTGAGACTGACCGCGGCAAGGCGGAGTACGAGGCCATCGTGCGTGAACTCCCGCTTTCTTACTACATGTTGCTCGCGTACTCGCGCTTGCACGATCTGGATGCGCAGCTCGCCACGAAGGTCCGCGACGACGCGATGGACAGTTCCGCGAGGCAACCATTCAGCTTCGAGCAGCGCCCGGAGTTCAAGGAGCCTGGGTTCCTGCGGGCGCTCGAGCTGTCTCGGGTCGGTGATCTACCGGACGCGAAGCGTGAGATCAGCGCGATGGGGCTCGCGAAGCGCGGGGCCGCACCCGGAGTGTTGTGGGGGATCGCGCTCTTGTACGCTCGCGCGGGCTCTGCGAACCTCAGTCATGGCGTCGCTCGCGGGCTCTTGACGGATTGGCCTCAGCGCTGGCCCGCCGGTGACTGGATCCAGACTTGGGAGATTGCGTTTCCGCGTCCCCACCTGCCAACGGTGCAGAAGAACGCCGCCAAGGTCGGCATCAGCGAGAGCTTGGTGTACGCCATCATGCGGGAAGAGTCGGCGTTCGACGCCGACGCGGAGAGCTCTGCGAGCGCCTACGGGTTGATGCAACTGATCGTGCCGACGGCGAAGCTCTACGCGAAGGGGTTGCCCTACGATGCCCGTGCGCTGAAGCGGCCAAGCATCAACATCACCCTGGGCTGCCGGGCTCTGGCCAAGCTCACCGAGACGTTTGATGCCCACCCCTTGCTCGCCATCCCGGGCTACAACGCCGGCCCAGGGCGCCCTCGGCGTTGGCTCCGAGAGCGGCCGAACCTCGACTTCGACCTCTGGGTGGAGGCGATCCCCTACTCCGAAACGCGCCGCTACACCCAGCGTGTCCTCGCGAGTCGAGCGGCCTACACGGTGCTGTATGACTCCGCCAACGCCGAGCAGACTCTGCTTCTGCCGTTGCGGATCAAGAACTAGCCAGCGCGAGTCGGGCTGCGTGAAAGCTGGCGGAAAGCAGCCTGGCTGTCGATTGGTCGTTGGTGTGACTGATGTGTCACACGCTTCTGCTATGCTCACGTGGCGTGGCTGACCCTCCATCGGTTCGGTTTCGAGCGGCCCACTCGTTTGGCGTGGTGAGTGATCGCGATGCGGTGCGATCGGCTCTCTCGGGGCTGTGCGCGGAGCTGTCGGAGCGCACCGGGTTGATCTTCTTTGGTCACGTCGTGCGCTCCTACGCGGCCCTGCTGGCGGACGTGAAGCAGAAGCGCATCGACTTCGCGTGGGCTCCACCGCTAGTGGCAGCGGAGTTGATCCAGCAGGGCGTGGCGGAAGCGCTCGTGACCTCGAGGCGTGAAGCCAGCAGCTTGTTTCATTCCGCGCTGTTCGTGCACCGCGACTCCGGTTTGGTCGAGGTCGGCGATCTCGAAGGCAAGCACATCGGCTGGGTCGACTCGGCGAGCGCCGCCGGCTACGCCGTACCTCGGCGCTGGCTGCGCGACCGCGGCTGCGACCTGGATTCGTTCTTCGGTCGCGAGAGCTTTCTCGGCACTCACGCAGCGGTCGCTCGCGCGGTCTTCGAACGTCGGGTGGACGTTGGCGCGACGTACGCGATCCTCGACGGGGGTTCGCGCCAGACTCGGGACGGCGGATGGAACGAGGTTGCGATCCCGGACGCAGGCATCCACATCGTGTCGCTTGCGGGTACCGTTCCGGCCGACTGCGTCGTTGGCGCTACGGAACTTCCGCCGTCCAGTCGCGCGAAGGTGCGCTCAGCCCTGGTAGAGCTAGGTACAGGCGCCTCGCCCCTCGTGCAGAAGGTGTTCCGTACCTCAGGGTTCGAAGTGGCGAACCCCGGTTACACCGGGGCGCTGGCGCGGCTCAGCGTGGTGTGACGCCGTGGCCCGTCAGCGCTGGTGCTTCGCCTTCCACTCGGCGTAGGGCATGCCGTAGATGATCTCGCGTGCAGCGTCCTGGTCCAGCTCCACGCCGCGTTCATTGGCGGCTGCCAGGTACCACTTGGCGAGGCAATTGCGACAGAAGCCAGCGAGGTTCATCACGTCGATGTTCTGCACATCGGTGCGCTCGCGAAAGTGCTGCAGGAGGCGACGGAATGCAGCAGCTTCGATTTCCGGTTCGCACCCGCTCGCCGGATCACGTCGTCCATCCCTGAGCATAGGTGCAGAGTCTGGCAGCGCCAAGCCTGGCAAGCGCCAGCGCCGCGGCGCTGCGGTGTTCACCACCTGGCGGCGTTCGCGGTACGCTCAGCACTCGACCTCTTCCGAGGCCATGTGATCCCGCTCGATTTTTCTGCGGCCTCAACTTCAGCGCGAAGCGGTCGAACGGTTTTCGTGTGGAAACAGGTGCTCGCGGCGTGCAGACTTGGTGTGGGCACAAGTAGCATTCGACACATCATGACCGGAGCCGACGACGACGGCGTATCCCAAGAGGGGAGCTCCCCGTGTTGCAGGGCGATCCGCCAAGCGAGCCGCAGGCGGGAGAGTGGGTGCGACTTGGCCTGAGCGTTCACCTGCGCACGGGCAATGGCTTATCTGCAAATTCCGCGAAGATTTACCCGGAGTCCGCCGGGGGCATTGGACAATTCAATCGATCCCGCCTCAAGCTCTTGGCCGTGGATTTCGAGGCTGAGAACGCGAAGCTGCGCGCCCGACTCGCGGCTTTGGAGCTCCGCCTGACCAGACGTTCACGCGCAGCACAGCGGTCAAGCTGGTGATCGATCCGACAGACGGACGGATCGTCGAAGCGAATCCCGCCGCGATCAGTTTCTACGGCTACAGCGCTGAGGAGTTCGCTCACCTGCGGATCACCGACCTGAATCAGTTGCCGCCGGAGCTGGTTGCAGAAGAGATGGCCGCTGCGCGAGAACAAAAACGCACCCACGGAGTTCAAACACCGCCTCAAGAGCGGCGCGGCGCGACGTGCTGTCTACCTGGCCCAGTCCGCGTCGACGATCGCGGAGTGGCCCTCATCCACCATCGGTGACATCACCGATCGGACTCAGCTTGCCGATCAGCTTGCACACTCACAACGCATGGACGCCCTGGGCCGCCTTGCGGGTGGCGTCGCCCATGACATCAACAACCTGCTGACGGCACTCGACATGCTCGCAAGTCTGATTCGCAGCGACGTCGAGCATGCGCGCCCTGTGGAGTCTCAATTTGCGCGAGGTCGAGCAGCCAACGCAGCGAGGCGCCCTACTGACAGGGCAGCTTCTAGCCTTCTGCAGACGCCATTGCTCGAGTCGCGATTGCTCGATTCAGTCGGTGCTGAGTGGCGTCGAAGCGCCCTGCGTCGACTCTCGAGCAACAAGATTCGCCTGGATGTTCATATCCCCGAGGAACCAATCTTGGCGGGAACGTGATTCGACGCGACTCGGAGCAGGTCCTGGTCAACCTTGGTGATCAACTCGGGCGAGACGCGAATGCCTCGACGGTGGCTGCATCTGCCTCGGCTGGAGCGCCCGCATGACGCGGAGCTGAGGGAAGTGCTCGAGGTCGAGGGACGACCGCCGTCACTGGGCAATACGATCAGCTTGGGATGATGGCGTGGGTATGGATGAGGACACGCTGCGCCATGCCTTCGAACCTTTCTTCACCACGAAGCCCTCGGGCCAGGGAACTGGGTGCTCGGGCTCGACGGTACGGTATCGTGCAGCAAACCGGCGGTCGCATCCGAGTCGAGAGTCAGCTGAACCACGCACCACGTTCGAGCTCTTTTTCCCGAGGCAGTCGAACTGCGCGTTGCTCCTGATCCCGCGCTCAGCCCAGATGAATGGCCGCGGCAGTGAGTCGTGCCGCTCTTGGTGGATGACGACGATGCGGTGGTAGCGACCTTCGTTCTCGGTGCCTGGCAGCGGCTACCGTGTCTTGAGGCGTGCGATGGCGAAGAAGGTTTGGCGATTCTGATGAGGGAACAGCTGAACCTCGATTCGGTGGTGAGCGATGTCGTGATGCTGAAGATGAACTGGCCGGAGTTCATCGTCGGGCACGCGCATCGCCTTCCGAGCTACGGTGCTCTACATGTCCGCTTCTTGATCTGCCGAGCGTTGGCAGCGGCTTGAAGGTGGGGAGATCCGCTGCCATCCGCGCCGTTTCCGCTTCCCGCTTGCTGCGGCAAGGCAGCAAGGAGCTGCCGAATTCGAGTCTCGGCGACGTACAGCCGAGAAGCCTTGATCGCTGCGCGTAACACATCCGGGGTCGATGAGTTGTTGACCACCGGTCACGAGGCGCGTCATTTTCGCCGTGCTACCACCGCGCGATGACGTCGATCAGGAGCCCAAGCAGCGCTTGTTGCGGTGCGTATGAACCTGAACGCGCCGCCGAGTTTGGACGAGCAGCGACGCTCTATCCTGGCGTTTTCTGGAGCCTCGAGTTTCGCGATGTCCTTCAACGTGAAGGACCTCGATGGTAATACATCCGAGATAGTGGAGGTGTTCGCGGAGCGCGCGGGTGCGTGCCTTCGTCAAGCTAGACCCTCTGGCGCTGGACGCCGCGATTGTCACCTCGGTGTTTTCAAACCGTTCGCGCGCAAGCACGGGGATGCTGGTGATCGATGCGACGAGTCGCGGTGTTGCTGCGACCAGCGACCTGTTCAACGCACTTGCCATCGAAGCCGTGCAAGACGTAGCCCGCAAGCAAGTTGAGTCGGCACGCCGCCGAGCGACATCCAACGGCTCATCACTGAGTTTTGGGTTTCAGCGGCCCGTGGAGCGAGCCGAACAAGACCTGACCGAGTCCCTTCAATGGAGCAACCTCGAGCAGTTCGTGCGCACAGCCCGAGCGCGAGATCGAGGCTTCGGATCAGCACGTGGTCAACGCGGCCGAGTACCTCTTCTCATACGCCTTTCAGCAGCGCGCGAGCGATATCCATATCGAGCCGAAGCGAGGAGAGAGCCTGGTTAGGTTTCGCATCGACGGCGCACTCCACCAGGTGAACAAGTTGCCAGCCGTCGTGCATCGCGCCGTGATCAATCGCATCAAGACGCTTGCGCGTCTCGACATCGGAGAGAAGCGCCGCCCTCAAGACGGGCGCATCAAAACGGAGTTCCAGAACAAGGCGGTCGAGTTTCGCGTATCGACTCTCCCGGTAGCCTTTGGTGAGAAGGCGGTGCTCAGAATCTTCGACCCGGAGATCGTCCACGATGACATTCGCCAACTGGGTTTCTTCGAACGCGAAGAGCTGCTCTTCGAGAAGTTGATCAAGCGTCCCCACGGAATCGTGCTTGTGACCGGACCAACCGGTTCGGGGAAGACAACAACGCTCTACACCGCGCTGCGGCGCCTCGCGAACGATGACGTGAACATCACGACCATCGAGGATCCCATCGAGATGGTGTTCGAGCGCATCAATCAAACCGCGGTTCAACCCACGATTGGCATCAGTTTCGCGTCAGCACTGCGCACCATCTTGCGTCAAGACCCCGACATCATCATGGTTGGCGAGATCCGCGATCTTGAAACCGCGCGGAACGCTATTCAGGCATCGCTCACGGGTCACTTGGTCTTCTCGACGTTGCACACCAACGACGCACCCAGCGCGGTCGCGCGATTGATCGATCTGGGGATTGAGAATTTTCTGTTGGCGTCAACGCTGAGCGGCCTGATCGCACAACGCCTGGTGCGGAAGGTGTGCTCTGGCTGTGCAGAGGAGCGCTCACTGACAGAGCCGGAGCTGGGTCAGCTGGGGGGGCTATTGGACGTCACCGGCGGTGCGCTGCCTTTGATTCGGGAGGGCGCTGGCTGTGTGGACTGTCGGCACACGGGCTTCAAAGGTCGCCAAGGGATCTTCGAGATGTTCGAGATCAACGAGGCAGTGCGTGAGTTGATCATGCAGCGGGGGAGCGTCGACGCGATCCGCGCTCAGGCGCGTGCCGACGGCATGCTGAGCCTGCGCGAGGCTGCGGTTCAGAAGATGCTCGCGGGAGAGACGAGCCTGAGCGAAGTGCTGAAGGTCACAGCCGTCGACTAACGGTTACCACGAGGAAACCGAAGGGCAGCGCCCCGCTGATAACGTCGCGTTTCGCTAGTTGACGGACCTGCCCCGGGTTCCCATAGCTCCAGGCGGATTGCTCAGTGTCAGGCGCCACGCTCAGGCGGCAGCACCCGCGGGAGCGCGTGTTGACCGCGGGGGTGGTCGTCTGGGTTTCCTTGATGTTACGTAGCGCGCAGTATCGGCACACCGTGGCGTATGCCGGGCAAACCAAACCGACGTTCTCTAGCCACCGCGCCGCGGCGCTTTCCGTGCAAAAAGGCCGGCGTGCTTGCACGTGAATGCGGTTGTCGCGCTTAGGCAGGAGAGCTTTGGTAGTCTCCTTGTGTTTTGGGTTGGACCCCAGCAGCGCTGCTAGGAAGAAAACGTTTGTGGAACTGTACGCAGGCTATCGACGCGGGGTGGAGCTGGTGGCGCCCCACTGCGACATCGAAACCAGGCTGGCTGACGTTCCTCCGTCCGCGAAGGTCCGCGGCCCGCTGTTTCGATCCGTGTATCAAGCTCTCGAAGCTGCGGGGCACCTGCGCGCGTTCCACGAGTTGATCCCTGCCCGCAAGCGTTCGTCGTTCGGGGAGTTTCCCCTCGGCGAATACTTGATTGAGCTTGCGGTGGCCGGCGCGCTGATGGCGAGCCCAGAGCAGCTTCAGCAGGGCATGTTCGACATCTCGCGGAACAACGCGAGGGTGTTCGCTTCGACATTGATGGGGAGAGCGCTACTGCGGCTGCTGGCGCGGGACCCGGTTCGGCTCACTGAGCAGGCGGTCGCCGCTCGTCGGCAGATGGCTAACTACGGTGACTGGCGCATGGTCCGCCACGGCCCGCATGACATCGAGATGGTTTACCGTGACGAGTACACCTGGCTAGACAGCGCGATCGCGGGTGCGGCTGTGGGTTCCTTCGAGGCATGTGATGTCGAGCCTCGGGTGGAGACGCTGCTCAGGGATCGTTACAACGGGTCTACCCGGATTCGTTGGGAATGAAGCCAACGGCGCGCTCGATTTGTGAAAGCAAACGTGCGCGCGTGATGGGCTTCTGAAGCACGGGGACGCGGACCTCCCGCAGGTAGGACTGGTACTCGGGGGGAGGGTCCGTCGTGACGAAGATGGTGCGCAGAGCAAGCTCCGGCCGATTCGCCTCGAGCCACTCCAGCAGCGCACGACCATCGAGGGAGGCCATCGCAAGATCGGTGACCACCACGTCTGCCGTCGAGCCCGACATCAAGAGCTCGATTGCTTCTTGGCCGTCCGCCGCCAAGAGCACATCGCAATGCTCCCGCAGCGAGCTCGCATAAGCCTTGAGCATCCGCTCGTCCTCGTCGACAGCAAGCACAGCAATGCGTTGCGCCCTGCGTGCGGGCGTTTGCCGGAAGCGAGCCGCGTTCTGCATCGCCTTGAGCAAGTCGACGCGACTGGGGCGCTGGATCAGTGCGACAAACGTCGCGCCAACACCGTGCACCGACTCCACCAATAGATCGCCACCCAAGCTGCGCATGATGGAGCGCGAGATGGACAGCCCCAGGCCGGTGCCGAAGTCTTCGCGTTTGGTGGTGAAGAACGGATCGAAAATGTGCTCGATGGTCTCATGAGGGATCCCTGGACCCGTGTCAGAAATGGACACCGCGACGGCATCTTCATCCGCGCGGATAGAGACACGAATGCGGTGCACGGGGCGTGAGACCTCCCGCACCGCGTGCGCCGCGTTGATCAGCACGTTGGTGAACACCTGCGTCAGGCGCGTCCGCGATGCGACCACCGGTGGAACGTCGGGCGCGTAGTCTCGCTCCAGGGCAGCGAAGGGCGTGATCTCGCGGCCGACGATGCGAATCACCTGGTCCATCAGCTCGGGTAGGTGGACGACTTGCGGTTCCTCCTTGTCGTCGGGGCGAGCGAACACCTTCAGGTCACGAACGACGCTGGCGATCGTCTCCGACGCGGACAGCACTTCGTCGACGAGCTCGTTGGCTTCGTGTGAAGGCACGCCACTGCGCATGCTCTGTGCGAGCTCCTCGAGTTCTGCCAGGGTCGCACCACGCTCTCGCTCGACGAGGGCACGCACCCGAGTGCGCGCGTCGAACAATGGTCCAAGCTGAACGCGGATCGCCTCGACCGTGAGCATGAGCGCCGCGAGGGGGTTGTTGACCTCATGGGCGACGCCGGCCACGACGGTGCCGAGCGCCGCGAGCTTCTCCGACTGGACAGCGGACGCTTGCAAGCGCTCCCGATGCCGACGCAGTCGCGCTCTCAAGCTGACGCGGTCGAGGAACGCCAGCGCAGCCTGCTGGGTGGGCAGGTCGCTACCGAAAACCAGTGAGTCATCCGCTCCTGCCTCGATGGCGGCCAATACGCCAGACTCATCAGGGGAGTAGACACCCAGCGGCTTGCCACCGTGATTCAGGCGTGCCTGGCGCACGGCGTCCAGCACCGGCAGCTCCGCTGTTTCAACTTCACAATTGCGGGATGCAGGCAGGCCTTCGAGCAGCTGTCGGAGGCTGGTTGCATGCCTGGCATCGAACACGAGGAGCAGCGTGTGCGGAGCATCAGCAGGAAAATGCGAGTCCACCGGCGGAGTCTACTTCAATGACCCCCGGGCTTGTCGCCACTTTCTACCAGTCGACGAGTATCGCCGCCCGCGTGAGACCTGCACCCTGCGCAAACAGCACGCTTCTCGAGCCCTCCGTCAACTGACCGCTCGCTCGGGCGGCGATCAAGTTGCTCACCACGCCGCACGCACCAAGGTGCGCGAATTGGTCAAACGTGACCGGGACGTGCGCAGCGCTTAGGCCTGCTGCGCTTGCGATCGCGCTCGGGACCCAGCGACGAGGCTGCACGCAGGCGAACACGTCCACCGCTTCTGCTTTCACGTTCGCTCGTTCCAGAAGTTCTTTGACTGTCGTCATACCGATGTGAACGGTCTGAGCGATCAGCGAGCGAGCTAGCTCTGGGGCCAGGCTCCCTGGGTAGTAATCGGGGCCGGCCTTCCACCACGGCGGATCTTCGTCCTTGCCGCGACACCAAGTCACAGCTGGGTAGTACTCCCCGTGCGTGACCGCGTGGAGCATGCCGATCCCGGGGCGCTCGGCTGCGCGCAACACCATCGCAGTCGCAGCGTCGCCCACATTGGGCGAGGCAGGGTGCATGAGTGGAAACGCCCTGGTCATGATGTGACTCTGTGTGAGCAGCACCGTGCGGGCGCGCCCAGCTTCGATCAGCGCCGCCGCGAGACCTAGCTGCGCTACCGAAGTAGCGCAGCTAGCCTCGATGCCGAGGGCCATCGCCGAGCGTATCCCGAGCAAATCCGCCACGCGCGGCGCGCTTGGCGGAACCACGCGATCAGGAACCGCTGCCCAGGACATGACGACGTCTACCTCGGAGGCGGAGACGCCAGCATCCTCGAGCGCTAGCGCCCCAGCCTTGCTTTCCGCGAGGCAAGAGTCCACGTCTTCTCCGGCGACGCGCCGCAGCTTGGCGCCAAGGAATGGGTCACCTGCTTCGGCGGCCAGGTACTGCTTGCCCAGCGCCTCGCGCGGGTCGTCATCCACACGAATGTCCACGAGCTCTCGACGAGCGCTAGTGCGGCCTCGTTCTACGAACTCTGCGGGCCAGTCCGCGTTGGTTCGAACCTGCTCTGGGAACCATGCCCCTAGCCCAGCGACACGCGCTCTCACGCGACCCCCTTGTTCGACAGCATGCTCATGTGTTGCAACGCTTCGTTGCGGCCGCCGCCGGCCAGACGCACGTCGCGGTCGATGCGAATGTCCAGCACCGCAGGGCCGCCCAGCTCGAACAAGCGCTCAAACAACTCTGCGCGGATCTCACCAGGGTGGTTCACTCGCACACCGGTTACCCCCATCGAGCGAGCCCAGGCAGCGAAGTCAACGAAGTCCGTCGACCACTTGGCCTCGCGACCAAACACCTGCTTGTAGCCGTGGTAGACCATGTTGTAGCGGGCGTCGTTGAACACCGCGAAGATCACGGGGAGTCGCTCTTTGGCGGCGACCAAGAGTTCCATCCCCGCCATCTGCATACTGCCGTCACCGCAGATGCAAACGACCGGGCGCTCGCGGTTGCCAATGGCAGCGCCGATTGCGCCGCTGACGCCCGAGCCCATGCTGCCGAGGCCGAGCTGGATCTGGAAGCCCCTTGGATCCTTGGCCGTCAGGTAGTGCAGCGCGAACAGCATGTGCTCGCCAATGTCCGTCACGAAGGTCGCTCCGGGACCCGCGGCGCGCTCCAGCTCGACGACGGCGCGTTGGGGCGTGATCAAGAGTTGATCCTCACCCCCAAAGGTTGCGTCGTCGAAGGGTGAGCGTGCCCGCAACTCGCGGAGCTTCGAACGGCAACGCGTGTTGCGCAGACCCTCGGCTAGCACGACGTCGTACATCCGCTCGGCGAACGAGCCGACGTCGCTCACGATACCCAGCTCCGTGGGCAGGTTGCGGTTGAACACCGTCGCGTCACGATCCACGTGGATCAGGCGCCCGCCTGGTGCGATGTAAGGCGTCGGGCCAACCGAACAGTCATCGAGATCCGTACCGAGCACCACGGCCACGTCCACGCCGAGCTTGGTGTAGTCGCGCGCCCAGATCGACGCGGCCAACCCACCGTGCCTCAGGGAACGTGGATGCTCTTCGCTGACGATACCTTTGGCCTTCGGCGTCGTGACGAACGGCACGTCCAGTGCATCGACGAGCCGGCGCAGGGTTTGGGAGTAGGACCGTGCTCCCGACCCGAATACCAATAGCGGATGTTCGGCGTCCGCCAGCAGACGGCACACCTCGAGGACCACGTCGCGATCGGGCTCGCTCAGCCTGCGCGTTACCGTACGGGAAACGCGAAAGCCTTCCGTCTTGGCTGCGCCACGGTCGATGGGCACGACCAAGAGGGCTGGCCCGGGATTCGCGGGGTCAGTTGCTGCTTCCAGCACGGCGGTAGCTTGGGAGCTGGCCGCGGAGGGGCTCGTGACTCGCACCGCTCTGCGAGTCATCTTGTCGAAGAGGGACTCGACGTCGATCCCCTCGGGACCGGAGTTTTGTAGCAGGCGACCGCCGTTGGCGGCCCACGCCACGTCTCCGATCACCAACACCAGCGGCACGCTCTCGTTGTGTGCGGAACACACGCCAGTGACGGCGTTGGTCGCGCCCGGGCCCGCAGTGACCACGACGGCGGGTACCTTTCCGCTCGCACGAAAGTACGCAGTCGCGGCGAATGCCGCAGCGCTCTCGTGCCTCGACTCCACCAGCTTCGCGCCAGGGTGACGCAGAATCGAGTCGAAGACGGGGGAGACGGGGCCGCCAGGGATACCGAAGAATGTGTCGACGCCTTCCTTCACCAGTGCGTCGATGATGCCATCCGCTGCGGTGAGCGCTTCGAACGCAGGAATTTCCGTGTGAGAAGCTGGTGAGGGGTCAGCTGTTGGTGCAGCGAACGCTGACTTGTCGCTGAACTGCGTGAGTTCACGAATACACGAACGAGGCGATGAATCAGGCGCGACGTCGCGCTCGGAGTCAGAGGAGAGGTCGGATCGCATGAGAGCCTCCAAGGTGCTTGTTGATTGTTTTCAGCGTGGATTGACGTCGATGCTCGGGCCCACGCAGATCCGAGCTCGTACATGTCAGGGTCCGAGACAGCACTCTTGACGCAGGTCGGCCTTCGCCCGCTCAGCCGTCTCTCGACGACCTCGGAGCAGAATTTCCGCGCAAAAATAGGAGCCTGGCTACGGCCATAGGCGCCCGGGATGGAACCCTGAGTTTTTCAGGCTCGTGGCGAGCACGAGCAATCTCCACGCAAAGAGGAACGTGGAGCTTTGTTTGCTACGGACGCGCTACGCGCCGCCCGGATATGTTGGCTCAGGAGGGGTATCTGAGCGCGAGGCCTTCTGGCCTAATTTACGCGATACGTCAATAGAGAAACCACACAGGAACACCAATCGGCACACTCGAGGGTTGGTGATGACGGTTAGTGTCAGAGGCGGTGTCGTCGCGCGTTGTGGGGCGCTGAGCAGATTTCGTGGGAGCGCGTACTGCGCTCCTTGCTGGCTCCTTTTTCGACACAGAAACGCTTGTTGCGCGGGCCTCTACGTCACGTGCAGTGACCCACTTAAGTCCTGTCGGTTTGTTTTAGTGTTGTCTGTTATCGACTGCTCACCGGGCCCTGCAGCGTGGCTGGCTAGCTCGCCCTAGCTGCCGCCGGCGATGACATGCCTGAACGTGAGATTCAGGCGCGAAGCCCTGATTTCAGGCTGCTTCGGAACGCCGTGGACGTAGTGAGCCTGGGTCGTGCCAGCCATCAGCAAGAGCGAGTTGTGAGCCAGGTCAAACGCGTGGGATTGACCTGATTTGCGCGGCTTGATGCGGAATCTGCGGGTCGCGCCGAAGCTCACCGAGGCAACTTGCGGCGCTGGGCCGAGTTCACGTTCATTGTCTGAATGGAACCCCATGCTGTCGTTGCCATCGCGATACAGGTTGGCCAGCAGGTGGTTGAAGTCACACCGCGTGGCTTGTCGCACCAAGTCTCGCACGCGCTGCGCCGCGGGAGTCCACTCTCGCGGCTCAAGGGTTTGCCCCGAGTAGCGATAGGGCGCCTCTCCGCACCACGCGATCAACCGAGGCTGGAGCAGCGCTCGCCCAAACAGCTGAATCGTACGCTGCTCCCATGGGAGTTCTGCTTCCAGTTCTGTGCGTAGAGCCCCAGCGAGCGCCACGGGAAGCCACGCTTCGTGGAGGATCAGAAACGCGCCCTGCTCTAGCTCGATGCGCACCCCCTGCATGCTACTCCAGCGCCTCGGTGTTCGCCGTTGGCTGAAGCGCAGGTGGGGGGAGGCGCTCCGCTTCCGCCGTGCTTGCCAGCAAGACGCCGGCCACAAAACGCGCTGGTCTCACAAAGCGCAGCGCCCGCGACCGACTTCGGTCGCGGGCAGTTCAGCTGGGGTCCGACGTCGCCTAGTTCACGCGCTCGAGGACTGCGGCGGCACCCAGACCACCAGCGGCGCAGATGCCTAGCAGAGCCATCGAACGCTCTCCCAGTGCGAGCTCGTTCGCGACCGTGGTGACCATTCGCGCGCCGGTTGCTCCGAAGGGATGACCGATCGCGAGCGAGCCACCGTGGAGGTTGATCGTCTCTGGATCCACGTGGCCGACCGCGTGCTCACGACCGAGGCGTTCCTTGGCGAATGCGTCGCTACCTAGCATCTTGAGCACGCTAAGAACTTGAGCGGCGAACGCCTCGTGCATGTCGATCAGATCGATGTCCCCCAACGACAGGCCAGCGCGTTCCAGGGCCTTGGGCATCGCGAGTGCCGGACCCATCAAGAGCTGGTCAGCTGGGTCCACACCGACGTAGGCCCAGGAGCGGATTGCAGCGAGGGGCGTGTAGCCCAGCGCGCGCGCCTTCTCTTCGCTCATCAGCACGACTGCCGCGGCGCCGTCGGTGAGGGGACTTGCATTCCCTGCGGTAACACTCCCGTCCTTGGAGAACACGGGGCGCAGCTTGCTGAGCTTCTCCACCGACGTGTCCGCGCGCACGAGACCATCTGCGTGCACCCACTTGCCTCCGGGCGTCTCGACCGCGACGACCTCGTCTGCGAAGCGACCTGACTCGATGGCGTGGGCCGCGCGGATGGTGGAGAACGCGCAGCGAGCTCGTCCTGTGCCGCGCGATATCGCGTTGCGCCGGCCAGCGGCTCCGCCGACTCTCCCACTTCTGCCGGTGGTGCGCTCCGCGATCTTGGGCTGACGGGGGAGGATCTCCGTGATCGGCGTCAGCTGGGAAAGCGCAGCCAGGTAGTCCCCAGGCGACGGCTTTCCGAGCGCCAGGGGGGCCAAGCTGTGGGTCACCTTGGAGGGCAGGGTGATGGGCGCGTTGCTGGTCGAGTCGGAGCCACCCGCGATGATGACGTCGGCTTCTCCGCGTTCAATGGCCGCGGCCGCCAGGGTGATGGCCTGCAGACCTGACGCACACGCGCGAGTCACAGTCATGCCCTCGACGCTCGCGGGCAACTGGAGATCGAGAGCGATCTCGCGCGCGACGTTGGGAGCGGTGGTGGGGAGGATCACTCCGCCCCAGATGATGCCATCAATTTCCTTGCGGGAAAGCTCGAGCTTGTTCAGGAGACCGCGAGTCGCGGCGACACCGAGACCGATGGTGTCGAGCTGGGTGAAGCTGGTGAAGGCCTTGACGAAGGGAGTGCGCATGCCTCCGACGACCACTGCGCGCCGGGCGCCGTGGCCATTGCCGTTTCCGTTGCCACCGTTTGTCTTGCTGCGCGTACCGGTGTTCGTGCGGCGTTTCGCTGCCATGGTTCCTCCAATCACGCGCCGATGAGGGCGCCTCCGCAGACACGGATGATGTTGCCGGTGACGCCAGCTGCTGCGGGCGTGCACAGGAAGTTGATGGCTTGGCCGACGTCTTCGGGTTGTCCGCCCTGGCCGAGGGCGCTCATGCGCCTTCCGGCCTCGCGAATCACCACTGGGATGGCCGCGGTGAGTCGGGTTTCGATGAAGCCCGGCGCGATTGCGTTGACGGTGATGCCTCGACTGGCGACTTCACGCGCCAGGTGCTTGGTCAAGCCGACGATGCCACTCTTCGACGCGGCGTAGTTGGTTTGACCCACGTTTCCAGCGATGCCAGCAATGGACGACAGGTTCACGATGCGGCCGCCGTCGTTCAGCGTGCCCTTCAAGAGTTCGCTGGTGATGCGCTCGACCGCGCTCAAGTTGATGTCGATGGCCTGATCCCAGAGCGCTTGCTTCATGCGCGCCAGGGTCTTGTCACGCGTTACACCGGCGTTGTGCACGACGATATCGACGCCACCATGTTGCTCCTTCAACGCGCGGGCGATGCTGCCCGGCGCCTCTGGATCCGACACGTCAGCCAGCAGCACGGAACCGCCGATCTTCCGCGCGACTTGGCTTAGTGGGCCGTCGTCATCGGGGCGGTCGAGGCACACGACGTGCGCGCCTTCAGCTGCCATGATTTCCGCGGTGGCTGCGCCAATACCGCGCGCCGCTCCAGTGATCAGCGCGACCTTGCCGGCCAACGGACGCACCCACGATACTTCGCCATCGAACTTCGCGGCGCCGGTCACGCTGATCGGCTGGGCCGTGACGAATGTGCACGCGGGGCTCAACAGGAAGCGCAGCACACCGGCGACGCGGTCATCCGCACCTTCTTCCACGCGGATCAAGTTTGCGTTCACGCCCTTCTTGCCGAGCTCTTTCGCGAGGCTCCGCGTGAAGCCTTCGAGCGCGCTGCGCGCTGCCGCCGCGGCGGCGCTGGTCGCGGTCTCATGGGGCCTGGCGATCACCACGATGCGTGCGTTCTTGCGCAGCAAGGGCAACCAGGGATGGAAGAACGAGTATACGGCGTCGAGCTCCGCGGGGCTCTGGATGCCGGTCGCGTCGAATACCATCGAACCGACGCTGGGCCTGGTGTGCTCACCGAGCTCGGGCTCGCTCACCAGCTTGGGAAGCCGACCGTAGGCCTCGCCGAGCTCCTTGAAAGGACCTTCTAGCTCGGCTGCGGTAACCCAGGGATTGCCGCCAGCGATGATCAGCGTGCGAGCAATGACGGGCGTGAGCTCCCCCACGCCGCCGACCAACACCGACTGATCCATCAGGGGCCGTTCCACGGCGGGGCCGCGCTGACGTAGCAGCTGCGCGGGCATCGGGATGGGCAAGCCGGCGCTCTGAATCAGTTTCCGGGCGCGGGGGTTCTGAGCCAGGTCGAGCAGGATGTCGCTCATGGTTGTTCTCCGTTTTCGTTGTTGAAGCTTCCGACGAGGTAGGCGGGGCCGCCCGGGGCGTCACCGACGAACACCGAGTTCTCGAGGACGTAGAGTCCGACCCTTGCAGGCAACACCAGCGGTCGCGTGAAGCGCACGTCTAGTTCCGTGAGGTTCTTGATGCTGCCCGCGAACAGGCCGCGGTTCAGGCCCTCCGCCGTGCGCGCCATCGTGGAAAAGCCGTGCAGAATAACGTTCCGAAAGCCTGATGCCTTGGCGTACGCCGGGATCCAGTGGATCGGGTTGAAGTCACCCGTCAGCTTGGCGAAGTCGAGGCCGGCGTTGGCAGGCAGCTTCCAGTAGCCGATCTCGCGGGCGTTGCTCGGCACGCGCGGCTTGTCCTTCTTGGCGTGACCGTTGCCCGAGCCTTGCCCGTTACTCGAGCCCTGACCGTTGCTCGCAGACCCCTTGTCTTGCTTCTTCGGTAGCGGGACGATCGCGAAGAAGTCCGCGACCACTGCCTCCGGCTGCTCCTGGGTGCCAGTGACGACGTGTTGTTGCAGCACGACGCGACGACCGTCGTCGTCAATGCTCTCGAGGCGTGCGGTGACCAGCAGCTTCTTGCCGAGCGGAAGCTGTGAGTTCACTCGCATGTGGCAGCCGCCGTTCATGACCTTCAGCAAGGGGTACGGCAGCCCTTCCAGCGTGCGGGTCGCCAGTGGGAAGCCCCACTGGGGGAACAAGTGGGCCGGCACGATTCCGCGGTACGCGCTGGGATCGCCGCCGACGTGACGGATGTAGTCCCTGATCAAGGCGGCAGGGAGCGGATCAATTTCCGTGCGGAACTCAGGCCCGGGAGTGACGGGAGCAGCGCCGTTCCCTGGCTTCTGGCGGAGAGCCGCGAACGCGGTGCGCCCGAGGGCGCCGATGACGGGTGCTTGCGTCAGGATGTGTCGATTCGAAACGCCCATGAACTACCTCGTGAGCCCGGCGACTGCGGGCGGTCGTTTCGCAGGCGTCTTCCTGCGAAGCCGCACGCTGTCTACCACTTGGTAGAGGTGCAGCAAGGGATTTTCTGCATTGCGTCATTCTCCCAGGATTTTCCGGGGGAGTGTGCGTTGGTCCCGCGGATCGGGTGCTCAGGTGTCCAGTCTCCCGCAGATTGGCACACTTGCTGAGAGCTGTCGGTTCGGGCGTCTTGCAGCATTCCTGCACCGCAAGACCACCTCCCTTGCCCCGTCCTCTACCAGGCGGTAGAGACTCGCCGTGGATACGCAGCGCGCCTCCAGTGCGGAACTGATCTGCGAGGCCGCGACCCGGCTGTTCGCCCGCCAAGGCTTCGACGGCACCTCGCTACAGGCGATCGCCGCTCAGGTCGGCATCACCAAGCCGACGTTGCTGTATCACTACCCCTCCAAGGATGCGCTGCGGGCCGCGGTGCTCGAGAACCTGTTTGCCCACTGGCGTAGCACGGTGCCGCAACTCCTCGAGGCGGTCACCAGCGGGCACGCCCGGTTCGAGGCGCTGACGAACGAGCTGATTCGCTTCTTCCGTGAGGATCCAGATCGCGCACTGCTTCTGATGCGGGAACTGATGGATCGACCCGTTCACATGCGCGAGCAGGTGATCGACAACCTTCGCCCGTGGCTCAGAGTCGTCGCGGAGTACATCCGCACTGGCAAGCGCATCGGGCAGATCCGCGAGGATGTGGACGAGGAGTCCTATCTGCTCCACGTGGTCACGCTGACCATCGCGACGCTGAGCAACGCGACCCTCGTGCAGGCCGCCCTGGCTCCCGAGCAGCCGCCGCAGGCCGTCGAAGAGCGGCACCTGAGAGAGCTACGAAGGCTGGCCAAGGTGTCACTGTTTCGCGATTGAGCGCCGCTGCCCATCGCTCGGTCGGCTGCACTGGGGGGCGAATGTTCCGAACCGAGCGAGACGGGCGCTGTGGCAGGTCGAGCGGCCTGTTAGAATTCGCGCATGCGTTTGCCTTCAGCCACGTCTGCAGCGAGCCCCGTTTCGCTCTCGAAGCGGACCACATCTACCCTCATTTTGCTCCTGAGCATCGCCGCAGCCGGTGCTTTTGCCGCCTGCGGAAGTGACAGCGGTTCCACGGTTGGAGGCGGCAACACCCTCAACGGTGGTAGCGGAGGGCAGAGCGACGGTGGTCCAGGCGGCAGCGCAGGTGATGGTGGCACTGCCGGTGGCTTGAACCTCGACTCCAGCTCGCCGTTGACGTTGTCCATCGAGCCTCAGAACCCGGTGTTGAACGTGAGCGGGAGCCCAGCCAGCCAAGCTTTCACTGCCAAGCTCAGCGATGGCACCACCGCGACGGCCAACTGGCTGCTGGGCGACGTGGTGCTCGGCACAATCGACGCTGCCGGTACCTTCACGTCCGGCGGTTTCATCGCTGGCTCCGTCGGGGTCACCGCTCGCGTCGGCGACCTTGAAGCGTCGACCACGCTGCGCGTGGTCGTGGACATCACGGACAACGCAGCGGGGCTGCCTGATACGGATCGCGGCCTACTAGACGCCGGTGGCGGGGCCGATGCCGCGTTCAAGTGGCTGTATCCCTACGACAAGACGATATTTCCGCGAGGACTCAGCGGACCCGAGATGCAGTTCGGCGGAAGCGCTGCAGACGCCATGCGCGTCGAGGTGAGCTTCCCGGACTTCAGCTACGTGGGCTACTTTGGAGCCTCGAACCCGAGCCGCGTGACACTGCCCCCGAATGTCTGGGAAGCGATAACCAAGAGCGCGGGCGCTGGGGTCGACGTCCAGGTCAAAGCCAGCAAGCTGAGCGGCGGCGCGGCGACTGGACCGGTGAATGAAAACTGGCGAATCGCCCAAGGGTCCCTGAAGGGCATCATCTATTACAACACCTACCGCTCGGCTTCGACCAACACCGGTGCGGTCATGCGTGTGCGCCCCGGCGGAGCCGCAGAGGTGATGATTGGCCAGTGCACCGTATGTCACTCGGTCAGCTCGCAAGGCAATGTGCTGGTCGGTGGCTTGAACTGGGGCAACGGCAATCCGCTCGACTCGGGTAGCTTCGACCTGACTCCCGACGGAAACGCCACCCCGCGTTACACGGACGACGACGGTCGCAAGATGGCCTTTGGTGGCTTGACGCCGGATGGGGCGCTGATGCTGTCCAACGGCGTCCCCACCAGCGGCCCTGCAATCCGCGGCCTCTCTGGCGACTATCCGTCGCGGCTCTACGACACGAAGACCGGCGCTCAAGTCTCTGCGCCCACGTTCGAGAGCCAGGTGCAGTACGCCATGACGCCAACGTTTGCGCCCGATTCCACGAAGGTTGCGTTCAGCTGGCACGAGCAGAACGCGGGGAAGACGCTCGCGGTGATGAGCTTCGACGGCACGCAGACGCCGCCGGTCTTTGGGACGCCAACTCCGGTGGTCTCGAGCAGCCAAGTCGTCGGGTGGCCGAGTTTCACCCCGGACTCACAGGCCGTGCTGTTCCACGAGGGAGACGCCTACGACACGGGCAACGCCAACACGCATGCTTTTGCCGAGATCCGTTTGGTTGACTTGCAGAGCCAAGCCGTGAGCGCGCTGTCAGCGTTGAACGGCTACGAGCCGAGCGGCGCCTCCTACTTGCCTTACGGCGAAACCGAAGAAGGGCGCTTGAACTACGAGCCGACGGTGCTCCCTGTACCCGTGGGCGGTTACTACTGGGTGGTGTTCACCAGCCGTCGCGCTTACGGCAACGTCGTGGCGCCTGGTGGCACCGAACCTGGCGGTGACAACAAGTGGGGCACCAACGACGCCAATGGCGAGACGCCTTCGCCGCGCAAGAAGCTGTGGATCGCTGCGGTGGACATCGACTACCAGGGCAAGCTCGACCCAAGTCACCCCGCGTTCTACCTCCCAGGTCAGGAGCTTTCCGCGGGGAACATGCGCGCGTTCACTGCGCTGGAACCCTGCAAGGCGGAGGGAGCGTCCTGCGAGTCGGGCGCTGAGTGCTGCGACGGATTCTGCCGTCAGGCGGGGAGCGACGACGCGGGGGCACCGGTTTTTCAGTGCGTACCGCCTCCCACCGGCTGTTCCAACGAAGACGAGAGCTGCACCACCGCCGCCGACTGCTGCGGTGTGTCTTCTGGCTACCTGTGCATCAACGGGCGCTGCGCACGTCCAACGCCCCACTGAGGCGCCTCGAGCAGCGGGCGCCTCAGGCAGCAGGCGCCTCAGGCAGCTCTGCGCGCCCGCAGCTGACCGGCGATCCAGCGCAAGAGCTCCGCCGACTCATCCCAGCCGATGCAGCCGTCGGTGATGGAGACGCCGTACTCGAGCTTGCTCTTGTCACCGCTCCACTTCTGATTGCCTGCGCGCAGGTTCGACTCGATCAAGAGCCCGAGGATCGCGCGCTGCCCGAGCGCGAACTGGCGCACGACGTCTTTGCACACCCGGCCCTGACGGCGGTAGTCCTTGCCTGAGTTGCCGTGAGAGCTGTCTACCATCACCGCGCGAGTCAGCTCGGGCGCGACCTCGGCGACTGCAGCTTGTGCCTCCTCGATATCTTCCGTGTGGTAATTGGGGCGCGGTCCTCCACGCAGCACCACGTGGCGATCCGGGTTGCCGCGGGTCTTTACAACGCTCGTCAGGCCATCGTCATTGATACCCAGGAACGCGTGGGAGTGCCCGGCGGAGATCAGAGCGTTCACAGCAGGGCTCAGGCTGCCGTCGGTGCCGTTCTTGAAGCCGACGGGCATTGATAGGCCGCTTGCCATCTCGCGGTGAGTCTGGCTCTCCGTGGTGCGGGCGCCGATGCTCGCCCAGCTCAATAAATCCGCGAGGTAATGCGGGGTGATCGGGTCGAGCGCCTCGCTGGCGCAGGGCACGCCGAGCTCGTTGATCGCCAGCACGGTTTCGCGGGCCCGTAGCAGGCCACTGCCGATGTCACAGCTCCCATCGAGGTGGGGGTCGTTGATCAGTCCCTTCCAGCCGATGGTCGTGCGCGGCTTCTCGAAGTACGTGCGCATCACGATCACGGCAACGTCCCTGAGCTCCTCACGCAGCTCCGCGAGCCGACCCGCGTACTCGTACGCTGCCTTCTGATCGTGAATGGAGCAGGGGCCGACGATCAGCAGCATGCGATCGCGATCTTCACCTCGCAGCAGCGCCTTGATTTCCGCCCGTGTGCGCAACACCAGCTCTTCGGCGCGCTCGCTGAGCGGGCAGCTTCGCTTCGCGCTCAGCGGGGTGAGCAGGGGCTCGAAGCCTTGTAGGTTGCTGTTTTCGACTCGATTGCTCATGGCGTCCTCGTGTTTGGCCCGGCCCCGGGGTCGCTCGCACAAAGCTGAACGGCCCCAGGGTTTCCCGGGGCCGTGTGCTCATCTCGGTATCGAACTCAAGACGGAGAGCGGCGCGCCCCGGGATCGCTCCCGAAGTAAAAAAAGCGCCAAAAATAGACTCGCCCGTTCATCAGTGGCTGCACTTTACTGCGCTCCGAGCCAGAGGTCAAACGCCAGCGCAAAACGTCACCTTGGCAGCAGGTCTAAGGCGAAACACCGCGCCTCCCCCCCAAACCCCCTTGAGGCCCGATCCAGCTCCGGATCGGGGGGTGAGGATCGCTCGAGAGCACCCGTGCTCAGCCCTGGCGCCGTGCTCAAAAGCAAAACGCCGAGCGACGGCGCCCGGCGTCCATTGCCTTGTGGAAATTTAAGCTTTGGCCCAGCGTGCGGCGTTCAGCCCCACACCGGAGTCAGCCAGCTCTTGCGATTGTCGACGCGTCCACGGCACACATCGAGGAAGTGCTTCTGCAGCTTCTTCGTGATCTCGCCCACGCCGCCGCCGCCGATCTTGCGCCGGTCGACGGAGTTGACGGGAGTCACCTGAGCGCCGGTGCCGCACAGGAACATCTCGTCGGCGAAGTAGAGCTCCGAGCGACCCAGGGGGCGCTCGTGGAACTTCAGGCCGAGATCTTCCGTGGCGAGGGTGATCAAGCTGCGGCGCGTGATGCCGTCCAGGTTGTTCTCCGTGCTGGGCGGGCTGAAGAGCGTTCCGTCGCGCACGATGAAGATGTGCTCCGCGCTGCCCTCGCTGACGAAGCCCGTTTCCGTGAGGAAGATAGCTTCGTCGTAGCCATTGTCCTTCGCTTCACGCCGAGCCAGCGCGCTGTTCAGGTACGCGCCAGTCGACTTGAGTCGAGAGGGAATGGCGTTGTCCTGCACGCGGCGCCACGACGAGATGCAGACGTCGATCGCGTCTTTGTCGATGTAGCGGTTCAGCGGCAGGCAGTAGACGATGAAGCTCGTGTCGTCCTCGAGCAGCACCGGTGTCAGCTGGGTCGAGTTGTGAATGGCCAGTGGGCGGAGGTAGATGTCCTGGTGGATTTCGTTGCGGCGTAGGACCTCCAGCAGGATCTCTCCTGTCGCTTGGTCGTCGCCAGGCAACTTGAGATAGAGGACGTTCGCGGCGTCTCGCAGGCGCTTGATGTGCGCATCGAGACGGAACACGTAGACCTGCTTCTCATCGTCACCGAGATAGCCCCGCACACCGCCGAAACAGCCCAAGCCGTAGTTCAAGGCTTTGGAACGAACGCTGACGGTTGCTTCAGCGTCGTCCACATACTTTCCGTCGATGTAGGTGATCATGGCGGCGCGAGCTTGCCAGATCCCCCTGGGCATTCAACGCGAAAGCCGCTGACTTGGCGAACTCCCGCGGCGATCCTGCGGGCAACGCGTGTATCCTCGCGTGCGATGGTGCAGGGAACGCAGCGCGTCGCTTTGGCTTTGGGTCTGCTTGGGCTTGGCTTGGTCATGGGATGCGGCGGCGCGGCGCCCGCGCCAGCGGAACCGCCAACCAACGATCTGCAGGAGCTCGAGCGGCGCCTGGAAGAGCATCAGTCGGAGCTCGAAGCGCGCTTTGGTAGCTTGAAGCCGGCGGACAAAGGCACGGCTGCACCCGAAGCGCCGGAAGCTCCGATGGGGGACGCGAGCGGCGGAGAGGGGACCGAACCCGCGGTGGAGCCGGCGCCGCCTCCCGCGGCACCGGCCGCCGAGTCGGTGGAGATGGATGAAGAGTCTGAGTCCGGCGGCGACCGCAGCGAGCTGAGCGCTTGCGATGTTGGATGCCAGGCGCTGAATGGTATGCGGCGTGCGGCCGCGCGAATCTGTGAAGTCGCAGGGACGACCAGTGATCCTTGCACTCGCGCGCGCTCCCGCGTGGGCAGGGCCGAAGAGCGCGTGACAGGAGCCGGCTGCAGCTGCGAGTGAAGGCAGCGCCGCCAGTGACTTGGGTGTTCCGTGTGGATGTGCCCTTCGCCGCTGGAGCGGATGTCTCCAAGATGTCACGAGCGAACGCGGACTCGCTCGCGTACAGCTCGCGGAATCGGCGCCCCTGAATGTCTGAATTGCACACGGCAATGAGCCGAAGCGATGCTGACGCTGCGCGGACAACCTCCGTCCCTCGGTTGACTGACCGACAGCCGCGCCGACGCGAACAACCCTGCTTGGAAACACTGAACCGCGCGAATTCGCGTGCAGAAAGGTGCCAACAGGCTGCACAGGTCCTGCGGGCGTACGGCGTCCATTCACCCACCTGGTTGACCCGCTGTAGGACAATCCTGATTCACGGCGCGGGCGTTTCGTTTTCGATGTAGTAGCCTGCTCCTCGCATGCTTCCCCCTCCACTTTCCCGTATCGCAATGCACTCTTCAAACCGCGTGTCTTCTCGTCGCTTGTTCAGTTCGGTGCTGGTGCTTGGAGCGCTCAGCCTGGTCTCCGTCAGTGGTAGCGCACAGACCCCTGCGGAAATTCAGCAGGCGCGCACCCTGTACAGCCAAGGGCTCACTCAAGAGGCCGCCAGCGACTGGGCCGGCGCCTTGGCGTCGTTCGAAAAGGTCGCGCGCATTCGCATGACGCCGCAGGTTCGGTTCCACATTGCGCGTTGCAAGGAGAAGCTCGGACGTCTGAACGAAGCACTCGGCGGGTATCGCCTCGCTGAGCATGAAGCCAGCACGACGGATGGCGTCCCCGACAGCGTGCTGTCCGAAGTCCGCGCTGCACGGGAAGAGCTAGAGAAGCGCGTCCCCCGTCTGATCATCGAACGTGGCGAGGGCGCGGAGTCAGCGAAGATCGCCCTGGACGGCGTCGAGCTTGGCCAGGCGCAGATCGGGCGTGAGGTGAACGTCGACCCCGGGCCGCACCTGATCAAAGTGACCCTGCCTGATGGGCGGCGCTTCGAACGCACGGTGCAGGTCAAAGAAGGTGAGCAGGATCAGGTGATGCTCGACGTCCCTCCGGACCTGCAGCCGCTCGCCAAGGATGACGCGCCCAAGGCGGAAGGTGACGACGACACCCAGGCGGCTGCGTTCGACTCGAAAGACGGCTTGCCCCCGTCAGGCGGAAGCCCGATGCCCTGGATCATCGGCGGCCTAGGCGTGGCGAGCCTCGCGGCCAGCGGCGTCTTTTTCATCCTGCGCAACCAGGCGAACTCGGACTTGGACTCCGAGTGCATCAACGATGTTTGCCCCGACACCCTCGAGGACACACAAAGCCGCGGGGAAAGCTATTCGATGCTGACGGGCGTGACCCTTGGCATCGGCATCGTCGGCGTGAGCGTGGCGGCGATTTGGCTCCTGACCGGTTCATCCGGTAGTCAGCCCAAAGCAGCCAGCTCGAAGCACCTGCGTTTCGACGTTGGCTTCGACCCGCGGCAACCGTCCGTCGGTCTGGCTGGTCACTTCTAGGCGCATGCGCTTCCAGGGCAAGCGCGCCGTCGTCACTGGCGCGGCGAGTGGCATCGGTCAAGCATGCGTCGAGCTGTTGATCGCCGAAGGCGCGCGCGTGATGGCGCTGGACCGCGCGGAGTTCACGAGCGGCGCCGAGATCTGTGCGGCGTGCGACGTGAGCGACACCGAGGCCGTGAGCGCAAGCTTTCAGCGCGCCGTCGAGGCATTCGGCGGCTTGGATGTGTGCATCGCCAACGCGGGCATTCTTGGCAGCCTCGCGATGCTCGAGGATTTGAGCGCGACTGACTGGCTCGACGTGTTGCGCGTAAACGTGGTGGGCACCTTCAACTGTGTGCAGCAGTCTTCGATTGTCATGCGGAAACAAGGCGGCGGCGCCATCGTGTGTACCGCGAGCGTGGCCGGGTTGCGATCCGGCGCAGGGCCGATTCCTTACAGCGCGAGCAAGGCCGCGGTGATCAATTTGATTCAGACATCGGCGCAGCAGCTCGCCGGGAGCGGCGTGCGGGTGAACGCGGTGTGCCCAGGGCTGGTCGAGACGGGGATGACGCGCATGGTGTTTGAGCTGGCGCGGGCGCGCGGGAGCGAGGGCAAGATTGGCCAGCTGAATCCGCTCCGGCGCGCTGGGCAGCCTCAAGAAATCGCGCAGGTGGCGCTTTTCTTGGCTTCTGACGCGAGCAGCTACCTGAATGGTCAGGCGATCGCCGTGGACGGTGGACTCAGTTCCAGCCTGCCTGTCGTGCCTGGACGCTTCATGTGACGTAGACTCCTGACGACCCGGCCAGGCCGCGCGCGGCGGCTCGTCTGCGTCAGGGAGTGTGAGCATTGGGGCGCTGGCGGGATTGCGTGAGGGCAGTCGAGCGATCGTTGTTGGTCTGGGGCGTGGTCCTGCTGGCTGCCTGCGGGGCTCCGGTGCTGAGCCAAGACGGGCAGCTCGTGTTTTCCGAAGGCGGCCAGCGCGGCGCCACGGTGCTGACCGCGAATGGTGTCCAGTTCATCGATCGCAGCGATCCGCCGCAACCCGTGCGTCGCACCAGTGCCTTCGAACCCTGGGAGCCCCCGACCGGCTTTCTGCTGCCGGCGAACGGTGTCCTGACTCGGCGCTCGAAGCCGATCAGCGTCGCCGGGCGCGGGGTTAGCTTCGTCGTGCGTACGAGCGACGTGTACGCGCCCACCTGGGGGGGCGAGCTCCTGCTGCGCGTCGATGTCGTCGTCCCAGCGCAGGCTTTCCCCCAGTTCAGAGCCGAGCTGCGTTCTCCTGCGGAAATGGTCTTGGTGGTGGACTTCAGCAATCCAGAAGCGCTGGATCTAGTCTACACGGCGCTCGAGGACCTGGGGGCAAGGGACCGTGTGATGGTGCTGGACGCGCGCCGCAATCAGCGCCTGGTACCACTCTTGCCAGGTACGCATCGCGCCCTGATCGCTGGAGCTGTCGAGCAGAGCTTGGCGCATCCACACCCGGCGCGAGGCGCTCTCTATGCAGCCTTGAAAACCGCGCGGAAAGAGCTGCGGGGTAAAGGCAAGCGTGGAAGGGTGCTCTTGATCAGCGACGGCATTGGCTTTGCAGATACGCGCGGCGGCGTCCCAGAGCGCGCGCTGGCGGATCTGCGGCGCGAGCTGGCAGACCGGGTGCTCGTGGTCGCCGCGAATGAGCACGCTGAGTTTCCGGGGGACGCGGCCGCCGTGCGTGGTGGTCTCGAGCAGCGCCTTGACGCCCTGGTCGACTGGTTGCCGCCGCCAGGTCCGGTGGTGATCCGTGATCTCACGCTCGAGCTGACCTCCGCACCGGCTCCCTTGCGTATCCTCGAGGCATCGGGGGCGGACGTGGAGTGGGGGCTGGAAGCCGACCGGCTCCCGCTGGGCGATTTCAATCTTGGTGAGTCCCGCACAGAGGTGCTCAGGGTGGCGATACCTGAGTGGCACGAGGGGCAGCCGCTGACGGTCAGGCTCAGGGCGGACTACCGCGTCGAAGGCCTCTCGAAGCACTCGCGTTCAAGCCTGAACTTGGGGCTCCGCTACAGTCAGGACATCGAGGTGCTTGCCAACGAGCGCAACGGTGATGTCATCGCTTACGCGTCGGGCCTTGCCATGGTTCGGCGTCTGGAGCGTGTGTTCCAGGGTAGTGATGTGGACCGCCTAGGCGGCCTCAAGGGAATCGTCGAGTGGCAGGCGAAGTCGCTACAGAAGATGGCGCGTGTCAGCCGCGATCCGAGCCTTGCGCAGCAAGCCGAGGTGCTGGAGACCTTGCTTGAAGCCACGCGGTAATAGAACAGAAACAAGGCCGCAAAGGCGCTCGAAGAAGGCTCGCGGGAGGGGCGGGCTTTGATTTACGGAAAAAGCGCTTGCGAGCTGCGCGACCTACTCTTGACGACGTGGGACTACGTTGACCCCATCAAAAACTTCTCGTTCTGCTGGAGCGTGACAGCGCCTGCGATCCAAACTAACGAGTCCTTGTGTGTCCTCGCGAGAGGTCGCGCACCTTGTCTCAAGCCCGCTTCGAACCGTCACAACTCGGCGGGATGATCCGTACATGTCTAGTTCTTCTCGTCTGATTAGCGCTTTGCTTGGTCTCACCGTCGCGGCTTGCACCCTCGAACGCGGTGGAGCGGGACTAACCAACACCATCGATGGCGGAGTCAGTGGCGCCGCCGGGCTCGAGTCAGGCGGTAGTTCCCAAGGCGGTTCGACCGCTGGCAATGGTTCTTTCGGTGGAAATCAAAGCGTCGGTGGTTCCGCTGGATCGTTTGGGGGTGAGGGAGGCGCCGCGGGTGGCGCTGGTGCCGGAGGCAGCGCCGGGACAGCCGGCGCTGGCGCTGGGGGCGCTGCCGGTGCCGTGGGGAACGAAACCAACTGTACAGATGGCGTCGACGATGACCACGACACCCTGATCGACTGCGCCGATGCGGTCGACTGTGCGAGCTACGAGTGCGTCGAAACGGCCCCTACGGGTTGGACCGGGTACTTCCGCTTGCGCGACCACAACACGTACGACCTGGCCACACCCAAGCTGCCGTGCGCTGGGGGAGTGCAGCCCACTCGTTACTTCACGGAACCAACTCCGTCGAGCTGCAGCGCTTGCGCGTGCGCGCAGCTGAATGGGGCCACCTGCGGTGACACACCGATCTTCTGCTCCACCGGCAACAAGAGCTGCAGTGGTCCAAGTGAGTGGACCTCGAACCTTGCCGATGGCGGCTGTCACAAGCCAGGTTCTGGTAATGAGGGCTCTTGCTACCTGGGGACGCCGCCAGTGACCAACGCGGGCAGTTGCCAGCCCCAGGGTGGCGCTCAAGTGGACACGAACCTGTTCCAGGCGATGGTGGACATCTGTGGCGACACGGCTCCCGCGGGTGCGGGATGCGGTGCTGAACAGTCTTGCGTGCCCCGCGCTTCAGCCGACTACCAGGGCTACGTGTGCATCAGCAAGATGGGCGAGCAGGACTGTCCCTCCGGCTGGAACATCCGCAGGGTTGCTTCTGCGAACGGCTCCGACGCGCGAACCTGCTCCGCGTGCAGCTGCGCGACCAACACCACCTGCAGCCCCGGGACCTACAAGATCTACGACTTTGACAACTGCAGTGGTGGGGACAACACCATCAACTCCACCAGCTGTCAGAACGTCAGCGGCCCCATGGACTTCGGCTCCTGGGCAATCAAGCGCAATAGTGGCCCAACACCTGGGGGAGCGTGCACACCGAGCGGCGGCGTCCCGGGCGGCCAAGTCACGCTGACAGGAACCCAGACCTTCTGTTGCCGTCCGTGATACACACGGCGCGATGGTCGCGCTAACCGACCCCCAGGAGCTCGTCGGAGCCGTCCTCAATCGCACCTGGAAGCTGGTGCGTGTCATTGGCCAGGGCGGTTTGGGTATCGTCTACGAGGCTCACCATCAGTCGTCGACTGGTGCTTGGGCCGTGAAGCTGCTTCAGCATGAGTTCGTAGAGGAAGAAACCACCGTCGCCCGCTTCCTGGCCGAGGCGGAGGCGGCCAAGCGGATGGATCATCCCGGCATCGTTCGGGTGTTCGAGGCGCAGCGAGCCGAGGACGGCACGCCCTACCTGGTGATGGAGCTCCTCAGTGGACAGTCGCTCCAGTCGCTCATGACGGGGCCCATGGCGCCACGCCGGGCGGTCGCCATTTGCTCGCAGCTGCTCGACGCGTTGGACGCGGTTCATCGCGTTGGTGTGATTCACCGCGACGTGAAGCCGGACAATGTGTTCGTGCTCAACTCCCCCGATGGCGAGCACGTCAAGTTGCTCGACCTAGGACTCGCGCGGGTGATGGATGCGGCCGGAGGCATGAGCCGTAAGACCAAGACGGGGATGATGCTCGGAACGCCGGGCTACATGAGTCCGGAGCAGATCAAGAACGTAAAAGAGAGCGATCTGCGCAGCGATCTGTGGGCCGTCGGAGTGATCCTTTACGAGCTGCTCAGCGGCCGCCAGGCGTTCGGCGCGCCAACGGAGTTCGCGCGCATGACGGCCGCGCTCACCGAGCCCATCGTGCCCCTTGGGACGCGGGCTCCGGAGCTCGCGGTGTGGGACGGGTTCTTCGAACGTGCGCTGGCGAAGGAGCCCATCGAGCGGTTTCAAACCGCCACCGAGATGCTGGCAGCGCTGCGTGCGGTGCCGTTGGGACCAACGTCGGTCGTTCCCGCCGCGAGCGTCGTTCCAAACACCGCCGCCTCCCCCCCAACCCTCGCGGGAATGCTCCCGGAAGCAGCTCCGTCTCTCGTGTCGCCGCCGCTCCCCGGCGTTCCGCGGACCAACACGCGTGTCTCGGCAGACAATCCGGTCCACTCGGCGCACCAAGATCGACACTTTCCGCCGCCGGTGGAGGTAGTCGAACAACAACGCGGTCCGCGGATTTCCCTCTGGGCCGCGCTCCTCTTGGCCGTGGCTTGCTTGTGTCTTGGCGTGCTCCTCGGCATGCTCCTGGCCCGCTGATTGGGAGCGGAGGACGGTAGCACCGTCGAATCGCTAGACCTTCACACCTCAACTAAGGGACCGAGATGAGTGACCTGAAAGCACGATGCCTGGAAGCATTTCCCGAGTGGCTCAAGAGCTTGGGGCCGGACATCGCAACGCTCGCCGACCTGCTCAGCCAAGACGAGCTGGACGAAGGCACCCGACGCTGGGTTGCCGGGGGGATCAACTATCTCTTCAAGTCCCTGGATTTGATTCCCGACGGAATCGAAGATCTGGGGTTCATCGATGACGCGTTCGTGGTGCGTGTGGCTGCGGCCAAAGCCTTGGCCGGTTGCCCCGACAACGAGACGCTGAAGCGGCTCGCAGCGGACGCACAGTTGATCGAGACCTTTCTCGAAGAGGACTTCACGCGACTCGAAACTTACGTTGGCGGATTGAGCCAGGTGGCAGCACGCGGTCGCACGGTGGATGAGGTGGTCGCTGATGCCGGTTTGCGCGAGCAGTTGGTGGGCGAGGCTCGCGCCTGGGCGGACGGCTACGACGCCCCGACGTTTGCCAGAGACGAGAAGAACCTGGTCAAGCTCCGAGCCTTCTTGGCCACCAAGCTACCGAGCTGAGCCGAGAGAGCGCGCACGGTCATCATCGTGCGCGCCGTACTCGTTTGCGCTGGCTAAGGGCCCGCGAACGGGGAATTCAATCGTCCTCGCGCCCGATCCTCTTGCTGCGGCGGGCGGCCTCGTCGGTCCGCTCCTCAAAATACCCAAGTATTCCTGCGGTGCTCCCTCCTCGGGCGCCCGCCTCGCGGCGGTCTCAGCCGCGATCATCGATCGACTTCCCCGTTCGCAGGCCCTAACGATCCGAGCCGCGCGAGTTCTTGCTCTCGCCGTCAGACGAAGAGATGAGTTCGTTCAGGAGGTCGCGGCACTCGGGCTTGCCCTTCAGGTGGCCGATCAGCAGATTGCTGTTCTCCATGAAGGCTTTCTCGTAGCGCAGCCCTTCGCGGGAGCGGGCGGCGACCTTTTCACGGCCTTGCGCGAGGTCCTCTTCGAGCGCCTCGGCGTAGCGTGCGAGTTGATCTCGAAGCTCCTCGATTTGGCGCCTCAGATCCCGGGCCACGGCTTCCTTCGCCTCCCGCTTGGCGCGGCGAGTGTCTAGCCACTGGCGCTTGGCTTCGACCATCGCTCGACTTGCGCCCGCGCGTTCGAAAATCGCTCGAGAGCCTCGGCCGGCGCGCTCAGCGGCGTCGGCCTGGGACAGTGTCTCCAGAGCTTCTTTCTCCGTGCGGGACAGCTCCGTGCGAGCCGCCTCCTCTTCTTCCGCAAAAGCAGCCGCGTCGCGCAGCGAGCGTGACTCCTCCTGGGCAAGTTCCTCGACCTTACGACCAATTTCCGCGCGGAGTGCTCTGCCGCGGCGCTCGAGGGCCTCGAGCTTGCGCGTGTGACTGGCGATCTCACCTTCCAGGCCGTTGGCCTTTGCAGCTGTGTCCCACAGCCGGGCCGCACCTTGCAGTACCTCAGGAGGTCCGTTGCCCGACGGATACGCGCGGGCAATCATGCGAGAGAACAACCCCGCGCGGTTCGCCCACTCGGTGACTCCCGGAGAGCGCGGAGGTGGAGGCGGCGGTGGTGCTGCCGCCGGCGCGACGCTGCTGTCTTTCTCCCAGCCCTGGGACGGCAAGGAACGCTGCAACGCCTTGAGTTCTTCGAGCAAGTGGTGCCCGTCGCGGTAGCGCTTCCTTGGATCCTTCTCGAGCAGGCGCAGGACGATTCGCTCGGCCACCGGATGGCAGTCCTTGCGAATCGTGGTCGGTCGCGGCGCTGGCGATTTGCGCTGCATCTCGAGCAGCGTGTCGCGATCACTGGAGCGGAACGGAAGCTGACCAGTGAGCATTTCGAAGAACAGGATGCCCAGAGCATAGAGGTCAGACTGGGGGCCTGCCTGCTCGCCGCGAGCCTGCTCAGGCGACATGTACTCGGGAGTTCCAAACACGGCGCCCTTTGGCGCAAGCCGTGGATCGTGGGCGAGGGCGGCCAAGCCGAAGTCCAGGATCTTCACGAAGTCTCGGCGGCCGCCGCGCGCGGTGAGCAAGATGTTGTCGCTCTTGAGGTCGCGGTGCACGACGCCTAGGTCGTGAGCGCGCGCCAGCGCGGCGCCCATCTGCTCGATGATGTCCACGGCCCGCTGAATGGGCATCTGACCGCGGGCGATCTCAGCGGAGAGCGGCGTACCAACCAGGTACTCCATCACCAAGTAGAGTTCACCCTCATCGGTCTCGCCGATGTCGTGGATATCGATGATGTGCGCGTGATCGACGCGGTTCGCTGCTCGCGCCTCACGCAGCATCCATGCGCGCAGGTGCGTTTCCCCGCGTAAATCGGGGCGGATGAGTTTTACGGCAACGACACGATCGATGAGCACATGGCGTGCTCGATACACGATGCCCATGCCGCCTTCGCCGATGCGAGCCTCAAGGCGGTAGCGTCCTGCGATGACTTTGTTCAGGGACGGGTCGTCAGTTCGGCGCTGAGGTTTGGCCTGTACCATATACGCTCACTCGCTACGGCCGGAACGCCGAGCAACGTAACGCAGGTTACATGCCCCTCCGCCCGAAAGGCAAAGCAGCTCGCGCAATTGCTCCGCGTTTCGGGGCCGCATGCGCTCTCCGCGCCACCTCGAACGGTGCCGCTAGCGGCGCGCACCGGCGCCACGCAAGTGGGCGACGAGCGGCGCCAAGTTGTGCTGCGGCGCCAAGTTGTGCTGCGGCGCCAAGTTGTGCTGCAGCGTGCGGCAGCGCCAAGTTGTGCGGCGCTGAACTGCCGCAGCTACTCCGCGACCTCTCCACACGCTCAGAACTTCAGAACGAGTAGTTCAGGACCGGCACGCGAACCTCGGTCTCCTGGGAGAACCCGTACTGTCGTGTCTCCTGGGCGCTGAACACGTCGCGAACCTCCACGGCGGGGACGCTCAGTGCCACGTACCCTTCACCCAGGCCAAGCAGCGCTGGCGGCGTGAGTTGCAGCTGGCTCTGCATGCGGTCGCGAGCGCTCAAGCGTGCCACTCGATGCTTTTGCTTGCCCTTCGCGTGCTGCTGTGTTGCCGGTGCCTTCGAGATCGAGTCTCCCTGAGCCGCTGGATCCGCGACGGGTTCATCGGTCGGACCACGGTCCTCGGTGTAATCCGCGGGAGGCTCGTAGGCCGTCGCGCTCAGCACCGCGACGGTGGTTGGGATGGCCAACGCCATGCCTCCGGCGAGCAAGTAGAGCGGCAGCTTCGCGCTGCTGCCCTGTTCGGCGAAATAACCAGCCACGCCGCCGCCGATGCCGCCCGCAATGCCGCCAACGGCGTACGCCCAGGCGGGCTTCACCTTGAGAGCGGCTTCGGTGAGCATCACCGCTTCCGCGCCGAGAAGCGTGCCACCAGCGATGCCCTTACCAGTCGGAGATACTTCATTCGACTGGGCGTGTGCGGCGTGGGGCTGAGCTAAGAGCGCTATTCCAGCGCCCGCAGCGGCCAATGCTAGTTTGCTGATGGTGCCGCGCACCGAAGAAGAACCAAAGCGCATCATCCCTCCAATGGCCTCCGAGCTGGGCTCGAAGGGCGGCTAGCATATCACGCGGGTTTGGACCCGGTGAGACAAACACCTCCAACCCTAGAGCGTGGAGACTCTTCTCTCCTAGGCGCAAATGGCACAAACGGCGTTGAACGAAGCATGCTGAAGCCAGCGACCCAGAAGTGGGTGGCCGTGCGCGACCTGCAAGGTGCGGGTTGGGGGTTCGGCCTTGCGACCTGTCTTGGGGTGTTTGCTGCTTGGGTGCGGCTGCTCCCGTGGATGTTCGCGCGTGAGATCCCTTCCGGTGTGATTTGGCCTTTTGCTCGCGTGTTGCTCGCATCTGGGCTGGAGCTCGCGCTGCAAGTCGGGTTGCCCCTCGGCTGGCTGGTGGGGTGGCTTCTGGCGATTGAGCGAGGCGAAGTGCGGGCGCTGAGTGCGCTGGGACTGCGCCCGACGACGCTCGCCTTTCGCAGCGTGATTGGTCTGAGCCTACTCAGCCTGTCCGTTGCGAGTGGGGCGCGGTTGTTGAGCGGACCGGTGGAGGGAGCTCCAACACAGGTGCTTTCGGAGCTCGTGCGCGCGGGCCAGCGCTACTGCGACAGCCACCCCAATGAAATCGCCCGAATCCCTGTCGCAGGGCTCGCCGAGCACTGCCAGTCTCGGCGCCTGGTGGGGCGCTTTCCGGGAGCGCAGCCGGCGTGGTTTGCCGTTTCGGACCTGCATCAGGCGTCTCTGTCGGAGTTCGAGCTTGGGGCGAGCGAGTGGTTGGTCCGCACCGGACCGGGTTGGATTCACGTCGACGTGGCGCGAGCCCGCGTGCGCGGGGTCATGGCGCCCACCGCGACCGCGCGCGGGTGGGCCAGGGCTGTCGGGCTCGCGCTGAGCGTTGGCTGCTTCGGCTGGCTGATCGTCCCGTTGCTGCGGTTGCCCCGCGTCCGTGGCATCCTGGTGTTCTGCGCCGTCGCGAGCATCGCTGGGGTGGTGCTGCTGAAGGAACTCGACGCACGCGTCCTTTCGAGCGCCGCTTACTTTTTGCTGTTGGTGCCGGTGGGCGTCGCCTGGACGGGTGCGCTTGTGCTCAGCCTCTGGGCGCGGCGGCGCCTGTCCCGGTGATTGCTCGACTCGCGGCGGAGTGATAGGGAACAGCTCCCCCAATCGAGCCGCTCAAAGTCGGGCGGCAGGGAGAAATCATGAGTGTTGGCCCCTGGCAAATCGTCTTGATCGCCCTTGTCGTGTTGGTGCTGTTTGGTGCCAGCCGACTGGGGGACATCGGCAAGGGCCTTGGTGAAGGCATCCGCAATTTCAAGAAGGGGATTGCGGGTGAGGACGAGGAAGAAGAACCGTCCAAAGAACCCAAGGAACCGAAGCAACTCACCGCCGGGAGCGGCAGCAAGAGTTCCTCGAAGAGCAAGCAAGAGGAGAACAGCTAAGCGTGGCGAGGGGGGTAGCTGCGCGGCTCGACCGGGTACCCGCGTCGGCCACGCTGGCGATGAATGCGCGCGTGGAGGAGCTGCGCGCCGCCGGAAAGCCGGTTCTAGACTTCGGGGTGGGAGAAGCCGACTTCGAGCCGCCGCCGGCGGTGCTCGAAGTGGCTCGCGATGCGTTGCATCACGCGAACCACTACGCCCCTGTGTCGGGTACGGACGAGCTTCGGAGCGCGATCGCGAGGGCTTCCGAGCGTGACCGCGGATACGCCGCGAAAGCGTCCCAGGTCGTGGTGTCCTTCGGCGCGAAACAGGCGCTCTTCAATAGCTTGATGATGCTGCTCGACCCCGGCGACGAAGTACTCGTTCCGGCGCCATACTGGGTGAGTCATCCGGCGCAAGTCGAGTTGCTCGGCGGTGTGCCAAAGATCATCCAGGCTCGCAAAGCAGACGGATGGAAAATCCGTCCGGAAACGCTCGAGCGCGCGATAACTCCGCGCTCGAAGGCCATGATCTTGTGCTCCCCAGCCAACCCTACCGGCGCGACTTACTCGGCGGAAGAGCTAAAGGGCCTTGCAGAGGTGATCAAGGCCCACGATCTTTACGTGCTGTCAGCCGAGGGATATCACGCGTTCACCTACGGGAGACGCCACGCGTCGATCGTCAACGCGGCTCCCGAACTGGCGGAACGCACGTTGATCATCGACGGCGTCAGCAAGACCTACGCCCTGGCTGGATGGCGTGTGGGCTGGACGATCGCGCCGAAACGACTCGCGCGTTCCCTCGAGAAAATCCAGAGCCAGTCGACCTCGGGGGTGAGCGTTGTCGCGCAAGCTGTCGCTGCGTGCGCGCTGTCTGGTTCGCAGGCAGTGGTGGAGGGGGCGCGCGCCGCCTACGCCGAGACCCGGAGCACGCTGGCACTCGGCCTGGACGGCATTGACGGCATGCACTGCTCGGTGCCTGAAGGGGGGATCTACGCGCTGCCCGAGGTCAGTGGACTGTATGGTATTCAGCACCAAGGGCGAGAGCTCAGCTCCGCTCGGGACGTGGCGCTCTGGCTCCTGGATACTGCTCACATCGTGTGCATCGACGGCGACGCCTTTGGGGCGCCCAACCATGTGCGATTTACCCTCACCACCGATTCCGCGAGGATTCGAGATGCCCTCGACGCCATCCGCGCGGCGGTAGCGGGTGCGCGCAGAGACCTCTAGCAAGGGCTTGACTGGCAAGCGCCTGCTTGACACCCGCTGGGGTCAGCGCAGCCAGAGCAGGCCCAGCCATCCAGCCAAGAAGGCCAGGCCTCCGAACGGCGTGATGATCCCCAGCTTCGTGACGCCGCTGAGCGCCATGGCGTAGAGCGAGCCAGAAAACAAGACGATGCCAACGGTCCAGCAGATTGCTGGCAGCTGAATCGACACCTGCGCGCTCCGCGCGTAAAGCGCCAGCGCGAGCAGCGCGGCTGCATGGATGAGGTGATAGTGGGCGCCGGTCTGATACGCCTCGAGCAGATTCGTAGCGACTCGATTGCGCAAGCCGTGGGCCCCGAAGGCGCCCGCCGCCACAGCCAAAAAGCCGAGGATTCCTGAGAGTTTTAGCCAAGTCATGGAAGGTAACCGTGCGACATTGCGGCCCTGGCCACTGCGCCGATGCTGGAGTATAGACTCGCCGAATCGCGCACGTGCAGCGTGATGACCCATCCCTCTGGTGTTCTGCCGCGTATCTTGCGTGCCCAGTTCTTGAGCCCGATGCGAGCGCCCACTACTGCGACCCTGAACCAGCTACGCGACGCCTCCGCGCGTCCAGCCACTGCCGTGGAGATCCATCTGGCAGAGCCAGGACTGGTGGATGCCCGTGCGGCAGAGCGCTTCAAGGGTGTGTTCAAGGCGCTGGTGGAACTGACCAAGCCCGGGGTTACCCGCTTGGTGATGGTTACCGCGCTCTGTGGCGCGCTGGCGGCTCCGGGGGAGATCGAGTGGCTGAAGGTCTTGGTCGCCCTCTTTGGAACGGTGTTGGTGGTCGCGTCCGCAAACGCACTCAACATGTTCCTCGAGCGCGACGTTGACGCGAAGATGACGCGTACGGCGACGCGACCGCTGCCCAGCGGGCGCATCTCTCCGGAGCTCGCGTTTCGGTTCGGTCTGGGCCTCGCGGCGGTTGGCCTTCCATTGCTCACCTTCGCCGTGAACCCTGCAAGTGGTCTACTCGCGGCGCTCGCCCTGGTGAGCTACGTCGCAATCTATACGCCCCTCAAGCGTGCCAGCGATTTTGCGCTACACGTCGGGGCGGTGCCCGGCGCTTTGCCTCCCGTAATTGGCTACGCCGCAGTGACCGGTTCCGTCGGGAAAGAGGCACTGCTGCTGTTCGCCATCCTCTTGGTGTGGCAGCTGCCACACTTCGCAGCGATCACCATCTTCCGTCGGGAAGAATACGCGCGGGCAGGGTTGAAGGTGATCGCGGTCCAGCGCGGGGTGGCTGGAGCCAAGCGCTTCATCGTCTTTCATTCTCTGATGCTGTTGCTTGTCAGCCTCGCACCCACGGTGCTGGGGGTGGCGGGCTGGGCCTACTTTGCAATCGCTGCGTGCGCCGGTCTCGCGTTCGTCGCGCTCGGGCTGCATGGCGCGGGATTGTTCGGGCGCCGCGTCGCGGACGACGATCGCTGGGCCAAGGTGCTCTTCTTTTCTTCGATGCCTTACCTCGTCGTGCTCTACGCGGCGCTGGTCATCAGCATCGGCGCCTGAGGGAGGGCAGGGCGATGCGAAAGCGACGAACTCTGAAACGCAGGGTTCAGAGCTGCGTCGTTTCAGTGGTGAGCTTCGCTGCTCTGGTCGGCCTGCTCGCGGGCAGCGGCTGTCGGCACAAGGAAAAG
This sequence comes from Polyangiaceae bacterium, assembly GCA_041389805.1. Lineage (GTDB taxonomy): Bacteria > Myxococcota_A > Polyangia > Polyangiales > Polyangiaceae > JAHBVY01. The sequence goes on along the minus strand of JAWKRD010000050.1, from coordinate 16,371 downwards.
ACTCCTGTCGAACACGGGCGCGGCATCTTTCTGCGCACGTGCTCCGGTTGTCACGGAGCAGATGGGCGTGGCGGGACGACCCGTACGGGGTTCGCAACGCCTCCCAAAGATCTCACAGACCCGGCGCTCCACGCGCGCCTCGGCCACGACGGAATCAAGCACACAATCGAGGTCGGGAATGGCGACATGCCCGCCTTCGGCGCACTCATGGCGCCTGAAGATATCGACGCGCTGGTCGCCTATGTCGAGAGTATCAAGCGCTAACCGGCTAGCTTGCTCGGGACTGAAGCGGGACCTCACGAGCTCTGTCTCCGTGCGGAACTGCCGCCAGCGGCGCTAGCAAGGCGGCCAAGAGCAGGCTCAGCGCGCACAGCGGAATATCAGTCGAGCCACGGGCGAGGATCGCGAGGGCGATCACGACACCGCTCAGCCTGCGTTCAGCACCCTGAAGCAGCGCCCCTGCGGCGAGCGCGAAGGCTAGGACTTCAACACCAGCTCTCACCGCTTGAGGCACCAGGGGTGCCGGATGCTGCGTCAGCTCGGTGAGGGCGCGATCCGCTAGTACCGAGAACAGGCTTGCATCTGGCGAGGAGCCCGAAGCCGCGGCACCGACCAACAGCACGGCGAGCAGCGTGCCGATGCCGAGGACCATCGCACCCACCTTGGGTTTTGGCACCCACAACCACAGCACACTCAGCACCAGCGCGGCGATGTCAAAGAGCATCCCCACGGTCGCGACGCCTCGGGCCACTCCAAAAAGCGACACGAGCGCATTGTCCGAGGCGTAGATGGCGAGAGCCCGCGCAATCGTATGGGTCAGAGCGCTGAGCCCGGCGGTGAGTAGCACGAGCGCCGCACCTCGCGAGCGGGGATTGCGCGCCGCAGGCAAGCTGGACCAGAACGCCAGCACGCTGGTGACCAACGCGACCACCAGAACAGAATCCGCGCGGATACGGTGTCGGTGCGCCGTCATGACGACTGTCAGCGTGCCGGCTCCGAACACCGCCATGAGCAGGCGATAGACGATCCCGAGTCCGTTTTGCTTCAGGTTGGTGAGTAGCAAGAGGACGGTTGTCACGGTGCCCACCAACAGCGCAGCCTGGCTGAAGATGGAACCGAAGCGATCTCCCCAGGTGATCCAGCGCTCGAAGCCTGCTCTGGCGCCTGGCAGTGCAGGTGCCAGAGCCCGACCAAATACGCTCGCGCAGAGCAAGAGCCACGCGACCATTGCGGCCATGGGTAATGCGGGCGGCGCCGTCAGATCTTGGGCGTTCGCCTTCGGGCGCGCGACAGGTTCGGCCGCTGTCTCAGCACCTTCGCTGGGAGACGCGGACGGGGGAGCAACGGGCTCTGTGGCGTCCTCGGCGGACTCCATTGGGTCGGACTCTCCCGGGGCAGGCACAGCCAAACGCTAGTGGCCTCCGCGACCGCTGACCAGTTTTGTCGGCAGATCTTCGGGACTTCGGCCGCGGCAGTGAGAGGTGCTCAGTCGCGGGAAGCGTGTTCGGGCGGCGGTTCCAGCTCGAGGGGCAACCACGGCTCGTCAGGCATACGCAGCTCGTCGGGCAACCAGAGCGAGCCCGTTCGGCCGGGCGCCTCTTCCCGAGGCCCGAACTTCGGGGGTTCCACGCTTGGCGGCTTGCTCCCCGGCGCTGCCTTCAGGATGAATGGGCGCGCGAAATACGTGGAGCAGGCGTACCAGGGGTCGCGATAGAACTCCCAGTGCAAGTACACGTTTCCGTCTGGGGACACGATCGAGCTGGGCGGCGCTCCAAACGGAGACGCGCGCTTGACCGCCTCCAGGGCGGCGACATCGAACGCTGTCACACCACTCGAGCGCGTCACACCCATGTCGACCAGACGTCCGTCGGTCCGGCTCACGATGATCTCGAGGTTGGTCCTCAGGTCGGGCCGATTCATCGGGTGGTCGTTTGGCAGCCGAGACAGGGACGCCAAGAACGAGTCCGCGAACACCGGGTGCAAGCGGTTGTGGATCTCGTTCAGGTAACGCGCGAACGGCACCCGTGCAGCGTTCAGAGCCGTTTGGTTCCCGGGCTTGACCTTTGCGACGTAGTTCTCGATGGCGCTCTTCCAGCGCTCCAGGCCAACGGCTTTCCAGGTGCCGCGGTGCTTGCTGCGTCGCCGCTCTCCATCGAGCTTGCGCAGCCGGGCGAGCTCGCCGCGTCCCATCACGTCGAGGGCGCTGTCTTGCTGGAGGTTCAGGTTGATGCCGTCCTTCGTCTTTCCGCCCGCACCGAAGCCGAGCAGACGATTCTTCCTGCGCGGTGGAGGCAGCCGCTTCTTGCGCGCCTTGTGGCCCTTCTTGGCCTTCTTGGCTTTGCGACCGGGCGCCACCGGATCGCTTCCGTCGGGAGACGTCATGAGGTCCGGAGAGCCATCCACGGCCTTCGAACCCTTCTCTTCTTCCTGACCTGCAGAAGCGGCCTTCGCCTTGCTCTCGGAGTCCTCTTTGCCCTTGTCGCGGCCGTCCTTCTGCTCCGGGTCAGCCTTCTGCTTGTGCACCAGGTCATCACGCCCGCTGCCTTCGACTCGCGGGGTGGCGCTGGCTTCTTCACCAGGCTTCGGCGTGGTTGCCTTGTCGTTGGGCGCTTGAGCCATTTCCCCGGGGGAATCCTCAGACTGCTTTACGTCCGTCTCCTCGGCGTTCCCGGGATTGTCTGCGGCACTGGAGTGAGTCGCTCCCGGATTCGGCTCGGGGTCGTTCTTGTCCGTGGACGTGATGCGAGCTTGAGTCTGCTCGGCGACCTTGCGGGCCTTCTCCGCGATGAACTCCGCGTCGGGGTTGTCCTCTTCGTCTTCGTCCTGGTGCTGCTGGACCGCCACCCGGTTCTTCGGATCGGGCAACACCTGAGGCTTTTGCTTCTCTTCCTCGGGTGCCTTCTTCTCCTCGGGCTTCTTCTTTTCGACGAGCTTCTTCTCAGGCTCAGGGGGCGGGGGCTTCGGCTTCTCCGGATCGTCGGGCAGCGGGGCCTCGGGGTTGTCCTTCGGCTTCTCCTTGCTCTTTTCCGTGGGTTCCGCTTCCTCTTCCGGCGTCTGGTCGTCGTCCTTTGCCGGGGTGGGATCCTCTTTCGGGATCTCCAGCAGCGAGACCTCTAGCTCGTTGGCGCCGCTACCAGAGCCGAAGTAGCCGCCGACCCGATCGGCGAACAGCCCCACGTCGAGCTGCTGCTCGATCACCTTGTTGCCGACCTCGGCGCCGCCGGCCCAGACCATGTGGGCGACGATTGCCGCAGCGACCCACAGCCCCAGAGGGATGGCGATCACTGACGTGGGGTACGGCTCGCGCTTCATTGAGTTCTGCCGAGCACTGCCCACGGCGCCCCATGGGGGACCTGGTGCCCTCGGAAGGAAAACCTAACACCCGCCCCTGCCGCCAGCAACGCGCGGCGGCTGACGCGACTTCGCGCCTCGCACCGCAGGGGCGTGCTCTGGTGCAGCGAAAAACCCGGGCGCGATGCAGGCGCGCCCCTGGTGTGCGCAGACGCTCGGTTACAGCTTCGTGATCGACGGGAAATGCTCGGCGATTTCAGAGGCTTCCCAGATCCCGTTGGAGCCCTCTTTGAAGCGCCCGGCGCTCTCGACCACTTTGTACGCGGCGAGCTTGCCACCAGCGACCGTGAGCACCTGGCCCGTGACCTCCTGGCTCAGATCGCTGGCGAGGAACAAATGCACGGGGGCGACGTGCTCCGGCGTCATGCTTTCCACCTTGGCGAACATCGGAAGATCCTCGGTCATCCGCGTCTTGGCGATTGGCGCCACGGCGTTCACTCGGATCTCGAAACGCTGCAGCTCGATGGAAGCCGTCCGCGTGAGCCCGTAGATGCCGGCCTTCGCTGCCGAGTAGTTCGTCTGCCCGAAGTTACCCAACATCCCGGAGACGCTCGTGGTGTTGATGATGCTGCCACCGCCACCCTGGGCCCTCAGTTGCCGTGCGGCAACCTGCGTGCACAGGAAACTGCCCTTCAAGTGCACGTCGATCACCGCATCCCAGTCGCTCCCCTCGAGCTTGAGCAGCGTCTTGTCCCGCAGGATGCCCGCGTTGTTGATCCAGACGTCGAGACGCCCGAATGCGCTGAGCGCGCTGTCCAGGATGCCCTGGGCGCCGCTAGGTGTTGCCACGCTGTGGGCGTCGGAGATTGCCTCACCACCCGCGTCGCGAATGCGTGCAACGACTTCTTCGGCGGCAGTCGCGTCGCTACCTGAGCCGTCGCGCGGGCCGCCCAGATCGTTCACCACCACCTTTGCGCCTTCGCGCGCCAAGAGCTCTGCGGTTGCTGCGCCGATGCCTCCGCCAGCACCCGTAACGACCGCGACCTTGCCTTCCATCAACGACATGGCCGCGAGGATAGTGTCAACGCGGCAGCTGGGCCACGTTGGATCCGGCTCACCAGCTCAGGTGCAGCCCTTGCAGCGCTTGACCCTGGGTTTGGGGGGGAGGTCCGCCGCGGATCGCCAAGTCCAAAAGCAAGGCAATCCCAACACCGACGCCCGTCCCAATGAGATCCCAAGTCAGGTCCTTCCAAGACGGGTCCCCAGCGCCGGTGGCATCGTACACCTCCTTCGCCACCCCGAGGCTCAGGGAGAAGGCGGCGCCGCTCAGCACCCGCGAGGTGTACGGCTCCAAGAAGAGCGCCGACGCAGCGTAGCCTCCAGCACCTAACCCCGCGGAAACACCGAAGTGGAGCGCTTTGTCTCGGCCCCACCACGGGTCTTCGTCTGCGGCATGTGCGCCGCCGCTGCAAAGCAAGCAGAGGCACAGTACGCTGAAGGTCGACGCGACTCGAAGCAGCGACGTGCGCTCACGCGCGAGACGCATCACTCGCTCAGCCGCCTGGCGCCTCACTTGCTCAGGCGCTCGAGCACGAGCGGTGTGCTTGGCGGCGCGCCGCGCTTCAGCGTGTAGGCACTGCGCACTCTCGCGCTGATCGCGTCAGCGTCCTTGGGGCGCTGGACGTGGAGCCAGCAGAGCGTCTCTCCCGCTTTGACCTGGTCACCCCGGTTCTTCGCAAGCTCGATGCCTACGGCGGGATCGATGGTGTCTTCCTTACGCTTGCGGCCGGCTCCTAGCTCCAGTGCGCTCAAGCCGAGTTCGAGTGGGTCGCACGCGTGGATGAAACCGCCCTTCTCGGCAGTCACCGCGACGCGATGCTTGCTGACGGGGAGTCGATCCGGTTCTTCAACGACGCGAGCGTCGCCCCCGTGCGCTTTCACCATGGCCGCGAATGTCTTGCGCCCGCGGCCATCGCTGATCGCTGCCGCCAGAAGTTTACGACCTTCAGCCGTGCGTTTGCAGGCGCCGCCCAGCACCAGCATCTCGGCGCCGAGCGCAAGGGTCAGCTCTAGGGTATCGCTCGGCCCCTTGCCGTGTAGGACCTCGATCGCTTCGCGGGTCTCGAGGGAGTTGCCGATCGTGTTCCCGATTGGAGCGGACATGTCCGTCAGCAATGCGACCACCTGCTTCCCTGCGCCGCGTCCCACGCGGACCAGGGCCTTGGCGAGATGCCGTGCGGAATCAATGTCTTTCATGAACGCGCCACGTCCGACCTTGACGTCGAGCACCAGTCCATCGATGCCTTCTGCTAGCTTCTTCGACAGAATGCTCGCCACGATCAGCGGGATGCACTCGACGGTGCCCGTGACGTCGCGCAAGGCGTAGATGCGTCGGTCTGCCGGGGCGAGGTGCTCCGTCTGTCCGATCATCGACGTGCCGACTTCGCGCACCGTCTTTTCGAAGCGCTTCGTGTCGAGATCGACTCGGTAGCCCGCGATTGCTTCGAGTTTGTCCAGGGTGCCACCGGTATGACCTAACCCCCGCCCGGAAATCATGGGGACGGCGACGCCGCAGGCCGCGACCAACGGGGCGAGGCAAATGCTGATCTTGTCCCCGACGCCGCCGGTCGAGTGCTTGTCGACCTTGGTTGCTTTCACACTCGGCAGCTCGAGCACGTCGCCGGAGCGCAGCATGGCTTGAGTTAGCGTCACCGTTTCCCTGTCACTCAGGCCGCGCAAGAAGGCTGCCATGAGCCAGGCACTCATTTGGTAGTCGGCGACGTCGCCCTTCAGGTAGCCCGTGATCAGCGCCTGGATTTCCTCTGATGGATGCTCCTGGCCATCCCGCTTCTTGATGATTAGCTCGACCGGCGTCATGGCGCGCATCCTACACCGCTGAATCCTCCAGGCACGGTTCCCGTGCTTCGGGCGCGATCTCCTGGAGCACAAAAGCCAACAGGCCGGTGGGGTGCCACCGGCCTGTCGTTCCTTTATGCCTGCCTGGCGCTACTGCGGGTTCGAGTCGAAGCAGCAGCGGAAGCCCACGTCGAACAGCTTGAACGACGTGTTGACCGTGTAGAAGCTGAAGCTACAGCTCGCGCCGTCCTCCGACTGGGTGTCGTAGGCACCGCCCATCAGGCTGAACAAGCAGTTCGCGTCGTTGGGGTTCTCGGGCGTGCAGTTGTTGCTCGCCGTCGTGCTGCGGTTCCAGGTGATCTCACGCAGGTTGCCCATGATGTCGAAGAAGTCGGTGCTTCCACTCCAGTCGGCGCGGCAGTTCGACAGCGTCGGGGACGCCGCGCCGCCGGTGTAGGCGGTTGGCAGCAAGCCATCCGTCACGCCGTTTGCCGCGTTGCCGTCCCAGTCGTAGGGCCCGATGTTGCAGTGCGGATTACCCTGGGGATACGAACCGTTCGAGGTACAGGCGCTCGCCGGTGCGTAGCCACGGGTACAGCTGCCACCTGGACCGCGGCAGGCCGTTTGCCAATCGGTGATGTTGCACAGGCGACCGCCGACAGCGGCGCAGGTCTGTGCGGCTTCCGCCGGCGTGACGTTGAACCAGGGGACGACGCTCGGGACCGAGCAAGACAGGGTCTCGTCTGCGGTCTCGGTGCTCGGCGGGTTGCTGTGCCAGCCGTTGCCGGTCCCGGGGTTGGTGGCCGTAGCGCCGGGGCGCGAGGCCTCGTACATGTACATGTACACGCCGTTGCCGAGGTTGCGAACTGCGGGGGCCACGTGGCGGGGGTCGCTGCCCGGGGCGTTGAACGTCTCGTCCACGTCGCCGTCGCAGTCGTTGTCCAAGGCGTCGCAGAGCTCCGCGCTCGCCAGGGTAGTGTTCTTCACGGCGGTGCACTTGGTCTGTGCGGAGTTGCCGGGATCACACTGGTAGGTGCCTGATGTGCGGCAGATACCGTCGCTGGTCGGCTTGCCATCGTCGCTGAAGCAGGACTTGCCGACGTAGTTGCCGGTCGGGCCTGTGACCGCGAGCTGGAAGTCGTCATCGATCGTGCCGTTGCAGTTGTCGTCCTTGGCGTTGCACGTGTTGTCCGGGCTGCTGCAGTAGTCCGGGAAGCCGCCAGTGCAGTAGCCCGAGGGGAACGTGCAGCGCCAGGAGGCAGACTGACAGGCAACCGCGACGTTCGTGGTGCAGTTTGGATCCGTGGCGGCCGGGCTCACACCGCAGACCTGTGCTGGCGTGGGCTTGTTGGCCGCCGCCACGTTGTCGACCTGGCAGTCGCAGTTGTCGTCGATACCGTTACACAACTCGGTCGCACCGGAGCTACCGGAGCACGCCGTTTCACAGTCGTTGCTGGAGCCTGAGCAATCGATGAAGCCGCTCTTGCAGCCTGCGAAGGCGCAGGTGCCTGCGTTACACGTCCAGTTGCCGTTGCCGCCGTTGAGCGCGAAGCAATCGCGGCCACAGGCACCGCAGTTGCGCACGTCGTTCTGGAGGTCTGGCTGGCTGCTCAGCGTTCCATCGCAGTTCGCATCCACTCCGCAGGTGTCGGTGGTGGAGGTCGCCTTGACGGACCCGTTACAGACCGGACTGCCGCCCTGGCAGCGCAGCGTTCCGGCGCTGCAGGGCGTGGTCGCGCCGGGGGGCGCCGCAGGTGGGACGTCGCACGCGACGCCCATACCCACTGCGTCAGCGGTGCAGAGGTTGTTCACGCAGGTTGCGCCGCCAGTGCACTGGGCGTTCGAGGTGCACGCCTTGGCTGGTGTCACCACGACGCCGTCGATCACGCCGTCGCAGTTGTCATCGCGACCGTTGCAGATGTCCGGGGTCGGATCCACTGCGCCCTGACAGGAGGGAGCGCCGCTGATGCACTGGATCGTTCCCGTGCGGCAGGAGCCCACGGAGGATCCACAGGTGCCGCCCACGTCGATCGGAGAGTCGTCGACCTGGTTGTCGCAGTCGTCGTCCTTGCCGTTGCAGGTTTCCTGAATGTCCCCTGGACGCAGCACGAACGGCGCCGAGTCGCCCTTGCAGATGCCGTTGCGGACACCAGTCGCTGGGAAGTTCGGGTTCGTGCCTGACTTCTGGTCCGAGCTCGTGTCGCAGCAAGTGACGCTGCCTCCGATGCACTTGCTCTTGCCCTTGTGAGCGGCGGTCGAGCACTCACCCGAAGCGCCGCCGAAGCAGTCCTTGCCAACGTTGGCGTCGTCGGTCTCGAGGCTGGGGTCAGCGTTGTCGATCAGGCCGTCGCAGTCGTTGTCGATGCCGTCGCACACTTCGGGACCGGGCGTCGCCACGGAGCACTGGTACTCGCAGCCGTTATCCGGTGAGCCGTCGACATCGTAGAAGCCAGGATCGCACTGGTCGATCTGGCACTTCGTGTTGGTCTCGTCGCAGCTGGCTCCAGAGCCGGCGGTGGTCTCGCACTTGGCGGTGCCATTCGGGATCACGCACTTCTTCCCGCAGCGACCACAGTTGAGCACGTCGTTGCAGGTGTTCACGTCTTCGTCGACGGTGCCGTCACAGTCATCGTCACGGCCACACACCTGGGCGGTGGTGCCGCCACTGTCGGTCGTCACGCTGCCGTCGGGATTCCACGGACAGTAGTACTCACAACCATCCTTCGGATCGCCGTTCAGGTCGTAGAACTCGGACTCGCACTTCTCGTACGTACAGGTACCGGCCTGAGTCCCGTCCGTGACCGAGGGTGGGGTGCAGCCTGGATTCACCAGGTGTTCGCCCAACGTGCAGTTCGTCGCGCAGTTGCCGCAGTTCTGCGGGCGGGTGTAGTCGATGTTTTCGTCGATCTCCCCGTTGCAGTTGTCGTCGAGCCCGTTGCACAGCTCCTGGTCTAGACAGCCGTCCGGCTTGGCAGCGTCAGAGCCGCTGTCCACCTGGATGAAGCCGCCGGTTCCGGAATCGATGCCGAAGCCGTCGAGTTTGCCGGCGTCAGCGCTGGTTCCACCGCTGCCACCGTTGTTCTTCCCGTCACCGTCACACTGATCGAAGCAATAGCTCTCAGTCGCGCAACCCATGAGGCCGGTGAGCGCGGTGGCTCCGGCGACTAGGAGTGCGGTCCAAACGTGGGGTCTCATTTCGAGGCTCCTTCCGACTTTTGCGCGCCAAAGGGACGCCGTTTGCGGCGTCGCATCCAAACAAGGGCCAGACCAAGGCCAGCGAAGGCCAGTCCAGCGGAATTTCCACGCTGATTTACTCGGCAGGCACAGCCGCCACCGCCGGTAGCCAGACCCCAGACGCCCTTCGGGGCCTCCGAGGAGCTGCCTGCGTTGCCCGCGTTGCCAGCGTTGCCGCCAGCGGCGGTGCCAGCGCTGCCGGCGTTGCCGCCGTTGCCGGCTGCACCCCCGTTGGCGCCGCCACCGGTTCCGCCGGTGCCACCACTGCTGGTGGTCTCGGTGTAACACTCGCCATCACGGCACTCCCGACCGGTGGGGCAGAGCACACCAGCGCAGGGCTCGTCACCGCACGAGCCGTCGACTGGATCGCAGGTGCTGCCGTCATCGCGAAGGGATTCATGCAAGAGCTGTCGGCGCAGTCGAAGCCGGCGTCTTGCTCTCCCTTGCAGACCTGGCCCGCGGGGCAGCAGTCACCGGTACAACCGGTAGGCTCGCAGGTGCCTCCCTTGCAGACCTCGCCCGCTTGGCAGGAGACGTCGGCGCAGGATCCGGTGCAGGTGGCGTCGGTGAAGGTGCCGTTGGGCTTGCAGACTTCTCCTGCCTGGCAGGGATTCGGATCGCGGGGGTCATCGACGCAGGCGCCGTTGTGGCAGGTGAGTCCGCCCGTGCATCCGAAGAAGTTGCAGTTGGTGTCTGGGCGACACTCGCCAGCGAAGCGGCCGTAGGGGACGCACTGCTGTCCATCGGGACAGGCGATGCCGTAGCAGGGTCCCTGGCAGCCCGCTTGTCCCTTGCACTCACAGACGGGGACGGTGCGTCCGCCGATGTTGAGGGTGCCTTCGGGTCCGCAGGCGAGCGAGCCGTTGGTGTTGAAGGTGGTCTTGGTGGAGCAGTCTCGCAGGATCCGAGACACAGAAGTCTCCGGCTGGCGTGTCGGTGCCCGAGCGGTCGACGTTCTTGCAGTCGGAGCCAGTTGGGCACTTGAACTCACCAGAGCCACAGGGCTCGGCGCATTGGCAGTTGCCAGCGCTGGCTTCGACGCAGGTCTTGCCCGGGTTGCAGAGGGCTTGCTCGTTGGGACTCGCGTCTTCGTCGACCTGCCCGTCGCAGTCGTTGTCCAGGCAGTCGCAGGTTTCCGGCTGCGGCCCGACGCCACCGGAGCAAACGACGGAGCCTTGGACGCAGGCGAGCTTGCCCGGTGTGCACTGACCCTCGGATGAGCCACGGCGTCGCCGATCTTGCGGGTGGGGTCGTTTGGATCTGCGGTGCCATCGATTCCGTCGGGAGCGGGCCCAGCTTCATCGACCTGTCCGTCGCAGTCGTTGTCCTTGCCGTCGCAGACTTCGGGAGTGGGTCCGACGCCGCCGTTGCAGATGAGGTGCCAGAGCCCTGGGTATCGCAGGCGAGGACACCTGGACGGCACTCACCCTGGTCGCGGTTGCCGGGTAGAGGGTGGTGTCGTAGGTTGCGTTGCAGGCGTTTCCGAGGGGAATTCCGTTGTCGATCTGGTTGTCGCAGTCGTTGTCCTTGCCGTCGCAGGTCTCCGCGACTGGACCTTGTCCGCCCTGGCACTGAGGGTGCCGTTGTCGCAGATGTTGGTGCCCTTGGAGCACTCCCGGTGTCGATGCCGCAGGCATCGCCCACGGGAGAGCCGAGAGTCGTCAGTCTGTCCGTTGCAGTTGTTGTCGGCGCCGTCGCAGACCTCGCTCGAGGGCACGGTGCCACCAGAGCAGGCCAGCCGTTGAGTCCGTCACACACGAGGGTGCCGGTCTGGCAGGGCGAGGTGAGGGTGCCGTTGCCTTGGCAGGTGGCGCCCGGAGGCGGACACCAGGCGAGGCCTTGATGCTGACAACCCGGCGGCGGGGTGCAGCCCGTGGGGCTGGTATTCCAGCACGCCGAGTTGGTGGGCGCGTCCATGAGGGCGCGTCGTCGGTGATGCCGTTGCAGTCGTCGTCGACCCTGTTGCAGACCTCGGGAGCCGGCGGGGTGCCACCGGAGCAGACGAGGACGCCACCGACACAGTCGGTCAGACCCTTCTGACACTGGCCGGCGTTGGTGCCGCACTCGTTGCCTTCGCCGGGCAACGTGCCTTCATCGACGCTGCCGTCGCAGTCGTTGTCGATGCCGTCGCAGATCTCCGGGCTGGGCCCGACGTATCCGTGCAGGTGCCGTTGCAGGGCTTGGTGCCGCGCTTGCACTGGGAGTTGGGCCCGTAGTTGAGGCCAGTCTGACCAGGGACGTCGCAGGCTGTGGGAGCGACTTCGTCGATCTGGTTGTCGCAGTCGTTGTCAAGGCCGTCACAGATCTCGGTGGCGGGCACTGCGGAGCAGGTGGTGAGCCTGGAAGCGGGATGTCCAGGCAGACAGCCGTTGGGTGTCGCGACAGTGCCACCTGCGGGACAGGAGCGGACGCCAGCGCAGTTTGCCGGCGGGCTGAATCCGCAGGGAATGGCAGCGATGCCTTCGTCGACCTGGCCATCGCAGTCGTTGTCGCAGCCGTCGCAGATCTCCGCGGAGGGCACGCACTGCGAGCATCCGGGGAGCGAGAACGGCGCTGACGAGCCGGAGGCGTTGTCGACGATGCCATCGCAGTTGTCGTCGACGCCGTTGCAGGTCTCAGGCATCGGACAGCAGACGGGGTCGCCGAAGCCTTCGTCGGTCTGACCATCGCAGTTGTCGTCAGCGCCGTTGCACTGCTCGCCCGCGTTGGGGCAGAGGCCGAGGGTCGGGTTAGCTGACTGTGCGGAGGTCACGCAGGGGATCTTGGTGACGTCTGGGGTACCGCTGGCGACGGAGGTGGCGTACTGCGAGAGACAGGTCGCGCGGCTGCCAGTGCAGCAGTCGGTGCGGGTGTTGCAGTAGTGCGCGTACCCCTCGTCGATGCAGCCGTTGCAGTTGTCATCGACGTTGTTGCAGTTTTCCGGGCGGATTGCCGAGGAGATGATCGTGGCCAGCGCGACGGACAGCGTGTTCTCGTCGGTAGCGAACAACGACGCGGTCGTACCGCCGGCCGCAGCGATCGCGTCCGTGTTGGCTTGCGTGCCACCGGCGAAGTTGATCACGTGGGTGCGGATCTTGTAGGTCTTGCCGCCGACGCTGACGCCGGTGGCGTAGAGCGCTTGCGCCGCGCTCACCGCGTTGGCTTGGGAGTCACACGTCTCGTCACCGTCTGTGATGAGGATGACGTTGACGTCGCGGCAAGCGGTGCTGCCGTTCACGCCGGTTCCGGCGCGGTCCTGCGCAGCTAGGGGCGTGGTGTACGTCACGCTGCCGTCGGGCGCGGACCAGCTGCTTGCGAAGTAGCGCCGCATGTCACGCAGCATGCCGTTGAGCGGTGTCGAGCCCGACGCGTAGGTCTCCATGCCGTTGTTGCAGTTGTCGTCGAACCAGGCGAGCACGCTGTTGGTGTTGCTTGCCTGAGGCGGACTGTTCCAGAAGTCGTCCGTCTGCATAGGCACGCGAATGAAGGCGCCTGCTCGGGTCGTCGAGTTCCCAGGACGCGGTCCACAACCCGCGCACGTGCCCGCGGTGTCGATTTCCTCCTGGAAACAAAAGGTGTCACACTGGTAGTCGTCAGCCCCGCAGGTGCCGCCGGTGAACGGGTCGCAGTCGCTGTTGCACGCGCCGGCGGTTGGTCCGCAGTTCCCGATCGCGGTCGCGAACGTTGCGAGACCGAAGTTCACCTGACCAGAGAACGCTTGGACCGTCTGACGTAGAGCGCACTTGGCGTCGTTCATGCGGCTCGGGTTCTGACCGCAGGAGTTCAGCTTGTAGCCAGCAGCGTTCCGGTTGCACTCCTGATCGTAGTTCGTGGGTGGGGTGGTGCAGGCCGTCATGGAGCCTGACGTGTCCACGGCGAGCATGAAGTAAGGCCGCGAGGCAGCGGGCCAGTCAGACGGGTTCGCCGAGCTGCAGTTCTGGGCCTGGGCTTGCGATGTCCAGCCAGCCACCACACCCAAGCTGGCCAGCGCTGCCAGGGCCAAAGGCCCTAAGCGTGAAGTCTTGTGTCCCACGTTTCGTCTCCCAGTCGCGTATCCGTGGACGAACTCTGAGCCGCTGCGCCTTAGCGCCAACCGCGAGCCATCCTCTGCCAAGCCTTACGAGGATCTCAAAATCTTCCCTCGGATTCCAGGCGAGTTTTCACTTTCCGCGCTTGGCGTCGCGACGCGTTCCAAGCAAGCCGCTCGCACGGGAGCCGCTCGAGCACGGGAGCCGCTCGAGCACGGGAGCCGCTCGAGCACGGGAGCCGCTCGAGCACGGGAGCACCCGACGCCTGTTGTGAGCGCCCGCGGCAACCTGGACGTTCAGCGCGTGTGTGGGGGGAGGGCGCACTTGCTCTCATTCGCTCATGTCGATGGTTGGGGCGCCTGTTCTGTCTGTTCTCGGCTGGCGTCTGATTTTCGACCGAGCGATTTTCCAGTGCGGAGGCGTGCTTTGGACGCAGGTGCTTCGGACGCACGCACGTGGCAGCGCCAAGGCCGAGTGGCGAGTGACTGCTGACGAGTGGCGGCCTGGCACTGAAGGACAGTGCCAGTGCCATTCGCTCAGCTGTCGCCGTAGCGGCTTACTGCACGCAGCCTTTACCGTGCGCCCGCGCGCGCAGACTTCGCGGCGGAGCGCCGACGCCGGATCAGTCCAATGAGCAGCAGCCCAAGCCAGATCCCCTGACGAGAACCACCGGGTTGAGTACGACAAGCGCAGCCGCCACCGCCGGTCGCCAGACCCCAGATCCCGTTCGGCTCTTCAGAAGAGCTTCCGGCGTTGCCCGCGTTGCCGGCGTTGCCGCCAGCGGCGGTGCCAGCGCTGCCGGCGTTGCCGCCGTTGCCAGCTGCACCCCCGTTGGCGCCGCCACCGGTTCCGCCGGTGCCACCACTGCTGGTGGTCTCGGTGTAACACTCGCCATCACGGCACTCCTGACCGGTGGGGCAGAGCACACCAGCGCAGGGGTCGTCACCGCACGAGCCGTCGACTGGATCGCAGGTGCTGCCGTCATCGCAGAAGGGATTCATGCAAGAGCTGTCGGCGCAGTCGAAGCCGGCGTCTTGCTCTCCCTTGCAGACCTGGCCCGCGGGGCAGTCACCGGTACAACCGGTAGGCTCGCAGGTGCCTCCCTTGCAGACCTCGCCCGCTTGGCAGGAGACGTCGGCGCAGGATCCGGTGCAGGTGGCGTCGGTGAAGGTGCCGTTGGGCTTGCAGACTTCTCCTGCCTGGCAGGGATTCGGATCGCAGGGGTCATCGACGCAGGCGCCGTTGTGGCAGGTGAGTCCGCCCGTGCATCCGAAGAAGTTGCAGTTGGTGTCTGGGCGACACTCGCCAGCGAAGCGGCCGTAGGGGACGCACTGCTGTCCATCGGGACAGGCGATGCCGTAGCAGGGTCCCTGGCAGCCCGCTTGTCCCTTGCACTCACAGACGGGGACGGTGCGTCCGCCGATGTTGGGGGTGCCTTCGGGTCCGCAGGCGAGCGAGCCGTTGGTGTTGAAGGTGGTCTTGGTGGAGCAGTCTCCGCAGGGATCCGAGACACAGAAGTCTCCGGCTGGCGTGTCGGTGCCCGAGCGGTCGACGTTCTTGCAGTCGGAGCCAGTTGGGCACTTGAACTCACCAGAGCCACAGGGCTCGGCGCATTGGCAGTTGCCAGCGCTGGCTTCGACGCAGGTCTTGCCCGGGTTGCAGAGGGCTTGCTCGTTGGGACTCGCGTCTTCGTCGACCTGCCCGTCGCAGTCGTTGTCCAGGCAGTCGCAGGTTTCCGGCTGCGGCCCGACGCCACCGGAGCAAACGACGGAGCCTTGGACGCAGGCGAGCTTGCCCGGTGTGCACTGACCCTCGGATGAGCCACAGGCGTCGCCGATCTTGCGGGTGGGGTCGTTTGGATCTGCGGTGCCATCGATTCCGTCGGGAGCGGGCCCAGCTTCATCGACCTGTCCGTCGCAGTCGTTGTCCTTGCCGTCGCAGACTTCGGGAGTGGGTCCGACGCCGCCGTTGCAGATGAGGGTGCCAGAGCCCTGGGTATCGCAGGCGAGGACACCTGGACGGCACTCACCCTGGTCGCGGTTACCCGGGTAGAGGGTGGTGTCGTAGGTTGCGTTGCAGGCGTTTCCGAGGGGAATTCCGTTGTCGATCTGGTTGTCGCAGTCGTTGTCCTTGCCGTCGCAGGTCTCCGCGACTGGACCTTGTCCGCCCTGGCACTTGAGGGTGCCGTTGTCGCAGATGTTGGTGCCCTTGGAGCACTCCCCGGTGTCGATGCCGCAGGCATCGCCCACGGGAGAGCCGAGAGCGTCGTCAGTCTGTCCGTTGCAGTTGTTGTCGGCGCCGTCGCAGACCTCGCTCGAGGGCACGGTGCCACCAGAGCAGGCCCAGCCGTTGAGTCCGTCACACACGAGGGTGCCGGTCTGGCAGGGCGAGGTGAGGGTGCCGTTGCCTTGGCAGGTGGCGCCCGGAGGCGGACACCAGGCGAGGCCTTGATGCTGACAACCCGGCGGCGGGGTGCAGCCCGTGGGGCTGGTATTCCAGCACGCCGAGTTGGTGGGCGCGTCCATGAGGGGCGCGTCGTCGGTGATGCCGTTGCAGTCGTCGTCGACCCCGTTGCAGACCTCGGGAGCCGGCGGGGTGCCACCGGAGCAGACGAGGACGCCACCGACACAGTCGGTCAGACCCTTCTGACACTGGCCGGCGTTGGTGCCGCACTCGTTGCCTTCGCCGGGCAACGTGCCTTCATCGACGCTGCCGTCGCAGTCGTTGTCGATGCCGTCGCAGATCTCCGGGCTGGGCCCGACGTATCCGGTGCAGGTGCCGTTGCAGGGCTTGGTGCCGCGCTTGCACTGGGAGTTGGGCCCGTAGTTGAGGCCAGTCTGACCAGGGACGTCGCAGGCTGTGGGAGCGACTTCGTCGATCTGGTTGTCGCAGTCGTTGTCGAGGCCGTCACAGATCTCGGTGGCGGGCACTGCGGAGCAGGTGGTGAGCCTGGAAGCGGGATGTCCAGGTAGACAGCCGTTGG
>JAWKRD010000049.1:0-59676 GCA_041389805.1 Polyangiaceae bacterium | reverse complement strand
GCCAAGTAGTCGGCCAACAGGCGCGCGCCTCCATCCTGCGCAGGCGGGGGCGCCACCGGTTCGGTTGCCTGCGTGTGGCCTGTGCCCGGCGGCCGCGCCGGGTCGGCGGCGGGGGCTGCGTCCTTGGGCGCGCAGGCAGAGCCGCCGAGCAGACACCAGAGCCAAAGCCGCCTCATGGGTGTCACCAGCGCATACGCGCGAGCCCTGCAAACTGAGGCGCCCCAGATGCGATCGGCGTTTCCGTGCTCCAGCCGCTTGCAGTGAGGCTCGTGTGCTGCAGCGCGCTGCCGCGCACGAACACCATTTCCGCGTCGTGACCTGCCACGCCGGGAGCCAGCGCCGGGGCCCCTTGCTGACCAAAGCTGTCCACTTGGACGACATCCCAGGTCGCTCCGGAGAGCCTTGCCGCGTAGAGGGACTGATCGGTCGCAGAAACCCAGGCCAAAACGACGTCCCCTGAGTCCGTTGCGGTGATGGCGAGCTCGCGATCATTGGCTGGACCGCCTACGGCCTTGGGCGCACTCCAGCCGGTCCCGTTCACCCCCGAGATCCACTGCAGGGTGTGATCCGAACTCCGCTCGAAGACCACGACGTAGTCGGATGCTCGTCCCGCGATCACGGGGGCGGCACTGCCAACCACGGCTGAGCTCCCCTGATCGGTGCCGGTTGGATCCCACACCCCGCTGAAGATCTGCGTGATGAGTCTGGTGTTGTCACCCTTGTAGGTGATCCCGAAGCCAGCGTCCCGCGCCGCGATGCCGACTTCGAGCGGGCCAAATGCCTGAGGGTTGCCAACACTGGCGAAGGCATCCCACGCTCCAGCACCGTAGTTGGCGGAGTAGTACTTGAAGTCTTCGCCGTGGAAGACAAGTCGGTGTATGCCGTTGCTAGTCGTGGTCACCGCGGGCTTCGCTCGCGTGGTGCCGCTCCCGACGTCAGCGAACGCGCTCCAGTTCCCTGCGGTATCGACGGTCATCGAGCGGAGCTTGTTACCCAGAGCGCGTACCACGACCATCCCTCCCAGCTTGCCAGCGCTCACCGCACAGCCGCTCTCTGTGGACTGGCCTACGCTGTCAGTGGTCCAGTTGGACCCGAGATAGAAGCCTCGGATCGCCACCGAGCCGGTCAAGCCCACGGCGACGAGCGCCTCGTTCGCGACGGCTCCTCCGGTTCCACCCGTCCCCCCGGTACCCGCGACCCCGCCTGTACCAGCGCTCCCACCGGCTCCACCTGCACCAGCGCTCCCTCCGGTGGCGCCAGCGCTCCCACCGGCTCCACCTGCACCAGCGCTCCCCGCGGAACCGGCAACGCCGCCAGCTCCAGCCGCCCCCCCGGTGGCCCCTGAGCTTCCGCCGCTACCTGAACTGCCCGAGGCTCCGCCTTGTCCCCCGCTGCCGCCGCTGCCGCCGCTGCCGGCTACGCCGCCGGTGTTCGTGGTTCCGCCCTGGCCGGCAGGCTGCTTGTCCTCGATGTCGCCACCTGCAGCGCAGCCAGCGCTGAGCACACCCAGGGCCGCAATGCCCCACGCCCACCTGATCCCCATGTGTAGAAGACTAGCGCCAAACGCCAAGGTTTCCTCCGGATTTCGCGCGCTCGCCTGCGCGCCACCAGAGCTACTCTCCGCGAAACGCCGGGCGCCGCTTCTCCAGAAACGCCGAGACGCCCTCGGCGTAGTCGCGACTGGCGAAACACGCATCGATCTGGCCCTGCGCGCGAACCAACAGCGCGGTGTCGCCACCACTGGTGAGGGCACGGATCCCGCTCTTTGCCGCTCGCAGCGTGAGGGGGGCATTGTCGCAGATCTTGCGGGCAACGTCGGCCACATGAGCATCGAGCTGTGCCTTGGCGACGACATGAGAGACCAGTCCGAGCCGCAGTGCCTCGACCGCATCTAATTGCCGCGCGGTAAAAAAGAGTTCCTTTGCGGTAGCTGGAGGCAAGACGCGCAACGCGTTTTGCAGGTTCGTCAGCCCATAGCCAATCCCCAGCCGCGCCGGTGGCAGCGCGAAACGCGCATCTTCCGCCGCGTAGCGAATGTCCGAGCAGAGCGCAATGGCGAGCCCCCCACCGACGCAGAAGCCATGGATGCAGCTGAGCACCGGGATCTCCAACTCGAGCAAGGCTGCGAAGGCGGCGTCGGTGGTTCGGTCATATTCCCGCGCAAGACCCGGGTCCGCGCGCAAGCTGTGGAACTCGCTGATATCGGCGCCGCTCACGAACGCTTCCTCGCCCGCCCCTCGCAGCACCACGCAGCGCACGTCGCTCGTCTGATTGAGTTGCCGCGCTACCTGCGCAAGCTGCTCCCACATCCCCTGGTTCATCGCGTTGCGCTTGGCAAGCTGGTCCAGCACCACCCAGGCGACGTGTCCTTGCTGATCGATGCGTACCTCACTCATCGGGCGAACATCTCCCGCCGAGCGCCCCGCGGTCAACCACGGGGCAGCCTGGCGAGGGACGCCTTCGACTCTGGCGCGCTACAGCAACGGCTGGATCAAGAACGTACCGGCCACCGGAGCGTGGTCGCTCAAGTCGGCCAGGTTTTGCGGCAGCTCATCGTCGTGGATGATACGCGCTGAACCGTCTACGTAGTACGCCCCCAAGAGCGGATTGGCGATCACGTCATCGTGGAGCGCGACCCCAGTGTTGGTCGAGCTGCTGTAGACGGACCATGCATCCGCGGCGGGAAGCTTCCGCGCAATGCTCTCGAACCGGGGTGAGCCATCGATCGCGTCAATCGGTGGAGACCCGGGAAAGTCATTGAAGTCACCGAGAATGACGATTGCCGCTTCCGGATCTTGTTCCGCGAGGAAATCCGCGATGTAGCGTGTGTGCTGCGCCTCAGCCAAGCGCTTGTCGGGGTCGTCGTTGCTCTTTGCCTTGAAGTGAACGCCGAGCAAGATGAGTGGACGCCCCGCCACCCGCAGATGAATCTCGAGGCAATCTCGGGCGTAGTGATACTTCGGTCCTCCGGTGATATCGATGCGCCCGAAGTAATCGTCCTTGTGCGAGGACTGGCTCTCGATGGGCCGCACCGAGAGAAACCCAATGTCGATTCCGCGAGGATCGTTCCCCGGAATCAAGTAGCGATAAGGGTAGGCTCGGCCCATCTCTGGGCGGTCGGCCAACTCGTCCAGCACGGACCGATTCTCGATTTCCTCGAGCATCAGCACGTCGGCATTGACCATCGCGAGCAACGAGGCGGTGTCCCGCAGCTTGGTCTGGTACTGCGCCGTCGTCAGCGTGCTGGATTGCTCATCGAGCACCCAGCTCTCACCATCGATCTTGTCGTTGAACAGGTTGCGCGCGTTGAATGTTGCGATGCGCACTTCCGTGGGCACTTTCGGGCCACCATCGAACTCGCCCCCAGTTCCGCCCTGAGCCGAGCCGCCTGCGCCCCCCTGGGACGACCCGCCTTGCCCAGCTGAACCGCCCTGGCCAGCGTCCGCCTCCGCGGTGGTCGCGTCCTGGGCGCAAGCGCCCAGGCAGACCAGCGCACCCAACACCGCCACGCCCGCCAATACTCGCACTGTCCGCAACTCCCCGAGGAAATGAGCAGAGCCCAAGCGCTCAGCGATCCGCAGACCGCCACCGCTTGGGCTCTTGGAGGACGTTTCCGACACCAGACTCAGGGGCAAGTGCCCACACCCGAACAAGCGAAGTCGTCGCAGTCGGTGAAGCCGTTGCCGTCGTTGTCGACGTTGTCGCTACAGGTGTCCTCAGTGCCCTCGCACACGGTCACGTCGAAGTTCTTGCTGCAGGAGAAGTCCTTGCAGTCGGCGAAGCCGTTGCCATCGTTGTCGAGGCCGTCGCTGCAACCTTGATCCGTGATCTCGCAATGCGGATCCTTCGCGGTAAAGCGGCAGTAGTTGTCGTTGCAGTCGACGAAGCCGTTGCCGTCGTTGTCGATGCCGTCGTCGCAGATCTCAGTCGCCTCGGGCGGGTCGGAGACGCACGCCGGGTCCTTGTTGGTCTTGCCGTAGCAATCCGGATCGAAGCAGTCCTTGCGGCCATCGCCGTCGTTGTCCACGCCGTCGCTACACTCGGCTCCCGTCTCGCTGCACACGTCGGTGCTGTCGCAATCGCGGTCTTCACAGTCGATGTAGCTGTCGCCGTCGTTATCGGTCTGGTCAGAACAAGCCGCTTCGGTGTTCTCTGCGCCGCTTCCCGTGCCGCCGCTGCCGGCGTTGCCGCTGCCACCGTTGCCAGCGGTACCGCCGCTCGCGCTGCTGCCGCCGTTGCCACCGGTCGCGCCGTTACCGCCGCTGCCACCGTTGCCGCTGCTGCCGCCGGTGTTGTCTACGTCGTTACGATCCGACGCGCAGGCCATGAAGCCGATGGGGAGCACAGAAACCAAAGCCGTAATACAAGCGAGAGCACGCAGATTCATGAGACCTCCAAGGATCCAATCAAAATATAGCCGAAGCGCCCGGCATAGCATGTGTTCGCCCCACGTCGAGCACAGGAAAGCGCGCTTTGTGTGACGACGACCGCCCGTCCTGCGGTCACTTCGCGGCGCGCGCCTGGCTCTCCGGATCGCGCTGCCGCAGCGCAGCGCTGACGGCCGGCCTCCCCCACTCCGCGAGGATTTAAGCGCGTGCGTCGCCCAAGCGGCACAGCCCTGAGACGCTTCGGGACACTCGCTCCTCGCGCGCAGCGGCATTCACACGGGAAAAAACCGACAGCCGAGTGAAGGAATCGCGCCGCTGCGGCTCTCGCGCGGAAAACCTCGACGCTTTCCCCATCAACGCGAGCTTGCGAGCACTGCACCCTCGGCGCGCGCGCAGCGCGCCGCGCAGGTGACATTCCATGTCACCGTTCCGGACCGCCGCTTCGTGTCTTGACGACAATCCACGTTTGTTGTTCTCGTGCGCCCCCTATGCTTCGGCGTGCATCTCCACGCGTGTCCGGCTCGGCCGGTGCGCCAGGTGAGGCGTCGGCGAAAACCAAGAGTGCTCGACGCCCCCTGTGGCATCGCCCGCACGCCTGGCTCGCTTTGGCGGCTCTGATTGGACTCGGTACAGTGGTCAGCACCGCTGCTGCCGAACCCGAGACCTTGGTCATCCTCAACGGGAAGGCGACTCCGGTCTACTTCAACGACGGTGACACGTTCCGCGCGCTGGCGGGGCCATTCGCTGGTCCCTCCAACCGCTTGGCGGGCTTCAACACCCTGGAGAGCTACGGCACCGTCCACCGCTGGAAGGGCTGGACCTACAAGGAGCTGTACGCGAACGCGAAGATGGCCACGATGAACGCGCGCCGCGGCGTTTGGCACTGCCACGCGGACATGTCGAAGCGAGATGGCTATGGCCGCCTGCTGACCGACTGCCCCGATCTGCAGATGAACCAGATCCGCAACGGCTTTGCCCACGCCCTGAGCGTCGATGGCCCTGCGGAACCACGACTCATCGCGGCGCAGCGCTACGCGATCGTTCATCGCCGCGGGATGTGGGCGAAGGGTGCTCCCGCAGCCATCCTGACTTCGGTGCACTCCGTCGAAGAGCGCCCGGACAACACCAACAATTACAACCGTCTCGTGTCCGTGGTCGACGGCGCGTCCATCGAATGGAAGCACCAAGAGCACTACGACGAGTGCCAGAGCGTGTGTCACGAGGACAAGGAAGTGAGCCGTGAGGCTGCGCTGGCGATCATCGCCGCGATGCGCCGCGACGTGGACACGGCCCCGGCGATCAAGGGTATGGAGGACCCGTACTTGATGCTCGTGTTGAACGAGTTCGCCACGTTCGGCCGCGTGCCCATGATCTTTGGCGAGCGGCAGAAGACCGTTGAGCATTTCCTCAAGGAAGCGGAAGTCCACGGCGACTTCGCTCAGCCCAAGTCCGTGGAAGGCGCCTGCATGGTCTACGTGCAGTGGCAGCGCCGTTTTCGCTACAAGCCCAAGTGCCTGAAATGGTGAAGCCAATGCCACGAGCACTCACGAAGCACCTCAGGCGCGGCCTCGGCCTTGGCTTGTTCGGAGGCCTGGGCCTCTTCGCGTTGAGCTTGCAGCCGAACT
Organism: Polyangiaceae bacterium; assembly: GCA_041389805.1. Taxonomy (GTDB): domain Bacteria; phylum Myxococcota_A; class Polyangia; order Polyangiales; family Polyangiaceae; genus JAHBVY01. The sequence goes on along the minus strand of JAWKRD010000049.1, from coordinate 53,663 downwards.
GCGACTACCAGCGACCGAACACGACAAACTTCGGTTACGAGCAGTACGACATCGACTGCGCCGATGGTGTCGACAACGACTACGACGGGCTCATCGACTGCGAAGATCCGGACTGCATCTTCACCTCGAGCTACTGCGGTGAGGTCATCCCCGACATCCCGCCGGAGCGCACCCCCGAGGCCACCTTCGAGACCTGCACCGACGGCATCGACAACGACGACGATGGCACCTTCGACTGCGGTGATCGCGGCTGCCAAGCGATCCGTGAGCTCTGCTGCTCCCTCGAGTGGACCAACGAAGCATGCAGCGACGGCATCGACAACGACGGCAACAACTTCGCAGACTGCGGTGACTTTTCGTGTCGAAACAGCCCCTATGTGACGGTCTGCAAGACCAGCACGTCGACGGCATGCCCCGAGGGCGACACGAACTGCCCCGGCGCTGAGACGAGCCTCGCGAAGTGTACCGACGGCTTCGACAACGACGGCAACGGCTTCACCGACTGCGCTGACTTTAGCTGCAGCAAGAACGGTGATCCCGACGCAATCGCCGAGTGCGCCAAGCGCGCGGAAGACACGGTCGAGAAGTGCACCGACGGCATCGACAACGATGGCAACGGCTTCACCGACTGCTCTGACTTCAGCTGCAGCAGGAGCACGAACCAGGAGATCCTCGACGAGTGCGCTCGCCGCGCGGAGAACACCAAAGAGAAGTGTAGCGACGGCGTCGACAACGACGGCAACGGCTTCACCGACTGCGCCGACTACAGTTGCTCGCGTGACGGTTTGCAGGAGGCGAAGGACTACTGCTCGACGGTCGTCGAAGGCACCTTCGAGCTCTGCCACGACGGGCAGGACAACGACGGCAACGGCTACGCCGACTGCGCCGACAACTCTTGCAAGAACCTGGTGCCGTTCGCGTGCCAGGAAACCTACCTCCAGGGCAACGAGGCCGATCCCGTGGAGGCCGCCAATGACCGCTGCCGGGACGGCCTCGACAACGACGGCGACGGCTTCGTGGACTGTGACGACTGGGACTGCGACTACGACCCGCTCGTCACCATCTGCACCGGCAAGAAGGTCTGCCAGTAGCTCACTCGAAGAACTCCCAATGACGGAACGGCGCGCTCCCCGTCGAGCGCGCTCCGTGCTCTCCCCTTAGATCCTCGACCTCGACAGGTTCAGTACGATGCAAAACGACGACTCCATCTCCAGCCCCCGTGGACGCTTTTCCTCCCGGAACCTAAAGGCAGCCTTGCTTGGCCTGTGCGCTCTCAGCGTGAGCGTCAGCGCCAGTGCGCAGCCGGCTGACCCGCCCCCTCCTCCCCCGGAGCCGCCGGCGGATGCGCCCCCGCCCCCAGCGCCGGAGCCCGCCCCGGAGCCGGAGAAGGCGCCGCTGCCCGAGAAGGAAACCAACTGCACCGACCGCATCGACAACGACGGCGACTCGGTCGCGGACTGCGCGGACGCGGATTGCTACGACTTGCCCGTGTGTCAGCCGAACGGCATGACCGAGGCCACGAACGCGCTCTGCAGCGACTGGATCGACAATGACGGCGACGGCGTCATGGACTGCGATGACAGTGACTGCCAGGCGCCGGGGATCACGGTCTGCAAGGGTTCCTACAAGGCTGGCAAGGGCGACAAGGACCCCGTTCCAGCGCTCAAGGACGGCGAGAGCGTCCAGAGCCTGATCGGCAAGGGCGGCGACGCTGACGGTGAGCGCAACGACATCCTGTGCTCCGACGGCTTCGACAACGACGGCGATGGTCGCACGGACTGTGAAGACTTCGGCTGTCGCTTCGACCCCGACGTCACGGTGTGCGGTGGGAACCCGGGCCTGAACTTCAGCGTCGTGGCGCAGGTCACCCAGAGCTACATGTTCGAGAACACCCGGGACAACGGCATCCAGGGCGACAACTGGGACACGCGCTTCTCGCTGCTCCAGCTGCGCGCCATGGGCCCCATCCGCGGCATTCAGAACAGCTTCTTCCTCGTCAGCATGCGCGCCGAGCGCACGCCCCGCGTCACCTTCGCGATGTTCCAGATGCCCATCGGCACCGGAGGTCATTACGTCAACATCAACTCCGGCGGTGGCGGCCTCTCGAGCCAGCTCATCATCAGCGCATCCAAGCAGCTCTTGATCGAGCCCGCGTACTACATGTTCTCGGCGTTCGAGCAGGGCAACGGCGCCGCGCTCGAGCTCGGTGGTCCCCTCGATAGCAAGGGCATGCTGGAGTACCGCACGTTCGTGGCCGGCGGCTCCGGTCGCTCGAGCGGTAACATCGGCGGCCGCTTCTACGCCGACGCGAACACCAACTACACCTGGGCAGCAGGCGCGCAGATCCACGTGAACGCGATCGGCTACTACAGCCGCTTCGACAGCCCGTTCCTCTACGAGCCGGCGCCCACCACGTTGGCCTTTACGCTTGGCGCAAAGTACGACCAGCGCGCCCAGGAGCGTTACCCCGCGGCAAACGCCTCGACCATCTTCAAGTACGGCCCCTTGGTGGTCATGGGCGAGTTCTACGGCAAGCGCGAGCTGGAGTTCAAATCGACTCAGTTCGCGTACAACGCCCAGGTCGGCTTCCTGCTCTGGCCAAAGCACCTGATGCTCGCCGCAGACTACGGCGCCTACATCGCGGGCGACCTGGAGAACCCGCCCCAGGACCTGAGCAGCCTGGGAGGCGACGTGACCAAGCAGCGTGACGAGTCGCAGTACCGCGCGGCGCTGCACTGGTACGTGTTCCGCAACATCGGCGTGCTGTCGCTCTTCTACCGCAACCGCGACGTGAAGGCGGGCCGCAACGCAGACGACGGCTACGTCGAGCGCGAGGGACGAGTCGTCGGCAGCTACCGCTTCTGAGACGACACCCGAGACAGCATCAGGGGCCCGTGCGAGAGCGCGGGCCTCGGTGTTTTTGTGTCTGACCCCAGCTCGAGGGGGTTTGGGGGTGAGGTGTTCCTCACGGCGCCTGGGGAACTCACGGCGCCTTGAAGTCGAAACTCAGGCTCCCGATATCGGTGCCCACGAACTCCACTTCGTAGAGCTGACCACTAACCAGCGCCTGCGGCGCCACCAGCGTGTCCCAGCCTCGCGGCGTGACAGCATATTCCACGTAGAAATAATCGGTGCCGTCTTCAACGGGGCTCTGGATGCGCCAGGCGTCGTCTGACGCCTGATCCTGTGCGGCGCCTGAATCCACTGCGCCTGAATCCAACGCACCTGAATCCACTGCGCCTGAATCCACTGCGCCTGAATCCACTGCGCCTGCTCCTACTGCGCCGCCATCGCCAGCGTCCGCTAGGCCAGCGTCGCCATCCGTGCCAGCTTCAATCAAGGGCTGCTTGGGTGTGACGCGTACGGCGACGAGCTGCGCCGCCTGTTCGTCCTTGCAGTCTACCCACAGTGTCACCCGTGGCGTGCCGTCTGCCGCTTGCTCCGTCCGTGCACACGGACTCAAGTCGGCGTCACACCCAGCGACCAGCGACGCCATCACGAACAGCAGGAGCGCGCCGTTGCGGTGCCGCCTCCCCCCCAAGAAAGACCAACCCGCACGTATGTCAAAGCGCGGCTGCGGCGCATCCTTTGCGTTTCCGTGAATCTGCATGGCGGAGAGCTGGCTCGGGGTTCGGAGACGCTGCGTCTCGCTGGAAACCTCGGGATCGTGCCGCGCTGGGTGAAAACGTCGCATCGGCGCTCCCACTCTAGGATCGGCCGAAGTCCGTCGCCAGCCGAGCCTCGAGGTTTGAAGCTAACGCGGACAGCACAGCGGTCGTTCAGAGGCAGTAATCAAAAGCGCAGGGGTTATGCTGACGAGTAGCGTGGTGGAGCCGGGGGGAACGCAGCGACAGGGGCGGATCAAGGGCGTGGCCCTGCGCGAGTTCATCAACTGGGTGGAGCAGAACTGGGGCCAAGCGACCCTGAAGACCGCGCTCGCGAAGCTGCCGCCGCGTTTTGCCGGACTCCTCAACGCCGACAGGCCAGGGCTCGGACCACTCGCCGCATCCTGGTACGACGGTGAAATGGGGCTGCTGCTGCTCGAGGCGCTGTTCGACGGGCGCTCCGAACAGGAACGCAATCGCGCCATCGCCGAAGCGACGCAACGCTTGATGGAGGCGAACCTGGGCAGCGTCTACAAGCGCTTCTTCATCCGCCTGTTCCTGAGCCCGCAGCAGTACGTGGTGCATTGCCAGAAGCTGTGGGCGCTGCATTTCGATACCGGCGACATCGACGCCCAGTTCGTGAACCCGAAGAAGATCCTGTGGCGCATCGCTGGCTGGCGGACGTACCACCCCTACCTGTGCCGCTTCGTGATCAGCTCGGAGCCAGCGGTGTTTGGCGCGATGGGCTGCAAGCGCGTGCGAGCGACCGCAACGACGAATGAGCCCGGCTATGAGTGCAGCCACTACATCGAGTGGGACTGAGCTCCAGGCTGGCGCGGGCGGCGCCTCGATTAGCACCGCCCGCTTGGTTCGCTCAATCGGCGTACATCGCCTCGATGGTGTCGGCGAAGTGCTCATTGACCTTGTTGCGCTTCACCTTGAGCGTCGGCGTGAGCTCACCATCTTCGATGGTCAGCTGACGTGGTAGCACGCTGAAACGCTTGATCGTCTCCACCTTGGCCACCTGGGTGTTCACGTCGTCGATCACACGCTGCAGATGCTGCCGCACGGCATCAGACTCATGAGCGGGCTTGGCTGAATCCAGCTGCTTGGCGACATCCGGATCCACGGTGATCAGCGCGCTCAGGAACTTGCGCCGGTCGCCAATCACCACCACCTCGGTGACCAACGAATCGTTCTTGATCGCCGACTCGATGTTCTTGGGCGTGATGTTCTTGCCGCCGGCCGTGATGATGATGTCCTTCTTGCGACCGGTGATGTGCAGGAAGCCTTCGCGGTCGATTTCACCCAGATCACCAGAGTGCAGGTAGCCATCGACCAGCGTCGATGCGGTAGCGTCAGGGTCCTTGAAGTAGCCGAGGAACACGTTGGGACCCTTGACCAGGATTTCTCCGTCCTCAGCGATCTTGACCTCGCAACCTTTGAGTACCGGCCCAACACTGCCAAATTTGGCCTTGTTGCGCAGGTTGTAGCTGGTGGGCCCAGTGTCCTCACTCTGGCCGTAGACCTCTTGCACCAGGATGTCGAGACCCGCGAAGAACTCCAGCACCTCCTTGGAGATCGGCGCGGCGCCGCTCACGCAGACCCGTGCGCGACCGAGCCCAATTGCCGGCTTGAGCTTCGAGAAGATCAGCTTGTTCGCCAGGTTGTACTGCATGCCGAGCACGCCGCTCGGCGTTTCGCCGCGCATCTTGACGGCGCTGGCGCGCTCGCCCACGCCGCGTGCCCACTGCACCAGGCTCTTCTTTACGCCCTTCGCGTCCTTGAGCTTCGCCTCAATTCCCGCGTGGAATTTTTCCCAGATACGCGGGACCCCGAAGAAGACCGTAGGCTGGACCTCTTTCAGGTTCTCGGGTAGCGCGTCGATGCTCTCAGCGAAGTACACGTGGGAACCCGAGGTGATTGGCGCGTGGATCGTGAACATCGACTCCGCGATGTGGCTCAACGGCAAGTAGCTGACCGAGCAGTCGCTGGGACGCGTATCGTTGATTTCCACAGCGACCTTGGAGGTCCATGCGAGGTTTTCGTGGCTCAGCATCACCCCCTTCGGCGGCCCGGTGGTGCCGGAGGTGTAGATCAGCGTGGCCAGCTGATTTGGCTCGAGCGCGTGCATGGCGGCGAAGAAGTCGTCGTCGCTCACGGACTCGGCCTTCGCGAGGAACTCCTCCCAGCTGAGCACCATCGGATCGTCGATCTTGGGCGCGCCACGCATCATCACGGCGTGCTTCAAGAGCGGCATGTTGGCCTTCTCGGCCTCGATCTTCTTCCACTGTTCGAGGTTCTCGAGCAGGACCACCGGGGACTCCGAGTGGTCGACGATGTAGCGCACTTCGACTGGAGAACACGTGGTGTAGATCCCCGCGGGAGCGCCACCAATCGCCATCGCGGCGAGGTCGAAGATCACCCACTCCGGGCGGTTGAAGCCCAGGATGCTGACCTTGCTGTCTTTGCCGAGGCCAAGCGCCATCAGCGCCTTGCCAGCGGTCTTCACTTGCTCGGCGTAGTCCGCGTAACTCGTCTTCTTCCAGCTGCCTTGCTCCTTGGCGAAGTAGGCAGGAGCGGCGCCCCGCTTCTTGGCTTGCTCGAACAGGCGCGCAACGATGGTGTCGGTCATGGGCTGAGCTTTCCTCCCTCTCGGTGAACGTTGGTTCGTTCGCGCTTTGCGGGCGCGAATCTGCACGACGCGCCTCCCCCGAGGCCAGCCGGTGACGTGCACCTCAGGGGCCGTTCGCCGTGCGTCGCGGAGCATACCTGAAAGCGCTGTAAGCACAGTCTACAAGCGGCAGCTTGGAGCGACCGCTCCCGCAGAAATCGCCGCAGCGAAGCTCCGTTCCAGGCCGTGCCAGGTACCGGATGCGACACCACGCGGGCTTGACCAGCTGGTCCAACGGCCGTACGCCCGAAGGAGGCTGGGTTCGCTGCACCCTGTCACCGCGCCGCATGAACCACCGCTTCGAGGATGCGCTTTCGCTTGTTGCCCCGTTTCAGTCGTCCGCTCTACTTCACGGTGTTTGCGGCGTTGCTGTTGATCACGACTCAGTCTTGCAGCTCTGGCAGCGACGAGCCGACGCCGCTGGCCCGCTGCGTGACGTTGGACGAGAACTGCAGCCTGCTCTACCAGCCGGTCTTCAGCGAGATCCATCGGCGCACGTTGGCGGCGACGTGCGCCGAACCCGGTACGTCCTGTCACTCGAACGACGGCCGCCGCGGCGGCCTCGCGCTGGAGGACATCGACGAGGCCTACCAGCTGCTGCTCGATCCCGAGCGCGAACGCGTCGTGCCCGGCGACCCCGAATGCAGTCGGATCATGGTACGCCTCGAGCACACCGGCAGTTCGGTGATGCCTCCGGGCGACCCGCTGCCAGAGGCCGAACGCTGCACCATCGCCACTTGGATCCGCAACGGAGCCCTGCGTGACTAAGAACCTACCTCGCATCGGCTTGCTGGTCGCCATCGCCCTGGCATCACTCGGCGCCGCGAGCTTGAACGGCTGCAGCTCCGATGACCGCGTGGAAAAGAAGCTCTCGGTTCAGGAACTGATGAATCCGGAGACGTGCAAGACCTGCCACAGCACCCATTACGACGAGTGGAGCGGCAGCATGCACGCCTACGCAGCGACGGATCCAGTGTTCCGCGCCATGAACAAGCGTGGGCAAGAGGAGACAAACGGCGCCCTTGGAGACTTCTGCGTCGGCTGTCACGCGCCGCTCGCGGTCGCAGTCGGAGCAACCACGGACGGCCTCAACCTGGACGAGGTCCCCGCTGAGCTCCAGGGCGTGAACTGCTTCTTTTGCCACAACACCAAGGCGGTCGAGGGGACCCACAATAACCCCCTGCGCATCGCCTTCGATCAGACCATGCGCGGGCCGATCGCTGATCCGGTAGAGAACTCAGCGCATCACTCGGAGTACAGCGAGCTGCTCGACGGCAACGTGCAGGCGAGCGCCACCGCGTGCGGCAGCTGCCACGACATCGTCGTGCCCTCACCCCCTGGCGCTGCCGAAGTCGCGCTCGAGCGCACCTTTGTGGAGTGGCAAGACAGCCTGTTCAGCGCCGAACCTGAAAAGGGCGGCCTAAGCTGCGCGAGCTGTCACATGCCGGGCCGCACCGGCATCGCGGCCGACACCGAGAACGTGAAGACGCGTCGTGTGCATGCGCACACGTTCCCCGCAGTGGACGTGGCGCTGACCGACTTTCCCCACACCGACAAGCAGCGCGAGCTGATCCAGCGGGAACTGAACGACACCCTGCGCGCGGAAATCTGCGTGGCACAGCTGGTGGACGGCGCTGTGATGGAAGTCACTCTGGAGAACGTCAGCGCTGGGCATCGTTTCCCCACGGGAGCCAGCCAGGACCGCCGTGTGTGGGTCGAAGTCCGCGCCTTCAGCGCTGACTCCCCGGTCTACGAGAGCGGGGTCGTGGACGATCAAACCGCCGTCAGCGCGGTGAGCGACCCTGATCTGTGGCAGCTTCGAGACTTCGCCTTCGATGCTCAGGATCAACCAGTGCACATGTTCTGGGACATCGCAAAGCTCGAGAGCACCACCATCCCAGGTCCACTCACGTTCGATCGCTCGAGCCCTGACTACTTCGCCACCCACGTGAAGCGCCGCTACCCGGGCGCCGACTCCACCCCGAACCAGCTCAGCGTCATGCCCGATCGGGTCAGCGTGCGCGTCCGCTTGCGCCCGATGGGCTTCGACGTGCTCGATGACTTGATCGCCAGCGGCCACCTGGATTCCGCGCTGAAACAGCGCATGCCGACCTTCGACATCACGAGCGACGGCGTGAACACCGTGGAGTGGACGGCGGAGGCCAGCGACGATCCCTTGCTCGGCAGCAAACGCGAGCTGGCCGGCGTGCTCGCCCGCTGCGTGACCAGCGTTCCCCAGCAAAAGTAGTGATCTTCGTCATCGTGCGTGAGCGGCGCTCGCTGCGGCAACGAAAAAAATGAGTCAAACGGCCGAAAAAAACCCCCACCGGGGTAACCCCGTACCGCAATTCAGCGTAGGGTTTTTGTCATGGCTTCCCCGACCTCAGGCGCCTTCCAGCGTCCATCCCGCCTGAAGCGTTTCACTCGCAGCCTGCGCTGGGCAGTCCCACTCGCCGCTTCCGCTCTGCTGCTCGCTGCTTGCAGCAGCGATTCCGGCACGAACGACGGCTCGGGTGGGTCGGGAAACACCGAGTTCAGCTGCAAAGACGCGACGGACACGTTCAGCGCAGGGCTGTCGAAGATGACGACCAACGGCATGTTCGAGGTGATGCTGATGGACGCCGACCCAGCGCCTCCCGCCAAGCTAGGCAACACCTGGATGGTCCACATCAAGGACGCCAACGGAGACAACGTCTCTGGCGCCACCCTGACCGTGAATCCCAACATGCCAGCCCACGGTCATGGCAGCTCCAAGGCCGTGGCGGTGACCGACATGGGCGATGGCATGTACCAGCTTGACCCGGTGTACATGCAGATGGCCGGGCATTGGGCGGTGCCGATCAGCGTGACGCTGGGCGCTGACACCGACACCGCGCAGTTCGACTTCTGCATCGCGCCCTGACCGCGCGGGAGCGGAGTCTGTCGGGAGCGGAGTCTGTCGGGAGCGGAGTCTGTCGGGAGCGGAGTCTGTGGCGCGGATCAATCGAGCCGTGGGGTGAGCGGGCCGACTTCGTCCGCTTCGGGGGTGCGTGGCGTCTGAGGGGCCGCGTCCGGCTGGCTCGCCATCGGAAGCCGCGCAGCGTACGCATCGGACAGTCCCGGATCCGAGAGCGACGGATCTCGTGGCGTCGGTGGGGGTAGCTCCCTGGGTGTTCTGGGCGCCGCCTCCGGTGGCCGCCACGTGTGGCCCCGAGCGCTCGTGGGTTCATCACCCCCCGTACCCAGAGGATCGCTCTCCTCGGTACGAGGGGTCGGCGGAGGAGCGCTGTGGGGGTTGGAGGGCGACGTCGTTTCCGCATGCAAATGCACGGCGGGCATGCTGCGCTGAGTCAGGCCGCTCTGGCGCAGCGCGGGCCGCTGCGACAGGGGTCCGGCGTCTTCTTCCGGCGCCGGCTCCGGGGGGGGCATGAGCCCGTTGTGCGCGGCCATTGGGCCACTCCAAGCATCCAGCTTGCGGAGTTCGTCCCAGACCTGCGCCGGGGTATTGAAGCGATACTGCTCGTGGCGACGCAACAGCACGCTGATCACGTTACCGAGGGGCGTCCCGATTGCTTCCGCGCGGCGTCGTGGAACGCCTTCACGGATTTGCCGGATCACCTCGTCGTAGCCCGCCTCCAGGTCGAGCGGCGGCTGACCGGTGTACATGCCGAACATCAGCAGACCCAGCTGGTAGAGGTCGCTCTGCGCGGTGGAATAGCCGCCCAGCGCAACTTCCGGCGCCATGATGCGGTTGTTGACGATCGGAGGCCGCACGCCGGAGCGACCGTAGAGATCCTGAGCGATGCCAAAGTCGCTGAACTTGGGGGTCGGCTCCTTTCCGTGCACGATCAGAATATTTCCCGCGTGGATATCATTGTGCACGATCTCGTGATCGATCAGGTACTGCATCGCGAACAGCAGTTGGCGCGACAGCTGGATCACCAGCTTGTCCGTCAGCGCCTGCCCCAGCATGTCCTCCAGGCTGTGATCGCAGCGCTCGAGCACGAGGTAGAACAGCCCCTCACGCTCGAAGTAGTCGTGAACGTAGACGATGTTCGGGTGCCGCAGTTGCCACAGGCGGCGTGCCTCTTCGAGCCACTCCCGACGCACTTGGGCGTAGGGTCGGTTCGCGGGCATCATCACTTTGAGCGCGAACGGCTGATCGAACGGGCCGTGGCAGTCGAACACGGCGCCGAAGTGGCCACCGCCAATGTGCGCGCGCACCTCGTAGCCCCAGCCCCGCGGGGAACGGACGACTTGACCCACCTCGGGGAAACTGGGCGCGTGAGAGACACCAACCACGGTCCACGCAGTCTAGTGCGCGACTCCGCCGCAGCGAATGCGGGATTCGCCGAGCGCCAAATCGGCCTCAGCTGCCGTGCCCAGCCTGGCCTGGGCACGCGGGGACGTTGCACGGAGAGCTTGCGCGAGCCCCGGCTGTTGGCTATGAGAACGACCCCTTTCGCGCCCGCGACGGTGCGAAGCATCAGCTCTACGGTTTTTTGGGGGTGAGGAGCCTCGTCGCTGACTGAGCGGCACCACTCACCTCCTGCAGCTAGGAAAGCTCTACATGGCAAAGCTCTGGAACATCCGCCTCCGTCACGAGTGGCTCACCCACGGTCTGAAGGGCAAGCGCCTCAAGAAGCGCAAGCGCGCACGCATCGGCCTCGAAGAGGCACTCCAGCGCAAGGCTCCCAAGGCCGAGCCCGCCGCTCAGACCGAGGGCTGAACAGCCAAGGCAGCTGCCGCAGCGACTCAAGTTGAACGGGAGCACGCACCGTGGCCGACCTGATTTTCTTCAGGCCGGCCTTTCCTGCTTTGTCTCGCGCCGGCGCTCAGCGGCGCCGCGCTACATGCGGGGCTTGGCGAACAGGCGCTTGAAGAAGTCGCTGATGGTGTGCTGCTTCAGATCGCGAAACTCACCCGCGTCGAAGAACGAACCGCCACACGCCGAACACTGTTCGAACCAGATGTGGGGCTGCCCGGGATCCACCATGCGCACCATCTGAGTCGTGCAGCGTGGACACTTGATGCGGTCGTTGGTGTTGTGCTGCTTGCCGAGCTGCGCGTCGCCCGTATCGATTTTCTCGGCACCTTTGGCGCGCAGCAGCGCGTCGAGTTCCAGCGCGTCGAACCAAATCCCCGCACACGCTTCGCACCGGTCCACGGTCACTCCGGCGTACTCGACCTCGATCAGCTCCGAACGGCACTTGGGACAATCCACGCTGGTTTCATCCTGGAAAAGTGTCTCAGCCTGAACGACCCAGGCAGCTCGCGGACGCGAGCTGCGCAGCATAACCCGAGCGCGTCGCCAGACCACCGCTTCTGTCGAAGCCGCCGCGGGGCTAGGCGCTCAGCACCGTGGAGATCGCGTGCTCCAAGCGCTTCACGCCGTCGGCGATCACCTCCTGCTTCACCGTCAGCGTGGGCCGGAAGCGCACCGTACGTGTTCCGCAGGGCAGGACCACCATGCCGTCTTCGAACGCGGCCCGGATCACCTTGTGGCGAGTCTCGCCGTCGGGCAGGTCGATGGCGCACATCAACCCGCGCCCACGCGCGTTCGTGATGCGATCCGAAAAGCGGCTCTGAATCGCCTCGAGTCCGCTCAGCAGCTCCGCGCCGCGCACGCGCACGTTCTCGAGCACGTTGTCTTCTTCCATGATCTCGAGGATGCGCGTGCAGCGCACCATGTCGACTAGCGACGCACCCCAGGTGCTGTTGATACGAGAAGACTTCTTGAACACGTGCTGTTCGACATCGTCGATGCGCTTGCTGACGAAGATCCCACCGACCTGCATCTTCTTCGCGAAGCAGACGATGTCGGGCACGACGCCGAACTGCTGATACGCCCACCAGCTGCCCGTCAGGCCGAGCCCCGTCTGCACCTCGTCGAAGATCAGCAGTGCCTCATGCTCATCGGCGAGCTCGCGTAGCGCCTTGAGGAATTCCACGCGGAAGTGATTGTCGCCGCCCTCGGCTTGTATGGGCTCGATCAAGATCGCCGCGATGTCATCCTCACGCTCGGCGAAATACTGGCGAGCCTGAGCCAGCGCGCGCTGCTCCGCGGCCTCGGTCTCAGCCAAATTCTGGGCGTCCAGCGGGAAACGGATCCCCGGGTTTTCGATGCGGGGCCAGTCGAACTGAGGGAAATACTGCGTCTTGACCGGATCGGTGTTGGTGACGCTGAGCGTGTAGCCGGAACGGCCATGGAAGGCATGCCGTAGGTGCATCACCTGCTTGCCGCGCTCGCCCTTTCCCCGCGCTAGGTTCTTGCGCACCTTCCAGTCGAAGGCGGTCTTCATGGCGTTCTCGACGGCGAGCGCGCCACCATCGACGAAGAAGTAGTAAGGCAGCTCTGGAGGTGCCGCGGTGCGCTCGAGGGTGGCCACGAACTCCGCCATGAACGAGGTGTAATAGTCCGCGTTGCTCACCTTCGTGATGGCCGCGCGGGTCAGCCGCTCACGGATCACGTCATCGCTCATCCCAGGGTGATTCAAGCCGATTGGGTTCGATGCAAAGAAGCTGAAGAAGTCGAGGTACTCCTTGCCTGTGCGCGCGTCGCGCACGATGGAGCCCTTGCTCCGATCGAGATCGACCACCATCGGATAGCCATCCACCAGCATGTGGCGACGCAGCGTGTCGTGGACCTCGGTGGGAGAGACGGTGAGTTGCTTGTACACGGGTGGGGCCTCCGAGTTCGAACCACGGTCACGGGTCCGATAGTTGGTGAATTGGCTTCTTCCGCGCCGCCTGGGCACGAAATGCAGTCGACGACTGCGAGGGGCCTCGAAGCTCACTCCAGTTCGAGCTGGAGCGGACCTCACCCAGGCTCGTCAGTTGCCTTGAAAAAGGCCTGATTCGTCGAGCCGCGCCGTGGCTGGCGCGCTGGGCTCCAAAGCGCAACGGGAGGCGCTTGGAGAGGCGCTGGGACTGATTGCTCGTTCGCGCCGCGAAGGACGCAAATGACGCGCAAGGGCGCGAGCATTCGAAACAATCCTCGCCGGTTGCGAGGAGACTGTGCCTTATACTCCCCCGACGATGGCTGACAAGTTGGCGATGTTCGGGGCTGCAACTGGATACCTAAAACGTCACCCGGCGGAGTTGATGCGCGTTGCAAAGAACGCGGTCGCGCTCCGTTTCGGGCTGCCCCTCGACGCGCTGCGCTGGCTTGCGGGGCAGGCCAAAGGGCCGAAGGCTCCGAAAGATGTCAGCGTCGAAGCCGTGCCCCCGGGGATCCGCGTCGCGGCAACCATCACGGAAATGGGCGCCACGGTCCGCGCAGGCGCAGTGATCTTCATCGACCGAGTGAGCCTCAACGAAGCCGAGCTGCGCTTCGAGATCCGCCTCGACGACGTCACCGCGAAGGTGCTCGACGACAACGGCGCTTCGCCGGTCGCGACGCTGCTCAAGAGCGGGGCGCTCGACCTCAGCAAGCCGGGCAACTTGGCGGCGTTCATGCCCAAGCGGCCGGCGATGTTGGTCGACGCGCAAGACGATCGCATCGTGCTCGATTTCATGAAGCATCCGGCAATCGACAAGAGCGCCAAGCTGAAGGCCATGGTTGCTGCGCTGACGGCACTCGGCTCCGTCAAGTCCATCGAGACCGATTGGGATCACCTGGACCTGGCGATGTCGGCGTTTCCTCGCGGCTTCAATGAAGCGCTGGCGTCCATTCGCCGCGTGCTCTGAAGCGCGGGCGCGGGGGGGAAATCCAAATCTTGTTCGCACGGGCTGAGCTAGCAGAGAGGCCCCAAGCCAAGCGCCGCTGGCGTCGCATGGCGCGGGCGTTGGTCTGGCCCCTGCTCGTCAGCGCCTGCGTGGACCCCACTCCGCGCTCCGAGGGCACACCACCACCGAAAGCCAGCAAGGCGCCACCTATCGCCACCGGGCCCGCGCCAATGTGTACCTTCAACCCCGTGAGCGAGGTCGAAGCGGAAACGCAGGCTGCAAACGAGCTGTGCTTCACACCCCTGGTTAGCCTCGAGCCCCCGCGACCGGCGGATGCTGGCCCGAGCCCGGACGAGGACGGCCCCGATGGAGACGAACTGAATCCCGCGTGTCCGCCGGACATGGTGCTGGTGGAGGGCGAGTACTGCCCCAAGGTGAAGCAGGTCTGCAAGCGCTACCTCGACACCGGATTCCTCTCCCACCACCGCTGCGCGGAGTTCGACGAGCACCCCGTGTGTCAGTCGAAGGAGAAGCAGTTCATGCGCTTCTGCATCGACCGGGACGAGTACGTCGCCCCGACCCCACCCGGCGAAAAGCCGGATGATCTACCGCTGATCGACCAATCCTGGGTGATGGCGCGAGAGATCTGCTCGAACCTGGGCAAGCGCCTATGTTTCGAGACCGAGTGGGAGTTCGCCTGTGAAGGTGAGCAGCTGCTGCCGTATCCCTATGGATTCAATCGCAACAGCAAGATCTGCAACTTTGACCAGACAGACCTCGAGTACAAGGGCAAGCTCCGGGACCTGCGCAAGCGCGCCGAAGACCTCCCGGAGTGCGTGAGCCCATTTGGCGTACGTAACATGGTCGGTAACGTGGACGAGTGGACCCAGCGCGACGGGCAGCAGCACCCGTGGCGCGCGTCTCTGCGTGGCGGCTGGTGGCTGGCCGGGCGCAACAATTGCCGCGCGGCAACGACTGGCCATGACGAGTACTACCATGGCGCGCAGACGGGATTTCGCTGCTGCGGGGCTGCGCGCTGAGCCAGGTTGGACCTGGCAGCCTCTCCCCCCAGAAATTCTGAACTGCCTGCTCGGGGGACCAGAAAAGCCAAAGGGCGATCCCCTGGGGAACCGCCCTTCGCGTGCTGACGCTGTTCTGACTTCAGGAGCCGTGAGCCGGCATCGGTGATGCGCCGCCGTTGCGAGGCGCCGATTTCTGCTCCGGCTTGCCAGCGATCCACGCCTTGAGACGCGCCATGCTCGGCGGGCGACTCACGGCGTACATCGCGAGGATCCCGATCACGAAGAACAGCCAAGACTGCGCGGTGTACTTGTCGTCGACGAAGTAATACGAGTCGAGCAGGAGCTGGCTCGCTCCGCTGCCGATCATCATCATCACGCCGATCCCAGGTCTTATGCGTGAGAGCACCGTCGCGATGATGAACATCGAGAAGTAGTAGCAAGTCAGGTCCGTGAGGGTCATCACGAGCACGAGGCCCATCGGCAGCCCGATCCACAAGAGGCGCGTACGCCGCATCGCCCAAACGCCCCACAGCGCGATGCCGAGGGCGATCGCGTAGCGGATCGGCTTGGTCTTCTTGTCCCGCTCGTGGCGGCCATCTTTCCACGGCTGGAAAGGATCATCGAGGCTGTTGTCTCGAGTGAAGCGCATGCGCCCGTCCCAGCTGTGGGTGAGCATCGTCTTCACGCCCATGTGGTTCGTGAGACCCGTGCCCGTGTGCAGCGTGATGTGCTTCCAGAACGCTGTGTACGAGTCGAAGCCGCCAGACACCTTCGCGGAGACGGGGACCAGGACGGCGACGCACAGGGCCGCGCCTGCGATGAGCCGGGTGTGCTCACGGAAGAAGCGCGTCTGGCGGTAGCGCTCCCAGCCAGCCTTCAAGTTGCCGGCCTTGAAGACCATCGACAAGAAGGTGGTGAGGATCACGACCCCGTAACCCCAGAACAGGCCCGCGGGGAACACACGTATCAAGCCAGACCAAGCGAGGGCCCAACCTGCCAGCATGAACTTTCGTTTCCGCGCGAGACAGATCGACGCGACGAGGAAGAAGATCCAGTCCTGTCTGAGGAACGCGCCACCGGTCCAGTAGAAGTTGGCGGGCGCGTTACACCCCCAGAAGACGGTGGCCACCATCATGGTGCGCCAGCCAAATGCCCAATAAATGAGCAGCACTACTCCCAGGTGCAGCACCACGTCGATGGCAGCGAGCTTCTTGAAGAAGCCGTCGTCGGCCACCCCCATGTTGGAGAAGAGCTTCCCCTCCATCGTCCAGACCGGCGGCGGGTTGTAGCCGTGGTCCTTCAGCATGCTCTTCCAGTAGTCCCCGCCATTGGCTGAGTTGCGGAACCACAAGACGTCCTTCTTGAACGCCTCCCAGTCCTTGGTGGAGAAGTGGTCCTTGCAATGCCCAGGATTCTTGAGCACTTCGGTGTCGGCGACGGGCTTGATCAGGTTGTGGTGAGCGAGATCGCGGATCTCACGGTTCGGCATTTCCGCGCCGAAACCTAGCTCCACCTCGGCCACGGCGGAGCACTCGTAGAGGCGCCCGTAGCCGAGCTCCTCGAAGTACTTGGAGCCCAGGTAGTAGTGGTAGAACTCGTGGCGGTGGTAGTACTCGCTGTAGCGGGTGTTGGGGTTCCCGAAGTCGAAGTAGGCGCCAAAGGCCAGGACGGTAAACAGCACCGCCATGCCCTTCATCATCGACTGACTCACGGGCTGCCGCAGCTTGCGCGCCCGGATCTCGTACATCAGCAGCACCGCACCGCCGAAGGTCAGCAGGTAGCGCACCGCCCGCATGACGCCGGTCCAGACATCCTTCTGGAAAACTGGAGCCGCCCACATCGAAGTGTCGGCCAGGAAGTGCGTGTTCAAGAAAGCAAGCAAGGCGTGCATAACCGTCGTTCTCGTTCCTTCGAGGGGCACCCGCGAAACGAGTGCTCGATCCTCGCGCTCGTAAGGCGCAGCCCCGCAGGGCGCCCGGGACGCTAGTACATGGCGCGAGAAAGGCCCACCCTCGTAGCGCCCTCAGACCGTTCGTTTTTGCCGCGATAGTTGCTCACGGCGAGGCGGGATTCGCACCCGCGGCCCGGCCTGTTTTGGGGGAGAGGAGCGCTGAACAGACGCGGTAAAGTCCGCACAATCCTGCTTGGAGGGAGCGGCAACGCACAAAATTAGAAACGGGCCGGGTGGGACTGTGCCCACCCGACCCGCCGTAGGCCCCGTCTCCGACGGGCTTACCGCGTGGTCTGAGTCCACCAGGCGACTACCTAATGGCCCACACTCAGCGTGGTGATCGCAATCGATTCAGCGCTGCTTCTGATCTCCCGTGGGCGAGCCCAGCCCGCACGCGGCCGCGAGGTTGCCCTCGTCGGTAGAGACCGCCTCCCACGAACCCTCCAGGCTGACGAAACCCCGGAAAAACCGGCACTTCGTACAGATGAAGTCAGCTCAAGTGAGAGATTGGAGCAAGTCCAAAGCAGCAGCAGCTAGGAGCGATCTGCCTCCTGGTTAGGGGTGTCACTACTCTGCATGTCTTTGCTTCCCTCCTCTGGCCAATGCCAGACACCTCAGCCTGAGCGAGAGCTGCCTCATCGCCCGGGTTCCGGTCGGTTTGAGCGAGAACCAAGCAGCGAACCGCGCTGGCGCGGCGCGCACTGAATCGCGCAAGCCGCCTTCCGTCCCCGTTGAGGTGTTTCCGAAACAACCGGGATCTCCCCCCACGAACGCGCGAGGGCATGACTGAGCGCCCGCCAGAGCAGCGCGATGCGCTGATGAACGGACTCCAGCTCCCCTGGGGGCGCCGTGTGGCTTGATCCACACCCCCATGCAAGTACAGGGGTTCTCCCCTGCCGGAACATCCCGGGAGTTTCCTCCATTCCTGCACGTTGGTTCAGACTTAGCACCCTCTCAAGCGCTTGCCAAGTCTGCGTCCAGTCAAGCCTTTTCCAGGCGTCTGCTGCCTTCAGCGCGGGCGCCCGCAGGCCCGCCCTGGGCTTTGGCTCGCGCATCAGCGCTCGCGTCGCGTTTTTCCGGCGATTAGACGCGGTCGGCGCTTGAATCAGTTTTCGGCTGGAGCTTCGGTGCGGCTGGCGGTCATCTGGTAGGTGATCTCGCAGGGCAGCGTGTAGAAGCCGCCCTCAACGCCGATCGCCTCCGTGCAGTCGGAACCGGCGCCGGGCACGAAGCCGTAGCTCAATTTGCCTGAAAAACCCAGCACCTCGTCGCCGCTATCCAGCGCTCCGCTCGCTCGATCGGTGCGCACCACGGCGCAACCAGGGGTGCCGGGGCTCGGCTCGATCAGCTGCACCTGCGCCGTGCTGTCGAATGAGAACGTGAGCCCATCGGACGCGAGGCTACCGTCCACGGGCTCCTCGCCGTTGAGCCAGTAGATGGCGTTGTCCTCTCGCGACATCTGCACGTCGAACTCCCAGACATCTTCGCTTCCCAGGGCTCCGGGACCACAGGAACTGTCTTGGAGGCGGGCAACGATGTGAAATGTCCCGAGATCTTCGCCGGGGATGGTCGCGTCACCTTGCCCGAAGTCGCAACCGGCGGAGCCGCTCAGCAGGAGCAGAAGGCCCGCGCCCAACGCAGCGCCGGAGAGACTCGAGCCGAACTTCTTGAATCGATTGGTCATAGTGTTGTGTCCTCGGCGAGCAGCCAGCGCCCATACCCCGCACCCTGCACTTCGCTAACAGCAGCAGCGCGCGGCGGACAAAAAGTTCGCGAATGTTGAATCCTCACGGCAAAACCCAGCTCGTCCGCACCCTGGTGATGGGCGCGGGGCTGTTCGCGCTCACCGCCAGTCTGACGTGGGCCACGGATGAGGCGGGTGCCAGCTGGAGCCAGCGGGCGGCCCGCGTGGGCGCGCTGGGTCCCCTCCTCGGGGGCATCGCGACGTGGCTCTGCGGGCAACTTGGGCGCGCGCGCGGAGAATCCGGAGCGCTCTCGGCGCTCGGTGTGCCTCCGGCGCGCCTGGAGCGCGGCGCCGTGATCGGGGGCTGGATCCTAGCCGCGCTGGGGCTGATCCTGGCGCTGGGCCCCTGGGCCACGCAGCACAGTCTGTTCCCTGCGCTTGAATCCGGGCGGAACTGGCAGGTGCTACCTGATGGCGCGCTCGCCGATGCGTCTGGTGCGCAGTACCACCCGCGACTTGGCCTCATGCCGGGTCCACAGCTCCCTGGGCCACCAGCAGCCTCGTATTGGTTCGCCAGCCTCGGCTTCCTGGTGCCGCTAGTCGTCGCGGTACCGCCTTGGGTCGTTGACCTCAGGCCGACACCTGGTCGCCTGGCACTTGCGGGTACGGCGCTGCTGACGAGCGTAGCGTTGGCGCTCTGGCTGCTGCACGGCGTGGCAGCCAGTCGTCTCCCGTGGCCGCTGTTGGTGCTCACGCCGCTGCCGCTCGCTATCGAGTACCGCCTGCGCGCGCTGCGCCCGACGTGATACACGCGGGGCCATGAACGAACTCGCGCTCACCAGCTGGAGCAGCCCTGGTCCGACGAGCTGGAGCATCCTGGTCCACGGCGGCGCCGGTGATGTGCCCGTGGAGAAGCGACCCGCCCACGCCGCAGGTTGCGCCGCGGCCGTCGATCGCGCGCGCAGGTTGCTGGAGTCCGGCGCGTCAGCGCTGGACGCCGCCGCCGAAGCGGTCGTCGCGCTGGAAGACGACCCGTGTTTCAACGCCGGAACGGGCGCCTCTCTCAACCTGGACGGCGCACCAGAGCTCGACGCTTCGATCATGTGCGGCGAGTCGCTTCGGGCCGGAGCGGTGTGCGCCCTGGTCGGCTTCAAGAATCCGGTGCTGGTGGCGCGCGCCGCGCTCGAACGTGGCGAACACGTGCTGTACGCGGCGGACGGCGCGAAGCGCTTCGCATTGGCCAACGATTTCAAGGAGATCCCCGCCTCAGAACTCGTCACCGACGCCGCCCGCCGCAAGCTCGAGGCAGCGCTCGCCGCCGGCCACGCAAAGAACTGGGCGGGCGGCACCGTTGGCGCCGTGGTGCGCGACGCACGGGGACACATAGCGGCCGCGACCAGCACCGGTGGTACCGCAGGGAAGTATCCTGGGCGCGTGGGGGACAGCCCCATCGTCGGTGCGGGGAGCTACGCCGACGACGCTCTCGGTGGCTGCTCTGCCACGGGGTATGGCGAGGGGATCCTCAAGGCAGTGGCCAGCTATCGCGCCAGCGCGCTCGCTAGCGCTCAAGGACCGCGGCTCGCGGCGGATGCGCTGGTGACCGAGCTGGCTGCGCGCTGGCAGGCGCCCGCAGGGCTAATCGTGATCGCTGCGGACGGCCGCCTCGCGTGGTGCCGCAGCACCGCAAGCATGAGCTGGGCAGCCGCCTGGGAGGGCGCGGAGACCGCATCCGGTTTCTAGCTCGCTCGTGACGAGGCGGTTGGCTCAGTCTTCGGACTTCTCTGCGAGCTCCGCCGCAGCCTCGTCAGGTTCGACCGCCCGAGCGCTGATCTTGCGGGTCGCTAGCTCCTGAACCGCGCGCTCTCCGAGGGTGTGCGCGAGCCGGGTCACCAAATCGGGCACTTCGGCGATCAAATTCGCCCACGTGCTCCCGGAGTCGCCCTCCACGGTGAGTAAGTGTGCGTGGCCATCTTTCCCCACGGCAATGGCCGCGATGGGGTCGAGCTCCACGGCGCCGCCCGCGCCCTGCCCCCCCGTGTCACCGTCGATCTTGCCACCGTGAGCGCCGGCGCGCGCCGTACCCGCGCCGAAAGCGACCTTGAGTCGGTGCACCGGGATCACCGTGGCGTCCCCCGCCTGCTGCGGTTCCCCGACGATGGTCTCGCTCTTGGACAGCGTACCCATGCCATCCAGCAAGCTGCTGACGATACTTCCTAGCTTTTGCTTCGACATCGTTCCCCTGCTTGATGTGACGAACGAGGCTACCCTTCGGATTGCTCGCTGTCGATCTCTTCGCTTGCCTGACGCTTGAAGAGCTTGATGTGCCGCACACCGAACCAGAGCGCGTCGAACATCAGGAGTAGCGGCCACACTCGCGCTTCCAGCGCCAGATCCAAGGCAGCGCGGTCCTCGTTCTCCCAGCTGACGTCTTGGGTCACCAAGAGCGGCGGTGGCAGCACGCCAGACAGCACATACAGCGCCGCCATCAGCTTGCCAGTCGTCGCCACGTCTACAAACGAGTACGCAACGTGGGCCTGAGCCAGCTTCACTCGCACCCTGCGCCGTTCTGCGAGGGCAAACGCAACCAGCGCATCTGGGTCGAACCAGCGCTCGAGCCGGGAGTAGCCACCAGTCACCTGTTCCAGGCGCTCTTCCAGGCTGCGGTCGTCTTCCTCTGCTTCAGGCTTCGGCTCGTCGCCCAGCGTGCGCTGCCACACCGCGCGGCCAAACACATGAGCTTGGGCGCGCGGCTGGATCCCGCGGGCGGCCGCTGCACTCAACGCCACCGGTCCAAGGCGGCCCCCGCCACCGAGCACCCAGGTGCCGTCCGGCGCGCCGCGTCCCTGGATGGAAAGCTCGAGCCGCCAAGGCACGAAGCTCCACAGCACGAGGCCAAGGAGCAAGCCAAGGGCGACCAGCAGCCAGGTCACATCACTCGTCGTCAGACTCGCCAGCGGTCAGCGCTTTGGCGGCACCGCCTGGCAAGGCCGGGCCTTCTCCGCGCGGCAATATCTCCAGCCCGCGGCGCACCACGGCCGTCTTTCCACGCTTGAGCGCCAGCATATGCGGCACGCCGTCCTGGCCCACGACCACGAATGCTTTGGGTTCGACCGTCATGGCTCCACCCACGCCGCCCCCCTCGATGCCAGCGTCGCCCTTCAGGGCGTCGCGCTTGGCCTTGCCATCGAGCCCGAGCGTAGCGGCGCCGAAGGCGATGCTGACCTTCGACAGCGGCAGCACCTTGGCGTCGCCCGCATCGCGGACTTGGCCCACGACGGCATCGCTCTTCGCTACCCGACTCACCTCAGCCAGCAACCCCTTGACCAAGTCATCGAGTTCCATGACGCCCATCCCACCACGCCTGCTGAGCGCCGTCAAAGCGCCCTGACACGAGACACCAGGCGGCACGGGGTTTCGATCTGCGATCAGGCGTGCCATATGACGACTCCGCCGCTCCTCGGCAGTCTGGGCTCGTCGCAAGCGCGCCCCTTTGACGCTCCAGTATGTCAGTCGAAGAGCCCAAGCCGTCGGCCTCTCCCCCAACCCCGAGTCCGACCGTCGGCGATGCTGACGGCTCGCGTTTGCGGCGCATCCTCACGCTCGCGCTGCCCATCGTGGGCGGCATGGTCTCGCAGAACCTCCTGAACTTGGTGGACACGTTCATGGTGGGGCGGCTTTGAACAACGCCGCGCTCGCTGGCGTTGGCCTGGCGTCGTTCCCGAATTTCCTGACGCTTCGCTCTGATCACGGGGCTCTTCTGGCGTGCAGGCGATCAGCGCGCGGCGCGTGGGTGAGGGCAAGCGCGAGCAGGCTGCGCTGAGCCTGAACGGTGGGCTGATCCTCGGCGCTCGCGCTGGGGGCGCCGCTGACGCTGCTCGTGTACTTTGGGGCGTCGACGTTGTTCCCCCTCCTCGTGGACCAGCAGCCGGTGGTGGAGGTCGGGGTCGGCTACTGGCAGATGCGCGCGCTCTCCATCGTTGCCGTGGGGATCAATTTCTCGTTTCGCGGCTTCTGGAACGGTGTCGGCGAGTCTTGGCGCTACTTCGTGACGCTGCTGGTGATGCACCTCTGCAATGTGGTGATCAGCTACGCGCTGATCTTCGGCGTCTGGGGGATGCCGGAGATGGGCGCGGATGGCGCAGGTCTTGGTAGCAGCATCGCCACTTACGTCGGGACACTGGTCGCCATTTGAAAGCCCTTCGCCAGGCGCGGCCGCTCAGCTTCTTGAAGGACTCCCCAGTCGCGAGGTGCTGAACAACTTGCTGCGCCTGAGCACTCCCGCAAGGATCAACAGCTGTTCTTCGCCGGCGGCATGACGGCGTTCTTCACCATCGTTGGCAGAGTTGGTACGCAGAAGCTCGCGGTCAGTCAGGTGCTGGTGAACCTACTTCTCCTGGCGGTGTTGCCTGGCATGGGATTCGGGCTCGCTGCTGGTTCCCTGGTGGGTCAAGCTGGGGCGAACCAGCGGCGATGAGGCTCGGCGCTGGGGTTGGGACATCGCGAAGCTGGCGGTGCGTGATCGCGGTGTTGGTCCTGCCTGGCCTGTTGTTCCCCAACCTGCTGCTGGCCCCTTTCCTCACGGATCAAGCGACACTGGAGCTTGGCGTCACTCCGCTACGCTTGATCTGTGTCGGGCTACCCATCGATACGCTTGGGCTGGTGCTCATGCACGGCCTGATCGGTGCCGGCGACGCCAAGCGCACGATGTTCGTTTCGGTAGCCACGCGATGATTCAAGTATGGCCCTGCCGGTGGCCTGCTTTGCTGGGCCCAGTGCTCGGCATGGGGCTGATCTTGCTGTGGCTCAGCTATATGTCGAGTCGCCTGCTGAACAGCGCGGTGTTCACCGCAATGTGGCAGAGGAGCGGCTGGACGCAGATCCGGGTTAGTGCGTGCTGGCAAGGATCTTCCTGAGAGCAGGCCCGTCGGCTGGAGCACGCTGACGAGCGTCGCGGGCCCAATCGGGAAACGTGTGCCGCGCCCTCCGCGAGCGCGCCGACGAGGCGTGAACCGTCGACGCCAGCCTGAGTCAAGGTCTAGCGTGTACGATGAATCAGCGTGTTCAGCTGCACTCGCGTCGCACCGTCCCCCGTGCCAGATCGCTGGGATCGCTGGACATCCTCACCCAGTCGCCTGGTTTGGCTGGGGCCGGCAGCCGCAACAACGAAGGCGACCGATCACACCGCCTATCCGCGAGGAACACGCGGTACTCGTCATCGAGCAAATCCGCAGCAGCCCGCCGTTGGGTAAGAACTCAAGGTCGACACTGGATGAAATGCTCACCAATGCCTGATGTGCTCGCGATCCCCTTACCGTCGCGCAACAACCTGAGCCGCGTTCCCGCGTAGGGAAATCTCTCGTCGCGGTCGTCCATCGAGCAGCCTCGTCCCGTCCACTGCTCGACCGTTGATTTCGATCTCAGCCGTGGCTTGCCCCACGAGGCCACGATCCACGGTCGTGAGCACGAGGGCACCTGGGGGCCAGCCCGCGACGTTGAGCTGGTCCTTCGGGCCCCCACCGATGCTGAAGATCGGCCCCAGCACCCGATAGCGCTGGGGGTCAAGCTCCCTCGATCAGCCAGGGTCAGGAGAGCTGCTGGCGGGCTCGGTCTCCACAGCGAAACGCGCCCCGAAGGCTTCGAGCACGTCTCCGTCTTGCAGCGCCTCGATCTGCACAGGCCGCTCGTTCACCTGCACGCCGTGACGACCCAGACGGAAAATCTGCGTGCCCTGCTTGCCGTGGGTCACGAGCGCGTGCCGGCGACTCGCGAAGGGCGAGGACAACACGATGCTGCAGGTCGAGTCGCGACCCAACATCACCCCTGCTGAAGACAGCTGGATGCGGACCCCATGGCGGTCCTTCAGCCACGCTGTCACCGCCTGCAACCTTTGCGCCGCTGCACGTTGCAGCCTGGCTCGCGGGGGAAGCTCCTCATCGGATCGATCTCCCTCTAGTCATAGGGCCAATCCGGGGCAGTTGTCGACATTCCGCGTCGGGAACTGCACGGTGCTACACCTTGCCTCAGCGCGCGTCGCGGTTTTCGAGTATGCCTTGCAGCCATGGAGCTCACTAGCTTCGGCGGACTGGGAGTCCGACTGACGGCGTTGCGCCCTGGGGAAACTCCTCGCGGGCTGGTGGTGTTGATGCACGGCTTCGGAGCCAGCGGGTCTGATCTCGTGCCCCTGGGTCGCCAGATCCCGACGCCACCCGGAGTTCGCTACGCGTTCCCGGAAGCGCCGATCGTGCTCGATCCGCTGTTCGACGCCCGCGCGTGGTGGCCCATCGACGTCGCGGAGCTCGAGCGCGCCATGGCTAGAGGTCAACACCGCGACCGCACCCAGGATGAGCCGCCGGAGCTCGCGACAGTGAGCGCCCAACTCGAGGAGTGCCTTGGCGAATGGCGCGGGCTCGGGCTGAAGTTTGTTCTTGGCGGGTTCAGTCGGGGATCCATGCTGGCGTGTGATGTTGCCGCACGGAATAACATCCCGCTCCAGGGGCTGTGGGTCTTCAGCGGCACGCTCCTGGCGGAGCCTCGCTGGCAGGCTGGTTTTGCGAAGCGTGGGGCGCAAACGCCGCCCATTCGCGTGCTGCAGAGCCGCAGGCGCCACGATCCGCTGCTCTCCTTCGCCCACGCGGAGCGCCTGAAGGCTCGCCTGGAGGCGGCATCGCTACCGCTCGGTGGCTGCCTTTCAACGGCCAGCATGAACTGCCCCAGTCGCTCCTGAGCGCCGCCGGGGAAGTTCCTCGACGAAGTCACTTCGTGGGTATCGGATCGGATGGGGTGAGGGATGAAACTCGCGGCAATCGACATCGGCTCCAACTCGATTCACATGGTTGTTGCGGGGGAATACGGGCAGAGAGAGCTTCGAGGTGATCGACCGCGAGAAGGACATGGTCAAGCTCGGCGCGGGCGCGTTTCACAGCCTCCGCCTCACGCCCGCGCCTTCGACGCGGGCCTCGAAGTGCTGGGCCGCTATCGCTGGCCGCGGATCGACGAACGGATAAAATCCTCGCGGTAGCATTTCCAGAGGCCACATTCGCGACACGGAGAACGGCGGCGAGTTCCTGTCCCGCGTCAGCATGGAACGGGCATCGAACCGCGATGATCTCGAGGCGCGAAGAGGCGCGCCTCATCTACTTGGCCCGGTGCGTCACGCGCTGGAGTTCGGCAACGACAAGATCCGCAGATCGACATCGGTGGTGGCTCCGTCGAGCTGATCGTCGGCGACACGCGGCACCTCTTGCTGGTGAGCGTCAAGCTCGGCGTCCAGCGCTTGCGCGATCTGTTCGGCGAGCAGCCGATGGGCAAGGGGCGCCTGTAGCTGGAGGATCACGTCAAGCGCGTGGCGGGTCCCGCCATCGTACGCCTGCGAAGGCGCTGGCTTCAGCCGCGTCGTAGGCACATCAGGGACGATCGAGCGCTGGGAGACGCAGCGCATCGCCTCGCGGGGAAGCAGCCCGCAGCGCTCGGTCAACGCCGAGGTCGCTGAGCTGAGCCTGCGAGCTCTCCGAGCGCCTCGTCGCTGCGCCGCAGGCGCACGACCGTAGTGAGCTCAAGGGCGTGGACCGCGAACACGGACACTATCCACCTCGGTTCGGTGTTGCTGTGCAGCTGCTCGACTTGGCAAACGCCGACAGCATCACCTGCGAAGCCTCCTTACGCGAAGGGGTGATCTGGAGTTCTTGGGACGCAAGAGCGACGGCAGCGCGCCTCTGTCGATCCCCGACGGCCGCCCGCGCGACGCTGCAACTCGCGCAAGTACCGGATGGGCGGACCGCGTGAGCGCCATGTCTCAAGCTGGCGCTGCAGATCTTCGACCAAACCGTGCTCTTCCACGAGCTGGGATCCCGCGAGCGTGAACTTCTGGAGTACTCCGCGTTTCTTTTTCCGTAGGGCAATATCATCGCTTCCGCAGCTATCAAGCTCACTCGGACTGCTCATCTCCAACTCGAGGGATTCGCGGCTTCAACGACGAAGAGGTCGAGCTGATCAGCCTCGTGGTGCTGTTCCACCGCAAGAGCGAGCCCTCGAAGAAACATCCTCGCGTCAAGGCGTTGGACAAGGCCGCGAGGCGCACGCTGAAGGTGCTGAGCGCGATCTTGCGCACGTGTCCGGCGTGGGTCTCACTCGACGCTCGAACAGCCAGTCCGTGAACAACGTGCGCTGCAGAAGCCCACGATGGCGTCTTGAGGCTGCGGGTGAGCGGCGAAGACGATCTCGAGCTAGCCATTTGGGGTGGGCAGCGCCATGTGGTGAACCCCTGGGGAAAGCGCTGAATCTGGATGTCGAGGTGCTGCGAGCGGAGTCTGAGGAAGAGTAGTCGCGGCTCGCTTGGTCCCGCGTCGCCCGCGAGCCCGCGTGCGACTGCTGAGCCAAGGCTGACCGATCCGCCCGAAGCTTTTCGAGGTTGGCAGGCCAAAAAAAGCCACCCCCGCACGGTGCGACTGCTCGCAAAAGGTGCTAGGTGGGGCGGTGCTTGATTTTGGCACCCGCGACCCCGAGTCGCCCTCAAGAGCCAGCCCAGCCCGATGCCTCAGATGACCAGCGACTCCGCGAAACGAATCCCCACCGAGGAAGGACCAGGAACTGCAGACCATCGTCGCCGAAGAGCGCGAGTGCTTGGGCGTGTGGTCGATACCTCGGGCACAAGAGCCAGGCCAGGCCGGCGACGCGGGAGATCGACTACGACTCGCAGCTGATCAGCCTGCGCGATCAAATCGCCAACGCGCGGCTCGAGGACGTCCGCCCCTGGTCGAACAAGATGGAGCGCATCGCCACGCTCGCTTCCCGCCAGCGCGTGAGCACGGCGGAAGGCTGGGTCGACCCAACGTCTCTCCTACTTCGGGCGCATGGTGCTGAACGAGGCGAGCGCACGCGGGAAGGTCTTGATCGAACTTCCGCGTACCTCGACACACCGGAAGCGGCGTGCGGATCGTGGATTGGCGTGACGCCGCCCCCGTGAGCCGGCTGTTCTATCGCTACGAAGAAGGCGAAGACTACGTCGAAACATTCGGAGACCGAGAGGTCGAGGGCGACGTGCTCACGCGCCGCAGCTTGGCCATCAGTGAAGGTGTGCTCCGCCGCATCGTGTCTCCCCAGGGCACGTTCGTACGTGCGCGGGAAGACGAGTGGCAACGCGCCGGTTCATCCACCCGCCTGCACGGCGGTCAGGGCTCCGCGCTGCGCGCCGAGGACCACCATCGCCCAGGAAAGCTCGGCGTCCAGGGCGCAGACGGGCGTGAAGACAAGCACCTCAAGGAAATCACTGCGCTGATCGACCCCCGCCAGTTCGACCTGATCACCCGACCCGACTCCGGCCTGGTGGTGATCCAAGGCGGCGCGGGCTCCGGCAAGACCACGATTGGCCTGCACCGCCTGGCATACCTGTCGTTCCAGGATAGCCGTCGTTTCCGCCCGGATAAAATGCTGATCGTCGTCTTCAACGACGCCCTGGCGCGCTACGTCGCGCGCGTCCTGCCCGCCCTTGGTGTCTCGGGCGTCGCGGTGAGGACCTATGAAGAGTGGGCAAGCAAGCTGCGCCTCGCGCACGTGCACGGCATGCCCCGCGCCTACACCGACGACACGCCGGCCAACGTCACGCGCTTGAAGAAGCACCCGTGCATGCTCGACGCCATCGACGACCACGTTCGTCGCATGGACCAGCGCATCTACGAGCAGCTCGAAGCGGCGCTGCAAGGCGCACAAGACAGCGGGCGCGACGCAGTGCTTGGCGCATTCCGCCGCGCTTCAGCGGACCCTCGCCCCCTCGCCCACAAGATCCACGCAGCGCTGAACAAGGTAACGGAGCCCCGCACAAAGCTTCCCGCCGCCGTACGTACCCGCACGGAAGCAATGCTCAACCGCTGTCGCGGCGAAGCGCGCGACGTTGCGACTGCCTGGGCGGAAGTTCTGAGTGATCTACCGAGGCTGCTCGAGGCATTCAAGGACGCGGGTGATATCAGCCGCGCGGAAATCGAGCGCGCACACGCCTACTGCTCTCAGCGAGTCAATCTCGCCCTGGACGAGCTTGAACGTCATCAAGAAGATGCGCAGCGCGTCGCGGACCAACGAGAGGCGCGTGTCAACGACAAGCGCGGCCAGCGCCCCCAGAAGCGCGCGGAAGAGCCCCGCGAAGAGGACGAGCCGTTCACCGCGATTGACGGCGGAGACGTGGAGGAGCACGCGAAGCTCGATCGCGAAGACGACACCTTGTTGCTGCGCCTGGTGCAGCGCATGCGTGGTCCGCTGATGCGGGGCAAGGGCAAGGAGGCGCTGGTCTACGAGCACGTGCTCGTCGACGAAGCCCAGGACTTGAGCCCGGTGGAGTTGGCCGTGGTGGTTGGAACCGTCAGCCGCGCTCAGAGCGTCACCCTGGCCGGCGACGTTGCGCAGCGACTGCACATGGACAACGGCTTCACCGGCTGGGACAGCACGCTGTCCCGGCTCGGGCTCGACCACGTCGCGGTCGAGCCGCTCAAGCTCTCCTATCGTTCCACAGCTGAAATCCTGGAGTTTTCGACGGCGGTGCTCGGCCCGCTGGCGGCGGACGACCCACCGGCGGCGACCCGTCACGGCGCCCCCGTGGAGCTGTTCCGTTTTGCTCACGCAGGCGACGCCGTGGGCTTCCTGAGCGAAGCGCTGCGCACGCTGATGGCGGAGGAGCCGAACTGCACCGTGTGCGTGATTGGCCGCTACCCCGAGCAAGCGGACATCTACTACGACGGCCTGAAGAAGGGTGAGGTGCCTTTCCTGCGCCGCATCGCTGCCCAAGACTTTCCCTTCCGCTCCGGTGTCGACGTGACCGACGTGCGTCAGGTGAAGGGCCTCGAGTTCGACTACGTGGTGCTGCTGGACGTGAACGACAGCTCCTATCCGGAAGACGACGAGGCTCGCCATCTGCTGCACATCGCGGCGACCCGCGCTGCCCATCAGCTCTGGGTAGTCGCCTCGGGCAAGCCAAGTCGCCTGCTCCCAGAGGAGTTGCGCGACCGGGGCTATTGAACGAAGCTCGCCACCATGCAGAAGCTCAAGGGCGCATTCAGGGCCACGCCGTGGCTGATCGCGGCGATCAGCCTCGCGCTCACCGCCTGCGGTCGACCCACCGCCAAGGCGCCTGAGGACGACGCGCCGCCCGCAGAGGCGCACGATGCCGGCGACTCGGATAAGCCCGAACCCCCTCGCTTCACGGCGATTGAGCTGCCTGCGCCGCAAGAATTCCACGGAGTGCGCGTCAAGGACGGCAGCGCGCTCAGCGTCGAGGAGCTGCTGACGGATCTCACCACCGCCGACGTCCTGTGCGTGGGCGAGCAGCACGACGACGTGCACCACCACTGGGCGCAGTATCTGATCTTGAATCAGCTGATCGAGCGCCGTCAGATGAACGGACGCGGAGTGGCAGTGGGCCTGGAAATGGTCAGCCGCCGCAAGCAGCCCGCGCTGAACCGCTGGTCCACCGGGGAAACGAAGGCGAAGGAAACCCTCGAGGCCCTGGACTGGAACCAAACCTGGGGCTACGACTTCGGCAACTACGCCCCCATCTGGTGGCTCGCCAAACAAAACCGGGTGGCAATTCTAGGGCTCAACCTCGAGCAAGACATGAGCCGCAAGATCGCCCGCGTCGGTCTCAAGGGTTTGACCCCGGAAGAGCGCGCTCGACTGCCCCGGGAGATGAACCTTCGGAATCGCGCGCACCGCGCGTACTTCGAGCAAGCGATGGCACACCATCCGCCTCCCGTTTCCTCGCGGCGCAAGTACTACGAGGCGCAGGTCGCCTGGGACGAGACCATGGCGGAGACCGCAAACAAGTGGCTCGTGAAGCAGGCGCCAGCGAGCCAGCTGTTGATCCTCGCTGGGCTTGGACACTGCCAGAACAGCGCGATCCCCGACAGGATCCGCCGACGCAACAAGGAAGCAACAGTGATCAGCGTGAGGCCGTGGCGCGAAGGCGACGAGCCCGGCCTACCCAAGCTGCTCGAAGAGGGCACCTTCGACTACGTCCTGGTGATGAGCCGCGAAGACAAGCCCAGCCACCGGCACGGCGGCGGCCGCGGTGGAGGCCGGCGCGGCGAACGCGGACGTGGCCGCTGATGCTGGCTGAGCTGATCCCCTCCCACACGACCCTGCTGCAACGCGGTCAGTCGCTACTCGGGCTACTGATCCTGATCGGCTTTTCCTGGCTGCTCTCGGAGAAGCGCGGTCAGGTGCGCTGGCGCCCAGTGCTGTGGGGCGTGACGCTCCAGCTCCTGCTCGGACTGATTGTCTTGAGCCCAGCGCTCCAAGGCTTCTTCTTTGCGGCCGTGGACAACGGCGTGAAGCGCCTCTTGAGCTTCAGCGAGGCTGGCTCGAACTTCGTCTTCCAGAGCATCGAGCCGCATCAGATCTTAGATCCGAGCGGAAAGGCGGTCACCTTCGTCGGGCGCATCTCCCCGCCGGTGAAGACGTTCGCGTTTTGGATCCTCCCGACCATCGTCTTCTTCTCCGCGCTGACCTCAATCCTCTATCACCTCGGCATCATGCAGCGGATTGTCTGGGGCATTGCCTGGGTGATGCAGCGCACGATGAAGGCCAGCGGTGCAGAGGCGCTGAGCGCCGCGGCCAACATCTTCGTCGGACAAACCGAGGCGCCGCTGTTCGTGAAGCCTTACATCGCCAAGATGACCCGCTCGGAGCTCTCCGTCGTGATGACCGGCGGCTTCGCGACAGTGGCCGGCGGCGTGATGGCCGCCTACGTTGGTTTCCTCAAGGATCTGCCGGGCATAGCGGGCCATTTGGTCACGGCGTCCATCCTCAGCGCGCCGGCAGCCATCGCGGTGTCCAAGCTGATGGTCCCAGAGACAGAGCAGCCCGAGACTCTGGAGAGCCTGGACCTGGCCGCCAAGAGCCCGCACTCCAACGTGCTGGAGGCCGCCGCTACCGGGGCCGCCGATGGGGCGAAGCTCGCGATCAATGTCGGCGCGATGTTGATCGCGTTCGTTGGCCTGGTCGCCATGGTGGACTTCGGCCTCTCCAACATCAGCGTGGCCGGCGAGGTCTTGAGCCTCTCCCGTATCCTCGGGTGGGTCTTCTCGCCGTTCGCTTTCATCATGGGCGTTCCGTGGAGTGAAGCGCCCGCGGTTGGTCGTCTCCTCGGGGAAAAGCTAGTGCTCACCGAGTTCCTCGCCTACATCCACCTCGGGGATCTGGTGTCGAAATCTCCCGCTGTCATCAGCGAGCGCTCCGCGGTGATCGCTTCCTACGCGCTGTGTGGGTTCGCCAACTTCGCGAGCATCGGCATTCAGCTCGGAGGCATCGGCGGCATCGCCCCGAAGCGCATGCCGGACCTGGCGAGCCTCGGTCTCAAGACCATGGTCGGCGGCAGCCTCGCCGCCTTCATGACGGCGTGCGTCGCAGGCGCGCTGCTCTGAACCATGCACCCGCGCCAGCAGCTGCAGAACCGCGAACAGCTGCTGAGGGTGGCTGAGCCCTGGCTCTCCCGTCGTCGGACAGCGCTCGACCTGGTCGAACGCACCCTGGCTGGCCTCGACCCATACGCCGCGACCCTCGAGAGCTTGCGCGAGGTGTTTCCGCGAGGTCAAGCTACGGAGGCAAGCGAGTTCGTCGTGGTTTCGCTGGGAAAGGCCGCACCGCAGATGGCCCGCGCGGCCCTCGAGCACCTGGCGCCGACCAGCGGCTTCGTGCTCTCTCCGGCCCCGCCCTCGGATCTCGCGCCCCTGGTCGAGCTCACCGGTAGCCACCCGACCCCGAGCGCCGCCGCGCCAGCGCACGCTGGGCAAATCCTCAAGCACCTCCGCGCGCTCGACGCCCACCATCAGCTGGTGTTTCTGATCTCCGGCGGCGGCTCCTCTCTCCTCGAGCTGCCACGCGCGGGACTAACCCTCGGCGATCTCAGCCTAACCAGCGAACGCCTGATGCACGCGGGCGCCGACATCCAGACCCTTAACGTCGTGCGCCGCGCGCTCTCCCAGGTCAAAGGTGGCGGCCTGCTGCGCGCAAGCGGCACCGCGAGAGTCACGAATTTCATCTTGAGTGACGTCGTGGGCGGCCCACTCTACGCGGTCGCCAGCGGGCCGACTCTGCCGGTGATCGAGCCTCCCCAGTCTGCGTGGCAAATCCTCACGGATTTTGGGGTGAGGGACGCGCTGCCGGCCGCTGTGCGCGCCGTGTTGAGCACCTCCCCCCCAACCCCCGAGCCGCGCGCGGCAACTCCAGCAACCTGGCTAGTCGCCGACAACGATCGCGGCGTACGGCTGGTAAAGGAGCAGGCAAGCGAGCTTCTCGGAGGACATTGGAAGGTCTACCACCTTAGGCGAAGCTGCGAGCGTTGGCGAACGGCTGGCGCGGGCGGATCGCGACTGACCCGGCGCCGCGAGGCCTCGTCGGCGGCGAGACAACCACCGTGACGATCGACTCAGCTACCGTCAGGCACGGGGGGCGCAATCAAGAGCTGATCCTCGGCGCCGCACGAGCCGCGCTCGGAACGGGTCGCTTCCCCGGGCACGCTCGTGAGCTTTCGGGACGGACGGGATCGATGGGCAAAAAGCCCTGCGGCGGGCGCCCCGCTTGATCAAGCGCTGTTGAGTAGGCTGGGATCGGCAGCGTCGCCGATAAGGCTGGCGTAGTTAATGACAGCCACACGCTGCTTCAGCGGTCGAACGCCGCGCTGCTCAGCGGAGCGACCGGAACCACAACAGCGCCGCTGATCTGTTCCCACACTGACTAGGAACTACTTGCCCTTGGGCCGGAAGCGCAGCAGCGACTTGATCCGTAGGGTAACGGACTGACTTCCGCTTTCCCATGGTGGTCTTCGCTGATCTTGGTGCTGGTCTTCTTTGGTGCGACCTTTGGCACGGGGTTCTCGAGGTCGAAATACGTTTCGCCTCGCTCCTGGAGGTCATCTTGACCAGCTCCGTCTTGGCCCCTGGAGGGGCAATCGGGGAGCTTGATCTCGCCTTTTGGGGGCGAGCTGACGCATCTCGACCTTGGCTCGCCCGACGTTTCCTCGAGTGACACCGATAGTTCGATCGCGATTTGAGTCAGCGGCAGGCCCTGCTGAACCACCGAGGTGTTCACGACCCACTTCGCTCCAACGCCGATTGCTTCTGCGGGGAGAGGCGCGCTCATGCCGCCCAGGTTGGCCTGAAGCCCTGCAGGATCTGACCTATCTCCATGCTGTCGACCTTTGCTGCGTCGAAAGACAGCGCCTTCTGCACCCCGCGGTCGTTGACCTCGCTCACGCCGTGGAGCTTGGGCAACTTGCCCAGGGCGACCTCGAGCTGCTTCTGCACCTGCTTGGGCAATTCCTTGGCGTTGCGGATCTTGGGCCGCAACCCGATCAGATCCACCAGGAAGTCCCCATCGCTCTGCTTCTCTTTGACCTTCAGCTTGGCCAGCATCTCGATCTTGGGAACGAAGCCGGCCTTCTGCTTCTTTCCGTCGGTCTCGACCTCGAGCTCGCTGCGCGTGGTGACGCGCACCACGCCGCCAGCGCCGACCGAGTACTTGTAGCGCAGCTGCTTGCGAGGCTCAGCGCCCGCCTCGAGCAGCTTGATCTCGCCGTTCTTCATCTTCGGGAGCTTGTCCCAGACGCTCCCCTTGGCCTGTGCGGCTGCCTTGGTCGAAGCCGGTGCGCCCGCTACCCGAAACGCCGCAGGCGCCTTCTCGCTCGGCTCTGCGGCGTGAGCAGCACTCCCCACGCAAATCGCCCCGCACACCAGCAAAGACAGGCCGAAGCCCCACCTGCGCAGCGCGCCACGCTGCCCCAAATCGCTTTTCACCCCCTTCCCCTACCGCGACCAGGCGCTCGTGGCCAGCTTCCCGCAGCGACGAAAAGCGCTTGTGAATAAGCCAAGCGCGCCGAGCGTCAGTCGAGATTGCGCTGCCGGGTAGGCCCTGCGCCAATCGGTCGTACACTCTGCTCCCTCAACACTCGAACGGGAGCGAGCATGCAGAACTACGATCGGATCTTCATCGACGGCAGCTGGGTCGAAGCGAGCGGCAAGGGCCACTTCGACGTCATCAACTCCTCGACGGAAGAAGTCATGGGGCGCGTCCCGCGCGGTGACGTCAGCGACGCCAACCGCGCTGTGGAGGCCGCCGCCGCGGCGTTCCCCAGCTGGTCGGCAACTCCCGTGAGCGAACGCGCGGCGCTGCTGAAGAAGCTCCAGGCCGGACTGGCGGAAAAGAACGCGGAGATCGCTCAGACCATCGCCGCCGAAGTGGGCATGCCGATCAAGCTCGCGCGAGCCATTCAAGCCGGCTTACCCACCCTGGTCATGGGTCAGTTCGCGGAGCTGATTGAGAAGTACGAGCTCGAGCAACAGGTCGGCAATTCGCTGATCGTCAAGGAGCCGATTGGCGTCGTCGCGGCCATTACCCCGTGGAATTACCCGCTGCACCAAGTCGTCGCCAAGCTGGCGCCCGCGCTGGCCGCGGGCTGCACCGTGGTGCTGAAGCCAAGCGAGGTCGCGCCGCTCAGCGCCTTCATGCTGGCGGAGATCTTCGAGGCCGCGGGTGCGCCGAAGGGGATCTTCAACGTCGTCAGCGGCGACGGGCCGAGCGTCGGGGAGGCCTTGGTCGGCCACCCCAAGGTCGACATGGTCAGCTTCACCGGGTCGACCCGCGCCGGGCGCCGCGTGTCCGAGCTCGCCGCCCAGAGCATCAAGCGGGTCGCGCTGGAGCTCGGGGGCAAGAGCGCCAACGTGATCCTCGAGGATGCAGATCTGGGGCGCGCGGTGAAGAGCGGTGTTGGCGCCTGCTACCTGAACTCCGGCCAAACGTGCTCCGCGCTGACCCGCATGCTGGTGCCGAAGAGCAAGCATGACGAAGCCGTAGCGATCGCCAAGGCTGCCGCCGAGAGCTTCACCCTTGGGAACGCGGTCGAGGGCGCAGGAAAGCTCGGGCCCCTGGTGAGCGAAGCCCAACGGGACCGCGTCCGCGGCTACATCACCCGCGGCGTCGAAGAAGGGGCCACGTTGGTCACTGGAGGCGCCGAGCCGCCCGAGGGGCTGGCCAAGGGCTACTTCGTGCGCCCAACCGTGTTCGCCAACGTGAAAAACGAGATGACCATCGCCCAAGAGGAAATCTTCGGGCCGGTGCTGTGCATCATCCCCTACGAGGACGAAGCCGACGCGATCCGAATCGCCAACGACTCTCCCTACGGTCTGGCAGGCGCGGTCTGGTCGGCAGATGCGGAGCGAGCCAAGCGCGTCGCACGCCAGCTGCGCACAGGTCAGGTGGAGGTAAACGGCGGCGCTTTCAACGCGCTAGCGCCCTTCGGCGGCTACAAGCAGTCGGGCAATGGCAGAGAGTACGGCGAACACGGGCTGGACGAGTTCTTCGAAATCAAATCTCTGCAGCTGTAGGAGGCGGACACCCCAGGGAAACGCGCAAAGCGTTCGCCCCCCGTCTCCGCGCGGAGTAGGTCAAGAGTATGTGCGCATAGGTGGGTGCTAAAGAGCGTTTCCCTGCGCAAATCGTTGGCCCTCAGTGCGCCCTCCCCCCAACCCTCGCGGATCTGCAATCTCAAAAACGAAATGCTCCAGCTTCTCGCTGGTGTCCCGTTCAGAGATTTCGGGCAGTTGCGCCACCGTAAGCCCTGGCACGAGTCCTGCTAAACAGTGCTCAGAACCGGGTGGGATAGGAAGCTCGCGCCGGTTCGGAGGTTCCAATGGGGTGGGAAAACACACAATTGATCGAGCGCCTGGCGGGGGCCCAACGAGGCCGACACAGCGGGGTGCTCACCGTTCACGGACCGGCTGCCAAGCTCGAGGTGCACCTGATCGAAGGCTCCGCGGCCTTCGTTGGCAACGCCCTCGGAGGGCGCGATGCGCTGGATGACAAGAGCTGTGAGCTCCTGGAGAAGGCGCTGCGCTGGAACAAGGTGGTGATCAGCTTCACCCACAAGGCTCCCAGCGTCCTGCGTCACTCCGCGGCGCGCCTGAACCTGGAGCGGCTGGTGACCCGGGCCATCCGGGACCACTTCGACGACTACCACTCGGGTGTGCGCCCGGTGCCCGAAGGCATCATGCCTGGGCGCAAGGTCAGCCACGATGGCGCTCCGCCCGTTCCCCCGAGCGCTCCCCATGCCCGCGTCGCGGGACGGGACCGCTAGGCGACTGTTCTCGCTTCCCCGGGGAACCAGCCGAACCGCGCTGAGCGTCAGCCGGCTGAGCTACTGAACCATCCCTGGCTGACTGAGCGAGAACGCGGCGATCTCGGCGTCGAACTGCTCGCCGCTGGGACGCAACATCTGGTAGCTGCCATGCATCGAGCCAAACGGCGTCGTCAGCGGGCAGCCCGACGTGTACTCGAAGTGCTCTCCGTGGGCCAGGCTCGGTTGTTCCCCGACGACCCCGGGCCCCTTCACTTCCTGAACCTCACCGTTGGCGTTGGTGATGACCCAGTGGCGGCTCACGAGCTTCACGGGCTCGTCGCCCTCATTCTTGATCGTGACCTGGTAGAGGAAGAACCACTCGCCGCGACGCGGATCCGAGTGCTCAGGTGAGTAGCGCGGACGAACGGTGACGCGCACGCCTTGGGTCACGGCTTCGCTGCTGCCATTGCTCATGACAGCACGGCTTAACACTGCAAGCGGTACCAATCCAAGTCTCAGTGACCAAGCCTCGCTTTGGCCTTCGCGAGGCGCTTTTGTGCGTCTTCCAGGCTCTTCGGGCGCGCGCGCTTGCCCGTCAGCGCCTGCCATCCCTGCACTTCCTGTTCGAGTGTCGCGACGGCCGCTTTCGTGTCACCGAGTTTCAACTCGAGCGCCGACTTGCGCTCCAGGTACATCAGCTTGCGCGGGCCGTGGGCCATGTTCACCGCGCGCGTGGTCGCAGCGAGGGCGTCCTTGGTACGGCCAAGCGCCGCGTACACCTGAGACAAGCGCGCGGGTGGCTCCGCGGAGCTTGGGATCTGCTTCTCGCGTTCCTCGAGCATCGCCAGGGCTTCCTTCGGGCGCCCGAGCTCGAGGTACGCCTTTGCGCGCCCGTAGTCGTAGGTGGCCTTGATCTCAGGCTCGTCGGCCTTCTCGGCCGCAGCCTCGAGCACCTTCAGCCCGGCTTCGATCGAGGCCTTCGCGCCCTGCTTGTCGCCGCGCAGCTCGCGCGCGTAAGCCAGGATGTTGTGGGCGTCCGCGATGTCGTCGGGGCTCATCACATCGGGAGGTTCCGCGAGGAGATTAGTCAGGCGAGTCTCGACACGCTTCACGGTCTCTTGCAGTGTCGGGTGGCTCTTCAAGCCTTCTGCGCACGCCAGCACCTGGTTCGCGTAGTCCGCTGGGATTGACGCCCCCTTCACCTCATCCAAGTGCTCGAGGCCCGCGTGCACGCACTCGCTAGCCATGCCAGCCCGCGCCAAGCTGCGGATCCAGCCCTTGAGCGCCTCGCTGCGTCGTGGCCAGTCTTTCGGGGCGCGCTCTACCGCGAGGCCGTACTGCTTCGCCGCCTCACGGTGCCTGGATGCCGCATGCAGCGCGCGCGCTTCGATCAACGCCTTGAGCGGGCTGTCCTTGGGCAACGAATCGCTGGTCAGCGCTTCGTTCGCCTCGAGTGAGCTGTCCAGGAACTCGCGCATCTCGCCCACGCTGGCAGAGCCCGGCCACATGCCGAGCACGTTGCCCGCGGGGTCCAGCACGAAGAAGCTGGGCAGCACTTCCACCGCGTACTTGTCCTGAAAACCTGCGTTTTCATCGCGATCGGTGTCCAGCTCCACGAACACCATGCGCTCGCGGTAGGGGTCGAACGACGCGTCAGAGAATACGTAGTTCTTCATCGAGAGGCAGGTGTGGCACCAGGTCGCCCAGGCATCGACGAACACCAATTTCCCCTCGGATTTTGCCTTCGCCAGCGCACCGGGCAGGTCATCGATCAGCACCGCGTGCTTTTTTTGATCGGGGGGGAGAGGTGCGCCGGTCGCCACCGGTGCCGCGGCGCTGTCGCTCCCGCTCGCCACGGGAAGCTCCGGCGTGGCCGGCTCAGTCGTCGCCCCACCGCACGCGCCCAGCAGGCCAACACCGGCCCCCACACCCAACACCCAAAGCTGCTTCATACGTCCTCGACTGTAACAAACCGCTGAGGCGACGCAGCCCTTTGGTCGCGCAGCTAGGGACCGCCGGAGAGCGTGACGTAAAGCACAGGCACGAGCGCGCCGAGAATGGCAATCACCGCGCCGCGGCCAATCAGGCCCTTGCGGCCGGGGATCATGAACAACCCGCTGATCGCGAGATAGAGCAGGAATACTGCGTAGCCATCGGCGATGTAGCTCCAGGCCTTCTTGCCCCGGTTGAGGTGCAGCCAGTTCGCCAGCCGCAGGAAGAAGCGCGGCTTTTGTCCCTGCTCGAGCACGGCGCCGGTCTTCTGGTTCACCTGTGCAGGGTGCGTGCGTCCGCTCGGCAGAGCCACCTCGAGTTCAGTCTGTCACTGGTAGACGTCCTGGGGCTTTTCCTCGAGCTTGAGCTTCTCGGCGACAATCTTGCCGATGGCCTCCTCGTCCTGTTCCTCGATCGGGCCGATCTCGAAGCGCTGCTCGATCTGGGTGAAGTTCGGATCCCAGTCGGCGATGTGGTTCACCGCCAGGCCGCTCAGCGCGTAGATCACGGTCAGGCCGATGGCGAAGTAGCCGATGTCTCGATGCAGGGCGCGGATCCAGGGGCGCCATTTGATGCGCTTCTTGGTTTTGGCGGGTGCGGGGGGCTTGGCTTTGGGAGTGTCCCCCTCCGGATTGTCGGTCTCGCTCACGGTTCGGTCCTAGCGTTTGTTTCCGCGGGGTATTAGCTGTAGCGCTCTTCGAGCCATGGGTTGCCGCGGTTATGGTAGCCGCGGGTTTCCCAGTATCCTGGTTCATCCTGCTTGACGAAGCGGATCCCCGTGATCCACTTGCTGCTCTTCCAGAAGTACAAGTCGGGGATCAAGCCGCGCGCCGGGGCGCCGTGGGCCTCGGCTAGGGCGTCGCCGTCGAGCTCGTAGGTCACCATGCAGCTCTCCTTCAGCGCCTCGCGGATCGGCACGTTCGCCGTGTATCCGTGGGCAGCCTCGATGATGGCGTAGCGCGCGGTCTTCTTCAGCTTGGCCTTTTCCGCGAGGTCCTTGATGCGCACGCCTTTCCAGTTCGCGTCGAGCACGGTCCAGCCAGTGACGCAGTGGACATCCGCCTTCTGGGTGACTTGGGGCAGCTTGAGGAGCCCGCGGAAGTCGACCTCGAAGGGGTTCTCCACCTCGCCATGGATCTTGAGCTTGAACTTGCTGCGCAGCGGACTGCCTTCAGCGCCGCCCATGGGCTTGAGAGCGCTGATCACGCGCTGGCCTGGGGGCACGCGCGGGCGCCCGTCGTCGCGGGGCTTGGCGTTGGCGGTCGCGATCAAGTCGTCGACGATGGTCCACAAGCCACCGCCGAATGCCGTGATCACCGTGCCGACGGCTGCAGTCTTGATGAAGCGGCGGCGGGCGAGCAGCTTCTCCAGCTCGCTGCCCCGAAGGCGATCACTCAGTCGGTCCTGGTCGTCCATGAAGTCTCCTTGCCGCGGTTCTGAGCGCGCGACCCAGCTTCCTACGCGAGGTTCGCGTCTAGGTTACTCCGACCACGAAGTCGCCACGGCAAGGGGTGTACGACTGAGCTGCTAAACTGGCCTTTTCAGCCGATCCCAAGCTCCTCGAAGCGCTCCAGCACGTCCTCGTCGCTGATCGACTCAACGTCGCCCACCTCCAAGGCAAAACCCAGCATGCTCAGGTATTCCTCGCTTGGATCTTCGAGATCGTCGGTGGTGAGCCGCTCGAGGCAGTCGTCCATCACCCCAGCCACGAACTCGTCGAGATCCCCAAAGGTGGTTTGAGTCTTCCATTCCTCGTCGTGGATCTTCAGGCACACCTGCCCCGACGCCGCGCTCCAAATGTACAGGTCACCGGCTCCATTCTTCGCGAGGCAGACCTCGTCAACGGCGACGACCTCGCCCGATGCGTTCCAGCCCTCTCCCCGGCGTCCCCGCCCCAGGATGGCGGGGAAGAACTCGACATCGAACAGGCAAAAGCTGGTGTCGCCCTCGATCAGCGCCGCCAGAAACGCTGCCAGACGTGGATCCGCCGCCGCGACTGCCCTCGCCTCGCTGAGTGTTGGGTCGTCTGCTGCGGCGCCCCCGACGGGCACGCTTGGGTGGCTGCGTAGGAACTCCGTGAGTCGATCCAGCGGTGCGCTCATCAAACCCGGATGCTACCAGGCAGGCGTGCGGACGGTGCGCCAATCGCTGCGCCGGTTTCGGTTTCCTCGCGGTAGACCTGGAGCGCCTCCCCCCCGAAAACCTACTCGGGATCCGGCCGATTCCTGAGGAAGCTAGCCACCTCTTCCAGGCGCGAGAGCACGAAATCGCGGGCGGCGGGTTCGAATGCCCCGTGCTCGGCTTCAACGTCAGCGAAGGCGGAGCGCATCGCGCGTAGCCAGGCGTCGCGCTGGCTCGAGTCGATGGCCACGCCGGCGTGGCGCATGCGCAGGCGAGGATGACCGTGGAGGGCCATGTAGTCCTGGGGGCCCCCGAGCCAGCCGATGAAGAACAATTGGAAACGCTCCCGCACCTCGGGTTGGATGCGTCCGTCGGGGGTGAGCGGGTGCAGGCGCGCCAGCGCGGGTTCGTCCTGCTCCATGTGATCGTAGAACGCCTCGGCAATCCGGCTGACGATCTCGGCGCCGCCGAGCAGTTCGAACGGGGTCCGTTCCGGGGTTGAGTCGGGCATGCTGGTGCGGTTTATGGCATGCTCGCTGGCCACATGTGCCGGCTTTTTGGCTTCCGTAGCGTCATACAGAGTTCCGTTCACCGTTCGCTCCTGGATGCGGACAACGCCCTGGGTGAGCAGAGCAATCAGCACCCGGACGGTTGGGGTGTCGCGTTTTACATCGATGGTTCGCCGCATGTGACCCGCAGCCCGACGACGGCGCTCGGCGACCAGCTGTTTAATCGCCTGAGCGGCGTGGTGTCTTCGGAGACGGTGCTCGCCCACGTGCGCAAAGCCACCACGGCCCCAACAACGTGCTGAACTGCCACCCGTTTCAGTTTGGGCGCTGGGTGTTCGCCCGCAACGGCGACACCCGAACCTGGACGCCAAGCGCGCCAAAACTGTTGCGAGAGGTGGTGCCCGCGCTGCGATAACTTTATCCTTGGGGAAACGGACAGTGAGATCGTGTTCTTCATGTTTCTCACGCAGCTGCAGCGCTTTGGCCCGCTGAGCCGGCGCCACTCGGTGGAGGACGTGATTGCGGCCCTCTACGCGACGACGGCCCGCGCGCAGCCATCTGCGACACGGCGGGAGCACAAAAGCCTGCTCACGCTGATCCTCACCGATGGTGAAGTGATGGCGGCCACCCAGGAGCTGTATTTCTC
This sequence comes from Polyangiaceae bacterium, assembly GCA_041389805.1. Classification (GTDB taxonomy): domain Bacteria; phylum Myxococcota_A; class Polyangia; order Polyangiales; family Polyangiaceae; genus JAHBVY01. Next base: position 11,721 of record JAWKRD010000049.1, on the reverse strand, counting down.
GACCTACAGGCCAATGCTCCGACCGCGACACCTGCCCGTCGCTGTCTGCGGAGTGCGAGGCTCCGACCGAGACTGGCTTGCGTGAATCACCTGCTGATCTCGAGCGAACCGCTGCAAGGCGAGAACGTCCGGAATCCATGGCCAGAAGACGGCGATTGGCGTCGACTTCCGCATGCGCCTGGTGCGCTCCACGCGCGGAGAGCGTCACTTGCCGCTAGCCGCGGCGGCACCGTGACGACGCACCCAGCCCATCGCCGCGCGACATCCGTCGTGCTGGAGCGCGCGCTGCCCGAGGGCCCGCTCACCTTGCGCGAGCTGTCTCAGCGCGTGGGTGTGTCGGAAAGGCAGCTCGAGGCACCTGGAGAAGAGCCTCAAGGTCGCGGGCTCCGGCTCCTGCGAGGGCCTGCACATTACCTCGCGTGTGGCTTCTTGTTTCGCGATCGTCAGCGCATGACACGCGCCCAGTCGCTGTCCCAGTGCAAGAGCGAGCGCGTCGAGCCTGCGACGTTTCAGCTGGTTGGAGCTTGACGCGCCGGACTCGCACACGTTTCCGTGCGACAATGCTAGTTTGCATCGAAGATGGCTACACTCAAGCCGGCGACTCCCGCGTGGCCGCCATATCCCCCTGGACCGGCAGCACCGCCGCTACCCGGCGTCAGCACTTGAGATCACCGTAGGGGCTGGTCCGGCGTAGACGATCGCGGCAGGATCCCTCCCGCGCCTCCCCCTGCCGGGGCCACCAAAACCCCACGTCCACCATCCCCCTCCAGGGCAGTATCCTGATCGCTCGGGCCTCGGTTCCGCCCGGCATGCCGAACTGCCCCAAATCTTCCTCCACCACTCTCCACCCGCCGCCGCCACCAACTCACTGTCCACCACGCTCACGGACGCGTTGAAGAGCAGCAGCGCGATGCTGCCCCCGCCTACGTACCCCCTGGAGCCAGGACCGCCGCCACAGCCTCCAGCACCGCCGCCGCCGCCGCCACTCTCGAAGGAGCCACGACCGCCGCCTCCCCCTTGTCAACGCGGCCGGGGGTGCCGAGTTCGCCGGACGCAGGTACCCAGCCAGCGCCTCCGTGAGCGTCCCCTGACGAGTCGCCCCGGCCCCTGGATCGCCATTGGCTCAATAGCGCCAGGAGCCCCCGCACCTCCGAGAGAACGGGCATATTTGGTTCTGGAATCCCCGGCACCGCCGCCCAGGTCAGGCGCACCAATCGCCCCACCGGTTGGGTGCTCCCGCCAGCTCCCCCAGCTGCGCCGACACTGGTTCCGCCCCAGGACAGCCCGCGTACTCCGGTCGGCCCCCCACCCTGGCTTCCAGACGCTGAGCTTCCAGCGAGTGCGCTCGCGCTCGGGTAGGTGAAGTTGACGAAGTCGCCTGTATCGCAAGCACCCCGGGGCCAGCTTGGAACTTCACCCTGTTAAAGGTGACTCCGCGCAGTTCTTGACAGACGCCGACGGCGCTATCAGCCAGTTGGTTTCCACGCCGGCCACTCCGGAACTCCGGCCTTTCGATCCAAGTCGAGCCGGCTACGCCATCCATCGTCAGCGCGTGCTTCTGGCCCCACACGGCTGCCAGCGACGGGTCATCCAAGCATAACAATTGAACGACCCAGGCAGCTGGATGCCCGAGTGGCTAGCGTCCCAGGAAAGCTCTTGCAGAGCCTCCCTCCGCACAGGCGTACACGCGCTTGCCGCTGGCTGCTTTATGCACCCTCAATCATGTCCAGCTCAGTTGAACGGATCTCACCGGCTTCCGTCGCCGCCGTTGTCCGCGTTTGCCTGGACGAAAACTCCGTACTGTTCGTCGTCACACGGGTCGTCCTGAGGCAGAGCCAGAAGGTGCAAGTCACCACTCCAGTGCCACTACAGCACCACCCGTTCCACTCCAGCACGCCCGGGACGCCACAGTCTGTAGAGCCTCCAGCGCCGGTGATACCACCTATCCCCCGCGGAACCGCCTGCGCCCATGCAGCTCCGGCTGAGCCCCCGCTACTACTCAGGCGGCCGCTCGACCCCACAGGCCGCTAGCGCACCGCTCCTGATCGCCGCCCGTGCCGCCCTGACCAGAGGTGCCGCTGAAGCCGCCCGTTCCGCCGGTGCCACTAGCCGCGCCAGCGTCCCCGCTACTACCGCCCTCGCCTCCCTGACCCGAACTCCCGCTGGCCGACCCTCCGAACGTGGCTCCTTCACCTCCTGCGCCCGCGCCCCCCACTCCGCCAGCGTCCGAAAACGAGGGGTGATACTCGTCCAGCCCAATGATCGCCGAGCAGCCAGAGAGGAGAGCGACCGAGCCGAAGAGCCATGCGCGCATCTGGAGCGAAGCCTAGACGGCCACCGACCAACGCTCAACTCGCCAGGCCGGAGATCGCGCCAAGAATTTGTTCACACACCGAGCGCTACCCCAATGCCATGTGCGCCCAGCCTGTGTCTCCGCACGGATCCTACAAAGGGTCTCAGCAACGACCGCGTGGGCTCGCCACAGGTTGGAAGCTGTTGAACGCGTATCGAAGAACAGCCCTCGGCCAGCCAACCTAGAATTGCCCGGTGGAATTTTCACTCTCACGAGATCGCCCAGCGATTCGCGTACGGGGAGAATGCGACAGACTGAGACACAGCCTCGCTCTACACTTCCGCTATAAGCGGAACACTGCGCGCGGGTGGCATCGTAACGGGAATGTGAGCACCCACGTCCACCTAATCATTTCCGACACTTAGAGCTCGTGTCCTGAGATGTAGTTGCTTTCCCACACGAGCGCTGGCATGCCGCTCCACCACTGGCGGGAGATGGCCTCCCGCCCTTTTTATGCTCGCAGCGGAACACCCTCTTGGGCTTGGGTCACCGCCGCGAACGAGGTGAAGCAGACATGATGCGTAAGATTGGCTTGGGACTGGTTGCTCTGATGTTGGCCGCGGGTTGCTCCGGCTCCGACGGTGCGAACGGCAAGAACGGTGCAGACGGCCAGAACGGCACCGACGGCACCGACGGAACTGGCTTCGACACCACCGCGAGCGTCAGCGGCGTGTTCCCCGGCTTCGCGCTGCTCGGCGCAAGCACCGAGGTGACCCTCAGCGGTTTCGCCACCAACTGGGATGACACCACCACCGTCAGCTTCGGCGACGGCGTGACCGTGAGCAGCGTGCGCGTGGCGAGCCCCACTGCACTGATCGCCACCGTCGAGGTGGGCAACACCGCGGCCATGGGCCTGCGCGACGTGACCGTTACTACCGGTGATGAGGCGCTCACGTACGCTCAGGGCTTCAACCTAGGGTCCCCGATCGCCATCGAAACCCAGGGCACCGTCGCCCAGGGCAGCATCGTGTTGGCCACGATCAAGAACATGGATCCGTCGCGCCCGTTCGACGACACCTTCGTTCAGACCAGCTTGTTCGACGGTGAGTACACCAACCTGGCGGTGACGACTCCCTCCGGCGTTATCGCCCAGGTGAGCACAGTTACGCCCTACAAGGCCGAGCTGACGCTCCTCATCGACGGCGATGCAACCTCCGGCCCGACGGCGATCGAGGTCATCAGTGGGCCCGATGGTGGTGCGCAGGAGAGCTTCCCCAACCCCGAAGGCCTCAACATCGAGGCCCGTGCGGCAACGGCCGTGTCGGGAACCACCGATGTCACGATTGGAGATGCGTTCGCGAGCCAGTACGTGAGCTTCGACGTGCCCGCCGGGCTGCAGATCGTGGATGTCAGCACCACCGCGGGCTCGGGCGATCCCGCACTCGCGATGTTCGGCGCTTCGCAGTCGTTCCAGGACCTGCTGGGCTTCGACCCGGTGTTCTTCGGCGTCTCGGACGGCAGCGCAGCGAGCACCTTCTACGGCGTGCTGTGGGACAACACGGGTGAGAGCGGCTACACGGCCAGCATCAGCGCAACGACTCATGCCGCGACCGGCATCGCCGAAGGCACCAGCAACGGGGACAAGGGATCCGCGACCGCTCTCGCGCTGCCCGGTATCGTCCAGGGCGCGAGCCTCACGGATAACCTCGACGAGGATTGGTTCGCCATAACCATCGCGACCGGCGATGTCGGCAAGAGCCTCTACCTTCGCACCTACGGAGATCCGCTAACGGACACTGCATTCCGCGTCTACGATCCCTCGGACGCGCTGTTCGCCGACAGCGACTCCGTTGACTACCAGGAGACCCTGGTCACGCCGGCATTCACCACCGCTGGCACCTACTACGTCGTGATCGAGCCGTCTCCGACCTACGGACTCGAGGCCGGTCACACGGACTATGAAGCCCTGGCTTTCTTGAAGTAGCCTCCACGGCGTGAAGCCTGACGAACGCTACCCTTTCATCCCCTACCGCACTGAGCCTCTCGATGAGGCGACGCTCCTCGAACGCGGAGCGTCTTTCTTCGCGGAAATGGATGGGAGGCGTAGCGTTCGGCATTTCAGCGACCGAACGCTGCCGCGAGAGGCCATCGAGTGGGCAATCCGCGCGGCCTCCACGGCGCCTTCGGGGGCTCATCGTCAGCCCTGGCACTTCGTCGCCATCAGCGATGCAGAGACGAAGCGCCTGATCCGCGAAGCCGCGGAAAAAGAAGAATACGAGAGTTACGAAGGCGGCAGGATGCCGGAGGCGTGGCTCGAAGCGCTGCGCCCTCTGGGCACCACCTGGGAGAAGCCGTACCTCGAGACGGTGCCGTGGATCGTCGTGCTGTTCGAGGAGCTGTACGGCCTGGAGGCGGACGGCTCCCGGCGCAAGAACTACTACACCAAGGAGAGCTGCGGCATCGCCGCGGGGCTGTTCATCGCGGCGCTACATCGCATGGGGCTCTCCACGTTGACTCACACGCCGAGCCCGATGGGCTTCTTGAGCAAGATCTTGGGGCGGCCGAGCAACGAGAAGCCGTACATCTTGTTTCCCGTCGGATACCCCAGCGCCGATGCGCAGGTGCCGGATCTGCGGCGCAAGACGCTGGATGAAGTGAGCACCTGGGACCCCTCACCCCCAAACCCGGAAGACTGAGCGCGAGCGACTTGGAAGTCGAAGTCTAATCCGCGCGGATTTTATTTTGGGGGAGAGGAGCGTTGGAGACGCCACTCAGCGGCTGAGCAGTGTACGGGCGATTTGCGAGATCTGGATCTCGTCGGTGCCGCCGTAGATTTGCAGCACCTTCGCGTCGCGGGCGAGCTGCTCCACCTGGAACTCCGCCATGTAGCCGTTGCCGCCGAAGAGCTGCACCGCCTCGAGGGCGACCTCCATCGCGGTCTGCGCGCAGTAGAGCTTGCAGGCGCTGGCTTCGGCGATGTCCATCTGTTTCCCCGCGGCTCCAAGCTCGATGACGCGAAACACCAGGTTCTGGATGTTCATGCGCGCGACTTCCATCTTGGCCAATTTGAGCTGGATCAGCTGAAATTCACCGATGGGCCGCCCGAAGGCCACGCGCTCTTTCGCGTTGTTGGTGCTGAGCTTGAGGCACTGCTCCACGATGCCGAGGGCCATGGCGGCGACGCCGGTGCGCTCGGCGGTGAAGGTGTCCTTCGCGCTGGAGCGCGCGCCGGAGTCTTCGGTCTCCCCGAGCAAGCGATCTTTGCCGACCTTCACGTCCTCGAGGAACAGCTCGCCCGTGGGAGACGAGTGCATGCCCATCTTGCGCAGGGGCTTGCTCTGGGTGAGGCCGGGCATGCCGCGGTCCAGCACGAAGCTCACGACTTTCCGCGCGGCAGGATCGTTGCCTTCGTCGAGCTTGCAGATGAACACCATGGTGTCCGCGTACGGGCCGTTGGTGATGAAGGTCTTGGACCCGTTCAGGATATAGCCGTCGCCGTCGCGCTTCGCCGATGCTTTCATGCCGCCAAAGGCGTCTGAGCCGCTGCCGGGTTCGGTGATGGCCCAGGCGCCGACCTTGTCGAGGGTCAAGAGGTCGAGGGCCCAGCGCTCCTTCTGCGCAACGGTGCCCTTCTTCATGATCGCGCCTGCGGTGAGGCCGACGCTCACGCCAAGGGCCGTCACCATGCCTGGGCAGTAGCGGCTGAGCTCGATGATTGGGATGAGCTGCATCGCCATCGCGTCACCGCCACCGAAGCCACCGCCGTCGGAGTCCTGCTTGGCCGCGTCGCCCGCCTTGTCCTTGGCGATCTGCGACGCGAAGCGCATCTTGCCCATCTCCTTCAGACCGAAGGTCGCAAACAGCTTGCGCAAGACGTCGTAGGGCGGTGTGTCTCCGTGTTCGAGCGCCTCGAGGTTGGGCTTGATCTCCGCGTCGACGAAGCGGCGGACCATGTCGCGGATCTGCTGATGCTGTTCACTCCACTCGATCATGCGCCCAAAGTTACCAGCACGCCTGGCGGCGCGCGACGCTTGCCTTGCGGCGGGCCGAATCACCGCAGGAGCCGCATTCCAATGGGTTGCCAGGAGACACCCGGTGTTGTCCATCCTCGCCTCCGCGGAAGCTTGTTATCGTCGCCGCATGAGTGGACACGAGCAGGGTGAGCCCAAGGAACTCGCGGAGTTCCGCGCCGAGGTCAAGGCCTGGATCGCCGCGAACAAACCGGCGAAGCCAGCGTTCAAGCTGCCCTTGTCATTTCTCGAGGTCGAGTCGAAGGAGCAATTCGACTACCTCAGAGAGTGGCAGCGCAAGGTCTACGACGCAGGCTACCTGGGCTACGACGTGCCCAAGGAGTACGGCGGCCAGGGCGTCGACCGCGCACGTTTCCGTGTGGTAGGGCAAGAGCTCGCGCGCTCCCGAGCGCCGTTCATGGTCAACCTGATTGCTCTGCAGTGGGCCGGGCCGACGATCATGACCTACGGCACCGAGGAGCAAAAAAAGGCCTATCTGAAAGGGATCCTCAGCGCGGAGGAGATCTGGTGCCAGGGCTTCAGCGAGCCGGGCAGTGGCTCGGACCTCGCGAGCTTGCAGACGCGGGCGGTGAAGGTTGACGGTGGCTACCGCGTGACCGGGCACAAGGTGTGGACCACCCTCGCCCACTTCGCCAAGTACATGATCTTGATGGCGCGTACCGATCCCGCTGCCAACAAGTACTCCGGGATCTCCTACTTCTTGTTCCCCATGGAGACCGAAGGCGTCGAGATCCAGCCCCTGGTGAAGCTCAGCGGCGAAGGGGGCTTCAATCAAATCGTGTTCGACGACGCGTTCATGCCGAGCTCCGCGCTGCTCGGTGACGAAGGCCAAGGCTGGAACATCGCGATGACCACGCTGATGTTCGAGCGCGGCGCCAACGAAGGCGTGGGTCGCGAGCGGGCCGCGGGATTCGTGGAGCGCATCAACACGCTCACCGAGGTCGCCAAGCGCCAGCAGCGCGGCGGCAAGCCAGTATCCGAGGACCCAGTGTTCCGCGACCGCATCGTGCGCGCCTGGATCGAAGCCCAGGCCATGGCCCTCGCCGCAGCGCGCTCCGAGGCGCCGCAGCTGAACGCCGACCGACCGCTGGCCTTGCCGCTGATGAACAAGCTCGTGATGAGCGAGTGGGCGCAGCACGTGGCGGAGCTGGGCTGCGAGATGCTGGGCCCGGAGGGGGCGCTGTGGGTCGGCGACGAGCACGCTCCCGACGGCGGCGACTGGCCCCGGGCGTTCATGAACAGCTTCGGCATGACCATCGGCGGCGGGACGAGCGAGATCCTGCGCAACATCATCGGCGAGCGCGTGCTCGGCCTCCCGAAGAGCAAGTAGCGCCTACCCCCGACAAGTTTCCCTACGGATTAAACATGACCGACGTTACCCAGATCATCCCTCAGGCGCCCTACGCCTTCGGTTTCACGGAAGACCACGAGCTCGCTCGCAAGGAGGCGCGCCGCTACCTCGCCGAGCACTCGAGCCGCGAACACGTGCGCGCGCAGTACGCGGATGCGCGCGGCTTCGACAAGCAGCTCTACAAGCAGACGCTGGAGCTCGGTTGGCTCGGCCTCAGCGTGCCAGAGCAGTACGGCAGCGCGGGCCTCGACGCGCTGCATTTGCTGCTGCTCTGGGAGGAGCTCGGGCGCGCGCTGTATCCTTCGCCGCTCTTTGGTTCGGCGCTGGCGGTGGAGGCGCTGATGCGGGGTCGTCACGAGGCCCAACGCGGGCACTACTTGCCGGAGATCCTGAGCGGCAACGTCATCGCTACCTTCGCGTACGCCGAGCCAGACGGAGCTTGGGGGCCAAGCCAAGTATCTTGCCGCGCGGAACCCAAAGAAGGCAGCTGGGTACTGAGCGGGAGCAAGGTCAACGTGCCGTTCGGCGCTGGCGCGGGTTTACTGATCGCGCCGGCAATCGACCACAAAGGCGAGCTCGGGTTGTTCGTCCTGGAACTGCCAGCGGCTGGCATCGAAGTCATCGACGAGGTCTCCGTGGACCCAACCCGACGTAGCGCCCGCGTCGAGCTCGACCGCGTCAAGGTTCCACACGGGTCCCGCATTCAGGGTGACGGCCGCGCCATCTTCGAGCGCGTGTGCAGCCTTGGCTACGCGCTGCTCGCCGCGGAGATGGTCGGCGCCGCGGAAGCGACCATGCTGATGACCCGAGACTACGCGAACGATCGACAGCAGTTCGGTCGCGCCATCGGCTCCTTCCAGGCGGTGAAGCACCCCATCGTCAACGCCATGGTGCAGCTCGAGCTCGCCCGCAGCCTGGTGCTGGGCGCGGCCTCGGCGATGAGCAGCACCGAGGCCATCGATCGTCCTGAGGTGGCGGAGTATGCCGCGCGCATGGCGAAAGCCTACGCGGAGGAGGCGCTGTCGTTCACCGTGCAGCGCGGTGTCCAGCTCCACGGCGGCTTCGGCTTCACCTGGGACTGCGACGTGCAGCTCTACTTCAAGCGCATGCTGTGGACCCGCGCCACCCTGGGGGACTCCACGGAGCATCGTCAGGCGCTGGCGAAGGTGCTGTTCGACTAGCGCTGCAGCAGCGGCTTCAAGAACTGCCCGGTGTGGGAGGCCTTGATGCGGCTCAGCGCTTCGGGAGTACCTTCCGCGAGGATCTGACCTCCACCGGGGCCACCCTCGGGACCGAGGTCGATGATCCAGTCCGCGGTCTTGATCACGTCGAGGTTATGCTCGATCACGACCACGCTGTTGCCGGCGTCCACCAGCCGCTGGAGCACGCCGAGCAGCTTACGCACGTCCTCGAAATGTAAGCCCGTGGTGGGCTCATCCAGAATGTAAAGCGTGCGACCGGTGGCGCGCTTACTGAGCTCCCGAGCGAGCTTGATGCGCTGAGCCTCGCCGCCACTGAGCGTGGGAGACGGCTGACCCAGATGCAGGTAGTCGACACCGACCTCGGCGAGCAACGACAGCGGCTCCTTGACCTTGGGGTGTGCCTTGAAGATCTCCAGGGCCTCAGCGACGGTCAGCTCCAGCACGTCGGCGATGGACAGCCCCTTGTAGCGCACCGCGAGGGTCGCGTGGTTGAAGCGCTTGCCCTGACACTCGTCGCAGCGCACGTACACATCCGCGAGGAAATGCATCTCGACCTTGCGTACGCCGTCGCCTTCGCAGCTCTCGCAGCGCCCGCCCTTCACGTTGAAGGAGAAGCGACCGGGCTTGTAGCCGTGCACCTTCGCGTCGGGAAGCTCGGCAAAAAAGCTCCGGATCTCATCGAACACCTTGATGTAAGTCGCCGGGTTCGAGCGCGGCGTGCGCCCAATTGGGCGCTGGTCGATGTCGATCACCTTGTCCAGCTGATCGAGGCCCAAGATCTTTGCGTGCTTGCCGACGCGACTCGTCGCGTTGTTCAGCTCGCGCGCCGCGGCGGGATACAGGATGTCGTTGACCAGCGTGCTCTTGCCGGCGCCCGAGACGCCCGTCACGGCCGTGAGCACACCCAACGGGAACTTCACCGAGACATCCCGCAGGTTGTTCTCCCGCGCGCCGCGGACTTCGACGAAACCCGTTGGCTCGCGGCGCGCTTCCGGCAAGCTGACTTCGCGCGCGCCGCTCAAGTACGCGCCCGTTAGCGAGTCCTTGCAGCGCAAGAGCCCCGGCAGCTCCCCGGCGTAGACCACCTTGCCGCCCTGCACGCCAGCGCCTGGTCCGAAGTCGATCACGTGATCCGCCGCGCGGATCGTGTCCTCGTCGTGCTCCACCACACCACGGTGTTGCCGATGTCCCGCATGCGGATCAGCGTCGCGAGGAGGCGCTGGTTGTCCGCTGATGCAGGCCGATGGATGGCTCATCCAGGATGTAGATCACGCCCGTCAGCTCGGAGCCGACCTGGCTCGCCAGGCGGATGCGCTGGGACTCGCCGCCGCTCAACGTGGGACCCGCGCGATCCAGCGAGAGGTAGCCGAGCCCCACTGCGCGCAAGAACTCCAGGCGGCTCTTGATCTCCTTCAGCACCTCGGCCGCGATCTCCTTGTCGGCGCCTTTCAGGTTGAGCTGCTCGAACAGCGCGCAAGCGGCATCCACCGTCAGCTTCGACACCTCCACCAAGCCGTGGCCACCGACCTTCACCGCCGCGCTCTCGGCGCGCATGCGGCCGCCGTTACACGTGGTGCAATCCGCGTCGCCCACGAAGCGCGCGTACCACTGCTTGGCTCGCTCGCTCTTGGTCTGGGAGAAGCGGCGCATCAGCCGGGGGATCAAGCCTTCCCACTCGACCTCGAAGCTGCCCTGCCCCGTCTTTCCGCTCCATTTGACCTTGTAGCTCTTGTCGCCAGTGCCCCACAAAAGCTCGTTGTATTGCTTCTTGGTGAGCTGCTTGATCGGCTTTTTTGGGTCGATCCCCAGGTACTTGATGATCTGGCCGCGGAAGCCGTGGGCCCAGTTGGTCTTGGTGGAGACATCTTCTCCCCACGGAATCACTGCGCCGTCATCGAGGCTGAGACTCGGGTCGGGGATGACGAGCGCCGGGTCGATGGCCACCCGCGTGCCGAGGCCGTTGCAGTCCGGGCACATGCCTTGAGGGCTATTGAAGCTGAAGCTCTGGGGGGTCAGCTCCGGAAAGCTGATGCCGCACTTGGTACACGCCAGGTGCTCGGAGAAGACGCGGTCTTTCCCGTCGTAGTTGGCGATCAGCTGGCCTTCGCCTGCGCCGAGCGCCTGCTCCACTGAGTCGTAGAGCCGCGCCAGGTCGCCCTCGCGGATCACCACGCGGTCGATCACCGCCTCGACGAAATGCTTCTTGCGCTTGTCGAGCGCCTCGAGGCCTTCCGTCTCGACGATCTCTCCGTCGACGCGCAGGCGCACGTAGCCCGAGGCGCGCGCGCGGTCGAGCAAATCACGGTGCTCACCTTTGCGGTTGACGAGCAGCGGCGCGAGCAGGATGAGCTTGGTTCCGCTCGGCAACGCCGCGAGCTCGTGAGCGATCTGCTGAGCGCTCTGGCCGGACACCGGCTGACCGCACTGGTGACAGTGCTGGCGCCCCACGCGAGCGTACAAGACCCGCAGATAATCCGCGATTTCCGTGATCGTACCGACGGTGGAGCGCGGGTTGTTGCCGGTCGTCTTTTGCTCGATGCTGATCGTTGGCGAGAGCCCGCGGATGGCGTCGAACTTCGGCTTGTCCAGCCGCCCCAAGAACTGTCGCGCGTAGGCCGAGAGGCTCTCCACGTAGCGGCGCTGACCTTCAGCGTACAGCGTATCGAACGCGAGCGACGATTTGCCGGAACCCGAGACGCCGCTCAGCACCACCAGGCTCCGCTTCGGAATGCGCACGTCGACGGACTTCAGGTTGTGCTCGCCGGCACCCTGGATGTAGACGTGATCGAGTTCGAGCCCGGCGAGCTGGGGCGCTGCGCTCCGGCCATTGGCCTGGGTCGCCCG
>JAWKRD010000048.1:0-60271 GCA_041389805.1 Polyangiaceae bacterium | reverse complement strand
CACCCATCGCAGGCAGCTCGCAAGCAGTAGGGGCCCCGGGGGCGGTGGAGCTTCGGGCTCCGGGCGAGCAGCAGGCGCCCAGCGCCGATCAGGCTGATGGCCACCGGCTCGCCGGCTTCGGCCTCGAGGGCGTGACCATCGTGAAACACGCGCACTGGCTTGGTCAGGCTACGGATCCGCCGCTGCTTCTGCTCCTGCCTCGCCGCCTTGCTCATGGGCGGGAGCTTCGTTCGGTCTTCTGGTGACATGCAAGAGATGGGCGGTACTATGTTCGCATGCGCTTAGGGTTGCTCGGTCCAGCCGAGGGGGACTTGGTCACCCTACGCAACACTGCGCGCTTCTTACTGGAGGAGCGCAAGGTCGACCGTGCCGTCTACCTGGGGCGGGACCGGGCACTGGATGACGTGGTCATGGCCTGGGCGTCGGACTTGGTCGGCGAGGACCCGACGGACGACGCGCTCTGGATGCGCGCTGCCGACCGCTGCACGGACGCCAGCCCTGAAGAGATCCGTTCCTTCTTGCGCGCCGAGCTGGATCGCCGCGAGCTCGCGCGGCTCGAAGTACTGCCGGGAGTCGGCTCACGCTCGGTGGAACTCTTGAACGGCAAGGTCGTGGTCCTGATCTACGACAAGGCACACCTCGATGAAGAAGACATCGTCGCCGCGAGCTTGCTGGTGTTCGGCAAGAGCCCGGAGGTGATGATGAAGCAGGTCGGCCCGCGCTGGTTTCTGTCCCCCGGCAACCAGGGCTCGATGATCCTCGAGGATCGCGACGATGGCATCCACCTCAGCGTGTTCAACGCAAACCTCCAGGAGCTGCAATCTCAACCACTGGAGCTCGGGCGCGGAACGCGCATGCGCGTCCAAGGAGCCAGCTGAGTTGACCGGAGGCTCTGCCGGATCCGCGGACACAAGCGCGCCGCGATGGGGGTTTGGGGGTGAGGGTAGTCGCTCAAACCCGCTGCAAGGTGCGCCGAGGGTGTGATGCGAGTCGCCGTCTTTGGAGGCAGCTTCAACCCGCCCCACATCGCCCATGTCCTCGCCGTCACCTACGTCGCTAGCTTGGGGTTGTGTGAGCGGGTGTTGGTCGTGCCGGTGCACGCTCACGCATTCGACAAGCACCTGGTGCCATTTTCCCTGCGGTTAAGCATGTGTCGGGAGGCCATGGGCTTCATCCCCGGAGTAGAAGTCTCTGATGTCGAAGCTAGCCTCCCGCCGCCGAACTACACACTCCACATGTTACGCGCTCTGGCTGAGCAGCACCCAGACTGGCAGCTCCGGCTAGTGGTCGGCGCTGACGTGCTCGGCGAGAGCCACAAGTGGCACGCCTGGGACGAAGTGTGTGCGCTCGCGCCGCCGCTCGTGCTCGGACGCGTTGGCTACATGCGGCCCGACGCGCCCCCACCCGTGCTGCCAGACGTCTCTTCCACGCGGATACGCAAGTTGCTAGAGACGCGGGACGACGACGCGCAAAGGGAGCTCGAGCTGTTGCTGCCTCGGTGCGTGCGCGAGATGATCGAGCGCGAAGAACTGTTTCGATGAAGCTCCTGATCATCGGCGCCGGCAAGCTCGGCAAGAACTTCACCGCGGCGCTGCGCGAGTCGGCCACACACTCGAAAGCGAAGCTTCAGGTGAGTCTGCGCGCTGCGCGCAAGGGGCTGCCGCGACAGATCGACGCTGAGGTGGTGCTGCTCGCGGTGCGTGACGGACGCATTGCTCCAATGGCGGCGGAGCTCGCGGCGACGCCCTGGGGGGCTAGGCTGACGGCAGTGATCCACGCATCCGGCGCCCTCGGACCCGATGCGCTGGCACCGCTGCGCGACGTGGGTGTCAGCGTGGCTCAGCTCCATCCAATGCTGAGCTTTGCTTCCGAGCGGAAGCACCTCAAGCTGGGAGGCGCAGGCCAGCCTCGGTTTCATGGTGGCCACGCACTCGTTGCGGGTGATGAGCGCGCCGTGCGCATCGCGAGCCGTCTCGCGCGCGTCGTTGGCCTCACGCCGCGGCGCTGGGAGGGCATCGACCCGGGGCTGTACCACGCGGCGGCGGCGCTGGTCGCGAATGGAGCGGCGGCGTTGGCGAGCGTTGGTGCTGAGGTGCTACGCGCGGCTGGGGTTCCAGAGGAGCGCGCGCCGGACGTGCTTGGACCCCTGCTCGCGAGCGTCGCGTTCAACGTTTCGCAGTTCGGGTTGCCGGGCGCGCTGACCGGGCCCGTGCGTCGTGGAGGTGTCGCGGTGATTGCGTCACACCTCGAGGCGCTTTCGCGCGACTCGCCCGGGGCTGCCGATCTGTACCGGGCCGTGGCGCGCGCGCAGCTGCCGATGGCCGAGCGACTCGGTGACGCTTCCATCAAGGATCTCCAACAGATCGCCGTGCTCCTCCGCCACGAGGGAGCCGCCGGCAAGCTCCCCAAGCGGGACAGGGGGCGAGCCCAGAAGCGAGGCAATCTGGGCGGCGGCTGAGGCGCGCAGACACCATCTGCGGTGCTCACCCACACCGGCATTGCTCGTCACCTGGATGGACGTTACTTTTCACGCGCTTGGCGCTCCATCTCGCTCACTCCGCTGCGAACGCCCCGGGAGGATCCGGCGCTCGCGAGGCGGCTACGTTCGATGTCCTTGACGACATCGTGCGTCAGCCGGGCGCTCAAGGTGTGCTCAGCGTTCGGGTGCAAGCCCACTCCGATCTGAACGCCGTGATCGGCCACCTGGAGCGGCGCGCCGAGCAGCTCGGGCGGCCCGTCGTCGTGGTGTCCAGCGCTGGCGTCGAGAGCAGCTTCCGTGACGCCGCCCAGCGCCTGGGGCTGCGCGCGGTGCCTCACGACGCAGGAGAGGCCGCCCAAGCTATCGGAGAAGAGGCGTCGCGTCGTGGGCTGCTGCTCGCCGTGCCCCTCGTCGCAGGCGCTGGTGGAAGTCAAATCAGCCAGTGGGATCTGAACGTCGCCGCTGCGCTTTCCCGTGGGGAATTTCAGGCGCTGGTCGTGTTGATCTCGCCGCGGGAGCTGGAGGTCAGCGCGGAGCTCGAGGCGCTGAGCTTCAGCGTTGGTCGTGAGCTGAGCTCCGAAGAGGCTCGCCGCTGGTGGGACGCCTTCAGCGAATCTGCGCGCGGGCGCGCTCAGGGTGTCGGTCTGGCAGGCCTCGAGCGCTGGGCAAAGCGCGGCATGTCGAGTCGCCTGCTGCGCGGAACCGAAGAAGAGGCGCTAGCCTCCGCTGAGCTGTCGGACAGCGCGTGGCACTTGCTCGGCCGCATCCGCATCGCGCACCGTGCGTGGCCCGAGCGAAAGCTGGCTGCGCTGGGTTCTGAGGCGTTGGCCCCGAGCAGCGCGCTCGCAGAGCTGCTGGCCGCCGGCAAAGTCGACCTTCGGGATGGCCTGATCTGTGCGCTGCGCACTGACGCCTTCGGCGCAGGCGGAGGCGAGCCTGCCATCGCGAACACCGATCGCGTCTGTGTCGCTGAGGCGCTTCAGGCTGTTTTCCCCGCGGATGCGTGGGCCTTCGTGCGCGCCGCTGAGCTCCTCGCGGACGCCGGCGATGGCGACGCTGCAGAGGCCGGCATGCGACGCGCGTTGCGCATGGCTGCCGACGCCTCGAGTCGCTCCGTTTTGTGGGAGCGCTGGCGCTCCGCGCTCGAGCGGCTGGACGATGCTCAGCGTTCGACCCTCGGCATTCGCGGCGCGGAGCTAGCGCTCGAGCTCGGTGACGTAGACGTCGCGCTGGTTTGGGCCGAGCGCGCCTCCGGAATCAAGCCCCGTCCGGAATCCGCTCTAGTGCTCGGGCGTGCGGCGCTGGCTCGAGGCGATCTCGTGAGCGCGGAGGCTGCGCTCCGCCGCGCACGGGAGCTCGGGGCGGCGTCGGACGTGCGTGAGGCGGCGATCGCTGAGTTGGCCGAAGTGGCCTACGCCTCCGGTGACATCGAGCGCGCGCGCGCCTTCGCTCAGGAGGTGCTGGAGTCGGAGAAGGCTTCAGTACGTCTCTCCGCGCGGAACCTTCTCGGCAAGCTGCTCTTGGCTCAGGCGGAGTGGGACGCAGCGGATGCACATTTCGCCTCGGACGCGTGTGAGGCTGCGTTCTGTGGCGAGCGCGTCGCTGAGCTTCGTGCCCGCATCAACCGCGCGATTGCGCTGCTGTCTCGCGGCAGTCCCGACGAGGCTCGGCCGATCTTGGTTGATGTGTTGAGTTCCGCGGAGCAGGCGGGTGAGGTGCGAGCCCAAGGCTTCGCGCTCAGCAACCTCGCGGTGCTGGCGATCGAGCGTCACGACTATGCCCAGGCGCTGGATCTGAGTGAGCGCGCGATCTCCGTCTTCCGCAAGCTGGGTGAGCGACTCGGCTTCGCTCGTGACGTCACCAACTTGGTTGAGTTGCGCTTGCGGCTCGGCTTGGTCGACGCGGCCGAGCAGGCGCTGACGTTCGGTCGTCAGGCGCTGGGTCCAGGGGCGCCCGCTTCGCGTTTGACGGAGCTAGGCCTGGCCGCCGCGCGCGTGCACCTGGCGCGCGGTCGCACGCTCGAGGCAGAGCGAGAGCTCCGCACGGCGATGCGCAGCGCGACGCTCTCGAGCGACGGTGACAAGCTCTGCGAGTGCCACCGTCTCGCCGTGCGCGTCGCTCTGGAAGAAGGCGTCGTGCTTCGCGCCGAGGCTGACCTCGCCCGCGCCGAGAGCCTGAGCAACAACCCGTTCTCCACCGCAGAGGTCGCAATCCTCCGCGGGCTGGTCCAGCGCGCTGCTGGTAAGCCGGATCTCGAGCACTGCCTGCAGGCCGTACTTGTCGCGCGTGAGACAGGCGACGAAGAACTCGCTCGCGAAGCGCACGTCTTGGTCGCGGAGATGGCGCTCAATCGTGGCGCTGAAGGGCTCGCCACGGAACATATCCGTGCGGCAGTGTCTTTGCGTGACGAAGTCGCCAACAACTTGAACGGGAACTACCGCGAGGTGTACCTCGCGCGGCCGGATCTGCGCGGCCTGTCCCAGCTCGAAGTGCTGCTGATAGAACCTGACAGCGAGCCGCTGCCCACGCCGTCTGTGCGAGGTACCAACTGGACTCGCGCGGCCGCGCGGCGTGAGCGTGAGTACGTTGGGCGACACGCCAGCGTGAAGAAGCTGCTCGCCACGGTGGCGCGCGTCGGTGAGACCGACTCCACCGTCCTGATTCATGGTGAGAGCGGCTCCGGTAAGGAGCTGATCGCAGAAGGCCTGCACCGCGCGAGCTACCGGAGGTCGGGGCCGCTGGTGAAGGTGAACTGCGGAGCGCTCGTCGAGACACTGCTCTTGAGCGAACTCTTCGGTCACGAGAAGGGCGCATTCACCGGCGCGAACTCCCGCAAGCGCGGCCGCTTCGAGCGCGCGCATGGGGGCACGCTGTTCCTCGACGAGATCGGCGACATCTCACCCCGTACCCAGGTGGCGCTGTTGCGCGCGCTGGAAGAAGGCAGCATCGAGCGCGTTGGCGGCTCGGCGCCCATCTCCGTCGACGTGCGGATCGTTTGCGCGACTCACCGTGATCTAAAGCGGCTCGTCGAACGCGGCGAGTTCCGTGAGGACCTCTATTACCGCTTGAGCGGCATCACGCTGCAGGTGCCCGCTTTGCGCGACCGCTTGAGCGACCTGCCTGCGCTGTGCGGAGCTCTGCTTGATTCGATCGCGCGCGAGCGGTCAGAGACCCCAAAGCAGGTGGACGCGGCGGCGCTCGACTTGCTCGCGCAGCACCGCTGGCCGGGCAACGTCCGCGAGCTCGAGAACGCCCTCCGGGTCGCGAGTCTGTTTGCGGAATCGAATCAGGTTCGTTGCGAGGACTTCACGAGCCACGTGGAAGCTCTCGCTCGGGTGGCGGAGGCTCAGGCCAGCGCGCCAACTTCAGTGTCGCTTCCAACCGCGGCGTCCCTCGCCCCCATTTCCCAGGACTTTTCACAGACCGGCCTGCCTCAAGCGGTGTTCTCGCTCCCAGACGCGGCGAGCGGGTTCGAGTCCGGTGACGACGTCGCGGGCGGTGCCTACACGCAGATCCGCGACCAGGGCGTCAGCCTGAGTGATCTCAAGCGCAACATAGAACGCGAATGCATCGCCCGTGCTCTAGATGAGACGGGTGGGAATATTACCCGTGCTGCGGGGGTCTTGGGCATGAAGCGCCCGCGCCTCAGCCAGCTGGTGAAGCAATACGGGCTGACCACGAGTCAGCAAGACTCCTCCGCCGACGACACTTCGTCTCCCAGCGCAGTGTCTCCCAGTGCGGTAAGCTTCGAGGACGAATCATGAAATCTCGCACGTGTGCCGCTGCCACCGAACAGACCAATCGCCGTTCGAGCGCCCAACTGATCGCGCTCTTCGCGATGTTCGCGCTGGTGGGCAGCGCTGGCTGCGCCATGGAGACGCAACCCGAGGAAGAAGGCGTCACCCAGTCGAGCGCTCTGGTCGAGGACCAAGGGGAGTCGGTCGACGAGGCGGAGTTCGAGCAGTCCGAGGCGACCGCGAACGAGGCAGAGTCGGCGGCCGGCACCGTATCTGATGACCCGACTCCCGTGCCCTGGCACGAGGATGAGGCTGAGCAGGTCGGAAACGCTACCGATCCGACGCCGCAGCCGTGGGACGTGCACGTCCTCAACACCCGCCACCGGCCCAGGCTCAGACCAAGTAGCAGGCTAGCGCTGCTCGCCGGGGCTCGCTGTTGCCAGCGCGGCTGGTGCCGCCCAGGTGATTGTGCTGTTCCCTGAGGCGCCTGCTACCCTCTCTGCGTGGACCTCCGCACACGGACTTCGCTGTTCTGCGGCGCACTGGCGCTGGCGATTGCGGTTTCCATGCTGCTTCGTGGGCGTCCGCAGCGTCCGCAGATCTTCTTCGCGGCGTTCGCCGCTGATATTGGGCTGTGGTACCTCGCCCAGTGGCTCTATCACTTTATCCGCGCGGATGTCTGGGCGCACTTCACCGCCTTGCTTGCGGTGCTGTTGCCCCAGTTCGCACTCCACCTGTTCGAGGCGGTCGTGCCGCAACCCGCGAGGCGCTCGACGCTCTTGCGCGTCGCGCGGCTGCTGCTGATACCGATGCTGGTCGCGGTGCTCTCGCCGATTCACGGGCATGGGCTGGTGCGCGGCGCGGTGTTTCTATACGTCTTCGGCCTGATCGCCGCGGGCCTGGTGTCGCTGGCGTTGCGCGGCCAGAAGAGCGATTCCCGAGCTACTCAGAGGCGCGTGCGCTTCCTGGTGTTGATCGGGGCGTTCGCCACGTTGTTCACCCTGGGTGACTTCCTGTGGTTCATCGGTGCACCGCTGCCGCCGGTCGGTGCGGTGCTGAGCATCGTGTTCTTGTTCGTTCTCGCGGAGTCGATGTCCCGCGAGCGCCTGCTCGACCTCTACGAGATCCTGGGTCAGCTCGTCGTCTCGACCGCGCTGGCGTTTTCGCTGGCCGGCATCTTCTACGTCTTCGTCGTGTTGGTCGGTGGCTTCAACACGATGTACCTGAACGCGGTACTGGCGGCGATCGTCATCCTCGTGCTGTTCGAACCGCTGCGGGCGAAGGTCGAAGAGTACATCCAGAGACTGTTCTTTCTCGAGCGCGTGGACCTCGACAAGGCGGTCACTTCCGCGCGGAGAACCTTGCTGCACGTGCTGCAGGTGGAGGAGATGACGCAGATCGTGATTTCTGCGCTCGAGAGCTCCCGGCGCGCCACTGGTGCAGCGCTGTACCTGCGAAATCCAGGAGGTAGTGACTTTCGCTTGGCCGACGCCTTCGGTGCGCCGATGCCACCGCTCGTAGATGCCGCAACGGCTCGCCCGCTGATCGAGCGGCTCGAGGGTGCCAACTCGGTGCTGTTGGAGGAACTCGAGGGCGATCTGAATCGCATGGGCCACGGGGAAACCAGGGACGCCAGCAGTGATCGCCAAGTGCTAGCGGCGGCGGAGCTACTCGGGCCGCTCTCCCGTGGCCTGTGCCTTGGCGTGCGCAGTGAAGAGGGTGAGCTGCTGGGTATTCTCGTCGTGGCGGACGAACGAGTGCGGGACGCGTTCAGCCCCGACGAAGTCGTGCTGCTGGAGTCACTTACCGTGCAGATGGGGGTCGTGATCGAGAACTCCCGCGTGTATCAGCGTCTGCAAGAGCGCGATCGCCTGGCGGCACTGGGTCAGATGGCCGCCGGGCTCGCCCACGAGATCAAGAATCCGTTGGGCGCCATCAAGGGAGCGGCGCAGCTGCTCAACGAGCCGGTGGCCGGCGAGCAGTCCGCGGTCGACGCGGAGTTCCTCGGGATCATCCTGGAGGAAGTCGAGCGCCTGGATCGCGTAGTTGGTTCTGTGCTCGACTACGCGCGACCCTCGAAGTCGAACCTCGGCACGACGGACGTGAACTCCGTCGTTCAGCGCACACTTCAGATCCTTCGGGCGGACACGCCAGACAGCTGCGGGCTGGTGGCAAATCTCGATGAACACCTGCCCCTGGTTCGGGCAGACGCCGAGCATTTGCGTCAGGTGCTGATGAACCTGGTGAAGAACGCGGTTCAAGCCGGCGCCACGCGGGTCGAACTCCGAACTCAACCGGCGAGAGACAATCGCGTCCTGGGTGAAGCAGCAGAAGACGCGGTTGGTTGGGTCGAGCTGGTCGTCGTGGACGACGGTCCAGGCATCATTCCCAAGTTGATGGACAAGTTGTTCCTGCCCTTCTTCACCACCAAGGACAAGGGCACGGGGCTTGGCCTCGCGATCAGTCAGCGCCTCGTTCAGGAGATGGGCGGCAACATCGCTGCCGCTTCGGATGAGGGAGGGGCTCGCTTCACCATCACGTTGCCCGCAACCAGCAAAGACTCGGTCAGCCTGGTGCCGCCCGCCCGGGAGGGCTCTTCACCTACTCGGGGGCACGCGCCTGCGGAACGCCAGGCGGATCCCGAGGTTGGCCGGGTGGACAACCTGGTACCCGAGAGCTGACTTACTGATGTGTGGATCCTCCGCCAACGTGAGATACCCCCGCGCTGTCCAAACCGGCAGCCGGACGGCATCGCCTCGGGAAAGTCGCTTCTGCTGTGCGCGCTGGTCCCAAGGCGCACGAGGCGACTTTGCCGGAAACCCGCTGGTTAAGATCGGGACAGCCAAATCCCGGGCAGCCAAATCCGGACAGCCGAGCTTTGCGACACGTGAGCGCTTGACCCTATCTATTCTGAATGCCTATCCTTTTGATCCTCGTACACGCGTCTTGGGGCGGGTGTGGGGCTGAGCTCCAGCATGGCAATGGCCGACAGAATCGCGCCCAGTTCTAGCGGCTCGCAGTCTCCGTCAGGAGCTGGGGGGCTCGCCCTCCGGTTCATCTCTGGCAAGTACCAGGGGGGAGAGTTCCCCTTGGAGAGTGACCGCGAGATCTACATCGGACGCTCCAGCGATCTGGAGATGGTGCTCGTCGAGGAGATGGTGTCGCGCAAACACGCGCGCATCACCGTGCGTGGCACGGACATCACCATCGAAGATCTCGGCTCGACCAACGGCACCTTCGTCAACGGCGAGAAGATCGAGCAAGCGAACCTGAAAGAGGGCGATCGCGTGCTCATCGGAACGAGCATCTTGAAGGTCGTTTCCACGACGGGATCTCAAGCCGGTATCCGCGTGCCCGCGGGTGGCATCCAGAGCGCGGGTCGCAACCGCACCATGGCGGGCAGCGACGAGGGGCCGCGCATGAGCGGCGCGATCGAAGAGGTGCCACTGCCGGATCTGCTCCAGCTCTTCGGCACTTCGCGCAAGAGCGGTGTCTTGGTCGTGAGCACGGATCACAACGCTGGGCGCATTCACCTCAAGCAAGGCATCGTGCACTTCGCGAGCATCGACTCGAGCCCCGATCTGCCCGGCTTGAAGGCGATCTATCGCATGCTGACTTGGCAACGCGGTCTCTTCCAGCTCGACCCGCCGGAGGAGCGCAACTTCGACAATCCGCTGGATCTGCCGGTGCAAGAGATCCTGATGGAGGCGTTCCGCCAGCAAGACGAGTTTGGCGTCTTGAGGGAGAAGCTCCCAGCAAGCGAAGTACCGCTGATGCTCTCCGTGCCTCTCGACCCCAAGCTGAGCGAGCTTGGAGCGAAGGAGCTCGACGTATTGCAGCTCGCGCTCAACTCACCCGATCTCGGTGCAGTGATGGACTCGAGCGGCCTCTCCGATCTCGAAACGGGCGAAATCCTGCTCAAGCTCTTGAGCAAGAAGTACCTCACGTCCGCCGAGTAGCGCCTCCGCCGAGCCGCTGCTCGCTCGCACGCCGCTGCTCTCTCTCGCGCCGCTGCTCTCTCTCGCGCCGCTGCAATACATCGCGGGCAAGATTGCCGCGCGGTTATTCGGAAGTTCCGGGCAGCAAGGCGCACAGCTTCGGGCCCTTTGGCGTCTGGCACAGGGGCTCGTACATCTGCACCTCGCATACGTAGAGTTCCCGTTCGTAGCCCCCCAGGTGGCCGTGGTGGCCCTTTGAGGAGAGCTTGCCGCGAACCTTCACGGCGCCAGCTGGAGCGCTGTGGAGGCGGTCCATCGCGTCCTTGGTGCCAGTCACCCAGTACGTCGCAGAGTCGGTGTCATCTGGGGCGAAGTCGCTGACCTCGAACTGGTGCACGTAGAGCCCCTCGAAGACTTCGAGTTGACCTTTACACTTCGGATCCAGCGTGTAGCGCAGCGTTGGCACGTCGCTGTCATCGAGGCCCTCAGGGCTCTCTTTCGGTAGCTCCACTTCATCCAGGATGCGCGCGAAGCGAGGTGATTCCGTGGGGTCCCCCTCCGGAGCCTGACCAGAGAACGCTGCTGGTGGCTTCGTTGGAACCGAAGCTTGGCTCGAGGGTTCGCTGGGAGCACCTCCGCAAGCGACGAGCAACGATGCGGCGAGCGTGGCTGGGATGAAACGATGCATCCGCCGTAGACACTTGGGGTGTCCAAACATTGGGCGGATTCACGAGCGGGTTTGGGGGGGAGGAGCAGCGTTCAAGCGCCACGCTCGACTCAAGCGACGCCTACCTCAGTGGGCTACGCTGACCACCAGTTCCGTGGGGATGATAGCTACCTTGGAATCGGCGGGACAGCGCTCGGAAGCTGTTGCCACCGTTAGTACATCGGGCCAGGAGCATCGAGCAGGCTCGGCAGAGTGAAGCGCTGTTGCGCCCCTGGAGACGCTGGGCGATAGGTGGCAGGGTGCCGTGGCCGCGATTTCTGCCAAAGCAAGCGGTGTTGGGCAAAGCGTCTCCGGTCAACGGGACGCATTCAGGTTGGCGCCAGCGCCGGGGCCGGTCCGCGCTGAGGGCTCGCCTGTTGCATAGTGCAGATTTGCCCGTTGGAACATGCCATTCATTGCAGTCTGGGCGAGCGCTGACTAGAACCATGAACGGAGGTTCGCGTGGACGTCGTTTGTGTTGGAGGTGGCCCGGCCGGGCTATATTTCGCCGCACTGCTCAAGCAGTCCCACCCTGAAACGCGGGTGCGCGTGTATGAGCGCAATCGGGCGGATGACACCTTCGGCTTCGGAGTCGTGTTCTCGGATCGCACGATGGACAATCTGCGTGAAGCGGATGAGCCGAGCCAGCAAGCAATCACCCAGAGCTTCGCTCACTGGGATGACATCGACATTCATTACCGCGGGGAAGTGATCACGTCCGTCGGTCATGGCTTCGCCGGCATGAGCCGCCAGCGGTTGCTCACGATACTCCAGGACCGGGCCAAGGAGCTCGGCGTCGAACTGCACTTCGAGCACGACATCAGCGATGTGTCGCAGTTTCACGACGCCGACCTGGTGATCGCCGCCGACGGCATCAACAGTCAGATCCGCGGCGCGCTCGCGGCGGACTTCGCGCCAGACATCGACGATCGGCCGAATCGCTTCGTCTGGCTGGGCACCACGTTCCCCTTCGGCGCCTTCACCTTCTACTTCAAGCAGAACGAGCACGGATTGTTCCGCGTTC
The DNA here is from genome assembly GCA_041389805.1 of Polyangiaceae bacterium. Taxonomy (GTDB): domain Bacteria; phylum Myxococcota_A; class Polyangia; order Polyangiales; family Polyangiaceae; genus JAHBVY01. Next base: position 48,387 of record JAWKRD010000048.1, on the reverse strand, counting down.
ATGCCTATCGCTACGCCGAGGACAGCTCGACCTTCATCGTGGAGTGCACCGAAGCGGCGAGCAAGGCGGCGGGCTTCGATGCCTTCAGTGACGAGCAGACCATCGCCTACATGGAGAAGCTGTTCGCCGAGGAGCTGAAGGGCCATCGGCTCGTTGGCAACAAGAGCGTTTGGCGCCACTTCGCGACGGTGAAGAACGGCAAATGGTGGACGCGGCTCCAGCAGGGCGGCAAGCCGGGCGCCCACGTGGTGCTCCTCGGCGATGCGCTACACACCGCGCACTTCTCCATCGGCTCTGGCACCAAGCTGGCCTTGGAGGACGCCATCGAGTTGCACCGCGAGGTGGCTGCTCGTTGTCTTGCTGGTGGAGCTGATGAAGACCGCGGGGAAAAACTCTCCGAGGCGCTCTCGGCCTTCGAGGCGGCTCGCAAACCCGGTGTCTCGAGCATTCAGCGCGCAGCCCAGGTTAGCCTGGAGTGGTTCGAAAACACCGAGCGGTACATGGGACTCGAGCCGTTGCAGTTCGCCTTCAGCTTGCTCACGCGTAGCCTGCGAGTGAACCACGCGAACCTGCAGCTACGCGATCCGGAACTCACCGCGCGAGTCGATCGTTGGGTCGCACGGGCTGCGAGCCGCGACGCGGGTGTGTCAACGCCGGAAGAGCTGCCTCCCATGTTCACGCCGCTCAAGCTGCGGGAGCTGTTGCTGCCTAACCGCATCGGTGTCTCGCCGATGTGCCAGTACTCTGCTGACGATGGCCTGATTGGAGACTGGCACCTAGTACACCTCGGGAGCCGCGCGATTGGTGGCGCCGGCCTCTTGATGTGCGAAATGACCGCCATCAGCCGCGAGGCGCGCATCTCTCCCGGCTGCGCTGGCCTGTACACCTCAGAGCATACTGCCGCGTGGAAACGAGTGGTAGACTTTGTGCGCGCGAACTCTGGGGCCAAACTCGGCATTCAGCTGGGGCACGCGGGACCGAAGGGCGCGACGGATCTGCCGTGGCTCGGAGAGGCGCCGCTCAAGAGCGGCGCCTGGCCGTTGTTCGCAGCGAGCGCCCTGCCGTACTCTCCTGCCAGCCAGACGCCGCGCGCGATGACCCGCGATGACATGGGCCGCACGCTGAATGACTACGTTGCCGCCGCCAAGCGCGCGCTCGAGGCTGATTTCGACTTGCTCGAGATCCACCTGGCGCACGGCTATCTGCTGGCGAGCTTCGTCTCTCCGCTGCTGAACCGCCGTGAGGACGACTACGGTGGCTCGGTGGAAGGCCGCATGCGCTACCCGCTCGAGGTGATCGACGCCGTGCGCGCCGTTTGGCCCAAAGAGCGGCCGCTCAGCGTGCGCATCTCCGCGTGTGACTGGCACGAAGGCGGAATCACACCGGACGACGTCGTGGCCATGGGCAAGTTGTTGAGGCTGCACGGTGTTGACATCATCGATGTTTCCACAGGGCAAACCGTCGCCACACAGCGCCCCGAGTACGGCCGTTTGTATCAAACGCCGTTCAGCGAGCTCGTCAGGCTGACGTCTGGCTTGCCGACCATGGCGGTCGGCAACATTTCGTCCTTCAGCGACGCAAACAGCATCATCGCTGGCGGGCGCGCGGACGTGTGCTTGCTCGCGCGAGGACACCTGTTCGACCCCTACTGGACGCAGCACGCGGCGCAAGCTCAGGGGGTGCAGCTGCCGTGGCCGTCTCAGTACCTTGCGGTGCAGCGCTTCCGTCCCCGCTCCGACTGACCTTGCGGCGCCTCCGCCGCTCTAGGTACGGCATCTCCACGTTGAGCTGAATGCGCTGAGCGCCCTGATACAGGGTACCGCTGATCGCCGGTGCCTTCGCGTGACGCGCCCCAGCGACCAAGCCGATCACTTGAGCGACGGAGTGCACCGGTTGCCCCGCGGCGTGAGTCAGTACGTCGCCGTCTTGCACGCCTACCCCTAACCCAGAAACCCCGCTGAGGAGCACGCCCGCTGGCCGTTCACTGGTGCCGGGGACGAAGCTACCGCTGGGGATACCCGCGCTGCGGGAGAGCGCGAGCACCTTTGCCTTGCGGATACGAATGCCAACCAGCTTGGGCTCCTTCCTTGGGCGAGCGAACGCCGTCGGAGCAGGAGCATCGGGGCTTAGCGTGTCGCTGAGCAATGTGGATTCCGATTCCACCTCGAGCTCCACATTCGAGTCCACAGCTTCGGACTCTGGCTCATCGCTGACGGGTGGGGAGTCCTCGCTCGAGGACTTGGCGCGTGGCTGCCATTCCGCAAGGGACTGACCCACACGCCCTGCGGCGTCGACGAAGGTCGCTCCTGCCCACCCAGCCAGCGCAACAGGCGCCGTGCAAGCAGAGCAGAGGAGTGCGGCCTTCGCCAACTTGAGCATGCGCTACTACTTCGGTGCTTTCAGGTAGCGGAAGAGCTCACTCTTGGAGGACAGCACCAGACTGTCCTTCTTTCCAAGCGTCTTCTCGTACGCCTGGAGGCTACGCAGAAAGGCATAGAACTCAGGATCCTTGTTGAATGCCGCTGCGTAGATCTTTGCGCTTTCCGCGTCGCCTTCGCCCTTGAGCTTTTGCTCGGTCTCGTAGGCTTTCGCGAGCAGGATGCGCTTCTCCTTGTCAGTATCCGCGCGGATTTTTTGAGCCTCCTCGCTGCCCTCCGAGCGGTAGCGCTTGGCGACGCGTTCGCGCTCCGCCTTCATGCGCTCGAAGACGCTTTTTTGTACTTCAGGAGGCAGATCCGCGCGCTTGATGCGGACGTCGACGACGTCCACGCCGAACTCCTTGACCCGCGTACGCACGGACTCTCCGACCTTCTGCATCAATGGCTCACGCTCGTTGCCAATGATGTCGCCGAAGTTCTCCGTCGCGAGCTCGCGACGCAGCTCCGAGAGCACGATGTCATCGATGCGTTGGCGTGCCTGGACATCGTTGCCGACCGTCTTGAAGAACAGGAGCGGATCTTGGATGCGCCAGCGCGTGACAGGGTCCGCGACCAGGTACTTCTTGTCCTTCGTTAGCATGCGCCCTGAAGGGGAGTCGCTGCTGAGTACGCGACTCTCCATACGTGTGACGTCTTGCCAGGGCAGCTTGAAGTACAAGCCGGGCGCTTCGATGCTGCGCTTGTGCTGACCGAACTGAGTGACGATTGCGAGCTCACGCTCGTCGATGACGAACGTGCTGGAGTTCGCAGCGATCACTACGACGAACAGCAGCACCCAGGGGATGAAGCGCTTCATTGCTTGGCCTCTCCTTGCAAGGCGGGGCCAAGCGGCAGAATAGGCAGCGTGCCGCGGCTCACGTCCTCATCGATCAGCACCTTGTGCTCGACTCCCGTCAGGATGCGTTCCATCGCTTCGAGGTAGAGACGCTCTCGCGTTACCTCGCGGGCGTCCTTGTACTCTTCGTAGATCGACACGAACTTTGCGACGTCACCCCTGGCGCGCACGATGCGCTCTTCCTTGTAGGCTTCCGCGCCGCGCTCAATCTCGCGTTGCTTGCCACGCGCCTTCGGTAGCTGGTCTTCGTTGTAGCCGTTGGCCTCGTTGATCAGCTGTTCCTTCTTCTCTCGCGCACGGACCACCTCGTTGAACGCGTCCTTCACTTCGTTCGGCGCCGACGCGTCCTGAAGCTTCACGTCGGTGATCTCGAGGCCGCTCTTGTACTCGTTCATCAATCGCTGCAGCAGCGCGCGCGTGTCATCCTGAAGCTTCGAGCGGCCCTCGGTGATCACGTCGTCGATCGTCATCGTCCCGACGACGCTGCGGAGCGCGACCTCCGTGGTCACGTGCAACGTTTCGTCAGGGTCCTTCAGGCGAAACAGATAGTCGCTCGGATTTACCACGCGGTATTGAATCAAGAGCTGAGCGTCGACGATGTTCTCGTCGCCGGTGAGCATCTGCGCTTCTTCCTTGTGGATTTCCTTGTCACGGTAGCCGACCTGAATGTGGCGGACCTTCTCGGTGTTCACGATATCGATCTGCTGCACCAGCGGAAACCGAAAGTGGAGTCCTGGCCCTTTCTGGTTAGGGTCCGCTTTCCCGAAGGTGCGGACTACACCGACTTCGCCGGGACCCACGCTGTAGAAACCACTGATGGCCAATGCAGCGACGATCACGATCACGATCAGGGGTCCGATGCGACGCAGGTTGTTGCGGAAGATCTCACTCACCCGAGCGATCACGTCCCCTACGTCGGGCCCCATGCCATTGTCTTCGAACTGACTACGCATGCTCCTCAACAGGTACCCTTAATGACCTGGAGGCTGACTGCAACCCGTCGCGCTCTTGCGCCACACGTACAGGCGAACGAGCCGTCGGATCAGCTGCGCACGCGCCAGTTGCCCATGTACGCGCGTCCGACGGTATCGCATGTCGGGTCGGTCACGATCAGCTCAGGACGGCTCTCCCGACAGTAGATGATCGTGTTCTGGCGGAACGTGCGCCCGAAGTAGATAGCCTCGTCGCGGTCGATTCCATGCACCAGCCAGGCGGGTTCGCGCCACACGCCTTCGGGCTCCTCGTCGTAGCCAACGCAGTGTTCTACGCGGTAGCAGCCCAAAATCAGCAGATCTCGCATCACCTGGTGGCGACCCTCGTTGACTCGCCGCGGGAGCAGCATCGAACGCGGGTTGTACGCCGTCAGTACGGCGAACTGCTGCTGCAAGAGCTCTGGGAGGCTCCCTACGTCTTGGACGATTTCGCCGTCCATCGACGACCGCAGCAGCCCAGCCTCGGTGGGCAGCTCGTAGACGGTTGCGAAATAGGAACGAAGCAGATTCTGGTCCACGGGTATTCTCTTCTGGATGAGCCAGCGGCCTCGAGGCTCGCGAGCGGGCCGTAGCCCTAGCACACGTCTCGCTGGGGTCAGTCGGCCACGAACCGATAGCCGACTCCACGCACCGTGACCAGGTGTCTGGGCCGTGAGGGGTCTGGCTCGAGTTTATTCCTGAGCTGTAGCAGGAAGTTGTCGATGGTTCGCAGCGTTCCGTGGTGCCCGGGCCCCCAGACGGCTTCCAGGATTTGCTCGCGGCTCAGCACCCGTCCCCGCGCGCTCGCGAGGGTCATCAGCACGTCGAACTCAGTCGCCGTCAGCCCGACCGCTTCGCCTTCGCGGCGCACTTCTCGGGTGTCTTCATCGATCTCGAAGCTCGCGGTACGGATCACGGGGCGAGCGCGGGAGCGTGCGATGGCATCTCGCCGTAGCACTGCCTTCACCCGCGCGAGGAGCTCCGCCAGGCCGAACGGCTTGGTGATGTAGTCCTCAGCGCCGAGCTCGAGTCCCATCACCTTGTCCATCTCAGCGCCACGGGCAGACAGCATGATGATCGGGACCGCGACCCCTTCGCCGCGCAGCGTGCGCAGTACCTCAAAGCCGTTCAGCCGCGGCAGCATCACGTCGAGCACCAACAGATCTGGCTTGAATTCGCGAGCCAGCTTGAGGCCTTGCTCGCCGTCTTCCGCAACGGCGACGGAGTAACCTTCAGCTTCGAGGTTCATCGAGAGCCCCATGCTGATGCTCGGGTCGTCTTCCACGACCAAGATGCGCTTGGCGGTTTCCACGGTTTACTCAGAGTCGGGGGAGGGGGAGTCGGAGAGTGATGCCGGACCGGGTGTCGGTCCCTCGGGGGCACTAGAATTCCGTGTGGATTTGATGGTCTGAAAGATCGGCAACACCAGGGTGAAGGTGCTGCCCTTGCCGGGGCTGCTCTCGAGTTCGACCTTGCCGCGATGGGCCTCGAGTACGTGCTTCACGATCGCCAGGCCGAGACCCGAGCCTTCCCGCTCGCGAGCTAGGCGGTCGTCGACGCGGTAGAACTTCTGGAAGATGCGCTTGTGCTCGGTGATCGCGATGCCAGCGCCGTTGTCGCTGACGCTGATCTTCACCTTGTTGCTGTCTCGCCAGGCCCGCACCTTGATGCGCGCGGGGCTACCGCCGTACTTGCGTGCGTTGGTGAGTAGATTGAGCAAGGCGTCGGTCAGCGCCCCGGAGTCTGCATCGATGCGCGGTAGATTCTCCTCAACCTCGAGCTCGAGGTTCCCTCCCGGACCTAGCTCGAGGGACTGGCAGGCGGCCACCGCCTTGTCCACGACCTCGCCGACGTTGGTCGGTTCGATCACGTACACGCGGCGGCCGCTCTCCATCCGCCCCCAGTCGAGCAAGCGATCGATCAGCTCTTGTAGGCGGTGACTCTCACGTGCCAAGCCAGCGATGCATCGATCTTCCGTCGCCGTATCCCCACGGCGAAGCTCGAGTGTCTCGGTGAAGAGTCGAATGGAGGTGAGTGGCGTGCGGAGCTCGTGGCTGACCTTGGACACGAAGTCGCTCTGCAATTGAGACAGATTCGCTTCTCTACGCACGAAGACCCAGACCAGGATCACGCCGGTGGTCGCGGCGCCACTCAGCGCGAGCACCAGGATCCCCATCACGATGTCGGACAGCTCACCGAGGATGAGCAAGACCACACCCACGGCGAGCAACAGCACCGTGGGGACGACGACCAGCGCGACCAGCAAGATGATGATGCGCCGATAGCCGAAGGCGGTCAGGTCCCGAGTGGACACACGAGACATCATACCCGAAGGGGCCGGCTGCCCACTCACAGCTCGAGCTCCGCGCACAGGATCCACAGCAGGCTCGCGACGCTCGCGGCTTGGGCCGGAGCCCCCGTGGCTCGGTGAGGCGTGTCGCCATTCGCTAGCTGGGAGATCTGCCCCAGCACGAGCGGCTCCTCGAGGGCCTGTTCGACGATGCGCTGAAGCTCGCTCTGAACCTCGAAATCATCTGGTCGCAAACGCAGCACCGCCCGCGCATAGAAGCCGAGCAAGTACGTCAGCGCGGCGCCGCGGTGATAGGCCGCTTCCCGCTCTTCGAAGCTGCCGTCGAACTGTCCGAGGTAGTCCACCGCGCTCGGCGACAGGCTACGGATTCCGCGCGGTGTGAGGAGCTCCGCGGTGACCCGCTCGACAATCGAGTTTGCCTGCCAGGTGTCGAACAGGTCGGGATCCACCGCCAGAGCAAGCAACGCATGCGCCCGGATGCGGTCATCGCCTGGCTGAGTCGGATCGAGGGCGAGCGAGTCGTATGGGTAGCGCTGGTGCTCGCACCAGAAGCGCGCCTTGAAGCTCTCGGTCGCCCGCGCACGCATTTCAAGCGCCCGTTGTTCGAGCGCCCGATCGCCGTAGTCAGCTGCGAGCCCTGCGAGCACCCGCGCGCCGCGAGTCCAAAGCGCCTGAAGCTCGATCGGCAGGCTCTTGCGTTTCCCCCACTCGCTGTGCGCCGGACTCGGATCATCCGAGCTGCTCTTCGGAGCCATGCTCTTGAGCAAAGCGTCCTGCGTCAGCTCGACACCCAGCGCGGCACGGCCTTCGCACACCGCATCGAACGCGGCTGTCAGCGCTGGATAGAGCTCTTCCTTGACGAACGCATCGTCAGAGCCCGTCCAAGCCAGCAAAGCCCGCGCCGCTTCGAACAGCCACAGCGTCGAGTCCACGGAGGAAAACTCGCTGCGCCCGAAGCCTGCAGGAATTGGACGCATTGACGGCATTTGTACCGCGGTGGGCTGTTCCGCGAGGCGACGGGGTAGGAGCCCTGCCTGCTGACTCGCGAGCAGCGTGCGCAGCACCGCTTTGGCTTCCTCCACCTTCCCACGCGTCAGGTAAAGCCCAGGCAGCGCGATACACGTGTCACGGGTCCAGACCCCGAACCATGGATAACCGCTGATTACTGCCGGGCGCCCACAATTTTCCGCGCAGAATTGGTCCGCGGCCAGGAACAGCTTGCGCACCGCGTCTGGTCGTTCTTCGCCCGGGTCTTGCGCGAGCAAGTACTCCTCAGTCTCGCGCATCAGCTCTGCGGGGTCGCCTTCGAGGGGCTCGCCGACCGACGCGGTGAGGTAGATCGTCTGTCCGTCTTCGATTTGCATTTCGAAGACGCCGGGAGTCCAGAGGTCTTCCGTGGCTTCGCCCTGGTCGTCGCTCGAGTACTCGAAGCGGCGCCACCAGTCTGGGCTGCCGACGAACAGCCCTTGATGGTCGAAGTAGATCTGCGGGAGATCCAGGCGGGGTTGGATTTGCACCTGGCGGGGACGCAGCGCGACCGTTTGGAGCATGCCGCCGTGCTCACGCGTCAGTTCGTGCATGGGACGGAGCGACAGCAGCGGCCGCACCTTCAAGGTGGCGCTCCTCACCCCCGAAAAACTGAAAGAGAGCACCAGCGCGTTCTTGCCGCGCACCAGAGCCAGGCGACGGTCGAAGGTCGCTTTACCGAGCCTGTAGCGCCAGTGGGGGAGGGGTGTCTGTGCGAACTCCGTGAGCTGCCGGTAGCCCGGCATTGGCGCGACGCCTGGGTGTCGATGCGCCGAGAGGCGATGGGAGCGGTTGCCGAACTCGACCTCTGTTTCCGCGTGGCTAAGGATCACATGGCGGGCCAGCGGCGGCGCCAGGGCTGCCACCAGCAGGCCGTGGTAGCGCCGCGTGTGGCTCAGCGCGACCGTGCTCATGGAGTAGGCGCCGGCTCCGTTGGTGTGAAGCCACTCAGTTTCCGCGCGGCTCAGGTCCCCTTGAACCTCGACGTAGGGCCAGGGAGAGCCATCCGGCGGCTGTAGCTCGCGCTTCTTCTTACCCACCGCGCTCTCCTCGGTGGCCCTCATGCGCTAGCGCCTGTTTCGCAGCCTCGAGCATTGCGCCCCGCGGGGCGTCGACTTCCAGCCACAGCTCCAAGGCTGCGGCGGCTTGTCCAACCAGCATTCCGAGGCCGCCTCGGGCATCCAGCTGGTGCTCCCGCGCAGCCGCCAGGAAAGGCGTTTCCTCGGGGTTATACACGACGTCGTAAGCAACGGCGCTCGACGGTAGCTCTTGCCAGGGGACGACGTTCGCAACACCATCACCGGGGCTCGCGCCTCGCATGCCGGCGCTGGTCGCCTGCAACACCAGGCTGACTTCGGCGCTGATCGCCTGCCAAGCATCGGGCATCCAAGCGAGGAACTCCACGTCGAGAGCCTGGAATTTCGCAACGCTTGGCCAGGACTCGCGTGGTCCCACGTGGCTGCGGGCGCTCACGTAGATGCGCTCGAAGCCGAGCTCAGCGAGCGCCGTCGCCGCACCCAGGGCCGCACCGCCGTTGCCGAGCACGATCGCGACGCCGCGGGGCACGTCGCCTAGTTCCGAGAGCAACGCGAGGATGTCGGTGTTGAAGGCGTGGAGCTTGCTGCCTCGCAGCGCCAGCACGTTCGCAGCTCCAGCTTGGCGCGCGAGGGGATCCGGAGAGTCTGCGAGTCCCAGCGCGACTTGCTTGTGCGGTACGGTGACGTTGAAGCCGGCGAACTCAGCTTTTCTCAAGCGCGCCACCGCCGCGCCCACCGCCGTGGCATCGGGGCAGTCGAGGAGCTCATAGCTGTGTTCCAGGCCAAGCGCGTCGTACGCGGCCTGATGGATGACTGGCGATAGCGAGTGGCCCAGCGGATGCCCGAGCAGCGCAAAACGGCTCACGCTTCTGGCTCCTCGCCTCGAGTGATCTCACTCACGGTGCTCCGCACGGAACCGACACCCAGGCGCACCTGGAGCTCATCCCCAGGGCGCAGCTCGTCCGCGCGCTTGATGATGCGCTCGCCCTTGGCGGCGATAGCGTAGCCACGCCCCAGAATACGCAGCGGGGAGAGCCCATCGAGCTGCGTCGCGCGCAGGCTGAGTTGATCTCTGCGTGCCTCGAGAGCTTGCTGCGTGCGCTCGACCAGGCTGCGCTTGAACTCCGAGTGCTTCTGGCGCTCGCGCTGGAGCCGCGTGAGCATGCTGCTCTGCAGCTGGGCTTCGAGGGGCGCGAGCTTGAGGCGGGTGCGGGCCAATACCGCCTTGGGATCGCGCAGCAGCAGGCGCCGTTCGAGCGCGGTGAACGTCACGCGCTGGCGTTTCAAGCGCTGGGTGATGTGGGCCTCCAGGCGCTCGCTCAGTTCGTCTACTTCTTGAGCGCGCTCCCCGAGCATGCGCAGGGGATCACCCAGACGTCGCTCCAGGCGATCAAGCACCTGCTGGTCGTCCTTGAGGCGATGCCGCACGGCTTGCAGCAGGTGGCGTTCCGCGTCGCGCAGTTCGCGTTTCTGGGTGACCCGGTCGGCGACGACCAGCTCTGCTGCCTGCGATGGTGTTGCCGCGCGGATATCTGCCACCAGGTCGGTCAGGCTCAGATCGACCTCGTGCCCCACGGCGCTCACGATCGGCACCCGCACTGCCGCCAAGCGGCGCACGAGACGCTCGTCGTTGAAGGCCATCAGATCCTCGCCGGAGCCGCCACCGCGGCCGATGATCAACACATCGAGTCGCGGATGCCGCTCCACGAGGTCGATGGCATACAGCAAGCTCCGCACCGCCTGCTCGCCTTGAACCTGAGCGGGCGAGAGCACGATATGGGCGCCGCCACGCCGAAACGCGACGGTGATGATGTCGTGAATCGCGGCGCCGTGCTCGCTCGTGATCACCCCGACGACTCGCGGCGAGCTTGGCAACGGGCGCTTGCGCTCATCAGCGAATAGACCCTCCGCCGCAAGCTTGAGCTTCAGGCGTTCGAGCGCCTCGAGCTGTGAGCCGCGGCCAGCAGGACGCAGGCGATCGACCACGAACTGCAGTCGCCCCCGAGGGATCCACAGATCGGGTTTGCCTTGAACCTGGACCCGCGCTCCGTCTTGCAAGTACCGCCACGCGCGGGCCGCGTTCATGCGGTACATCACGCTCTCCACCACGGCGCCCTCGTCGACGTCCTTCAGGGAGAAGTAGACGTGGCCGTTCTGCGAGCGCTTGAGGTGAGCGATTTCACCTTCGATCCACACCCGACCGACGCTGCGGCTCAAGGCGTGTTTCATGCGACGAGCTAGCTCGGAGACCGCAATGATCGCTTCCTGCTCGTCGTTCACGCGGGCTGTATAGCAGGCGTGGGCCAGACTCGGGCATACTGCGGACCAGATGGACCCCAAGGACTCGGATCGCGCACAAATCCTCCGGCGGCGCGCTTTTTTCGTAAGCTCCGCGCTGACGGCGCTGGGTTGCAACAACTCCGGGCGCCCGCCAGAAGGTCAGCCGTCCTCGACGACTGATCCGACGACGCCACCCGTTGCAACCGCGCCCCCCACAGCGACTTCCACGGCGACCCCTGAACCGACGGCTAGCGCGAGCGCGACTCCAGAGCCGCCGAGCGAGGGACCGGACCTGAGTACGCCGGAGGGCGTGGGCGAGGTCGCGGCGGAGAACTACAAGCAGCTTCGCGAAGCCGTCGCGGAAATCCGCAAGAGCATCTCGGACCTGGGCGCCACACTGCCAGATTCCTGCAAAGTCACGGACCAGGCGTGTGATCTGCAGTGGCGTAAGCTGGCGGAGGGACTGCTCGATATCGACAAGTCGATCCGGCGCCTCCCGCCGCGCTGCGGCGGGTCGAGCGACGAGGCCAAGGCGTTCTTCAAGCAGCGCGATGCGGCCCGCGACGACCTGCAGCAGCGGGTCGCTGCGCTGAGCAAGCGCATCAGCGCGCTGGTCGCGACTCAGGCTGAGAAAGAGCGCTGGGAGACCCACCAGGCCGACGCCAAGCAGGCCAACCCCGAGCCCTGCTTGAAGTTCGCCTGCACCGACTGGTAACGCGCCAGCCTAAGCCTGACGTCGGCGTCGCCAACCGAGCAAGGCGAGCCCGAAGCCCAAAGCCAGCGTTGAAGACTTATTCCCCGCGGAACCGGGCGTGCTGCAGCCGCAGCTCGAGTCGCCCTTCAGTGTGACGGTGGCCCCGGAGGTGCCGGGATCGGGGGTGCCAGCGCTGCCTCCCATGGCGCCGCCAGTCCCGCCGCTCCCCGGCGCGCCACCGGTTCCGCCAGTCTCGTTACCGGGGTCGGCCCCCGCGGGCACGAGCCGCAGCGCGTCCACGGCGATGTGCTGATCGTCGCCAGGCGGCATGCTCGAGGTGTCGTACACGCTGACGTCTTGATCCGCGCCCGCGTTGAAATCGAACTCACCCAGTGAAACCCAGCCGTTGGCCTGGGACTGATCGATCACGACGAAGTCTTCGAGCCCGGCGTGTGCGATCGCATAAGTCGTTTCCTTGTGGATCCCGAAGGCGGGGTCGACAAAGACCTCGAGCTGGTAGCGGCCAGCCACCGCAAAGTCCAGGTGCCAGCGCGCCCAGTTGGATGGGTCGGTGCTGTCATAGGCGTTCGTCCACAGCAAGCTGCCGTCGTAGCCGACGCCCTCCTCGCTGCGCCAGTACTGGGCCGGTCCGTACGCCGCGAAGCAGCTGTCGCGCTCGTCGATGATGCGCCCCTCGGCGGGCACCAGATCACACTCGGGGATGGCCGGCGGCGCGACGACGCCCGAGAACCAATCGTCGGTGTTCTGGCTTGCCGCGAGGCTCAGCTCCACATGCAGATGATCTACGTGGGGGTTAGGACCGGTGTACGCTCTGTCCTTGGAGCCCGCCGCCCGGGAAGCGTTCCAGCTCCATTGGTCCCAGATCATGTACTGGATCCCGATCGCTTCGGCGTTTTCGATCAGCCAGTTGCCGACCGGGTCGCCAGCGTCGTTGTCGGCGTCCTGGTCTGCGCCGACGACAGGGATCATGATGTCCAAGGCTCGTCCCGTCCCATGCACGGACAGCTCACTCAGGTTGGCGGTGTTTTGGCGGCACGCATAGCCGCCAATGCTCGCGATCTGGGGGAAGTGATCGTAGAGGTACTGGCGCAGGATCTCGCCACCCGTGGTGATCCCGCCGGCACAGCTCGCCCCGTTGTTCCACGGGCCCGCGCCGGTGTACTCGACGTACTGCGTGTCTCCGATCGCGAGAGTTTCCGCGGGGATTTGCCAGGGGCCGGGATGAGCGAGGCGACCGGTGTGCGATGCCACGCCTTCATCGGGCGCCGCCTCGCCACAGCCCGTACCCAACGCGCCAAGAGCCACCAGGCCGAGCAGTAGCGGTCCGCGTACCCAACGAATCCTCCCAAGCATCGGCGGAGCTTAGCCCGGCGCCGGGCGCCTGACCGGATGAAAAAGCGACTTTCCGGTCAGCTTTGCTGGAAACATCCAGGGAAACTGGAGCAATGGAGCGCTGCTGGGGAGCCTTGGGGAGCTGGCCAAGCCGGCCACGTCGGAGTCGAGCGCCGCGCGGCTTTGGCGGCCGGCATCAAGGGAGAACGACAACCTGCCCACGACCGCCACGCGACGCGTGCTATACGCGCTCGCCATGCTCAAGAAGGTCCTGATCGCAAACCGGGGGGAAATCGCAGTTCGAGTCGCACGCACGTTGCGTGAGATGGGGATTCGCTCGGTAGCCGTTTACAGCGACGCCGACCGCGAGAGCCTCCATGTCCGCGTGTGCGATGAGGCCTATCACATCGGTCCCGCGGCCGCGGCCGAGAGCTATCTCCGTGCGGATAAAATCTTGAAGGTCGCCAAGCAGGCTGGTTGCGACGGCGTACACCCCGGCTACGGCTTCTTGAGCGAGAACGCCGAATTTGCCGAGGCATGCGAGGCCTCCGGTGTGACCTTCATCGGTCCGCCGCCGAGCGCGATGCGGGACATGGGCTTGAAGACCGCTGCGCGCGACAAGATGTCAGCCGCTGGCGTTCCGATCGTACCCGGCGGAAACGCGGACACGGTCGAAGAGGGCTTGGCCACCGCGGACCGAATCGGCTACCCGGTGATGCTCAAGGCGACCGCAGGCGGCGGCGGCAAGGGCATGCGCCTGGTGCACAAGCCGGAGGAGCTCGGGCCGGCTCTCGAGCGCGCACGCAGCGAGGCCAAGAAGGCTTTCGGCGATGAGACCGTCTACATCGAGAAGGCGATCATTCAGCCGCGCCACGTCGAGATTCAGGTGCTCGGAGACAAGCACGGCAACATGGTGCACCTCTTCGAGCGCGATTGCTCGGTGCAGCGTCGTCACCAGAAGGTCGTTGAAGAAGCGCCCTGCCCCGCGATCGACGAAGAGATCGTTCACAAGATGGGCGAGGTCGCCGTCAAGGGCGCCAAGGCCGTCGGGTACTTTTCCGCAGGGACATTTGAGTTCCTGCTGGGTCAGGACAAGAGCTTCTACTTCCTGGAGATGAACACTCGCCTGCAGGTGGAGCACCCGGTCACTGAGCTGATCACGGGCGTCGACCTGGTACGGGAGATGGTGCGCGTGGCCGCGGGTCTGCCTCTCGAGTTCGAGCAGAAGGATCTCGAGCGCCGCGGAGCAGCGATCGAGTGCCGCATCTACGCGGAGGATCCCTCAACCGGCTTCCTGCCTTCACCAGGCAAGATCACGCGTCTCCTGACCCCTTCTGGCCCGGGTGTTCGCGATGACTCGGGCGCCTACGAAGGCTGCACCATCAGCGCCAACTATGACCCGCTGATCTCGAAGCTCAGCGTGTGGGCTCCCACGCGCGCCCAAGCGGTGGAGCGCATGCGCCGCGCGATCGGCGAATACCTCGTCAGTGGTATCCGCACGAACCTCCCGTTCCACGAGCGGCTGTTCGAGCACCCAGAGTTCATCGCTGGGCACTACGATACTGGCTTCATCGATCGCTTCCGTGATGTGCTGCTCGGCGGAACGACGCTGAACGCTGAGGAGCGTGCCGCGCTCGCTCGCGCCATCGCTGTGGCGGCCCACGAGCGCACAAACGGCTCCGCCGCTGTGACCCAGAACGGGTCCGGCATGAGCCCTTGGGTGGCCGCGCACCGCGCAGAACTTCGCTAGTTCCCGCATCCGTAGTCTGATTCCAGTTCACCCCCGAGCAGGCCTGTTTGGGCGCGTTCCCGTATCGATACGCTTGGTCCTGCGCGCGCCGCCGTGTAATTCCAAAGCATGGCAGCGCTCGACGGTATCCGCGTTCTTGATCTGACTCGCCTTCTTCCGGGGCCCTTCGCCACCGTGGTGCTGGCTGATCTTGGGGCCACGGTAGACAAAGTCGAGGACGCGGCGGCGGGGGACTACACGCGCGTTACGCCTCCCATGCAGGGCGACACCGGCTTGATGTTTCACACCTTGAACCGCGGGAAGCGCGGCATGGTGCTCGACCTCAAGAAACCTGAAGGCGTTGCCGCGCTGAAACGCATGGTGATGAGCTATGACGTCGTGTTCGAGCAGTTTCGCCCAGGCGTGCTCGATCGCTTGGGAGTGGGACACGCCGTGTTGCGTGAGCTGAATCCGAAGCTCATCGTGTGCGCGCTCACGGGCTACGGCCAGACGGGGCCGCTCGCGCACCGCGCCGGCCACGACTTGAACTACATGGCGCGTGCTGGCCTGCTCGGCGCCATGGGGCCGCGAGATCAAGCGCCGGCTACGCCATCCTTTCAGCTCGCCGACGTCAGTGGCGGGATGTGGTGTGTGATCGCGATCCTCGCCGCTCTCCGCGAACGGGAACTGACGGGAGAGGGCAAGCTGATCGACATCGGGATGATCGAGAGCGTCGTGCCATTCGCGCTCCCCGTCATGGCCAAGCTCATGGGGGGAGAGAGCGTCGAGCGAGGCAACGAGATGCTTACCGGTGGGCTCGCGATCTATCGGACCTATCAAACGAAGGACGGCGGGGCGGTCGCGTTTGGCGCGCTCGAACCCAAGTTCTTCCAGGCCTTCTTTAAAGCTGTGGAAATGCCGGTCGACGCGAGCTACGTCGTGCCAGGCGCGCACCAGGCAGAGCTCCAAAGTAAACTGGAGGCGCTGTTCGGGTCGCGAACCCGAGACGAGTGGCTTGCGCTCAATGACGAGCACGACGTGTGCCTCGAGCCCGTGCTGCGCCCGGATGAGCTGTTCGCCGATGCTCACCTGCAAGCGCGTAAGGTATTCTTGGACGTCGAGACAGCCGACGGCGTGGTCAAGCAGGTGCGCACGCCGGTGACGCCGCTCGAGCTGGAGCCGCGCCCGGCCCCCAAGCAGGGGGAGCACACCGATCGAATCCTCGCGGATGCCGGCTTCAGCGCTGATGAGATCGCTGCGCTGCGTTCCCAGCGCGCCGTGCGTTGAGCCGCGGCACACACATCGGGAACTCGCTACACCCGCTTGTACTCTTCGACGAACTCCCAGTCGGCGATGAGCCGCTTCTTGAGCAACAACGAGAGCAGGGCCGCGAACATCGACTCCCAGCGGGCGTTTTCCCCGAGGATCTCCGTGGCGTCCGCACCGTGGGACACGGCTCGCAGCGCCGCGACCAGATCGCGCGCTGTGAGTTGGTCTTCCCCGGACGCCGGGGGCTCCACCTCCGCTTCCGGTTCGCTGCGCGGCGATTGAGCGGAGCGCGCGGGCAGGTTGATGGTCGTTCCATCAAGGAGCGTTAGCGAGACCATGCGAGGCGTCTTGCCTGCTCGGGGCTGAGGCATCACCGCGTCTCGCGCCGGCACTCGGGAACTCTCCGGGACCGGGGTCAGGCTCCGTGGTGGTTCGTCCGGTTGCGAGGGCGCTCGGCTGCTCGGGGTCGACTCGAGGCCAGTGTATCCAGTGTTCGGTAGCCTCCCGCTGGCATCAGTCGCCTCGGCGACCGCCGGCGGTGCTTCCGTGGGGATATCGTCCTGACCAAGCGACGATGTCTCGAGCGGGGGAGCGTCGTCGATCGCTGAGGTTGCCACATCTGGAGGATGTGAACTCGGAGGGATATTGACGCTCGGCGCGCTCGGCAGCGCAGGCGGCGGCTCGGTCTCGCCTTGATCCGGGAGCTCGCCAGCCTCGCTCGCAGCTGGCTGCTTGGTTGCGGGGGCCGCTTCGCTTGCGGCGGGTGGCTCGCTAGCAGACAGCTTCGTGCTCGGGGCTGCCACCTCCGACGCCGGCGCATCCAGCTCGGATGGGCGGACCTCGGCGGGCGGTGCTTCGGGACTCTCTACATCGACCACGATGTCGAGCTCAGATGGGGCTTCCTTACGAGGTGGCTGCGGTGGCTTTGGCGGAGGACGCTTGGGTTCCGCGGTCGTAGGCACCGCCATCGGATCGGAAGGTTCTGCGCCCCCCGCGGTGGTCGTGCCGTAGTAGACGCGAATCGCGGCGCGGATGTCCGACGGCGGCGCGATCATCGCGCGCACGGGAAGGCCACTGAACTGTCGCACTTGGTCCAGCGCTGTTTCGTCCGTTGGGTCGTCCATCGCTACGTACAGCGTTTGCCCAAGGCCGCGGACTCGGCGGACGAAGATCGGAACCAGGCAGAACCGCTCGACAACCTGACTCGGAACCAGGTTGAGGAGCTGCCGTGAGAAATCGATATGGTAAAGCGAGACCCAAGGGACCGAGAGCTGCTGGCTCAGGATCTGGGTGACCTGTGTCTCGGAGACCAGCCCGGACTCTACGAGTAGCGTACCGAGACGCCGACGATCCTCGCGCTGACGCTCCAGCACCTCGTCGAGCTGCTGGCGCGTGATCATTTGGGCTTCTACGAGCAGATCGCCGAGTCGGACTCTCGGGGCGGCCATTGCTCTCAGGACCCTACCCTGAAAGCCGGAACTTCCCGAGGAGAATCGCCGGGTGACGTCGTTCCAGGCTCGCTGACGAACGCTCGCATCTGAGCCACTTCGATAGGTGTTGGGCCCGAGCCAGACCCTGGACGCGCCTTGAGCTTTGTCCTGGACGCTTCCGCCCAGAACCCTGTCGTCCTCGATTCCGGATACCCCAGAGCATCGGATTGGAGCCTTTCGCGACAATCAGGCGATGCTCCCCCCACTGAACCTCCGGTGCTGTACTTCGCACCTCCCCCCCAAATCGGGAGATTGATCCGCGGGAGCCTCATGCATAAGGGCTGCTTTCACGACCGCGGTCCACTCGCCTCGCTGGAGAAAAAGTGCACCGGGTCAGGCTAGCGATGTTTCCCCTTCACCCCAAACCCGCACGGGGATGGTAAGTTACTCAGCGATGCGACCGTGCCCCCAGTGCGGAACGCAGTGCGCCGAGGAGCACAAATACTGTCCGGCATGCGGTTTTCCGGTCGGCAGTGTTCGCACCACAGCCACTGACGACAAGTTGATCGGACAGGAGCTACCTGGGGGCTACCTGATCCTCGACTTGCTCAGCGTCGGCGGCATGGGCCGGGTGTACCGCGCAGAGCAACGCGTGCTGGGGCGAACTGTCGCGGTGAAGATCATCCATCCTCACCTACTGAGTGACGAGAACTCTGCCCTGCGCTTCATGACCGAAGCGCGCGCCGCGTCGCAGCTCAATCATCCCAACTCCATCAGCGTCATCGATTTCGGGCGCACTGACGACGGTCAGCCCTACCTGGTAATGGAGTTTCTGCGCGGAAAAGATCTCGCGCGGGTTGCATACGAGGACGGTCCGCTGTCATTCGTGCGCATCGTGGACATCCTGCGTCAGGTGCTGTTTGCGCTGTCGGACGCCCACGAGATGGGCATCGTCCACCGCGACCTCAAGCCAGAGAACATTCTGTGCGAGCCGCTCCGGCGCGGCGGCGACCACGTCAAGGTCGTGGACTTCGGCCTAGCCAAGCTGAAGCAAGACGCGACGATGCCCAACGTCACCAGCCCGGGCATTGTGTGTGGAACGCCAGACTACATGGCGCCCGAGCAGGGACGTGGAGATCCCATCGACGGCCGCACCGACTTGTATGCAGTCGGTGTCATCCTGTTCCAGCTGCTCACGGGTCGCCTGCCGTTCGAAGCAGAGAGCCCGACCCAAGTGGTCATGATGCACCTCTCGATTCCGGTGCCGGACCCCACCCAGGTTGCTCCCGAGCGAAACATCCCGGAGCCCCTCGTGGCGGTTGTCAGCAAGGCGCTCGAGAAAGACGCAGAGCACCGCTTCCAGGATGCCCTCGAGTTCGCCGACGCGCTGAAGGAGGCGATCGACCAAGTCGAGGCTGAGGAGAAAGAGCGATCCAGCGGCGTCCCGCCAGTTCCGGTCACCGGGAGCGTGCAGTGCCCCGCGTGCGAGTCTGTCGTTCCGCTGCAGAAGTTCTGCGGTGAGTGCGGTGCGAGGTTGCCCCTCAACAGCGTCGTACCGGAGGCTCCCTCCGTACCCTCACTGCCGTTGCCCATGGTTGGCCGCGATGAGGACCTCGCGTGGCTCGCCGATCGCCGCGACCAGCTGAGCGAGGAAGTCTCCGGAGCGCGGCTCGTTGGTGAGTCTGGCGCTGGCAAGACGCGCCTGCTCAAGGAGTTCCTTGCCCGCGCTGAGAGCGCAGGTGATCTGGTCGTCTACGCGACCCCGGATCCCCACGGAGCTGAAGTCGCCTACTACGCCCTGCGGGAGACGCTCGGGGTGCTGCTCAAGCGCCGCAAGAACGGCGCGTCGATGCCCGACGTCACCGATGCTCCTGCTGAAGTAGCCGCCGCAATTCGTGAGGTCTTCGAAGGACCGCGGGACGACGACCGCCGCAGCGTGCTGGAGCGTCGCTTTGCGCTGGCGGAGACCCTGCGTTGGGCGCTCGGGCAGGCAAGGCAGCAGACGAACGGTGCTGTGATCGTGGCGCTGGACGACTTGCATCGCATGGATGGTGCCAGTCGCAGCGCCTTCGCCGACGCGCTGGGCGAACCGCCGGCCGTGCGCACGTTGATCCTCGCGGCTCACGTACCCGGGTTCGAGACAGGGTGGGGGGCCGCGCATGCCGCTCGGGTGATCAGCGGGTTGCCAACTCCTGCGGTGTCGAGGCTGCTGAAGGCGAGCCGTCCAGGTGAGCGGCTGCGCGCGATTGGTGACGCGGGAGCGCGCGGGGTGCTGCCGATGTACGTCGAGCAAGTGATCCGCTTCACGCTCGAAGGCGGAAAGGAACCGCCGACGCGACTCGCGGATCTCGTGGCGGACCGTGTTGCGGCGCTCGAACCCGATGCGCGACGGGTGCTCCAAGCCATCGCGGTGCTTGGTGACGACGTGGAGCCCATCGCCTTCGGGACCATGGTGCCCAATGTCACGGACGTTCTTGGTGCGCTCAACCAGCTCGTACAAGCTGGCATGGTCGTGCGCCATGCGGGCACGCTCTCATCGTCCCACCCGTTGATTCGTGACGTGGTGCTGGCGGCTGTACCCGCTGGTGTGCGGCGCGACTTGCACTTCCGTGCGGTAAAGGTCTGCGAGGAGTCCGGCGCGCCGATCGAGGCTCATGCGCTTCATGCGTTCTACTCTCAGGACTCTTTCCAGGCGCTGCTCCTGCTCGAACAAGTCGCGGATCGCGCCTCGGCGCGGGGTGACACCCAAGCCGCCGTGCTGGCACTCCGCCGCGGTCTCGAGCTGGCGCGACAGGAAATCGCGCGAGGCGAGCTGGACGACCCGCTGCGCGCCGTTTTGATCTTCAGCCGCAAGCTCGGCGATGCGCTGACCCGCGCGGGCAACTTCAGTGACGCCGAGGGCGTCCTGCGCGAGGCGCTGGACCTGGCGGGGCCGAGCGGCACCGACCGCGCTCGTGTGCTCAGCGCCCTGGCGCACGTGGCGCACGGTCGGAAGCGCTCCGACGAGGCCTTCGAGTACATCAACGAGGCCATCGAAGTCGCGCGCAAGTCTGGGGCACACGAGCTCTTGCTCTCCCTGGAAACCATGCGTCGCGACTGGGCGTCCTGACCCAGCTCGAGAATGGGCACAAACCCTTTGTGACCCAGAGCGCGTGTCGCTAAACCGCGAGGGATGGCAGAGCAGCACCTGCCCCGCTTCGTCGCGCGCTGGGATTTGGACAAGACGTACCTGCGCACTGAGTTCGACACTCCGCGGGACTTGATCAAGACCGCGTTGGAGCGGCCCGATCAAAAGCGCTCCGTTCCGGGCGCCGCCTCGGTCCTGCGCGAGTTGGGGCGCTCGGGAGCGTATATCCACATCCTGAGCGGGAGCCCGCGCCAGATGCGTAGCCGGTTGGAAGAGAAGCTACGCATCGATCGCGTCCGCTGGGATGAGCTCACGCTCAAGCCGAACCTCTCCAACGCGTTGCGCTTGCGTTTCCGTGCGATAAGAGACCAGCTGGGATACAAGCTGCCCGTCTTGCTGAAGAGCAAGGTCTCAGAGCGCCGCGGTGAGGGCGCCGAGAACGCAACTACCCCGCTGAGCGGTCGTGAAGTGCTCGTTGGCGATGACGCAGAAGCGGATGCCTTCGTCTACTCGCTGTTCGGCGACCTGTGCGACGGTCAGGTGGATAGCGTGCTGCTCAAGCGTATTTTGGCTGCAGGCCGCGTCTACTCCGACGTCCAGGCGGACTGCCTCCAGGCGCTCGGTGCAATCCGCCGCAGTCCGATGCAGCGGCGCATCCTGATCCACTTGGAGCGCCAGACGCCGCCCAGTCGCTTCAACGCCTACGGCGCGCGAGTGGTGCCTTTCTACAACTACCTCCAAGCGGCGTTCGTGCTGGGGGAGGACGGCCTGCTTGGACCTGATGCCGTGCTGCGAGTGGCTTCGGAGTTTGCCTTGCGGCAGCGCTTCGACGCGCACTCCCTGGCGCGCAGCTACCACGACCTGATGCGTCGCGGACATGTCGCTGGCGATCTGGTTCCTCAGCTGGAGATGAGCCTCGGCGGGTTGATCGCGAGCGGCCCGGTGCCGGCGAAAGAAAGCCTGAGCCAGATGGTCGAGACGATGCGTGGCTACGCGGAACGTCCCCCGGAGCAAATCGAACGCCCAAGTGATGCGCGGGAGATGGACTACGTGGAGCTCGCGCGCAGACATCGCCGTCGCCACCGCTCACCGTTCTTCGAGCGCTAACTCCTGCGACAAGCTGTCACGCCACGCCCCTGGCCGCTGCGTTCAGGGCTGTGTTCCCAGCGCTCAAGCGGGAGCCGGGGAACAATCCTCAAATCGAGTATGCATGTTCCGGAGATTGCACTAGGCTTGCCTCTCCCCTAAACGGACTACTTTCTCGCCTGCAAAGGCGCGATTTGGCACGGTTCACGCCGGCTGAGGAGTGAACCAGCGGAGCGCTAGGCGCCTGCAAGTCGGCCAGTTGCACCCATGCAGGGGAGCGAACAACCAATTCGGAGCTGTGTTTAGCGGCTCCCACCACCAGCGCCAGCTTCCAAGGCGCTGTGCGAAGGGTCGCGACGTGGACAGCGATCTCGCCGAATCCATCTCAGCCCTCAAGGCATCCTTTCAACAGCGGGGGCTCTCCCCGACCTTCGGAGCGGCGGACCCCGCGCTGGTGGACTCGCTGAAGAAGCAGCTCAAGCTGCCCCGACGTTATCGGGAGTTTCTGCTTGAGTCGGATCCTGTCGACGTTGAAACAGTCACGCCGTCGGAGCGGGTTCGCCTCGTTCCCTCTGGCGAGTTCCTCGACGAGCAGAAGGGCTTCTGCCTGACCGAGGAAGGTGAGCTGCTGCTCAGCCCCGCTGCCAATGGCTGGCGTCCCACTTGGGTCATCGTTGGTCACAGCGCGCTGCTCGGCGACCCCTACTTTCTCGACGTAAGCGAGATCGACGCGGAAGGCGACTGTCCCGTTTACACCGCGATGAGCGGCACCGACACGTGGAAGCCGCGCCTCTGTGCCTCGAGCTTCGCGATGTTCCTGCGCATCCTCGCCATCACGGTCGAAGTGGCCTGTGACTTCGACGAAGACGACTTCGACATGGACAACGAAAGCGTCTTTCGTGAGTCGGTGGGCCCGAGGATCCGTGAGTACGACCCGGCGGCCATGAAGGCCGGGCACTGGACCTGATTCGCCTTCAACGCTCGCAGGCTCTAGCCTTCTGCGATGTCCCCCCAAGCTGCCATGCTTCCCCGAGCTGCAATGCTCAAGCGAGCCGAACAGCCCAGTGCCGATTTCGATGCGCTCCTCGCCCGGCTCGTACGCCGAGGAGAGTCCGATCTGGAGCGCGTCGAACCGGCAGTGCGAGAGATCTTGGCGGCGGTTCGTCAGGACGGCGACGCCGCCCTCAGGTCTGCCGTTGCCCGCTTCGAGAAGCGTGAAGTCGACGCACTCCTAGAGCGGGATTTTGGGGGTGAGGCTGCGCTTGCGAGTCTCCCTCAAGAAGTGCAGGCTGCCCTCAAGTTCGCTGCCGCGCGGATTCGAGACTTTCACGAACGCCAGAAGGAGTTCTTGGGCGGCTTCGAGTACTCCCAGGGCGGCGTGTCCCTCGGCACTCGCGTGGAGCCCCTTGGACGCGTTGGGGTGTACGCGCCTGGCGGAAAGGCGCGCTACCCGTCGAGTGTCCTGATGAGCGCGGTGATCGCGCAGGTGGCGGGTGTCCCCGAGATCATCGTTGCGACGCCGGACCCTGCACCCGAGGTGCGCGCGGCCTGCCACCTCGCCGGCGTCACGGCGATCCTCAACGCGGGGGGCGCCCAAGCGATCGCCGCGCTGGCGTATGGAACTGAGAGCGTGCCGCGCGTCGACAAGATCGTCGGGCCCGGCAATATCTACGTCGCGGCTGCGAAGCGCCTGGTGTTCGGCGAAGTGGACATCGACAGCATCGCGGGGCCCAGTGAGATCTTGGTCGTGGCTGATGAGAGCGCCGATCCGCGGGTCATTGCGGCGGATTTGCTGTCCCAAGCCGAGCATGACGAGGCCGCCTACCCGCTGCTGGTGACCACGGCAACTGCGCTGGTCGATGCGGTCGATCGCGAGCTCGCTGAACAACTCGCGGCGCTGCCCCGTCGCGCCGTCGCGGAGCGATCAGTGCTTGATCACGGCTTCGCGCTCGTCGTTCGAGATCGCTCGCAACTGGCGCGCGTGGCGACAGAGCTGGCGGTGGAGCACGTTTCCGTGCAGACACGCGACGCGCGTGCGTTGGCTGACTCGATTGGTCGTGCGGGTGCGCTATTCGTCGGTCACCACACGCCCGAGGCTGCAGGGGACTACGTCGCCGGGCCCTCACACGTCTTGCCTACGGGTGGAGCATCTCGCTTCGCCTCACCGCTGGGCATCTACGACTTCGTGACCCGATGCTCGCTCATCACCTATGAGGCGGACGCGCTTGAAGAGCAGGCTGAGGCGATCACTGCGCTGGCTCGCTGCGAAGGGCTCGAGGCGCACGCTCGAGCCGTTGAAGTGCGCACGAAACGCCCGCACTAAAATGCAGACTTGGGAGATCTAGAGCCCTCGCTTGCGGGGCGGATTCTCACTCTGTCTCACGCGCCCGACGGTTTCGTTCCGCTCTGACTGGCAGGCTTGGCTCCCGCGGTATGCGAAGTGCCTACCTGCCGCTACAGGGACTTAACAACCGCTCGAAACCCAACTATCACATGCGCCCCAGTGGGGCGTGTGCGGAAGTTGGCGGGTGTTCGTCGAGCGACGGGCACGGTGGTTAGCTCCCTAACGCACTTCACTGACACTTCTTCAAGTTCTTGAAATTGCAGAGCTTTTAAAATGGCCTGCTTGTTGCTTACCACGGTCGCTGGCGCCGTCTGCGCTGGAACCGACACGGCTAACACCGTTCGTTCGAAGGAGAACTCATGACTCTTAAATGGACCCGGCCACTGCTTGCAGCGTCAGTCGGGCTGCTCGCGACTCTCGGGTGTGCCGAGGAGCGGCAGCCGATTAACCGCGTGCAACCCAACGCCCTCGAGAAGAGCTTTTTCGTGGGTGAAGATCTGCAGAGTGATGCAGACAACCCCGCGTTCTACGCCAACGGCACCGTGCTGGATATCGGCTACGGCGCGACGCAAGACGCGTCTTCGACGGCTTCTACGCCAACGACCTGTCGATCATCCGCTGGCAGATCACCGAAGACCGCCTGATCGGTCGCCTCGCGTACGAGCGCATCGACGGCTCGGACGGCCAGGGCACCGGTATGGAGACGAATGACGGCCAGGTCGTCTACGCCTTCAACATTCAGGGGCACTTCGACATCAAGCGCAGCTACAACCCGTCCACGGGTGAAGAGCTGAACGTCATCGAGGAGAACACCTCGGACGCGCCGTGGTACCAGCGCAAGTATTTCCGCGTGGATTGGTCGCGCAACCTCATCACCGAGGCCTACGACTTCGACACCCTCGCAATCTACGGCATCTTCTTCGGTGCTTATCAGTACGAAGAGACCGGTTATTACGTCAACGACCCGAACGACGAGAACGCCCCGAACTTCGAGAAGGACTACTTCGACGTCACCACCAAGGCGTGGGCGAAGCCGCAGACCATCGACCTCGGTGGCATGTGGGGCTACGGCGAAGTGCCGGTGTGTTTCTTCGACGGTGACTTCGCGGGTGGCCAGGCGCCAGCGGGTAACTGCAACCCCCAAGAGTTGACCATCCGTCACTCCTTCTGGAAGGTCACCGACAACGACTACCAGCCCCAGGACTGGGACGGCTTCCGCTTCCAGGCGGCTGGCGCGTTCACCAAGGACCGCAGCGGTTTCGCGCGGAACTACGGGATGGTGGACACGCAGTGGCGCCGTTTCATCTCGCGCTACAACATCTGGAAGCGTAGCCATGCTTACGCCGATCCAGAGGCGATGACCGGCGCGACCGAGTGCTACACCCCCACCACGACGCCCGTTGGCGCGAACCCGAACCGTGACGACAACAAGGACGGCACGGCGGACGAGTGTGCGGCGGTAGGCGGTGGCTCGCAGTGCGACACCTTCAGCCAGAAGTGCACGCTGCCCTTCGCCAAGCGCGAGGTGAGCCCGATCGTCTGGTACTACACGAACCAGAGCGACTACCGTTACTGGGAAGGCACCTACTGGGCCACCCAGGAGTGGGACGTGGCCATGCGTATGGCCGTCCAGGCTGCGAAGAACGCAGAGTGTTTCCGCATCGGCGGAGCTGACTGCGACAACGCATTCCCGGTTCCACACGGACAGATGGACAGCAACGAAGACGCTCTCGCCGTTTGGCGCGAGGTCGACGCCTGCCGCGTGAAGAACGGCGCTGCCGACCCGAGCAAGCGCTGGGACACCGCGGCCTGTGCGAGCGTGGCTGACAACACGTTGGCCAAGCGTGGCTACGCGACGGATGATCCGGAGTACAAGGCGATCAAGGACATGGCGATGATGCAAGACGTCGTCGTCCTGTGTCACAGCCCGATCGCGGCGGACGACAATCCCTTGTGTGCCCCGGGCGAGGCTCGCCTGGCCGCCGACGTCACGCCGACCGACTGCCAGAAGGTGGCAGAGCTCAGGGCGAAGGCTGCTCCGACCGCCGCTGACAAGCACGTGATCGATGCGTGCGACGCAGCGTACAAGGTGCGTATCGGCGATGTGCGTCGTCACCTCGTGAACGTCATCGACACCCCCCAGACGGGTTCTCCGTGGGGCTTCGGTCCGACCTACGCCAGCCCGCTCACGGGTGAGGCCATCAGCGCGAGCATCAACGTCTGGTCTTGGCCGACGGACTTCATCGCGCAGAACGTCGTGGACATCGCCCGCTTCATCAAGGGCGAGCTCGACGTCAGCCAGGTCACGGACGGCAAGTTCGTCAAGGACTGGGATCGCGCAGCCGACATCATGAACAAAGGCGGTGCGCTCGCTCCGATGAACAAGGCCGAGGTTGAGCGACGCAAGGGGGAGATGTTCCAGGCCATCGGCAAGGACATCGACACCGGCGTTGCGAACATCGACCCCAACGCCAAGATCGACCAGCGCGTCGTCGAGAAGCTGATGCAGGTGCGCAACACGCGTGCGTCGGTTGGAGCTACCTCTGCCATGAAGCAGAAGTACTTCGCCCGCATGCAGACGGCGTATGGCAGCCAGACCGAAGCTGAGCTGATCACGCCTGCGATTCAGCAGCTGGCTGGCTCTGCCGGGCTTCCCACCGCGTCGGCTCAGTCGTTTGCCTCGCCGTTGCGTGGCCGCGTGAACCCCACGCTGCTGCACGACCTGCAAGAGCTCGGCGAAGTCGGCCTCGCGAATCGTGGTGCCTGCTTGCTCCACGCTGACGAGTTCGCTCCGTCGCCGACCGCGATGACCGGCATCGCGGACAAGCTCGACGCGAAGTTCTCTCCGAAGTTCGGTCCCTTCAACAAGGGCGACAGCGTTCAGACGCAGCTCGAGCGTGCGGACGCGATGAAGGAGTACCTCGCGCAGAAGATGCACTTCGCGGTCATCACGCACGAGATGGGTCACACGTTTGGCTTCCGCCACAACTTCGTGAGCTCCTCGAACGCCTTCAACTACCGCCCGCAGTACTGGCAGTTGCGTACTCGCGACGGCGCGGTGACGCAGGAGTGTGGGGACCTCGCTCAGGGCGATGCCGCACAGAACTGCATCGGACCGCGTTACTTCGATCCAATCACTCAGGAAGAGCACGACGGCATGATCAACATGTGGTCGCACTCCTCGATCATGGACTACGCGGGTGACTACTCGCAGGACCTGATCGGCCTCGGTGGCTACGACTTCCACGCTGCGAAGATGTTCTACGGCGACGTCGCTTCTGTGTTCCAGCAGGACGACATGAAGGACGGCCAGCCGCTGTCTGCCGCGATCAACGAGAGCATCCTCGACTCCTTCGGTGGCATCCTCGGTTACATCTACCAGGATCAGCCGGGCGGTCAGGGAACCTCGATTCACTACTCGCAGCTCCAGAACGTCTACAAGCTGATCGACAACTGCACCGCGGTTAACCCCGAGGACTACGTTCCGAGCGATTGGAACGCGGACGTGAAGGGTCAGTGGGATCCGACCATGGACGGACACCTCGTCCGCGTGAATGGTCAGTACACCCGCTGCAAGCAGCGCAAGCTCGGCTACGTCGACTGGGATCAACTGAGTGGTGGTGGCTTCGAGGCCGGCAATGCCGACGCTCAGGCCAGCGGTGGCACCGGCCCGAGCATTGCTCCCGACGGTCGCACTCGCTTCCCGTTCGGCTTCGCGACGGACCGCTGGGCGGACCTCGGCAACCTTGCCGTGTACCGTCATGACCAGGGCGCTGATCCCTACGAGTTGTTCGAGTTCCTCATCTCCGAGCAGGAGCTGCGGCACATCTTCGACAACTACCGTCGTAACCGTCAGACGTTCAGCGTGCGTGGCGCGGCCAACCGCGTGTTGACTCGCTACAACACCAAGATGCGCGACGGCGCGAAGGGTCTGGGCCTGATCTACAACATCATCCAGAACGTTCAGCCTGGTGCATTCAACCTCTACGTGGATGCGTTCGGCTGGGGCGACAACATGCTCGCCGCTGGTATGGCGTTCGATCACTTCACCCGTCAGATGCAGCGTCCGAACGCTGGTGCTCACGAGGAGTCCAACACGCTGGGTATCACCAACGTGTTCTCGCCCCTCGTCGCCAACGAGCAGGCCGCCGCAGGCAGCACGCTGCTCACCGTTCCCGATGGTCCGCAAGGCTTCTGGAACACCGTGGGCATCGGCGGCAAGCTGGTGAACAACACCCTGTCCGACAACCGTGGCGAGTACGACTCCGAGTTTACGATCAACGCGGGCTCCTACTACGACAAGGTCTACTCCACGATGTTGCTCACCGAGTCGGTGGACAACTTCATCAGCAGCTCGCTGGACGACTTCGTCGACGCGCGTTTCCGCTCGGTATCTCTCGCTGACCTGTTCGGCGACGGCTACCGTCGTTGGCTCGCCAACAACCTGACCGGTGACGGCTGGGTCAAGGGCGCGCGCGTCGCGGCGACGTCGGGTGGTAAGCCCGAAGTCACGGCGGACGGTTACCCGAGCCAGCCCCTGGGCTGGATCAGCTGGTGGCCGGCGACCCCCGAGGTGTGCTTCCCGAACGAAGGCACTTCGATCTGCTCGGCGTATGGTCTGGATGGCTCGGCCTTCAAGCCGAACATGCCCGAAGTCAGCCGTGCACTGGATCCCCAGATCGGTTGGGAGCAGCAGAAGTTCCTGATCGCCTGGACCCTCGTGTACCTGCCTGAGAACCAGAAGACCCGTTGGCTGGACCAGATGGGGATTTGGAGCCTCGGTGCCGACACCGACCCCGGCTTCGACAACCGCATCGAGTTCCACATGCCAACTGGTCAGGTCTACATTGCCCGCACCTACGGCACGGAGACCTTCTGCTTCGGCAAGACCACCAGCGGCACCCCGGCATGCAAGACCGTTCAGCGCGGTATTGGCGCCCGCATCCTTGAGTACGCGAACGAGCTACTCAACGCGGCGTACCAGACCACCCCGGTCGACCAAAACGGAGTCACCTGGTACGTCCCGGTGATGGACTCGGTGACGGGTCAGCCTCTGCTGAAGTCGGGTACGAGCTGCGACAGCAGCGCGGCCTGCCTGAAGCTGCAGGACTTCGTTTCGGTGCCCGACTTCATGCGCCAGGCCATGCACGACTTCGGCATGGCGGATCCCAGCATGAAGGGGATCTACGGAACGAGCGAGTGATCGCGCTCTGGTAGACAAATAGAAAGACTGACGGCCCGAGTGGGAACACACTCGGGCCGTGGTCGTTTTGTGAAGCGATGTTACCCATGAATAGACTTCTTCCGCTGGCTTTGATTTCCGCATGCATATCTTCGGGCGTGCTGACCTCGGCTTGCGACGAGTCGAAGCCAGCGCCTTCGACTGCCTCCAGCAACGCACCGGATGGTTCACGTATGGCGGCCATGCGCGCCGACTGGCTCAAGCGCTGGAAACAGTTTCCCGCGCTGCCGGAGTGCACTGGCTTGACTGAGGCTGACCGCAGCGTCTGCACCGAAGCGCTCTCGAAGCGGGATGCGCTCAAGGCTGGCGAAGAGAAAGATGTGCCTCCGGCAGAGCATCTCAAGCTGGCGGCGGAGGCGGCTGATGCGGCTGCGGCGGCGGGCGAAAAGCTCGAGATGACCTACATGCAGAAGCTCGTGCTTCGAGCTGACCCAAAGGCGGACGACAAGTCGAAGCCCGCCCCGAGCGGCGCTCCGAGTGCTGCAGCCGCGCCGAGTGCTGCAGCCGCGCCGAGTGCTGCAGCGCCTGCACCCTCGGGTTCGGCCGGGCCAAAGAACGGGGTGGTTGCGGCGATTGAAGCCGCGAAGCACGGCGAGTCCCGGGAGCGAGACCCACTCCAGCTCGCAGGTTTTCAGTACTACAGCGCGGAGCGAGACGCGCTGCTGCGCATCGCCGGCTACATCCGCGAGGGAGCGCCGGACGATCGCGAGAAGGCGATCGAGTTGTTCAAGAAGCACGCTGAGCGCCACCCGAAGTCCGCCCGCGCGCGTCAGCTGCTGAATGAGGCCATCATCCTTGTCAGCGATCGGGCGCTCCGGGATCGCCTGCGAAAGATCCGCACCGAAATGGGCCCCGGAGCAGTACCCGCTCCGAGCGCCAGCAGTGAGAAAGAGTGACAGTCAGAAAGAGTGCAGTCGGAAAGAGTGCAGTCGGAAAGAGTGACAGTGAGAAAAGAGTGACCCAGGTGGTGGCGTGACGGTTGACGGAGGCAGCGGAAACGACCAGAACCCACGCCATGGCTCGTACCGTCAACTGCATCAAGCTCGGCCGTGAGGCGGAGGGACTCGACAAGCCCCCTTTCAAGGGCGACCTCGGTCAGCGCGTGTTCGACAACATCTCGAAGGACGCTTGGCGGGGTTGGCTCGAGCACTCGAAGATGCTGATCAACGAGTACCGGCTCGATCTCACCAGCGAGCAAGGTCAGCGGATCTGGATGACGGAGCTCGAGAAGTACTTCTGGGGCGATGGCTCGGAGCTCCCGCCCGACTTTGCTCCCGTAGACAAGGGCTGATAATCCGGCTGAGCGTCGGAGCATTGTCAGGCGCGAGCGCACCAAGTAGGCTCGCGCGCGATGCTCGAGACGCTGTCCAAGGACGACCGCCTGCTGTTGTTGAAGTTCGTTTGCGCTTTTGCGTGGGCGGACCTCCAGGTGCAGAAGCAGGAGCGTCAGTTCGTCCACCGCTTGGTCAAGCAGCTGAAGCTGGAGAAGGACGAGGCGAAGCTGGTCGACGGGTGGCTCGCCAATCCGCCAACTCCGGAGGAGGTCGATCCTGCGACCGTCCCCCGCAAGCATCGCAAGCTGTTCCTCGACACGGCGAAGAAGCTGATCGAGAGCGACGGCAACATCGATCCCAACGAAGCGGAAATCTTCGAGTTATTGGAACAGCTGCTGGTCTGAGCGGCGCCCGACTGGCGCGCTCTCCGGCCTTCGGGCCGACTCGAGTTGGCAAGCGCCGCTTGTTCGCGCTAAGCCCAGCGACCTGATGTTGCGCCCTCTCGCAGTCATCATCGCCGCGATGTACCTCACTCGGCCGGGCATGCCGTACCCGGAGGCTGAGCGCTACGCCAAGGTGATCCAGGCGGAGGCGAGGTCACGGGACTTCGATCCTCTGAGCGCTGTTGCGATCGTCCATTTCGAGAGCGGCCTGCTGCCCCACATGGTCAGCGACAACGGCGAGGACTACGGGCTGGGCCAGATCCGAGCTCGCTACATCGGTGCCTGCAAGCTCGATGAAGATCCGGTGAACCACCCGAGCGACGAGTGCAAGGCGGTCAAGTCGCAGCTACTCGAGGGTGAGGAGAACCTGCGCTGGGTAGCGAAACTCATCTCGCGCAACCGGAAATTCTGTAAGGAAAAGACGGGGAGTGCGCTGTTTCAGCAGTGGCTCGCGAGCTACCAGGGCCTGAACTTCCCCAAGCAGAACCGCTGGTGCCAGCCAAAGAAGAAGACGTGGCGCGTCGTGAAGTACCACGCGGCGCTCAAGCAGGAGCTGTTTGCCGGCGGAAAGCTGAAGAAGAAGCATCGCGACTTGGTCGAGCAGAAGCGCAAGGAAGCCGAAGCGGAGCGTGGCGAAGACCCGAAGCAGCCGAACGAGGCTCCTCCCCCCGAAAAGAAGCCGCCGAGTAAGTCCAAGAGCAAGCAGAACGCCGCGCTGCGCCCCGACAGCGCACTCGTGATGCGCGTGACGGAACTCTAGCGTCCGTTTTGGTTGGGGGAGGTCAGCCTGCGAGCGACGCCAGGGCAGCGGACGCCGCCGTGAGTTCGGGTTGATCTTCGTCAGCGTAGAAGCCGCGATAAGACTCGGGCAGTAGCCTCGCGATGGCCAAGCCTGCCGCGTGCATTTGGGTGCCACGTTTCCCCTCGGAAGCGTCCATCAACGCCTCGGCGCTGAGGGGCGTACCCACCACGGCGTCGACATGCGTAGTGTGAGCATGCTCCTCGCCAATCGGGACCAAGTGCTCCGTGCCAGTGAGCGCCAGCGGAATGATCTGCGTGCCTGGTACCTCGAGGTAACGGGAGACCGCACCGAGGGCAGGCTGCATGGCTGCGCTGCGACTCCGCGTGCCCTCCACGAAGACGAGCAGGTGGTCCCCTGAACGCAGGCGCTCTTCGCAGGTACTGATCGTCTCCGCTGCCAGGCGCGCGACCTCTCGACGGGGCATCACTGCTTCGCCGGATGCGCGACTAGGACTCTGGGGCAGCTTGATCGCACCGAAGCACAAGCTGCTGAAGCGCCGGAAGGCCTCCGTGAAGACCTTCGGCCCCGCGAGCACACACAGTCGCTCTACGCTGGCGGCATGCCCTTCTCGCTCGAGCAGATACGCGAACAGGTTCGCGTCGGAGAAGGAGAGGTGGTTGGCCAAGTACACGCTCGGCGTGCCGTGCGCTGGCAGGTGCTCTGCTCCGCGAAGCGTCGAGTCGGCCGTGACGGTGAGCTCACCGAGGGCGTAGTTGATACGGCGCGCGAGGGGGTTCGGAGGGAAGTAGCCCCAGCCTTCGCCCGTGGTCATCAGGCGCTGCAACAACTCGCGCTGTGCGGCCTCGTCTTGCTCGGCGAGCAGCGACGTCAGACTGGAACGAACTTCCTCGGCGAGACCAGGCGTAACGAAGCTCGCAGCGGTCTCCACCAGCATCCGGACGCCGTCCTCGAGGGCCATGGGGGCGACCATAGCAGCACAACCAAGTCATGGTACGCCCATCCGACGCAGGAACTTAGGAGCTTTCAGATGCTAGACTGGGACCCACGCCTATGGACCTTGAGCGCATGCTGGAAAAGTGTCGCCGTGAGCAGTGGAGCGTTGAAGAGCTCGATTGGAGCGGCTCCCCTCGGCCGATGTCTGCGGATGATGAGCGAGCCATCGTTCAGTACTTCACGGACATGGCGGGAATCGAGCGGCTGGCCGGAGCGCTGTTTGAAGAGCAGCGTCGCCGTGCAGACGACCCCACGCTGGAGGCGATCTTCGCGACCTTCGTCGAAGACGAGGAGCGCCATGCTCAGGCGGCAGAGCGACTCGCGCGTTACTACGACACTCGCAAGCTCCAGACCTACGAGATGAACAAGGCGCTCCAGCGCTTCCGTCCGCACTTCGTCGCCTCCGTGAAGTATCTCTCTGCGGAAATTGCAAACGCCTACATCACCAGCGGCGAGCTGATCTTGGATATCGCGCTGCTGCGTTCGATCAACGACTACGTGCACGACACGATGAGCGAACGCGCGATGAACCTGATCAACCGGGACGAGTCGCGTCACATCGCCATCGACTTCCACATGATTGGCTATTACTCGTCGCAGGCTTACGCCGACAGGCTCTCCGCGGAGCCGCGCAAGCCGCTCAGAGTGCAGCTCTCTGCGCTGTGGTCGTTCGCCCACGTGCTGTACTACGGCGCGCCGTTTTTCCGCGGGGTATTCTTCAAGCCGATGCAGGTGGTGGACCCCAGCGGCGTGCGCATGAAGGAGGCGTTCAAGCGCATCCAGCTGCTCAGCAAGAAGACCGGTGTGCGTCGCAGCGCCTTCGTGAAGTTCATGGAGCGCTTGCAAGATCAATACAACGACTCCGCGTTCACCCGCGTGGTGTTCGGGCGCGCCATCGAGCGTTTCCTGGGCGTCGGGCCCGAGATGATCGCGCGCCTCTACGATGAAGCCGAGCGCGAGCGCGCCTCCCGCATGAGCTACGAAGAACTCGCGGCGGACGCGCTACAGGCCAAGTTCGCCTGAAGGGCCCGCGAACGGGGAAGTCGGTCGATGATCGCGGCCGAGACCGCCGCGAGGCGGGCGCCCGAGGAGGGAGCACCGCAGGAATACTTGGGTATTTTGAGGAGCGGAGCGACGAGGCCGCCCGCCGGAGCAAGAGGATCGGGCGCGAGGACGATTGAGTTCCCCGTTCGCGGGCCCTAAGCTCCTAGCTGCTGCTCAACGCGAGCAGGCGTCCTTGCTCTTGCACACGTTCGCGTCGCAGTTCCCCGAGTAGCACATGCTGTCTGTCTCGCAGCTGCCCCCGAGGCGCTGGAGGTTCCGGCACGTGCCGTTCACGCAGCGCGCGTAGGGTTGGCACTGCGGGCCGAGGGCTTGCGCGCACGGCTGGCCAGCGGCGGGCAGCTCGGTGCACGTCCCAGCGTCTGCACTCTCGAGTAGACAGTATGCGCTGTCTCCGCATCCGTCGGGAAACGCTGGGACGCAGCTCTGCCCCAGAGTCGAGAATTTCTGGCAGGTTCCAGCGGTCCCGCCGCTTGGCACGCACGTTAGATCGAGAGTGCAAAGCGGGCCGCCTGAGATATCGCACGCCTGGCCTTCGTGGGTCGTGAAGAGGGAGTCGACGTCTTCGCAGCGGCCCGGAACGTCTGCCGTTGCGCCGAAGCAAAACGCCCCGGCTGCGCAGGGCACGCCGCCTTCATTGCAAGCGGAGCCCTTCGCGAGCGGCGCTGCGCAGGTGCCTGCGGGCGCACACACGAGTCCGCTGCCACAGGCAAAGTCGCCGCCGCATGGCGCTCCAGCGGCGCCGCGCTCGGTGCACTTGCCCGGGCAGGAACTCGCAGCGTCACAGTAGCGTGTGCTTCCGCACTCGGCGTCCACGTTACAGTCCCCGCCGAGGGCCGTGGTGCCCTCGATGGTGTCGTCGCACACCTTGGGGAGGCCACCGAGCAACACGTCGCATTGACCGTTGGCGATCGCGTCGAGGCACGCGCGCGCCGCGGTCGGGTGATAGACGACGCTGCCATCCGCGACGCCAGCCGCTAGCGCCGGGTAGTCGCCATCGCTGAAGATTCGCTCCTGGAGCTGCTCGCAGTCTTCGTTTGGCACGTAGACCCCGGTCAGCTCCGCGCCGCAGCCGCTGAGGAGCTGGCAGATCGAAGCGGTGAGCTCTGCTGGCAAATCCTCGAACGGGATGCCCGCGTCGCCACTCCCCGCGTCGTCGCTCGAACTACAACCCACCGCGAGGAGGCCCAGCGCCACCGCCGTGGCTCCCAATCCCGAAAGCAAGCGCAACATGCCCGCCAGTCTAGCAGGTGTTCAAAAACAGCCTGCAAGCCCGCAAACGCAGCGCCGTCACCGATGCGGCGTGGCGCTGCCCGCCGCCGAAGCCTTGTCAGGGCTTGGCTGAGGCTTTGCTCCCCGCCTTGGGCTTGTCTGCCGCGATCGCCGCTTCGGCGAGCTCTGCCAGCTCCGGATCCAGCTCGTCCTTCGCGGGGAGCGCGCCCTTCTCGGTGGCTTTGCCTTTGGCCCAGACGTTGCGCTTGGTGTGCAGGAAGAAGATGGTGAAGAGGCCGTACTCACCGAGCATCAGCAGCAGCAAGGAAAAGTGCGGAAAGCCGTCGACGAAGAGCGAGATGGTGCGAGACAGCGGCATCAAGAGCAGCACCACCACGAACAGTGTTGCGTGGCGCTTCTCCGTGAGGATCTGCTTGTTGAGTACAGCGACGGCCGCGCCAAAGCCGATCGCGATGGCGCCCATGTAGCGCAGCTGGTTGAGTAGCGAGGCGACGCCGCTCTGTTCCAGCATCTCGGTGCTGACGCCCACCATCTGTGCGGCATCCTTGGCGCCGATCAGCATCGCGCCGCCCGCGCCGATGAACACGAGGACGTAGAGCCACAAGCAAATCCGAGCCAGTGCTTTCACGTCGCGCAGTATCTCACGCGGGCCGCGTCAACCCAAGCGCCGCTCACCTCCCGACCGGTGAAGCGCTCGGAGGCTGGGGGCGGGCACCGGCTCGACTCCCCCGTCTCGTTCTGGTGCAGTCGCCCGACCCACACCCAAGCTCCGGGCAACTAGCGCAAGAGCCCGCGTTCGCGGAAATACGCGATGGCGTCGGAGAGCGTTTCCCCGAAATCGCGGTAGGTCGCGCCCAGCTCGAGGACCGACTTCTGGTTCGAGTAGAACCCGGGCTTGAGTGTGTACTCGAAGAAGGCGCTGGTCACTGGCGGCTCTTTTCCGCGCAGAAGCGCGATACGTTCCATGCCTCGTACCAGGCGCTTCGTGAGGCCCGTCGGGAGCCGCCGGATGGATCGGGTATCGCCAGACGCTTTCATGATCGCGCGCATCAGGTCGGCGTTGCTCAAGTTGTGCGCGGTCGCGATGTAGCGTTCGCCTGCTCGGCCCTTCTCTGCTGCGAGGATGTGTACCAGCGCGGCGTCGCGCACGTCGACGTAGCTCATGCCACCGTCCGTGGTCACTGCTGGTCCGGGTGTCTGAAGCGTGTTGATCACCGTCTGCCCCGTCGGCGTTGGCGCGATGTCTCCCGGGCCAAGCACCGCGCCTGGGCAAACGACCCGCACGTCCATACCCCAGGCGGCGAAGCCCTCGGCTACCTCCCGGGAGTGGTACTTCGAGCGACTGTAGTGCATCTCGACGTCCCAGGCCTCATAGGCCGAGCTCTCGTCGCCGAGACGCCCCGGCGCTGGTCTCCCCAGGGAAACGATGCTCGCGGTGTAGATGGTGCGCTCGACCTCCGCTCGCCGGGCCGCTTCAAGCATGTTGAAGGTGCCGCGGAGGTTCACCTCGTACATCGGGCGGGGGTCCAACATGAACGACTTGTAGATCGCTGCCGCGTGGAACAGCGTGTCGACGCCGCCGACCGCGCGTCGGCAGGCTTCCAGGTCGAGCACGTTGCCCCGCTGGATCTCCACGTCGAGGCCTGCGAGGTTGTCCGTAGGCTCATTCGGCAGCGCCAGCACGCTGACTTCTACGCCTCGCTCGAGCAGGAGCCGCACGATGGAGCTACCCAGGAAGCCGCAGCCGCCGGTGACCATTGCTCGCTTCACATTCCCTCCTGGATAAAGCGCTGAACCATGGGGCGTGAGGGTACTACAGGCCGGCGATCGGCCGCTCCCGGCTTCGGGAGACGCTCGGGATGCGTTTGACGCGGTCGCAATCTGCCAAGCCTGGAAGGTTGTTCCAAAGCCATGACGAAGGTTTGCGTGTCGACGCCAAAGCAGCGTGGCGGCTCGTCTTTGGCCTGCTCTGCCTAGCGGCCGACCTGGAGCCTCCGCTAGAATGTGTTTCACCGCGCTGGGGTGTGGTTCCAGCGCTCAGCCTGCCGTGTTCCTCTGCGGCGCTGCATCGGAAGGACGAACAATGAGCGGCCTGATTGCCCCGGCACCAAGCGTTTCTCTCCAGCGCATGGCCTTCGCACCGACCCTGCTGGTCATCGCACTCGGACTCGCTGCGGTGGGCTGCGGCAGCGACGAAGCCGTCGAAGGCGAAGGCGCGGTTCAAGTGGGTTTCGACGACGCAACAATGCAAGAGCTGCATGAAGCAGGCGTCGACCGCTACATCGGCAAGTTCAAACCCGAAGAGGTCAGTGACTACGGCGAAGGGCTGTACGGCTTCCGCTTCGCCGCAGACGAACACGGACCCATCTGTCTGTGGGGTGATCCCTACGCCTTCGGCTTGCAAGACACTGGCTCCGACAACTTGCTGATCTACCTGCAAGGCGGCGGCGCGTGCTGGTCAGAGCTGTGCTCCGCCAACACCAAGGCCGGAGATCGGGTACCCACGCTTGGCTGGACGGATCCCTCGACGGAGCAGAATCCCTTCTACGGCTACAACATGGCCCACGTCGCGTACTGCGATGGGTCGGTGTTCAGCGGGGACAATGAGATCGATCAGGGCGACGGTACCATCCGCTATCACCACGGCCTCGCGAACCTGACGGCCGCGATGGATGTGCTCAAGGAGCGCTATCCCGAACCGAAGCGCATCGCGCTCGTTGGCTCGAGCGCTGGCGGCTACGGCACCATCATTGGCACCGCGGCGGTGCGCATGCAGTGGCCAACCGCGCGCCTCGACGTGATCAACGACGCAGGGCTCGGCCTCACGAACCCCGAGCGCCCCGAGACCCTCGAGAAGTTCAAATCCGAGTGGAAATTTGACCAGTTCATCCCGGCGTCTTGTGAGACCTGCCAGGAGGGGCAGTTCTCCGAGATGATCGCCTGGGCACTGGACCGCGACCCGAGCCTGCGGGTGGGGGCGTTCTCCTCCTACGAGGACGCGGTGATCGGCGGTGTCTTCCTCGGCATGGACGGCGAAGCCTTCAAGGCGCTCTTGCTCAAGGAAACTGGGAGCATTCACGAGCGTAGCCCGGAGCGCTTCAACCGCTTCTACATCTCGGGGTCCCAGCACACTGCGGCGATCGGCCTCTACGACCACGAGGTGGACGGCATGTTGCTCACCGATTGGGTTGACGAGATGCTGGTTGAGGACCCCAAGTGGCCAGATCTGCTACAGACTGAGGACTGATGTCCCTACGCAGCCTCGGCCTCCCAGACAACGTCTACTCCTACTTGCTCGAACATTCCCTGCGTGAGCCGGAGGTGCTCGCGGCCTTGCGTCAAGAGACGGCGGAGCACCCCGCCGCGCGCATGCAGATCTCACCTGAGCAAGGGCAGTTCATGCGCTTGCTGGTCGAGCTCATGGGGGTGAGGCGCGCCATCGAGGTCGGCGTGTTCACCGGCTACAGTTCGCTGAGTGTGGCGCTGGCGATGCCAGAGGATGGCAAGCTCCTGGCGTGCGACGTGAACGCGGAGTTCACCGCGATCGCCCGGAAGTACTGGGAGCGCGCGGGGGTCAGCCACAAGTGTGAGCTGGTGCTGGCTCCGGCCTCGGAGACGCTGCAGGCCCGCATCGATTCGGGAGAGTCAGGTAGCTATGACATCGCCTTCATCGACGCCGACAAGGGTGGCTACCAAACCTACTACGAGCACTGCCTGGAGCTATTGCGTCCAGGCGGTCTGATCCTCGTGGATAACGTGCTGTGGAGCGGCGCCGTCGCCGACCCCTCGGATCAAGACCCGGATACTCTCACCATCCGCAAGCTCAACGAGCGAATCCACCAGGACGAGCGCGTCAGCGTGAGCATGTTGCCCGTCGGGGATGGCCTGTACCTCGCTCGCAAGCGCTGACCTGCATTGCCGCGCGGAATATAACGCGAAGTGAGCTGAAGGTCAGTTCGCTTGCAAGTGGGGTAGCGCCCACTCGCAGAAGGCCTCGAAGTACGCCCGCAGGCCATCGCTCTGGTCTTTCCACTGGCAACCGAGGAACTCGTGGAAGAGCTGCACCGCCAGGGCACCTGCGGGGTATACCTCGGAGGCGCCTGGGCGCGACGCTTCCCACTCCGCTTGGCCCCAGGCGGCAGCACGTAGCTCGCTGCCCAGCGCCGGTCCGAGCGCCATGCGCTGGTACGAGACGGCGCCCGCTGCCTGGGTCACGAGGTTCAGGCTGCGCCCGGGGTCGTCGATGGTGTCGAGGGTCATCACGGCGCAGCCGGCAGCGTAGTTGGCTGCCAAAGCGGCGTAGCGCAACACCACGGTGGTGGCGTGGCGGTCGAGGCCTGTCTCGGCCTTGCGCTCCATCACCCGGAGCGTTGCTTCCACCGTCTCACTCGTGCGTTTCTCCGCGGCAACGATGGCGGTGAAGGCTTCGCTGCGTGCCTTGCGTACAGCCTCGATGCTGGCCTTGCCTTGGACCCAAGCGAAGGCCACTTGAAGCTGATCGAGTAGTGGGCGGTTGGCGCCTGGAGGCATCGACTGGCGCAACGCGTAGTCGGCGAACGTCAGGCAAAGGTGGACCAGCGCGCGGTGCGTTTCATCGCCGCGTGCGCAGATCTTCGCGGCGCGCTCGATGGGGAGGGGAGCCGCGCCGGTGATTTCTTCGCCTTGGTGGACGATGCGCAGCTGGAGCTTGCGCTTGATTCCTGGGCTTGCCATCGGCGCGTCCTATACGACACCCTGCGGCTCACGCATGCGCTTTGTGACGCCAGATCCGGCGCTTGGCGAGGGACGCCAGCACACAGCGAGGCTGACCGCCAAGTACTTCTGCTGCAACGCAGGCGCGGCGTGCTGTGCGTTCCTTCTGGCGGCTTGGGGAGCGAGCGGCTGCGAGCGCTCAGAGCCTGGTCAGGAGCTACTGGCCGCCTCAGCCTCCGCGACTCTCGACGGCGCTGAAGCTGCGCTAGCGACTCCCAGCGGGAGCCCAGGCAGTGTGGCGCACCTCCCCCCCAAAACCGGAAGTAGCGCTGAAGGGGACTCGAGCAAGCACCCGGCGACGCTCGCGGACCCGCTGAATCCAACGCGACCGTTCTCCGCGACCCAGCAGACGTACTTGCCGCTGGCGAAAGACTGGCGCGACGCGCTGCCCGCAAAGGAGCTGCAGTTCATGGCGAGTCCGGCGGAGCGTGGTGGCGTCTTGCCCTGTGAAGCGCCGGATCCCGGCTTCGGCGTGCATGAGCCAAGGTGGATCCACGTACAGCCGATGGGGAACTTCATCGTGCCGAAGCACCTGAAGCTGGACGAGAGCGGCGGCTTCGATTTGGTCGTGCACTTTCACGGTCAACGGCCAGCGAGCAAGGAGCTAATACGCACCGGCGAAGACCTGGTGTTCCTCGGTGTGAGCCTCGGCATCGGCAAGGCGTACGCACCGCCGTTTCACGACGGAAAGCTGTTCCTGCAGCTCATTAGTGGTGTGGAAAAGGAACTGAGCAAGCGCATGGGCCGCGCGGCTCACGTGCGTCGCATGGCGCTCTCGGGCTGGAGCCGTGGGTTTGAAGCGATTGGTGAGGTGCTCACTCAACCACTCGCTGACAAGGTAGACGCGCTCATCCTGCTCGACAGCTTTCATGGCTCCAGAGACCTGAAGGCGCGCGCCCTGCGCCTCGCGCCGTTCGTTGCGTTCGGGAGAGCCGCGCTGACGGGTAAGCGCTTCTTCTTCTTGAGTCACTCCGCGATCCCCACGGAAGACTATGCATCCACCACGGAGACGGTGCACTGGTTGGTATGGGAGCTCGCTGGCAAGCCCATCCCTGCGCAGCGCAAGGACCCTCTGGGGCTCCAGCTCACAGACTTCTACAGCGCGGGCGACTTCCACGCCCGCGGCTACGCAGGCAATGGCAAGCTCGACCACTGCGCGCACTTCGGTGTCTATCCTGATGCGATCCGCGCCGTGGCTGAGCGCTGGCGCCGCACCACGGCGGCCCCCGAGAAGCTCTAGCGTTTGAATCCGCGGGGAACTAGCAGCCTGCGATGCCCGCGAGCTCTTGAGCGGTGAAGCCCATCAGGTGCAGGAGCGCGTCGAGACGGCCTTCGTTGTGGTTCAGGCTCATGTCGGCCACAGCCTGCAGCTTCGGCTTGGCGCGGTACGCGATGCCCAGGCCAGCCGTTTGCAGCATGAAGATGTCGTTGGCGCCGTCACCGATGGCCACGGTTTGCTCGAGGCGCACCTCGTAGGTCTTCGCCATGTCCTTCAAGGCTGCGCCTTGCGCTGGGGGTCGACGATGGTGCCCAGCACGTTGCCGGTGAGCAGACCGTCCTTCACCTCGAGCTCGTTGGCAAACGCGAAGTCCAGGCTGAAGCGCTGGCGGAGTTCGTCGACGAAGAAGTCGAAGCCGCCGCTCACGAGGCCCACGCGGAAGCCCAGGCTCTTCAAGATCTTCACGAACGTCTCGGCGCCGGGGTTCAACCCGAAGCGATCGCTCAGGCTGCGGGCGCGCTCCATTGGCAGCCCTTCCAGCAGCTTCACGCGTTCGCGGAGCGCGCCGGAGAAGTCCAGCTCACCAGCCATGGCGCGCTTCGTGATCTCGGCTACGCGATCCTTCACGCCGCAGAGCTCCGCGAGCTCGTCGATGAACTCGCCGTTCACGAAGGTCGAGTCGACGTCCATGCACACCAGGCGCTTGTTGCGGCGGAAGATGTCGTCGCGCTGCACGGCCATGTCGACGTGCAGGCGGGCGCCCATGGCAAGCAGATCCCCACGCAGCTCCATCACGTCGGTGTCGGTGAGCTCCTTCTCTTCGGAGTCAGCGATCAGCTCGACGCCGCTGAAGCCGTCGTCAGAGAGCGGACGGATCTGGCGGATGTTCAGGTTCTTGCTGGCGATGTAGCGCGTGATCTCCGCGAGGGACGAACCGTCACCCAGCGCGCCGAGGAAGCTGACGCACAGCGCGCTGCGGGGAGGAAAGGGTGTCTCCTCCATTTCCGCCGTGAAAGGCGCGACGTCCACCTTCAAGCCCAAGGCACTGACGGAGAACAAGATCTCCCGCAGGGCGCCGGAGGTCGTCGGCAAGTCGATCACCGCGCTCAGGTTCAAGTAGCCGTGGAGTACGGACTGGCCGATGTTGACGAGCCTCGCGTGCTCCGACGCGATGACTTCGGCGAGCTTGGCGGTAACGCCAGGGCGGTCGGGCCCGGCGACGTGGAGGATGATGCGATCGTTCTGTGCCATGGCTTTGGACTCCAGTTCACGGAGCAGGCTCCCAATAACGCGCTGCCAGAGCGGGCTGCAAGCTCACGGGCGGGAGGCCAGGGGGGAGCCGGCCAAAGCCCAGGAATTTGAGCGGCTCGGGAGGAATTTCACTCTGAGTGAACGCAGGATGGCGCCAGCTGTGGGCGTTGTGTCAGGCCGCGCACAGCGCTTGCGCGGCTATGCTCCAGGCAAATGGCGACCCAGAACTCGAAATGGATCACCGTGTTTCGAAACCGCCTGCGGGCTGACGCGGGCACTGACTACGGCGAGGTCGCGTCCAGCATGCGTGAGCTCGCGAAGAGCATGCCGGGCTACGTGAGGTTTCAAGACCTTCACCGCCGAAGACGGTGAGCGAGTGAGCATCGTCGAGTTCGACTCCTTCGAGAGCTTGCTCGCCTGGAAGAACCACCCGGAGCACCGCGCTGCTCAGCACGTGGGCGCGAGGCCTACTACGAGGAGTACTCAGTGCAGTCCGCGGAGGTCGCCCGGGAGTACCGCTTCCGCCTGGAGCGGGACGCCTGAAGACTCTGCGCTCCCCGGGAACGCATTGTTGCCGCGCTTGCTAGGCGCTGCCGAGTGCCGCCAAACTCATGGCTGCGCTCCAGAGTGTGGGGCGCGGAAACGGCTCGCTGAAGATGAAACAGATCCCGCGGCGTGAGGTGCTTGGCAACCTGGTCACCTTGGCTTCTGCCAGCGTGCTCGGCGCAGGTGGGCTCCTCGCTTGCGACACGGGAGCGCCCGAGGCGCGCTCCGCGACGCGCACCACTCAGCCGCTGCCCACACGCCGCGTGCCACGCCAGTTCCGCAGCATGCCCACGGCTGAAGGCCGCGGCGCGATCGTGCATCGCATCTTTCCTGTGCCGGGCTTCCGTCACCTCGATCCGTTCGTCGTGCTCGATGACTTCGAGGTAGCGCAGCCCGCTGGCTTTCCGGATCACCCGCACCGCGGCTTCGAAGCCTTCACCTACATGATCGAGGGTGCCTTTCATCACAAGGACAACCTGGGCAACGACAGCATCATCACTGCCGGCGGTACCCAGCGCTTCACTTCAGGCAGTGGTGCGCGCCACTCGGAGATGCCGGGAGCAGGTACGAACAATCGCGGCCTGCAGCTGTGGGTGAATCTGCCTCGCATCAAGAAGCAAATCGACCCGAGCTACGCCGGGACGCCCCATCAAGAACTGCCGCTGATAAAAACCGCAGGGAAAACCACCCGACGCATCGTGGGTGAAGGCTCGCCCGTCAAGCTCGAGACAGCGGTGTTCTACGAGGACGTGAGCCTCGACGCCGGCTCGACCCACTCCGTGAGCCTGCCCGAGGACAACAACCACTTGCTCTACCTGATCTCCGGGGAGGTTCAGGCCCAGGGCGTGAAGCTCGCGATGCGCGAAGGCATCCTCCCGCTCTCGGGGCAGCTCGACATCTCAGCGAGCCGCCCCTCGCGCTTCGTGGTCTTGAGCGGGCGTCCCCATCGCGAGCCGATCTACCTGCGCGGCCCGTTCGTGGACTGACTCCGTCACACGGTTTGAGACCGGGGGGAAACAGAGAACACGACTAGCTCTTGAGTCCGGCGAGTAGTAGTGTTCGGGGATGTCGTTCGTCGTTCGCGCGTCTTTGCTTTCACTCGCGCTCGCCCTTGCAGCCTGCAGTTCGAGTGACGTTGGGCCCGAGTCCGCTCCGGCTGACTCTGGACATGGGCTCTCAGAGGCTTGTCTATCGGAGGTGGCAGGAGCGTGCAGTAATCCTGAGGTGGACCTCGCGTGTTTCACGGAATGTAGTGATGACTCAACGTGTGGCGCGGGCTCCGTG
Organism: Polyangiaceae bacterium; assembly: GCA_041389805.1. GTDB lineage: Bacteria > Myxococcota_A > Polyangia > Polyangiales > Polyangiaceae > JAHBVY01. Next base: position 4,395 of record JAWKRD010000048.1, on the reverse strand, counting down.
TGCGCAGCTGGGCGCTGTCGGCAGGCGTGTACCCAGGCGCCGACTGCTGATCCCGATCACATCGGCTACACGCTCCACAAGGCGGGCTGTCCTGGGGCCATGCGCTGTGTCCAGCGATCGGAGTTGTACTGCGACTGCCCCGAATGGGGCTGCCAGGACTATATGGCGTCTGGCTACTGCCAGATCTAGGTGGGCGCGGTGCAGTGCTTGCGCGTCATTGCTTCGCAAAGCCTCCGCAAAGCCTGATCCGGCGCTGTCCTTGGGGGTGAGGCGCGCCGCTTCTGCACCCGTGCTCCAACGTGAGCCGCAGATCGCCTCGCGCTTCTCAGTGTCGAGTTCAGTCGTTGACGATGGCGTTCCGACGTGACACAGCCGGCCCATGTCGATGCGCGGTTTGCGACGAGTGGTGATGCTGTCAGTGCTGGGTTTCAGCTGTATCAGCGCCGCTCACGCAGAAGAGGGGAAACAGAAAGAAGCTGCGGGCGCGCCGGAAGGCAGCGACGTCGCTGACGACGTGCCCGGCGACGCGGATGACTCCGACGACTCCAAGTCGGACGACAAGGACAGCGACGACGCGAAGTCAGACGAGGACAAGGACAGCGACGACGCAAAGTCTGATGACGACGCCAAGGCCGACGATTCGGACGAAGACGAGAAAGAAGATCCGATCGTCTCGTTGAAGGACAGCCGTGAGTTCCGTGTCGTGGCGCGCAGCTTGCGCCTCAAGGAGTCCAGCGCCACGCGTCTCCGCGAGGTAGCGAACCTATATCGCAAGGCCACGCGGCAGAAGTTGGTGGTGACCGGAGGCGATCGCACCGCTCAACGCCAGGCAGAGCTGATGTTCAAGAAGCTCAAGTCGGGCGAGGACGTGATCAAGCTCTACGCCCGCACGGATTTGGCGAAGGCCATCGTCGAGGTCTACAAGGATGCTCGCGCCGAGGGCGTGACGCGCAAGGGCACCATCATCCGCATGCGCAAGCTGATCCAGCAGCAGATGGATGAAGGCCAGTTCATCTCACGGCACCTGAACTTCACCGCCGCGGACGTGCGCTCCCGTGGCCTGACCGCCGATCGCATCAAAGCATTGCGTGAAGCCGTGAAGGCCGTCGATGGCGTGTCGCTGATCGACGAGCGCGACGGCGCCGCGCCCTGTTTTCACCTGAGCCTCTGACCCCCACGCTGTGTGCCCGCTTGAGCGGGCACCTACGCTTGCAGTGCCCGCTTGAGCGGGCACTCTGGAGGGATTGGCGCGCCTCGTCGGTAGCGTTCTAGGAGCGCCTTCGAGCGCTGCGCCAGTTGCCGCCGCACCTCACGGCGCATGCCTTTGACGCGTGGAATTTTCATGTCGTCGTAAGCGGTGGTCTGGTGGCGCATCCAGGCGATGGTCGCGGCGCGGGCGCGCTCCTCGATGGAGATGCGCTTGGTGCGCGCGACGGTGCCGCTGCCCACAGGCGTCGCGTGGCGAGCGATGGCGCTCGCCATCTGCTTGGCGAGCGCGGCGTGCTGCGGCGCAAACTCGAGGAAGTCGAAGACTTCGCGCTCGAAGTCTTCCGCGTACTCCGCTTGCTCGGTTTCGCGCTTGGCCCGGGCTGCGTCGAGCTTGCGTTGGTACGCCGGATCTTGGCGTTCGGCTGCGAGCGCTGCCGTGATGCGCTCGACGCGCTCCGCCGGCGCCCAGATCCCCCGGGAAAAGAGCTTGCGGCCCTTCTTCTCCTGCACCAGCCAGTGGTCGCCTTCGGCCTTGATGCGCCGACTGAGCGCTGGATCGCCCGGTGGCACCAGCACCCAGTCGCTCGGCGCGACGCGGTACTCACCGGACTCCATCTTCACCTCGCGGGCGGAGCGGCCGGGCGCGACGATGCTGCCTTGCTTGGCTGTGCTCTTTGGAGCGGACATCGCGCCGACGTATCACACGTCGCGCGGACCTGTCACGGCTAGGCCGCGCAGCGAGTGAGGTCGCTGCTTTGATGCGTGTGAGACGCCGCAGTGCCTCTGCGCCAGGCACCGGGACGCACGCCGAAGTGACGATAGAAGGCTCGGCTGAGCGCGAACTCGGAGTCGTAGCCGACCTCGTCGGCGATGGCGGCGAGGCCCTCGTCGGTCTCCAGAAGTAGCCGCGACGCCTTTTCCATGCGGAACTCGCGGAGGACACTGAGCGGCGGTTTACCGAGCGCCTCGTTGAAGCGGCGGTTCAACACCGGGCGCGAGGTGGCGAGCTCCCGGGCGATGCTCTCCACGGTCCAACGTACGTCGGGGCGACTGCGGAACAGCTCGAGCGCGGCGCTGACCAGCGGCTCCAGCTCGTTCGACGTTTCCGACTGGGCGTCGTTGGCAGGCTCCTCGATGTGTTCCTCGCTGTACGGTTGTTCGCGGTCTTGCCCCATTGGCTGATCATTGCGCCTCACCCCCAACCCGCAAGCCCCGAGCGTTTTGGGTATGCGATTGCGTGGGTTTTGAGCGCCTTGGTCATGGGCGAAACGCGCGAAGTCCATCAGTTCTCAAGCATGCCAAAGAAGAGTGAGCCTGACAGTGATTCCAAGAAGCCCGAGGCCTCGCGTATGGCGCAGCTCGGTGAGCGCTTGTTCGCGACGCGGACCTTGCTGGTGTTTGGGGAGATCACGATGGATGTGGCGGAGCTCACGAGCGCGCAGCTCCTGGCGCTCGCGGCGGACGGTGATCGCCCGATCCGCTTGGTGATTCACTCGCCGGGCGGTCATGTGGAGAGCGCTGACACGATCTTCGACTTGGTGCGCGCCATCCCAGCGCCAGTGTCGATGATCGGGACCGGTTGGGTCGCGAGCGCAGGTGCGTTGATCTACTCGAGCGTGCCTCGAGAGAGGCGGTTCGCCTTACCCAACACGCGCTTCCTCTTGCACCAGCCCCTTGGCGGTATGAGTGGTCCCGCTGCAGACGTGGAGATCGAGGCGCGTCAGATTGGTCTCATGCGGAAACGCCTGATCAAGACCTTTGCTGAAGCGACCGGGCAGACGGAAGAGCGCATCGAGCGCGACAGTGATCGCAACTACTGGCTCACTGCACCGGAGGCCGTCGAGTACGGCTTGGTGGGACGCGTGATCTCGAGTCTAGAGGCGATTTAGGCCAGCTTCCGAGCCTCGTTCTATCTCTATGGAAACTCGATTGGCGTGAGTTCCGCGCTTGCCTAGACTCAGGCGATGGCAGTCCGTAGTTCGTTTTGCGTGTGTGCGTTGGTGAGCCTACTCACCATGGTTGCCTGTTCAGACTCGGGTACCAGCGAGGGTTCCGGCGGCTCTGCTGGAAGCGGCGGGGCGATGGCGAGTGGTGGTTTCGCGGGGAATAGCGGCGCGGCGGGCGTTGGTGGTGGTGGCAGCACAGCTAGCGGCGGCAGTGCAGGGGCGGGGGGCAACGCAGGTGCTGGCGGAAGTGGTGGTAGCGGCGTGGACCGCAGCGTCGGAGAATGGACCGACACGCAAGGGCAATGTCCTGATGGCCTCAGTCGGGTAGACATCCAGACCATTCAAGAGCTCGAAGACGCTTCTCGCGCCTCACAGCCGGGCACCTGTTACTTCGTCCACGACGGGAGCTACACCCAAAGAGGTGGAACGCTGCCTCTCTACTTCAATGGTGTGAAAGGCTCTGCGGCGGCGCCGATCGTTTGGGTGGGGGAGAGTCGCGACGGAGTGCGCATCAGTGGTCGCGTGTCCTTCGATCAGGCTGCCGCTTTCATCGAGCTCCGCAACATGACCTTCGATCTGAGTGGGTTCAGCGCGACGGGTTCGTTCAACACGATCACCGTTCACGACGGGAGCCAGAACATCGACTTGCGGCGCCTCACGTTGACCGGCGACTGCGCGACCGGGCACAAGGGCGGTCACCTGGAGGTCGAGGCTGCCGACGAGGTGCTGCTCGAAGACAGCATCGTGGAGCGCTTCGGTGCGTGTTCAGGAGGCGGCCACGAAGACCACGGCATTTATCTAGCTTCGGGCTCGAACATCACCCTGCGCAACAACGTGATCCGCGAGAACGCTTCCCGAGGGATCCAACTCTTCACCAACCAGGGCGGCTTTGGTCAGCTGGCGGACGTGCTCGTCGAGCGGAACCGTATCTACGGAAACGGCCACGCCGACTACGAGGACGGCTTGGTCGTCAATGGCAGCGGAAGCGGTCCCATCACGGGCCTCACGCTGCGCTACAACCTGCTCTACGGAAACTACTACTCAGGGATCCGCTTCGTTGGCGACGCGGTCTCCGGCGTGACCGTGGAGCACAACACCTTCTACCAGAACGGCGTGCTGTCGAGCGGGGCAGGGGCCTCCGAGATCAACCTCGATGGGGGCACACCCGCCGCGGCGTTTTCGAAGAACATCTTTGTACCCGGGCACGCGCTCGTGAACGCTTGTGCTGGCGGCCTCACGA
>JAWKRD010000047.1:0-61717 GCA_041389805.1 Polyangiaceae bacterium | reverse complement strand
CCGACGCTATGCGCGCAGCTTGCGGACCGCGGCGGACACGGTCTTTCCGTCCACTTGGGCGCCGGTCGATTTGAGCTGCTTCATCGCGACCCCCGTGGCCTGACCGTCATTGCTTGCCGCGCGGATTTGTTCCGCCACGGGCGCGAGCGCCTCGATGATCTGCGCTTCATCCAGGGTCTTGGGCAGGAAGCCGCGCAGGATTTCGTTCTCCTGCTCGAGCTTCGTCCGTTCGTCGTCGCTTACATTGTGCCCCAGAGTCTCCTCGTTGGACTTCAGGAGCTTCTTCAGCACTGCTTGCACGTCGTCGTCGCTGGTGGCGTCCCGGGTGGTGATATCGCCGATTGCCACTCGCAGGATCTCGCGCTCGACTTCCCGCCGCGCCTTCATCGCTTCCCTGAAGCGAGCCTTGATGTCGTCGATCAGCATGCGGGGACTCTAGTGGTCCCACGGCGTAAGTCGCGATAAAACGCGTCCAACCTGGGAGTTCCGCTGCCTGCAAAGGGTCGCCAAACATGGGACCCGGTTTGCACCGAGGCCAGGCGCGAGTTACAGAGCGCGCCGTGGTTCATCCCTGGCACGATCTCCCCACCCACCCAGACCCCGACAGCATGGACTTCTATGCGGTCATCGAGATCCCGAAAGGCTCGAAGGTCAAGTACGAGCTCGACAAGTCGTCGGGCTTACTGCGGGTCGACCGCGTGCTTCACAGCTCGGTCATCTATCCCGCGAACTACGGCTTCATCCCTCGCACCTACTGCGATGACGGCGACCCGCTCGACGTCTTGGTGTTGAGCTCTGAGCCCGTCGTACCCCTCGCAATGCTGGTCGCACGTCCGGTGGGCCTGATGCGCATGGCCGACGAAGGTAAGGAAGACGACAAGATCGTCGCCGTCCACGTCCACGACCCGGCCTTCGCGGACTACTTCTCAGTCGAAGAACTCCCGAGGCACACGGGCAGCGAGCTGCGGCGCTTCTTCCAGGACTACAAGGCACTGGAGCTCAAGAACGTCGTCGTCGAGAAGCTCGAAGGTGCGGACGCGGCCAAGCGAGTGCTGACGGGCGCGATCGAACTCTATCGGCGCCAAGAGTCCCGACTGCGCGGCTTTGCCGGCTAGTCATGTTGCCCTTCCCGGAGAGCTTCCTCGCGGGTGAACGGGAACCCTCTGAGTCGACCCTGATCGCGCTGGTGCACCCGGACGACGCCCCGCCTAGCGCGGACGACGTGCAAGACGCACTCGACGAGCTGGGGATCAGCGTTGACGAGGTACGCGAACCCGAGGAGCCACCGGCTCAAGGCTGGGCCGTGGAGTTCTTGTTCGACCCGGAACAAGCTCCGGGCCAAGCAGCCCTCGGCGGATGGCTGCGCATCTGGCTGGAGCCCGTCGAAGACGGCAGCTACGCCGAGCTAGAGCAACGCATCGATGGTCCAGACTTCGAGCACGTTCAAAGTGCTCGCTGGCAACTCGGGCTGAGCGTGAGCTTCGGTGAAGAGCCCCTGGCAGCGTTTCACCAGCAGCTGCGGTTGCTCAACGCACTCGTGCCCAACCCGGCGTTGTTGCTTGATGCGGACGCCTTCGCCCCACGACCCGCCAGTTGGCTGCGAGACCTCGCCGAGAGCGATATCCCGCCGTCACCGAGCGCCTTGTATTCGATCCACGCGGTAACGGGTGACGCCGGTGACGACGTCTGGCTACACACTCATGGCATGCTGCGTACGGGCTATCCGGACCTGGACCTCTTGGGCATCCCGCAGAGCGACTCGAACCTCGGCGCCGAGTTGCTCGGGCGGGTCGCCGCGCTCTTCCTCAACCAGGGCCCCCCCGCTCCGGGCGAACGCTTCGAGATAGGCCGCGATCTCGACCTCGCGTGGCTCGCGTGGGAAGACGGTTTGAAGCGCCTTTCGGGCTCCTCTGTTGGAGGCTCCGCGGATCGCGAAGATGACGCCCACACCGGACTGCGGGCGGTGATCGTCGCGCCGACCGAGGTCGGTTACGAGTCCGTGGCGCGACACTTGCCGACCTTGCGCGACAATCCGCTCCTGTACGTTTCTCACGGGGAAACTCAGCGCATGATGCTCCTCGCATCGGAGCGCCTGCCACGCTTTCTGAGCCTGCTAGGGACCCATGCGAGCGATCCCGGCTGGGCGTTCTTGGTCAAGCTCGGTTACCCAGTCAACACTGAACCCGATGGCGGCAAGGAGCACCTCTGGTTTCAGGTGCATGGTCTGATCGACGGCCAGGTGGACGCGACGCTCACCAATCAGCCGTTCGCCGTGGCGCTCGAACTGGGTCAGCGCGGCCTGCACTCGCTCGATCAACTGACGGACTGGACCATCGTCTCGCCGTTTGGACGCTTCGATCCCGACGCGATCCTGAATCTCGAGCGCAAGTTGCAGCGCGGAGCGACACTCAACTAGTGATCGCCATCAACCCGATCGGCTTTGCGAGGACGAGCTACCGCACGAAAGCGGAGGTTCCGCGTCAGTCAAACCTGAGCGCACCCGGCACCATCGAGCTGTTGCCGCAGTCCGGCGTTGAGCACGCGCTGGAAGACGTCGAAAGCTGGAGTCACCTGTGGGTACTGTTTCACTTCCACCAGGTCGAAAACTGGCGCCCGAAGGTGCTGCCGCCGCGCAGTGAGCAGCGTCGCGGGGTCTTTGCCACTCGCTCGCCGCACCGCCCCAACGCCATCGGGTTATCAGCGGTCTCGCTGCTCGGTATCGAAGGGCTACAAATCCGAGTCGGCGGGCTGGACCTCGTCGACGGTACGCCGATTCTCGATCTCAAGCCCTACGTTCCCTACACCGACTGTATCCCCGAGGCAAACAGCGGGTGGCTAGAACAACGCCCCGACGACGACGCCGCGCAACACGGCGACGTCGCCATCCCGAGGCGTCCAGCGTCTGACTGGCGGGTGACGTTTGCTCCGAGAGCAACAGAGCAACTTGCGTTCCTCAGGGTGAACGGCGAGGACCTCGAGTCGAAGCTCGTGACACTGCTCGAGACGGGGCCAGCGCCGCGGCCCTACCGGCGCATCCGCGTGGAAGGGCCGACGTCGACGATCGCTTTTGGCCCGTGGCGAGCGCGCTTCGTCCACGACGTGGTGGCGCGAGCGATCGAGGTGGTGAGCCTAGGGACTGGCTACCGCCGCGAAGAGCTTCAGGGCGACGCTCCGGCTCTGGCCGCCCACCGCGCTCTGGTCGATCGCTTCGGCTATCCCGGGCACGCCTGACTACTTCTTCCGCCGAGAGATGACCGCCTTGATGTTCTGCACGTCAGCGGCGCCGAGCTCGCGCGTGATGAGCAGCACGAGCATGTAGATCGCGACGACGACTGCGGCGTACACCAGGGTCATGAGTTTGCCCGCGTACGGGAGGTGCCGGGCGACCGCGATCGCGACGGTCATCGCCAGGATCACCCGCGCGACGCTCAGCGGACTGACCACCCCGCCTGCGGCGCGCTTGACCAACACCCCCGCGAGAACAGTCGCCAACAAAATCCCTGCGGAAGTGCTCGTCGCGGTCTTCCACAACAGGTCCTCGCCGAACTCCGTTCCGGGCACTCGAGCGAAACACAGCGCCGCAACCAGAATCACCGCGGTAACTGTCACTAACATGCTCGCCAGCTCTCGCTTCAAGCTGTTGAGTACCGCGCTGAAGATCCCGAAGATCGCAAACACTCCAAAGCCCAGCGTCAGCACTTCCATGGCCTGGGTGGCGACCCAGTACTCTTTCTGGAACAGGAGCTTGAGGAGCTCTTCAGAGAGGCCGCTGGTGACTGAGACCATGGCTCCCGCGAGCACCACCGCCAGGCGCACCCCCGTACGCACGTAGCGCGCCATGGCTTCGCGATCGCCGTCTCGATACGCAGTCGCCAACATCGGGAACAAGACGAACGTGATGCTCAGCAGCAGCTGATACGGCAGGAAGCAGTAGAGCTGCGTCGCCGCGTACGCGCCCACCAGAGGGCTAGCCGCCTCCACGCCGAGGCCGGCCTGTTCAGCTGCTGTACCAGCGAAACGCCGTAGCAAGTTGACGTCGGCCTGCAGCAAGAAGTTGAGGGCGATCTGGCCGAGCCACACCGGAAGCATGAACGCGAGGTGAGACCTCGCGGAAACGCCGCCCCGCCCCGCCCGGCCCACGCCGACCATGAACAGCGAGAGCCCGAGAATGACGACCGAACTCACGACGAAGCCGCTGAGGGCGCCCTCGGCGCGCAGAGCCTCGTCGGCGACGAGCTTCGCGCCCACGATCAGACCAACCGTCCGTAGCGCCGCCATCACGATGTCGAGCAACGCCTGCCGACCGAAGCGCCGCTGCCCGTTGAGCACGCCGACCAGCGGGCTGTAGAGCGCGTAGCAGAAGATGACCCCCGCGAGCGTGCGCAACAGTGGGATGATCTGAGGGGCCTTCAGGACATTGGCGATGAACGGTGCGGCAAAGAAGAACACCGCCGCGAAGAACACCGCCATTGCCGCATGGATCCCCAGCACACGGCGAACTACTTGGGGGGTCGCTTCGTCCTCAGACTGCGCGACAGCGCGGCTACCGCCCTGAATCGAACTCGTGACGATCGGGTTGTAGAAAATGCTGGCAACGGACTGCGCGTTCCGAAAGTCACCGAATCCCCCGGCGCCGAGCACCCGCGGCAGGATGATGTTCTGCACCAGGCCCATCACGAGGAACCAGAGCTTGGCGAACACGATCGCAAGGCCGCCCCGCCCACTCTGCCTCGCGACGTCGTCCGTCCCCGTCTTGGGAGGCGCCTCGTCGGTCTGAGGTGCCTCGTAGACGTTCGGGTCACTGGCCTGCTCTTCGCTCTTCACCGCAGGCCGAGTGCACCGAACTCGGGCCGAGGTCAACGGCCACGTCAGCGACGTCGCTTCAAGGCCTGGCTCCTGGCGTAGCGTTCCCGCCCCTCGACCAGCGCGAAGGTGCGCTTGCAAGTTCGGCAAACCAACTTCACGCGGTGAGCATCGCGCGCTCTGAGCTGCACCTCATGACAGTGGGGACACTCGAGTGGTTCACTCGCTGCGCCACTCCCGCCGCCAAAAATCGCCATTGGTAGATCCTTACTCCTTCCCGCCGGGCGGGCGATGGTCAAAGTCAAGACCCCCGTACAAACCGTGCATGCGGATTTCCCGCACACGGCTTACCAGTAGCCACTCAGCGCACAGCATTACGCGGCCTCCATGATTCTGGATTGCTCCGGATAGCGGACGGTTCCTCGGAGTTGGTACAGGCCCAGACGGTAGAAGTAGTCGCGATTCCAGCGGTCGACTTGTTTGGGCTTCAGGTGGCGACCCTTGCGGGCCACCAGCAGCCCTTGCAGCTGCTTCCAAACATACGTGTCGAGCTGATTGAATCGCTTCGCGGCATTTCCCGTGCGGAAGTAGTTCCCCGGCCCCGCAGTACGGGGTTCAGCTGTTCGATGACGTCGCGGATATCCGCGTGGGCATCTCGAGCAGGGGGTGAGCTGCTTCACACGGCTCCGGATACCGCTGCATCGCGCGCTGTGACGGCCAGCGATGGAGGTAGTAGAGCCGCTCGCCCGACCTCTCCAGCACCTTACCGCTCAGCCGCGCTTGTGCAGATGACAGCCAAGAAAGTCGAAGCCCTGCTTGCCATCGTAGAGCTCGAGCTCACCTCGTCTTCTCCGGATGTAGCTCGAGACCGAGGCGTTGCAGGGATCACCCGGATCCGCGTCTCGGTGACCAGCTCATGATCAACTGGTGCGACAGATCACCACGAAGTCGTCTGCGTAGCGCACCAGCGTTCCGGACGGGCCGCTGTGGCGGAGTCCACGGGACCCCGTCGAGCACATGCAAGTAGATGTTGGACAGCAAGGGGGAGATCGCTCCTCCTTACGGCGTGCCGCACCGACGCCTTCACGACGCCGTCCTCCATCACTCCGGCTTCGAGCCACTGCCGCAGCAACTTCAGCACCCGACGATCCGGATGCGTCGCCCAGCCAGCTTCATCAGCTTGGCGTGGTCGATGCTCCCGAAGTAGTCGCGGATGTCAGCGTCCAGCACGTGATGACCCACCCTTCGAGCCGAGTTTCCCTCTGGCGTCTCCGAGCGCCATCGTCGCGCTGCGCCGGGGACAGAAACCATAAGAACAAGGCAGAAAAATCCGCCTCGAAGATGGGCTCAATCACCAGCTTCGCCGCCATCTGCACCACCCGATCGCGCACCGTCCCGGAGATGCCTAGTGGCCGCTTCTTACCATCGGCTTTGGGGATGTACTGCCGCCGCACCGCCTGCGGCCGACCGCTCCCGCTTTGCTTCAGCTTGTAGTTCCTCAGGAATCGCTGAGCCCGTACTCCTCCACGTCGCAGATCGACTGGCGATCCACGCCCGCAGCTCCTTGGTTCTGTCTGACTCGCTTCCACGCCTGGAGGAGGATGTCACCTCTCCAGATGTGGTCGTACAGGGCGTGGCCTATCCGGTGCCCGCTTGGCTGCTGCATATAGTTGGCGTTGTAGTTGTTGCGCTTTTTCCGTGCGGCTTGCGCCTGCCGGGGTCGTTGGGTGGACTTGCCGGCCATTCCCTCACGCTTACCGCTTCCAACGACTACCGCAGGGACCCTTCCCTCCCCTGCCGCGTTTTGCCGCACGGCATTCGTTCCCGCTGGTCGTCCAGCGGTCTTCGGTACCATGATCCCCTCGGACTCCCGCTGTGCAGTGGTCGATTTCGCCGCTGGCTTATACGACGCACTGCCCTGACCAGGGCCGCACAGACGGGCCTCCCGAGTTCCGCGCTCCTCCTTGCACACGTGCTGCCCCCCGTACCCCGCCGGAGCCGGCAGCAAGCTTCGGTGCTCTCGCCGTCGGTGTTGCCTTCGCCGTGACATGAGCGGCTCGGCCTCCGGATTGTTTCTCTGTCGAGGCTGCAGGTTTCACTTCATGTTGCGGCCCGCGTGCTTGCTCCCCGCTACGCAGCTCTCGCTGCTTCACGAGCTTTTGACGCCCCGCTCGGGCAGGGAGATCTCTCTCCACTACCTGGGGCCTGCTACCCGGCGCACCGACGCTTACCGGGACGGGACTCTCACCCGATGGAGAAACGCAGCTAGCGAAACACTCAGCATCCTGCGAACAGGCTTCCGAATCTTTCGCGTCACGGCGCACCATGAGTGGAGCCTAGCGCGCAATTGGGGGCGAGACAGCAACAAGCTCCTTGGGTTTGGGGGGGAGGGAGCGCTGCGGCCGCGCACGCAGACGCGTGCCTTCCCGAAAGCCCAGTGCTTCGACCTCGGTCAGGGCCCGCCGTCGCCGCTCGTCTGAAGACTCCCGCAACTTGAAGAAGGTAGTGCTACGCACCTTGAAACCGCAGAAGCGCAACGTGGCGTTCACGAACGAGGCGTGGAGAGCGCGCCGGTGCCACAGCCGGTACCACCAGCTAGGGCTGTCCATCGACGTCACCACGCGTGCGTCCCGCCCCTTCAGGAGCGGCACGGGTAGACTCGATCCCGCGCGGTAACGCTGAGTCTGGGCTCCGGCAGGGGGACCGTAGCGAAACGCCCACCCCGGCAGGAACGTGCGCTCGATGAATCCTCTCACGAGCGCGGGCGGTCCCGCCCACCAGGTCGGGAAGAACCACGCGACCAGGCTGGCCGCCTCGATCTGGACCCGGGCGGCTTGCAAGTCAGGCTCGAGGGGTTGCTCACCTCCAAACCCGGCGTGCAACACCGGATCGAACACCAGCTCGCCAAGCCTGAGGAAACGCACCTCGAGGCCCGCCCGCGCGAGTCCCGCGGCGTAGGCCTCGCCCAGTGCGTGGCTGAATGATTGTGGATTCGGGTGGCCCAGCACCACCAAAGCGCTCTGCATAGGTCCTCTTTCCGAGGGCGACGAGTGGCCCCACCCCGTTGATCTGAACCATGCGTGACGCCTTAGGTAGACGGCAGAATGCACACAGTGCATGCATGCATGCATGAATCGGCGATCATCCCCTGGAGCGCGAAAGCAGCCAGCGGTCGAGCTGGAGCGCTGGGACGACATCCAGCTGCTGCTCAGCGTCGCGCGCTCGGGGAGTTTCACCCGGGCGGCGGCGACGCTTGGCATCGAGCAGTCCACCGTGAGTCGCCGCATCACCGCGCTGGAAGCGCAGCTGGGTGCGCAGCTCTTCGTGGCGCACCCAGGCGGCCCAGGCAAGCGTCAGCTGACCCCCCTGGGAGAGCGACTGGTGCGCCACGCGGAAACGGTGGAGACCAGCGTCCTGGCTTTCGCGGACGAGGCGCGGGGGCATGAGCGGGAAGTGACGGGTCGCGTGCGGGTTGCCCTGACGGAGAGCTTGGCCATGCACGTCGTCATCCCGAACCTGATCGCCCCGCTGAAGCGCGCTCACCCCGGACTCACCCTCGAGCTCGTCTCGAGCGATCTGGCGAGCGACCTGGGACACCGCGCAGCGGAGATTGCCACGCGGTTTTTCCGACCGAAGAGTGGTGATCTGGTGAGCAAGCGCGTGGCAAGACTCCCAACCGCCGTGATCGCATCGCGGGCATTGGCCAAGCTCCCTCTGGACCGCTTGCCCTGGGTCGTGTGCGAGATCCCCGGCGTCTCCACCCCAGAACGCGCCTGGTACGACCGCTACGTCGGGCGCGAGCCCACGCTGATCACCAACACCTTTGTGTCGCAGCAAGCGGCGGTCCAGCACGGCCTGGGTGCGGCGCTACTCACCCGCTCCACGCGCCTCTTGGATCCCAACCTGGTTGAACTCGACCTCGGCTTGCCCCCGGGCCCCGAACTCTCCCTTTGGCTCACCGCGCCCCGGGCGCTGCGCCAGGTGCCGCGTATCCGTGCGGTGTGGGACGCGCTCGAACAAGCGCTCGCCGCGCTGGATGCCTGACCTCGAGCGCGGGAGGAGCCCTCTAGCGGGATGCTGATCACAGCGTGTCTTTCAGCATGCCGCTAGGCGCGGCGCCCAGAGATTGCTCGTGCGAGCTCGGCGCTGAGCTGCGGTGTGCCAATAGGCTTCTCCAACACGGAGAAGGCTCCAGTGAGGTCGTCGGGCGCGCTCACGAACCCGCTCAGCACGACGACCGGTAGCTTCGGGTGCGAGCGGTGAAGCTCAGCCAAGACCCGTTCACCAGGCAAGCCCGGCATGGACAGGTCGAGGACGGCCACATCGAAGCGATCTTCGCCGGCGGCGATGTATGCCAGAGCATCCACGCCATCGCTTGCTTCCTCAACGAGCCAGCCTTTGGAACGCAACCCGCGCGCCAGCGCCCGCCGCACAAGGGGTTCGTCGTCGACGAGCAGCACACGCTTGCCTCTCGGCGGTTCCGAGACCGCCGCATTGGAGTGACCGACCACGAGCAAGTCGCTCTTCGGCAGCCAAATCCGGAACCGCGTGCCCTCGCCCACCGTCGATGTGCATTCGATGGTACCGGCGAGATCCCTGACCATGGCGTAGATGGTCGCGAGGCCCAGACCAGTGCCCTGCCCTGGCGCCTTGGTAGTGAAGAACGGCTCCCCCAGCTTGCGTTGAGTCGCCTCATCCATCCCGCATCCATTGTCCGTTACCGCAAGGCAACATCCCTCGAGTTCGCCGTGCTTCGCCTCACGGAGCGAGATCGAGAGCCTTCCCGCGTCTACGTCGCGCATGGAGTCCCGGGCGTTGATGCAGAGGTTGAGCACCATTTGGTGAAGCTGCGCCGCGTCCATCGCAACCGGCAAGCGCTGCTCGGTCACATCGGCTTCGATGCGGATCCGCCCCTGGAACAAGCCTTTGCACAGGCGCGCGACGTCACGCACGACGTTGGCGAAGTCGCAGACCACGACTTCACTACTCGATTGCTGACGGGCCACCACCATGAGTTGTCGCACCAGGCCGCCTGCGAGCTGTGCGGTGCGCAACGTCTCGTCGAGCTCGATGCGTTGCTGCCCGGAGCTCGCCTCGAGCGCGTGCTCGAGGTTCGGTATCATGGCGGCCAGCGCGTTGTTGAAGTTGTGCGCGACCCCGGCAACCACGGTAGCGATCGCTTCGCGGCGCTGAGAGGCGCGAACCTGTTCCGCGAGCTTTCGCTCTTCGGTGATGTCGAGCATGACACCAGTCCAAAGCGTTCCCTTGGGACGCGCTTCTGGTACCGCGCGGTTACGGATCCAGCGCCACTTGTTGTCCGCCCCGCGAATGCGCATCGGGACATCGACCACGGTGTCGGTGTCCCGCCCGTAGACGAAGGCGCTGGTCGCGAGCTCCAGGTCTTCGGGGTGGACGCGAGACATGAACGCGAGCGCGTCCGCCTGGATCTGGGCCGGTTCGAGACCCGTGACTTGCTTCACGGTACCGGTGATGAACTCGAAGCGGCCGCCGCTCGGCTTGCGGAAGTAGCGAAACACGATACCCGGCACCGCCTCGAGCACGCTGGCAAAACGCGCGCGGCTCTCCTCGAGCGCTCGCGTGGCCTCGCGCTCCAGGGTTACGTCCGTGAACGTCGAGACCACCGGATACCGCCCAGCTCCCTCGCCGTCAGCCGCGGGTTCTCCCAAAGGCTCGGTGCTCACCTCAAGCCACCCGCGCTCCCCATTGCCCCGGATCACGCCAAGCAACCTGCGCCGGCAGCTTTCCCCGGTGACGGCGGTGATTTCCGAGGGGATCGAGCTCGCTGGTAGGTCACCGCCCTCGATGTCTAGCAGTCGCCAGCCCGCATCGATCGCCTCGAGTCCCATCAGCTGACCCTGGGTCAGGCCAAGGATGTTGGCCGCCGCGTCATTTGCCGTGCGGACTTTTCCACTGGCCTCATGAATCACGACTCCCTCAGCCATGGCCTGAACCACCGACTGATACAGCTCTTCACTGCTCTTGAGGTCGGCCTGGACGCGCTGAGTCAGCCGCTGAGCGGCGTGGAGCCGAGCCTCCTGCTCTCGGAGTTGACGCGAACGCTGCTGCACCAGGGCGTCTAGCCGCGCCAACAGGTCCTGCTGCATTGGCTCATCGCTGAGCAGCTGGAAGTGAACCAGGAAGCGCGCGCGGCCGATTGGAGGCGCAAGCAAGGCCAAGCTGAGAAGCGTCCATCGCAGCGGCTTGTCTTGAGCGCGAAAGCCTATCAGCTGATCCCGGATCGCGAAGCCACTCGACTCGACATGATCGCTCGGCCTCGCGCCGAGGCTCAGCGATTTACCGCCCGGAAGCAAGAGCTCCCAGGTCTCGGCGAGGTTCTTGCCGATGAGCTCGGCCTCGGTCACTTCGAGCAGCTGAGCCGCGTGGTCGTTCAGCGCGAGCACTCGCCGCTCATCATCGAGGACCAGCACACCGAGCCCAAGGGCGTCCAGGATCAGAAACTCCGGCGGCTTCACTAGCCCGCTCGATTCCGCCAGAGGCCCTGCGTCACCCTTGTCCACCATTGCACGACGCCGTCTGTGCTTCGAAACCTTCCGAAGCCATACGGCCGCTCCCCCGAGTCTCTTGACTAACTAGCATGAACTCTTCGATTTCCGTGCGAAAGGCTGCTCGAGCCAAGAAACTCCAATACCCAGCGGTTGGTCGATAGCCTCAAAATCTGCAGCCGGGAGGAGCCCCGCAGTGGGGATCCGTCGGGCTAGTGGCTCAACAGGTCGCAGGGTCGACGGATACCCGCTCGGCGATCCCGTCGAGGACCGTACGGATACGTGGTGGGACCGAGGGAGTCGGCCCATACAGGGCAACAACCGGCGCGGCCGGCAGCACCAGCTCCGGCAGAAGCTGGGTCAAGCTCCCCTGGGCGAGCTCGTCGCTGACCATCCAGAGGGGCAACACGCTGATCCCCAGGTCGGCTCTGACGGCTCCGAGCACGGCCTGGATATCATCGCACAGGAACCTCGGCCGAAGCGTTGGCAGAGCGGCGAACGCCGGGCTGGCTCGCAGCTGGTCGATGGCAGCCAGCGTTGTATGGGCGAGCACCCACGCGTGCTCGCCGGCGTGCTCCAGATCAACGCCCAGGGGCGAAGCCTGGAGGTAGCTCGTGGAGGCGACGACGACCTGACGGGCACTGCCAATCCTGCGCTGCTTGAAGCTCAAGGGCGCGACGGTCGCTATCCGCACGGCAATATCAATCGCCTCACCGATCAAGTCGACGCTGGAGTCACTCAGGAGCAGCTGAACCTCGAGCCCAGGGTGTTCGCGCATCAAACTCGTCAATACTGGCAGCACAAAACGTCGCCCAAACGCCGCGGGAGCCGCAACCCGCACCCTTCCAGCAACCTCGGTGACCCCGCTCCTCAGGTCCGTCTCCGCTTCCGCGAGGTGACGCAGGGCTCCGCTGACGCGGGCGTAGTAGTCACGTCCTGCGAGCGTCGGAGCGACTCTGCGCGTCGTGCGACTCAGGAGCTGGACGCCAAGGTGCACCTCGAGCTCCGCGATGCGCCGGCTCACGCTTGGCTGGGATACGCCAAACTCCCGCGCCACCGCCGAAAAGCTCCCCCGCTCCACCACGCGGCAGAACAGCCGCAGCCCCACCAGCTCATTCATACGATTTCCGGATATGTGTTAGCCGCCTTAAGCCGATTTAACATGAATTCATCATGAGTTAGGTCTCCTCACATGCCTAGTCGAAATGCTCCCCGACTCACCCGCCGCGACTTCCACGCCCTGGGACTCGGCAGCCTCTCCGCCTTGCTCGGGTCCAGCGCGGCTTCCTGCGGGAGCTATCCGGCGGAGTCCGGTGATGCGTACGCCCCCTGGAGCTACCCGGGTGCAAGCGAGACACCAGAAGAGCGGCTGATCCACGCCGCGCTACTCGCTGCGAGTCCCCACAACACCCAGCCTTGGTACTTCGGCTACCAAGCGCAACGCGTTCAACTCTACGTGGACCAAGAGAAGAGCCTTGGCGCGATGGACTCGCTCGCTCGAGAGCGACACATTGGACTTGGCTGCGCGCTGGAGAATCTGGTGTTGGCGGCCGCAGCGAACGGCCTCGACGCCCGCGTCACCCGCTTCCCGGATCCAGCTCTACCGAACTGGGTCGCCGACGTGGAACTCTCCGAAGCCGCTTCGGGTGCCGCGATCAGTCCACACTACCGCGCCATTCCGCGGCGCCACACCAACCGCGGTGCATACCTGGACGCCGCCGCGCCCAGCGAACTCGAGGGGGCCATCCGCGCTCAGCTCCAAGACCCGCTGGTCGACTTCCACTTCCTCTCTGGCACGCGCGCCAAAGATTTCCGCACGGGAACTATCGAAGCAACCAGCGCGATCATCGACGACGCGGGCATGCTGGAAGCAGGCCACGCCTGGTGGCGGCAGACCAAGGACGAGATCGAGGCGCACCGCGACGGCCTGACGCTTGACGCGTCGGGACTCGGCGCTCTCAAGCGCTTCCTTGGCAAGAGCACCGGTAGGCCAAGCGCGCGCAGCGCAGGCGAGTACTGGCTCGATAGCACCCGGACGGACCAAACGACGGGGTTCGGCTACTGCATCTTGAGCACTCCGAACCGCAACTCCCGTGATGAGCAGCTGCTGGTCGGGCGTGCCTATCAGCGCATCGCGCTCTGGGCGGCTTCCCAGAACCTCGCTCTGCAACCACTGAATCAGATGGCGGAACGTCAGGACCGCGAGGAGAGCCTCGGGCTCGGTAGCGACTTCGGCGACAGGCTGGCTGTGTTGACTCAGCAGGCGCGCTCCACAGCACAGATGCTATTCCGTATCGGCGTTCCCTGGGACGATGCATTGAAGAGCCCCCGCAGGCCGGTCTCCTGGGTGCTGCGATGAGGGCGTGTAACCGCGCCTCCCTGGGCGTGCTCCTGAGCGGCGCGCTGTGGCTGACCCCGTTCCCTGCCAGCGCGTCTCCCCCCCAAACCTCCGTCCCGGCCGGACCTGTTTGGACGCCGACGCTGGGCGCTGAGCTTGGATACACGCCGGAGCGCCTTCGCGTGTCTTTCCCCACAGAAACATACGAGGAAGATCGCAGTCTCTGGAACAGTCGCCTTACCCTGGGGCTCGACGGGCGCTGGCCGTTGGCGCTCGGTACGCTTGACCTGCGCAGCCTGAGTGAGGTCGGCTACGGCTTCGTGCATCACACCGGGCACGGCCTGCTCGAGCTCTCGCAGACTGGCCTGCTCGAATATGAGATGGGGCACGCGTTCGCGCTGGTGTTCGGAGGAGCCTTGGTTGGCGCTCTGGACACCAGCTCGGCCGCGCGCAGCAACCTGACCATCGGGCTCCCAATTGGGCTTCGTTTCCGCGGGGTTGAAGTTTGGTACCGAGTCGGCTTCGTCGTCCCTCTGCGTAGCGAGCAGGAGCCGGTCTTCATCGGCACGCGCGAACTCTCGGCGCGACCAGGCATCAACTGGTTGGACTTTGGGCTGCGTCTCCACCTGGGCTTTCTGGAGTTCTAGCGTGCCCCCGCGCCAGCTGGTCCGCTAGCTTCACGAGCTTCGGGATCCGGTGCGCGCCAGACATCTCGCGCACCCCTGCGCGGCCCGGGACAAGTCATACCCCACGGAAGTGACGAACAGCGGCTTGTTGCTCGATCCACAGACCACGGCGGCCGTTGCAACCGCTCCGGCGAATGCGTTCTTGGCCAGTCCAACGACCGGGACCGCGCCTCCCAGGGCCGCGTGTAGATGTGCTCCGAGACCTGGCCGCGGCTGCCCGCTGGGATCTGCATCCAGCCACACGTGGCCATCAATCAGCACGAGCGTGGGGAGCACCGCACATCCCTGGACCGCCTCGAGCAAGAACGGCAGCTCACGCCGATAGAATGAGCCTGGCTCGTAGGCTTGGGGAGCAGTGGCGGAGAGCACCCGTCGCGTGAGCGTCGGCTCCGGCGACGTCCAAGCATCGAAGGCAACCAGCCCCACCGCGGCGGCCCCGGTGCTGGGGTGTCGTATTGAACGTCGAGCGCAACCAACATGCGCTGGAGCATGCGGCGCGCGAGTGAATGCAAGTGCTGCGAAAGCGCGCTAAGGCGACAGCATGGCGAGTGCGCCTCCCAGTCGCGACCGAGCGCAGATCCCAGGTGGAACCCATGGGATCATGAACCCAGGAGCGGGCCTGCGGCGCTTCGACCTACAGCGCTTCGAGGCGAGCGAGGATCTGCGTGATTTCGTCTCGCGCTTCTGGGTCGTACGCTGGGAGCTGGGTGAGCAGTGTCATGAGCAGGAGATCCTGCCGTTTCCTCGGGTAAACGTCAGTTTCCAGGCGAGCGAAGCTCGCGTTGTAGGACCCAGCGCGGAGCGCTTCGTCGCGAGGCTCAGCGGCTCAGGCTGTGTCCTTGGCGTGCGCTTCGAGCCCGCTGGTTTCGCTGTGTTCAGCGACCGACCGATGACTCGGTGGCTGGGCACCCAAGCGAGCGTCACAGAGGTCTTCGGTGCCGTCGGCGAGGCACTCTTTCAGGAGCTGTGCGCTGCCTGTGCCAACTTTTCGAGCGCCGAGCTCGCGGACGAGCAGCTCTACCTGGCGCGAGCGCGAGTCGAAGAGTTCTTGGGGCAGCGTTGTGTCACCTGTCTGGTGACTGAACGGGAGACCGTGCGTCAGCTGAACGGACTCATCGAGCGCGCCCAGAGTGATCGAGAGCTGAAGCGCGCCGAGCAACTGGCGGAGCTAGCGGGTTGCTCCCTCCGATCGCTACAGCGACTCTTCGAGCGCCTGGTAGGTGTCAGCCCGAAGTGGGTGCTGTGTCGCGCTCGAGCCCAGGATGCCGCCGAACGTGTCGCGGCTGGACACAGCGTTGATTGGGCGCGCCTGGCGTTGGAACTCGGCTACCACGATCAGGCGCACTTCATCCGCGACTTCAAGGCTCAGATCGGGTTCACGCCAACAGCGTACGCTGCGCGCTGCGCTGCGGTTTAAGTCTTTGAGGCCTTGCCTGGCCCCCAAGGCTGCATCGCGCGCAATTCGTCGACGCTTACTTCGCCGCGTTCGAGCTCCCCGCTCGCTGCATCGCAAATGCGATACTCGAGGCTAGCTTTCCCGAGGGGCTGTGACTCGACGAAGATACAGCGGACCTCTCCAGGCTCGAACTCACACTGCTGCTGGAGTGCATCGAGCAGCACCTCGTGGTGCAGGTGGCCGTCCCCAAAGTTCCACCCGAGCGCCATCCCTGCCACCAGCTCGCCGTCCAGGTACTCATACTGCGTGAGGTCGGGAACTGCCTTCGGGATCAGCTTCGGCAGTGCCCGACCGTGAAGGTGCATCAGACGAAACGCCATCACCTTTCCGACGAGCCCCACCGACGTGCTGCGATCGTAGAAGCGATCGAGCTGATCGTAGATCCACGGGGAAACCTTGGTGAGCTTGTCGAGCTTGCGATAGCTCTCGCCGCGAAACAACCACACGCTGTACGCCCAGTTGCCTGCGTAGTAGCGCATCGCCAGCAGAAACGAGATCGAGCGGGGGGCCAGGTTTCCGAGCAGTGGCAACCCGATCAGGAGCATCGCCAGAACGACCCCGAGCGGCACCGAACCCAAGTCCCACACGTGAACATCCGGGTGCGACCAGAACAGCGCAAAGCCGCCATAGACGACCATGAAGTTCCACTCGATGGGTACGCCCATCGGAACGTTGCTGGTGATGTAGCCATGAAGCATCAGCATCAACACGATGCCGAGCAGCAAGTACGGCCCCTGAGGGCGAAGAGCAACACGCTGGGCACGCCGATCTCGAGCGCGGTGCCCGCGTGGCCCATGTAGGTCGCCAGTCTTGATGGTCGCAGGTCGTCCGGGTAGCTCCGGTACATCAGCTTGCGGAACGCGGGGATACGCGTGAACGGGCTGTTGCTGTTCATCACGCACACGACCGTGGGGAAATGATGATTCAGCTTGGAGACACCCGCCCAGAACCACAGCGCGAGCTGCACTGACTTCGCTCCAGCGATCCAGTTTGGAGCGAACAGGAAGCACAGCAATGTGGTCCAGTAGTGCTCGGAGCGCAGCGCGAGGAAGATGGTGCGGTCACAAACCCCGAGCAGCGGCATCAGCACCACGAGCGGCCACAGCTGAGACGCGGTCAGTTCTGGGGCCACCAGCGCACGCACCGCGGCGACGATCAGCGCGGCGTACAACAGCACATCGAGCAAGCCGCGCCGCACCCCTCCGACGATCGGTGCCGCGGGGAAGAGCGGAAGCTTCGTGGTTCCCGGGCGCAAGAAGTGCAGCACGCCGCCGAGTGGCGGGAAGTAACGTCCCGTGAGCGGCCCGCTACCGCACCCAAGACCCAGACCCTCGAACAACAGGCTCCAGATGATAGCCTTCTGGAAGGCGAGTGGTGCGAGCCACCAAGCGCCGATCTCCGAGAGCCCCCCGAGACCTGGGGAAAGGGAGCAGAACAGCGCCCAGCCGAGGATGTAGAGCGCTACCTTCAGCGCGTAGACCAGGTACACCGCTGGGGGCGAGCCATAGCCCTGAAGCGCCCACGCCTGGCAGACCATGCGCCCCCGGATCTCGAGCGGCTGCTTCACCCACTCCATGGGATCGTACGGGGTTGGTTCGGGGGAGAGGAAGCTCACTTCAACGCTCGCAATGGAAGTCCGCGACGGAGAATCGGCGCGCGCGCAGGACGTACTCGGAAGCGAAGCCCGGCCACAGTGACGTGTTCTTGCCGTGCTTCGTTAGGTACCAACTCGAGCAGCCACCGGTCCAGTTCGTGAAGCGCATGCGCGCCTGAAGCCTGCGGTTGAAACGCGCCTGGATTTCAGGACGCACGTCCATGCTCTTGATATTTTCCGTGCGAATATGCTTCAGCATCGCGATCACGCGCTCAATCTCTGCCTCGGTGTACACCAGCACGGAGGTGTGCCCAGGCCCTGTGTTTGGTCCCATCAACATCGCGAGATTGGGAAAGCCAGCGATGGATACTCCAAAGTAGGCCTCGGCCCCGTCCGCCCATTCGGTGTGGAGCGAGCGCCCGCCCGCACCGAGCACAGGGAAAGCCGGTGTATCCACTGGCACGTCGAAACCCGTAGCAGCGATCAGCACGTCGAACTCTCGCTCGAGTTCACGACCACGCACATCCCGCGTCACGATTCCGCGAGGAGAAATCCGAGAGATCCCTTCGGTTATCAACGAAACGTGGGGCTTACACAGCGCGGGAAAGTAGTCGTCACTGAGCAGCATGCGCTTGCAGCCGAGCGGGTAGTTCGGTGTCAGCTTGTCGCGCAGCAGCGTATCCGGCACCTGACGCGCGCGATGCTCGTGACACACCCGCTCGAGAACGCGTCGGAAAGGCGTACGCCACACCATGCCGAGGCTCATCAGCTCCGTGACAGTAAAGATGGCGTTGCGCGCCCAGCGCCGGGCTCGCGGATGCTCGGCGAAATATCTCTTCTGCGCGTCGGAGAACTCGCGGTCGTTCCTCGGGAATACCCAAGGTGGCGTACGCTGGAAGACGCACAGCTCAGCCACCCGATCGGCGATTGCGGGGACGACTTGAACGGCGCTCGCGCCCGTGCCGATCACTCCGACCCGCTTCCCTGTCAGGTCGAAATCGTGATCCCAGCGCGCCGTGTGGAACAGCTTACCGTCGAAGGTCTCCACACCGGGAATGTCCGGAAACGCCGGGTTGCTCAGGCCACCGCAGGCAACCACGACGAGCCTGGCGCGCAACAGCTGCTCCCCGGAGACACCTTCCGCGCGGATCAACCAGGTGCCGTCCGCTTCCTGGTATTCGAGTCCCACGACCCGCGTCTCCACCAGGGTGCGCTGGCGGAGCCCATGCTTCTCCACGACGGAGAGCACGTAGCCTTGGATCTCTGGCGCGGTTGCAAACGCGCGGGACCAATCAGGCTTGGGCTCGAAAGACAGCGAGTACAGGTGCGCGGGTACGTCACACGCCGCACCGGGGTACTGGTTGTCACGCCACGTGCCCCCCAGCTCACGGTCCCGCTCCACCAACACGAAGTCGTCGAAACCCGCCTGCCGGAGCCGAATCGCCAGAGCAATGCCGGAGAAGCCGCTCCCGATGATCACGACCTCGTGTGCCGCCTCTCCCCCGCTCATCGAGCCGAGGTTAGCGCCGAAGTTCCGGCACGCACAGCGGCAACGCAGCGCGGAGCGTTGCTACAGCGTGTCGTTGACCGGCTCTCCCGTATGACGTACGGACGCTGCGAGGTCCTCCCCTGGCAAAGCCCGAGCACCACCGAACTCACCGCATTGGCTGGCTGCGCGCCGCCGTTCTGGGCGCCAACGATGGCATCGTATCCACGGCGAGCCTGATTGTGGGCATTGCGGCAGCGAACGCCAGCAGGGATACCGTGCTGCTAGCTGCACTGGCTGGCTTGGTCGCCGGCGCGATGAGCATGGCCGCAGGCGAGTACGTTTCCGTGAGCTCCCAGGCCGACACCGAAGAGGCTGATCTGGACCTCGAACGCGAGGCGCTCGAAGCGAATCCGGAGTACGAGCTGGCGGAGCTAACGAAGATCTACGTCGAGCGCGGGTTATCGGCAGAACTGGCTGCTCAGGTCGCGCGCCAGTTGATGCAGCACGACGCCCTCGGCGCCCATGCCCGCGATGAACTGGGCTTCTCTGACACCCACAGCGCGAGGCCGATTCAAGCCGCCCTGGCTTCAGGCGCCGCGTTCTCCGCTGGGGCCGTCTTACCCACGCTGCTGGTGCTAGCATTTCCGCAGGGTTACATTGCCTGGGGCGTCGCTGGCGCCAGCATTCCGCTGCTCGCCTTGCTCGGTTGGCTCTCGTCGCGCGCGGGAGGCGCCGCCCCGGTGCGTCCGATGCTGCGAGTGACTTTCTGGGGGGCTGGGGCCATGTTGCTGACTGCCGCGGTCGGACGCCTATTCGGGGTCTAGCGCGGATTCGCGAAGACCCTGCGCCAGCACGAACCCAGCCAGAAACCCCTGCGGAACGCCACGAATCCCTCAAGGCGTCACGCCACCACTCCGTTGTTGTCGATTGGGACATCGCAACAAGGAGTCGATATGGCCTTCGTCAACTGGGAACCTCAGACCTACACCGTCGGCAGCGTGCAAATGGACCACCAGCACGAGAAGCTGTTCGAGATCATCAATCGCTACGCAGCGGCCATGGATCGCATGGCGTCTCGCGCGGAACTCACCCAGATCTTTGACGAGGTCGTCGCCTTCGCCGCGTATCACTTCCAGGACGAAGAGGCGATGATGGCGCGCAACAACTACCCGGAACTGCCGCGGCACAAGCTGATCCATCAGGCGCTCGTCAAGCAAGTCACCGACCTGAAGCAGGAGCTGGCTGCCGGGGAAGCGGGGGTGGAGGGGAAGATCAAGTTCTTCTTGAAGAGCTGGCTGACCGCGCACATCAAGGGCATCGATACGAAGTACTCGACCTACCTGCACTGATTCCGTCGGGAGATAGATGACGAGGGCGCGCAAAGCCAGGCCTGCACCCGATGCGCGAGTGACGCGCAGCCCCAGCTGAGGCGCGACGCCACGCGCCGCTCGCCGCAAACGCCGCAAATCTCCAGGATTCGCCCGCGGCTCCCTTCGGCATGCTGGATGCACCATCGGGGAACATGGAAACCACACACACCACCGAGAGTCAGCTGTCGCGAGCCATGCGGCGCGAGTACGAGAACCTTCAGCAACTGCGCGACCGCATCGCGCTGAAGGCGCACCTGGGCAATCAGGACGCGATGCAGGCCTGGGACGAAGTGGAGCGTCGCCTCGAACGCCTCGCCCACGACCTCAACGGCAAGGGCGGAGAGCTCAAGCACGAGTTGCTGGAGACCATGCGCTCCATCGAACGGGACCTGATGAAGTTCGTCGAGACACCCGGTTGAGCCGGTCGCGTGGGCCCGGCGCTCCTCCCCCCAAACTGGAGATCCCCCGGGACGTGCTGCATTTCTGCACGCCGGCCAGCGCCGTCGAGCTCCACCGACAGCAAGATTCTTTCGAAATTTCAATGTCTTGAACAACGAGAGCGGGAACACGCGAAGTGGCGCATTCAGCTAGTGGCGATCGCGTTCTGGGGACCTAGGTGACTGAACTGGGGCTGCGGCCCCGGAGAAGCCATGAGTCAACCTTCAGACTTCCCCTTCGAATCCAGCTGGTTAGCCCTACTCAAGGACCTGAGCGTCGACGCGCGAGAAGTGATGCGGCGCGCCGGTTTGCCGGAAGACCTGCTCAGCCGCACTGGCTCGAGAATTTCCACGCAGGATTATTTTCGATTCTGGCGCGCGCTCGAGCAGACGGTGGACGACCCTGCGTTGGCCCTGCGCGTCGTGGAGACGGTTACCACCGAAGCGTTCTCGCCAGCGATGTTCGCCGCGCTGTGTAGCCCGAACCTCCGGGTCGCGATCGAGCGCCTGGCCAACTACAAGCGCCTGATCGCGCCGATGCAGCTGGACCTCACGGAAACACCGGGCGGGCTGCGCTTGGTCGTGCGCTGGCTGCGCAACGCAGACGCTGTCCCGGAGTCTTGGGCCGGAGCCGAGCTGGCGTTTCTGGTACGGCTGGCGCGGATTGGCACCCGCGAGCACGTGACGCCTCGATCGGTGGGTGCACCGCGCCGCCTGGAGCCAGAGTCAGCCTATCGAGAGTTCTTTGGGGTGGGGGTGAGCGAAGCCCCGGAGTACGCCATCGAGTTCGAAGCGAATGACGTCAGGCGCCCATTCCTCACGGCGAATGAGCTGATGTGGCGGAGCTTCGAGCCCGAGCTGCGTCGCCGACTGAGCGAGCTCGATCGATCGGTGGGCGTGAGTGACCGTGTCCGAGACATCTTGCTCGAGGCGCTGCCGAGCGGTCAGAGCGGCATGGATCGCGTGGCCCGGCGCTTGGCAGTGAGCCGCCGCACGCTGCAGCGCAAGCTGAACGAAGAAGGCACGACCTACCAGAAGCTCCTGAGCGAGACTCGGGAGGCACTGGCCAAGCACTACCTCGCACGCACGGATCTTTCCTGCACGGAAATCTCGTTCTTGCTCGGTTTCGAAGATCCAAACTCGTTCTTCCGCGCGTACCACAACTGGACCGGGCAGACTCCCGTCGCCCACCGCCAGCTCCTCGCGAACGCGGGCTGAGAGCCTGAGCCACCGCGGCTCAGGCCCTTGGCCATGCCCACAAATATGCCTTGACAGGCATATGCTCATTGCAGCATATACGGTTCATGCTCGAAACGTTGGCGGCGCTAGCTGAGCCAAATCGCTTTCGGATCGTGGAGCTGCTGCGGGATGGGCCGCAGTCGGTGAACGCGATCGGCGCGACCCTTGGCTTGAACCAACCTCAGGTCTCCAAGCACCTACGCGTGCTCAAGGCCGCCGCCCTGGTCGAAGTCGAGCCGCTCGCTCAGCAGCGGCTGTACGCCCTGCGCGGTGAGCCGCTGCGGGAACTCCAGACTTGGCTCGACGGCTACCGTGAGCTCTGGGAGGAGCGCTTCGATCAACTCGACAATCTCCTCACGGAAATGTCCCAGGCCCCCTCTCCCACCTCCATCAGGAAAGACAAACGACATGCTAAGCGCAAGTGACCTCAAGCTCCTAGAGCGAGTCTCTGACACCGAAATCCGCATCATGCGTTGGTTCAGTGCCCCAGCCGCGCTGGTGTTCAAGGCGTGGACCGAGCCCGAGTACCTCAAACGCTGGTGGGCACCGGCGTCTCGTGGCGTCAAGGTCACGCTCTGCGAGGCCGACGTGCGCGTCGGAGGCAGGTACCGCTACGTGATCACGCGGAGCCCCGAAGAAGAGTACGCCTTCTCCGGCGAGTATCAGGAGATCGCTGCACCTTCGCGCCTCGTCTACACGCAGACCTTCGAGGCGTTCCCTGACGCTTCCGCCGTCTGCACGGTTGAATTCCGCGAGGAAAACGGTAGAACGCTGCTCGTCTCTAGCGAGGTCTATCCTTCCAAGGAAGCGCTGGACGGCGCGATCTGCTCGGGCATGGAAGACGGCATGCGGGAAACCTTCGAGCAGCTCGAGTCACTGCTGCAGCGCTAGCCGGCGGCGCCGCCGCGCTCACGTCAGCAGACCGAGAGACAGCCGCACCAGGTCCAGCTGAAAATCGGGATCGTTCAGCCGATCGGGCTCGGACAGCGTCGAGTTCAGCGCCCCTCGGATTGCGTCGCTGAGTACGACCACGGAGCGAGCCCGCTGCTCGGGATCCGCGAGCTCGGGTCGTAGCCAATCGACGCGCACCGCCAAGAATTCGTCGAAATCGTCGCTCATGCGCTGCAACCCGCGGCGCACGAGCGCCTCCTGCTCGAGCTGGGAGACCAGCGGCAGCAGCTGACCGAGCAGAGGTGCCATTTCCGCGTGGCGATGGCACATCGCTCTGACCATGTGTCGCAGTTGCGCTTCGAGCGTCGCTCCCGGCGGATCGAGCCAGCCCCGAGCGGCGTGGCGATCCCCAGCGAGCTGTGTCTCGATCACGGCGACCAGGATCGCCTGCTTGTTCGGGAAGTACTGATACAGGCTACCCACGCTCACGCCCGCCAGCTCGGCGATATGGTTGGTGTTGAGTGCATGCGCGCCCTCTTGCTTTAGGATGCGAGTAGCGGCCTCGACGATCGCATCGACCAGCACCCGCGCGCGCTCCTGCTGCGGTGATTTGCGCGGTTTGAGGCTGGTGGGGCGGAGGCGGGTCATACGAGTAGGTCGCGGTGTACGCGGCCCCCTAGAGTACTAGCCATGGACGAGCTCGCGAAGCGTGATGCCAACGGGACCACACCGGCTCCACCGAAGCTGAAGGTCCGGATCGGTCTACGCTTGATCCAGCTGAGCGCCACGCTGCACGTACTCGGCGGAGTCAACGACTTGCTGATGCAGCGCTTGCAGCCGTTTCATGAGGCGTTCCTGGGCTACAGCAGTGGCGCGGTACCGAGCGCGAGTGCCCGCCTGGTGCTCGCATTGCTGCACGCCTTGGGCGCCGCGCTCATCGGCGGCGGCGTCACGATGTGGTGGCTGGCAGGCCTGATGCGACGCGAAGCGCGGCAGGATGTCTTGTGGCTCGTGGCTGTGCTCAGCCTCTGTCTCGAAGGGAGCGTGGGCGCGCGCATGCTCCAGCTGGGGCTGGTGTTCGGCTACATTCCCCTTGGAATTTGCTTGATGGCGCTGCTGGGCGTCGCCTGCGTCGCGGCAACGCCTCCCGCTGCACCCGGAGCCCACGCCGACGTGTGACGTCGCGTTCACCACGCCATCGGGTACGACAGCGCCTGGACTACCCGCAGACTCTTGCTCGTTCCAAGCGGTGGGATCGTTGCTGTAATTTATATTTACACTCATGCATATATGGAGCTACGCATATGCGCATGGCGACTGCAGATGTGTTCCAGACGTTGGCGGACCCAACGCGACGGCAAATCATCGAGGCCCTGCTCGGCGGTGAGCAGCAGGTGAATGACGTGGTCGAGAAGCTCTCGATCCATCAGTCCGGGGTCTCCCGGCACCTGCGGATCTTGCTCGACGCGGGCTTCGTACAAATGCGTCCTGACGGTCAGCGGCGGCTCTACTCCCTGCGTCCCGAGCCCTTCCAGGCGGTGGACTCCTGGGTGGCAAGCTACCGCAAGCTCTGGGAGGCGCGCCTCGATCGCTTCGGGGACGCGCTGGAACGCAAGCAACGCGCCAAGAAGCAAGGAGCAAAAGCCTGATGGTCTCTATCGAACAAGCCAATTCCCTGCGCATCGAGCGCACCTACAACGCGCCCATCGAGGACCTCTGGGAGCTCTGGACCACGAAAGAAGGGTTCGAGGCCTGGTGGGGCCCTCGAGGTTTCCGCGTGGAAGTATTCGAGATCGACGTGCGCGTCGGAGGTCAGCTACGCTACGACATGATCGCCGCGGGAGAGCAGGAAATCGCGGCGATGAAGGCTGGCGGGATGGACGTGAAACACTACACCCATGGCGTGTTCACCGAAGTAGAGCACCTGCGGCGGCTCACTTGTCGCTACGACATCGACTTCCTGCCCGGTGTTGAAACCTACACGAACGACGTCAGCGTCGAGTTCACCCAAGAAGGCGATCAAGTGCGCATGCTGGTGCTCGTACAGCGCCACCTCACAGACGAAATCAGCGAGGGCGCGCTGCAGGGCTTCACCAGTCAGCTGACGAAGCTGCCTGACGCGCTCGCGGCGTGGGCGAAGCGGCGCCAAGCTTGAGAATTCGCGCGGCGCACCCACACGTGCGCCGCGCTGCTCTCACTGCGCAAGTTCGTCGAAGACGTAGATCCAGCCGTCTTCGTCACCGCCAATCCCGATGTCACCCAGCAGCTGAGTGCCGTCCGCGGTGGCGTTGGTGAGGTGCGCCTTGGGGTGCGTCTGAGGCTGAAAGCTGATGTGCAACGTGTTGGTCTGCGCGGTGGCGCCTCCGACCAGGATGCGATCGCCTCTCACTACCAGCGTGTTGGCCGTGTTGTCCTGAGCGCTGCCGAGTTGCCGCTGATAGAGCACCCTGCTCAAGTCGGCGCTGAGCACCGCCACGAACGCGTCGAGGCTCCCCGCATAGGCGCCCTGGGTGACGACGCCGCCTGGCAGGTTCGCGGAGTTCGTCGCTCCGGAGATCACCACGTTGCCCGCTGCGGTGAGCCCCACCCCTTCGATCCCCTCACCCTTGGAACCTCCGAACAGCGTTGCCGCGACAACGGAGCCGTCTGCCTTGAGCCGCACGACGTACGCGTCCCCAGGGTAGTTACCGAGAATCGGATTGCCGCTTGGATAACCTCCCCCCGCGTAGCTTGGCTGGGCGGCGCCTGAACCGGTCGCCGGATCGAGCGACGAGAGCGCGCCGGCTTGATCTCCAGCGGCGGAAAAGCAGCCCGAGTCGCGACACAGGCTGTCCGCAACCACGATCGAGCCATCGGTGTGTACGGCCAAGTTGTGGGTGTCCCCGTTGACTGGCCCCGAGGCCCCCAAATAGCGCGTGAAGACATGGGAGCCACTGGACGTCAGCTTCACCAGGTTGCCGTGGTTCACCGTCGCGCCACTGGGGTACGCGCCGAAGATCTGGCTAGCTCCTGCGTTCGCGTTGAAGTCGTTGGACCTGCCGTGGGTCATGAAGACGACGCTGTCGTCATTCATATCCACGCGGATGCTGGGCTGACTGCCGTCATTACCGCTCCCACCGAGACGCGAAGCCCACAGCACGGACTTTCCGTTGGCTGCTAGCTTCACCACCAAGGAATCCTCTCCTCCACTCTTGCTGGTCTGAAAGGCCGTCCCGAAGGCGCCGCTTCCCCACGCTGGCAAGGTCGAGCCCGGCTGCAAGAAGGTGCCCACCAGCACGTTGCCCTGGGAGTCCAAGGCCATGTCGCGAATGAACTCGTTGGCGCTGCCTCCGAGATAGGTCGCCCAGAGCAGGCTGCCCGAGCTGTCGAGACGCGCGACGTAGCCGTCCTGTTCACCGTAGGCGTTGGCCATGCTGTCGCCTCCGAAGCTTGGCTGGACGGGTCCGCCCGCGATCGGCGCGCACTTCCCAGCGCGACCGGCTAGCACGATGTCTCCGTTACTCGCCACCTCCACCCCGTAGGCGCGCTCGTAGTAGGGGCCCCCCAGCGTCGTGACCCACAACAGCTGGCCAGCAGCGTCCAGGCGCATGACGAACAGGTCCATGTCAGCGCCGCTGCCGGAGGTCCCGCTCGGACAGGTGGTCTTCACCTCATTCGCGCTGGCGCCATTTGGGATGAGGTCGTGCTTGGTGCCATTCACGAACGAACCGCCAACCAGCACCATCCCACCGTCGCCGGTAAACGCGACATCCCGCAGGTTGTCCTGACGCGAACCCCCCAAATGTCGCACGAAGCGGGGTAGATAATCGAAAGCTCCAGCGCCGCTCCCCGCGGAACCGCCGGAACCTGCGTTGCCTGCGGAACCGCCACTGCCG
Organism: Polyangiaceae bacterium; assembly: GCA_041389805.1. GTDB lineage: Bacteria > Myxococcota_A > Polyangia > Polyangiales > Polyangiaceae > JAHBVY01. Next base: position 35,015 of record JAWKRD010000047.1, on the reverse strand, counting down.
CTGCCACCGCCACTGCCGCTGACACCGCCACTGCCCGCGCCCCCGGCGGCACTCGTGCCCGCCGCTCCAGCTGTAGCCCCAGTCCCGGAGCCTGACGCTCCGCCGACGGAGCTGCTGCCTCCGGTTGCCGCAGAACCGCCGCTCCCAGCAGTCGCCGAGCCAGCGGTGCCTCCAGCCCCGCCGCTAGCGGCGCTTCCCCCATCATCGCTGCCGCAGCCCACAAGCAAACACGCCCCGGTGGCGACCCCGGCGAGCGGACGCACCACTGCCATCAAACTAAGCGAAAAAGTCGACATAAGCCCTCGCTGGACAATGCGGGAGCGACCGCTCGGCGGCCGCCCCCGACAACCTCAGGGCAACGACTTTCCCATACGCATAAAACGATTAAAAGGAATCAACTCTGAGAATCGCTCGCGTCCCCAGCTCACGACACTGGATGTCATCCCACAAGGAAACCACACGCTACATTTCCGCACGGCTACAAACTGAACACAAACCATCCAGAAACCGCGCGATCAATGACACTCGATCAACGACCAAGTGTCTGAATCACCAGCTCCGCCGTCTCCGCACCAGAGAAGTTCTGCTGGCCGGTGATCAGGTTCCCGTCGCGCACCGCAAAACCGCGCCACAGGCCAGCCTGAACGTAGTTCGCGCCAAGCTCCTTGAGCGCGTCTTCGATGCGCCACGGCATGAGGTGTTTGTCACGTGGCAACGCGCCGAGCTCCCACACGGCGTTGTCTGCGAAGTCTTCCTCCACGTTGGCGAACCCGGTCACGGTCTTGCCCTTCACCAGGTATTCCCCCGTGGAAAGCTTCGCGAAACGCAGCACCGCCGTGCCGTGACACAGCGCGCAGGCGATCTTGCCAGCTTCGTAGAACTCGCTGAACTTCTCATGCAGCGTCGTCGCCTTCTCGTAGGCGAACATAGGTGCCTGCCCACCAGCCACGACGATGGCATCGAAGCGCTTCACGTCGATCGCGCTGACCGGCTTCGTGTCCTCGAGCAGGCGCGCCAGGTCGGGCGTCGACAGGAAGCCCATGCTGATCAGATCGCTCGAGCTGTATCCGCTCGGATCCCGCGGATCACTCATGGCGTCCGCTTCGCACTTCCCGCCGTCCGGGCTGAACACTTCGACTTCATAGCCCGCCTCGTGAAACGCGTAGTACGGGTGGCTCAGCTCCGACCACCAGAAGCCAACGGGCCAGCCCGTGGTGGTTGAAGTGGCAGGATTCGCGATCACGATCGCGACCCGCTTCGGCTGCTTCGGATTTGAAGCGTTGGGATCTCTCAGACTCATTTCGGTTCTCCTCTGCGGGATTGAGAACCCGCGACGCGTTGACGGGGCACTCGCCCCAGCTCGCCGTCTGTTTTGGGGTGAGGAGCACCGCTTCAGCAATCGAAGGCGCTTCAATGAGTCATTGCAGCTCGTGCAACTCAGACCTCGATCACCAGCTTGCCGCGCACGCCGTGGCCCTCCGTGGCCGCGATGGCGCGGCTGACTTCGCTGAGCGAGAAGCGCTGAGTCACGACGGGCCTGAGCTTGCCCGCTTCGATCAGCTCGCGCAGAAACGCCAGGTCGCTGAGCTTGTCTTCGTGTACCAGCGGAACCAGCCGCTGCTTGCTGAAGAGCGACAGGAACAGCGCCTTGAACCAGCGGTCAGTGCCCTTGAACCAGCGCAGCCGCCCTGTGAGGTCGTTGCGCGCCGACGAGCCAGCGAGCACGAGCGTGCCCCTCCTGGTGAGCGCCTTCCGGGTGTCTTTCAGAGAGTGACTCTGCGCCAGGTCGAAGATCAAGTCGTAGCGCGCAGAGCCTTGCGTGAAGTCTTCTCGAGTGTAGTCGAGCACCTCGTCAGCGCTGAGGGAGCGCACGAAGTCCTGATTGCGCGCACTCGCGACGCCCGTGACGTGGGCGCCCAGTGACTTCGCGATTTGCACGGCGAAGCTCCCAACTCCCCCCGAAGCGCCGTTGATCAGCACCCGCTGCCCCGCCTCGAGCTGGCCCGCGTCGCGCAAGCCCTGGAGGGCCGTGAATCCGGAGATGGGTACGACCGCCGCTTCCGCGAGGCAAATGTTCCTGGGCTTCGCGAGCAGCTGCTTTGAAGGCACGGCCACGTACTCTGCGTACGCACCGGCGCTCCAACCGAAGACTTCATCGCCCATGGCGAACTCCGTCACGCCCTCCCCCACACCCACTACGACCCCCGCCAGATCCAAGCCAAGGAGCTGGTTCTTCGGCTTGGCGAGGCCGGTGACCAAGCGGGACGCGTAGGGCAAGCCGCGCATCAGGTGCCACTCGTCCGCACCCACCGCCGCCGCAGCCACCCGCACCAGCACCTCACCCGCGCGCGGCTCCGGTACGTCGAGCGCGGCGAGCTGCAGCACCTCCGGGCCGCCATAGCTCTCTCGCGAGACCGCCCGCATCACGCGCCGCGTAGCGTGAGCTTCGCCGTCCTGGCGTCGCGCCGTGGCTGATGCGTCGGTGGGCCGGATCCCCGCGGATGAGGCGATGAATTGTGCGGTCATGTTGGCGTCCTTCCTGCGGGCTACCCCGCCAAAACTTACGCAGTAACCTTACTTTGTAAGCCGAGTATGACTTACAACGTAAGTTCGTCAACCCAGGCGCGCCGGCTCAGCCCGTAGACGCATGAAAATACACAGAAAATTTTTCGAAGCCGGGAGTCCTTTCGCCCTGGCCGCACCCCGGATAAGGAAGCAAGAGATGCCCAAGGCCGCCAAACCCCCTCGCGCCCGAGCGGGCCGCCAAGCCACGGCACCAAACCGGCCGAACCGAGAACCGCTGAGTCGCGAACGCATCGTCGAAGCGGCCCTCGGTCTCGCCGATCAGGACGGGATCGCCGGGCTCTCCATGCGCAAGCTCGGCGACGTGCTCGGCGTGGAAGCGATGTCCCTCTACAACCACGTAGCGAACAAGGACGAACTCATCGACGGCTTGATAGATCGTGTGGTGCGTGAGATTGAGCTGCCTCGAGCCGACGAGCACTGGAAGTCGGCGATGCGCAAGCGCGCTGTTTCCGCGCGCGACGTATTCAAGCGCTACCCTTGGGTGACGGCGCTTATGGAGACACGCAAGAACCCCGGCCCAGCAGCGCTGCGCTACTACGACTCAGTGATCGGCTGCATGCGCCGAGGCGGGTTCTCCATCGCCATGGCAGCACACGCCTTCGCACTCGTGGACAGCTACCTCTACGGCTTCGCGCTGCAGGAGCAGAGCCTCCCCTTCGAGACGCCAGACGAGGCCAACGCCGTCGCCCAAGAAATGCTCGAAGACCTTCCCCTGAAGGAGTTTCCATACCTCACGGAAATGATGGTCGATCACGCGATGAAACCCGGATACAGCTTCGCAGCGGAGTTCGAGTTCGGGCTCGACCTGATCCTCGACGGCCTCGAGCGCGCGAAGAAGAAGCGATGAAGATCCTGGTCACCGGGAGCGCCGGACACCTCGGTGAGGCGCTGATGCGCCTGCTTCAAGCCTCGCCCCACCAGGCCGTTGGCGTCGACTTGCTCGCAAGTCCGTACACCACCCACGTGGGAGACATCGCCGAGCGGGCATTCGTTCGCGGCACTATTTCGGGGGTCGATGCGGTGCTTCACACTGCGACGCTCCACAAGCCTCACGTCGCCACCCACGCGAAGCAGGCGTTCGTCGACACCAACATCACGGGGACGTTGAACCTGTTGGAAGAGGCCCTGACTCAGGGCTGCCGGTCACTCATCTTCACATCGACCACCAGTACCTTCGGCCACGCATTGGTACCCGCCGCAGGAGAACCAGCGGCGTGGATCACGGAGGACGTGCGCCCCATCCCGAAGAACATCTACGGAGTCACCAAGACCGCGGCTGAAGACCTGTGTGAGCTGTTCAAGCGCAAGCACGGCCTCCCCGTGCTGGTGCTCAAGACATCACGCTTCTTTCCCGAGGCCGACGACAACGCGGCAACACGTGACGGCTTTGATGATCTGAACGCGAAGGTCAATGAGCTGCTCTACCGGCGCCTCGATGTCGAGGACGCGGCTCGCGCGCACCTGCTCGCCCTGGAGCGTGCGGAAGAAATCGGCTTTGGTCGCTACATCCTGAGCGCAACCTCACCCTTCACCAGAGACGACCTCGGGCCACTCCGCACGAACCCGGCGGAGGTCGTCCGCCGCCACGTCGACTTCGAGCCCGAGTACGCGAAGCGTGGCTGGCGCCTCTTTGAGTCGATCGATCGCGTCTACGACAACTCGAAAGCGCGCCACGAGCTCGGCTGGGAGCCGCTGCACACCTTCGGCCACGCCCTGGAGTGCCTGAGACGCGGAGAGTCGCCGTTCAGCGCACTCATGCAGCAGATCGGCTGCAAGGGCTACCACCCGGGGCAGCGCTTCGAAGGCGAGCCTTTCCCCGTGGATTGACTAGGCGTCGCGCGCCATCAAGTACTCCGTCAGGTTGATCAAAGCAGCCTGCGTCGATTCCCAACGCGCGAGCTCACGCGCCAGGGCGATTGCCTCGCAGATCAACCGCCGCTCTGCAGCCGACGCAGAAGCAGAGTGGCACTGATGGCGCACAACACCGGAGTTTCGCGTGATCGCGATGTCGACGCCCATTCCGTCTAGCGCCAACGCAGGCTGGGTGCTGGGAGCGAGCAATCCATCGAGCGACGCGCGGTATGCCTCGGTGCTGGCAGCGGTCCCGGGAACCCGCTGCACCGAGAGACCAGGCGCAACCAGCGACGGGGCCATCACCTCGGCTCCGGGTCGCTGGTTGAGGTGCTGCCAAACCGAGCGCAGCGCGACGCGCACAACGACTTCGCTCTGCTCGGAGCGCTCGATGACGGAGATCGCGCACTCCGGGTGAAACGCGGGTTTGAAGACGAACTGCGCTGCGCGAGTGGCACCTAGGGACTCCTCCTCGATGCTTGCGAGGGCGAGCACTTCGATCAGGGCTTGATCGTAGGTCTGGGACTCAAAGTATTTCCCCAGGGTCATGGCGCGCGCTTCAAGCTGCTCCTGAGGTGCGCCACGACTTTCCGCACGGCTTCTAGCTCAGTCGCCTCCCAAGCGAGCTTCGCGACCTCCCAGGAGACGGGGTGTCCCGGGTGCGTGAAGTCTTGCGTGCCGTGCGAATAGGGTTCGACTGCCTGTTCGGAGAAATACGCATCCAGTCGTTCTCCATCGAGACACGCCACGGCGTCCACCTCCAAACCTGGCGCGACCCGCATCGCTTCGACCGCGCCCTGGTAGCCCTTCAACCGAGAGAGTGGGAACCAAGCAGTCTCGCTGAAGGCCTTGGGAGGCAAGCGCGGCTTGAGGTGTTCTCCGTACGCTGGGACCTCCTGCTCCCATGCGTGTATCGGTCGCTGGGGCACGCGCACGATCACCGCAGCCATGTCACTGAATTCGACCACCGAGATGGCGGCCTCGGTGTGGAACGACGGCAAGAAGTGAAACTGAGCCGCGCGAGTGGCACCGACCGACTCCTGAGCCAACGAAGGGAGCCTCAGCACCCGCTCACGCGTCTCCGCATATCGATCCTGATGGGTCGTGTGCGTCATGGTTCGCGCAGCGTTCCACGAATGCGGAGGCCGTGCCAGCCGCAGTGTTCCTCACGGATCTCGATCGCCGTGTGCAAAATCGTTCAACGGTGCTCCTGGATCAGCGATGCTCGAGGCATGGACTGGGATGCTGTGCGCTATGTGCTCGCGATTGCGCGGGAAGGTTCACTGAGTGGGGCAGCGGGCGCGCTGGGTGTGACCCACACGACGGTGGGGAGGCAGCTCAAGGCACTGGAGGAGTCGCTTGGAGTCCGGCTCTTCGACCGCACTCCCGAGGGCTTCGTGGCGACGGCGGCGGGTCAAGACATCGCTGACATTGCCGCACGGATGGAGACTGAAGTGCTCGAGCTCGAAGGGCGCGTCTTGGGTCGCGACGCGCAGCTCACGGGCAAGCTTCGGGTCGCCACCATGGACATCTTACTCCGCGGCGCGCCCGAGCTATTTCAGAGCTTCACCTCGCGCTACCCCAGCGTCGAGCTCACGCTGAGCACCAGCGACACCGAGGTGAGCCTGAACCGCCGCGAGGCAGACGTCGCGCTGCGCATGACGAACACGCCGCCTGCAGCATACGTCGGACGAAAACTCGGCAAAGTCGCCTTCGCGGTCTATGCCAGTCAACGGCTGCTCAAGGAGCACGGCAAGCGCGCGCACTACGGCGACCTACCCTGGCTCCACTGGGACGAACGCTTGGGCATGACGTGGCTCGACGACTGGCTAGCAAGCCACGCGCCGGGCGCGCGCGTCGCGCTGCGCCTGGACGTGAGCTCCCTAGGCCTGCAGGAGGCCATCGCGGCGGGCCTCGGCGTGCACTTCTTGGCGTGCTTCGTCGGGGATGCGGACTCGCGCCTGGCGCGCGTTGGCCCCGTGGCGGAGGATTTCTCCCGCGACGTGTGGTTACTCACCCTCGAGGAGCTGCGACACAACGCTCGGGTGCGTGCGTTCATGGACCACGTCACCTCAGCCTGGGCGGCGACTTCCCTCACCCCCAAACCAGGGGCCAAGAGAGGCAAACGCAGCGCGTAGGCGGGTTGATACGCCTGTGCAATTTCGCACAGCACCCGCACGAATTGCTGCAGTGCGGAAGGCGTTCTGCTTCGCCAAGCTGAGGCATGCGAGTCACGCAGACGGCATACGACCCACGGCCGCTCATCCGCAGCCTGTGGGTGTTCGCAGTGTTCAACTACCTGTACGCGGACGTGATCGGGCTGATGGATCGGCGACTGTTGCAGCAGTACTTGCGCGGCGAGGTGGACAGCTTGCACATCACGCCTGGGTTCTTGTTCGCAGCGGCAGTGCTGATGGAGTTACCGATCGCGATGACGTTGCTCACCCGGGTGTTGCCCGCACGCGGGAGCCGCTGGTCCAACATCGCTGTTGGCGCGCTGAAGACTTGCGCGGTTGCGGCAACGTTCTGCGTGGGCTCGCTCACCGCTTACTACGTCTTCTTCTCGCTGATCGAGATCGCGACCACGCTGTTCATCGTGGTGCTGGCCTGGCGCTGGCGAGTGCCACGTTAGCCTGTTGCGGGAGTGTTGCTGCAACTGTTGCGGTCCAGCGACCGGGGAGCAAATCCAGCGAGAAGGCACCTGTATCCGCGCGGTATTTCGCTGGCACGCTACTCGCATCCCCGCGCAGCATGAACTCCACGATGCGTTTGGTCCTTGGAATCACCTCGGTTTGGCTGGGTACTACCGCCTGCTCCAACACGGAGGCTCCGGCTGGAGAAGCCGCTGGAAGCGTCGACTTGGCGCTGCAAGCCACCGGCCCGGACGGAGCGACCTACCGGCTGACGCCAAACACGCTGCTGTGGGTGAGCAATCAGGACCAGTCGGTGTTGGATGCGCTGTACATCGAGAGCGCGGAGACGGTGCAAACCTTCTCCCTCCCCCCGGACGACTACGAGGCGACTGTACGGACATCTCGTCCAGACGGTAGCTTCGAGCTCGAGCGTAGTGACGGCACCCAGACCGAGATTGTTTCCGCGCGATATGTCGGTGTGAACCCGACGCCGTTCCATATCACCGCCAACTCCACGACCGCGCTGACGTTGCCATTCCGTGTGGCCGACCTCGGAGACATCACGTTCGACGTTGGACGCCTTGCGGTCGATCTCGACGTAGGCGTCGAAGCCCAGTCACCCACCGGCGGACAAATGTCCCTTCAAGCAGCACACGTCGACCAGCAGACTTTTGGCGGTGACCTTTCAGGCGTCTCGGACTACGAGGTAGCCACGGACGCTAGCATTGACCAGAGCTGGGCCTGGCGTATCACCAGTCCGTTTCGGCTGACGACGGCGAGCCGGGCCTGCGCAGCCATCGAGGTGACGTCGGCTCAGAGCAATCAGGCAGCCTGGACCGACCTCTTCAGAATCGTGCCCCACAGCTTGGGTGAGCTGTGTGTTATCGACAATGACCCTTATCCTTACGACACGGTACAGCTCAGCACGCGTCAGACCGCCGACCTGACCGGGACCGGATTGACTGACTTCTTGAGCGGAAGCTCCTATGAGGTGTTCACGTCCGTGGACGCGTATGTTCCGAGCAACGCGCTCGAAGGCAACACGCTGCACCTCGACCAGTTGGTCGACACCAACACTCAGTTCGAGGCCAATGCGTACTACACGCTGATCGGAGCCGGTGTGACGGAAGCGCACCTTGAGGTTCGAGGGCCAGGCCACCTGCAGAGCGGCGTCAACTGAATCCCTACGGCAACGAGCTAGAACCCAAAGCTCTCACCCACGAGCCGCTCAGAGGCCGCCCAGAGGCGCTGAGCGAGCTCCGGGTCGAGCGCGTAAGAACGAACTCCTTCGGTCGCGCTCGGATCGTCGTTCACCTCGGACACGTGGCAGTCCTCGAGGTAACACCCGCCGCGCTCCGCCAGCTCCGGGGCGGTCGCAGCGTACACGCTGGTCGCCGCGCCCGCTTCGACGGTCTTCATGCGTGAAGTGGTACCGCGCTTCTGCATGCGCTCGAAGTCTGCTTGGTTCATGTGGCGGATGAGCTCGGTGATGATCACCCCCGGGTGCACGGCGTAGGCGTGAACACCTCGCGCACCGAGGCGACGCTCGAGCTCCACGGCATGCAGGACGTTTGCCGTCTTGGCCTGGCCGTAGGCGATCCATTTATCGTACTCGCGGCGCTCGAAGTTCGGATCCTCGATATCGAGCGGAGAGAGAAAGTGCCCGCGACTCGACAAGTTCACGATGCGGGCGGGCGCTCCGGCGAGCAGCGCAGGAACCAAGAGCCCCGTCAGCAGGAAGTGCCCGAGATGATTCGTGCCGAACTGCTGCTCGAAGCCGTCCTGGGTCTCCCCCTTCGGACAGGCCATCACGCCGGCGTTGTTGATCAAGAGCTGGAGCTTCGGGTGTTGCGCCAGGAATCGCTGCGCGAAGGCCCGGATGCTAGCGAGGCGATCCAGCTCAAGCTCCTCCACGCTGACCCGCGAGGATGTTTCCTCGCGGATCTTCTTGGCGACGGCCTCGGCTTTCTCCAGGTTGCGAGCCGTGATCACGACGTCGGCGCCACGAGCAGCCAGCGCGCGGGCCGTCTCGACCCCCAGACCGCTCGATCCGCCGGTGACGAGGGCAAGCTGCCCCTTCAGATCGATGCCTTCGAGCACCTGCGTGGCGGTCGTGTCGTGCCCAAATTCGCTGCGAGTCATCGCCGCTTATGATACTCGCCGGGTAGCTCTGCCATGACTCGAATCGTCTCGTTGCTCCCGTCGGCTACGGAGATCGTGTGCGCTCTGGGCGCCGCGAGTGAACTCGTGGGGATCTCCCATGAGTGCGACTTTCCCTTGGAGATCCGCGACCGCGCTGTGCTCACGAGCTCGCGCATCGATCCCCATGGCACGAGCGACAGCATCGATCAGGCGGTGCGTGGCGTACTGCAAGACGCCCTCAGCTTGTACGCGATCGACGAGCAAGGGCTGTGCGACGCGCGCCCCGACGTGATCGTCACTCAGGACTTGTGCGAGGTGTGCGCCGTGTCACTGCACGACGTGCGAGCAGCTGTCGCGCGCCTCGCGCAGCGAGACGACGTACGCATCGTGAGCCTCACCCCCACGCGACTCGGGGACGTACTGGACGACATCGGGCGCGTCGCGACGGCGATCAGCCGCGAGGGCGCGGGCGCTGAAGTGCGCCGGGGGCTTGAAGGGCGCATCCAAGCCATCCGAGATCGCGCGGCGGGTCAGAACGCAAAGCCACGGGTGGTGAGCATCGAGTGGCTCGAGCCGTTGATGCTCGGTGGCACCTGGATGCCGGAGCTGATCGAGGCTGCTGGAGGCGTGCCCGTCGGAGCCATGGCCGGCGGCCCAGCACCCACGGTCACGCTGCAAGAGCTCGCGGCGCTCGAGCCGGACGTGGTCCTGGTGAAACCCTGCGGATTCAGTCTCCGGCGCTCACTGGAGGAGCTGCCCCTGATTCAGCGCTTGGCGAGCGCTTTGCCTGAAAACACCCGTGTGCTTCTGAGTGATGGCAACGCGTTCTTCAATCGTCCTGGGCCGCGCCTGGTGGAGTCGCTCGAGATCCTGAGCGCCTGCGTTCACCCTGGGGAGTTCGCAGACTTCGAACGCAAACACTTGGACGTATTGCTGCCCGTGGAGCGAGCTGGATGACCGCGACCATCACTGATGCGACTCTCGAACGCTTACGGGCGCTGTGCCTTGCGCTGCCCGAAGCCACGGAAAAGGTAGCGTGGGGCGATCCAACTTGGCGAGTGCGCGACAAGATCTTCGTGATGCAGAAAGGCAACTTCGAAGGCGGAAGGCCTTCGGTTTGGCTGAAGTCGACGCCCGAAGCGCGAGACCCTCTGGTGGCGGCTCGACCGAAGGTGTTCTTTGTACCGCCCTACGTAGGTCACAAGGGGTGGATCGGAGCTTACCTTGATGGGCGTGTGCCGTGGAGCCTGCTCACCGAGCTGATCCGCGAGAGCTACCGTCAGATCGCACCGAAGCGCCTGGCAGGCCTCGTCTAATTTATCCGCGCGGCAACAGGAGAGACACTAGGCGCATCGCTCGCTTGGCTAGCCTGAACCTCCGAGGTCCGATCTTGGAACGACGAGACGCTGAGAGCGCGCGACAGGCTGCGCTTCTTGAAACGGTGCTTTTCCATGCGTTCCAGGATGTCCGCCAGGGTGCGGACGGCATCGACGACATGGGGCCCCTTGTTCAGCATCACGCACTCGGCGGCAACGCTGGCCGCCGCATCAGTGACCTCCGCTCGAGACGGAACGCCGGTCTTCGCCAGGTTGTCGAGCACTTGGGTGGCCCAGATCGCGGGCACATGGCTCGCCTCGCAGAGCCAGAGCATCTCCTCTTGCACCTCCGCCAGGCGCTCGAAGCCGACCTCGACGGCCAAGTCACCCCGCGCGATCATCACGCCGAGCGGAGGACGCTGCAGCCCTTGAAGCAAGAGCCGCGGTAGGTTTCGAAATCCGCTGCGCGTCTCGATCTTGAGCACTATCCCGATGTCGCGCCGTCCCAGGCGATCCAGCTCGGAGTGGAGCGCCTCCACGTCCTCCGGGGTGCGGGCGAAGGACAGACTCACGGCGTCGGCGTGCAGAGCCACGAACGGTAGCGCGGCCAGGTCGTCAGCCTGGAGCGCTGCGATGGGTAGGTCGGAGTCTGGCAAGTTGATGCCCTTTTCCGCTCGGATCCGCACGACGGGGCGCTGCGTGCGGGTGACGCGGAGCAGATACTCTTGCTCTCGCGGGCGCGCCTCGGTCACCACCGCCTCGACCTTTCCGTCGTCGAACAACACTCGATGTCCGACCTGCAGTCCATCGAGCGCCGCAGCGAGGGTGCACGCGATCTCAGCGCGGGTCTCCACGCGGCCACTCGGATTGCGCTTCGGCGGCGAGCAGAACGCTCGGGTGCCGCTCAACACCAGCTCATCGTCGAGGCGCATGTCGACTGCCGCGTCGGCGCCATTCATCACCTGGATCCCCAGACGACCGAGGGAATGGTCTCCACGGCGGTGCGTAGCCTCCACCTGCTCGAGCACGTACGCGCGCGCCGTCGCCTCGAGCAGAGCGGAGTCCGCATCGATGCTCGCCACCAACAGCGAGCGGCGCTTCCCGCGCGTGTCTCGAAACTCGAGAGTGTCACCCAGCCTCAACGTCGAAAAAGCCTCGTCGCCCAGCACCAACTCAGCGTCGAGGCTGTCACGCTCAGGGGCCGACGCACGCTTGAGTCGCACTTTCGCGGGCGACACCACCCGCCCAAGCTGGTCCTTCTCAGGCTTCCATGTCGCCACCCGCAGAGCTCCCTGGATCGCTCCCGTGCGGATCTTCGGTCCGGCCAAATCCATGAGGATCCGGCACGGCACGTCGCTGCGCTCGCTCGCTTGCCGTAAGGCACGCACCAGGCGCTCCCACTCCTCGGGTCCCTCGTGAGCGCAGTTGATACGCAACACGTTCATCCCCGCGCGCAACATGCAGTCCATCCACGTGGCGTCGCCCTCACTCGCGCTCGGGGCGGTGACCATGATGTAGACGTGGCGATGCTCAGGCTTGGTACCGAGCAGCTCTCGGGTGTGGTGGTGGAGCGCTTGCATCCCCGCAGACCAATCGAGGGCGCACGCGGCGGAAGTCGCCACGGGCGGAACGGCTTCAAGCGTCGCCAGCGAGTCCACGTCTCCACGCCAGGCGAGCGCTTCGCGCGTCCTCATCAAGACACTGCGGATGGTTCCGAGCACGCACCCCTCTAGCCGCCCCAGAGACGACAAGCCCAAGTCGGCTAGCTCGACCTGGAGGTCACGCAGGTCCTGCTGACGCAGGGCGATGTAGTGCACGAGGTTCCGCGCGCTCGCTCGTCTCTCGAGAGGGACGCGCCCGAGCGCACTCTCCATCTCAGTCTCCAGCTGGAGCATCCGCTGTTCGATCGCTTGCAGTCGATCGCGCACGTTTAGCAGGGCGCTACGGATCTCAGACTCAGGCTGGTTGGTCATTCGACTGAAGCCTAGGACAATCCACGCATGCATTCGAGCGAGGGAAGAGTCGCGCAAGGGTTGCGCTGCTGCGGGCTTGCTGAGCGAGCCTCCGCCGATTCTTCGCGGCTGAGAGTCACGGTCGCCTCACGCATTCGTTACGCAGCAGCCATGCATTTATTTCCCCACGGTATCACTCACAGCCGCACCTCGGAGCAGAGGCGAGGCTCGAGGCGCCGCAAACCGGAAGAATGTCAAGCGCTTCTGACCGCTTCTTTGGGTCATTTCTCATCACGGATCCGTGAACTCCCGGCAACCAGCCTATTGATGCGACGTCTGGCCTCCTCCGCTTCGGTGTTCCTCTGCAGCGGCTTACTCTCGCTGGGGGTGTGCGCTTGCAGCGGTGACGGGAAGTCGGCGAACTCTGCCGATGGCGGTGCAAACCAAAGCGGCGGTTTCGGAGGTCAGGGTGGCGCGGCCGGCGGCAGCGGCGGGTCAGGCTCAGGCAACGCCGGGTCTGCGGCCGCCGGCTCTGGTAGCGGCGCCTCGGGCAATGGCGGCTCGGGCAATGGCGGCTCAGCCAGCGGCGGTACCGGCAACCAGCCCCCAACCCTCGATGGCGGCTTGGGACAATACCCCACGGAACCAAGTGAAGTGACCCAGGGCGGGAGCATGACGTTCACCAACGTGGGCGCGCCAGGGTGGTGGCCCCGCCGCATCGACCGTAGCGAGGGCGATCCCGCGTGCGACTACAAAGACGGACTTGATACCTGGGGCGGGCACTGCTGCATGAAGGAGCAGCACAGCCAAAGCAACACACTTGCGCCATTCGATGAAGAAATGACGCTGATACTCAAGGCGATCGACGTGAAGCAGGTCGCCGTCTATCAACCTCAGGTCGCATCCGGCGCCTGGGGGCTCGTTTCCGCGTGGGATCGCCGCAGCGGCGATGGTCAAAATCTCGCCTTCACCCAAGGCCAGGCGCCGGTGACCCAGATCAGCGGCGAGCTGATGCACGACGACTGTGTCTGGTACCTCGCACAAGACCAGGCCTTCGACTGCGGCGACGGCAGCGACTACTTCTGTCCCGCTGACCCGGGAGTCAAACGTCTCGGCTGGCAGGGCTCGAAGCTCTTCGTGTTGCTCGCTTCGATGACCTTCGACGACACGGGAGTCAGCGCCTGCAACGGCACCGCACAGGGTCACCCAGGGCCCTGGGTTGCCCTCGTCGCATCCGAGCTGATCCGCGACGGGGCGCGCAAATGGAACGGCGCCTGCAATTGTTACTCGAAGACGGGCAGCGTTGGCGACGGTTGCGGCGAGATCAACCTGTTCGAAGTCGTGATGGACAACAACCAGTACAGTAACCGCGAGTTCATCAGCACTGGCGTGCGCTCGTACCAGGCGGGGCACGTGGGCGGCAATGTGTGCGGCAGCGGCTGCTCTCGCGATGACTTCCCCGCGGATGCTACCGTCGTAGACGCTTGCGCGAAGCAGGCGTACACCCGGGGACCCGAGCTTGCAGTCGGCGGTGCGAGCGACGGATGCCCCGTCTGGAAGCGACCCGTCGGCGATCGCTACTTCCTGGTGCTGCTCGACGAGACGCAGCGCACCATCCAGCTCGCGATCGTGCACCCCGACAACATCCCCAGCCAAGCCGCTCAGCTGCTACCGAACCTTCCCGCGGATCTACCGAGGTCCGCGATCGACGCGCTGCTCGCGCTGCGCCTACCGTCAAACTAAGAGCCTAGCCTCGAACCAACAGGAGTATTCGTGCGCCAACTCATCGCCTTGTGTGCCGTGTCAGGTCTGATCGCGTGCTCGGGTTCCGATGATGGGTCTTCCGGAAACGGCGGCAGCGCGGGCGCTGGCGCGAGTGGTGGCGCTCAGAGCGCTGGCTCGAACAGTGGTGGGACTGCGGGCACCACCAACGGCGGTTCAGGGAACTCCGGTGGTAGCAGCGCAGGCTCAGGGAACGGCGGCGCGGGTGGCACAGCCAACGGGGGCTCCGAGAGCGGCGGCACTCAAAACGGAGGAGCAAGTGGTTCCGCCGGGAATGCCAGTAGCTGCAAGCGTGGTGTCGCCTACGGTTATCACTCGGAGGCGGACATGCGCGCGCTCTCGAGCGGCGTGAGCTGGTGGTACAACTGGGCCTTCGAGCCGGATCAAGGCGTGCGGAGCAGCTACGCGTCGATCGGACTCGAGTATGTGCCCATGGTGTGGGGGGCGGGGGTGAGTACCAGCGAAGTGCAATCCAAGGCACCGAGCGACAGTCACACTCTGCTCGGCTTCAACGAGCCCAATTTCGGCGAACAGGCGAACCTCTCCGCTGCCCAGGCTGCAGCCCTGTGGCCCGGTGTTCAAGCAGTAGCCGACGCCCGAGGTTTCAAACTCCTGAGTCCCGCAGTGAACTTCTGCGGCGGAAACTGCCAAGAGACGGACCCGTTCAAGTACCTGGACGACTTCTTCAGCGCTTGCACCAATTGCCGCGTGGATGCGATCGCGGTGCACATCTACGTCGGCTGCGCCGGAGAGAACGGCAATCACGCGCAGTGGATGATCAATCACCTCAAGACCTACGAGAGCCGCTTCAGCCAACCCATCTGGCTCACGGAGTTCGCGTGTAGTGATGCTCAGAACGCGGATGAGCAACGCGCCTTCTTGGTGGATGCCGTGACCTACCTCGAGAGCGATCCGCGCATCGAGCGCTACGCCTGGTTCGCCGGTCGCGCCAACAACGTGCCCCACGTGGATCTCCTCGGAGCGGACGGTCAGCTGACGCCGCTTGGACAGGCGTATGTTGATGCCCCGCGCGCCTGCGACAGCCAGTAGTCGCTTCAGGCAGCGTTCGGCCGCACTGCGCGGCGCTCGAACCAGCGCATCAAGAGCATGAGCGCGATTGACCCGAGCCCGAGGCCCCCCATGTATCTCCAGGCACCCGGCTGGAGGCTGCCAGAGGCATCGAACACCTCAGACGCGAAGTAGCTCACGACGAGCAGCGGCGGGATGTAGCCGACCAGAGACCCCCAAAAATGCGTCCAGAACGGCACCCGGCTGACCCCAAGGAAGCCGTGCAGGACCTGGGGCATCCAGAAGATCATGCGCAGCATGACTACCGTGCGGAAACCGTTCGTCTCGAGCGCCTGATTGTACTTCTTGAAGCGCTCGGGAACGCGGGCGGACACCCAGTCCCGAGCAATGAAGCGCGAGAAGCTGAAACCGACCACGCTGGCGCTCATCGTGCCGACCATCGACAGCGCAAACGCGATCGGCCAGGGCCAGATCAACGGAGCCGCGACCACGAACACCGTGCCAGGGACCCCAAAGGGCTGCAGCAAGGTGTAGGCCACGATGAAGCCGAGGTAGCCCCACGCCCCCATGGCGACGACAGCATCCGCGAACTGTTTGGGATCCCCCAACCGATCGAACACGCCCTGGCGGTAAGCGAGCCCGAGGCCGCTCAACACGAGCAACACCAGGGCCAGCTTGGCGAAACGCAGCGTATTGAACGATCGCTCAGCGCCCATACCCACGGCTTCCTATAGCGCCCTCCCAACCAATCGCCACCCGTGCGTTCGAACGGTGGGCGAGCGCGCTAGCGCGGCTTCCTCGCAACCACTTGCACAACGGCGCTGGTCCCGCCGTGGAACTTGCCTTCGTTGACCTCGCGGATCTTCTCCTCACCCACGACGAACTCCAGGCCCGCTAGCTCCTGCCTCAGACCGTCCAGCGTCATCATCCAGTCCGCATTCGGCGGGCCGCCGGTCTTGTACTCGAGCTGTTTCGGCGTGTAGCTCTCAAGGATCAGCGCGCCACCGGGCTTGAGCGCCTTCACCACGGCAGCGTGGAGCTTTCTTCGCAGCTCGGGCGGTGTGTGACACCAGGAGGACACGACGCCATCCCAGCGCTCCTCCCCCAAATCGAAGTCAGCCAAGTCCGAAACGATGGTCTCGATTTCCACGCCGCGCTGCTTGGCGAGGCGCTGAGCCTTCTCCAAGCCCACGGAAGAGCCGTCCACTCCAGTCACCTTGAAGCCGAGCCCGGCGAGGAACACGCCATTGCGCCCTTCCCCTTCCGCGAGGCAAAGCACCGAACCGCCTTCGGGGAGGTGTGCCTCGGCCGTCTCTCTCAGGAAGTCATTGGGTTCCGTTCCGTAGACGTAATCAGGATCGGCGTAGCGTTGGTCCCACATGGCTCCTCCCTAGGGCCCCGCCCGCCGCGGGACAAGGCTGTAGTTTAATACGAGGCTGGTTCAGGCCTCAAGCGCTGCTCGTTCTGCTTCCCAGTCCGAAGCCGACAGGCGATAGACGATGTGGCGACTCAGCGGATGCTCCGCGGGCAGGTTCGGATGCGCGAAGTCTGAGGCCTCGTCCCGCCGCATGCCGATGCGCTGCATCACCCGCGCAGACCGGTGATTGGGGAGTGAAGTGAAGGACAACACTTCGGCGAGGCCGAGGTCGGTGAACGCCACTTCCAGCGCAGCCCGCGCCGCCTCACTTGCGTAGCCGTTGCCCCAGTGCTCCCGCCCGAGGCGCCAGCCGATCTCCACGCACGGCGTCAAATGATTTTCCCACGTGGGAACCGCTAGCCCGGTGTAGCCGAGCAGCGTCGTGGAGCTGCCGAGCTCGAGCGCCCACACTCCAAAACCGCGCTCACGAAAGCTCGCGTTGATGCGGTCCATGAGCGCGTCGCTCTCAACGCGGGAGAGCGGAGCCGGATAGTGCTCCATCACCTGCTCATCGGCGTTGATCGCCGCAAATGCCTCGCGATCGTCCGCGTTGAACGGTCGCATGATCAGTCGCTCGGTGCGCAGAATCATCCCGTCGCTCAGCCTCATTCCAAGTGCCCCCTCAAGGCCTCCATAATCCAATCCATCACCGCGCGCACGCGCTGGGGCGGACGCCGGCCGTGGGTCTGCAGGATCACGACGGGCATCGGCGCACAGCGATACTCCGGCAGCACATCGACTACCTCGCCGCTCGCCAAGCGCTCGGCCATTCCAATGCGCGGCACTTGAACGATACCGAGGCCCGCCAGGCAAGCCGCGCTGTAGGCATCCGAGGTGTTGACCGTGACCGACGAAGCCATGGGACGGTAGTGGGTCTTGCCCCCGCGCTCATACTCGAACATCGGCGCATCCGTGCCGAGGCGTGACGCGTAGTGCACGAGCTGGTGCTGATCGAGATCCTCCAGGCGCTTGGGCACGCCTCGCCGCTCGATGTAGCTCCTGGAGACGCAGTTCAGCACCGACAGCTCGCCGAGCTTCTTCTGCGTGACATCCAGATCCGCGGACGCGCCGACCCTCAGCACACAATCGAAGCCTTCCCCCACCACGTCCACGATGCGATCGGTGGTGCTGATGAACAACTCGAGTTCGGGGTGTCGCTCGAGTAGTTCAGGCAGCGCTGGCAGCACACGGCTACGCGCGAGTCCTACGGGCATGTCGACGCGCACGCGACCCCGCAAGCGCCGACCGGTGCGGAACATCCCGCTCACTTCATCCGCTTCGCGCACGATGCTCCGCGCTCGCGGGATCAGCGTCTCCCCATCGGGCGTGAGGCGCACCACTCGCGTCGAACGATGAAACAATCGTGTGTCGAGATCACCCTCGAGCGCCGCCAGCTTGCGAGACACGTGGGCCTTGGGTAGGCCCAAATGTTCCCCTGCCCGCGTCAAACTCTGTACCTCCGCGACCTTGAGGAAGATGCGCAGCGCCTCCAAGTCCATCCGCAGATTGTCTCACGATTCGAGACAATGCGTGTGGGAGAAGGTGGCTTCTGCTGAGCCCCGCCAGGGCACAAGCTGAGCGTCGAAAGGAAACATCACATGACGCAGAGCAACTCCCCCATCGCACTCATCACTGGCGGCAGCCGTGGCCTCGGACGCAGCATGGCGCTGCACCTCGCGGATCGCGGAGTCGACCTCGTGATCACCTACAACCAGAACAGCGCCGCTGCAGACGAGGTCGTGAAGCAGGCCGAAGCCAAGGGACGCAAGGCCGTGGCGCTCCAGCTCGACGCTTCTGATACGGCGTCCTTCGGCGCCTTTGCGGAGCGCCTGCAGAGCGAGCTCAGCAAGACGTTCGGTCGCGAGCGCTTCGACTACCTGGTGAACAACGCGGGCACCGGCCTGCACAAGCCACTCGCCGAGACGACCGAAGCGGAGTTCGACTCCATGATGAAGCTCCACGTGAAAGGACCGTTCTTCTTCACGCAGAAGCTCCTACCGCTGCTCAACGACGGCGGGCGCATCCTGAACATCTCGAGCGGCCTGGCCCGCTTCACCCTGCCCGGCTACGGCGCCTATGCGATGATGAAGGGCGCGATCGAGGTGCTCACTCGCTACCAGGCCAAGGAGCTCGGTGACCGCAAGATCACCGTCAACACGCTAGCTCCAGGCGCCATCGAGACTGATTTCGGCGGCGGCACCGTGCGGGACAACAAGCAGGTCAACGCCATGGTCGCCTCGATGACGACCCTTGGCCGCGTGGGGCTGCCCGACGACGTCGGCGCCGCGGTGGCGATGCTGCTCTCCCCTGATTCCGCATGGATCACGGCACAGCGCATCGAGGTCTCCGGCGGCCAGAGTATCTGAGACTGCGGGAGCCTGGAGCCTGGTTGGGGGGGAGGAACGCTGGACCTCACCCCCAGGCCCATTTAATCCTCACGGAAGTAAGCCCGCTGCTGAAAGCGGAGCCCCGCCAGGATCTGCTGGATGCGCGCTTCAGAGAGCGCTCCGATAGGCGCTCCTAGCTCCGACTTCTTGACGCTGTCGATCTGGGAGACGATGACGACGCTCTGCTTGGGCAAGCCAGCTTCACCCGGCTCGAGCAGAACATTGCCGGGCTCCGTAGCGCGCTTGAGGTTCGACGTCAGAGCGCACACCACCACCGTTTCAATCCGCGAGCGATTGAACACGTCTTCCTGCACCACGACGTAGGGGTGAGCGACATCGCTTTCCCCCCGAGCTCCGGCTGATTTCAGCCAGTACAGCTCGCCTCTCGAGATCTGGGACATTGTCGGCAGGAGTCTGACCGAATTCCTCGGGCGTTCCAGCGGCGGGTTGACATGCATTACTATTGTCATATGACTATGGTCATATGGACTCGACGATCTTGTGCATCCACTCCACGGGCACCACCTCGAGCCTGTGGGCGCCGGCGCTCGAGGCCGCAGGGCTGAAGGAGCGCGCGCTCTTGGCGGGGAACCTGGGCTACCCACCGGCGCCCCTCGTGGAGCGCGGCACCCCCGTCAGCGCCCTGGACGACGCGCGCTACGTCGTGAGCCAGCTGCCGGATGGCACCTCGCAAGTTCACTTGGTCGCGCACTCCTACGGCGGACTCGTCGCTTTGCACGTGATGGATTTGCTCGGCCCACGCGTCGCCTCGGCGTTCATCTACGAACCGGTGGTGTTTCGCTTCATGGTCAATGCGAAGGGCGCAGATCCGGCAGCGGTCGAGCAGGGTAGCGCGTTCACCGCCGACGACAGTTGGTTCCTGGAGGATACGCAGCGCAGCGGCAGCGACGAGTGGCTCGAGCAGTTCATCGACTACTGGAACCGCCCCGGTTCCTGGCAGCGCATGCCGGAGCCGCTGCGCACGGCGACGCGAGCCGTGGGGTGGAAGATGTTTCAAGAGGTGCGTGCGTGCTTCTACGACGAACGCCAGCTCCTCGGCCTGACGCACGACGCGCCCACGACCATCGCTGTCGGTAGCTCCACCACCGTCGCCTCCCAGGCCATGTCGCGAACGCTGGCTGCCGCCGCGAGCAACGCGACCCTGGTCGAGCTGCCGCAGCTCAGCCACATGGCGCCCCTCACCCAACCGGACGCGGTGGCTCCAGCCCTCGTCGAGCATCTACGCCGGGTGACGGCGTGAGCGCGAAGCAAGAGCAGAAGGCCAGGACCCACGCCGCCATCCTCACGTCGGCGGCTGAGCTGTTACGCAGCAAGGGGATCAGCGGCGCCAAGGTCGCGGACGTGATGGCCGGTGCCGGCCTCACCGTGGGCGGTTTCTACGCCCACTTCGCGTCGAAGCAGGCGCTCGTCGACGAGACCATCCGGCGCACCGCGGGGGCGATCCGCACGCGATTGTTCCAAGATCTCGAGCAGAAACCCGCCGAGGCGCGGGCGTTGGTGGTCCTGAAGCGTTACCTGTCGGCCGCTCACCGCGACGCGCCTGAGACCGGCTGCCCGCTGCCAGCGATCGCCGCCGAAGTCTCGAGCCACAGCCCCGAGCATCGTGACGTACTGGTTGAACAGCTCGAGCTCTTCGCCAGCGAGCTCTCGAATCATCTTCCCGCGGGGAAACAGCGCCGCGCCACGGCGCTCGCGCTGATCGCGCTGATGTACGGTGGCTTGAGCCTCGCGCGCGCCACCGCCGGTACACCGCTCTCGGACGAGATCCTCAAGGCGTGCCGCGGTTTCGCACGCCTCGAGGGCTAGAACTCAGAGCCGCTCGATCTTCTGGGCGGCTTCGTCGATCAGCGCCGCAATATCCAAGATCGTGTCGCGCTTTGCGCCGCGCGTGAGCTTGTCGATCAGCGCCGTCCGCAGGTTATTCATGGCGCGTCGCACAGGCAGCGCGTCGGTGCGACCTCGCGCTTCTGCGACGGACTCCAGGCGCTTGATCAGCTCCCCGACCAGTTGCTTTTCCTGTTCGAGGTGCGCCGTCCCCTCCTCGGTGACCTGATACAGCTTGCGCGAACTCGAGGGGTTGTCGATCTCTTCGACGAACCCCATGTCCTTGAGCAGCGTGAGCGTGGGGTAGACGACGCCAGGGCTCGGCGCGTAGGCGCCCCCAGTCAGCGTCTCGACAGCCTTGATCAGATCGTAGCCATGGCGCGCTTCCTCGCGGATCAGGTGCAAGAGCACGAGCCTCAGCTCGCCGCCGTCGAACATGCGGTGCCGCCCACGGCCGTGGCCGTGGCGCCCCGGCCAGTCTTCCCCTTCGCTCCAGTGACCCCTGCGTCGCATGTGTCCGTGATGATGAGAGTGTTGATGTGGGCCGCAGCCCCGTCGGTGACTGAATAGCATGGGATGTTCCTTCTTTATATCTAGAGGTGTCTTAGATATATCTTAGAAGCATCACGCGGCAAGGCCTCCAGGGCTGATTCACACTTCTTCACACAGCGGCAGCGCCTGATGGGCGTGGCGCCCCGTCGATGCACCACCACCGCGTATCGCAAGCAGCGGTGGCGGCGGGTCGCCCGAAGGCGTAGCGACTCATCGGCGCAGATGCTCGCACCGTGCGTACAGCCAGGCCAGGCGTTCAACCCTTCATCGAGCCGGCGCAGGAGACTAGGCTGCGCGCATGCTCGAAGACTTCGACCTGAGCGGCTTCTGGGAAGACTCCGACTACGCGCGCAAGAGCTACGTTGGGAAGGCGGTGACTCCCGAATTGGTTGCTGAAGTCGAGGCGGAGCTCGGCTTCAAGCTGCCGGCAGCCTACGTCGAACTCATGCGGTCCCAGAACGGCGGCACACCGGTGAAGACCTGCTTCCCCACGGATGAAGAAACTAGCTGGGCCGAGGATCACGTCGCCATCACCGGGTTTTACAGCATCGGCGGTGATGCGACCTATTCATTGCTGGGTCAGCTCGGCAGCCGCTTCATGCAGGAGGAGTGGGGCTACCCGACATTCGGGATCTGCATCTGCGACTGCCCTTCCGCGGGGCACGATCTGATCATGCTCGACTATCGCGAGTGTGGACCCCAGGGCGAACCCAGCGTGATCCACGTGGATCAGGAGCTCGACTACGAGATCACCGAGCTCGCGCCAAACTTCGAGGCATTCGTCCGCGGCTTGGTGCACAGCGACACCTTCGACAACTCCGACGCGGAGCTTGCAGAAGCTGTCACGTTGATCAGCGGCGGCGGTTTCTCCACGGAGCTCCGGGCGCTCCTCACCCCCAACATTGAAGCGGGCCTCAGAGCCTTGCTCATCAACCTCGCCAAGGAAAAAGGCTACTTCGCGCTCCACGGCGACCCCAAGTCGCTCCTGGTCTACGACTTGCTGTTCGACCTCTACACCAGCGCTCACGCCGTCCCCTCAGCGGAGGCGTATCTCGAGCTGTATCCCAGCTTGCTCGCGCTCGGCGACGGAGAAGTCACGACCCATGGCTATGCTCCAGGCTTCATCGCGGAGTGGCTGAAACAGCGCCTGTCGGCAGGATTGATCCGCACGGATGCAGGACGGCTCGCGATGAGTCCCAAGCACCGCGCTCAGGTCCTGCAAGCGCTGGGAGCGTACGCCTGATCGCTCAGACCTCGCCGTCGTTGTAGTCGACGGTTTGCCCAGCCCTGAAGATCTTGCGCAGGTCCATGTTGCCCCACTCCCCCACGTAGACTCCGACCTTGTCGGAGTCGGGGTATTCACATATTTCCGCACGGTCCATCGTGCTCAGCGACAAATAGCGCAAGGGCACGCTCCCACTGTTGATGATCTGGTGCGCCACGTCGCGCTTTCCGGGCGGACACGCGACGATGTCGTGGACCCTCAGCGGGTACTCTTGATCACCAAAGCGCAGCGTCCCCTCGCCCTCGAGGATCAGGAACATCTCCTCGTTCACGTGATGGTTGTGAAACGGACACGCGCGCTTTCCGGGCGGCACGCTGGTCAGGTTGTATCCGAGCTTCTTGGCGCCAATGCGCTCGCTCACGAGGCCATACGCTTGCTCGAAGTCCCCCGCGGGCTCCACGGCTTCGAGCTCCACCTCATCAAGATTCATCACCGGCTTCATGGCACCCTCCCGTCTCCTTGATTGGGGGGAGAGGGGCACGACCGAGCAGCGGCGGCAACTGCCGGAGTGAAAACGCGGGCTGTCGCTCACCTCGCTGACGAGTCAACACACCGCACCCCCGAACGATTGCGCCAGACCGCGCTCCGCGCGAGGTTTAGCCAATGGGGCGGCGCGGGAGAAACTTGCTTTGGTTCGACTCTGGCGCGGGCGCGACCGCTGGCGTGCTGATGGTCGCGCTCCACGGGTGGCTGGTCGAGCTGCATCAGCTGCCTAGTGCCGCGCTCTGGTGCATGGCAGCCGCGAACATCGGCTACGCGAGCTACTCAGAGAGCCTCGCGCTGCGGGCGTCGCAGTTGAACCGGCTGCCTCGCGTGGCCGTGGACCTGCTTGTTTTTGCGAACGTCGCCTGGGGCTTGGTTTGCGTCGGCTTGCTCCTCGGCAACTGGGCGACTGTGACTACGTGGGGCATCGCGCACCTGGTGTTCGAGGGCGCCTTCGTCGCCGGGCTCGGCCTGGTGGAGTTTCGGGTGGTGCGACCAGAGACGCTGTCCCCTCAGCGCAGTTGAGTGAATCGCGCGTGCCTCAAGTGGTGCGAAACGAAAGCACCGCAGCTGAAGGTTCCGGATCCAGCAGCTGCTCCACCGCCGCCTGGCGCGCGTCCAAGGTCGCCCGCTGGTTGATGTAGCCCTTGTCGGTGATCTCTCCGGCATCGATGTTCGGAGGATCCGCGAGCAGGAGCACGCGCGCCACCCGCGTTGAATTGGCCGAGTGCTGGGCGTTCCAGCGCTCGATGCTGCGCTCGACGTGCTCTCGGACACCTGGATGAGCCACCAGCTCCGCCATCGGCAGCTCCGCGTCGGCCAGCGCGGCGCACCCGCCGGGGTTGAGCCACGCGAGCACGCCGATGAAGTCACCATCGTGCCCCGCGACCACGATGTCCTGCAGCACCGGTGAGGTCGCCGCGAGCAACCCGGTGCGCAACGCGCCGACGCTGACCCAGGTACCGGTCGCGAGCTTGAAGTCTTCCGCCACGCGACCATCAAACAAGAGACCCCGCTCCGGCTGCTCTGGATCCACCAGGCGCACCGCGTCGCCAATGCGGTAGAAGCCCTCCTCATCGAACGCTGCCCGACTGAGTTCGGGCTCCTCGAGGTACCCAGTCATCACGCTTGGTCCCTTGACCCGCACCTCGAGCTTGTCTCCCTGTGGAACCAGCTTGAGCTCCACGCCGGGGGCGGGCACTCCGATGTTCCCTGCACGTTCGAGCGCGAAATGCGCTGAAGTGGCCAGTGGCGATGTCTCCGTCGAGCCCCAAGCCGTGGTCATGAAGAGGTCGTGATTGCCAGCTCCTCGCGCCAGCCTGGAGAGGCGCTGCCACAGGTCCTCGGGCAGGGCTGCTGCCGCGTAGAACAGCACGCGCAGCCTGGAGAAGAACGCCCGGCAGAGCTGGGTGTCTCGCTCGAGCTGGGGCACGAGCGCGGCGTAACCCGCTGGCACATTGAAGTACAGCGACGGGGGCAGGCTCTTCAAGTTGCGTAGCGTCGCAGCGAGCAAGTCAGGCCGCGGCTTGCCCTCGTCGATCAGCAGCGTGCCGGCGTGCCTGAGGACCAGATTGAAGTTGTGGTTGCCGCCGAAGGTGTGGCTCCACGGCAGCCAGTCCACCAGCACCGGCGGCTCCTCCGTCAAGAAGGGCCACAGCTGCGTGATCATCTGCTGGTTCGCGCTCAGCATGCCGTGGGTGTTGGGCACGCCTTTCGGTATCCCTGTGGAACCCGATGTAAAGAGCACCTTGGCCACACTGGCCGCCTGGACTTCTGCTTCTCTGGCGGCGAGCATGGCGCTCGCTTCGCGCTTCATCGCAACGCGCAGCTCGTCGCTCGTGATCACGGGCAGGCCGCTCAGTAAATCGCTAGCAAGGGCACGCTCGAACGGGCCGCGCCGGTCAACGAAGACGCACGCCGGCCGCAGCTTGCTCACGATGTAGCGCAACTTGCCGAAGTCTTGACTCAGCGTGGAGTACGCGACCGAGACCGGCGCGATCGGTGCGCCGCAAAGGAAGCCTCCCAACATCAAGAGCGCGTGGTCGACGCTGTTCCCGCTGAGCACCAACACAGGTCCGCCAGCGCCTGCGGCCAGGAGCGATGCAATCCCCTCGGCGGCGCGCAGCGCTTCCGCGTAGCGAACCTCCCGCAGTCCGTCCCCCGCGCGCTCTGCCAAGAACACGCGCTCGGGGGCGCGCTCCGCTGCGCTCCGAAGTAGAGCGCCCAGGGTCTCAGGCGGTGCCTCGAGGGCGTGCCCCGAACGCAAGTACGTCGCGCCGTCGCGGCGCTCCCAGTCCACCGCCACCGGCGCGAGATTCAGCCCCATTCGCCGGTTAGACTCGCTTCCAACAGCGACGTCAAGGCGAGCGGCTGGCGGCAGCTCGTCTGCGTTTCCTCGAGGTATGCTGCGCTGCGTCGCCGAGGGTCGCTCTCAGGGCAGCAACATCGCCGGCCAGCGCCGCATCCAGCGCCGGCGCTCAGCGCGCTCAGACCACGTGGAGTCGCTCGCGTCGACGCGCACGCCCTCGTCGCACAGCGCTTGGATGCGCCGTTCATAGTCCGTCGCCAGCGCCGGATCTTCGACGATCAACATCAGCTCGCTCTCCCAGTAAGCTGCCGTCACGTCGAAGTTTGCGCTGCCCACCACGCAGCGCGTTCCGTCGACACTCAGGACCTTTGCGTGCACATGAGGCAGCACCACGCCGAGGCTCGCGTCCCACCCCGGCACCTCTCGCTTGGCGTAGTAGTGCACCTCTCCCCCTGCTCTGACCAGTGGATCGAGGCGAGAATGGGCGACCTCGGTCGCCGTGTTGCGTGCCGCCTCCCAGGGCCCCGGAAACGGAGTGCCGTCATACATCGGCTTGGGGTGCCCGCCGAGGACGCACACGCGCACGCCGCGCTCGAGCGCCCGCAGCAGCACGTGTTGCAGTTCCAGCAGCAAGGGGAAGCCATTCACGAGGTAGATATGAGAACGCGCTGAACGGATCAGCTCGACGTAGGCGTCGAGCGTGTGCGCGTCCTCCAGGCCCCGGTGCACGACCACGCGCAGGTTCACGTCCCCCGCGGCTCCTGGTTCGCGAGTCACGTAACCACTGCCCCCCGAACCAACCCACGCGGAAACGAAGGAGTCCTCGATGGCTTGGACTGCCGGCCCCTCGATGCGCGCCCCAGCATCGAGCCAAGGCAGGAGCCGCCACTGAGTCTGCGGACCGAGCTCGAGCTCTTCAAAGGCCGTGTAGTACTCGTGCGCCAGGTTGCGACCACCGATCAAGGCCACGCGGCCATCCAGAATCGTGAGCTTGCGGTGATCGCGACACTTCAGGTCGGCCATGGACGGCACACTGGGCACGGGCCGAGAGACCCGAAGCTCGATGCCGCGGTGGTTCGCTAGCCGCGTCAGCAAGGTGTTCTCCGCGCCGAAAGAGCCATGTAGCCCATGCAGTGAGTCGACGAGCACACGCACGTGGACCCCGCGTTCAGCGGCGCGCACCAGCGCCTGTTCCACTGCCTGGCCCACGGCATCATCCGCGACGATGTAGGTCTGCAGGCTCGCCGAGCGTCGCGCCGCGTCGATGCCCTCCAGGAGCCAGCGCCGCGCCAGCGCGTTGTCGAACTCGAGTTCGACCCGATTGCCTTCCAGCAGCTCAGCGTGAATCGCGCTGGGAACAACGGCCTCCGGGGACCCAAAGACGGAGACTCGGTAGCCTGAAGCCTTCATCCTCGCGGCAACGCGCCTGAGACGCACGGCGTCGTTGGCTTCGCCCACATCGTAGGCCGGACCTTCATCCAGCACCGCGCGGGCATCGACCACCGGCGCGTCGATGCCTGCGGCACGCAGCCGCTCGCGAATGTGACTGGTCCGCCGAGTCGGTCGTAGCCTCACCGCGAGTGGTCTGGTGCCTGGCGTCGGCACCTGCGCGAGACGCTCGCTCGCAAGCTCCGCGTCAAACAACGTCCAGCGCGTCGTATCCGGACGGATCACGTCGAAGCGCTGGTCGGCAGCTGCGAGCACATCGGGCGGCCCTTGATCATCGACCCACGCGGTGACGCGGTTCGCCCGCGCAAAGTCCGCGGGCAACCGCACCTCACCGTCAGCGCTCGTGGTGCACACCACTCTCGTCTCCGCGCCCACTGCAAAGGCGACCTTGCGCTCCGCCACGGTGCTCAGCACGTCGAGGGCCAGCACCTCCTCGACCCGCAGGTCGAGGCAGCCCTGCATCTCGACGACGTCGGCCACGTCGAGCAGGCGGTGCCCTGGGGCCTCGACGCTGTGGGTGGGCACCAAGAGCACCGGCGCTGGCCACGCGTAGCCAACCAGCATCAACGCAGGCAAGCGGGCGAGGACTATCAGATCGACCGTCTCACCCCCGCGCGCTGCCTCGAGCGCGGCGCGCATCGACTGCCTCCGCGGGATCAGCTTTACCCGGGCCTCGACGCCACTTGCCTGCAGCACGTCCGTCAGGTCTGCAGAGGTAGTGGCGGGAGGCCCAGCCACGGAGACCACGAGCGACGCATCCGCGTGTTCCTTGAGGAAACGCATCAAGGCGAAGCGGGTGCGTTCGCCGATCGCGATACAGAAGGCGTGGCGCACACGCTCCGGCGCACCCGCCTCGCTCGGCCAGAGCACCGCGATATCGAGCTGCTTTCCAGCATCGGAGAGCAAGCGTGCGCTCTCGAAGGACAGCGCGCCAGCGACCAACAAGTCAACGCGGCTGGCCTCCGCCAGCTCGAACAGCGAAGCACCAGCCAGCTCCTGCGTGCGGTGCAGCGTCACCTCCGGCGCCAGCTCACTCGCCCGCTCATGCCACACGGAAACCGGCTCGAGGTTGTCGAGCTCACCCTTGAACACCAAGAGCAGGCTCTCGACCTGGCTGCCCAGGCTCCGCAGAGCGTCGAATGTTGGCGCGGGGTGCGCGCTGACTTCGACCAGCACCAACACCCGACGGTAATTCATGGCGCGCCGGCGAGCGCTTTCTCCTCGAGCTCGAGGGTCTCCGGGTGGATCACCCAGGCCTCGGCGCGCTCGAGGGATCCGTCGTCTGCCAGGTGGTACAGGTTCAAACCGGCGCGGATCCGATCATCTTCATGATCCAGACTCCCACCGCTCGCACCGAGTACCTCGATGGCCCCCGCTGGCGTGTGATAGCGCCGCCTGGAGCGCACGTGCAGGTGACCGAACAGCACTGCGCCACGGCTGAGCTCCGCGAGCTCGCTGCGCAGCGCCTGAGCGTCGACGAAGCCGCTCATCAGCTGATCGAGACTCAGCGGGCCATCCAGTGGGTCGTGATGCACCAGGATCCAGGGTGTGCGCTGCTTCACTTCGGGGTGGTCGAGGGTGCGTCTCAGCGCCTCGCGCTGGTTGCGTCCCAAGAGGCCACTCGCCACGAACGGCGGGCGCGGGACGGCGCTGGAGAGCGCGATCAGCGCCACCGGGCCGCGCAGCTTGACACACGGAAAGTGCCCCGCGGGCACCGGCACCGCTAGCTCCGGCAGATCGCTCCGCAGGAAGGCGCCAAAGTGATGCTCGAAGTGGCGCTCGCGGCCCACTTCTGGCAGGTAGATATCATGATTCCCCGGGGCAACAGTGACTTCGGTGGTCTTTGCCACTCGCTCGAACAAGCGCCGCGCTTCGGCGTACTCACTCTCCAGGGCCAGGTTCGTGATGTCCCCCGTGACGACCACGTGGTCCGCCACCCGCGCCGCGTGCTCCAGCACCTTCTCCAGGTAATGAGGTCGGAATACGCGGCCACGGCGCAACAGCACGTTCGCGTAGCCGGTGATGCGCTTGTTGAACACTGCTCGCCGCCATTCCGCGCCGAATGGGGAGAGCACGTGGAGATCCGAGACGTGAGCGACGCGACGCATCACGCGTGACTTAGCACGCGCATCAGATTTTTGGGGTGAGGAACGCTGCCACGAGCCGGGAGCGTCCGGGTACACTCCGTTCATGCCCGACCACCGCTCGGAAGCGCACGGCGGCAGCCCGCCGCGCGTCAGCTTTCCCCGCTGTTACAACGCCGCAGCCGACCTGGTGGACCGCCACCTCGAGGCTGGCAACGGAGCCTGCGTGGCGTATCACGACGTGAGCGGCAGCCACAGCTATGCCGAGCTGGCGGAGCGCGCCGCGCGCTTCGGGAACGCGATCTTGTCTTTGGGCGTGCAGCGTGAGCAACGGATCGCGCTGCTCTGCTCGATACGTTTGATTTCCCCGCGGCATTCTTCTCGGAGCGTTGCGCGCCGGCGTCATCCCGGTGTTGCTCAACACATTGCTCACCCCCAGGGACTACGCCTACATGCTGAGCGACAGTCGCGCCACGGCGGTCGTGGTGAGTGACGCGCTGCTGCCGAAGCTCGAGGCGGCGATCAGCGACCTTTCGCAGCCTCCAAAGGTGATTGTGGCTGACTCCCCGCTCGGCGAGAGCGACGACTGGAAGCGCCGCGAGGAATACGTGTCGCTGAAGGCTGTGCTCGACGCGGCATCAGCGCACCTCACCCCCGCGAGCACCACACCGGACGACGTCGCGTTCTGGCTCTATTCCTCCGGTTCGACCGGCGCGCCCAAGGGCACCGTGCACCTGCACTCGCACTTGATGCAGACTGCGGTGCTCTACGCCCAGGGCGTGCTGCAGATCCGCGCGGATGATGTGGTCTACTCCGCAGCGAAGCTATTCTTTGCCTACGGACTCGGCAACTCGCTCACCTTTCCTCTCAGCGTTGGCGCCAGCGCGGTGCTGTGCGCAGAGCGCCCTACGCCTGCAGTGGTTGCGCGGATCATGCGCGAGAGCCAGCCGAGCATCTTCTGCGGCGTACCCACGTTGTTCGCGTCCTTGCTCGCGAGCTCGGAGCTCGAAGGCGGGGTTTCGCCCAGGCTACGGGTCAGCACGTCCGCTGGCGAGGCGCTACCGCGCCACGTCGGGGAAGCGTGGAACTCGCGCTTTGGCAGCCAGATCCTGGATGGGATCGGCTCGACGGAGATGCTGCACATCTTCATCTCGAATCGCCACGACGACGTCCGCTATGGCAGCTCTGGACGCCCGGTGCCGGGCTATCAGCTCAAGCTCGTCGGTGACGATGGGGAGCCGGTTCCTCACGGAGAAGAAGGCTCGCTGTGGGTGAGCGGGCCCAGCGCCGCGGCTTACTACTGGAACAACCGCGAGAAGTCTCTCGCGACCTTTCACGGCCCGTGGACGCGCACCGGCGATCGCTACGTGTGCGACGCAGACGGCTACTACGTCTACTCCGGGCGTGCCGATGACATGCTGAAGGTCGGCGGGATCTGGGTGTCACCGTTCGAGGTGGAGTCGGCGCTCAGCGAGCACCCATCGGTGCTCGAGGCGGCCGTGGTGGGTCACGAGGACGCCGAAGGCCTGACCAAGCCGAAAGCTTTCGTGGTGCTCAAGCCAGGGCAACGCGGGAGCGAGGAGCTCAGCGCGGCGCTCAAGGCGTTCGTCAAGCAGCAGCTCGCTCCATACAAGTACCCGCGCTGGATCGAGTTCCTCGAGGAGCTGCCCAAGACGGCGACCGGGAAAATTCAGCGCTATCGCCTACGCGTGTGACTGCCGGAGGCTCACGTCCGAAAAAAGATCGAAGCGCTGTCGATCCGGCGTGGCGTGGTTCGTTGCAGCTCTAGAACCCCCACTGTTAGGAGACGGACATGCGATTCATGGTGATGCACAAGCAGACGGCAGAGATGGAAAGCGGCGAGCCGCCGCCCCCCGAAGTGATCGCCGGTGTTGGCCGGCTGCTGGAGGAAGGCGTGAAGAGCGGGGTCTTCGTGTCGGGCGAAGGGTTGAAGCCGACATCGCAGCGCGTGCATCTGGCGTACAAGGACGGCAAGCGCACGCTCACTCGCGGTCCCTTCACCAACAAGCGCGACCTGCCTGGCGGCTTCGGCTTGTTCCGCGTGCGCTCAGAGGAAGAAGCCATCGAGTGGTGTGACAAGTTCGCGGCGGTGCTCGGCGATGTGGAGCTCTTTCTCGGCCCCGTCGTGGAGCCTTGGGACCTCGGCATGATGGAGAAACCGAAGAACGCCCCGCTGCGCTTCCTCTCCACGCACCGCGTGGACGAGAGCAAGCCCGCGGCGCCTCCAAGCACCGAGCTGATGGCCAAGATGGGCGCGCTGATAGCGGAAATGACCGAAGCCGGCGCGCTGCAAGCCACCGGCGCGCTCGCCAGCACGGCAGCGGGCGCCCGTATTCGCTTCGAAGGCGCCAAGCGCTCGGTCATCGATGGCCCCTTTGCCGAGTCCAAGGAGCTGATCGCCGGCTACGTGATCCTCGAGCTGCCTTCCAAGCAAGCCGCCATCGACTACGCCATCGAGTTTGCCGACGTGGTACCGGTCGAAGAGATCGACATTCGGTTGATGCAGGAGTGATTCTCAAGCCACGGCGGCTGCAAACGACGCGAACAGGTCGCCTGGCAACGGGTGCTCGAGTCGCCAGGTAATGGACATCGGTCGTTCCGACGCATGGCTCACGTACTTCGCGGGGCCAAGAAAGTAGAACGACCGGTCGTCCACACCATGCCGAGCAAATAGCATGACGTGGGAGCCCTGTTCCGCGTGGTGCTGGTAGCGCAGTCCGGTTTCACTGTCGGCACGCGTCACTGACTGGCTCTCCCAGTGAATCAGATCGGAGCTGATCGCGTAGTCCCGATAGCGCGTGGTCGGCGAAAACTGCCCCTTCGTCTTGTCCAGCGTGAACGCGAGGAGGTCCGCCGGTACGCTGTCTGCCCAGAAGACGCCGGTCTGCCAGGGGAGCACGCGAGCGCCCTCACCCACCCCGAATGCAGCGAGGATCTCCACCCGCGTGTAACGGGCGTGAAGCTCGAGGGGAACGTCCGGAAGCTCGTGCAAGGGACGACCGAGGTGTCCCATTCGCTGCGCCAACACATCGAGCAACTGTTTTATTTCCTCAAGGATTTGAGGGTGAGTGAAGAACAGCCGGCAGCCCGCATCAAGGTCCGCGTGTTTGTCGACCACGGATCCGGTGATACTGGCGACCAACATCCGCAACAGTCGCTGATCACGCGGCTCCAGGCTGCCCAGCTGGGGAGCGGCCCTTGCCGTGACGAACCGCCTGAACGCTGCGATGCGAGTGGCGTCGTCAATATGCAGCAGACGGCCGCAGGCTCGGCGGAGAGTCTTTTCGTGAGGGCCGGCTGCCAGCGGCGGGAGTTGGGCCGCCTCGATCAGGTCAGACCAAGAACGGCCTCCCGTGTAGACGTCTTCCAACTCGAGGCCACTCTCGTGGAGGAACTCACCGAGGTTCAGGTCGCGCTCCTCGGAAGCGAACGCTCGCAGCTCAGCTGCCTTGGCGTGCCAGCGTGCAGGCACCGCTTCCCTGATGTTGCGCAGAATGATCTCGCTGGCTACCGGGTCGAGTTCCAGATGGCAGCCAGCGGGCAGAAAGGGAAAGCCCTCCTGTACCTGTCGTTCGATGTGCTTCCGGGTTCCGCCGAGGAGCGCGCGCAACCGGCGATCGAAGCGGAACTCGCGACGATGGTGCCCAACGAAGTCGAGCACCGTACAAATCGCCTTGCTCGGATGACGACGGAGACCGCGGCCGAGTTGCTGCAGGAACAGCGTCGCGCTGTCGGTCGGTCGCAGTAGGAGGAGGGTATCCACCGCGGGGACATCGACGCCCTCGTTGAACAGATCCACGGAGAAGACGACGTTCAGTTCACCGCTGGCAAGTTTCCGCAGGGCTTCTTTTCGTTCTGCTTCGGGTGTGTCCCCGGACACGGCCACCGCTGAAACCCCGGCATTCCTGAATACGCGGGCCATGAACTGGGCATGCTGGACGCCGACACAGAAACCGAGCGCCCGCATGCGCGAGGGATCCGCGATCTGGTCGACCAGCTGGCTGAGTACCATGCGGGCCACGCGCCGTCGGCGGTGAGGAGATTCGAGAGCCCCTCGACGTCATACCCGCCACCACGTCGCCACGGAATGCGACGCAAGTCGAGGCCATCGTGAACTCCGTAGTACGCGAAAGGCACCAAGCGATGCTGGTCGATCGCATCCCAGAGCCTGAGTTCAGCCGCGATACGGTTGTCGAACCACTCGAGCACTGGCAACCCATCGGCGCGTTCGGGGGTCGCCGTAAGTCCGAGCAACTCGCGAGGTTCGAGATGTTGGAGCAGCGCCTGATAGGACGGTGCCGCCGCGTGATGGAACTCATCCACGATGACCACGTCGAACTGATCAGCGTCGACAAGCTCTAGCCCGGTCGCGTGCAAGCTCTGGATGGACGCGAACACGTGCTCGAATCGCTGAGGACGCTTTCCACCAACCCATCGCTCACCGAACGCAGGCTCGCGCAGCGCGTGACGGAAGGTCGCCAAGCTCTGCGCAAGTATTTCCTCGCGGTGCGCAACGAACAGCAAGCGCGACCGAGGCAGGCGCTGCCTGAGTCGCGCATAGTCGACCGCCGCCATCACCGTCTTTCCAGTGCCCGTTGCGGCGGTTAGCAAGTTCCGATGGTGGCCAGCGCGCCGCGACATCTCGATCTGCTCGAGCAGCCGCTCCTGAAAGGGCTCGAGCCGGATCTCGATCGGGCTCAGCACGAGCGCGGGAGCGTTATTGGGGTCGATTTCAGTGCGCGCCCGGAACTCGTCACGATCGTAGGGTGCGAAATCCCCGGAGTTCCAGTACGTCTCGAAGACCGCTGCGATCTTCTCGATCACTGCGGGGTTACGCGCACCGGACACTCGAACGTTCCACTCGAGCCCAGTCACCTGAGCTGAGTGGGTCAGATTCGACGAGCCGACGTACGCTGTCGAGAAGCCCGACTTGCGCTGAAACAACCAGGCCTTCGCGTGCAGACGCGTCATGCCAGTGTCGTAGGACACGCGGATCTGCGCTCCGAGCTTGCGAAGCAACTCCAGCGCGAACCCCTCAGTCGAACCAGTATAGGTGGTGGTGAGAACTCGGAGCACGCGACCCGATTCGCAGAACGCTCGAAGCGCCTCGCTCAGTGGGCGAATGCCGCTGAGTCTTACGAATGCCATCACGAGATCGATGCGGTCGGCGGAAGCTATCTCCGTCCGAAGCTGACGGCCGACGCCTGGTTCGCCGGGCGCGTTCGTGAGCAACGCAGTATCGAGGAGCGGGATTAGCGGCTCCTCGAGCGACTCGACATTCCCGTCCGGTAATCTCTGAGCAACCGAATGCAAGACGCCCCCAGGCGAGACGGGCGCATCGTCGGAGAAGTCGCTCCTGCCGAGCGACTGCGCAAGCTGAGCGATGAGCTCTTGCGCAAGCCGAATCCCTTCACTGACTCGATTCGAGTCGTCTATTGCCTCCACTGCCCGCTGGATGACGCGGCCCAGGTGCAACGCGATGCGATCGGCGGCTTCGGCGGTTCGCAGCTCCCGACGCTGCGCGACCAATCGCTCACCCAATTCGTGCAGTTGGGCTTCGAGCTCTTCAGTTAGCAATGCCTCGTAGAGCCCCCGATCGGATCCCGCCACAACAGCAGGCTAACCCGGATCCGCGAGGTTCGGAACGGCGACGACCTAGCGTAGCTCCACCATGCGAACTTCGCTGAATCGGGGACGGAGCGGGTTGCCTTTGAGTTCGAGCTTGCCCGCGTCGATCAGTTGAATGAGCCGACGCGTGTGAAGCTCGACGACGCCGGGCTGCCATATATCGTAGTGGCCCGCTTCAAGCGCTTTCCCAACGACGCGTGCGCACTTCAGCCAACTCTTGCGGGTCTCCGCGAGTAGACGCTGGTCGATGGCGTGCAGCTCTTCC
>JAWKRD010000046.1:0-62463 GCA_041389805.1 Polyangiaceae bacterium | reverse complement strand
AGCTTGCTCTGGAGGGACGTCGTCCCCGGCCATCACGTGACCGGCGAGCGCTTCGAGCTCGTCGAGCGCATCGAGGATGGTCGCGTGTTCGCGGCGGAGGATCTCAGTGGGTTGTGCAGGCATCGTGTTTCTCCCGAGGGAGACCAGCACGATCCGAGCCAACGGCTCGCAGCGCCATTTGCCGACTCAGGTGAGACAGCCACACGTTCCAGCATGGAACGGCCGGAACAGTAGTTCGGTAGCGTGCTGTGAGGACGCTCTCACCGCCCATCACCACCCACCCGGGCTGACTCGGTCCTCTCACCAGCGCGACCGCGGGGTGCTCTCCGGTTGGCACCTTCTGCAATCACGACAACCAGAACGGAGCACACGTCGCTTGATGAGCACTCACGTGTTCACCTACTGCTTGGCTGGCTCGTGACCGCCCTGGGGCGCACTCCCGTTGCTGTGAGGTCCCGACACTTTTCCGCGTTCGCCCCTATTAAGCTTCGCACATCGCTCGGAGCAGTCGCGGAACTCTTCGATACAGTACTCGCAGCCTCCGTCGCACATGTCGCGACACGCCGCTTTAGACTCAGAGCAGGCTGTCTGACAGCCACCTGCGGAGTTCTTGGGGGTATCAGGGCGGGTAGGTTTGGAGGAGGAAAGTGAGTTTGGCCTATCCGGAGGGAACGGCGCAAAACCACTTCGCCCGGAGGCGCCAGTGACCTGCGATCCGAGCTGGTCGCGATCGCCGTTTCGCAAGACGAGTACGCGACGCTCGACATTCTGCACGCGTTCCCGAGACTGGCCTGACGAATACTTGTCGAGCCACTCCTGCCAGCAGAACAGGCGGCGCGCCTGTGTGGTTTGAGGCTCAAGATCCAAGGCATGACACTGATCGAAGTGAGCATCGCTTTTGTGGTGCGACGTGAAGGTTGCTCCGCACCCAATGAGTAACCCGCCAGCGAGGAGCACGATGCCAGCATGCGGTATCCACCGTATCCACCCATGATGGCGATTTGGGGCGAAGTGTGGGGCTACGGGCATTCAGCTGTACCTGCGCTTTCTACTCAGGTCATGAACCACGGCGTCCTTGGAGCGCTTCGGCCCCTGGACGTGACGCACGAACTTGTGATCGCGGGGGCGAGCGCCGCGCAGAACTCCTGGGGACTACCGCAAGGAATCAAGGCGGAGTGGGCTACGCGCCCCGCGCTCGATCGTCGACCTCGACACCGCGCGCGCGCAGTGCCTCTATCGCGGCTCGATAGCTCTCAAACGCCTGCTTATCGAGCATGACTCCGAACGCCGCTAGGTTTTCGAGTGCGGGTATCCGCGTCAGCGGCTCGTAGTCTTTGCACCTCACCGACAAGCCCGAGAGGCGCTTCAACCTGGGCAGCCGGGTGAGGGGCTCTAAGCTACACGCTGGGGCGAGTATGCTGGCGTTGAGCTCCTCGAGGTTCGGTAGCGACTGGAGGCCTTCGAGCGAGTCCACGGTGGTCACACCATCTTCGAAGTCCCAGTATGGGCATACCAGAGTCTCGTATGCGGAGTTGCCTGCCTCCAGCCCGAGGTAGCGAAGCGTCGTCGCTGCGGCGTCCGAAACGTCAAGCGTGAGCAAGAAGTCGGCGACGCCGGGGATCTCTTCGTAGCCGTCTTCGTCAGGGTCTACGTCGCGTCCGGTGGCGGCTCGGTAGAACTCCTCGAACGGGGCTTCGCCGAAACTCCAGTCGGCGATGGAGAACTCGTCGTCTTCCGTGCGCAGGGCTTCGATGATGTAGAGCTTCAGCTTCGGATCCCCCCACAAGTCACCAGGGTCGTTCCGCCTAGTACGCGAGGTGGTGTCCTCTTGTTCCTATAGGCTCTACCGGAGCAAAACGCCGTACTAGCGGGGCGCGACCCCCCAAGGTCCACATCCCTAACGGGGAAAGCCCAAGATCGGCTGCGCCGGCTTCGCTGGTTACAGGGTCCGCGCCGGTTTGTTGGGGAGGGATTCTCTTCGCTCCTCGCTACGCTGCGGCGCTCGAAACCCGTTCGGGCCGCGAACTGCGTTCGCGACTCCCTCAGGGTGCGAACCCCTTGGAGTGCCAACCCTCCCGACGAGTAAAGCCCAAGATCGGCTTCGGCTTTGCTTGCCTTCGCGTTTGCGCCGGTTGGTCGGGGAGGGATTCTCTGCGCTCCTCGCTGCGCTGCGGTGCTCGAAACCCGTTCGGGCCGCGAACAGCGTTCGCGACTCCCTCAGGGTGCGAACCCCCAAGGACCCCATCCCTCCTGGTGTGGGGCGACGAAGCTCCAGATCGGCTTTGCCGGCTTTGCTGTTTGCAGCGTCTACGCCGGTCAGTTGGGAGGATTCTCTGCGCTCCTCGCTGCGCTGCGGTGCTCGAAACCCGTTCGGGCCGCGAACAGCGTTCGCGACCCCTCAGTGCGAACCCCAAGGACCCCATCCCTCCTGGTGTGGGGCGACGAAGCTCGAGCGTTTCGGCGGAAGCGTCTACGCTGGTCAGTTGGGGAGGGATTCTCTGCGCTCCTCGCTGCGCTGCGGTGCTCGAAACCCGTTCGGGCCGCGAACAGCGTTCGCGACTCCCTCAGGGTGCGAACCCCCAAGGACCCCATCCCTCCTGGTGTGGGGCGACGAAGCTCGAGCGAAGCTCCGTTGCGGGGCTGGGGGTGAGTGGCACGCCAGGAGGGATTCGAACCCCCGACCAGAGGATTAGAAATCCTCCGCTCTATCCTACTGAGCTACTGGCGCTTGATGGCCGGGGAATTTAGCCAAATCTCGGGCGTCGGCGAGCACGAAGTGGAGATCGGGTGGCTTTGTTTGGGCGCCCCGGTGCTGGAGATCACTCGGAGGCGGCGGCTCTCAGGCGCTCCGCGAGGCTCGCAGAGGGTGTGAGCTGGTAGTGCGCCGGTTGCTCGCCAAACACGCGAAACAAGGCGCGTTCTGGGGCAACGTCGAGGAGGCCGAAGGTCTTCGCGGGGCGGCCTGGGGCGTCTGCGTCGAGGTTCTCGATGGGGCTCTGCAGGGTGATGTACGGGACGCCGGCGATCAGGTCGAAGTGGTTCCAGTGGGCGTGCCCGTTGACCACCAAGAGCACCTTTCCGCTCGCTTCGATCACTCGGCGGAAGGCTTTGCGCTCCGCCACGCGGCAGATGTTTGGGGCCTGGGAAAACCAGCGGTTGCCGTCGAGCACACAGTCGCTGAGGGGATGATGGATGCAGATGACCGTGGCGAGCTCTGTCTGACTCAGGTCCTTCTCCAGCCACTCGAGCTGTTCCGCGGGGAGACGAACGTCGATGTCCTTCGTCTCGCGAGTCGCGAGGACACAGAGGTGCACGCCGCCGATGTCGCGGGAGTAGTGGAGCTGGTCCACCTCGAGCCCGGTGACCTGCCACAGCTCACGCAACTGGAGGTCGCTCAGGTGGACGCGATCGTGGTTGCCAGCGACGTGAAGGGCTGGGCAGGGTAGGCGAGTCAGCTCGGCGACGAACTCTCCGTAGCGAGCGAAGTCAGCCTCCGGCGATTCGTCTTCGAGCACGTCCCCCAGGTTCACCAGCACGTCGAGAGGCGTCGCGCGCTGAGGGCGCTGCCGGGGCAAGTTGGGGCCCGATAGGTAGCTCACCAGCTCGCGCAAGAAAGGCGCCGCTTGGTCGCTCATCTTGCGGAGCTTGCCCTCGAAGGTGGCGCGAGGACCCAGGTGTAGATCCGTGAGGAAAGCCGCGCGCATGGGTCTCAGCGTAGCTCGCGCGCTGGCCGCGCGCGAGCGGTGACGTTCCTACTGGGCGCCTTCGATGACGGCCTTGCCGAGCTTCGTCACTTTGCCGTCGATCTTCGAGCCTTCGACCGTGATCTTGCAGTTGCCCAGCGCCTTGAGCGCTGCCGTTTTGCCTTTGACGGAGCCGCCCTTGATCGTGATGTTTGAATTGCCAAGCGCCGACACGCCGGTTGGAGCCTCGATGTTGGAGTCCTCGATCACCAGGGTGCAGTTGGCGCCAGCCGTGATGGCGGTGCCCGAGGTCAGCTTCGCGGTGACACCCTTGATCCGGTAAGCGTCGTTGCCTCCGCAGTTGAACGGAGACTTGCCATCCCAGTCGGCGTCTTTGAGATCCGAAGCGGCGGCTGGGGCGCCACCTGGCGTCGCAGGAACCACCGTCGACTTCTTGGCCTCGGCGTAGATGTACCAACCGAGACCGAGAATACCGATCAGCACGATGAAGAGGATCACCGCGACGATCACGCAGCCGATGAGCTTGCTCTTGGCCTTGTCGACCGCCTGCTTCTTCAAGCCATCGGTGTCGAGCCCATCCTCGGAGCTCATGTTCACCTTGAAGCCGCCGATGTTGAGCTTGGCCTTGACCTCGTAGTTGCTCGGATCGAGGGCGTCCTGCGCCTTCTCCTGGAAGGAGTTCTGCATCGCCTGCATGGGCGTGGGCGGCATCTGCGCGGGCGCCATCGGCTGCGGTGCCGGAGCTTGCTGTGGATTGATGTTGAGCTGCAGCTGGCTCACCTGCACGCCCTGCATCTGGGCTTGGGCCGCCTGGGCGATCTCCGGGCCGAGGGCCGCCGCGCTCATCGACAGCGTGGGGATCGCGAGCTGGTTCGCGCCGAGCTTCTGCGCGAGCACTTGCTCGGCTGCCTTGATCACAGCCTGCCGTACGTAGTCTTGGTATTGAGCCGGATCGCCGTTCAGCGAGTAGCTGACGGTGCCGTGGACGTTGGTCTGAACCGGCTGCTGGGTGCTCGGATCACGCAGGGTGATCTGACTGCCGAACTGAGCTTGGCCTTGCTGCATGCTTTCCCCTTGTCGCGAGCAGATTCCTGCTCGCGAGTCAGGCGGTCAAGCGCATTTCCCCAAAGGCCCCAAAATGACCCGCGGCCCGTTGAAGGACCGCGAGGGCGCCCCAGCGCAAACTTCGGCTGGGACTGCCTCGTGGAAACGCTGCTCAGTCTTCCACGATCGGGGTGCCGCTCTTCGGCGCCGCGCCGTACTCGTGGAGTTTGTACTGGATCTTGCGGGGGCTAATACCCAGTGTCGCTGCTGCCTTGCTGGTCGAGCCTCCCACCGCAGCCAGCGTCTCGAGGATCGCAAAGCGCTCGATGTCTGACAGGGTGGAGCCCGGGATCTTGATGCCGAAGTCGCGTTCATCCGCCTTGACTTCGGGCGGCAGATGGTCGGCTTCGATGGCGTCACCTTCGGCCATGACGACCGCGCGTTCCACGACGTTCTCGAGCTCGCGGACGTTGCCCGGCCAGTTGTAACGGGTGAGGCGGGCGAGCGCCCCATCCGCGATGCGGGTGACGCTCTTGGCGTTCTCGGCCGAGTACTTGTTCAGGAAGAACGTCGCCAGCGCCGGGATGTCGCTGTCACGCTCGCGCAGCGCAGGGAGCTTGAGGTTGATCACGTTCAAGCGATAGAATAAATCTTCGCGGAAATTGCCCTTGGCCACCTCGTCCTTCAGGTTGCGGTTGGTCGCGGCGATCACCCTTACGTCAGCCTGAATCGTCTGGTCGCCGCCCACGCGCTCGAACTCGCGCTCTTGGAGGACGCGCAGCAGCTTGACCTGGGTGGCCAGAGGGATCTCGCCGATCTCATCGAGAAACAGCGTGCCGCCATGAGCGCGCTCGAAGCGACCCTCGCGGCGACGATCAGCGCCCGTGAACGAACCGCGCTCGTGACCAAACAGCTCGCTCTCCAGCAGGCTCTCGGCGAGCGCTGCGCAATGCACGCGCACGAAAGGACCGTTCGCCCGCGGGGAGTGCTGATGAATCGCGGCAGCGACAAGCTCCTTGCCCGTACCCGACTCGCCCGTGAGCAACACCGAAGCCTTGCTTGGCGCGACTTGCGCGATGGTCTTGAAGACCGACTGCATCTCAGGCGATGAGCCGATGATGTTGTCGAAGCTGTAGCGCTCCGCCAGCCGCACTCGCAGATCACCCGCTTCCCTGCGCAGGCGTCGTCGTTCGAGGGCGCGCTCCAACACCAGCACGAGCTCGTCCATATTCAGCGGCTTCGTCAGGTAGTCGGTTGCGCCGGAGCGCATCGCCTGCACTGCCGTGTCCACCGCACCGAAGGCCGTCATCACCACGACCTCCACGTCGGGGTCCGCGTGCCGCACTTTCTGCAGGAGCTCCACGCCGTCCATGCCCGGCATCTTCAAGTCCGTGAGGACCAGGTCTGGGTGACCCTCCTCGAACTTCGACAGCGCCTTGAACCCGTCGGCAGCAGTCTCGACCGAGTAGCCCTCTTCCTTGAGCAACTCCGCCAGCGCGGTGCGCGCGTTGGCTTCGTCATCGACTACGAGGATGCGTTCCTTGCTCATGCTGAAATCCAATCCCGGTGATAGTGCGGGCGGGGTCCGCCTCGCCCTTCGCCAATGCAGCTTGCGTGCCGAAACGCATTCTTCGCGCTCGGCGCAGATTTAGCGCCAGGACCGCATAAACACCACGCGCACGTGCTGCTCTCACGCGGTTGTGGGCGGTAAATTTTGCGCGCTGCTATCGCCGGGCACGCCGGGGGCGAGGGGGAGCCGGATCGTGAAGCAGGTGTTCCCCGGCACCGAAACCGCCGAGATCTTACCGTCGTGGGCAGTTACCAGGCTGTGGACGATCGAGAGTCCGAGCCCCGTTCCTGTGTCCTTGGTGGTGTAGAACGCGTCGAAGATCTGGGCATCGGGAGGAAAGCCAGGCCCGTCGTCCGTCACCTCGAGCAAGGCCTCGGTGTCGCTGGAACTGATCCGCAGCGTGACGGTGCCACTGGCCCCGCTCGCCTCGACGCCGTTGCGGATCAAGTTAAGTAGTACCTGGCGGAAACGTTCGGGGTCGAGGGGCACCCAGAGCGGTTGCTCTGCCTTGACGACCTTGAGCTTGGTGCCCACCGCTTTCGCTTCGGGTGCGACCAAGGCGACCACGAAGTCTGCGACCTCGTTCAGATCGTGCGGCGCGAGCTCGACCCGTGTCGGGCGCGCAAACGCCAAGAAGTCCGCCACCAGGCGTTCGAGGCGCCGGATCTCGTCTTTGACCACCAGCACCACCGGCGCGAGCTCCGGCGGCGATGTCTTGCCCTTGGCGATTCGGCGCTCGAGCACCTGGAGCTGGAGCAGCGCCGAGTTCAGCGGGTTTCGAACTTCGTGGGCCAGGCCGGCCGCCAGCGTGCCGACGGCGGCGAGTCGCTCGCTGCGCAGCGTGCGCTGGAGCATCTCGCGTTCGTCGGTGACGTCCACGCCCATGGCGTAGGTGAGGCGGCTCTTGGGCGCGTTGCTGACAACGGCACGTTGCCACCGCACGAGGCGGTGACCGCCGCCTTTGAGCGGCAGTGGAGCGTCACCCTCTCCCCCAACGAGACGCTCTCCGTCCTTGCCCAACATCTCTTCGCGCTGGAACCCAGTTACTTCCTCGAGGAAATGATTCCAGACTACGATTTCGCCGTGCTCGTTCAACGCCAGCACGAACGCTGGGACGTTCTCCACTACGTTGCGGTGCTTGGCCTCGGAGGTCTCGAGCTCCGCGCGCAGCTCCTGGCGTTCGCGCAGCAGCGTAGCCTGGCGCAGCGCTAGTGTCGCCTTCTCCAGCAACTGCGGAGGGGGAAACGGCTTGACGATATAACTGAACGCGCCGCCGTCTACCGCAGCGATCGCGGTCTCGACCGTCGCATCGCCCGTGATCACGATCACCTGCGCGTGCTCGGAACCCTTGCGGATGTCCGAGAGCAGCGCGGTGCCCTTATCGTCAGGCAGATGCACGTCGACCAGCGCGAGCGCAACGTCGTGCTCGGCTGCGAACGCGCGCGCTGCTTCCGCGCTCGGAAGGGCCGTGCATTGAACGTCGAAGCCTTCGAGTTCGTCGAGGATGTCCGCGAGGTTCTCCGCAAAGGCGGCGTTGTCGTCGACGATCAGGATGTTGAGCGGGGCGCTCCGGTCCGGATTCATTTTTCGAGAGCGCTTCCCACGCGCTCCAGCAGGTCGTTTGCTGCGATAGGCTTCGGTAGCGCGGAGATCACGCCGGGCAGCTTCTCGATGTCAGCGGCCGTGTCCGGGTCGAGGTGCCCGGAGAGGATCAAGATGTGAATCGTCGGGTCGCGAGCGAACAGCCGCTTGGCTATGTCAATGCCGGTTCCGTCCGGCAACATTAGATCAAGTACGGCGAGGCGGGGCAGGTCCCGT
Organism: Polyangiaceae bacterium; assembly: GCA_041389805.1. GTDB lineage: Bacteria > Myxococcota_A > Polyangia > Polyangiales > Polyangiaceae > JAHBVY01. The sequence continues at coordinate 54,327 of JAWKRD010000046.1, read as the reverse complement.
CGCGCCAAGGCCTCCCTCGCGCACTCCGAGGTGGACACCTCGAAGCCGGCGTCATGGAGGATCTCTTGGATGTTCTCTGCGAAGCGCCGGTCGTCATCGACGATCAGGATGTCGCGTTCGTTCTTCTCAAAGGCCCGGACCAGGCGCTCCAGCTGATCGAAGTCCACTGGCTTCGCCAGCACGTCGAGCGCGCCGATCTCGTGGGCTTTTCGGACCACGTCGTCGGCGGCGAAAGCGCTGATCAACACCACCGGGGTGGAGACGCCGCGCTTGCGCAGCTCAGTGATCAACTCGAGACCCGAGGACTCCGGCAGGCGGTAGTCCGTGATGATTCCCGAGAACGTTTGGGAACTCAGCGCGTCCAGGGCCTGGTCTGCGCTCTCGACGATGCGACAAGGGTGACCCAGGTCTTCGAGGATCTCGGCCAGGTTTTCGGCGAGCTCGACGTGGTCATCCACGATCAGGAGTGGGTTCGAGGTCATCGGTTCACTCGGAAGAGCCAGAGGTTTCGGTTTCGTGGTCCGGAAGCCAGAGCTTGAAGATCGTGCCGATCTCCGAAGGCACCAGCTGAATCTCCCCGCGATGGGCTTCGAGGATACGCCGACAGAGGCTCAGGCCAAGGCCTGTTCCTTTGGCGCGGGTCGTAAACAGCGCATCGAAAACTCGAGAACGGATATCAGCTGGAATTCCTGGACCGTTGTCGGCGATGTCGATCTCGTGTCCACCAGGGACGGCCCGCGCGCTGACCTGGATCGTCACGTCTGAGCGCGCCTGGACCGAGTTGTGGAACAGGTTGATCAACACTTGACGCAGTTGATCCGCGTCGACGAGCACCTGGAGGTCTTCGGGGACATCCAGCTCCACCGAGGCGGTTGGACCGAGTGGGGCGTACTCCACCGCGATGTCCAACACCTGACGGAGATTGCGCCAGCCTTTCGAGGGTGGGCGACTCCGCGCGAGCTCGAGGAGCTGGGTGATCGTGCTGTTGCAGACTCGCACCTGAGTCGCGATGCGACCGAGGTGCTTCTCCACCTTGGGGTCCGCTGCTGCCAGGTCGCTGACGCGATTGCGCAACAAGTAGAGCGACGACTCGATGATGCCCAAGGGGTTGCGGAGCTCGTGACCGACGCTCGCCGCGAGCTGACCGATGGTTGCCAGGCGCTCGTGAGATCGCATGCGCGCCACCAAGTCTTCACGGTAGGTGTCGAGCATCAGCGCGAGCTCCAGATCGAGGACTTGGCCGACCGCGTGAATCGTGTGGGCGCAGCGCTCGTGATCCTCGTGGAAACTCTCGACCGTGATGTGCGTGAGCGCACTGCGGATGCGGTTCATCGCGGTAAACATGAACTCTTGAGGCAACGCGATGCGCACGTGCACGCGCCCGATGCGCGAGTGGGTTGCCACGTAGTCCTCGTCATGCGGTCCCAGCAGAACGGACTCCAGCCAACGCACCAAGGATCGCTTCAGGCGCTGAATTTGCGCGTTGCCTCCGGTGATCGCTTGATGGGCGTCCGGGTGCTGTTGGATCGCTGCGTAGAAGTCGTCGACGATGCGCTCGAAGTGCGGCTCCGCCAGCGGATGCAGTTCGCGTAGGAGCTTCGCCGACTCAGCGTCGAATCCCACGTATTGCTTCACACTTTCGATATCGAGGGGCTGCGACGACACAGCTGTAGGATGTAGGAGGACACTGAGCATGGTTCAAGACCCTCCGCGCAGACGCACGCTCGCCTACGCGAGGCACAGCCACGAGCCACGGTGCGCGTTGGGCCCCCGCCTGACTCACCCGCTGGTGCTCGGCCGGAACGCTGTACGCACGTCATCCGAAGCTCCTTCACCCCGGAATTGGGGCGATCCGGCTTCGGCTAACGCAAACTAGGCATGGCACCGGGGGCAGCAAGGTCAGCGGCGGGGTGCGATTTGTCGCACGAACGGGATGCGGGGCTCGGCAGCGCGAGCGCTAGAATTACGCAAAAGCGCGAGCGGCCCAGCGACGCTGTCTCGAACTCTTTTCGAGGCCTGGTGGGTTCCAAAGCTGGGCAAGCGCTCGCTGGCACGCTCGCTGCAGACATTGCGCCGACTGGGACTGAATCCGTCGGGATCCACTCCTCCCCTCAAGCATTCGAAGCGCAACGAAGGAGCTAGTGCGATGAGCTCGGAACAAGCAAGCCACTACACCGTGGTGGTAGGCGCCGATTACTCGAAGTTGGGCGATCTCGCCCTCGAGCGAGCTTTCCAGCTCGTGCAGGACAGACCGGACGCTGAGATTCACGTGGTGAATGTCGCTCACGGTTACGGTCCGATGGTTAGCGTGGAGCTCGGTGAGGGTACCGAGACCTTCAGCTTGGATGAGGCCGCCGCGGCGCTGAAAAAGCACGTTGAGGCACGGATTGACGCTTGGGAAGCCGACCACGGGATGCTCGAGCTATCGCATCTGGTCACGCACTTGCGCGTCGGCTCACCCGCCCACGAGATCGCCCAGCTCGCGACGGACTTGGAAGCGGAGGAAGTCGTTGTGGGTACCCACGGGCGGCGCGGCGTCTCCAGGCTCCTGCTCGGGTCGGTTGCTGAAGGGGTCGTGCGTCTAGCGCCTTGCTCCGTCAGCGTCGTTCGCCCGAAGAGCGCTCCCACGGAGCCCAAAATCGAGCCGGCTTGCCCTGAGTGCGTCAAGGTTCGCCAGGCCAGCGGCGGCAAGGAGCTGTGGTGCGCTCAACACCTCGAGCACCACGCGCGGCGCCACACTTACCACTACAGCTCCAGGCAGTGGGGCGGGGCTTCGCGCCACAGCGAGATCCCCTGACACTTCGCTCAAGCGTCTAGGGACGCAGCTGAGTCAGGGTTTTCCTTGGGGAAAAATGGCTCGGGGGTAGGGCCTCGCATTCAAAGGGATGTGAGGCCCGTTTTGTTTCGGTTCAGGGGTTTGGGGGAGAGGGTGCGGCGTCGCTACCTCGCGGCGCCTCCCTGGCTCGAGCTTGAAGCGCTACGCGGCTTGCTTGCGGCTACGTAGGGTCAGCACGGGACAGGCAGCGCTGCGCACGATGCGTTCAGCGACGCTCCCAAGCAACAAATGCGTGAGCCCAGTGCGGCCATGGGTCCCAACGACGATCAGGTCGTAGAGCCCAGCGTTGGACTCCTCGAGGATCGTCTCTACGGGAGCGCCCTCCTCTACCCGCCAGTGGACCCCTTTGGGATCTCCAACCGTCGCGCGCAACGCTGCCAGCTCCGCACGGGCGTCATCTTGGGCGATTTCCCGCAGTGGCCGGTGCTCTCCAGCGTACGTCCACCCGACTAGATCGGGGCGGACGTACTGCGAGCCTTCGAAGCAATGCAGCACGGTCAGCTCCGCGCCGAAGCTCTCTGCCATGCGCATCGCCTCATCCAGGGCGAGCTTCGAGCAGTCCGAAAAGTCGACGGGACACAGAATCTTTTTCAGCTGGACCATGGTTCCTCGCTTCCAAGTGTCGCCCCCTGCGAAGCGCAGGCCAAGAGCAGTGCCCTCGCGTCGCGCCCTGGATCGAAACGAAACCCAGCGTGCCGCGGAGCGCCCCGAGCGGCTCACGCAGCCGATGCAGCGTAAAACGCGTAAGATCTGCGTTTGGCGAACGGTCCTCCGCAAGCGGTGCGTTTGACCGCGTCAGATTGAGGGAAAAATAGGGGCACCAGCCCGAGAAAAATTCGCGGGGCGGTCCTGGCACGTCACTTGAAGGGTCCCACTCGACCTGTCACGGGAGATGTTCGATGTCTGTACTCACTCCGCTCTTCGACGAACACCGGCTCATCCTTCGAGTCACGGACGCCTTCGAGAACTACCTGAAGCAGCTGCCAACGGACTCCGAGGAAGTCCGTCAGGACCTGCATCGCTTCGTCACGTTCTTTCGCGAGTTCGTCGACCTGTGTCACCACGAGAAAGAAGAGGCGGTGCTGATGCCCGCGATGGTGAAGGCGGGCTGCGACTGGGAGAGTGAAGACTTCGAGCACCTGCGCAAGGATCACAACCAGGAACGCTACCTGATGCGGGTGATCCGGCAGGCAGCCGCGCAGCGCGGCCTGTGGACGGGAGAAGATCTCCGGCACCTGAAGAGCATCGGGCAGGAGCTGGTTGATTTCATGCGCGCGCATGTCGATCGCGAGAACACCAGGATCTATCCCGTCGCAGTCGAGCTGCTCCAGGGCGAGCGCGCGGCGGAACTCACCCAGGCCTTCGAGGACTTCGAGCGTGCGCGGCGTTCCCACGGCTACGATGGTTTCCTGAAGGAAATGGCGGACGAGCTGGTGCGTGACTACTCGGGAGTCAAGGTGGCATGAACGAGCCAAAGAAGCTGCTGGTCCCCGTGGATTTCTCGCCGTGTAGCGCTCACGCGCTGCGCTACGCTGCTTTCCTTGCGGATTCTTGGGGCGCCGAGGTGGGCGTGGCCTACGTCTGGGAGCCGCCACTCACACCGTCGGACGACCCGACCGCGGACGTGCCCTATCAAGCGCAAGAGTTTCAGTCCCAGGCCGCGGCGCGCCTCGACAGCGACCTCGTGCAGTTCATTCAGGCGGCGCATTTCCCTGAGAGCGTGACGGTGACACGCAAGATCCTGCGCGGAGACCCGAAGAAGCGCATCGTCGAGGAAGCCGTGGACGCCGACTACGACATGTTGCTGCTCGGCACCCACGGACGCAAAGGGCTCGAGCGGCTGCTGCTCGGCAGCGTCGCCGAGTGGGTGGTGCGTCACGCAGACGTGCCGGTCATGGTGGTGCCGCCCGACCGCAATCAGCAAATCGCGGCCATCTCCGAGAGCCTGCCGGTCATCCCTGTCTGAGGCAACCGCTGCGGCTCCCAAAAGGCCTGCAGCGCCGAAAAGGTAGAGCCCCGTGACTGCAGTCACGGGGCTCTTGGGTTGGGTACCCCCCGGTACCCTTAGTTCTCCTCGTCCGCCGGATCTTCCCAGTTCTCGTACTGCAGGATGCCGAGGTCCTCGAAGCGTTCGCGTTGCCGCGAGGAGAGAAGGCCGATGCGCTTTACCGCTGGAACGATCTTCGCGAAGAGCAGCTGGCGGAATTGCTTCTGCCCCTCGTTCTCGAAGGTGATGCGCATGCACTCCTCGACGGGCATGCCCATCTTCTCCCAGACTTCTTGGAACAAGAAGCGGTCGCGCATCAGGCGCGCGCCTTCGTAGACGAAGTCTTCGCGCTCGCGAACTTCAGACTCTTGCATGCCCTGGTAGTGGTCGCTGAGGGAGAGTACGCCGTACGCCACGTGGCGTGCTTCGTCGCGGATCACGTGATCCGTCAGGTCCTTGAGCAGCGGCTCGAGCACGTTGTTGCGCGTCACGCCGAACGCCGCCAGTGCCAGGCCTTCGACCATCACCTGCATCCCCAAGAGCTTCATGTCCCAGCGGCTATCCGTGAGGATCAAGTCGAGGAGCGTGCGTAGGTGCGGGTTGATGTCGTAGGAGAAGCCGACTTTCTCGTGGAGGTACTTGTCGAACACTTCGACGTGACGCGCCTCGTCCACCACCTGAGTCGCTGCGTAGAGCTTGCTGTCGGTGTCCGGCACACAGTCGACCAACTGAGCCGCGGCCAACATGGCGCCTTGTTCCCCGTGCAGGAACTGGGACTGGGTCCACGCGGTGAGCTCGGCTTGCAGGCGCTTTTTCTCCGTGTCCGTCAGCTTGTCGTACAGCGACGAACCAAACAGCGGGTGCATGAACTCGGGGATGTTCTGCGCTTCGAGGTCGACGTCGATGCTCCAATCGAGATCCGTTTCGCCATTCCACTGGGAAACGAGCGCCTTGCGATACAGGCGATTCAGCTGCGGTCGGTCATGCTCGTAGGTCCAGTTGAAGCTGATAGGCAGCTTCGCTTCTAGCGTGTCGAGTTGCAGGGGGCGGTTCATGCGTCACCTCGCGGTTGATTTGGCGAAGACGGAACTGCAAAAACCGGGCGCAAGGCCAAGATTGCGCTCCTCACCCCCAAATCCAGCTTGAAATGAGGGGAACGCGACGTCTGCTGACGCGACGAAACGTGACTGATGCGAGCTTGGAACTCCGCATGGCTTGCGGCTCAGCGACGCTCATTACGAAGTCGCTGCGGGATTGCCGCAGGAACGCCGCGAAAGGATTCACCAAGCGTGATGCGGGCCTGACGAAACGCTGACAAGCGGCCGCTAGAGATCTTCGTATGAGTCAGCCCTCCCCCGTGACGCCTGCGGGTGCCACGCTCGAGCCCAACGAGCGCATCGACCTGGTGAAGTCGATCCCGTTCGCCATCATGCATTTGATGCCGCTCGGCATCTTCTACTTCGGCTTCAACTGGGGGGACTTCGCGCTGTGCATCGCGCTCTACGTGGTGCGGATGTTCTTCATCACCGGCGCGTACCACCGCTACTTCTCCCACCGGAGCTACAAGGTTGGGCGCTTCATGCAGTTCCTGCTGGCGTTTGGTGGAGCGACGGCCGCGCAAAAGGGACCGCTCTGGTGGGCGTCTCACCACCGCGTGCATCACAAGTACTCGGACACGCCTCAGGACGTGCATCCGCCGTCTCGCGGCTTCTGGTGGGCGCATGTGGGTTGGATCCTGTGCAGCAAGTACGAGGACACGGATCTGAACCGGGTGAAGGACCTAGCGAAGTACCCGGAGCTCCGCTGGATCGATAAGTACTACCTCGTTCCGCCGACGATCTTGGCGGTGAGCGTGTTCCTGCTCGGCGGTGCGAGCGCACTGTTTACCGGCTTCTTTCTGTCGACCGTGCTGCTCTATCACGGCACCTTCACGATCAACTCGCTGACCCATCGCTTCGGCAAGCGGCGCTACGCCACGACGGACACCAGCAAGAACTCGTTCTTGCTAGCGCTGATCACCTTGGGTGAGGGCTGGCACAACAACCACCACTACTACCAGGGCAGCGCCAACCAAGGCTTCTTCTGGTGGGAGATCGACATCAGCTACTACACGCTAGTTGTGCTGTCGTGGTTCGGCCTGGTGAAGGATTTGCGGAAGCCACCAGAGAAGGTGCTCACCAGCAACCTGGTGAAGGACGTGGGAGAGCGCGATTCGGTGTCGCGGAACAAGAGCGGCACGGAAGGTGCTTTGGGTACTACCGAAGGAGGTCGTATCCATGAGCGTTCCGCTACGAATCACGTTTCGCAACCTGTCGCACTCTGACGCGATTGAGGCCCGCATCCGCGAAAAGGCCCAGAAGCTCGATCGCTACAAGGAGCTCGTGACGGATGCGCACGTGGTGGTCGACTCGCCCCACAACCATCATCACAAAGGCCGCATCTACACCGTCTCCCTAGAGTTGCACGCGGAGGTCACGACTTCAACGTCAATCGCGACAGCGGCAAGAACCACGGGAGGAAGACGTCTATGTGGCCGTGCGAGACGCCTTCGAGGCGGCAGTGCGACAGCTAGACTCCCACGCAAACAAAGTGCGCACGCAGCAGCGCGCGAGGTCGGCTGATGGATCCTCTTCCCCGCGTCTATCACGCCGCCGCGCAGGGTCGGGGCGAGGGCTCGTCCGCCTCACGTCGCCCGGCGTTCCCGATCTCGACAGCGCGGGTCCGAAGGCCTTTGGCGGTCCCGGTGACCAGTGGTCGCCGGAGACGCTGCTGCTGGCGGCGGTGAGTGACTGTTTCATCCTCACGTTTCGCGCCATCGCGGCGGCGAACAAGCTCGAGTGGGAGAGCCTGGAGTGCAACGCTACGGGCACCCTCGACAAGGTGGAGCGGGAGATCCGCGTCTCTCAGATCGAGCTCGACGTGAAGCTCGTCGTAGGCGACGAGTCGGTGGTCGAGCAGGCTGGCGCCTCCTGGAAAATCGGAGAAGCACTGCTTGATCAGCAACTCGCTGCGCTGCGATACGAAGGTGCACGCCGAGATCCAGGTCACGGACGTCGCGGCAGCCTGACTCGCCTTGACCGCGCGGAAATGGCCCTCCTCCGAAACGGACGAGGCCGCTGCTTTTGTCGCGCGACCGTTTTCGGGTTGCCCCGATTCTGTGCGGGTGAATCCTTCGCCGTGCTTCCGGGCGGCACAGAGTGCGCGAGCGCCAGTGCGCCGGTGGGTCGACCTCTTGGTGCCGAAATTGACGGGGTCGTCGACACGGGCGGCGCTCGCGAGGCGCTTTTGATAAGGGTCAGTTCGCAGTTCTTACGGCTCGCGGAGGCATCCACGGGTCGCTGGTCGCTCTATGGGTTCGTGTCCAGCGTCAAATCTTCTGACTTTCCCCGAGGATTCGTAGTTTCGAGAGCCATCATCGGGGATCCGCATCTCGTTCGCGAGGCACCGCTCGAGCGGAAAGTTGCGTGTGTTGAGGTCGGCCTCGGGGAAGGCGGCGCTCCGGGTCAGCCTCGACGATACAGCCCAACCAACTCCGCAAATCCAGCGGCTTCCATTGGGGTGCGACCAAGTGCCGCAGGCTCGGGTGCTTGGCGCGTATCTTGAAGAACGGCCCGCGTGATGACCACTCGTGTCGAACGTTTTACGTACGATGACGCAATCGTCCGCAAGTTTGCCTTCGCCTGCATCATCTGGGGGTTTGGTTGCGACGCTCGCGGGGCTGACGCTCGCCCACCTGGCTCGTGCTGCCTCAGTTGAACGTGGGTCCTTGGCTAACGTTCGGACGCCTGCGTCCCCACCAACCCCACCAACGCGGCGATCTTTGCGTTCGCCGGGAACGCCATCTTTGCGGCGGTCTACTACTCGTCGCAGCGCCTGCTCAAGGCGCGCATGTTCAGCGACAGGCTGAGCCAGTTCCACTTCTGGGGCTGGCAGGCGATCATCGTGTCCGCCGCGATCACGCTGCCTCTCGGCATCAGCCAGAGTCGTGGTACGCGAAAGCTGCAGTCAGCATAGACATCGCGATCGCCGTCGTCTGGGTCGCGTTTGCGATCAACTTCTTCGGCACCATCGCCAAGCGCCGCGATCATCTCTACGTCGCCATCTGGTTCTACATCGCGACGATCATGCGATGGCGATCCTGCACATCTTCAACAACCTGGTGATCCCCGCCGGGCTGTTTAAGAGCTACTCGATCTACGCGGGTGTTCAGGATGCCTTCATGCAGTGGTGGTACGGCCACAACGGTGGCGTTCGTCCTGACGACGCCCTTCCTCGGCTGATGTACTACTTTAACGCGCGAAGGCCGCCGAGCGACCCGTCTTCAGCTACAAGCTGTCGATCCTGCACTTCTGGTCGCTGGTGTTCATCTACATCTGGGCCGGTCCACACCACCTGCACTACACGGCGCTCCCCGAGTGGGCGAGCACCTTGGGCATGGTGTTCAGCGTCATGCTGTGGATGCCCAGCTGGGGAGGGCATGATCAACGGGCTGTTGACCTTGCGTGGCGCCTGGAACCGGTCGCTGACCCGGTGCTCAAGTTCTTCGTGGTGGGGATCACGTTCTACGGCATGGCGACGTTCGAAGGCCCGATGCTCAGCATCAAGAGCGTCAATACGCTGAGCCACTATACCGACTGGACCATCGCCCACGTCACAGCGGCGCCCTGGGGTGGAACGGCTTCATGACCTTCGGGATGCTCTACTGGCTCGCCCGCGCCTGTTCCAGACCAGCTATGGTCAAAGCTCGCGGAGTATCACTTCTGGATCGGTACCCTGGGGATCCTGTTCTACATCATCGCGATCTACGCCGCGGGGGTAGGCCCAAGGACTGATGTGGCGCGCCTTCGACGAGACCGGGCGTCTCGCACCAGATTTTCATCGAGCGTCGTCCGCGTGCTGCACATGTACTGGGTGCGGGCGCTGGGTGGTCTGATGTTCGTTTCCGGTGTGGTGATGTGCCTGGTGAACTATGGTCATGACCTGGAAGCACAGACCCAAGAAGGAGTACGAGAAGCTCGTGCAAGAGGCTCCGGCCCTCGTCCGGAGAGTACGAAGGACCCTCGCCGAAGCTGGTGATTCCGCCTCACGCGCCGGTGCTCGAGTTCGCTCATAAACTGAACTACTTCACTCAGGCAGCTTGGCACCGTGTCTGGGGGCGGAAGCCTGCCATTCACGGTGCTGGTCGTAGCCGTGGCCATCGCGTCGCTCTTCGAGATCATCCCGACGTTCCTCATCAAGTCGAACGTGCCCACCATCGCCTCGGTCAAGCCGTACCGCCCCTCGAGCTTTATGGACCGGGATCTGTACATCGAAGGGGTGTTACAACTGTCACTCGCAGATGGTGCGGCCGATGCGCGCGGAAACCGAGCGCTACGGCGAGTACTCAAGCCCGGGGAGTTCGTCTACGATCACCCCTTCCAGTGGGAGTTCACGCCGCATCGGCCCTGACCTTCACCGCGTCGGTGGCAAGTACCCGCACCTCTGGCACGTGCGCCACATGGAGGACCCGCGCAGCACGACGCCCCAGTCGATCATGCCAGCATATGAGTCGATGCTGCGCGACGAGATCGATTTCAGCGTGATCCAACATCGAGGTGGACGTGATGGTGATGCTCGGGGTGCCGTACGGAGACTCCGTGAACAAGGCAGAAGCCCAGGCGCGAGAGCAGGCGAAGAGAGAATCAGCGTACGAGGTCGCTTCCCAGGGTGGCCCGAAGGGACTGGGTGACAAGCAGGTGATCGCTCTGATCGCCTATCTTCAGCGCCTCGGCACCGACATCGAAGACCGCCCCACAACCAGCGAGCGATCAAAGAAACTCCCAACGCGGCAGCCGGCGCGCCGAACGACACCACCTGCTTCCGCACAAGGAGCCCAGTGACATGAAACTCAGCGAGATCATGAGCAACATGGGGCTCACTAGCTACGCGGAAATTGGCCTGTTGATCTTCTTTGCCGTCTTCATTGCCGTGGTGTTCCGGGTCTACAGCAAGAAGCACCAGAGCGAGTACGAAGCCGCGCGCCTCATGCCCCTGGACGACGAGTTGCTGCGCACCCCACGCGACGCAGCAGGAGAAGAACGATGAGCATCGACGATTCCAAACGATCAGCTCCCGGCGGTGTCACCGACGAGCTGCTGGAGCATGAGTACGATGGGATTCGTGAGTACGATAACCCCATGCCCAAATGGTGGGTGTGGATGTTCTGGGGCAGCTTCTGGTTCGCGCTGTTCTATTTCTTCCACTTCCACGTCGGTGCCAAGGGCACCTCGGTGGCCCAGGCCTATGTGGACGAGCTGAAGGAGGCGCGGGAAGCCGAAGCCAAGATGGCGATGGGCGACGCCGTGTCCGAAGAGGGCTTGGCGAAGTTGATGGCGAACAAGCCCATGATGGGTGACACCCAGGCGGTCTTCAAAGCCCGCTGCGAGCAGTGCCACGCGGATAAAGGCCAGGGCCTAATTGGTCCGAACCTGACCGACGACCACTGGATCCACGGTAAGGGCACGCTGATGGACATCTACAAGACGGTGGATGAAGGCGTTCAGGCCAAGGGCATGCCCGCCTGGGGTCTCAGCTGACTCCCATCAAGCGCGCAAGGTCGTTGCCTATGTGGGCAGCCTTCAGTACGAACGTCCCGGGCAAACCTCCCAGGGTGAGAAGGTGGACATGGCCGCGTCGGTAGCGGGCGGCGCCGCGACAGATGCACCTTCTGCGTCGCCCATGGCTCCCACCGACAGCGCCGCACCCGCCGCACCGACGGATGCTGCGCCTTCTGCGGCACCGTCAGCGAACTAGACCCACTAGGAACGAGCAATGGCCGGAGACGCACCTGGGGCGTCCTCCACCCTGAACGAAGACGGCACACGGCTGTGGGTGCGGCCGCGCCGTTCTCCAGGTCGATACTGGACGCTGAGGGCGGTCATCGGCTGGGCACTGACTCTGCTGTTCGTGATCGTGCCCTTCATCGACATGGGGGTCACCCGATCATCCTGCTGGACGTCCCAGCGCGTCAGTTCCACCTCTTCAGGCGCACTTTTCTTGCGACGGACGGGGTGCTCTTGATGTTGCTTCTGCTCGCGATCTTCGTGGGCGTGTTCTGGCTCACCGCGATGCTCGGTCGGGTGTGGTGCGGCTACGCATGCCCTCCAGACGGTCTACATGGAGTTCCTGTTTCGACCGATCGAGCAATGGATCGAGGTGGCCGTTCGGGTCGGCTCAAGCTCGACAAGCACGGAGGGTTTCCGTAGGGTATTGGAAGTGGGTCGTGTTCGCGCTGCTCAGCGTGCTGGTCGCGAACGTGTTCCTCGCCTACTTCGTCGGGGTCCGGCGACTCGGCACGTGGGTGATGGAAGGGGCCGATGGCGCACCCTACCAGATTCCTGGTGATGGCGGTGACTGCGGTGCTCGTTTTCGTCGATTTTGGGTACTTCCGGGAGCAGATGTGCACGGTCGCCTGTCCCCTATGCTCGCTTTCAGTCCGTGCTCTTGGACAAGGACTCGCTCATCGTCATGCGACGAGAAGCGAGGCGAACCGCGCGGCAGAAAGGCAGACCACGGGTGACTGCGTCGACTGTGGTGCGTGTGTGATCACGTGTCCGACGGGAATCGACATCCGCAACGGGCTACAGATGGAGTGCATCGCGTGCGCAGTGCGTGGGCGCGTGTGACACCGTCATGGACAAGGTTGGCCGCCCTCGGGCTGATCGCTACGCCTCTCAGCGAACACTCGAAGAGGCGCGAAGGGGAGGCTCAGGCCCCGAGCCTTCGCGTATCCAGCCGTGATGGCATTGCTGGTAGGTTTGTTGGTCTTCACGGGTGGCCGCCACGACAAGAAGCTGACGTTACGATACTGCGGGGGCTCTCAGCGCCCTACGTGGTCGACTCGTCAGGGGTTCGCAACCGATCAGGATCAAGATCGAGAACCGTGGGAGCGAGGATCAGCTCCTATGATGTGAAACTATTGGGCGCGGAGGGCGAAGCTGATCGCCCCTGAGAATCCGCTAGTCATCCCGGGCGGCAAACGCCGAGAGACCGATCTTCGTGGTCGCCCCGAGCCTCTTCGTGGGGGCAAGCGAGACGTCGACTTCAAGATCAGCGACGGAAAGGGTTTCGAGCGCACGCTCCCCTACAAGTTGCTGGGGCCGGGAGGCGAGAAATGAACGAGCAAGAGACAGCCGTGGACGAGTCCGAGAGCGAATCCTCGGGGAATAAGAAGCGAAACCTGTGGCCCTTGATGCCGGTCGCGCTCCTCGGGCTGGTGATCACCGCTCAAGTCGTCTTGGTCTCCAACGCCCTGAAAGACGGCGGCGCGGCGGTGGAGGAGGACTACTACAAGAAGGCCGTCAACTGGGACGCGCACATGGAGCAGGAGCGCAAGAACCAGGCGCTCGGTTGGCAGCTCAAGTTCGACGTCAAGCCGACGACTGGAGGGCAAGTCGACTTGCACGTGATGGTGCTCGACAAGCAGGGCGCGCTGATCTCTGACGCTGACGTCGACGTGGTGGCTTTCCCCAACGCCAAGTCCGACCACCGCTTCAAGCAGCCGCTGGCGCGCGAGGGCGGCACCTACGTCGTGCGCATGCCGGTCGCGCGGAGCGGACTCTGGGAGTTTCGCTTCGAGGTCGTGCGCGGCAACGATCGGTTTACGCGCGTGGAGCGCCGGGACGTCTTGAGCGCCGTCGGCTGCACCAACTGTAAGGCGACTGGTCCGGCGCTCGGCATGCTGTTGGCTCACTAGGCGGAGGTTAAGATGGTCCACGTCCTGCTATCGGTTGTCGCAGCAAGTGTCCTTGGTAGCCTGCACTGCGCGGGGATGTGCGGCGGCTTCGTCGCCTTCTACGCGGGCAGCGACACTTCCGAGCGGCAACGGAGCGTGGCCCACGTCGCATACAACTTGGGGCGCTTGCTGACGTACTCCATCGTCGGCGCCTTCGCGGGGCTCTTGGGTTCGGTGACGAACGTCGCGAGCACCGCGCTCGGCTTTGGCCGGATTGCTGCGGTGGTCGCGGGTATGGTGATGCTGGGTTGGGGCGCGGTGTTGCTCTTCGGCGTTGCCGGGGTGAAGCTACCGAAGTCGAAGCTCTTGAACCGCCTGCCCGAGGGGCTTAGCCGGCGCCTCAGCCAGGTGGCGACTTCTGCTCGCAGCAAGCCGCCCACCGTGCGGGCGTTCGTGCTCGGCTTTTCCTCCACTTTGCTTCCGTGCGGTTGGCTGTACGCCTTCGCCGTCGCAGCCGCAGGCACGGCGTCTCCACTGTGGGGGGCGCTCGTGATGGTTGCGTTTTGGTCCGGGACCTTGCCCGTGATGTTGGGGCTCGGCGTTGGCGTCCAGCGCCTGGGCCATCGCCTGCGGCGACACATTCCAGCGCTCTCTGCGGCGCTCTTGGTGATCATCGGAACCGCTTCGGTGCTTGGACGTTTGCGTCTGGACCAAGTGGTCCGGACCGCGACTCTGCAGATGGATCAGAAGGCTCACTTGGGTGCTGCGGCGCCTCAGGGTGAGGCACCTTGTTGCCACCATGACGACTGACGTGCGCCCCTTCGTCGGCGGCGCCAGCGAAGCCGCTTGCCCTACGGAAGCGGTTCTGTGCGCTCACTGCGGCTTGGTGGTGCCAGCTGGCCTGATCGAAAGCGAGCAAGAGCATCAGTTCTGCTGTCATGGCTGCCGCACCGTCTACCACGTATTGCACCAGAACGGACTTACTGCCTACTACGACTACCGGCGCGCCGACGGGACTTCGGTGGGGCCAGCGCTCGCGAGCGGCCGTTCTTACGCGCACTTTGACGAGGCGAAGTTTCACGAACTCTACGTGCGGCACGAGCCCGACGGCACGCTGAACGTGCGCTTCTTGCTGGAAGGGGTGCACTGCGCTGCTTGCGTCTGGTTGGTGGAGAAGCTGCCGCGCCTCGTGCCGGGCGTGCTCGAGTCACGGCTCGACCTCGGGAAGAACCTAGTGGCGTTGCGTTGGGACCCAGAGCAGGTCGCGTTGTCTGCGATCGCGGAGGCCATCGATCGCCTCGGCTATCCACCGCATCCGCCTCAAGCCGATCAGCGCGCGGAGCTCGACAAGAAGGAAGACCGCAAGCTGCTGATCCGCATCGCCGTTGCAGGGGCCTGCGCGGGCAACGTGATGCTGATGGCGGCGGCGCTTTACGGTGGGCTGTTCCAGGGCATGGCGGCCGAGTACGAAGCGCTGTTTCGCTGGGGCAGCTTCTTGCTCACTTTGCCCGCGGTGCTGTGGGCAGCTGCGCTGTTCTACAAGGGCGCGTTCTACGCTTTGCGCGCCCGGGCGCCGCACATGGACCTGCCGATCACCATCGGCATTCTCACGGGCTTCGGCTGGGGTGCCTACAACACCCTGCGCGGCACTGGAGAGATCTACTTCGACTCGGTCACGGCGCTGATCTTTTTGCTGTTGGTCGGTCGCTGGGTGCAGCGTCGGCATCAGCGTCGAGCCAGCCGTGCTGCAGAGCTACTGTACGCAATGGCGCCCGCTTCCGCGCGGTTAATCGAAGGCGCAACGAGCGAGGACGGATCGCTCCTCGCATTCGGCGCCGCGTCGCAGCACTATCGTGTGCGCGAGGTGCCCCTCGAGGCGCTCGAGCTCGGCGCGCTGGTTGAAGTGCGCGCTGGCGATCGCGTGCCAGTGGATGGGCTAGTCGTAGACGGGGCCTCCGAAGTCGACCGCGCCTGGCTGACTGGTGAATCGCGTCCGGAGCTAGTTGAAGCGGGCGCCGTGGTCCACGCGGGTACCGTCAACGTTTCCTCGCGGTTGATTGTGCGTGCCGAGCGTACTGGACACGCGACGCGCATGGGCCAGCTGATGGAGCGCGTCGAGGAAGCGCAGAGCCGTCGCGCGCCGATCGTGCTGTTGGCGGACCGCTGGTCTGGCTTCTTCGTGATTGCGGTGCTCGTGCTCGCGAGCCTGACGCTGCTCAGCTGGTGGAGTCACGGGCCGACGCAGGCCATCGAGCATGCGGTGGCGCTGCTCATCGTCACTTGTCCCTGCGCGTTGGGCATGGCTACTCCGCTGGCAGTCGGAGCGGCCCTCGGTCGCGCGGCGCAGAGCGGCCTCTTGATCAAGGGAGGTGACGTGCTCGAGCGCCTGCAGAAGCCCGGGCGTGTCGTCTTCGACAAGACCGGCACCCTGACTCTCGGCAAGTTGGTGTTGGAGGATGTGCGCGGCGACGAGCGCTACCTGCCGTGGGTGCTCGCGATGGAGCGCCAGTCCGCTCACGTGATTGCTCGCGCTTTGGTCAGTGGCTTGGAGGAGCGCCTCTCCCCCGAACAACTAGCTGAAGCCAAGCGCCTGGACGGCGTGCGCGCTCGGGAACGCCTGGGGGCTGGCTTGTTCGCAGAGATCGACGGCCACGACGTGCGTATCGGCAATGTCCAGGGGGCGCGTTGCCTCGCGGAATGGGCGAGCCAGGGCGCTGAAGAGCTGGCGCGTCATGGACGCACCCCGGTGCTGGTCACTGTCGATGGTGAGGTCGAGTTGCTGCTCGGCCTCGGCGATCCGCTGCGCCCCGACGCTCGCGAGACCCTGCAGCGCTTGACAGATCTTGGCTATGACTTGGCCGTATTGTCAGGCGATCACCCGGCAACCGTCGAAGCGCTGGTGCGCCAGACCGGGGCACCATTCGTGCTGGCGCTGGGTGGCGTGACGCCGGAACAAAAGCTCGAGTACGTCGAGCAATGGGTGAAAGAGCGACCGGTGGTGATGGTGGGCGATGGCGTCAACGACGCCGCTGCGTTGTCCGCTGCGAGCGTGGGCGTGGCAGTTCACGGCGGCGCTGAGGCGAGCCTGCAAGCGGCAGATGTATTCGCCACGCGGCCAGGGCTTACGCCGGTGTGGCGCTTGATCGATGGCTCGCGAAAGAGTCTCGGTGTGGTGCGCCGGAACTTGGTTTTCTCGTTGGTCTACAACTTGGTTGGTGCAACTCTTGCTCTTGCAGGAGTACTCAATCCGCTGATCGCGGCGCTCTTGATGCCGCTCAGCTCTCTGACCGTCGTGACCAGCTCGTTCCGCAGTAGGAGCTTCAAGACATGAGCGTGCTGTATCTACTGATTCCGCTAGCGATTCTGTTTGGAGCGCTGTTCGTCGTGGCGTTTATCTGGGCCACGCGTAAGGGGCAGTTCGACGATTTGGAGACGCCGCCGGTGCGCATTCTTTTCGACGACGACAAGTGAGCCGCAAGTCTCGCGCGATTGTTTGATATCTCCTGCTTGGAGGTGAAGCGAAATGACTCGAAAGCTGCTGTGTCCCGTGGATTTTTCGGAGTGCTCTGAGCACGCCTTCCGTGCCGCGGTGGACCTCGCCGCGCGCCTCGGGGTGACGGTGCAGGTGTTTCACATCTACCAACCGAGCGAGGTGAGCGCCGACCCTGGCTTCTTCCTCTACGCAGGCAACCAGCGTCCCCTCAGCGAGATCGCGCGGGATCAAGCGACGCGCGGACTGGATGAGTTCGCGGAGGCGCATGCGGACGTCGTCGTGGGCGTGAACTACTCGGTGCTCGAAGGGCACCCGGTAGAACGAATCCTCGAGGAAGCGCGAACTGGTGCTTACGAGATGATCGTGATGGGCACCCGGGGTCGTACGGGTCTTGCCCATTTGTTGATGGGCAGCGTGGCCGAGCGGGTGGTGCGGGGCTCACCGATCCCGGTATTCACCTTCAAAGAAGCCACCACCAAGGACGCTCCGTGAAGCGCGCTCGCGGCTATCGTTTGCCGCGGGAGCACGGTTTCTGGGTGATGCTGGTGCTGATCACCGGGTCAGCGCTGTTGCGCGTGCGAGCGGCGGGGTGGGCGCCACTGGTGGCGGTCTTGGTGCTGGTCGTCGCACCGCTCGTCGGCGGTTTGTTGAGCCGGCAAGTGCGCGGGCATGGTTCGTGGCAGCTGGCATCGACGGCGGTGCTCAGTGCTGTCGGCGCGCCGGTGCTGTGGGCTGGCGGCGACTCACTCCTGAACACGCTCGCGTTCAGCTTGGTGTGGCTCAGCTTGAACGTCGCGGGCGCGCTGGTGGTGCGCGCGGCGCTGCAGCGGCGTCGGGCACGCGTGAAAGCCACACTGTTCGAATGCCTCGGTGTTGCGCTTCCAGCCGGGATGCTGCTCGGAGTCCTGAGTATTTCCGGGTGGAATGAGCGTGCGGCGTTGGTGGTGGCGAGCGCTGGCCTGCTGCTCTTGGCGCTTCAGCGCCTGGGGCCCCAGAATCTGAAGCGTCTAGGGCTGTCGATGAGTGCGCTCTCGGGTGTCGTTGGGGTGCTACTTGCGATATGAGTTGAGTCATGAAGCAAGAGAACGCAGATCAAAGGCGCGCCCTGCAGGGCATGCTCGAGGCGCTGTGGCCTGGCGCGCGCTTGCTCAAGGTATCGCGCTTCGGCGTGGACGAAGGCAGCGACGACGCTGAAACCACCAAGGGCCTGGGCTACGGCAAGCCGCTCCTACTCGACGTGGGTTTGGTTGGGGGAGAGGAGCGGCGCTTGGTCTTTCACACCGCCGCCCCGAATGCCTTCGGGCACGATCGGCGCTCCGATCGCGCCCTGGAGATGCTCCTGGCGTATGACACGTTCGCGCTCGTGCCCCATCACGCCGGCGCGTGTGATGTCGGCGCCATTGCGAAGTCGGGCGATGCGTTGGTCTCCTTGAGAGACACTGGCGAGTTCTATCTACTCAGCGACTTCGTGCCTGGTCACGTGTACGCCGATGAGCTGCGTAGCATTGCGGCGCGTGGCAGCCTCGAAGCGCGCGATCAAAAGCTGGTTGGGGCGCTGGCGGATACCCTTATTGAAATCCACGGGGAAAAACTTGAGAACCCCATCGCGTATCAGCGGGCGATCCGTGACCTGGTCGGCAGCGGTGAGGGTATCTTCGGCATCATCGATGGCTTCCCTGACGGCGGTGATGTGTCTCGAGAGCGGCTGCAGCGCATCGAGCAGAAAGCTGCCGAGTGGCGCTGGCGCCTGAAGGGGCACAGCGAGCGGCTACGGCGAACCCACGGCGACTTTCATCCGTTCAACATCATCATCGACGAGAGCGATAGTCCGCGCCTGCTCGACACCAGTCGGGGGTCTGTGGGTGATCCAGCAGACGACGTGAGCTGTCTCGCTATCAACTTCATCTTCTTCTCCCTCGGGCATCCAGGTGCCTGGAGCGGTGGGATGCAGGAACTGTGGCGCTATTTCTGGAAGCGCTACCTCGACCGTACGGGTGACCTTCAAGTGCTGGATGTCGTCGCGCCGTTCCTGGCGTGGCGTGGCCTGGTGCTGGCGAACCCAGCCTGGTATCCGGGCCTGGACCCTGCGCACCGCGATGCGTTGCTGAGCTTCGTCGAGCGCACCCTCGACGCACCGCGCTTCCAGCCTTCCTTCGCTGACGCAGTCTTCGCGGAGCACCCATGAGCGGCGACGCGGGCTCCCCGGCGGGCGATGCGCGTGGCTGCGTGATCTGGATCACCGGGAGGCCGAGCTCCGGCAAGTCCACGTTTGCGCGCCGCGTGCGGGAGCTCTTGGGGGCGCACTGCGGGCCGACGTTGATCCTGGATGGAGACGCCGTTCGCGCGCGGCTCAAGCCTGCGCCAGGTTACGACGAGCAGTCCCGCGCTGATTTCTACGCGAGCCTCGCGGGGCTCGCCGCGCTGCTAGCTGAGCAAGGCTTCCTGGTGCTGGTGCCTGCGACGGCTCACAAGGCGGAGTTTCGCGAACTCGCACGGCAGCTCGCGCCACGCTTCCTGGAGGTCTTCGTGGATGCGCCGCTCGCGGTGTGTGAAGCCAGAGACTCGAAGGGCCTCTACGCCATGAGTCGGCGAGGTGAGGTGGACGCGCTGCCGGGTATCGGCAAGCATTTCGACGCGCCAGAGCACGCGGATGTGGTCGCGCTCGGGGGCAAAGACGGCGCCGCGCATCAGCGCTTGGTGCAGCTGGTGCTGCGGGGCTTTGCGGCTGGTTGAGCTGGCACCTGGCTGACCTCACCCCCGAACACGGACGCCGAACCCGCAATCCCTGCGGTGTTTGCAGCGGCCGCGAGGTGAGTGCGCGATCCGTCACGCGTGCGTGGCCAGCCCGTGCACAAATCTCGGCGGAAAATCTCGAAGAATTCCCCAGCAGAGACGACTTCGCGCAAAAGCGGCGGCTGTTGGACCGCTGCTTGCAGGTTGATCGCTGAAGGGAGGCAAACCATGTCGAAGACTGTGGGGGAGATCATGAACGGGGAGTTGTTCAGTTTGCACCCCGAAGACCGCACCGCCGAAGCGCTGACCTACTTCACGGCGCTGGGGATCTCTGGCGCTCCGGTGGTGGATGAAGCTGGGCGCCCGCTGGGGATTGTTTCCTACCCAGACTTGGTAGCGAAGAGCGCCAGCAATGTTGCGGACTGCATGTCCGTACCCGTGCTCAGCATCACACCGAAGATGAACATCAGCGATGCCGCGCGGCAAATGGCAGAGGCGCGGGTCCATCGCCTGGTCGTCTGCGACGCAGAGGAACACGTGATCGGAATGGTCAGCGCGTGGGACCTGATGCGTGCGCTGGTCGGGATGCCACCCGCTCACCCAGCAGCGTTTCCTCACCTCGATCGCGAGACGGGGCTGTCGTTCAACGACGCGCTGCCGCTCGACGAGGAGCACATCGACGCCGCTCCGAGCGCCCCTGGGGTGTTCACGCTCTCCGTCGGTGGCGTTGGCCAGGAAGAAACCGCGCTGTGGGCGGAGTCCGTGAACAACGTGCGCTCCCGCTTGTATGAGCTCATGAGCATCCCGCAGACGGATCGTCGGCTCGCGCGTCTGCTGGACACTCACCACCAGGCGCTGCGCTTTCAGGCGGTGGGCGTGCCCGAGGCGGACGAGCGCCAGCGCGCGCTGGAAGCCCTCCAGGCGCGCATGGCAGGCTGGCGTAAGCCGCGCTAGCGAGCTAGTCGTCTAGATCGACCGCCAGGCGCACGAAGTCGGATTCCGTAAGGATACCCACCAGGCGATCACCGTCGAGCACCGGCAGGCAACCGAGCTTACGCTCGAGCATGAGCTCTGCCGCGCTGCTCAGGGGGGCATCGGGAGTGATGCTGACGATGTCCGTCTTCATCGCTTCCTTCACCAGGAACATGTCGAGCAGCTTGTCGACGCCGTGCTGGCCGAAGCCCGCGCACTTCAAGAGCGCGCTGTGGAACAGGTCGCGCTGAGAGAGCACCCCGACGAGCAGCCCATCTTCATCCACCACGGGCAAGTGCCTGAAGCGGTGGTTGTTCATGAGCTGCTCGGCGTTCAAGAGTTGATCGTTCGGATCCACCGTCTCAGGATCCTTCGTCATCACGTCAGCGACGGTACGCGAATCAGCCATGGTGTCGCTCACAGCGCGGTCGCCGTTCCAGGATTGGGGCGCACTACCAGCACATCGCACCTGCTGAGCCGTACGACGCGCTCTGCTACGGAGCCGAGCAGCACGCGCATGATGCCGCTGTGGCCAAACGCGCTGACGACGACCATCGGCGCGCCTTGCTCCTCTGCGTAGTCCGCGACCCGGCGCGCCGGCTCGCCGAACAGCACCTTTGCCTCGACGCCTTCGTGCCCGCGCTGCTTGAGCTCACTCGCCAGGCGCTCCTTCGCGGCCTGCTCTCGAGTGCCGTCATCGATCGTGCCCCACGCGACGCCGGGTTCCATCGCGGACAGGGGCCGCAGCACATGCACGACGTGCACGGCGCTCGCGCTGTTCGCCAGCTTGAGTGCGCGCTCGAGCGCGACCCAAGAAGCGTCTGAGAAGTCGACCGGAACAACGATGGGGAACAGCTCACTACTCATGATGGCTAAGGCTGCTTGCATCAGCTGCGCCACGCAATGGCTGCTCTGCGAGCGTTGCTTTGCAGGGGCTTTTCGCTGGCCTCCGCGGTTAGTCGCCAGGCGCTCCGCGCGCCGCAGCGCAACGCGTGCGGCTGGAGAACTCGCGCCGCGAGAATTTCGCAATTCCTCGCAGGCCGATCGCCGCCGCCCGGCTTTTCTAGCTTGAAACGGCTGGCACGGCGCTCGCTTAAGGAATTCGTATGACTGCCCACGCGAAGGCCCCCATCTCCGAGTTCATGACCGCTCAGCCGCATTCCATCGGACAGGAGCAGAGCCTGGCCGCGGCAGCGGACCAGATGCGCAAGCTCCACATCCGCCACCTGCCCGTGTTGCACGGCGGAAAGCTGGTGGGGTTGCTCAGTCAGCGGGACATCCACCTGGTGCAGACGCTGCCAGACATCGACCCCGAGAAGGTGAAGGTCGAGGAGGCCATGACCGCGGAGCCGTTCCAGGTCGCGCCCAGTGACTCCCTCGCGTCCGTCGCGCGCAGCATGGCGGACAACAAGTATGGCGCCGCAGTGGTGATGGAAGGCTCGAAGCTCGTTGGCGTATTCACCACCACCGACGCGCTGCGTATCCTTGCGGATCAGCTCGGCGGTCCTGGTCTCGAGGACGGGTTGCGCGAGGCGGCGAAGCACCTGAGCTGACGCGCTCGTTGCCTCGAAATCGGCGCTGGTAGCTTCGGTGATCGTTCCGTGAGGAACGAGCCGTGCGCCTACAAAGCTGCGCCTACAAAGCCTTTTCCGAGGCCGGCGGCGGCACCGTCATCACCGGGACCGGGGAGAGGCGCACCAGGCGCTCCGCGACGCTGCCAAGCAGCATGTGCTTGAACCCGGTGCGGCCATGCGTACCCGTGACGAGTACGTCGTAGCCCTCCTTGCCGGCGAGCTCGATGACCACCGTTGCGACGTGACCGGAGCACACGCGGTGATGCACCTCGACGCCTTCCGGCACATCGATGGTGGCCATGAAGGCTTTCATCTCGTCGAGGGCGGTCTCTTCGAGCACCTGGGTGAGGGTCTTCGGGTTCTCCGTGTCCTTGCCGAGCACGATCTCGTGCTCGCGAGCGTAGTAAGGGCGATCCCACGCGTGAACCAGATCGACCCGAGCGCCGAACTTGGCGGCGAGGAAGAGCGCGTACTCGACGGCGTTCTTCGAGCATGGGGAATAGTCCACCGCGACTAGCATCTTGCGAACGTTCATCAGTCGTCTCCGTTCCTTGGTCTACCGCCTCCGGCGCCCTCTTGAACAGCCCAGATCGGTGCTTCCTGCCCCGTTACTACTCAGCTCGCAAACACGTAGTGGCGAGCCTTCGCGCCGCTCCACAGCTCTGCGCGAAAATCTGGGTGAGCGATACCGATCAGCGCCTCGGTTCGCTCGCGAATCGTCTTGCCCCAGAGCTGGGCGACACCGAACTCCGTCGCCACATAGTTCACGTCGCCACGGCTGGTGACGATGCCTGTGCCCTGTTCCAGCGTGGTCTGAATGCGGCTGACGCTCCCGCCTTTTGCCGTCGCGGGTAGCGCAATGATTGGCTTGCCGCCCCGGCTCCGGGCCGCGCCCCGAATGAAATCCACCTGGCCGCCAATGCCGCTGAAGAAGCGGCCCGCGAGGGTGTCCGCCGCGACTTGGCCCGTGAGATCGACGGCAAGCGCCGAGTTGATCGCGATCATGCTGTCGTTGGCTGCGATCACGAAGGGGTCGTTGGTGTAGTCGCTGCCACGCATCTCGACCTGTGGGTTGTCGTGGAGCCAGTCGTACAGCTTGCGCGAGCCCATCACGAAGGAGGTGACCATCTTGCCGGGCAAGCGTGTCTTGCGCCGACCGGTGACGACGCCGGCTTCGGCGAGGCGCATCATGCCATCGGAGAACATCTCGGTGTGCACGCCCAGATCGTGGTGGCTGTGCAGCGCCGCGCACACGGCGTCCGGGATGCTACCGATGCCGACCTGAATCGTGCTGCCATCGGGGATCAGCTTCGCGACGTTCCTGCCGATCTCCTGGCACACATCGTTTTGCGGATTGGCCTCCAGCTCGAGCAGGGGCGCCTCGGTAGCGACGAGCGCGTGGATGCGGCTCATGTGAATGAAGGAATCTCCCAGCGCGCGCGGCATGTTCGGATTCACTTCCGCGAGGATCAAGTCGGCCGCATCGACGCCGGCGTGCACGATGTCCACCGAGACACCAAGGCTCACGTAGCCATGGCGATCGGGTGGGCTCACCTGAATCAGCGCGACCTGAATCGGCACGTGGCCCTCGCGGATCAGGCGCGGGATCTCCGAGAGGAACACCGGCATGAAATCCGCGCGTCCCTCTTGCACGGCTGAGCGCACGTTGGCGCCGATGAAGAAGGCCTTGTGCCGGAAGCGGCGCTCGAGCCCCTTCGCGACGTAGGGCGCCGGTCCAAGCGTCAACAGGTGGACGATCTCGTTGCCTGCCAGGTGCTCGCCATGGCTGACCAAGCCATCCACCAGGCCGAGCGGCTCTGCGGCGCCCGAAGCGATCAAGATCCGCGCGCCGGGCGGGATGCGCTTGATCGCCGCCTCGACACTCACGAGTTTTGGGGTGTAGTCGTGCATCACAGTCTCAGGTCCGAAGTAGTGGCCGAGAGTTTGGGGGGGAGGGGAGCCCCCACTAGTCGCGGCTGAACAGGCGCGAGACCACCTTCTGTAGCTCGCCCCCAATCCAAAACAGTGCGCACACGCCGAGCCCCCAGCCTAGCGCGGTCCCCGACAGCGGCGTCGCCGAGAACACCTTGGTCAGCCCCGGGGTGTAGAGCGCCAGGGCCTGCAACACGAGCCCGATGGCGATGGCGCTCAGGAGCTTTGGGTTCGTGAAGACACCCAGCTGAAACAGCGAGCGCGTCGGATGCCTGCAGTTGAGCGCGTGCAAGAGCGGCCCCACGGAGAGCACCAGGAAGGCGACGCTGCGCGCCTTGTGCGCATCCTCGCGGAGATACCAGTAGGCGGCCAGGCCGAGCAGCGCCATGAAGGCGCCGTAGCCCATGATCCAGCCGAAATCTTTCCAGCTGAGCAGCGGGGCCGACGGATCCCGCGGGCCCTGCAACATGGGTTCGCCGTGGGCAGGCTCGGCCCCCAACGCGAGCGCGGGCAAGCCGTTCGTCACCAAGTTGATCCATAGGATTTGGGTGGGGGTGAGGAGCGGTGGCCAGCCAAGCAGCGCGGCCACGAGCACGGCCAACACTAGCCCGGCGTTGATGCTGAGCAAGAACAAGATGAAGCGCCGGATATTCGCGAAGATTGTGCGCCCCTCTTCGATGGCAGCGACGATCGTCGTGTAGTTGTCGTCGGCCAGCACCAAGTCGCCTGCCTCGCGCGCGACGTCGGTCCCGGATTGCCCCATGGCAACGCCGATGTACGCCGCGCGCAGCGCAGGCGCGTCGTTTACGCCGTCGCCAGTCATCGCCACGATGTGGCCGTTCTTCTGTAGCGCCTCGACGAAGCGCAGCTTGTGAGCTGCGGTGGCGCGGGCGATCACCGAAGTTTTTTCCGCGCGGATGCTCAGGTCGGCGTCACTGAGTTCGCTGACTTCTGACCCCATCAGCACCTGGTGCGCCTCCCCCCCGATCCCAACCTCGCGAGCGATGGCCTGTGCGGTGGCCGGATGATCCCCGGTGATCATCACCGTGCGTACACCGGCGCGGGCGGCCTTTTCGATGGCTGCGCGTACCTCGGGTCGAGGTGGATCGCTCAGGCCAACCAGGCCCAGCAGGCACAGCTGGCGCTCCAGATCTTGGTCCGATTGCCCGTTCTCGTCGCCCAGCGCGCGCTCCGCCAGCGCGAGCACGCGCAGCCCGGCGTGCCCCCATTCGATTTGGATCTGGTCAAGGCGCTCACGATCGGCGTCGTCGAGCGCGACCTTGGCGCCGTCGCGCCAGAGCTTGGTGGTGCGCTCCAGCACCTCCTCCGCCGCGCCATGGACGAAGAGCTGCGGGCCGTCGAGCTCCACCACCGCGCTCGCCAGCTTGCGTTCGGCGTCGAAGGGTAGCTCTCGCTGACTGGGTGGTGCGGGTTCGTCCACGTGCCTGAGGTGGAAGTTGAGCAGCGCGGCGTCGGTCGGGTCGCCAACCACGCGGCCGTTGTGTATCCGCGCGGCAGGCATGTAGCGCGCCGCTAGAATCAGGCGCGCGAAGCTCTCCGCCACCGCAGGCGGCAAGGCAGCCGTCTCGGCGTCGCCGTCCAGGCTGTGCTCGTGCTCCAGGTTGCTGACGCGGCGAACCGTCATGCGGTTTTGCGTCAGCGTGCCGGTCTTGTCGGTGCAGATGACATCGGCGCTGCCCAGGGTCTCGACAGCCGGCAGCTTGCGCACCAGCGCCTCGCGACGCGCCATGCGCTGCACTCCGAGGGCGAGCACGATGGTCGTCACCGCCGGCAGGCCTTCGGGGATGGCAGCCACCGCGAGGCTCACCGCGGTGAGCATCAGCACGCGCAGGCTGCCCTGGCCTTGCAGGAAGGTGACGATGAACACCAGCACGCCGAGGGCCAGACAGACCAGCACGATCTGCACGCCAAAGCGCTGGAGGTGCTTCTGCAGCGGCGTGTCCGGGGACTCGACACTCTCCAGCAGCCGCGCGATCTCTCCCAGCGACGACGCCATGCCCGTCGCGGTGATCACGGCGTGGCCCTTGCCGCGCGTGACGAAGGTGCCGAGGTAGAGGCAGTTGGTGCGGTCGGCGAGATCAGTCGCTTCCGGGAGGATGCGGTCGGCTACCTTCTCGACCGGTAACGACTCACCCGTCAGCGCCGACTCGTTGGTCGCCAGGCTGTAGGCTTCGAGCAGGCGCGCGTCGGCGGGGACGCGAGAGCCTTCCTCGAGAGACACGATGTCACCGGGGACCAGCTCATGCGCGGGGATGTTCTGTTCCTTGCCGTCGCGACGCACCCTGGCGCTCGGCGCCGCGCGCCCTGCCAGCGCGTCAAGCGCTTTTTCCGCGCGGCTTTCTTGGACCAGGCCAATCAGCGCGTTGAGGACCACGATCACCGTGATCGCGATGGCGTCGCCGAACTGCTCGAGGGGTGTGAGCCCTGCCTCCAGCTGGCCCAGCACCACCGCGATGATGGCTGCGCCGATCAGGGCCAGCACGGTGACGTCCTTGAACTGCGCGGCCAGGCGCCGAGCCAGGCTCTTCTTCTTGCTCGCAGTCAGCTGGTTCGGGCCGAAGCGCGCTCGGCGTTCAGCGACCTCCGGTTCGCTGAGGCCCTCCTCCTGGCTCTTCAGGGCCGCGAGCAAGTCCGAGGGGCTGAGGCTCCACGGCGCGTGGACCTCCGAGTCAGCTGGGTTGGCGAGCTTTGTTTCGGGCATCGAGCAGCAGCTTGCGCAAAGCGGTCATGCGACGCGCGGTGTCCTCGCTCGCAGCGTAGCGCAGGCGCAGCTCACCAGCCTCCAGAGCCGGCAGCAAGTGCGGCGTGATGTGCTCTGACTTGTCCAGCAGATGTGCCACACGACCCCGAATGCCTGTGGCGGCTTCGGCCCAGACGACGCGTTCGGGGCGGCCCTTTCCGCCGTGAACCAGCGCCAGGAGGCCTGGCCCCTGGGGTAGCTTTTCCGGCAGGCTCGGGGTCAGCTGCAGATCGTCGCTCCACACCAGGCCCGTGACGTCGTCCACCGGAGGTTGCTCATGGGGATGCGGCGCTGGCACGCCGAGCAACCCGCGCAACAAGTCCAGGCTGGTGACGATGCCAATCAGTTTGCCGTTGGCGTCCACCACGATGGCGCGGTGGAGGTCGAGATCCGAGAGCAGTAGCGCCGCGGACTCCAGCGTCGCTCCGCTCGGAACCGCCATCACCGGGCGGCTCATGCGCGCCTCGACTCGCGTGGAGCCTGGCGGTGCGAGATCGCGCAGCGAGATCATGCCCACCGGCACACCTTCGGCATCCAACACCGGAGCGCCGGAGATGTGATGCTTCTGCAGCAAGACACTGGCGTCGTCGAGCGTTGCGTTCGGCTTCACGCTGAACACTTCGCGATTCATCACTTCATCCACGGTGACAGCCATGCCGGGATCCTTTCACAAACTGGGCTATCGGTGCGGGATTTCGCCCTCGAGTGGAACGAACGTAGCGCACGTGCTGGCGCATCAACGAACACTCGAAAGCTTTGCGGCAGCACAGACGGCCGCGCAGACGTTGCGAGCTTTACTCCGGCTCGCCGTCGCTTGCCACGTTGAGCGCTGACTCTGCTTCAGCTTCTGCGCTGTCGAGGGTTTCGCCAGCGGGCGTGGGAGGTGTCCCGCTCGGAGCCATGTCCGCAACGGTGTCGTGAAAGTGTGTGTAGTCGACCAGCAGGCGGCCGTCGTCCAGGCGACTGATCACATCCACGAAGTGCTCATCAAAGCGAAAGTCCTCGGGGGCGTAGACGTGGCGCGCGTGGGTGCTCTGGGCGTAGGTGCTGTCGTGACCCATCATGCTCGCGATCACGCTCACGTCTTGCTCGAGCA
This sequence comes from Polyangiaceae bacterium, assembly GCA_041389805.1. Taxonomy (GTDB): domain Bacteria; phylum Myxococcota_A; class Polyangia; order Polyangiales; family Polyangiaceae; genus JAHBVY01. Next base: position 26,230 of record JAWKRD010000046.1, on the reverse strand, counting down.
ATTGCTGATGGGTGAGGCCGTGAAGCGGGCTCTCCTCGTCGATCACGTGGAACACGGACCAGCTCAAGATGAACATTGGACTCGTGTTGCGCTCGAGCTTCAGATCGTAGAGGCGGCGCAGCCTGTGGCCCTCGGGGCTGACTTCGTCCTTTGCGACGGATACGCGAATCGAAGCCTCTGCGATGTCGTTGCCGCGCGCATTTCCCAGGCGGAAATGTAAGTTGGGTCGACCGTGGCGCGTCGTCACGACCAGTACTTTGCTGAACAAGACGCTCGAGACGGGGCGCGAGACCTTGGCGAACAGGAGACCAGTCGCGAGGGCGACACCCATCAAGCCAATGAAGGCCTCGATCGTCACCAGCGCGTGGCCATACGGTGTTGCCGGAGCCATGCCGCCGTACCCAATCGTCGACATCGTCTGCACGCTGAACGCAAAGGCCTCGAGGAAGCTACCCGTCTGCATGTTGCTGACCGACGCCGGCTCGAGCAAGAACAGGCCCGCGAAGACCACGTTGATGAAGAAGTAAGCCACGACGACGACGATGAAGAAGCGCGTCCAGCTGCCCTCCATCAGGTAGAAATACAGGTCCTTGCGCAGCGCGTTCGGCGTGCCGCGGCGGATCGCGTCGCCCGCGGTTCGCCGCCGCAGCGTGAAACTGCCGCTCGGCTTGTCCGGCTTGGAGGCGGCAACTTGCGTTTCTCCGCGGAACAACGCCGGGTGCTCATGGTGCGCTGCTTCTGGGTCGGCTTCGGGCGCCATAGCCAGGTCGATCAGCACCTGCAAGAACATCGCGGCGGTCACGAGTCCGACGAAGCCCCAGGCTGGCATCACCGCACCCATGGGCGCGAGCAACAGCACGAAGAACGACGCTCCGAAGCGCGTGTTGACGCGGGTGCGATCGCTAAGCTCCGCCTGGCGGCGCTCCGTGATGCTGTCGATCACCGCAACCCAGAACAGCGCAAAGGCCAGCGTACCGCACACGAACCAGCGGTACTTCGTCGGGGCGACCAGGTTCGGCTCGAAGAACACCGCCTTCTTGGCGGCGACGCCCACCGCGGTGATTGCCATCGTCAGTGGCAGATGGGAGTAAATCCAGAAGAACGGTGTGAGACGCCCTGCCTTGATGCGTGAGCCGGCGACGTCGTCGAAGTAGATCCACCACAGGCTGCAGCAGATGAACAGCACGCAGCCACACATCAGGAACGTGGTGCGGTGCAGGCCGTCGGAACTCACGGCGCTCAGCACCTTCACGAACGACTCACCGAGCACGATGATCGTCAGCAGCCCATAGCGCTCCGTCGCGTGCGCGGTGTCAGGTGGGTGCTGCGCGGTGAGCGTGCGCGACACATGGCTCAGCACCGTGTTCAGGTCGAGCAGCATCGCCACGCCCCATACCGGAAGGACCCACGGCCAGGGGATGAACGCGGCGCTCAGCCAGAGCAGCGCTCCGACGCTGAATCCGATCACGTAGCGCCGCGCCAACGCCCGCGCGACGGGGACGTGCTTGTAGACTCGATAGTAGAGGGCGACCACCACGAAGCGCGCTAGGGCGTAGAAGCACGAGAACGCGAAAAATTCTCCGCGGAAAATTCCCGAGACGCTCACCGCGACGCCGCCGATGGCGAACATCTGCAAGAAGACCAGCGCGCGGTGCACGAAGTCATCGACCACGAAGCGATTCGAGTAGAACGTGAACCCGGTCCAGGTGAACCAGACCGGCACGAACAACCCCGCAAACGCCGCGATCCCGGTCCAGCCGACGTGCTCGCTTAGCATGTTGCCGAGCTGGATGATCAGCGCGACGTAGATCAGATCGTAGAACAGCTCGAGCCAACCCACGCGGCGCTCCCGCCCGGGGGCCGGGCTATGGAGATGAGGCGGGTGGAACCAGCGGTTCTGCATCGCTTACGTGTACTCAGCGCGGGATCCGTTGGGAAGCCGCTGATTGTCAGTCAACGACTCGGGATGGCGAGCAAGCGCAGCTCGTGGGTGCCGCCCGAAGTCCAGCCTTCGAAGCGCTGGAGGACGTGCAACCCCGCGGGCCAGGCATCGAGCTGTAATGGATCGACCAGAAATCGTGCGCTCGGCCGAGCATGACGCTCCAGATTCTTCAGCGTCGGCTGGGCAAACAGAAACAAACCGTGCGGCTTCAATACCTCGGCGATCCAGGGGAACAGCTCCGGCTGATAGTAGTTCGTGCAAGTGATCAGGTCCCAGTCGCCCCCAAGGCGTTCGCGCTCGTCGGGCAGCGTCAGGTCGACTTGCTGAGACCGTAAGCTCACGCCGTCTGCCTCCGCCCGCTCGAGCGCCAGCGCGAGTCCCACGTCGGACACATCTGCCAGGGTCACGTCGAGCCCGCGCTTCGCCAGCCAACGGGCCAGCGCCCCCGCGCCGCCCGCTAGATCCAGGGCGCGTCCGCGTTTGGGCAGCGCATCGGTGCACTCCAGCGCCCAGCCGTGGGGCGCATCCCCCGCGTGGCTGCCTTCGCGATACCGTTGGTTCCAGCGCTCCTGGTCGTCCATCGCCTCGGCATATACCAACTCGCGGTTGGCGCAGTTAGCTCAGCCGCCACCCAAGTGTTCCTTTACGCTCAGGCGTATGGGGCGCTGGGATACGCAGGCAGTGGGTTCGGGGGTGAGGCGCGTTTCGAGGTCGCTGCTTGGAGGCTTCCTTGGCGCCGTCTTGCTCGCGAGCTGTGGAGAGGATGCAGAGGTCGTGGACAAGCCTGACAACACCGGACTGGATCCTGTCATCGAGTCGCAGGTCGATGACTGGCTCGGTCAGATGACGCTCGAAGAGAAGGTCGCGCAGATGCACGGCACGGAGCTCCTGCCGGCGGACAAGATCTACCCCACGGCGGACAACGAGCGCTTGGGGATCCCCGGTTTCCGTATGGTAGACGGTCCGCGTGGCGTTGCCGTGGGGCAAACTACGACGTTCCCGGTGGGGATGGCGCGGGGAGCCACCTGGGACATCGAGCTCGAGTATCGCGTCGGCGAGGCGATGGGCGCCGAGACCGCCGCCCGCGGGGCCAATGTGTTGCTGGCTCCGACCATCAACATCCTGCGTCACCCGGCCTGGGGCCGCGCCCAGGAGACCTACGGTGAAGACGTCCACCACCTGAGCCGCATGGGCGTTGCCTTCATCCAGGGCGTGCAACAGCACGTGCTCGCCAGCGCCAAGCACTTCGCCGCCAACAGCATCGAGGAATCGCGCTTCCAGGTCTCCGCGAACATGGATGAGCGCACACTGAGAGAGATCTACCTGCCGCACTTCGAAGCTGCCGTGAAGGAAGCGAACGTGGGCAGCGTGATGAGCGCATACAACAAGCTCAACGGAGAATACTGCGCGGAAAATCGTCATCTGCTGACGGAGATCCTGCGCGAGGACTGGGGCTACAAGTACTTCGTGGAGAGCGACTGGGTGTTCGGCACCCACGAGACACCGCCGTCATTGCAAGCCGGCCTCGACGTCGAGATGCCCAAGGACAAGATCTACGGCCAGCGCTTGATCGACGGCGTCAACGACGGCAGCCTCGACGCCAAGCTCGTGGACGAAGCAGTGCGCCGCATCCTGCGTACCAAGCTGACGTTCAAGCTCGATCAACCGGAGCAAGTGCCGGAGAGCGTCGTCGCGAGCCCGGAGCACCGCGCGCTCGCGTTGCAGGTCGCCCGGGAGAGCCTGGTGCTGCTCGAGAACAAGCAGGCCGCGCTGCCGCTCACCAACACGACACTCAGCGAAGTCGCAGTGATCGGCGGACTGAGCGACACCATCAACCTCGGCGACGCTGGCAGTAGCAACAACGATCCGCTGGACGTCGTGACGCCTCTCGCCGGCATTTCCGCGCGGCTCAACGGCGCGCCGCTCCACATCGACCACGACGTTCTCACCGCAGCAGACGAAACGGCGCTCGCTAGCCAGAGGGTAGCCATCGTCGTCGTCGGCCTGACCAAGGAAGATGAAGGCGAGTCGATCCCAGGGCGCCCCGGCGGCGATCGAGAGACGCTTGGGCTATCGGCAGAGCAGCAAGCGCTGATCACTCGGGTCAGTGAGCTGGTCGAGACCACCATCGTGGTGCTGGAAGGTGGCTCGGCGATCACGGTCGCGCCTTGGGTAGACCAAGTCGATGGGCTCGTGATGGCTTGGTACGGCGGCATGAATGGCGGCACCGCGCTGGCGGAGATGCTGTGGGGCGACTTCAGCCCAAGCGGTAGGTTGCCCCTGAGCGTTCCAGTCAACGAGCAAGATCTGGTGCCCTTCGACAACCAGGCGGACAGCGTCGACTACGGCTATTTCCACGGCTACCGCCAGCTCGACCACGATGGGCTCGAAGTTCAGTATCCGTTCGGATACGGCCTGAGCTACTCGAGCTTCGAAGTCAGCGACCTGCAGGTGTCCACGAACAAGGGCGCGGTGGCGCTCACGCTGACGCTGAAGAACACCGGCAGCGTGGACGCCGCCGAGGTGGTGCAAGCGTACGTCGGCTATCCTGGCTCAGCCGTGGAGCGCGCCCAGCGCGAGCTGAAGGCCTTTCAGCGCGTGGAAGTCTCCGCTGGGCAGTCAGTGCAGGTCGAGCTCCAGTTCCCGAAAGACAGCCTGCGCTACTGGGACACTGCGAGCGCAGGCTGGGTGCTCGAAGACCTGGACTACCAGGTCGACGTGGGCTTCAGCTCGCGAGATCTGAAGCTGAACGGCAGCTTCAAGGTGAAGTGACTATTGGATGGTGACGGTGAGGGTGTAGATCCCCTCGGAAGCGCCGCTCGAGATCTCGCCATCCACGATCAGGAACGCCGTTTCTCCAGCGTTGACGGTGAAATCTAGCGTTTCGGACTCGCCTGGACCGTTGAAAACCGTACCCTCGGAGCAGCTGTCTGGATTGCCACAGTCGTGGAGCACGTACAGCGACGGATCGTAGTTGGAGCCGCCGCTAGGGGTGATCACTGCCTGATACGTTGTAATCACACCTGGGCTAAACTTGAACACTTGGTCGTTGCCGCTCACGGTTCCAACCGGGCATCCACCCTTCGCCGCGGGATCGAAGTTATCGGCGGCACTCGTCGTGTCCCCCATCACGGTGCCACCGGCCGTGAGATCCGGCGCGTCCGCACAAGTCTCTCCCGGAACGATCATCGCGCCGCCGGTTCCGCCAGTGCCCGCAGACGAACCGCCAGTGCCGCCGGTTGTTCCACCGGCTCCACCGCTTGTTCCACCGGCTCCACCCGCGCTTCCGCCAGCACCCGCACTGCCAGCGGTCCCACCGCTCGTTCCACCGGCACCCGCGCTCCCGCTCGCACCCGCGCTTCCGCCCGCACCCGCGCTTCCACCGGCGCCCGCGCTCCCTCCCTGAGCTCCGGTTCCGCCCTGAGCACCAGTTCCACCCTGTGCTCCAGAGCCGCCCTGTGCTCCAGAGCCGCCAGCACCGCTCCCGCCTTGCGCTCCAGTGCCAGCCGTCCCGGCGCTGCCGGCGTTTCCACCGCTCCCGCTGGAGTCGTCGGAGGCACAGCCCTGAGCCAGAGTAAGGCCACAAACCGCTGAGAATACTGCTGCAAATCGCTTCATGTTGGTCCCTCGTGAGCGCGCCCCCGCGCTCTTGGTAAGCAGCGGTGCGTACCAAATCATCCTCACCCCCGCAAACCTCCCTCGACTCGCATCCATCGCGCTCCTCCCAAGCGCCTCGCGATGTGATACGCCCGCCGCGCTCGGCCGCACGCGGCGCGGCCCTTTCCTGTTGGCGCTCTCTATGTCTGGCTTACTTCTGGCGTCGGTAGACGCCGCGGATCGTCTGAACCTCACCAACCACTGGGCGGGCTATGTCGGCCTGGCAGTGTTCGTCATCGGCTACCTCTTCGTCGTCTTCGAGGAGCGCACGCACCTCCTCAAGAGCAAGCCGGTGCTCGCCGCTGCGGCGATCATGTGGGTGCTGACGGCGATCGCGTATCACGGCCACGGTAAGCCCGAAGTCGTCGAGCAGGCCGCTCGTCACAACCTGCTCGAGTACGCCGAGCTGATGTTGTTCTTGATGGTCGCGATGACCTACGTCAACGCGATGGAGGAGCGCCGCGTGTTCGACGCCCTGCGCTCCTGGATGTCACGCCGCAAGTTTACCTTGCGGAAAGGCTTCTGGCTGACCGGGGGCCTCGCGTTCTGCATCTCTCCGGTGGCCGACAACCTGACCACCGCGCTCTTGATGTGCGCCGTGGTGCTCGCCGTGGCAGGCGACGACAAGCGCTTCGTCGCGACCGCCTGCACCAACATCGTCGTGGCGGCCAACGCCGGCGGCGCCTTCAGCCCGTTCGGTGACATCACCACGCTGATGGTCTGGCAGAAGGGCGTCGTGCACATCTACGACTTCTTCCGGCTGTTTCCCCCGGCGCTCGTCAGCTGGGTGCTTCCGGCGCTGATCATGAGCTTCACCGTGCCAAACCGGGTGCCTGAGGCCACGGGTGAAGAGGTGATGATGAAGCGTGGCGCGGTGCGCATCGTCCTGCTGTTCATCGTCACCATCGTCACCGCGGTGATTTTCCACTCGGCATTCCACCTGCCCCCGGTGATGGGCATGCTTGCTGGCATGGCCTACCTCGGCTTCTTTGGCCACTACCTGAAGCGCAGCTACAAGACCGAGTACATCGCGAACAAGTACAAGCTGAGCAAGGAGGAGGTCGAGGCGAACCAGGAGATGGGCTCCTTCATGCCCTTCGACGTGTACGGCCACCTCGCGCGATCCGAGTGGGACACGCTGATCTTCTTTTATGGCGTCGTGATGTGCGTCGGGGCCCTGAGCTTGATGGGCTACCTCGACGTGATGAGCGGGCTCATGTACCACAACCTGGGCGCCACCAAGGCGAACGTGGGCGTCGGTGTTCTGAGCTCGGTGATCGACAACATCCCCGTGATGTTCGCGGTGCTGTCGATGCACCCTGACATGAGCATCGGGCAGTGGCTGCTGGTCACGCTGACCGCAGGTATCGGCGGCAGCTTGCTCAGCGTCGGCTCCGCCGCGGGTGTCGCGCTGATGGGTCAAAGCCGGGGCGCTTACACCTTCTCCGCTCACCTCAAGTGGACGCCGGTGATCGCCCTTGGCTACGCAGTGGCGATAGGGCTCCACCTGGTGATCAACAGCGCGACGTTTTAGCGCCTCCTCGGCTTGATCGCCGCGCGCGGTATGTAAGCTTCCGCGCGTGCTGTCTCGCCTCTTCGACCCGTTGCTGCTCGGCTTGGTGCTCGGGATCGTCCCGCTCACCTGGTTGACGCGCTCGTCCTGGAAGCAAGCTGCCAAGGCCCAGCGCATCGCGCTGGTCGCTGCGTGGTGCGGCGTGGCTTCACTTTGGCTGATGAGCAGTCCCTGGATGGCGAGCCTTTGCTTGCGCCGTCTGCAGCCGCCGCCGGTGGACTTGCAGCAGGCGCTGCACGTCCCGGCTGATGAGCGCGCCTTGGTGGTGCTCTCCGGTGGTTCGCGCAACGTCTACTCGTGGGTGCCCGATGCCGAGACCCTCGACGGTGTGACCCAGGGGCGGTTGATCGGAGCTGCGCGTGCGTACCGCGAGCACGGCTTCCGCTGGGTGGTCGTGACCGGGATCCATCAAGAGTACGTGAACGGCATGGCGGACCTGCTGGTGGAGCTTGGCGTGCCGCGGGATCGCATCTTGTTCGACCCCGATGCGCACTCCACGCGGGACAACGCGAAGAACAGCAAGCGCATCCTCGAGGGGCACCCCGAGGTGAAGCAGGTCGTGCTCGTGACCAGTGCAACGCACATGAAGCGCGCCGAAGCTTATTTCCGCGAGGCAGGGCTCGAGGTGACGCCGTTCCCGGTCGCGTACGAGTCGGCGCTGAGCTGGAAGGTGCTCCCTTCCAGCGACGCTCTGTGGCGTATGGATCGGGTGATCCACGAGGCGCTCGGCTTGCTCCGGACCTAGCTGCGCGGCTCGGGTGTGGGTGCTTTCCTCAGTTGCCCTCCGAGAATTACAGCGCGCACGCAAGTCATTTCCTTGCGGCTAGAGGTCATACTAAGTCCAGGTGGAAAATTCTTTCCGCGTAGGAATGTGCGGATTGCGTGTCGTGCATGTGGGGGTGAACACGATCTCCACCCCAACATCTTGGGCACTTATTGAAGTTAAGGGGCGAGGGCGAAATCCCCAACAAAGTCGAAGTTTTGGCCGAGCCTCTTCGAGCGTGTCAGGAGCCTCCCATGGCTGCATTCGACCCCAACACCCCATTCGCACAGGTTGGCCGTTGCTCGGTTTGCCTGGCCACCCGTCACCTCGACAACGAGCTCTGCTCTCGTTGCGCCGCCCAGGTCACCCCCCGCGTGGCGCAAATGGTTCGACAGGCGCGCCGTAATCCCCACATCGCCAGGATCTGCTCCGAGCGCCTCACCGGTGCTGCACGAGACGAGTTCTTCGCCCTGCTCGGCAGCATGCCTGGCATGGTCGGTCCGAGCATCAGCAAGTGCGCCGAGCGCCCCGCCGGCCCGCGGCCGGTTCGCTACCCGGTGCTGAAGCCCGCCGTCGGCGAGTAGTCAGATTTCGACGGAGCGGCGAAGCCGAGGGGAGCCCATCTTTCGTGGGTTTGCAGCACGCCGCTCCGATTTCTCCTCCGAAAAGATTTCGCACGCTTCCGCCTTTGGCGAGTCGAGCCTGCGACTTCCTCGGGGAAAAGCCAGCGTGGTGTCGGCGCCGCGATGAGGCCCGCGCGCGTCGCGACAAACTGCCGCTCGACCGAACCTTGGACCCCAGTATACCCTCGGGGCACGTCTATGAGAAATCGTGTTACCCGCTCCCAGGTACTCTACGTTTTGGCTGCCTCCACACTGCTGCTTTCCGGCTGCGGAAGTGACGACGCTGGCGGCGAGACTCAAAGTCAATCGGCGTTCGCCCTCAACTTCGCGGCGATGGATGGGGATCAACCCGTCGGTTGCAGCGACCAGATGGCTGGGCTCGGCAGCGCCGGCGACGTGAAGCTTGGCGTCAGCGACTTGCGCTTCTACGTGAGCAACATCCGCTTCTACACCGAGGCCGGTGATCCGGTGGAAGCGAAGCTCGACGAGAACGAGTTTCAGTACGTGAGCGACTCAGGCTCCGTGGTGCTCATCGACTTGACCGGCAACACCGAGGGCAGCTGTACGAGCTCCTCCGTGGCGTTCGCTGAAGGCACTGCCCGCACCAACAGCGTGATCACCGGTCTGACCTTCCCGGAGAAGGTGAGCAGCGTCGTGTTCGACGTGGGCGTCCCTCAGCAGGTGATGAAGGAGGTGATCGCCGTGAACACCGAGGAGAGCGCGCCATCACCGCTCAACGAGATGTACTGGAACTGGGCATCGGGCTATCGCCACTTCGTGCTCAATGCATCGGTCGAGGCCAGGGACGGCAAGGGCGATGCGTACATCCACCTGGGCAGCCGCGACTGCGGTCCCATGGGTGGCAACGCCCTCTCGGATCGCGAGAGCTGCGGCTTCGTGAACACTCCGGGCGTAGGTCTCGGCGACTTCAACCTCGACACTTCCGTCGTCACCATCGACGTTCGCAAGATCTTCGATGGCCAGGATTTCCGGGCTCCGATTTACGACAGCGAGACCTTCGAGGTGATCGGTGAGGGACCCGGAGTGGAGTGTCACTCTTCTCCGATGCAGCCGGATTGCGGTGTTCTCTTCCCCAAGTTCGGCCTGAGCATGGAGACCGGCGCCGCAGACTCCAAGCTCAACACCGTCTTTGGAATGAAATGAAGTGGTTCGCGGGCGCGCTGCTGACCTTCGCAGTGGTTGCTGGTTGTTCCAGTGACGACAGCGCTGACAGCAGCGGCCCCAGCGTGCGTGAGCTGCTCGATTTGCCACCGCGCTTCGAGCTACCAGCGATCCCCGAGTCGAATCCGCTCACCGCGGAGAAGATAGAGCTCGGTCGCTTCTTGTTTTACGACAAGCGTCTCTCGGGCAATCAGACACAGAGTTGCTCGAGCTGCCATCACCAAGAGCTGGCCTTCGCCGATGGGCTGCGCGTGCCGCAGGGATCCACCGGGCAGACACTGCATCGCAACAGCCCAGGGCTCGCCAATGTCGGCTACCACAGCACGCTGACCTGGTCGAACAACGGCCTCTTGAGCCTGGAGGACCAGATCCCCGTGCCTATCCGTGCGGATAATCCCGTGGAGCTAGGCGTCAGCGACAGCAACGTCGACGAGGTGCTCGCGCGCTTCGACACGGACGCCCGCTATCAGGAGCTCTTCGCCGCGGCGTTTCCCAGGAGCGAATCGGGCGCGACGGTGAACAAGATCGTGATGGCTCTCGCTAGCTTCGTGCGCACCATCATCAGCGGCGACTCTGCCTTCGACCGCTACAAGCAGGGAGACGAGAGCGCCCTCGACGAGAGTCAGCGGCGCGGCCTCTCACTGTTCAACGGTGAGCGCCTCGAGTGCTTCCACTGTCATCACGGCGTGCTGCTCAGTGTCTCGTATCACGACGCGAACACCACTCCGGGCACCATCCAGTACCCCTTCTTCAACAACGGGCTCTACAACGTGGGCGGAGACGGCAGCTACCCGAGCTACGACCAGGGCCTGTACGACCTCACGTTGAACCCCGACGATCGGGGGATGTTCCGCCCAGCGAGCTTGCGCAACGTCGCGCTCACGGCTCCATACATGCACGACGGCAGCTTGCCGACGCTGCGGGACGTGATCTTGCATTATTCACGTGGCGGCACCGTGACTGAGACTGGCCAGTACGCTGGGGACGGTCGCCTCAGCCCTCTGAAATCGGGCTTGGTGCGCGGCTTCGAGATCAACGAGCAGGAGATCCAAGACGTCATCGCCTTCCTCAACGCGCTCACCGACGAGTCGCTACTCACGAACCCGAAGCTCTCGGATCCTTTCCTTGAGGAATCGCCGTAGCCTCGAACCCCATCGCTTCCAGGGGTTCACGTAGATCGCTGGGTAATCCCGCGAGGAAATGCGTCGTCTCCCTGGTTCGGGGGTGAGGGAGCCACAGGTCGGCTGCGTGCAACGCGAGGCGATGCAGCCCGAAATGCTCGCGGCACAGTCGATTGTGGTCCCCCTTGCCGTAGCGCACGTCCCCCAGGATGGGGTGCCCTGCGTGCTTCAGGTGCCTGCGGATCTGGTGCAATCTGCCCGTCTCGGGCAGCGCCTCCACCAGTGAGTAGCGCACTGGATAGCCTGCCAGGGCGACCGTCAGCGTGACGCTCGCGAGGCGACGTACGTAGGTGCGCGCCGCGACGCGGGGACCCGCTTTGTCTTCACCTCGCGGAAGCGGATTGTCTATCAGCTGCTCTGCGGGCTCCCCGCGCACCAGCGCGAGGTAGCGCTTCTTGACCTTTCCTCCAGCGAACGCCTGCCCCAAGGCGGACGCGCTCTCGGGTGACTTGGCAAAGACCAGCACACCGCTGGTCGCGCGATCCAAGCGATGCGCTGGATACACGTGGCACCCAACGCGATCGCGCACCAGGTGGAGCGCCGTTGGCCTTTCTTTGGCCCAGCCAGGATGCACCAGGAGCCCCGACGGTTTGTCGATGACGACCCATTGGTCATCCTCGGTGAGCACCTCCAGCGACTCGGGTGTCCAGGTGCTCGCCTCTGCCATGGCCTCAGAATGCGCCGAGGTAGCGCGGCGGCAAGCCGATCTGGCTGTCGGGCTTCGTGGAGGCTAGGAGCGTCAGCGGGCCCTGGCGCACCAAGCGCTGCTGCCCCGGGGCGCTCTCCACCTCGAAGCCGAAGCGGTGCACCACCCCACCGCGTCCGGCATCCGCAAGGAAACAGCTGCCACACGCCGAGCTACAGCGCACATCTCCGAGGGTGAACGGATCAGACGCGGACGTGAGCAGCTCCTGCGTGCTGAGGTCATTCAAGTCGAGCTGGAGCAGCCGATCGGGTCGCGCTGTGCCCCCGGGGTCGAAGCGCCCGAACGTGGTGAAGAGCAATGTGTCGTCGGACACATAGTCGAGGGAGTAGGCCAGCGGGTCCGTCGCGAGTTCTGCCGCGGGGATGCTGCGCTCGAGGCTCAGCTCGCCCTCGATGTTCACGAGCGCCAGGCCGCTGCCCTCAGGGATGACGGCGTCGCCGCCGAATGGCCCCGAGCAGCTGACGGCGAGCTGGTGGTGACTCGGAGACAGCGCGAGTCCAGCGCAGCCGTGTAGTCCATCGAGCGGCAATACCTCGACCACGCTCCGGGTCTGCAAGTCGACGCGTACGATGCGTGACTCGAGGCTGTCGCTGAAGTCCGCGGAGTAGGCGCTGGCGAGCACGTAGAGCTGGTCTCCGACGACCCGTAGCTTGTCGGGGCGTGGGAAGTAGCCTGCGCTGCTGTCTCCGAGCGCGTTCGTCAGATCGATGCGTCCGACGATTGCTGGCTCGGACGGATCAATCAGCAGCAGGTCGTTGCCTTCATCGAAGGTTTGCTTGCCTGCGTTGGGGTTCGGCTCGAAGCGCGTCACGACCGCGAGCTCGGGGCTCAGCTCCACGTAGTCATGGGGGTTCGCGCTGAAGCCAGTTCCGATGCTGAGCTGTGCCGTGACCTTGGCGGTCTGCAGGTCGATCCAGGTGATGACGGCGGCGGGGTAGCGATCGAGCAACACAGCACGGTCGCCTGCTAAGCGGGTGCTAGGTGCCACCACGTCGCCGCTCAGTGGAGCGTTGAGCCTCACCCCCGAACTAGCCGACGAGATGAACGAGCTGCTGAGCACGTTGCCTTGGGGATCTAGCAGCGAGACGTTCGTCGACTGGTAGTCGGAACCAATCACCACCAGGCCGCGACCACATTCCGTCTCCTGGGTGTCTACGCCACCCGTGGAACCGGGAGGCTCAGGAACACCGCAACCGGTGAGCGTGAACAGGAGCGGGAGGAGAATTTGAGAAAGCTGCTTCGACACGGAACCTCCGGAAGCGAGCGCGCGCTTCGATGGGGCTTCACCTCGCATTCCACGAGGTGCTCCGAGCAGGTCTTCCGGCTTCTCCTCTCACTCCGACTCGCCTTCCCGGTGTTGCCTCTCGCGAGGCGAACGGCCCAGTGGCTCGTGAGTCTTCGTACTTGGAGTTACGGCGGCGGCTCCGCGCTGGACTCCTCGGCTCGTGGCCGAGTCACCAGCTTCCCTTGAGTGCCCAGCGGACCAGGCACTCCCCCGGCTGCCGAATTGCAGCGATGGGGCGCTTCAGAGGCGCGTACAGAACCACGAAACGCGGAGCCGCGCCAGTGGGCGATGCGAACCGGCGTGCGACACCAGGATTGGTGGTGTCAACGAGATGTTGGGGTGCGCCGGTTCGAGAGCCTGAACGGATAGGGAGCGAACGGCTGGCTGTCCGCGTCGATTGCGAGGGGACGTCCGAGCAGTGGAAAGGCCCGCTGGGCGCACTCGGTTCGCTCGCACACTTTGCACCCCACGCCGATGGGCGTGGCGGTTCCGAGGTCCGTCAAATCGAGCCCGCGCGAGTACACCAGGCGGTGTGCGTGTTGCACGTCACACCCCACGGCAACGGCAAACTCCTTCGTCGGAGCACCGAAGCCGACCTGCGCGTGACCCACCCGGCGCGCGATCCAGAGATACACGCGTCCGTCGGGCATCTGCGCGAGCTGCGTCAGCGTCCGCGTCGGCTGGGCGAAGGCTTCGTACACCGCCCACAGCGGACATGTGCCACCGCTGCGTGAGAAGTGGAAGTCCGTAGCGGATTGCCGCTTGGAAATGTTGCCGGCGCGGTCCACGCGCACGAAGAAGAACGGCACCCCACGCTGATCTCTTCGCTGCAGCGTGCTCAGGCGATGGCACGTCGTCTCGAAGCTCACATCATAGGCCTCACCGAGGCGCTCGATGTCGTATGCCAATGCCTCCGCGGACTCCAGGAAGCGGTCATACGGGCAGAGCAACGCGCCGGCGAAGTAGTGCGCCAGACCGATGCGCGCGAGCCCCTGGGTGCCCGGATCTTCCAGACCCGGCGATGCCGCCAGGCTGTCGAGCAGCGGACTCAGCTCGAGGAACGCCAGCTGAGTCGCGACCTGAAACGCTTGCTGACCCGTGGTGAGGTGCGCCGGTAGAGCCAGCGTGCCCGTGCTGCGATCGAAGTGACGGATGCGTGCGGCTCTCGCGCCGTGTTCGCGCTGGATCACGACGTGCGCGCCATGGCGCTTGCGCAGCCTCGCGACCAGGGCCTCCAGCACGTCTCCCGGTACTAGGCCCTCTTCGCCTGCAAGCTCTTCCGCGGCGGCCTCGAGTTCGGAGATGTAGTTCTGCTTCGCGTAGAAGAAGTCGCGCACCGCCTCGTAAGGCGTCGTGAGTTCAGGTGGCGGGACCTGGTCGCGGTTCTGCACGCGGCTGATCAAGATGTCCGCGCGCTGTATTGCCTCACGGTAACGTGAGGCGAGCGCGACGAAGGCGCGTGCGATGCCTGGGTGATCACCCGCCAGAGCCCTGAGCTCCGCGTCGCTCGGCTGGGTGCTGGGGGGGAGGTTCGCTAGCGCGTCGCGCAGCTCCGCGACCATGCGCGCCTCTTCCTCCCCCGAAAAATCCTGAGGATCGATACCGAAGGATCCGCTGAGGGAGAGCAGCACACTGACGCTCAGCGGGCGCTGGTTGTGTTCGAGCTGGTTCAGGTAGCTCGCGCTGATACCAAGCTTCGCGGCCATCGCGGCTTGGGTCAGACCGCGTTCTTCTCGAAGCCGGCGGAGCCGGGGGCCGACGAAGAGCTTGGACATCATTGAAGATTAGCAAACTTCGCAAATTTGCAAACCATGGATGGCAAAGTTTCGCGCTTTTAGCGCTTTCCTGGAACACCGCTCGATGCGAATTCTTTACAGTGCCCGTCGTCGAAGGCGCCAGTGTGACCCCGGCAAACATCGTGTTCCCAGAGCAGGCCAAGCATGAGGGCTGCCTGTTTGGGGAGGCGCCGGCGTTGATGGACAGGGCGGCTTTCGCGGCCGCCTCACGCTACTCGCGGCGGCGGGTGGTCACCGCTCGCAGTGATGGCTGCGACTTTCGCGCCCCGGTGGCCCTCGATGAAGCCGGCAGGCCCACGCCATTAATACCGTGCGGAAGTAAACCCGGTGCCACTCCAGCGGGCACGCAGCGTGGCGGCCCAGCGCGGGAGATGGTATGCAGCGCCCCGCACGGGGCGCCTGGAACCCACGCCGAGAATCGAGTGAGAGACGACCATGAGTGATACGGAGTTAGCGTTGGCTGGCGAGTTCCCCGCACTGACCGAGAGTGAGTGGCGGGCGCTGGCTGAAGCGAGCCTCAAAGGACAGTCGCTGGATCGACTTCAGAGCCGAACTTACGACGGGATCACCCTGGCTCCGATATACGCCCGCGCGAACGCGCCGGTGGACGAAGCGACTCGCGGTGTACCTGGCGCGCCACCCTTCGTGCGCGGCGCGACGGCGCTGGGCAACGCCGCCAGCGGCTG
Source organism: Polyangiaceae bacterium (assembly GCA_041389805.1). Taxonomy (GTDB): domain Bacteria; phylum Myxococcota_A; class Polyangia; order Polyangiales; family Polyangiaceae; genus JAHBVY01. The sequence goes on along the minus strand of JAWKRD010000046.1, from coordinate 10,836 downwards.
GGACATCCGCCAGTGCCTGGTGGAAGGTGACCTGGCCGAGCTGAATCGGGTGGCGCTCGATGAGCTCGAGCGCGGGGCGACTTCCCTCGAGCTAGCCTGGGATCGAGCGGGACGCGCCGGCCTGGACCCTGACGTTCATGGCGCGGACGTCGGCATCGACGGGGTCAGCATCTCTTGCCTCGCGGATCTGGACCGCGCACTGGATGGCGTGCAGCTGGAGCTGTGCACGGTGTGCTTGGAGGCTGGGCCGAGCTTCGCTAGCGCAGCCAGCCTGTTCCTGGCGCTCATCGAACAGCGCAAGTGTAACCCTGCGGAAGTGCGCGGTGAACTCGGCGCCGACCCGCTCGCGGCGCTCTTCAGCGAAGGCTGGCTACCCACGTCACCTGAAGAGGGGCTGGAGCAAGCCGTCGCGCTGGCGAAGCACTGCGTCGAACACTACCCGAAGGTCACGGCGCTTGCCGTTTCGACGCGACCCTACGTGGACGCGGGTGCCAGCGAGGCCCAAGAGCTGGCCTGTGCGCTTGCCGGGGGCGTGACCTACGTCAAGGCGCTGCTCGAGGCCGGTGTAGACGTCGACGATGCCTTGAAGCAGCTGCGGTTCGAGCTTTCGGTGGGACCTCGTCAGCTTGAAGACATCGCCAAGCTACGGGCCATGCGCTGCCTGTGGGCGCGAGTGAGCCAGGCGTTCGGCGATGCGGCTGGCAGCAAGAGTGTTACCCCGGGGATGCGACTCGGGGCGCGCATGGCCTACACGTGCATTACCCAGCGCGATCCCTGGGTGAACCTGCTACGAGCCACGATGGCTGGCTTCAGCGCTGCAGTTGGCGGCGCTGCCAGCATCACGCTGTTGCCCTACACCGCGGCGCTGGGCCTACCTGACGAGTTCGCGCGTCGCGTCGCTCGCAACACTCAGCTCGTGCTGCTCGAGGAGGCACACCTCGCGCAGGTGCTGGACCCGGCGGGCGGCTCCTTCGCCATCGAGCACCTCACGGATGAGCTGGCTAATGCTGCGTGGAAATTGTTTCAGGAGATCGAGGCAGCGGGTGGCTTGCTCGCATTCGCCCAGAGCGGCAGCTTGGCGGCGCAGCTCGCCGCGACCCAGGCGGCCCGCGAAGCCAACATCAACAAGCGCAAGGACGCCATCACCGGTGTGAGCGAGTTCCCGAATCTTCCGGAGAAACCGGTCAAGGTGCGGGAGCTCGACTGGGCAGCGCTCAATCAAGCCGCCATCGCCCGCCTCGAGCGCAAGGATCTCCAGGTCCCCACGAATTTGGGGGTGAGGGGCTGGCTCGATGCAGCGACGGAAGGCGCGACTCTGGGGCAACTCGCGAGCGCTCTGAGCACTCAGCTCACGAAGCTACCCCAGCTGCCGCGGCGTCGCTTCGCGCAGGCGTTCGAAGACCTACGCGACAAGAGCGATGCTGCCTTGAAAGCCAGTGGCTCGAGGCCTCGTGTGTTTCTTGCGTGCATCGGCCCGATCGCGGAGCACACCGCGCGCGCCAGCTTCAGCAAGAACTTCTTCGAGGTCGGCGGCATCGAGGCCATGCTGAGCGCGGACAAGCAAACCGACGCTCAGTTGCTTGACGCTGGCGCCTGCGCCAGCGCTTTCAAGCAGAGCCAGGCGAGCATCGCGGTGCTGTGCTCGAGTGACGCGCTGTACGAGCAGCACGCCGAGGCCTTCGCAAAGGCGCTTCACGGTGCTGGTTGCAGGTGGGTGTACCTGGCGGGGCACCCCAAGGCGCAGAAGCGCGATTACACCCAAGGCACGGACGGCGCTCAAGTTGATGACTTCATCTTCGTCGGCGCAGACGTTCTTGAGAAGCTCAACGCGGCGTACGCGCTGATCGGAGGTAAGTCGTGAAGCTCCCTGATTTCTCTCAGCTGCCGCTCAACCCCGAAGGCTCTGCCGCGGGGAATCGAGAGCCCGCGTTTGCGACCTGGGCCGCAGCGGCCAAGCGCGAGCTTGGCGGCGCGGAGCCTGCGAGCCTCGACTGGCTCACGCCGGAGGGGATCGACGTCAAGCCGCTGTACACCGCCGCGGACTTGCAAGGCCTCGACTTCATCGATACCTGGCCCGGTGCGCCGCCGTTCTTACGAGGTCCGTACCCGACCATGTACGTCAACCGACCGTGGACAGTGCGTCAGTACGCAGGCTTCTCGACGGCGGAAGACTCGAACGCGTTCTATCGCCGCAATCTCGCGGCGGGGCAGAAGGGCCTTAGCGTCGCCTTCGATCTAGCGACCCATCGCGGCTACGACTCGGATCATCCTCGCGTTGCAGGCGACGTGGGCATGGCCGGCGTGGCGATCGATTCCATCCTCGACATGGAGGTGCTGTTCGGCGGGATCCCTCTCGATCAGATGAGCGTATCGATGACGATGAACGGCGCGGTGCTGCCGATCATGGCGCTCTACATCTTGGCGGCTGAGGAGCAGGGGGTGAGCCCGGAGAAGCTCAGCGGGACCATTCAGAATGACATCCTGAAGGAGTTCATGGTCCGCAACACCTACATCTATCCGCCGAAGCCATCGATGCGCATCATCAGCGACATCTTCGCGTTCACTTCCTCGCGGATGCCAAAGTTCAACAGCATCAGCATCTCCGGCTATCACATGCAGGAGGCGGGCGCGACGGCGGACCTGGAGCTCGCGTACACGCTGGCTGACGGCGTGGAGTACATCCGAGCGGGCATCGAGGCCGGTCTGAAGGTGGATGCGTTCGCGCCGCGGCTGTCGTTCTTCTGGGCCATCGGCATGAACTTCTTCATGGAGGTCGCGAAGCTGCGTGCGGCGCGGCTTTTGTGGGCGAAGCTGGTCAAGCAGTTCGAGCCCAAGAGCGACAAGAGTTTGAGCTTGCGCACCCACAGCCAGACCTCCGGCTGGAGCCTGTCAGCCCAGGACGTGTTCAACAACGTCACCCGCACGTGTCTCGAAGCGATGGCTGCAACTCAGGGACACACCCAGAGCTTGCACACCAACGCCCTCGACGAAGCGCTGGCGCTCCCGACCGACTTCAGCGCGCGCATCGCACGCAACACGCAGCTCTTCCTGCAGCAGGAATCCGGAACCACGAAGGTGATCGACCCCTGGGGGGGCAGCTACTACGTCGAGCGGCTTACCCATGACCTGGCCCAACGCGCCTGGCAACACATCCAAGAAGTGGAGCAGAGCGGTGGCATGGCCAAGGCGATCGAGGCGGGCATCCCCAAGATGCGCATCGAGGAAGCCGCGGCGCGCACTCAAGCCCGACTCGACGCAGGCACGCAGACCCTGGTCGGCGTAAACAAGTACCGCCCGGAAACGCAAGACCAAGTCGACGTGCTCAAGGTCGACAACAGCGCCGTTCGTGTCGCGCAGATCAACAAGCTCGAGCGACTGCGCGCCGGCCGTGACGAGGGCAAGCTCCAGTCCTGCTTGAAGGCGCTCACGGCGGCCGCGGAGAGCGGCGAAGGCAACCTGCTCGAACTCGCGCTCAACGCGGCTCGCGCGCGCGCCAGCGTGGGTGAGATCAGCCTCGCGCTGGAGCAGGCTTGGGGGCGTCACACCGCGGAGATCCGCGCCATCAGTGGGGTATACAAGAGCGAAGTGAGCCAAAGCAGCGATGCCATGAGCAAGGTCACCGCGTTGGTCGACGCCTTCGAAGCCAAAGAGGGGCGGCGGCCGCGCATCTTGGTTGCGAAGATGGGACAGGACGGCCACGACCGCGGCCAAAAGGTGATCGCGACGGCGTTTGCGGATCTCGGCTTCGACGTCGATATTGGGCCGCTGTTCCAGACTCCCGCAGAGGTCGCCCGTCAGGCGATTGAGAACGATGTGCATGTCGTCGGTGCGAGTTCTCTGGCCGCCGGTCACTTGACCCTCGTGCCGGAGCTCCGGGCGGAGCTCGAGAAGCTTGGTCGCGGGGACATCCTGATCGTCGTGGGGGGTGTGATCCCGCCGCAGGACTTTCAGGCCCTCACCGAAGCCGGCGCGGCGGCAATATTTCCGCCAGGAACCGTGATCTCCGAGGCTGCGGTCGAGCTCTTGCACAAGCTGAACGCTGCCCTGGGCTACGAAGAAGTGAGCTGATGCCTGTGAGCGTCGCCACTCCCAAGCGCCGACCCGATCTCGATCTCGACGGGTACGTGAATGGCGTGCTGGAGCGCGACCTCTCGCGCTTCGCGCGCGCCATTACGCTGGTCGAGAGCCGCAAGGGCGAGCATCAGAAGCTCGCTCAGGAGGTGCTGGGGCGGCTCTTGCCTCACACCGGCGGAGCACGCCGAGTTGGGATCACTGGTGTGCCCGGCGTCGGCAAGAGCACGTTCATCGAGGCACTTGGCTGCAAGCTCGTGGAGTCTGGACTGAGCGTTGCGGTGCTCGCGGTGGATCCGACGAGCGGTCGCAGCGGAGGCAGTATCCTCGGCGACAAGACACGCATGCAGCGCCTGAGCATGCTGGACAAGGCCTTCATTCGGCCTTCTCCCGCGGGCCAGGCGCTCGGTGGTGTCACCCGGACAACGCGGGAGACGTTGCTGCTCTGTGAGGCCGCTGGCTTCGACGTTGTTCTGGTGGAGACGGTCGGCGTTGGACAGAGCGAGACGGTCGTCGCCGAGATGGTCGATTTCTTCCTGGTGTTGATGCTCCCCGGCGCGGGTGACGAGCTTCAAGGCATCAAGAAGGGCGTGCTGGAGCTCGCCGATCTGATCGCGGTGAACAAGTCAGACGGCGACAACCAGCAGCGCGCTCAAATGGCCGCACGTGATTACCGCGCGGCACTGCGCATCATGCATCCAAAGGACGCGGCCTGGAGTCCGCCAGTGCTCACGGTGAGCGGTCTTACCGGCACCGGTCTCGAAGAACTGTGGAACGAGATCGAGCGGCATCGTCAGATCATGACCGAGAACGGTCAGCTCGAGCACAAGCGCAAGGATCAGCTCCTACGCTGGATGTGGTCCATGGTGGACGACCGCGTGAAGCGCGCGTTGCACGAGCACCCCCAGGTCAAGGCACTGCGGGCTGCGGTAGAGAGCGGCATCCGCGAGGGCACGTTGACCGCAACTGTGGCCGCCGAGCGGGTACTGAGCGCATTCGGACTCGACCCGGCGTGAGCAATAAGGAGAGGCAATCATGGCGGAAAACAAGCTGCATCAGCTGACAGATCAGAACGGCGAAGCCACTCGGGATCGCCCGTGGATCTTCCGGACCTACGCGGGGCACACGAGCGCCCGCGCCTCGAACGAGCTGTATCGGAGCAACCTCGAGAAGGGCCAGACTGGGCTCTCCATCGCCTTCGACTTGCCGACCCAGTGCGGTTACGACTCCGACGACCCGATCGCACTGCCAGAAGTCGGCAAGGTCGGTGTGCCGATCAACTCGCTGGATGACTTTCATCTGCTGTTCGAAGGGATCCCCCTCGAGCAGATGAACACCTCGATGACCATCAACGGCACCTCCATGTGGCTGCTCGCCCTCTACGTCGCGCTCGCCCGCGAGCGAGGCGAAGACGAAGCCAAGTTGATGGGGACCACGCAGAACGACATCATCAAAGAATATCTGGCGCGCGGAACGTACATTTTCCCCCCGGAACAGAGCCTGCGCATCATCGCTGAAATGTACGAGTACTGCCTCGAGCGGATCCCGAACTGGGACGCCTCGAACGTGTGCTCCTATCACCTCCAGGAAGCCGGCGCGACGCCAGCGCAAGAGCTCGCCTTCGCCCTCTCCACGGCGATTGGGATCCTCGACTCCCTGAAGCAGCGTGGTCACTTCAGCCACGAGCAGTTCGAGCGAGCGACGGGCCGCATCAGCTTCTTCGTCAACTCCGGCATCCGCTTCATCGAGGAGATGTGCAAGATGCGCGCCTTCGGTGAGCTGTGGGACGAGATCACGGAACAACGCTACGGCGTGAAGAACGCCAAGTTCAGGCGCTTCCGCTATGGAGTGCAGGTCAACTCGCTGGGCCTCACCGAGAACCAGCCCGAGAACAACGCGTGGCGTATCCTTCTGGAAACGCTAGGCGTGACGCTTAGCCGAAACGCCCGCTGTCGCGCGCTGCAACTGCCGGCGTGGAATGAAGCGCTCAGCTTGCCTCGACCCTGGGACCAGCAGTGGTCGCTTAGGCTGCAGCAGATCTTGGCCTATGAGACGGACTTGCTCGAGTACCCAGATCTCTTCGACGGCAGCCCTGTCGTCCAGAGCAAGGTGGAAGACCTGAAGGCTCTGGCGCGGGCAGAGATCGAGAAGATCGACGGCATGGGTGGGGTGCGCTCCGCGATCGAGAGCGGCTACATGAAGACCTCGCTGGTACGCTCGATGGCGGAGCGGGTGTCGCGGATCGCGAAGAACGAGATCACCGTCGTTGGCGTCAACAAGTGGCAGGAGGGCATCGAGTCTCCGCTGGTTGGTGGTGACGATGGCGGTCTGTTCAAGATCGACGGTGAGAGCGTGAAGGAGACCCTCGAAGCGCTGAAGGCGGTGCGCGGCAAGCGCGACGCTGCGCGCGCGAAAGCAGCGCTCGAGAACCTCAAGGCGGCCGCGAAGAGCGGCGACAACATGATGGGAGCCAGCGTCGAGTGCGCCCTCGCGCGGGTTACCACCGGTGAGTGGGCAGGCGCTCTGCGAGAGGTGTTCGGGGAGTACCGTCCGGTGACGGGCATCGAAGGCCAGCGCCTGGGCCTCGAGGGCGAGCGCGTGGAAGCCTTGCGCAAGCGTATCCAGCGCTTCACCGACGACCGGGGCCGGCGTCCGCGTATCGTGGTCGGCAAGCCCGGCCTCGATGGGCACTCCAACGGCGCCGAGATGATCGCTGTATCCGCGCGGCACGTTGGCTTCGACGTGGTCTATTCTGGCATCCGCCTGCGCCCCGATGAGATCGTGACGAGCGCGATCGAAGAGAGCGCCGATGTGATCGGGGCGTCCGTGCTCAGCGGGTCCCACGTCGAGCTCGCCGAGCAGCTGATGCAGCTGTTGACCGACGCGGGAGCAAAAGATCGCATCCAGGTCATCTTCGGCGGCATCATCCCGCAGAGCGATTTCGAGCGTCTCTCGCAGATTGGGATCCGCGCCGTGTTCACTCCCAAGGACTACGAGCTGATCGACATCATGGAGCGCATCTTCAGTTTGATCGAGACCCCGGCCGCGGCCGCCGAGTGAGAGACATCGCTTGAACTCTCAACGCGCGATCGACTTGCTCACCCGCCTGGACCGCCTGGGCGTCTCCATGCTGGTGAGCGAGTTCGAGGATCAGCGGCCGCAGGCGCGAACGCGCCGGGCAGAAGTGCTGAGCGAGCTGTACGCCGCCGAGGGGCGGCGTCGCGGTGTCTTCATTGGCATCACCGGAACGCCCGGCGCTGGCAAGAGCACCTTGCTAGGTGAGCTCGCGCGACGCCTGCTAGCAGCGGATGCAGAGCTTCGCGTAGCGGTCCTCGCGGTCGATCCCTCGAGCCACGTCTCTGGCGGTGCGCTGCTTGGGGATCGTACGCGGGTGAGGGTGGATAGTCGTGAGGGACGCTTCTACTTCCGCTCTCAAGCTTCACAGACGCAGCTCGGTGGCCTCAGCCCGGCGAGCTTTGACGTCTGCCGTTTGCTGACGCATCTCTACGACTGCATCTGCGTCGAGACGGTGGGTGTGGGGCAGAGCGAAGTGGACATTCGTTTCCTGGCGGATCGCGTGTACCTGGTGATGACACCCCTCGGCGGAGACGAGGTGCAGTTCCTCAAAGCTGGGGTGATGGAGATCCCGGACAGCGTGATCCTCAACAAGAGCGACGCGAAGCAAGCGGCGCGTAAGGCGTATTACTCGCTGAAGGCCAGTCTGCAGCTCGCGCGACCTTTCGATGGGGACCAGGTGCACATCTTCCGCACGAGCTGTACAACGGGCGAAGGCTTGGATGACCTCGCGGCGCACGTGCGCGAGCAGGTGGTGGCGCTAGGGCCTGGCAGTGACCTCGCGAGTGCGGCGCAACGCACCCACGACCGCGAAGCGTACTTCTATCGCCGCTGGGTTGAGCGCGAGTGGGGGCGTCAGGGCGCCCGCTATCTAGATGACGGGCTGGGCGGCGCTGCTCAGTTCCTCGAGGAATCGAGCGGATACGATCAAGCGCAGACCGCCTTTGGTGAGCGCTTCGTGGCTCATCTCGTTGCTCGTTAGCTACTTCATCAGCAGGATCGGGATGCTCAGCTTGGAGCCGCCTGCAGGCTCTGCGAGGGGCATCTCCAGCACTGCCTGTGACACGCACTGGATCAAGTCATCATCTTCGATGTCACTCTGCGGACCTTCGATCAAGAACGGGGCACCGCTCTTCGGGACGTCTAGCTTGAGCAGGATGCGTCCGCTCAAATTGGGGTTGGCGCTCAATGCGGACTGGTAGCAGCTGTCGACATCGCCGAGGTGGCTGTTGATAGTCTGCGCGACCGTGTCCCTGTCCGCCTTGCCGACGACGGTGACCGCGCCAAGACGGGTCTCCGTCTCGAACTTGGGCGCTTCGGTGCCGACGGGTTCTGCTGGAACCGGTGCCTCGGGCGCGGGCGCTTCACTGGATTCGGCGACGGCCGGTTCCCCCGTGGGCGCGTCCGTCGCCATACCTTCCGTCGGCGGAGCCTCAGCAGGTGGTGCTCCACCGCAGGCTACGAGCACCAATCCCAGAAGGCTCCAGCGTTTCTTCAACATGGCGTCGAGGGTATCGAAGGCGCGCAACCGAGCGCAAGCGACACTGCGTAACGAGGCTTCGTACGCTCAAGCCTTGGGCAGGATGTTGTATTGCTCCCGGAGTTCGTCGAGTGGGCGGTCGATGACTGCCCAGTGGTCCCAGTCGTCGAAGAAGTCCGTGTTGCACTGGGTTCCGCGCAGAAATGCCTTCAGGAAAGCGTCGATGTCCAGCTCGCCTACTTCAGGCTGAGCCTGCGGCACCATTTGCACGCCGAGGTCGAACTGGCAAAGCACGAATACCAGGATGCTTGCTGTCTGCTCTTTGCGGTACCCGGCAGTGAAGGCTGCGACCTGGAGCTCGCCCTTCGGGTCGGTGTCGTAGTCGCCGAGGATGTGAGAGAGGTCGTGAGGCAGGATCATCTCCGGCGCGGAGTAGCGCTCTCCGGGGAGCGGGAAGCCGCGTTCGCGACAGTGGTCGAAGTACTCGCGTCCAAGCGTGCCCTTGGGGAGCTTCTCCAGCGCTTGGTACTTGGCCGCCGTTTGCTTGTTCTCCAGCGCGCCGCGCAGCGTGCCTAGCGTTTTCAGGATGCCGATGGCGCCTTGCTGCTCATACAGCTGCCCGATGCGATCTCCAATGTAGATGTGGCGTAGTACGTCGAGGCGCAGCAGGGCGTACTCCCGCTTCACGTACTTTCTCAGCTGCTCGATCTCGTGAAGCTCTACGCGTAGAGCCTTCGCAAACTCTTCGATGGTCCTCAGCTGGTGCTCGTTCGCCTCGCCACTGGCGAAGCTCGCTACCACCATGGCGGTGACCAACTGCTGCTTGATTTCAGGTCGCTCTATTGCCGCGCGGAGCTGATCGGGTGTGATGGGTTCCAGCGCGTCGATGTCGAAGTCTTGCTTCAGGACATTGCGCCTTCCGGCTTCCAGAACCTGACGTTCGACGACTGACAGCCGACCGTCACTCTCCAGGACGGTCTTCAACGCGCGGATGCCTGGTTTGGCTTCTTCGGGGGTCGGGAAAACGAACTTCATGGCCGCCTCTTTGGGTTTCTGTGTGGCTATTCCGGCGACCAGTCTGGAGATGGAGCGGAGACTTCGTAAGTGCTCAAAAACTCGTGGGTATGCGCTGACCCTGACTCCAGAGGCGCGCTGCCGCAGTACTAAATAGCTGTAATAAGGCCACTTCTTGAGGATGCCGGCCCGCGGGCTGAATGCCCTGGCGAGCCGTGTATACATGATGTATACACCCTGGGTCAGGCACCGGTCCGCGGTGCGCGATTCAGTGCGGGGGCGACCCAACCACGGGCGCCCACCGCGGGAGAAAGTCATGAAGAACGTCGCAAGTATGGCCATGGGACGCGGGTTGCGTTTCCTCGGAGAGCTCGGAGGAGCCGAGTGGATCGATCGCTGGGGTCTCAGGCCTCAGGCCACTCGACTGGTGGAGCAGGGAGCCCGCGTAGGTTTCCGTGCGGCACAGGGCGCCGGTCAGCGCTTCAAGCCGGTGCTGAAGCTCGTTCAGCCCTCACGTCTCGAGCGGCCCGCGAGTAAGCCCGCCTTGTTCGACCTGAACATCACGGACGAGCAGCAGATGACGCGGGACACCCTGCGTCGCTTTGCTGAGGATTTGATGCGCCCCGCAGCCCGCTCGGCTGATGACAAGTGCGCCACGCCTCAGGAACTGCTCGATGAGTCCATGGATCTGGGACTCACCTTGATGGCTCTGCCCGAGAGTCTGGGCGGTGCTGGTACCGAGCGCTCGCCAGTGTCCAACGCGCTCGTGATGGAAGACCTGGCGTATGGCGACATGGGGATCGCGCTAGCGGTGCTCGCCCCCCTCGCGGTCGTCAATCTACTGGTCGATTTCGGCACCGCGGCTCAGCAGTCTAAGTACCTCTCGCCGCTGGCCGAGGCGGGCTTCGTGGGATCGGCGCTTGCGGTGAGTGAACCCACGCCGCTGTTTGACGCGTACCGACTGCGCACCCGAGCGCAGCGCACCGACGCTGGTTACGTCCTGAATGGCGTCAAGACGCTGGTGCCTCTTGGTAGCCGCGCGGAATTGTTCCTGGTAGCGGCGCTCAGCGACTCGGGCGAGCCGGAGCTGTTCATCGTCGAGCGCGACGCCAAGGGCCTGTCGATCTTCGAGGATCACTGCATGGGGCTGCGCGCCGCGGATTTGGCGCGCCTGGAGCTGAAGGATGTGCGCGTGA
>JAWKRD010000045.1:0-62842 GCA_041389805.1 Polyangiaceae bacterium | reverse complement strand
AGGTCTAGGCCCTCCCCCCCAAGCAAGCTCTCGAGAGACTCCGCGTGAGTCCCCTCGAGGACCGCTGGCGCTTGACCGCGAGAACGCGCCTTCAACAGGCCGCGCCGAAGCGCCCCGAAGGGTTCCCCCATCAGGCTAGGCGACAGACGCAGCACGCGCCCGGGCTCCAACGTCCGCGCCAATTCCCCGAGGAATCGGCTGCCTCCCATACCGCGCGCCGCGCGCACGATGCCGAGGTTACCGGCGGGCACCAACATCTCACCGAGCTGCGGCCGACCGATCAAGAGCGGTGTCATCAGCTCGCTGACCATCGCCGCGAGATCGCTTCGCCACGGATGATCGGTGTCGAGCAACAGGCCCTTGACGCGCTCCTTGCCGAGGGCTCGCAGACGCCTGCCCCGTGTCAGCAGCTCACCGGTGCGGACGGGGTCGAAGCTCGGCTCGACGAGCACCTCGCCCTCGCGAGCGATCCTGGCAAGCGCTTCCGCGCGGACAAGCGCCGGTCCCCACGACAGGGTGTAGCCGGCCACCATCTCATCGATCGGCTCTTGCTCACCCTGGGCGATGCCGATACCGAACGGCAGCGGTTCGCCGCCGACTTCCTCGCTCGCAAACTCGATCGCATCCTCGGCGGCGTCGAAGTCGAAATCGAAGGCCAAAGATCGCGCTCCCCAGGCCACGACATTGCCGCCATGAGCGGCGGCGCGCTTGGTCAACGCGCGCGCCGTTTGCAGGTGGTTCGCCTGTTCCGGCAACCGAACCTTCACCCGCTTGGAGTAGAAGCAAACGATGATGCGTTCCGACATGGACTTATTGGGGAGAACTCAGACCTGGCGGCGCCTCATGTATCCACGCGAATGCGCTTCTTGAGCTGCGCGAGCTCTTCATCGACCTCGCTCGTCACGCCGCCACCTGGAGACTTGGTGCCGGCTTCGAGCGCCCGGAACTTCGCCTCCACTTCGTCTTTCGTCATGCCACCTGGGCCGAGGCTGGGCGCCAAGGCGGCTTCCACTTCGCGCTGAGCTGCGACCGTCGCCTCGACCGCCTCGAGCTGGTCCTCCATGCGCCGGAACTCTTCGAACGCCCCGCCACCGACACCGCCCTTCGTCGATTCCTGCCCGATCTGCGCCGCCCGCGCTTGCTCGGCGCGAGCGACGATCTGGGCCTTCTTTGCGGTGACCTCTTCGAGCTTGGCCTCCATGCGCTCAAGCTCGGCCTTCATCTCGAGGGCGTTGGTGCGCTGCTGGGCGCGCAGCCCTTCGGCGCGATCGCGCTCGCCAGAGAGTCGCTTCTTTTGCACCAGCGCTTCACGGGCCAGCGAGTCGTCGGAGTGCTTCACCGCGAGCTCGGCGCGCTTCTCCCACTTGGCGATCTCGGCATCCAGGTCCTCGACCTTGCGCCGCAGCTGCTTGTCGGCGGCGACGCTGCTCACCACCTCTTGGCGCGCCGCGCGCACCTGCTCGCGCATCTCGCCGAGTGAGGTCCACGGACTTGGAGGGTCGTCGGCGCTGTCCAGCAACGAGTTGAAGTTGCTGGAGATCCCTTCCCCATGCGGTCGAAAATCCCATGACCAAAACCATGCCGCCCTCAAGGCGGGTCCACAGTCCTCGGCAGGGATTCAGCGGTTGACGATGTGGATCGCGTGGCCCAGGGCCGCTTGAGCGGCCTCCATCATCGCTTCGCCCAGGGTCGGGTGAGGATGAATCGTCAGGCCGATGTCCTCGGCGGTCGCCACCATCTCAGGGCTAGGCGCCTTCGCTGATGAGATCGCTGGCGTTGGGCCCGCAGATATGGATGCCGACGACCCGGCCAAGTCCTCATCAGCGCGACCGGTGAAGCCATCGGTCTCCCAGAATGCTCATCGCGCGCGCCAGGGCGGCGAACGGAAACTTCCCAGCCTTGACCTTGAGCCCCTGCTCCTTGGCCTCGGCTTCTGTGAGGCCAACGCTGGCGATCTCGGGATCGGTGAAGATGATGGAAGGCACCGTCACCCAGTCTTTGCCGGCGCGCTTACCCGCGATGACCTCGGCGCACACCTCGCCTTCCTTGGTCGCCTTGTGGGCCAGCATGGGCGGGCCGCTGACGTCCCCGATGGCGTAGATCCCCTCGACGTTGGTCTGGCACACGTCGTTGGTCATCACGAAGCCGCGCTTGTCGATCTGGACGCCGAGCTCCTCGAGACCGATACCCTTGGAGCGCGGGCGCATCCCCACGGCAACGAGCACAGTGTCGCACTCGAGCAACTCCTGGGTGCCACCCTCGCCACTCACCTTGACTTCGATCGTGCCGTCGGCGCGGCGCGCGTAGCCTTCAGCCTTGACACCGGTCAGCACCTTGCCGCCGTGCTTCTTGATCTTGCGCTCGACGACCTTGGTGCACTCCGGATCGGTGCCCGGCAAGATGCTCGGGGTGAGCTCCACGATGGTCAGCTCGGAGCCGAATTTCTGGTAGACCATGCCCAGCTCGCAGCCGATCACACCACCGCCGATCACGACCAGGCGCTTCGGGATCTCCCGCAGGCTCACCGCCTCACGCGCGCCGATGATCTGCTTGCCATCGAACTCGAAACCGGGGATTTGAATCGTGGCCGAGCCAGTCGCGATGACGATGGCCTGCTTCGCCGTCAGGGTCTGCTTTCCGCCGGAACTCGTGACCTCGACGGTGTTCCTGGACGTGATCCGCGCGGTACCGCCGATGGCCGTCGCCTTGTTGGCCTTGAGCAGGCCGCGCACGCCGCCAGTGAGCTTCTTGACGATGCCGTCCTTCCAGTCTTGCATCGTGTTCACGTCGAGCTCGACGCCGCTCACCTTGATGCCGACTTCGGCGCCCGCCAGCGCCTTCTCGTAGAGGTGCGCGTTGGCGATCAACGCCTTGCTAGGCACGCAGCCCCAGTTCAGGCACACGCCGCCGTACTCTTCCTCTTCGACGCAGGCCACGTTGAGGCCCAGTTGGCCCAAACGAATCGCGCACGGGTAACCACCCGGGCCGCCACCGATCACGATTACGTCGAACTCTTTCGCCGCGTCAGTCATGCGGCGTTGTTAGTGGCAAGCGCTGCGGGGAGCAAGCGCTCGCGCTTCAGTGCTGCTTCGGCGCGGGACCGGCCGCGCGCAGCTCCTCGAGCTGCTCTTCCAGGTGCCAGGGGCGGGACGCGTACACGTCATCGAAGATGCTCTCCGGCTCCGGCGGACCAGCTGCCTCCACCTGCTCGATCGCCGCCGAGAGCTCTGCTCCAAACTCCGTCTCCAGGCGCTGGTCGAAGGCGTCATCGACCAAACCGCGGCCGACCAGATAGCGACGCAGGCGCTCGACCGGATCCTTCTTGGCCCACTCTTGAACTTCTTCGTCGGAGCGATAGCGCGTCGGGTCATCACTCGTGGAGTGAGCGCCCATGCGATAGGTGACGCACTCGATGAACGTCGCTCCGCCGCCGCTTCTCGCGCGCTCCACTGCCTCGTGAATCACCTGGTAGCAGGCGAGGATGTCGTTGCCGTCGACGCGCACACCAGGCAGACCATACGCCTGCGCCTTGACCGCGATGGTCTGGCTCGCCGTCTGGCGCTCGGTTGGCACGCTGATCGACCAGTGGTTGTTCTGGCAGATCATCACTGCTGGGACCTTGAACACGCCGGCAAAGTTCAGCGCGTTGTGGAAATCCGGCTGGCTGGTCGCGCCGTCGCCCATGAACCCCACGGCAACGACCGGATCACCCTTGATCTTCGCGGCCCACGCCGCGCCCATCGCCTGAGGGATCTGCGGACCGATGCAGCTCGACCACGAGACCTGGTTCACCTCACGGGCGCTCATGTGGCTCGGCATCTGCCGTCCCTTGAGCACATCGAGTGAGTTGCCGTAGACCTGCGCCAGATATTTTACGAGCGGAAATCCTCGCACCAGCATGATCGCGCTCTCGCGCAGCGCGGGGAACACCCAGTCCTGCGGGTCCGTCGCGAACGCCGTGGCGATGGGCGGCGCCTCCTGCCCGGCGCACGAGCCATAGAAGCCGATACGCCCCTGACGCTGCAACATCACCATGCGCGTCTCCATGCTGCGAATGTTGCGCATGTGACGGTACATCCCGAGCAGCTGCTCCTCGCTCAAGCTCGGCTCGACGCGAACCGTGCCGTCGTCTTCCAGCACACGAAACAGACCCAGCGCAGGATTCGTGGTCATTCTGTCCGCTCTGTTAACACGACCGCGACAGGCCTGGCGAGGCCAGCGAACGCCTCTAGCCGCGCCCCGCGCTATAGTTCGGCTTCGTCAGTGCAACTGGCGCGAACGCCGGATTTTTCGGGGGTGAGGCGCACCGCATGCCCCCATGCTTCACCTCTAAAGCAACATCCTCACCGGGTGTGCGCCAACGTAGCCATGCTCCAAGGCCCCGGAGTCGCTCACTAGGCACAGCGCGTCAGCGTTCGGTCGCTCGAGCACCACGCGCACGCTGGCGAGCTTCGAGTTAAGGCAGTCGACGCCGCCGCCGGAAGGGTTGTCGTAGCGCAGGCCCGCCGTCTCGCCCTCGTGCGCCTGCACCTCGACCCGCAACGTGGCGCCTTCACGACCCGCGCAGAAAGACCACGAGGACGGCGAGCGCGCCTCCGCGGAGCGCTGCCAGTCGAGCACGCCGAAGGTCAGGCTCTGCCCCCTGAAACGCAGCACCGCTCCCCCCACCCTGCGCCCAAACAACAGCGGCGCACTCACCGCCTCCAGCACGCAGTCTAGCGGCGCGCGGCGTGTTTCCTCGCGAAACTGGTTGCAGTGGAGCCAGGCGTAGTGCGGCGTGTGGCGGCGGGCCCAGTTGTGCCCAAGCATGCCCCGCCAGCCGTTCACCTCGACGCGTTCACTGCCGACCGAGTACACCCCTCCGAAGCGCAGGTCTGGATGCTGACTCACGAGCTTGCCCGTCGGGAGCGCGTTCCCGTAGAAGATCGCGGGTAGCGGGAAGAGCGGCAAGTCGAGGGGGCCGGGCGCAAAGCGCAGCTCCCAGCTGAGCGCGTTAGCGACCTCGCTGAGAGCGCCACTCAGCGTGCTCGTACCGAGCTGGCAGCCGCCGAACCCAACCTGGAAGCTGCCCCTAAAGGCGGCTCGCAAGTCCGGCTCGTGGAGGCGCCACGCCCGCTTCACGGCCCGGGGAGGACGGCCACGCTGAAACGCCACCGCCCACGCCTCGGCCAACGTCTCGCGCGCCTCCCGAGGTCTCGACGCCGTGAGCTTCAACCACAACGCCCGCTCCCCATCGGGCGAGTTGAGCTTGGCGAAGTAGCTCTCGACCAGTGGACCAGGGTGACCGGGGCAGCGGGGCGCCGCCGCTTGTTTCCGCACGGCTTCCAGATCAGCAGCTGCGAAGTTCACTCGGAGTCACCCAGAGCGAGTTCCTTCAGTGCGTCGTTCACGGTCGCAGCTTCGACCGCACCGCTCGCCTTGAGGCTCTCGAGTTCAGCCCGCGCCTCGTTGATTCGCGCCTTTCCAATCGCGACCACGGCGTGAGTGCGCGTGTCCCGACTCCAGGACCGAAGCCCACGCAACAGGCGCTCCTTCGCCTTGGCGTCTCCCATCAGCGCTAGCCCCACCCGCGCTTGCCACACCGCTGGACCGCCGAAGAGGCCGAAGGCGCGGCGCTCGAGTCCAGGGCGAGCCGCCTGGAGGCACTTCGTTCCGGCGGCATCCACGGCAGCAATCTCGTCTTCGGCAGAGAGCTTCGAACTGAAGCTATTCAGGGCCTCGACGAGCACGCGCTCCGCAGCGGACTCGCCGCGTTTCGCGAGCCAAATCGCGGCCGCCACGCGCACGTGGAGGTCATCGTCCTTGAGCGCCCGTTCGGCGCGCAGCGCGATTTGATGGGGCAACTCCCGCTCCTCGTAGCGCTCTTCACACAAGCGCAAGGCGATGTAGCGGATCTGCGCGTCATCATCCGTCAGGCAACACACGAGGGGCGTGTCGTCGTCAGGCACCACGCGGGCGAGCGCGATCACAGCCTGATAGCGCAGCTCTGGAGAGTCGCTCGAGAACGCGCGCCGCAGCTCCTTCGCCACCTCCTTGTCCCCGGCTTCGGCTAGCTCGCCCAACGCAACCAGCGCCATCTGGCGCACCTTCTGATTGCTATCTCGGGACGCCTCGAGCAGCGCGTCTCGCGCGCCCTCCGCCTTTGCATCAGCCAGCGCGATCGCTGACTCCCCGCGCACGGCAGCCACTTTGTCGGCGAGGCCTTCAATGAGTGCAGCGGTGCTCCGCTCGCGTTCCTCTGCATCACCCGACGCGGCGTAACGCGCGAGCTCCCGGGTGGCTTCGATCCGAACCAAATCACGGCTGGCGCTGCGGGCATCGCGCACCGCTGCGTTGAGCGTTCGAGGCAGGGGCCGGAATCCAAGCACGGCCAGACGTTAGCGGACCCCCGTCGAGGAGCAAGGAACCGGCAGCCGCTTTCTCCGGTTGCCAAGCCTTCAGCGTCCTTCCAAAGTCCCGCGGTGCACGCGCCGCCTTCTGAGCGCACCCCTCACCCCCGCCCCAGCGACGATGCCTTGGACGGCTACGTCCGTGCGAGCCTGTGGAAGGCAGTCATCGCGCTGCTGATCTTCGTCGGCGCGATCGGGCTCAGCAGCGTCCTGTTCAAGGAGCAGCTGAGCGGAGTCGCGCAAGCCTCGCACCGGGTGCTTGGCGTGCCGGGGCTCTGCCTGGTCGTTTTCGTGTGTGACTCCCTCACGGCGCCGTTTCCTCCAGACGTCGTGCTGGTGATTGTCGCGAAGAGCGACCTGCGGGCTCACGCCTGGAGTCTGGCCTTGCTGTTCGGTGCGGTGAGCGCCTTCGCTGGCAACGCAGGCTATTGGCTCGGCACACGCATGCAACGCTGGCCGCGCGTCGCCCGCCTGCTGTTGCGCGCCGGCGCGAAGCCCCAGGCCCTGGTGGAGCGCTATGGCAGGAGCGCGGTAGCCCTGGCTGCCCTCACCCCCATCCCCTTCTCCATCACCTGCATACTGACCGGACTCTTGGGCATGCCACACGCGCGCTTCTGGCCGGTCACGCTGCTGCGAATTCCGCGTTTCTTGCTCTACTTTGCGCTCATCTACTGGTTCTAGTCTGGTTCCGCAGAGAAACGGCTAGAGACCCTGATTGATGCGCCTGCGCAAGCCTTCGCTGGCGAGCTGAAGCGAACCACTCACACAGAGCACGCTCAACGCGCCGACCGCCAGTACGTGAGGGGCGCGAAGCATGCCCAAGGTCCCCTGTTCGAGCAAGCTACCTAGGCTCACTCCGTCCGGCGGCCCGAGTCCCACGAAGCCAAGCGCTGTCTCTCCGATGACGACCCCTGCGGCGGCGGTACCGAGCTGCACCGCCACTGGCCCCAGCAGGTTAGGGATCACATGACCAAAAACCACACGGAAACTCGAAGCCCCGAGTGCGCGCGCGGCTTCCACGAACTGCGACTCGCGCAGGCTGCGAGTCTGAGCCAACGCCAAGCGCGCAAACGGCGCCCACGCGGAGATGCAAAACACCACGCCGATATGCATGCGAGAGGGCACGCGCACCGCAGACAAGACGGCTAGAGCAAGCAAAAACGTGGGAAACGACTGGACGAGGTCGCAAGCGCGCAGCGTCCAGCGCTCCACCGCCCCGCCGCGCAGCCCGGCGCTCGCACCCAGAGCCGTGCCCGTCGCGAAACCGAAGCAGGCTACCAACGCCGCCAACACCAAGGCGCGAAACGTCGCGTGGGCCGCCAGCAGCCCCAGGTCGACTCCCGCATCTCCAAAGCCGAGCCAGTGCTCGCTGCTCGGCGCCGCCCAGCTCTGGCTGAGGTGTAGCCGCGCCGGGTCACCAGCGACGCCGAGCACGACCCCGGTCACACCGAGGACGAGTACCGCCAGTGGCAGAAACTCAAAGCGACTCGAGCGCTTCATGTTCTTCCTCGCGGATCCACCGTGGCCTGCAAGAGACCCGCAGCGGACTGAGCCACCACGAACAACAACCCCGCGGCAACGACCGAAGCCTCCAGCACCGGGATGTCGCGAGCAGCGTATGCGTTGAGCATCAGGCTGCCCAGACCGGGTCGCTCGAACAGACGCTCGAGCACCACGGCACCCCCGAGCAAGGCACCGAGTTGAGCCGCGACCACCACCGAAATCGGCGTCGACGCGACGGGCAACGCGTGCACCACCCAAACCCTGAACGGCGACGCACCCTTGGCGTGCGCTACGTCCAAGTACTTCGCGCGCGCTTGATCGAGCAGAGCTGCCCGACCAATCCTCGCGACCTGAGCCGACAGCGGCAGAGCGAGCAGCGCGCTCGCGAACAGCAAGCCCGAGACCCCGCTACCAGGATCGCCCGGGAGCGGCACCCAGCGCAGGCGAACGGCAAGCACGAAGGTAACCATCGGCGCAAAGGCGAGGAGCGGCGTCGCGGCAACCAACAGCACGAGACGATGCACCCACTCCCGCCCTCGCCCAAGCCACGGTCCCACGCTCAGCAACGCCGCAGCGGTACCGAGCAGGCTGCCCATCCCAACCGCTGTTCCCGCGAGCGCGGCCGTCGGCCCCAGGGCGCGCCCCACTTCGGCAAACGCGGGGACCCCCGGGCGAGCAAGTGAATCGCCCAAATCGAAGCGCAGCAGCCCCCAAACGAACTCGAGATACTGGCGCCACAGGGGCAGATCTAGCCCGAGTTTGCCTCGCAGAACCGCGCGATCCGCCGCGCTGGCGGTATCCCCGAGGATCAGCGCTGCGGGATCTCCTGGCAGGAGCCGCAACGCCAGGAACACCAGAGAGGCGAGCGCGAGCAGCACGCCCAACGCGCCGAAGCCACGCATCAGCGCCGTCGCAGCGATACGCAGCACGGGGCCAAACCAGCCTGGCAGCGCGACACCGTTCCCCGAGGAAACGCTGTCCGGCGCACCGGGGGGCTCTTGGGGCTCGGGCGCGTCACCCGCGTGCGGGCTCGCGCCTTGCCGCTTCATGTTCCGCCGGCTGAACCCCCGGCAGACGCCCCCGCGGAGGTCCCGCCCGCTCCAGCGGCGGACGCTCCACCAGCAGACGTACCTGCACTGCCACCAGCTGCACTGCCACCAGCTGCACTGCCGCCGGCGGACACACCCGCACTGCCGCCTGTACCGCCCGTCGAGCTGCCAGCGGTTCCACCCGCGCCGCCAGCCGACATGCCTGCCGTTCCGCCGTTTGCGGACGCGTCGGGCACGAACGTGCCCGCGTCAGCGAGGGGCGTAGGCGGAGTACCGCCCTTCTCACCGCTACAGATTGGGGGGCTGTCGCCGCTCGGTTCTGCAACCGACTGGTTCGCGAGGCACACCTTCGCGGTCGTCTTACCGTCTTCGATCACCACGGCGCCGTAAGCGTTACCCTGTTTGCCCACTTCGACGCACTCGTAGCCACCCCGGCAATCGCCATTGCCTCCACAAGGCGCCATGCAGAAGGGCCGCTGGAAGCGGTCATTGTCGGCTTCGCAGAACGTGCCCGAGAGCGCGTTGTGGAAAGACACGCACACGGAGTCGTCGGGGCAAGTGCCAGGCTCGCAGTTGAAGATCGTGCAGTACCCGCCGGGCTGGCTCGTGTCGCAGAGGCGGTCGCCAACGCTGGAGCAATCGGTCGAAACCACGCAGTCATCGCCGATCTCCGGCGAACAAGCGGCGCCGAGCAGCGCCACGACCAAGCTCCAAATGCGGACACGAGTCATGAACCGCCGTCTTCTAGCCGGATCTTTCGCAAAGCGCCCATGCTTTTGGAGGCCTTTTTTTTCAAGAACCCGCGACCCTTCGCCACTACGGTACGAGTTGACAGTATCGTTCACGCTCCATAGAACTACGCGCGGACACCACCCCGAAAGCAATCCATGGCTACTCACATCACCGAAGACTGCATCAACTGCGGCGCCTGCGAGCCCGAGTGCCCCAACGAGGCCATCTCCGAGGGCGACGAGATCTACGTCATCGATCCCGAGCTGTGCACCGAGTGCGTGGGTTTCTACGATCACGAGGCCTGCCAGGCGGTCTGCCCGGTGGAGTGCTGTTTGCCCGATCCGAACCGGCGCGAGAACGAGGACGACCTCGCCCAGCGCGCCTTGCAACTGCACCCTGAGGACGGGGAACTCAAAGAGCGCGTGGATTCAGGCGAGTTCCCGTCCCGCTTCCGCAAGACGGGCTGAGCTTCCCGACTCCGAAAAGCACAGGTGGCCCTGGGCGTTCCGCGACCGTTCCGCGTTCCGCGACCGTTCCGCCTGATGAGTCATGTCGTACGCCCCTCGATCGCCCTTTCTGGGCTGGCCCCGGCAGTGGGCGATCCCTGATGGGTACACCTGGTTGACCCCCAGCGGGTCAGCCATCGTGACCCAGCTGAACGCGGAGTTTGTGGAGCCGTCGATGGTCCATGCGCTGCATGACGTCCTCGACGAGCTCCACGCGCACGGAATACTCAAGTACTTCCCGAAGCTGTCCATCCTCCACGACTGGCGAGCGATCAAGAAGCTCCCCAGGGAGGCGCGCCAGGCGTGGACGGAACGCACTCGGCGTCCGGGCATGCCGTTCAAGGATCTCCAGGCATTCATCGCCGTAGGTAGCGGACCGGTGACCCGTATGGCGTTGCAAACCGCCGCACTGACGGTGCAGCTGGCAGTGGGTCAGACGCCCGCGCGGATCGTTGATGATCCACAAGAGGTCTTGGACCGCCTGGCCATCGCCGCACCTTCCGCCGAGTTTCTCAGACGTTGGAAAGTCAGCCCTGAAGCAGCGGTTGAGGGGGCGACGCAACGGGACTGGTAGGCGTACCCGTGTTCCCCTCGCGCGCAAAAACGCGGCGACGCCCTCGAGGATCCTTCCAGAACGGAAAACACATCGTATTTGCAGAACAAACCTAGCGCCCACCAGGAGTCGTACTACCCTGTCTCTCGTGCGCGCTTGGCCCCTCAACCAGCTCCAGTTGCTCGCCCTAGCGGGCGTTGCTTACTCGGCAGTCGCTTGCTCCGCCTCCGTCAGCAGCGACACCGGTGAGAGCAACGAAGAGGCTGGAGTCACCCGCGGGCTCGTGCGCATCGAGCGCAGCACGACGCTCGAGCCGGACGGTGCACGCGCCTACGCGCTCGCTCGATTTGCCAACGTGTCGAGTGCGAACCCGGATCGGGTGCTCGAGTTGTTGCAACTCACGAACGCGTTGCCTGACGTCGGTCAGTGCTTCGAGGCGGACGCGGATAGCCAACCCGCACTGTCCGGTCTCGGTCGCGTCGAGCTGTTGGAAGCCGGGGACGTCACCGTGGCTGCCGCGGACCAAGCGACCCTGCTCGCTCCCCGTGCTTTCCCCACGGTAAAGGATCTGGTTTCTGGCGTGGTCTACTCGACGCGGGACCAGGCAGCGGACCCACTGCCGGCTGCCGCGAGCTACCACATCACTTCGTCGGGGTCGGCGCTGCTACCGCCGCTCGACATCACCGCTGACGCCCCGCTCTCACCCACCGGCGTCCGCATGACGGGTCTGAACCTCGGTGAGGTGGACAACCTCGACCTGAGTCACACCGTGACCGTCGCCTGGGAACCCGGCGATGATCCTGGCCCCGACTACCGCGATTTGGTCGTGTTCGAACTCAGCGATGGGGTCTCGACCCTGCTGTGTGGCTTCGACGATCTCACCGGGCGTGGCTCGGTACCTCAGAGCGTCCTGCAAAACTCGGCGCTCGCCCTGGATAGCTCCCGCAGCGACGCCAGCGTCGCGCTGCATCGTGTGCGCAGCGTCCCCTTCACGTCGGAAGGTCTGGACGAAGGGGAGATCCGCTTCGACTTCGAAGTGCGATCGCGCGTGCGCGTGCTCCGCAGTGCGGCAGAGTGAATGCTGGCTGCAGCGTGATGCTGGCGGCAGCGTGATGCTGGCTGCAGCGTGATGCTGGCTGCGGCCTGATACGCGCTGCATGGCTTGCCGCGTCCTGACCGCTCGGTCACGGGGGGTCGCTAGCTGTGCTGAGTGGCTGGGGCCTTGGCTCCAGTAGCGGGGGGCTTGGGGGTGGCGTCCCGCTTCTCGGGTGCGGCTTGATCCACGGATCCCCGCGGAATGATGCGATAGCTGAGGTTTCGCCGCTCTCCACGTCGAAGATATTCCACCTCTAGGGTCTCGGCCTGCTTCAAGCCTTGAAAGACCTCGAACGCTTGGTTCTCGCGCTCGATCGGCTTTCCGTTGACCCGCAGCACGACGTCACCAGCGCGCAGATCAACGTCGTCCCAGAACCCGTCACCATATAGCTCGACGATGCGGAAGCCTTGAAAGCGACCGCTTGCATCGAAGCTCGGTGCGAGGTCGACGCGTTGCAGGAAGTAGCCGAGGCCTTGATCGACGGCTTCATCCACCGACTCTCGCCACAGCGCGCCCTTGGGAGGTTTCGCTTCCTTTGGGGGCGCGGCCTGAGCCGTCGCCTTGGGGTAGTCAGCTGCAGGCTCGTTGCCGCCGCACGCAGCAGCTGAGAGCGCCAAGGCCAAGAGCACGATCGTACGCATCCCAGCGGGCCTGCCATGGCTCGACGCGCTGGGCCAAGTTTGGGGGGCTTAGATCTGGAGTTCCCGCCGCACGACCTCGCGAATCAAGGCCGCGGTGCTGTCGATCTCACCGTCTCCCGGGACGTGGACCAGCTTGTCGCCCGGCACCAGCGCCTCCGCTTCGAGGTACAGACGGGCCAAGCGCGCCTGGATTTCACGCTTCTCGAACAGCTCCTCCGCGCCTCCGCGGCGGCCTCGACGCTCTTCGGCAACGTCTGCGGACACGTCGAGCACGATCGTGAGGTCGGGGCGCATCGCGCGGGCGTTGAGTTCACGGATCCAGGGCACTACTTCGGCGCCGCCGGGAGCCGTGGCGGACTGATACGCGAGGCTCGACAGGTCGTAGCGATCGCTGAGCACAATTGCTCCGTCCTGGAGCGCTGGCAAGATCAAGGAGTCGAGGTGATCCAGGCGATCTGCAGCGAAGAGCAGCGCCATGGTCGACCAGGCGAACGGGCGCACCGTGTCCCCATCGGCGACCATGAGGCGCCGCTGCAGAACCTGGCGGATGAGGCCTCCGACCGGACCGCCCGTCGGTTCGCAGCTGGTGCGTACCTCGTGTCCATCTTTCCGCAGGGCTTTGGAGAGCAACTTGGTGTGGGTCGTGCTCCCGCTCCCGTCGATTCCCTCGAGAACAATGAAACGCCCGGGCAGCCCGTGTGATGAACTCAAGTTTCCTCCGCAATGGGCGCGGGGTCCTCACCCAACACCACGTTGTCGATCAAGCGAGTTTGACCGCACTTTGCCGCTACCGCCAAGACAGCGCGGTCGCCGCTGGATTCCTTGGTGGACAGGGGTGTGATGGTGTCCGCGTCCGCGAGGGTCACGTAGTCCTGCTCGAGGCCAGACTCCGCCAGGCTTCGCACGACCATGTCGGTTAGCACGCCGACGCTCCGCTCCCCGCGCTGATGTGCCCGCACCGCCTGACTCAAGCCCCGGGCGATCCCCAGCGCAGACTCCCGTTGCTCGGGGGTGAGGTAGGCATTGCGTGAGCTCATCGCCAGGCCGTCTGGTTCGCGAACGGTGCGCTCGCCGACGACCTGCACCGGCAGCAACAGGTCGCGGGTCATGCGCTCGATCACCTTCAGCTGCTGATAGTCCTTGCGCCCGAACACCGCCGTACACGGGCCGGCGACGGCGAAGAGCTTGGTCACGATGGTAGTAACGCCCTCGAAGTGCGTGGGCCTCGACCGCCCGCACAGCGCCTCGGTCAGACCGCTCACGCGGACGCGGGTGCGTTCGCCCGCTGGATACATCGCGGCAACTTCCGGCGCGAACACCAGGCTCGCGCCAGCGCGTTCGCACTTTGCGACGTCCCCGTCCAGATCCCTGGGGTAGCGATCGAGGTCTTCGTTTTGACCGAACTGCGTAGGGTTGACGAAGATCGTGACTGCAACCACGTCCGCCAGCTCTCGAGCCCGCTCCACCAGCCGCAGGTGCCCGCTGTGCAGAGCACCCATGGTTGGCACCAAGCCGAGACGCCCCCCGCGCCGCACGTCATCACACGCGGCGCGGAACTCATCGAGACCGTGGACTACTCTGATCGTCATGTCTCGTCGCTCGCTGGGCCATATACAGGCACAGCATCGGGGACGGTCTTGAGCGCGCCGGTCGGCTCGCCGAGCGTGCGCGGCTTCGCCATACCGAAGCAGTGTTCTTCCGCAGGGAATTGACCGTCACGCACCTGGCTCACGTAGGCTTCGGTGGCGCTGCGGATCTCCTTGCCCAGCTCGGCGAAGCGCTTCACGAACTTGGGCTTGATATCCTCGAACATGCCGAGGAAATCGTAGCAAACCAGCACTTGACCATCGCAGTCAGGCCCCGCCCCGATGCCGATGGTCGGAATGCTAAGGGACTCGCTGATCCGCCGCCCCAAATCTGCGGGGAGGCCTTCGAGCACGATGGCGTAGGCGCCCGCTTGTTCGACGGCTTTGGCGTCCTGGAGCACGCGACTCGCGGCGTCTTCACCCTTGCCTTGGACGCGGAACCCGCCCATTGCATGTACCGACTGTGGAGTGAGCCCCACGTGCCCCATCACAGGGATCCCGGCGGAAACGATTCGAGCGATCGCCTCCGCGACGACTTGGCCGCCTTCGAGCTTGACGGCCTCGGCAGAGCCCTCCTTCACCAGACGCCCTGCAGCTTCAAGCGCCTTTTCACTGGACACTTGGAAGCTCATGAACGGCATGTCGAGCACCAGGTGCGCGCGCTGTATGCCGCGGGCGACGCTGCGCCCGTGATAGCAAATCTCCTCGAGGGTCACCGGCAAGGTGTTGCCCATGCCCTGCACCACCATCCCCAGGGAGTCGCCGACGAGCAGGACGTCAGCACCTCCTTCGTCGAGCAAGCGCGCAAACGTCGCGTCGTAAGCCGTTAGCATGGCGATCTTCGGACCCGATTGCTTCCGGCGCAGCAGCTCCGGAACGGTGACCTTTTGATTCATGGCAGACCTCTGGGTTTGGTGTTTGGATTCGGCGCTTGGAGCGTGTTCACGTCTCCCTACGCTGAAAGGTCGCTACCCCAGAGCTGCCCGGAGGCCAAGCGCGGACGAGTAGACTCAGCGACCCGAGCGACGCCGAGTGCCAGAGCTGTGGACCCCCGGTTCTGCCTGAGGGCCGCCGTTCACCACCTCGGCGATCACGGGTGCGTGAGCCGCGCCGAGGTTCTCCAGCACCACGCGCACCAGCTCCGACATCGGCGCGAGCTTATCGACCACCGGCCCCAGCGCGCGCGCGTCTTTGCGCAGCTTGTCGTCGCGTGACGCGGTGAAGAACACACACGTCCTTGCTTTCCCCTCGCCGATCAGCTGTCGCGCTAACTCGACTCCTGACCCGTCGGGCAGGTCGATGTCCATCACCACCACGTCGAAGGCAGGGTGCTCACTAATGGCAGCCACCGCGCGCTGCACGCTCCCGACGCGTACGACCTCGTGTCCGGTGCTGCGCCGCAAGGCGATTGCCACCACCGTCGCCAGCGGCGGGTAGTCTTCGACTACTAGGACCCGAGTCACCGAGTGAAGTCTAGCGAGCGTTTGGCACCGGGACAGCTCCGATTCCGCACATTCCGTGATTGAGCGTGGGGTCATGCGTGGAAACGCCGCGCTTTGACGCTTTGCTCCGCCTGCACAAGCAAACCCAGGAACCTCCCGGCTGAACCCCGGAGATCCGCGGGTCAAAAGACCGAGCGGCGCTCCCGAATGTGGCGAGGTGACGTAGATCCGGCGCAAAAATCGGGGAATCCCCGGCTGACGCCAGGGCTTTTGGTGAGAGAGCACGTAAGATAGGCCGAGATGCAGAACCAGGGCGGGAACGAGCCGAAGCAGTTTCACGACCGCTTCGAGCGTTGGGCGGGCAAGGTCCGCAGGCGCATGCTGATGTCGCGGGCGCTGACGGGCCTAGCTTATGGCCTGCTCGGCGGCGTGGTGGTGGCAGGCGGGGCCTGGTGGCTACGCCAAGGAACGCTGCGGCCATGGGCTGCGGCGCTGGGCCTCGTGGGCGTCATCGCTGGTGCCGCCTGGGCGACTCGCAAGCGCTGGTCGGACCGTGACGTCGCGCTGTTCCTCGACGCGCGACTGACAGGACATGAGGTGATCAGCACGGCGGTGGAGCTACGCAGCGAAGCCGAGCGCAACGACGTCGCACGCGAGCTGGTCGTCAAGCAAGCCGCGCGGAAACTCGAGACGTCCGACCCGAAGCTCGCGCGCCCGCGCCTCTTGATGAAGCGCCACGGGCTGGCCCCGCTCGCAGCGATTGGCATCGCCTATTTCAGCGCGATCGGGCTACCCCCGGAGCCCCCCTCCCCCCCCCCCCCGCCTGGTGCGGAAAGGGTGCAAGTCGAAGACTTGAAGGGCCTTGAAAAGATCATCCAGCTCGAGAAGTTGGACGCGAAGGACGCAGAGCAGCGCAAGCGCCTGGATGCGATCGCCAAGGAAGCGCGGAAGCTACGTGAGGACCTGAAGAACGGCCTCGAGAAGCGAGAAGCGCTCGCCCGCATCGCCAAGCTGCGTGACGAAATCGCCGCCGAGAAGATGGCGCATGGAGACGCCAAGAACCGCGCGGGGCTCGAGGCGGCGCTGAACAAGCTCAAGCAAAACAAGAAGACCGAGAGCGCCGCGAAGGCCCTCGGCGAAGGCGACCTGACGCAGTTCGACAAGGAGATGCAGAAGCTCGCGAATCAGGCAGAAAAGGCCGATCGCGACGCTGCAAAGAAGGCACTTGAGGAGGCAGCAAAGGCCGCGAAGGAGAAGGGCGCGGACGACGTCGCCAAGTCGCTCGAGGAACAGAAGAAGCTGTTCGAGGAGCGCAGCAAGGGCGCCGAGGCGCTCCGTGAGCTCGGCAAGCAGCTCGAGAGCAAGCTCTCACCCGAAGCCAAGAAAGACTTGCAGGAGTTTGGCGACAGCGGGGATCCAGCCGCACGGAAACGCCTGGCTGAAGCGCTGGGCAAGGCGCTCGAGGGCATGAGCGAAGCCGAGCGGAAACAACTTGCGGAGAATCTCGGCAAGCAGATGGAGTCCCAAGGCAACCCAATGACGCCAGAGCAAATGAAGGACCTGGCCGAGGCGCTCAAGGACCCCGCAGCGCAAAAGAAGCTTGAAGAGGCCTTGAAAGAGCTCGGGCAACCTCCTGGTAGCGGTGACTCCCAGCGCGAGCAAGGCCTCGACGACGCGGACCGGGGCGGTGGCGAGGCACAAAAGGGCCTTGGAGCACCGGCACCGGTACCGGGAGGAAACCCTGGTGACGGGAACAAGCCGGGCGCCGGTGACGGCAAGGGCAAGGGCAACCCGAGCCCCGGCAAAGGCAAGAACAGCGGCAAGGGCGACGGCAAGGGCGGCCCCGGGAGCGATCACGACGAGGGTCAAGGCGACCACAAGGGCAGCACCGACCGCGTGGAAGGCGGAGACCTACGGTCCAAGGCGAACGCAAAGTGGAACAAAGGCGGCGGCCTGCACGGCGCGACGCTCGGTCGCTCGAATGCCTCAGGCGGTGGAGAGACCGCCAACCAGAAGGGCAGCGGCGCCCTCGGGAAGGTCGCACCCCAAGAAATCGGCGGCGTCGAGCGCTCCGAGGTTCCCGAAGAATATCGGGAACAAGTGGGACGTTACTTCCAGCCGTAACCCAGCAACCCCTGCTACCGTCCGGAGCAATGACCCAAGCAGAAGCTACTGATCTGGAAGCTCGTTTGAGCTTCGCCAGGGAGGCGTCGGGCCGCCTGCGCGATGCGATTGGCACCGTCATCGTCGGACAGTCCGAGGTCGTCGACCAAACGCTGTGGGGCCTGATCGCGGGAGGACACGTGCTCCTCGAAGGCGCGCCAGGCTTGGGCAAGACGCTGCTCGTCCGCACGCTCGCATCGTGCCTCGACCTCGGATTCAGCCGCATCCAGTTCACGCCCGACCTGATGCCTAGCGACATCACGGGCACCAACGTGTTGGTCACCGATCAGTCGGGCGGCGTCACGGGTCGCTTCCAGCTCCACAAGGGTCCAATCTTTGGTCAGGTGATCCTCGCGGATGAGATCAACCGCGCCACGCCCAAGACCCAGAGCGCGTTGCTCGAGGCGATGCAGGAGCACGCGGTGACCATCGCCGGGACGCGGCACAAACTGGATGAGCCGTTCTTCGTTCTCGCCACGGAAAACCCCCTGGAAATGGAGGGCACGTATCCCCTCCCGAGGCGCAGCTCGATCGCTTTCTGCTCAAGGTGATGGTGCCGAATCCGAGCGAGGACGAGCTCACGGGTATCCTCACGCGCACCACTGGCCACGCGCTGAACGCGCCATCTCAAGTGCTTGGGGCAAGCGAGGTGATGAGCCTGCGAGCGCTCTGCCGCGACGTGGCAGTGGCGGAGCCAGTGATCCGTTACGCCGCGCGCTTGGTTGGCGCGAGCGGCCCTGAGAGCGCTGTGGCACCAGAGATCGTGACGAGGGCGGTGCGCTACGGGGCGGGCGTCCGTGGCGGGCAGTCTCTGGTGTTGGCCGCGAAGGCGGTCGCGCTGCTCGAGGGCCGGGCCCACGTGGCTTTCGCGGACATTCAGCGCGTGGCGCTCCCGGTGTTGCGTCACCGCATCATCCGGTC
Organism: Polyangiaceae bacterium; assembly: GCA_041389805.1. Lineage (GTDB taxonomy): Bacteria > Myxococcota_A > Polyangia > Polyangiales > Polyangiaceae > JAHBVY01. The sequence continues at coordinate 44,261 of JAWKRD010000045.1, read as the reverse complement.
GTTCGAAGGGGAAGCGGACGGCGTAACCACGGATGACGTGGTAGCGGAACTGCTCAAAGCCGTGCCGTCGCGCCCCGAACCGGTCCAACAGGCGGTCGCAGCGCGGTGAGCTTGTTTCCGCGTGGTTTGTTTCGGGCGCTGAGGTGCCTCGCGGCGATCCTGCTCTGCATCCTGAGCAGCTCCGGGATCGCCTTCGGTCAAGACGCTGGCGCGCCTCCCGCGACGCCAGCCGCCCCGCCGACGCTGATCATGACCGGCACGATGACGCTCGGGGATCGCACCCCGGCGGTCGAAGGCTGGTTCAGCGTCTCGGTGACACTGGAGAACGTCACCGACGATCCCGTCGAGGGCGATCTGGTGCTGAGGGCCGAGGCGAGCTACGCGAATTCCCGGCTCAAGGTGCGAGCGCCACTGTCGGTGGCCGCAAAGAGCCGCGTCAGCATCGAGCTCCCGGTGCACGGCTTCAACAGCAGCGCACCTGAGATGACGCTGACCGCGTATTCCGAGTCAGGTTTGATCCTCGCTCAGCTGGAAATCGGCTCGCCGATTGGTCTCAATCCTCTGCTCATCGACCTTGAACAGCCGAGCCGCATTGCCTCAGGGATCCGAGGCAAGGGCATGTACGCTGACGACAAGCCGTACGGCGTCAACTCCGGAGATCCTATCGTAGCGATCGGCACACCCGCGGTCTCGAAGGGCGAGCTGCAGCTACCGACGCGTGCAGCTGGTTACGCGAGCGCCACGTTGCTGCTCGCTCGCAGCGAGACCCTGGCCAAGCTCACGGGTCCGAGGCTCACGGCGATCTCTGACTGGGTGCTCGCCGGCGGCGCGCTCGCGGTCGTGGTGACGCGCCCCGAAGACATGCGCGTCGGTCCCCTTCCCCGGCTGATCGGCGGTGAACTGAGCAAGGGTGAAGCTCCACGGGAGCTGCAGCTGACCACGCGTTTCAAGATCCCGAGCGGAAGTAGCTACAGCTACGGCGGTACTGCAGGCCTGCTGGAGAAGCCGGCGACGCCTAGTCCCACCACGGTGCGTGAGCTGGTGCAGTACTCCGGCGGAAACCTGCGCCCGAGCCCGTGGGGCAGCGCTGCGAGCTACGGGCTCGGAGAGGTGCATGTCTTGGCCTTCGACGCGACCCGCTCTCCCGAAGTGGATGACGAGTGGGTGCAGTTGAAGGTCCAGGATCTGATGCGGCATGCCTGGAATCGTCGGGACTCAGAAGTGTTCCCCCATGCCATGCGCTCCCTCGACGAGCGCCGCAGCGACTCCATCCGCCGCCAGCTAGACCCCAACGAAGGGACGCGCTGGACGGTGGTGATTTCAGCGCTCCTGTTGCTCGCGTACTCCGTGGTGGCCGGGCCGGTAAACTTTTTCCGCTCGGCAAAGGCGGGCAAACCCCTCAGGGCGTTTGCCCGCTTGCCGATCTACGCCCTCGGCACCTCGGTGCTGATCATCCTGCTCGGCGTCGCAGCGAAGGGGGTGAGCGGGCGCGCGCGCCATCTCAGCCTGATCGAAGCCGGCGCTGGCATGACACGTGCCCCCATCACGCGCTTCCGCGGCTTCTACGATTCCAGCACGCGATCGCTGAGCGTGACCGGTTCGTCTCGGGAAGCCGTGCTCGATCTCGCGGGCTATGACGCCTCCCAAGCCGAACGTGAGTTGGTGGTGGAGCGGGATGGCGTGCGCATCGACGGCATCGAGGGCAAGCCGTGGCAGACGATCGTGATTCGCGAAGATGATCTCACGGACATCGGCGGCGGACTGAGCGTGGTGCCCACTGCGGGCGGCGCTGACGTGGTCAACCGCCTGGCTCGAGATCTGGTCGGCGTCGTGGTCAAGCTGCCGGGCCAACCCGCCCGCTACTTCCCGCGCCTCGCGGATGGCGCGACGATTCACTATGCAGACGGCACGGCGCTGCCCGCGCGCGTCGGGTCCGGAGCGAGCCTGAGCAGCAAGCTCTCATGGCGCAGCGACCTCCACAGCGAGTCCTTCCCCAAACAAATGAACCGCGACGCAGACGGCGCACCCAGCGCCTGGAAAGCGATCGACGACAGCGTCCCTTCCCTCGACTGGTGGCCAGACGACGTGCCTGTCGTACTTGCCCAGTATGATGGGGGTGAGGGTAAGAGTTCAGACTCTGGCCTGCGCCTTGAGACGGATCGAGTCCTGATCCGCGTCGTCGGCTGGGGAGGTGCCCCGTGAGTCAGTCACTTGGAGGCGGCATGCCAAGCGCCAGCGGCGATCACGTTGAAGACGGGCTGCGTGAAGCATCTGACTCCACACCGATCGCGCCTCCGGCGATCCGTGTGCGCCACCTGTGGCACCGCTATGGGAGTTTCGATGTCCTGCGGGATGTCAGCTTCGAGGTAGGCCACGGGGAGATCTTCGGCTTCATCGGTCCAAACGGCGCGGGTAAGACCACGACCATCAGCATCATGGCGACGCTGCTCGAGCCAATGGCCGGGCGCGTGGAAATCGACGGCATCGACGTCGCAATCGATCCCGACGAGGTGCGCAAGATCATCGGCTACATGCCAGATCACGCGGGCGTCTACGATCGCATCAGCGTGCGCGAGTACCTGGAGTTCTTCGCCGATTCTTTCCGTGTGGAGAATATCGACGTCGTCGACGCGGTGATTGAGCTGACTGACCTGGGCAACCTACAGACGCGCCTCGTGTCCGCGCTGTCCAAGGGCATGAAGCAGCGCCTTCAGCTAGCAAGGATCCTGCTGCACGACCCCAAGGTGCTCATCCTCGACGAACCAGCGAGCGACTTGGACCCCCGAGCGCGCATCGAGATCCGTGACCTCCTGCTCGAGCTGCGGGAGCTGGGCAAGACGGTGTTCCTCTCGAGCCATATCCTCACCGAGCTGTCTGATGTGTGTACTTCCGTGGGGATCTTGGAGAAGGGTCAGCTGGTGATCGCCGGCCCGATCGGTGAAATTGCCGAGCGCCTCGAAGCGCGCAGCCGCGCAGCCGCAATCGGGCATGCGCCCGTCGACGCTGGGCCAAGTGGCGCCGCGGTAGCTACCGCAGCCGCTGTGGCAGCCGGCGCTGAACGGCGCACGCAGGGGGGCGCAACGGTCCCCGGAACCGCTACGAAGCGGCTCAAGCTGCGTGTGCTCGGCGACGCGCGCCAGGTGATCCCGTTGGTGGAGGGTGGCGGTGGAGTCGTGGGAGTCGAGGCCACGAGCGGTGGCCAAGTCGTGATCTCGCACACTGGCGGTGATCGCTTCGTGGCGGACGTGGTGCGCCATTTGGTCGGCCACGGCGTCCTGCTAGTAGGCGTCGAGCCCGAGCGGAACGAGCTTGAGCGCATCTTCCTTGAGTACACCCGAGGAGACCTGCAGTGAGCGCGCAAACCGGCATGGCCGCGGAGCCCGCACCGCCTCCCACGTCGACCCGCTTCGAGCGCGCCAAGCACCAGGCGCGCCGAGTGCGCTACGAGCCGAACCCGGTGTGGATGCGGGAGATGCGTCAGGCGGCTCGCCTCAGCCGCACGCCGCTGATCCTGGCGAGCCTGACGGCGGTCATCGCGCTGCTGATCTGTTCCATTGGTGGTGTGGCCAGCGTGAGCACGGAGCCTGCGAAGGTCGGCTCAGTGCTGTTTCACACCTACTTTTCCTTGGCGTTTGCCGTCGTCACGTGGGTCGGCCCCGCAGTCGCGGCGAGCACCATCGCCAGCGAACGCAGCGGCCGAACCTGGCACGCCCTACTGCTCACAGGGCTTGGTGCGGAGACAATTACGCGCGGAAAATTCCTCGCGGCCCTCTCCTACATCTCCATGTACGTGGTGATGCTCGCCCCCGTCGGCGTGCTGCCATTCCTATTCGGTGGAGTAACCGCGACCGAGGTGCTCGCCGCCTTTGCGTTGCTGTTCTGGATTGCGGTGCTCTCCGTTGCGTTTGGGCTGAGCCTCTCGTCGCGCTTCAACAGCTCCGCGGCCGCCATCCTGGTGACGCTGATCATTTCCTTTCCGCTGTCGATCCTGGCGTACGTGTTCGGCGGACCAGTGCTCTCCGACTCGGTTCATGATCTTTGGCCAGGTGTCCCTGACGGACCCCCCGTGTGGCTGCCCACTGCCTACGTGCGTGCCGACTTCGGCTTCGCGTACATCGCCTTCTTGATCATCATCCCCATCGCCTTGGTCGCGCTGCCTGCGTGGTTCCTCTACGAGAGCACCGTCGCCAATATGGCGGGGCCGAGCGAGGATCGCTCCTCGGGGTTGCGCCGCTGGTTCTTGGTGGCGGGTCCCGGGGCGGCGGTGGCGAGCTGGGTGGCCGTGTTCGCGGTCGACAAGAATGAGCAAGCACCTGCGGCGCTGGTTTGTATAGGGCTCCAGCTGCTCTTCTTTTTCCTCGTGGCAATGGTCTTCGCGGGTGAGCCGTTGGGTCCATCCCGCCGCGTGCGCGTGCACTGGGAGCGGCAGGGGGTGACCAAGCTGAAGCGCTACCTGGGTCCCGGCATCATGCAGGCGTCTTCCCTGCTGCTGACGTTCGGTGTTGGCAGCATGGTGCTCACCTGCCTTGCGGGTCTGTTGGGGGAGATGCTGTGGAGCACCTCTCGCTTCGACGAGAAGGTGACCTCGCTGTTCGTGTTCACGGGCTACGCGGTCTGCTTCTTCGTGTTCAGCGTGGGCTTCATCTCCTGGCTGCGCTCGCGCTCTACGGGCAGCGCGAATCCTCGGGTGCTGACCTTGGTCGCGGTCCTGGTGGCGATGGTCGGTCCGTGGATCGTCATGGCGATCGGAGGGGCGCTCTCCGATCCGGACAGCGCGCTGATCCTCGCGGCCCCATCCCCGACCTACGTGTTCGTGATGATCGAGCAGATTTTCCGCTCCAGCAGCGACCTGGAGAGCTACCTCGCCGCCGGCATCGCGTGCTCCGCCGGCTGGGCAGTGCTGGGGCTGGCGCTATTCACGGCCGCCGGCATTCGCACGAAGAAAGCCATTCGAGAGCACGACGGGGCGCAAGCACGGCTCGAAGCGGTACTCGAAGAGGAAGACCGCGCACTTGCGTCGGCGGAAGCCGAGCCTGAACTCGGTGAACCGCTGGAGCGCGCGCCGGAGTCCGACTTCTCCCCGGGACCGCTGAGTCAGCCACCGCCGGCCAGCTCCGGGCCGTCGACCCAGCGCCTACCCGACACTGGCGACGCTGAAGCGGACTCGCCTGTAGACGACGACACGCGAGGCACATGAGTGCGGCGCCGGATCTCCTCACCCCCGAATTCATCGCCGAGCTAGAAGCGCTCAGGCGACGTTTGGAGATACGTGCCCGCTCCGGGGCCAGCGGCGAGCGGGTCTCGAGGCGCCGAGGTGGCTCCGCAGAGTTCGAGGAACACCGCCCCTACGCGCCCGGGGACGACCTGCGCCGCATCGACTGGCTGGCCTACGCGCGCACCGGTGAGCCGGTCATCAAACAGTTCCGCGCGGAAGAAGATGTGATCTTGCGCATGCTGGTAGACGGCTCCGCAAGCCTTGGTTTCGGAGAGCCCAGCAAGCTCGAGGTGGCGCGACGCCTGTGCGCCGCGCTCGGGTACCTGGCGCTCGCTGGCTCGCAGCGCGCGCAGGTGCTGGTCGCTGGTGGCCAAGAGGGGCGTGGTCCGGGGCTAAACCAGGTCGGGCCTCCCAAGCGCGGACGCAGCGCACTCGCTGGGCTCTTGCGCGAGCTATCCCGGGTCGAAGCGACGGGCGTCGTCGATCTAACCCGCAGCCTCGAGCAGACGTTACTCACCAGCCGTCGGCCTGGACTCCTGGTCGTGGTGAGCGACTTCTACGATGCGGGACCGGTTCTGCAGGCGCTGGGACGAGCGCGGGCCCAGGGTCATGATGTCTGTCTGCTTCAAGTGCTGAGCCGTGAAGAGCTCGAGCCAAACCTCGAAGGTGACTATAGCTTCGTCGACTCGGAATCGGGGCAGACCGTCGAGTTGACCCTCGACGCTTCAGCGATCGACGCCTACATCGCGCGCATCACTGGCCTGATCGAAGAGCTCCGCGGCTGGGCGCGCCGCCACGCCGCGACCTATCTCCGCGCGGTAACTGATGAGCCACTCGAAGCCGTGGTGCGTCGCTTCGTGACTCGGGAGAGCGACTGATGCCGAAGCTCGAGGCGGAAGCGCTGCGCGTCTATCGTCGCTACCAGCGCGAGGTGGTCGAAGCCCTCAATCTGTGCCCATGGGCCGAGCGAGCGCGGCTCGACGGTCACGTCACCGAGCGGGTGCTGCTGCAGCGTGAGCCGGATCACGGGCCGAGCCTCGCCGCGATAGCGGAGCTGGAAGCCAACCCGCAGATCGAGATCGCGCTCTTGATCTACCCCCAGCTCGCGCTGGACATTCGCGACTTCGAGCGTTTTGTCGCCGAGCTGCGCGAAGCGGACGAAGCCGAGTGGCCCCTCGGCGGGGTGCCATTTGCAGCGGCAGCGTTCCACCCGCGCGCCGTCCGAACGAGTGACGCGCCGGAGCGCCTGATCCCATACATACGGCGCTCACCCGATCCCACGATTCAGCTCGTGAGACGCAGCGTGCTCGACCGCATGCGCCAGGGCCCTGCCGAGGGCACGCACTTCATCGATCTGACGAACTTTTCGCTGGAGGACCTGCCGCGCCCTGACCAACGGCCGCTACGCGAGCGCATCGCGAAAAACAACGCGGAAACACTCCAGGAGCTGAGCTTCGAGCGCTTTGATGCGTTGATCACCGAGATCCTACGAGACCGCGACGAAAGCTACGCGAGTCTCGGAGAGGTGACGCGATGGAGCTGAGGAGCCCTTGGGGCCTCGCCCTGGCGGGTCTCGTGATCCCGCTGATCGCGCTTTACATCCTCAAGGTGAAGCGCCAGCGCCTCGCGGTGCCCAGCACCTGGCTGTGGAGCGAAGCGCAGCGCGACCTCTTGGCGCGGAGTCCGTTCAAGCGGCTCGTCACCCAGGTGCCGCTGATTTTGCAGTTGCTCGCGTTGCTGTTGCTGGCGCTGGCGCTCGCGACACCAGCGACTCGTGGCGGCGCGATCGCCGGCGATCATGTGGCGATCGTGGTCGACACCAGCGCTTCGATGGGCGCCAAGAGCGGTGACACGACGCGCATGGCGGAGGCGCGCAAGGCGGCGATCCAGACGGTGCGCGCCCTCGGGCCCGGCGCTGACGCTGTGGTGATCGAAGCGGGCGCGGAAGCGAAGGTCGCGTCGCCGTTGGATCGCGACAAGCGGCGCCTGGAAGCCGCGATCGACAAGCTCGAGGTGCGAGAAGTCCAGGGCAAGCTCTCAGACGCTCTGGCTCTGGCTACGGACCGACTGCGGTCGCTCAAGGGCGACAAGCGCATCGTGCTGGTGACCGACGGGGCCCTCGCCGACTCTCAAGGCCTGAGTAGCGCGGCGCTGCCGCTTGATGTGATCAAAGTCGGAGAGCCCATCGACAACACCGCAATCACCCGGGTTGACGTGCGGCTCGGCGTCGATCCGACGACGAAGCACGACCAAGTCCAGGCGTTCGCGATCGTGAACCACTTTGGGGCCACGGCGCGCGACGTTTTTGTTACCCTGCGGCAACGCAACGTAGAGGACCCACTCGCTTCGCGGAAGCTACGCATGGAGCCTGGGGAGAGCACCCCGGTAGTGCTTACCTTCGAACCGACTGCCGGAGACCGCGGCACTGGTCTCGAGCTCGAAATCAGCCCGGGGGACGCCCTGCCCGTTGACGACCGCGCCTATGGCCGCGTTCCAGGGAGCCGCAAGTTGCCTGTGGTGCTCGTGCCCAAGGAAGCGAACCCTTGGGTCAAGCGGGCGCTCGAAGCGGATCCGGACGTGGAGCTCCTGGGCACTAGCCCGACTTCGCTTGCCAGCGCGGAGATCCCGCCGGATTCCCTGGTTGTCGTCGATGGAAGTTGCCCCACGGAACTACCCGCAGGTGACCTCTTGGTCTTGAACCCGCCGGCGGGTCCGTGCCATCGCGTCGTCGTTGGGGAGGAGATCGAGGAGCCGCTCATCACGTCGTGGAACGAGGGCGATCCGCGTCTGCGCTTCCTCACCCTGGACGGCGTGAGCATCTCCAAGGCGCGCAAGCTGGAACTCGAGGGCGACCGCGACTCATTGGTGCGGAGTCGGGAGGGTACGCTGATCAGCGACCTGCCCCTGCCTGGCCGTAATGGCACGCTGATCGGCTTTGACGTTGGCGAGAGCAACTGGCCGCTGAAGGCGAGCTTCGTGCTCTTCATGCGTAACCTGGTGGAACAGGCACGCGCGGGGCGCGCGCGCGGAGTCACCGGCGCAACGCCAACGGGTTCACCGCTTCGCCTCCGGGTTCCGCCCAGCGTACCCGAAGTCGCGGTGACACCCCCGATTGGAGACGAGTTCACCGTTCCGACCAAGTCGGGTCTGGCGGTGATCCCCGAAGTCGCCCACGCGGGCTTCTACCACGCGTCGTGGACCCAAGGTCGCCCGGGTAGCGTGCTCGCCGTCGCCAACCTGACTAGCCGCGCGGAAAGCGATACCCGGGAGAAGGAGCTACCGAAGCTCGCCGGAGGCGGCGAGTTGAAGGGCGCCGAGCAAGCAACCGAGGCCTTCACCACCTGGACGTGGCTCTTGGCGCTCCTGGCGCTCGGCTTTCTGGTGTTTGATGCGTGGTGGCTCACGCGTAAGCCCAGGGCTCGCGCACCGGTGGCGCCCAAGGCCCCCGATCGCAAGGATCTTGGGCGCCCACTCAGGCCGCAGCGCGGAGGGACGAGCTGATGCGCCCGGCACTGATGCAGTACCTGCCGATTGCCGCGCTCGTCGTGGGGAGTCTGCTTGGGCTCTCGTGGCTGGCGTTCGCGGTGCGCAAGCGCGGCCTGGCGAAGCGTCCACTCCTGCTGGGTCTGCAGCTGCTTGGGTTGCTGCCCGCGCTGTATGTTGGGCTGGTTTGGGCTGGGGTGGTGCCCGAACGCTACCTACGCTTCGAGCGCCCCGGCTTGTGTGTCGTCGCAGCGCTCGCAGTCAGCTTCATCGCAATTCGGCTGCTGGGGCTGAGCGCCCGCCAACACGCCTTCCGGCGTGGACTCACGGAGTTCTTGATCGGCGTCTCCGCCATCACCGCCTGTCTGGCAGCGATGGGAGTCGAGTTCGGCAAGCCCCTCGATCGCCTGGCGGTGCTGGTGGTCGTGGACAAGAGTCGCAGCATCGACCTGGTGCCAGACGCGCCGACACGTATCCGCGCGGAACTTCAGGTTGCGGAACTGGGCATGCGCGAAGACGACCGCATTGGCGTCCTGGCGTTCGCCTCCAGCGCAGCCATCGAAGATCCGCTACGCCCCAAGACGCGGCTGCCCGCACCCCAGGAGGTACAGCTCGGGCGCGATGGGACGGATATCGGCGCGGCCATCCGTCGTGCACTGGCAGAGGTCCCGGCGGACGCAGCCGCCCGCATCGTCGTGTTGAGCGACGGCGTGGCGACGCGAGGTGATGCGATGGACGCAGCCGCGGCAGCAGTCGCGGCGGAGATCCCAGTGGATGTGGTTCCCCTGGAACAGCGCGTCGTGCCCGACGTCCGCGTCGTCGGAGTTCGCACTGCGTCCCGAGCCAGCGAAGGCGAGCCGCTCAGCCTGCGCGTGGTCACCCAAGCTACGCAGGACTCCGAGCTGAAGCTCGACATCTACAAGGACGGCAAGCTCGTGCGGAGCGGCAGCGTCTCCGTCAAGCAGGGCGAAGACGTCTTGCAGCTGCGTGAGGAAGCTCCTGGACCCGGCCTGCATCGCTTTGACGTCAAGGTCAGCGCGAAGGATCCGAAGCACGACGAAGCCGCAGAGGACAACTCGGGTTCTGCCTTCGTGCGCGTGCGGGGCCCAGCCGCGGCGTTGATCCTTGAGGGTGATCCGGGCAAGGCCGAACCGCTGGCTCGAGCGCTGCGCAACGCAGCATTCCGCGTGGATATCGTGGGCACCAGCAGCACGCCCGCCGACATTTCGGGGCTAGCGGCCTACGACGTGGTGGTGCTGAGCGACATCCCGGCGCACGATCTGTCGCAGCTTCAGCTGGATGCCCTTGGTAGTTACGTGCGTGATCTCGGCGGCGGCCTACTGCTGATGGGTGGTGACCGCAGCCTCGGCCCCGGTGGCTACGGCAAGACGCCGGTCGAAGAGGTGAGCCCGGTCTCCTTCGATCTGAAGCAAGAACGCAAGCGAGCGACCCTCGCCGAGGTGATCATCATCGACTACTCGGGCTCGATGGCGATGAGCGTTGGCAGCCACACGAAGCTCCAGCTCGCCAACGAGGCGGCGGCGCGCTCCGCCGAGCTGCTGGGCGGCGGTGACCGACTCGGAGTGATGCACGTCGACACCACGGTGTCTTGGACGCTGCCGATTGGCCCCGTGGTGGACAAGAAGGCCATCACCAAGAAGATCCGCGATGTGGGGCCAGGCGGAGGCGGCATCTACATCGACGTGAGCCTGAAAGAGGCCTACAAGGAAATCCGCAAGGAAAAAGTTGCGTTCAAGCATGTGCTGCTCTTCTCGGATGGTGGCGACGCGGAAGAAAAGAGCGACGCCTTCACGTTGGTGAGCGGCGCGAAGGCCGCGGGCATCACGACCAGCGTGGTCGCGCTAGGGCGCGGAGGAGACGTGACAGCGCTCGAGCACATGAGCAAGCTCGGCGACGGCCGCTTTTACCTGATCGAGGACGCTTCTCGTCTGCCCGCCGTGTTCGCCCAGGAAACCATCCTGGCGGCGCGCTCTGCGATCAACGAGACGACCTTCACGCCCGGCCTACGCTTGATGGCGCCCCCCACTCGCGGTGTGGATTTCAAGGGCATGCCCGCACTCGACGGCTACGTCGTGACGATCCCCAAGGGACGTGCCCAGGTTTTGCTCGACGGTCCCGAGGGTGATCCCGTCATGGCCACCTGGTCCGTAGGCGTTGGGCGCAGCGCGGTGTTCACCAGCGACTACAAGGACCGCTGGGGCTCGGCCTGGACCAACTGGGATGGCGCGCAGAAGCTGTTCGCGCAGCTGGCGCGAGACATCACGCGCGCGGGAGACGATCCACGCGTGCGCTTGGAGGCAGACGCTGGTGGCGGAGAGCTGCACCTGAGAGCCACAGTGGTCGATGACGATGGCCGCACGGAGAGCTTCCGACGATTGAAGGTGCGAGTCGCGGGGCCCGAAGGCTTTGGCAAGGAAGTCGCCCTCGAAGCCACCGGCGCGGGTGCTTACGCCGCGAGCGTGCCCCTCGACACACCGGGCGCGTACATCGCGACCGCGGTGGACGAACTGAGCGGCGACCCCGTAGGCACGACCGGTGCCGTACTGACCCACGGCGAGGAGCTCCGCCCAACCGGCAGCGATCGCGCGCTGCTCTCACGCATCGCCGACATGAGCGGCGGAAAGACCCGCGACACCCTCGCCGGGATCTTCAACGACCGCGTTTCTCGGCGCTTCGCCTATCGCTCCATCGACAACATCCTGATCCTGATCGCGGCGCTGACGTTGCTCTCCGGAGTGGGCGCGCGTCGAGTCGCGCTGCCTGAGTGGTTGACGGGACTACCTTCGCGCTTGCGACGCCGACGCAAGGAGCGCCAACAGGCAAACCGCACGGAAACAAATGAGCCGGAGAAGCCAACCCTCGGGGCGCTGCTGAACCGCAAGGCCCAGAGCGACGGACGCACTCGGTCCCAGGCGGACGCCGCTCAAGGCCCCGCCTCCCCCAGCGCGGCCCAGCCGCGCATCCCGACCAATGGTCCACGCGTTACACGTCCGCCCCCCGCCGCACGACCGCCGCCGGTCGCTGCGCGCCCGGCTCCAACGGTCGCAAAGCCCGCGGGCGCCGAAGACGCCCCGCCAGCCAGTGTTCCGAGCTTTTCGCGACCTTCCAGCGCCGCGAAGCCCGGCAGTTCTGCGCCCGCGCGGCCTCTGACTGCGGCAGAAATCCTACTGCAAAGGCGCAAAGGTCGACGCTGAACTCTGCCTCTGAAGGGCTCGGCCGCAGCACGCAAGGTCTGGTATACGGTTCACGCGTGAAGGTCTCGGCCACACATCGCGCGATCGCATCGGCTTCCCTGGCTCTCCTGGCAGCGCTGACGGTGGGGTGCGCCTCGGGGCCAAAGCCTTGCGTGAACCCTGGCAGCTGCGGCTCGGGCTACGAGTGCCTGGCGAACACCTGCGTGCGCCAAGGCGGTGAACCCGTCGCCCCCCGGACGGAGCGCGTGGCTCTTGAGCCCGCCCGCTGGCAAGTCTTGACCCCCGGACAACCTCAGGGCTCGCCGGTTGCGGTCCATTTTGGTGGAGACTCGGACGATGTGTTCCTGCTCGACTTCGAGCTGCCAGGCATCGCCGCTTCCCGCGTGAGCCGGGCGTTCTTATTGCTCTCGCCGCTGCCAGACGCGGCTCAAGGAGCTGGCGACGCAAACGTTTCCGCGTGGCGTCTGGTGGAGAGCTGGAGCGATGACGTGGACTACATCCATCAACCGAAGGCCGATCGGCCCTCCGCCGACGGAATCGCCCATGCGCCGCTCCCACTCAGGATTGACGTGACCGACTTAGTGCGTCGTTGGCTCGCCAACAGCGGCTCAACTCACGGGATCGTACTGAAGAGTAGCTCCAGCGCGGGCCAGCCCCAGGTGTACGCAACCGGGCTTGGTCCAGGCAGAGCGCCCCTGCTCGAGGTCTACTTCGAGGGCACTGTCAGTGACACCAAGGCCGCGGGAGCAGGCGGCTCATGAGCGAGGCGCTGCTCAGCGTAAAGCACCTCCGAACGTCATTCCCCACGGAAGCCGGAAAGGTATTCGCGGTAGACGACGTCTCGTTCGAAATCGGTGAAGCTGAGACTCTGGCCATCGTGGGCGAGAGCGGTTGCGGCAAGAGCATGACCGCCTTCAGCGTGCTGCGGCTCGTGCCCCACCCAGGGCAGGTCGAGGGTGGCGAGCTGGTGTTTCAAGGACAGGACCTCGCAAAGCTCAGCGAGAAAGACATGCGCAGCGTGCGCGGCGCGCGCATCTCGATGATCTTCCAGGAGCCGATGACCTCCCTGAACCCCGTCTACACGGTGGGTTCACAGATCGGTGAAGTGCTGCGGCTGCACCGCAAACTGTCGCGCAGACAGGCCAAGACGCGCGCGGTGGAACTGCTCAAGCTGGTAGGCATCCCGTCCCCGGAGTCTCGAGTGGACTCCTACCCGCACCAGCTCTCCGGCGGTATGCGTCAGCGCGTCATGATCGCCATGGCGCTGGCGTGCGAGCCGTCGCTGCTGCTGGCGGACGAGCCAACCACGGCGTTGGACGTCACGATTCAGGCGCAAATCCTCGACCTCCTGCGGCGCTTGCAAGGCGAGCTGGGCATGAGCATCGTATTCATCACCCACGATCTCGGCGTGGTCGCGGAGTTCGCGAACCGCGTGGTGGTGATGTACGCTGGGCGCGTCGTCGAGACCGCGACGGTGAGCGAGCTGTTTCGTGCACCTCAGCACCCCTACACCCGAGGCCTGCTCGCGAGTGTCCCACCGATGGGTGGAGACCGCCCGCGGCGCCTGAACACCATCGAAGGTGTTGTGCCGAGTCTGACCGACCTACCGAAGGGCTGTCGCTTCGCCGCTCGCTGCGCCTTGAAGAAGCGCGGCGGTGAGGAGTTCGCGCGGTGCGACGAAGCGGAGCCTGAGCTGCTGGACGTTTCCTCGGGGCATCAGAGTCGCTGCTTCTTCAATCCGGGCATAGAGCCGCAATCCATGAAGGCGGAGGGCGCGAACGATGAGTGACGACCGCGAGTCACCCGATCCCAGCGCGCCGCTGCACTCTGCTCCTGAGAACGAGCTGCCGGCTCCCGAGAACGAGCTGCCGGCTCCTGAGAACGAGCTGCCGGCTCCCGAGAACGAGCTGCCGACTCCGGAAAATCGGCTGCCGGCTCCTGAGCTGCTGGAAGCCGGGCCGCGCAAAGAACCTGGCGGAAAGCGCAAGCCGCTGCTCCAAGCGGATCGCATCTCGAAGTACTTCCCGGTGAAGACCGGTCTGTTCGGTCGCACGCGCCTCCTGAGGGCCGTCGATCAGGTGTCGCTGTTCGTTCGCCACGGCGAGACGCTGGGTCTGGTCGGCGAGAGCGGCTGCGGCAAGAGTACCTTGGGGCGCTGCTTGCTGAAGTTGGTCGAACCCACCAGCGGGCGCCTGAAGTTCGACGACCAGGACATCACACACCTCAGCAACCGCCAGATGCGTCCGCTGCGTCGGCGCATGCAGATCGTCTTTCAGGACCCCTTCTCGTCGCTGAACCCGCGCATGACCGTGCGCGAGATCGTGGCAGAGGCGCTGCAGATCCACCATCTCGCAAGCGATCGTCAGGACGAACTGCGACAAGTGAGTGAGCTGCTCGATCGCGTCGGGCTACGCCGGGACGCGCTCGGGCGTTACCCCCACGAGTTCAGCGGCGGTCAACGTCAACGCATCGGAATCGCTCGCGCCCTCGCGGTGCGACCCGACTTCATCGTGTGCGACGAGCCCATCAGCGCGCTCGACGTCTCGATCCAAGCGCAGATCGTCAATCTGCTCTTGGATCTGCAACAAGAGCTGAAGCTGAGCTACCTGTTCATCTCTCACGATCTGAAGATCGTCGAGTACATGAGCCATCGCGTGGCCGTGATGTACCTGGGCCGCGTCGTTGAGCTCGCACCTGCAAGCTCACTCTACGCACGGCGGCATCACCCCTACACCCGCGCATTGCTGAGCGCCGTCCCCGTCGCGGACCCTGAACGCAAGCGCCTCAGGATCTTGGTCGAGGGTGACGTTCCGAGCCCTCTCGATCCACCGCCCGGCTGCAGCTTCCATCCACGGTGCCCGCGCGCAGAGAAGGGTAAGTGCGACGTAGACGTGCCGCCGTTGGTCGAGCTCGAAGGCGGCTCGCGGCACCGTGTCGCTTGCTGGCACCCCCACGAGTAGCTCCCTCTCGCTACACGGCACTGATCGCTACACGGGACCGAGCGCGGCTGGCCCCGACGGAGCCAGCCGTTTCCCCGCGGTCAGTTGTCCTGGACGCAGTAAGTGCCCGAGCCGTTGCTCACCTCGGCGCAGTCCCAGAAGGTCGGGCAGTCCGCGAAGCTCCCGCAGGGCTTGGTGCAGTAGCCGACGACGGATCCCGCGCTGTCGAACAGACAGAGCCGCGTCGAACACTCGCTATCGTCCCGACAAGAGTCACCGACGTCGCCCCCGCCCTGGCCGCTGCCGCCCTGGCCGCTGCCACCCTGACCGCTGCCACCCTGACCGCTGCCGCCCTGGCCGCTGCCGCCCTGACCGCCGCCCCAGCCGTCTTCATCGGCACAGGCATCGGTACACGTCACGGCCTCCGAAGCGCAGCAGCCGTTGTCGCAGTAAGTGGAGTTGATCACCGCACCGCTGTTGCAAAAGCACGCGATGTTCGGACAACCGTCATCGCACAACACCTGGCAGGTGTTCCCGCTGCCGCCCTGACCGCTGCCGCCCTGACCGCTGCCGCCCTGACCGCTGCCACCCTGACCGCTGCCGCCCTGACCGCTGCCGCCGTTCCCACCGGAGTTGCCGCCTCCCGAGTCCGATCCGCATGCGGTCAGCGCCACAGATAAGCCCATAACCAGACAGCCTGAGGCCAAGAGCTTGATGGCCGAAAAATGCTTCATCTTAAGTATCCCTGAGTTCATGTTTGGTTGGTTCGCGATCCCGCGAAGCGACCGGCGTGTCCCAGACGGCACCGCTGTGTCGCCTTCACGCCGCTGACTCGAGCGGTCTCCTCAGGGGGATGAGGGTCAGGGAAGGTTGTCGCATCGAAACCGATCCTTTTTTTCACGACCCCACGATTGACGGCACGATTTGCCCAATTGGCGCGCCGACATTCCTTCGCGGAAAAGCCCCGCGGGGAGGGCCTGAACGCGAGCGGGGCTGTCTGACAGCGGTGCAGATCCGCTCTGACTGAAGCGGAGTTGGAGTTTGCGGGGTTTGGGGGTGAGGGCTAGTCTCCGCGACCCGATGGAGGAGGACTGCAACCAACTGGCGCGAACCGGGCGCCAAGCGTGGCCCGACTTCGGCGTGACCGAAGAGGCGTTCCTCGCACGCCTGAACGCACGCGATGCAGCCGGCGTACCCCTCCCCCAATCGGAACACGTGGGCGACGCGTTCTTGGCGTTTGCTTGCGAGCTTGGAGACGCGCTCGCCATCGCGACGTTCGATCGTGACTACCTGTCCCGCGTGCCTGCAATGGTCTCCCGTGTCGATGGCTCGCGGTCGCTCCCGGACGAGGTTCAGCAGATCCTCCGGGCAAGACTCCTGGTTGGAGACGGTACGCCGAAGATCGCGGGGTACGCGGGCCGCGGCAGCCTCCTCGGGTGGCTAAAGGTAGCCGCCGTGCGTTGCACGCTGGAACTCCTGCGCGCTCGCAAGTCCGAGCACAGCGACGACGTCGAGTCCGAGGCAGAGCGAGCGGCGGCGCTGGTGAGCCGAGATCCCGAACTCGACTACCTCCGCGAGAAGTACGCCTCTGATTTCCGCATGGCTTTCACGGATGCATTGAGCGACTTGGACAAGCAACAGCGCACAGTGCTGTCGCTCTACCTGGCTGATGGGCTGAACATCGCGAGCATTGGAGCGCTCTACTCGGTGCATCGCGCCACTGTCGCGCGCTGGATCGCGGAGACGCGCGAGCACCTGTTCAGCGAGACCCGCCGCCGCCTGCACGAGCGCCTGAACATCAGCGAGACCGAGTTCCAGAGCATTGTGCGCTTGGTGCAGAGCCAGCTCGACGTCAGCGTGCGCCGCCTACTCCAAGAGGCCGCCCTTCGGGACGCGAGCGGGAGCTGACATGGACTGTCTCAGCGAGGGCCGCATTCAGGGCATCGTCGAGGGCGGCCTGGACACCCTGGAGCGCGAGCGGGCGCGAGAGCACCTGGAAGACTGCGCGGATTGCCGGAAGCTCGTCGGGCACGCGGCGGCAGTGCTCGCGTCGGGCGAGGCGGAGACGGACGAACTGGAGCCCCTCGGCTCGGCGTTTCAGCCCCTGGAGCCGGGAGACCGCGTGGGACGCTACGTGGTGGACGAGCGCCTCGGAGCCGGGGCGATGGGAGTGGTGTACGCCGCCACCGACAGCCTGTTACAGCGCTCCGTTGCGCTGAAGCTGCTGCGACCGACCGATGGCGGTGGAGATCTCGAGCGCGCCAGACTCGAGCGCGAGGCGCGAGCAGCCAGCGCCGTGAAGCACCCCGGCGTCGTGGCGGTGTACGACGTGCTGGCGACTGAAGACGGTTTGTCGGTACTGGTCATGGACCGCGCAACTGGCATTTCCCTGCGGCAACACTTGAGAGACAGCGGGCCCTTGGAGGCAGCCGAGGTCCTCGAGGTCTTCACCCAGATGCTCGACGCGCTCTCCGCGGCACATCGCACCGGAGTCGTGCATCGCGACCTCAAGCCGGAGAACGTCTTCCTCACTGAGGAATCGGGCGCGCCCCCCCGAGTGAAGCTGCTCGATTTCGGCGTCGCCAAGCTCCTGGCCAGCGCGTTTTCTGACAGCGCGGGCCTGACGAAGAGCGGGACACTGGTGGGCACGCCGTACTACATGGCGCCGGAGCAGGCGTTTGGCGCCACCGATCTGGACCAGCGCGCCGATCTGTGGGCAGTGGGCGTGATGCTCTTCGAAGCGCTGGTTGGCGAGCGGCCACTCCACGGTGAGAACGTCGGGCAGGTGTTGCATCAACTCGCGCACTTCGACTTCAGCGGACCGCGCGCGCGTTTGATGCAGGTCGCACCCAGCTGGGAGCCACTTGTGAGTCGCTTGCTCGTGGAGCGCTCGGCGCGCCTCAGCGACGCGCAGGAGGCGCTCGCTTGCTTGCGGGGCATCGACCTGAGCGGCGAAGCGAGCGCTGCCGCACGGCTCACTGACGCCGCCACGCGAGGCTCTCACGCGGCTTCCCTCTCCCCCAAGAAGAAAGCCTGGTGGGCCGTTCCGCTGGTGCTTGGCCTCGGCGGGCTGCTCAGCCTGGGATTCGTGACTCGCGGAGGGCCATCGGGACCTGCTCAGCAGACCGCCGCCCCGGCAGCCGATCCTGCAACGTTTGTTGAAGGGCCACTCGCCACGAACTCCCAGTTCCCCACGGCAAAGGTGCCCCCAGTATCTGCGGCAGACGACGCAAGCATCGCGCTGCCAGAGGCGCCGAAGCGGAGCCCTCGAGCAAAACCCACGGCCCAATTCAAGCCAGAATCTCCGCAGGCAGCGGCAGCGGTGAGCGCTGCACGCGCCAAGCCCCTCGACACGCCTGCTGCTGCACCGACGCCAGCGCCGGCTGATTCCGCGCGTAAACCGCGCCTGCTGACCGAACCTCCCTTCTGATTTCATGTGCTCTCGCCATCTCGCCCTCTGGACTCTCATCGCCTGCCTCTTCGCCCCCTCCGCCTGGGCCCAAAGCCAACCAGCTGGAGGCGCGGAAGCGGCAAGTGCCGATGGCGATCCCACTTCGGCCAGAGCTCGTGAGGCGTTCGTCGCCGGAGCGAAGCTCGCCGCGGATTTGCGCTGGCGAGAGGCGCTAGAGCGCTTCGAAGCCTCAGCCAAGCTGCGTCCGCACCCTGGAACGACCTACAACATCGCGATCTGCCAGCGCGCGTTGGGTCAATACACCCGCGCCCGAGGGAGCTTCGAACGGGTGCTCGAGGAAGCCAAGGCCCAGCCACTTGACCAGAGCCTGCTCGATGACTCTCGCGCGATCCTCGCGGAATTGAGTCGAGTTCTCGCGCACGTGACGCTGACACTCAAACCAAAGTCGGCGAGGCTTTCTATCGACGGGAGGCCACTCAGCCCCGCCGGCGCTGGACGCTTCGTCGCCGGGCTGCGTGAGCCTGGGCCGCCGGAAGCGCCAGGCAAGTCCTCCCTGAGCATCACGCTCGATCCAGGACCGCACTTGTTGCTGATCTCGCGCAAGGGCTACGCGGACTACGTCAAGCGCCTGAACTTGCGCCCTGCTGGCAAGCTCGCGCTCAAGCTGGAACTCAGCAAGTTGCCAGCGAGCCTGCGGGTGCAGTCGAATCGAAAGCGCGCCGCGGTGAGCGTCGATGGCATCGACGTGGGCACCGCGCCGATCAGTTTGAGTCGACCAGCGGGTACGTACCGGATCGAAGTCCAGGAGCGGGGATTTCAGCCCTACGTCACCGACACGCGCCTGCGTTCGGGCGAAGAGGTCACGCTGCGCGCAGTGCTGGATCCCGAAACCGTAGCCTTGAGCGAACGTTGGTGGTTTTGGGCAGGCATCGGCGTGCTCGCGGTGGGGATCGGCGTGACGACCTACGCGCTCACCCGGCCCGATCCGGAGCGCCCGCCGCTGAACGGCGGCAGCCTGGGTTGGATGGTGGAGGTTCCTTGAGGAAACGTGCTGCGTTGTGCGCGCTACCGCTGCTGACGGCGTGCAGCGATCCTGCGCCGCCGCCCCTCGCCGAAGCGGTGCTCGAGGTGGACACGAACCTCGCTGTGCCGAGCCTGATCCAGCGTCTGCGGGTGGACCTCTACTCAGAAGACGGCAGGTGGTTCGAGTCGAGAGACATCGCCCTCCCCGATCCCCGCGACTGGCCGCTGAGCTTCAGTGTGTATTCGTCAGACGAGGTGCAGAGGAGCGCGGTTTGGGTGCGGCTTCGCGCATATCCCGAAGACGGGGTGCGAAGCTACGAGGGCGAGCGCTTCAGCGACTGGGGAGGGAGCCTCGCGGTCTCGAGCGGAGACGGCACGCCGAGGCTGCTCGTGAACGGGAGAGATCAGACTCCACCCGAGGAGCCAGCGCCACTGCTCACGGTCGATCGGTTGCTGCTGGTGGAGCTCGAGCCCGGAACGACCGGACGGCTACCGGTGGTGCTGGACGGCGCCTGTGCGGGCACCATGGTCAGGCTCTCGACGGAGTCGCCCAAGCCGATCCTCGGGGAAGCAAGCAGCTGCATCGCGACCGCGGGCGTACGGGAGCCCGTGGAGCGGCTGCTGGTGCGAGGCGGCGAGTCGAGCCGAGACTCCCAGCTGGGTCACTTCGCCGAGGAGCCATGTCCGGCGCCGCGAACTGGTGCTGCTAGCGTGTGCGTGCCGGGTGGAGCCATGGTGCTGGGCACTCAAGACCTGTTCCTGATCCCCGACCTCCCGCCTACACCGGAGCGCATGATCGCGCTGAGGCGATTTTGGCTCGATCGCAATGAAGTGAGCGTTGGGCGCTACCGTGCGGCGCTGGCCGAGGGGTTCGTCCCGCCAGTCTCCCCCAACGTGCGGGATGCAGAGCTCGGCGCGGCAATCGCAGACAACTGTAGCTTCAGCAGCTCAGAGCGCGGTCGCGAGGAGTTCGCGCTCTCGTGTATCGACTGGCGCACGGCGCGGGCGCTGTGCCAGTTCTGGGGTGGAGACTTGCCAAGCGAGGCGCAGTGGGAGTACGCCGCCTCACGCGGAACGAGTCGTGGTTCGCGCTATCCGTGGGGCAACACGGACCCGACTTGCGATAACTCGGTGTACGGGCGCGCACCCCTGGCGGGGCAACCTGGCGTGTGCGAGGGGACGGCGGGCTTTGGCCCACTCCCTGCCGACGCGGGCCCCGGGGACGTTTCGCCCGACGCTGTGCACGGCCTCGCGGGTGGCCTCGGTGAGTGGTGTCTGGACGACTACCAGCGCTACGACGGGGACTGCTGGGGCGCCTCACAGAACCTGAATCCCGGGTGTCTCCGTGACGACGCCCGCACGCGCAGCGTGCGCGGAGGCTCCTGGGTCGCGCCTACGCCGGTGATGCGCAGCCAGGCGCGAGCCGGAGCGCCAGCGCAGAATCGCGTGGCGTTCATCGGGGTACGCTGCGCCTACGCCACGGAGCCGGCAGAGTGAAACACCCTGCTTGGCTCTTGCTCGCCGCGCTTGGCCTCACAACCGGTTGCGGCGAAGAAAGCTTGCCACCGCGCGGGCAAGTCGTGCTGTACATCAACACGGACGCGCCGCTGCCGAGCGCGCCGGGTGAAGCGCCTGCGGCGGTTGCCCCGCTGTTCGACCGCTTGAAGCTCGAGGTATTTCCCCCGGGATCTGACACGACCTGCCAGGGCTGCACGCGAGAGCTCGCCGCAGACACCGAGCTCTTTCGCAGCGGGGTTTCCTTTGGCCTGGTTGGTGCAGCGGGCACGCGGATCCGAGCACGCTTGTTCCGCAGCGCCTTCCTGCTGGGAGATGAGCCGCGTGCCGAGTCCACGCTGGAGGCGGTGGTCGAGCTGCCTGGCGTGAGCGCCGATGGGGTCGTCGAACTACACGTCGACCTGTTGGTAGACTCGCTGGGCGCCCCGCTCGGGAGCCTGAGCGCGCCTCATGCCGCAGGCTCGGGGCCGGGCCAACCGGAGCTAGTTGGGAGCTGGTGGGGAGCGCAACGCAAAGATTGCCCCACGGCAGCGCAACCGGGGGAGGCGTGTGTGCCTGGCGGCGCGTTCTGGATGGGAGATCCGAGGCTCGATTTCAGCGGCGCCCCGGAGCATGATGGCAGCCTCGAGCGCCTGGTGGTGCTCTCGCCGTTCTTCGTCGACTTGCAGGAGCTGACGGTCGAAGCCTTTCGCGCCTCAGGCCTCGAACGGCGTCGCTTGCCGACCTTCCCGGTGGATGATCCCCACGAACGGGACACCGGCATCGTCGGCTGCACGTACACGCCTGAGCCAAGCGAGACCGACCAGCTCAGCGTCAACTGCATCACCTGGAGCCTCGCCGACGAGTTCTGTAGCTCCGTGGGGAAATCGCTGCCGAGCGAGGCACAGCTCGAATACCTGC
Source organism: Polyangiaceae bacterium (assembly GCA_041389805.1). GTDB lineage: Bacteria > Myxococcota_A > Polyangia > Polyangiales > Polyangiaceae > JAHBVY01. The sequence continues at coordinate 22,559 of JAWKRD010000045.1, read as the reverse complement.
TTTCGGGACTCGGTCACGGCAGCTTCGTGTGGGGCAACACGCCGCCGAGCTGTGACGATGCGGTGTTCGAGCGCAACCTCGGAAACGACTGCCACGACCTCGGCGGCGGCGTTCAGGTCGCCGGGAGCGGCGCCCGGGACCGCCTGACGCTGACGCCAGCCGATGTACTCGACGTCGCAGGCAACGTCTCGGAGTGGGCCAAGGACGAGTGGGACCCCGAAGACGGGAGCTGCTGGGGTAGCGGGCTGTTCGTCGATCCATGGTGCGTCAAAGGCGAACCTGACCCAGAGCTAGCCACCCACAGCTACCGGGGCGGCCATTTCGGCGACGTGGCCAATGGCCTGCGCAGCGCGGTTCGCGGATTCATCACCAATGCGCGCTTCGCAGCAGCTCCGGAAATCGGCGTGCGCTGTGCGCGCGCACCGTGAGGCCTCAAGCCTTTCCGCGCCGAGCCGTTGATCAGCTCGATCATGAACTCATCGTCTCCCGAGGACTACGTGCCCTCTGCTTCCCTGCGTCCTCCGCCGGTGCGCAGACGTCAACGGGGCCGCAGCGGTCAGTCCCCAAGCGAGCTCGCGGCCATTCGCGAGATCTACTCGGAACTTCGGGGAGGTCACCCTGCCGCGGCTCTGGTCAGCGCCCAGCGCTTGCTCTCCGAGCACCCGGAAAACTGCTTCGCGCTGCAGGCGGCGCTGCTCGCGCGAGAGGCGCTCTTCGAGACCTACTGCAAGCGCCTCGCGCCGCTGAACCGTGTGGCTGTGCTGAACGCGTCGGATTCGCTCTCGATCGATCACGAGGCGCTGCGCCTGCTGAGTCAGCTCGACGGCGTGCGCACGTTGGCAGACCTCCTGGAGCAAGCAATCCTGGGGCGCGTCGAGACGGCGCGGAAGCTCTGGCAGCTCTACCGTGAGAAGCGCATCTTGCTCGAGTCTTCGGAGTCACCCGCCGAGACCGTGCGACGGTTCTGAAGTCAGGCGAACGCGCCAACACCGCCACCCGCGGTGTAACCTGGAAACACAGCGCTTGGCTTCAAGCCTAGGTGCTCTTGACCGATCTCCGCCACCACGTCGCGAAAGTCCGTGGTCACCGCGACGTCACGCCCTTGGTACAGCTCATCGGGCTTCAAACCGGGAAACTGCCCGAGCACGCGCTTGCCACGCACGGGGCCACCGAGCAGCAGCGCGACGGAGCCGTGGCCGTGATCCGTACCCCCGCTGCCGTTCTGCGCGGCGGTACGCCCAAACTCGGTCATCACCAGCGTGACGACACGCGATCCGGCGTCTCCGAGATCCTCCCGGAAAGCAGCCAGACCCTTTCCTAGCTCGTCGAGACTGCGAGCAAGCCGTCCGCCGCTAGCACCTCCCTGACCGGTGTGGGTATCCCAACCGCCGACTTCGACGAAGCCGAGGCGCAGCGCATCGGAGCCATGAATGAGTCGCGCGAGATCGCGCAGGTTGTCGCCCAGCGCGCCCTGGGGATACCTCGCAGCACTAGCCCGTGGCGGCAACTCACGCAGCTCCTTCAACGCCTTGAGCCCCACCTCTCCGGCATCTCCGATACGAGGCGAACGCCGGCGAGCCTTCGCGTACAGGCGCTCGAAACCAGCTTCCAAGCGCGATTTCGCCTGCGCCGGCGCGTCGAGGCCGAAGTCATCGATGCTCTCTAGGGACAAGGCTGGAGCGGTTCCGCGGAGAATCATCGGCATATTCGCCGCCAGCGCCACGGCGCCCAGCGGGTCCGCGATCCCCAGGGCACCGGCAATGCGATTCAGCCAGCCGCTCTGATAGTGGGCGCCGGCCTTGCCCGCCACACGCGGCGTCCCAAGCTCCATGCGATCCTGCGCATCGAAGTGGCTGCGTGTCGGGTCCGGCGAACCGAAGCCGACAATCGGCGCAAGTTCCCCGGCGTCCCACGCGGCCTTCAGTGGCGCGAGGCGCGGATGCAGGCCAAAGCGGCCATCCAGGTCGATCGCGGACTGAGCCTTGCCTGGCCTGGCAATCGCGATCTGCCTCCGCAGGTCGTAGTACTCTTTGTCTCCGTGGGGCACCACCACACTCAGGCCATCCGCCGCTCCTCGCAGCAGCACGACGACCAGCACCGGCCGGGGTTGGGGGGGAGGAGCGCCGCCTCCCGGCGCGGGCTCTGCCCAAGCCGTCCTGAGCCCTAGCCCCAATCCGAGGCTCACGCCGGCACCAACGCCCAATCCAAGGAATGCTCTGCGATTCATCTGCTTCGTCTCCGACGCTCGAGTCACTGACGCTGAAACTCCGGTCCGCCCACGGCAAAGGCCACAGCGTGAGCGCGCAGCTGCTTCGCGTTGGAGAGGCCTTTCAGCTCCTCCTCGAGGTCGCTCGCGCTGTCTCGCCCAAGCGTCCCCGCAAAGAACACCTGGTCGATGTTCGCGGTCACTTGCGCTGGATCATCGACCAGCGGCAACACCCGATCGGGTTCGTAGCTGATGCCATCGACGCGCCCAGCAGCGAACTGAATTCCGAAGCGCATCCGCGACAGAGCCTGACCGGGGCCCATCCACGCGTCGCCGCGCTCGGGGTAGCCCGTCGGCGCAGCGTACAGAAACAACGGCTGCCCCAGTTCCGCGAGGGTACGCCCGAGCCCCACTCCGCCGTCCAAGTGGCCATCTGCCGCGCGCACCGCGCTCACTACGAGCTCGAGCGGTGACTTGATCTTCGAGCCCCGCGCCTCGGCTGCCCAGAAGCTCGCACCGCTGGCGATGCTTCGCACGACCTCCGCGATGTCGCCCTGACTCTGCATGTAGGTCTGGGCGGCGCTATCGACGCAGGCGGCAGGCGGATCGTCGCCGACGAAGCGCGCACACAGCTTGCGCGCCAGGTGCCGCGCCGTCGCCGGGTGCCGCGCGAGCATGCGGATCAGCTTTTCGCCTTCCGCTTGCCCGCCCCCCGCGGGGAACTGAGTACCGAGAACCGTCTTCGCGGCGTCGTCGTGCTGACGCGCCCGGAACTTGAAGCCCAGTTCATCCTCTTGAGGGCGAGTGACACTCCAACCTGTCAGCACGCGTGCTACTTCAATGACATCCTGCTGGGTGTAGCCGCCATCGACGCCAAGGGTGTGTAGCTCGAGCAGCTCGCGGGCGTAGTTTTCATTCAGTCCCTTGTTTCGCTTGGCGGCTTGGGTCCCTGGCGCGCCGGCCTTGAAGCTCTTGGCGTTGTCCAGGTAGATCAGCATTGCGGGGTGCTTCGCGGTGGCCAGCAGCAAGTCCTCGAACTTGCCGAGGGCGTGAGGGCGCAGCGTGTGCTCGACGTAATCCGATGTCAGAAAGCGGACCGGTCCTTTCCGCGCGTAAACATTGAAGTGATTCGACCAAAAGTCGGTCATCACTTCTTGCAGCTGGCGGTCGCTCTCGATGAAGCGGCCGAGCTCCAGGAGCTGCGCTCGCGCGGCCAGATCGCGGAAGTCTTTTCGGGAGAGCTCTGGCAAATCCGTGTCCGGGTTCGCCGTCCCCCCCTTCTTCAAGGCGCGAAACGCTCGCAGCTGCTGAGCCGGCGAGAGGCTGCTGAGGTACGGCTGCAGGCGGCGCTCCGTCTCTGCGTCGGCGATGCGCTCGGGGTGCAGCTGCCGGTCAAGCCAGGCGTTGAGGCCCTCGCGCTTCAGCGCTTCGACCTCGCCGGGCCGAGGGCCAAACGCGAAGCGAGAGAGCACGTGACGGGCGGCTTGCGCGTCGAGCGCCTCCAGCTGCGCGCTGGCGGGTTCGACGGGTACTTGGTGGGCGGCAGGGACGCTGGCAGAGCCGCCACATCCCAGCGTCAGGGTCGCTGCAATCAACCAGGTTGCGTGGCGCCAGCTCGACATGGCAAGGCCATGCCCCGCCCCGAGAGCGCGTTAATCACTCAGAAGCTACTGGGTGCTGCGCTGGGCGCGACAGGCAGCTCGGGCTCGTCTTCGTCTTCAACCGGAGTGCTCTGCCCCGCGCTGCCGTAGCGCGGGGCACAGCGCACTACGCTGAGCTCGCTGGCGAGGCCCCGGGGTTTGCCGAGCAGGATCTGGTCGTTCTTCGCGGCGAGCAGCTCCGCTGGCCCAACCAGGGGGTCATTGTCGAGGTCTTCGACCGGCTTGAAGTCAGGTCCAAGCGCGAGAAAGCTCGTGCGATCCGAGGCTGTCCCGAGCCCGAGCCACGCGGCCTGCTTGGTTGCCGGGCTCACAGCCAGCAGATTGGGTACGCCAGCCCCGACGCGCTCGTCCTCGATCTTCAGGTCGGTCTTGCCACCGGAAGCGTCGACTCGAGCGAGCAACACGGCGCGCCGCTCGACACCTGGACTCGTCGCGTCGTCTCGCCAGGCCAGCCAGGCGGAGCCGTCGGGCGCGCTCATCAGCGAGAAGACCAGGACATGGCCTTCACTCGGACTGACCTTCAAGGGGTCGCCTTCCCTCACCCCATTCTCGTCGAGCTTCACCAGCTCGAGCCAGCGTGTCCCTAGCTCAACCAGGCTCTCCAGATCGATGTTCTTCTCGTCGGGCTTGCTCGGAGCCGCGAGCTTCGAGTGGGCGATCCAGGCGAGCCAGAACCCACCGGGGCGTAGCGCCAGCTTTGGAGCTTCGACGTCTTGTCCCTTGAGGGACACGACGCGCGGCGGGGTCACCTTGGAGGGGTCGTCGAGCCCAAACGTGAGCGTCCACACGCTGCTGTGCCCATCCGACTTCCTGTAGTCGTCATAGGCCAGCACCCCGCGCTCCTTGCCAAGCGCCAGATCGAAGACCTCCGACTCGTCGCTGCCGATCTGGGGTAGCGCGCCCCAGGTGATCTGCGGATCCGTATCGGCTTTGGAGATCGACGCCAAGCGTACGATGGCGGCGGAGGCATCGTGGTCCGCCACACCGACGAACACGCGATCTTTCCCTGCGGCAATCAACGGAGGGTCCACATCACCGTGCACTCTTCCGAGTTCCACCAACCTTCCGCCCGAGGCATCGCGGTTCAAGCTTGCTAGCATCGCGTGAGACTCGCCCCCCACCGAGCGCAGCGCCGTCACCAGAAAGCCAGCATCCAGCGCCTCGGCGCGCCCGAGCTCCACGGCAAATGGCAAGTCAAGCGCCTGATCCTCTTCCGGTTTCGCGGCAGACGGCTTGCCGATCACGAAGCTTGCTCCCGGGCTGACCTCGGCGCAGCGGGGCGCGGGGGGCGCCGGAGCGGCGCTCGCGGCGGCGCTCTCCGCAGGCTCTGGGGGCTTCGACTTGTCCTTGCAGCCGGAGGTCAGCAAAGGCGCGCAGAGAACAGCCGCGACGAGCACAGTGGCGCGCAATGGGTTCGTGGCGCTCGAGCGAGGGGCAAACACGCGCTGAGGCACTTTGGAAGAGCTGGGAGGGTAGACCACGTGGACGACAACTCAAGCATGGAGGCTCGCTTCGAGCCACAGGCGGATCGGAACCTTCCTCACGCTAGCCTGGGAAGGCAAAACACTGGAACCGACCAGCCTTCGAGTACTATTCCCGATACTCTTTTCATTCGCTCGGTGGCAAACGAAAGCGCCGGCGCCACCCACCACCGTCACACGCGATTTCAGAGAACATGTCGAAGGGCCAGCTGACCCGCACTTACGAGCCGAACCCGCTGCTTCGCGCGGTCTACTCCAAGTTCTTCGACGCGATTCAGGTCGACGAAGACTGGGTGCGCAAGGTGCGCGAGAACGCGGCCCGCGGCACGCTGATCTACATTCAGCGCAACCTGAACCCGATCGACTTCTTCGCGCTCGATCACCTGACCAAGCGCTATGGTCTGCCCCAGGTTCGCTATACGAACGACCTGGGCCTCGGCGTGCTGAACCCGATGGGCAAGGGTTGGCTGAACGCTCTGTTCCCACCCACCGACGTCACCCCAGCAGACGAGCTGAGGGACGCTCTCGAGAACGGCGGGTCGGCGAACCTGTTTCTGAAGCGTCCCCCAGGCGTGCTCGATGTGGTGGCGGGCGCGAGCGGAGGACGCGGACTGAAAGAGGGCGACGAGCTGATCGGGACGCTGATCCAACTTCAAAAAGAGTGGGACCGGCCCATCCTGCTCGTGCCCCAAGTCTTCGTCTGGAGCAAGGGGCCCGACACTCGAGGTATGCGCCCCATCGACCTCCTGCTTGGCCCGCGCGAGTGGCCAAGCCCTGTGCGCACCATAGGTCAATTCCTCTACAACTATCGCCACGTCGCGCTGCGCGCGGGAGAACCGCTCGACCTGCAACAATTCCTCAAGGAAACGGGCGAGGTCACCGAGGACGTGTGCATCCGTCGCGTCACCTACGCGATGCTGCGCCGCGTGGAACGCGAGCGCCGGAGCGTGATCGGGCCAGCTGAAAAGCCTCCCGATCGCGTGCGCCTGGAGATCGCCCGCAGCCCGAAGCTTCAGCACATGATCGCCGATCTGGCGGGCGAACGCCCGCAGGAGCGCGCCGTGTTGACGGGGCAGGCGCTGTCGATGCTGAGGGAGCTCCAGGCTACGCCCGAAGCCACCGCGATCAAGGCCATGGAAGTTGCGCTCGACCGCGTCTTTCGCCGCATCTACGCAGGCATCGAATACGACCGCAAAGAGGTCGAGCGGATCCGGGAGCTGTCGAAAGAAGGCACGCTGATCCTGCTGCCCAGCCACAAGAGCCACATCGACTATCTGATCCTGAGCTACGTCTTCAACGAAGAGAACCTCCAGCTTCCGCTGATAGCAGCCGGCGACAACCTCGGCTTCTTCCCCCTGGGCCCCCTGCTAAGGCGCGGCGGCGCGTTCTTCATCCGGCGCTCCTTCAAAGGCGATCGCCTCTACTCCACGGTGGTGGACGCGTACATCCGCCGCTTGATCAAGGATGGCTTCCCAATCGAAGTCTTCCTGGAGGGCGGGAGGAGCCGCAACGGCAAGCTCCTCCCCCCAAAACTCGGCTTGCTCAACATGATCGTCGAAGCCGCGCTGACGGTGCAGAACCGGCCGGCGTACTTCATCCCCGTCAGCATCGGTTACGAGCGCGTGGTCGAGGCGAAGAGCTACGAGCGCGAACTGCAAGGTGGCGAAAAGAAGCGGGAGGACGCCAGCGGCTTGCTGCGTTCCACGGAGGTGCTGCGCCATCGCTACGGGCGAATCAACCTGGAGTTCGGTGAGTCCCTGTCCCTCGAATTGATCCGTGAGGAATTAGGCTTCGACACCGCAGAAGGGGCGCTCAGCCCGACCCAACGTCGCGCGGTGGTGCGCCGACTCGGCAATCGGGTGATGGACGAAATCAACTGGGTCACGGCCGTAACGCCCGGGGCGCTCACGGCGCTGTCCCTACTCAGCCACGACCGGCGCGGGCTACCCCACGAGGAGTTGGTCGAACGTTGCCGGCGTTTCCTGATCGTGCTTCGGGAAATCGGCGCACGGGTCACCCCCGCGACCGCCACCAACACCGGTTCGCTCCGCCCCGACGCGATCCGGGAGGCCGCCACGATGTTCATCGAGGCCGAGCTGATCGAGGCCCACGTCCCGAACGATCCCGACGCACCCACCAAGGAACGTCGCAAGCGTCCACGCCCGGGCTCGATGAACGAGCCGATTTACACGGTGCCCGACAACAAGCGCATCACCCTCGATACCTCGAAGAACATGATCCTGCACTTCTTCGTGGAGCGCGGGCTGATTGCCCTGGCGATGCGTCCGGAAGACGGCAAGCCGGCGAGTCGCCATGTCGTGCGCGACCGTGTGCAGCGCTTGTCGCGCCTGTTCAAGTTTGAGTTCCGGTTCCACGCGGACAAGACCTTTGACGACATCTTCGACGAGACGCTGGCAGCGATGCTCGAAGCTGGAGAAGTGGCGCTGGTGCGCCGCGACCAGCTGGAGCCGGGCCCTGGACGTCTTGACTGGACGGGCCAGGAGTGGCTCGCAAACTACGCGCGCGCGTTCCGCAACTTCCTCGAGGGTTACCGCATCGCCGCGCGGGGTCTCCTGCCGCTGGTGAAAGGTGCGCTGAGTGAGAAAGATCTGGTGAAGAAGGCGCTGGCGGTGGGCAATCGCATGTTCCTGGCAGGGGAAATCGACCGCAAAGAGGCGGTGAGCAAGCCGCTCATTCAGAACGCGTACCAGGCGCTGATCGACCAGGGCTACCTGCGCAAGACCGGTGACAAGCTCGAGTTGATGGAGTCCTTTCGCAACCAAGCCGCGGTGCGCGCGATCGAGGGCCGCATCGCCGGCTATCTCGAGGGAGGTTTCGAGGAGTGATCACCTCACACCCCATGCTTCGCCTGTTGGCCGCCCTCGTCGGCGCTGGGAGCGCGCTTGGCTGCACCCCCACCCCGAACCCTCTGGCTCCAGGCTTTTCAGGCACCATCGGCGTGCCCCACGCAGGCATGCAGACTGGGGCAGTTGAGCTTCCGAAGCGCGGCAAGGGCTTCGCGCGCTATCGCCCATATAGCGACCATTATTGGGGGCAGCCGCGGCTGATCGCCGCCGTGGAGCGCGCCGCGGCCAAGGTCCATGATGAATTTCCCGGCGGCAAACCATTGCTACTCGGGGATCTCTCGGGCGAGAACGGCGGCAAGATCCCGGGACACCACTCCCATCGCACGGGTCGCGACATCGATTTGCTGTGGTACGTGACGACTCCAGGCGGCGCGCCCGTCGTGAGCCCTGGCTTCATCAAGCTGAGCGGTGATGGGCTGGCGCAGGTAGGCGAGGACTACTACGCCTTGGACGTGCCGCGAGAGTGGGCGCTGATCAAGGCGCTGATCCGCGACCCCGAGGCGAGCGTCCAGTGGATGTTCTGCAGCATGCCCATCGAGGCCCTGCTCATCGACTATGCGCGCGCCAAGGGCGAGCCGGATGACCTCGTCTGGTACGCCGAGACCGTATTGCAGCAACCCGGTGACAGCGCGCCTCACGATGATCACATCCACATGCGCTTCGCGTGCTCCGAGGCGGAGGCGGTGCGGGGGTGCATGGGGGGAGGGCCCTACTGGGAGTTTCTACCCGGAAAAAAGACACCCGAGCCGTCCGAAGCCGAGCTGATCGCAATGGCCCTCGCGGAGCCGGTCTTGCCGGCCCTGGATCCTGCCGAGAGCGATGACGGGACGAGTCCCGACCCGCCTGACGGCGCCTCGCCCGAGCCCACCGCGACCGCCCCGTGAGCACGCAGCGCAAGCTCAAGAGCGGCCTTCACGCCGGGGATTGCCTCGACATCCTGCCCACGCTGATCGGCCAAGCAGAGGTCGATCTGGTGTACTGGGATCCGCCGTTTGCCGCCGGCGGAACTCGCGGCGCTCGCGCGGAGAAGGGGGAACGACTGAGGGGCGAGGCCGCGTATCACGATGCGTGGGGAGGGATCGACGCTTGGCTCGAAATGATGCGGCCAAGAGCTGAGCGGGTAGGCCAGATATTGTCTCCCCAGGGAAGCATCTGGCTGCACCTGGATCACCGCGCCGTGCACGAAGCCAAGTGGCTGTTCGACGAGCTGTTCGGCCGCAAGGCGTTCAAGGGGGAGATCATCTGGGTACCCGGCAACGGCGCCCGAAACACCAAGGGACCGAGCGTCACACACCAGACCATCCTGGTCTACGCGCCGAGGGGCAAGATGATCTGGAACGTCGACCACCCGGCTCTGCGCGAGCCTTTCGCCGAAACAAGCCAGCGCATGCACTTCCGTCAGGTCGACGCAGACGGTCGCCGCTACCGCGAGCGCGTGATTGGCGGCAAAGCCTATCGCTACTACGCTGACGTCGGTCGCCGCCTGGGCAGTGTGTGGACGGACTGCCCGGCGATGAACGCGAACACCCCGCTAACCCAAGAGACCACTGGCTATCCCACGCAAAAGCCTGAGAGCCTGCTCGAGCGCATCATTCACGCTGCGAGCTTGCCGGACTCGTGGGTGCTCGATCCGATGAGCGGCTCGGGCACGACGCTCGCCGTAGCCAGACGCCTCGAGCGGCGCTGGCTCGGCGTCGATCGCTCTCCGGTTGCGCTGCGCATCGCGAGCCAGCGCCTCGGTGTGGAGCTCGCCAAACCCGCCAGGCGTTCACGAGGCTGAAGGCAATTGCCGTCGCCCACCGCGCCGTGACAGCCTGAGACCATGAGCGAGTGGGAACTCGACCGCGCAGGACTGGAACGCAACGCGAGCGAGCGTCTCGAGAGCGCCCTGGACGCGCCGACCACGGACTTCGTGGTGCAGTGGCGCGGTCGCGTCTTGGTTCAAGACTCTCGTGCACAAGTCGAAACCGGGAAGACAGCGCTCGTCGATGCGGCGAGCGAAATCGTGTGGTTGGGCAAGCTCACACGCGACGGTGTTGCTCGGGACTGCTTCGTCGTCGACGTGTCACCCGTTGACGAACCCAAGCAAGCGCTGGGTCTGACGGGTAGCTTCGCCGACTTGCGGCTGCTCGGAGACTTGCCTACGGCTCACTTCGGCTTGCTCGCTTACGCGCGCGGCATGCTGGCGTGGCACGAGAATCACCCGTTTTGCGCCAAATGCGGCGCGGAGACGCGCCCGAAGAAGGCGGGGCACACCCGAGTTTGCCCCGAGGGCCACGAGCACTTTCCTCGCACGGACCCGGCGGTGATGATCCTTGTGACGCGAGGCGATCGTTGTCTGATCGCACGCCAACCAGGATTTCCCCAGGGAATGTTCTCCGCGCTGGCCGGCTTCGTGGAGCCGGGTGAGTCCCTCGAGGACACAGTGCGACGCGAGGCCCTCGAGGAGGTGGGGCTCGAAGTCACCAACCCACGCTACTTCCGCTCCCAGGCCTGGCCGTTTCCAGCCTCGCTGATGCTCGGGTTCGTGGTCGACGCCGCGAGCGAGGCGTTCCGTCTGGATGACGACGAGCTGGAGGAGGCGCGCTGGGTCACCCGCGATGAGCTGGCGAAGCCCGAAGGCTTCTTCACTCCTCCAGCGTCATCCCTCGCCCATCACCTGCTCGGCGCCTTCGCCCGACGCGAGGTCTAGACAGCTCAGGGTGGCAGGTTCACTCAGCCGCGCGCGGCCTCGAGCACCGCGTCCACCGCTTCTGGGTTCGCGAGCGTGCCAGGATTGATCACGCGCTCTCGAGGCGCGCCACCGAGCACCCGCTTGATCGGAACCTCGAGCTTCTTGCCGCTGATGGTGCGAGGCACGTCGCTTACCGTGAGGATCCGGTCGGGGACGTGACGCGGACTGAGCTCCGAACGCAGCGCTCGCTTCAGGCGCTGCTCGAGGTCGGCGTCCAGCGAGTGCCCAGCCGCTAGCACCACGAAGAGCCACAGCTCACCCTCCTTGTCGAGGGTGCCGGTATCCACGACGAGACTGTCCTTGAACTCCGTGAAGCCGTCCACGACACGATAAAACTCGCTAGTCCCCATGCGCACCCCGCCACGGTTCAGCGTCGAGTCGCTGCGACCGTAAATCACGCAGCTGCCGCGAGGTGTGAACTTGATCCAGTCGCCGTGGCGCCAGCGACCCTCGAAGCTCGAAAAGTAGGAGTCGAAGTAGCGCTCCCCATCGGGATCGTTCCAGAAGCTCACTGGCATGCTCGGCATTGGCTCGCTCAACACCAGCTCCCCAACCTCACCGACCACCGGTTCCGCCTGCGAACCATACGCCTCGACCTTGGCGCCAAGCTCGGCGCACTGGATCTCCCCGGCATGTACAGGGAGCCAGGGGCACGATCCGACGAAGGCGGTGCAGACATCCGTGCCTCCGCTCACCGAGCCGAGCAGCAGGTCCTTACCGATCGCTTCATAGACCCAACCGAACCCATCGGACGGCAGCGGCGCGCCCGTGCTCCCGAGGCCACGCAGCGACGAGAGCTTGAAGTCTCTGCCAGGCGCAACGCCAGCCTTACGGCACGCGATCAGAAAGGGCGCGCTGGTCCCGAAATAGCTGAGCTCGTGAGCCTCCGCGAATTTCCACATGCGATTTAGGTCGGGGAAGCCGGGGTTGCCCTCGAAGAGCACGATGGTGCTGCCCAGCAGCAGGCCGCTCACGAGGAAGTTCCACATCATCCAGCCGGTCGTGGTGAACCAGAAGAAGCGATCTTTCTGCGAGAGGTCGCAGTGGAACGCGAGGGACTTTAAATGTTCGAGCAGGATCCCTCCGTGCCCATGGACGATCGGCTTCGGTAGCCCCGTGGTGCCGCTCGAGTAGAGGATGTAGAGCGGGTGCGCGAACGGCACCGGCTCGAACTCGAGCGGCGCGTTCCCTTCAAGCAGGTCGTCGAACGCCTTCGCTCCGCCTGGCAGTTCTCGAGTCTGGTCGCGGCGCTCGACGATCAGGTGCTCCAGCGTGGGCAAGCCGGCGCGGATCTGCTCGATTTCGCCGTGGCGAGAGAACTGCTTGCCACCGTAGACGTAGCTGTCCACGGCGATGAGCACCTTGGGTTCGATCTGCGAGAAGCGATCGAGGACGCTCTTCACGCCGAACTCTGGCGCGGCGCTGGACCAGATGGCGCCCAGCGCAGCCACGGCCAGGAACGCGACCAACGCCCCGACGTTGTTGGGCATGTAGGCGACGACGCGATCGCCTTTGCCGACGCCAAGCTGGCTCAGGCTGGAGCGGAGCTGTGCGACCCTGCGCGAGAGTTCGGCGTAGCTCAATCGCTGCACCTCCCCCCCTTCCCCCTCGTAGATCACCGCGAGGCCGTCGTCTCGCTTCCTGAGGGCATGCTCCGCATAGTTCAGCGTTGCCCCAGGGAACCATTCCGCTCCGGGCATTTGGCGCTGTCCCAGCACGCTCTCAGGAGGCGTGTGAAACTTCACGTCGAAGAAGTCGCACACCGCGCCCCAGAAGCCGTCCAGATCCGACACGGACCAGCGCCACAGCGCCTGGTAGTCGTGCCCCTCCGCGATCGCGGCGAGGTCGCTGGGGCCGCGCCCAACAGCGGCCAACCAATGCACGAAACGCGTCAACTCCGCGTTGGCCAGCGTGCTCTCGCTAGGCTCCCAGAGCAACGTCCCCTCGGCGGTCTCCTTCAGCTCCGTCATGGCCTCCGTCATACGAGCACTCGAGGGATGCGCCAAGCGTCAGGATCCGGTTGCCCGCTATCGCGGCACGGGCTAACCGGCAGGCATGCCCGAGCTAGCGCAAGGCCAGGTGAGCCTGCGGCGTATCAGCAGAAACGACCAGCGCGCGTTCGTCGCCGCGGCGCGCCAGAGCCGTGCGTTGCACCAGCCTTGGATCTTCCCTCCAGTGAGCCCTCAGCGTTTCCGGTCATGGTTCGACAACTCGGAGCGACGCGAGCGCTATCTCGTTTGGACCAAGAGCGAGGAAGGTGAAGCGTTGGTCGGCTACGTCGCGATCAACGAGCTCACCTGGGGTGTGTTCGAGAACGGTTGCCTGGGCTACTGGGTGAACGCGCCTTGGGCTGGGCAAGGCCACATGCGCTCCGCGCTGGAGCTCCTGGTCGACCACGTGTTCAAGCGCAAGGAGCGACGGCTACACCGCCTGGAAGCCAACATTCAGCCGGGGAACTTGGCGTCACGCCGCCTGGTGGAGCGCCTCGGGTTTCGCCTCGAGGGCTTGAGCCCGCGCTTCCTCAAGCTCGATGGAGAGTGGCGCGACCACGAGCGCTGGGCGATCACCCGCGAGGACTGGCACGCCGGGGCGGCGCTCCGAGGAACAGCCAAGCGCGGCTAGACACTATTTCCCTGCAGAATATAAGGAGCAGCGACGCATCACTCGCTACATGCCAATCGCGGCGCGCTGCGCGGCGTTTTCCCGGGTGTCTTGCCGGCGCCACAGCACGCCGTCGAGCAGGTAGTGAGTGAACTGCGGCAACGAGAGCAACGGGACCAGGAAGCACAACGCCCAGGGCCCGAGCTGGATGTCACTCCCCCCAAACAGCCATGGGTTGTCTTTCCAGACCAGGCGATCCCAGATCAGCTCCTCCACGAAGGCCAGCAAGAGCAAGCTGCCGGCGAAGGCGAGCAGGCCACCGACCAGCAGCTGGGACCCAGGCTGATGCGGAGCTTCACGGCGGCGAGCCTGGCCGTAAAAGTAGAGCAGCGCCATGTACGGCACGCCGTGGACGACCACGTTGGTCACCGTGAACTCAGCGTCGCTGTTCGTCGCGACGATACCGACGTACCAGGTGAGCGCCGTGGTGGCGACGACCACGCACTTACCAAGCTGAATGGCGCCCTCTTGCTTCACTAGCCATAATTGCCGCAAGGCAAATACGATGAGCGCAGCCACCCAGATGGCACGCGCGACGGGCAGCACCGCGGTAGCTACACCGCTGACGTCCACGAAGTCGCCCTGCACGAACCAGGTGAAGCGCGTGTGCGCGAGGTTGGCGTGCCAATGCACGATGGGAAACAGCGTGGCGGCGTAGACGGTGACCTCGTCGATCAGCTTGTCGACGCGCTGGCGGCGCTGAACCTCGCGCTGCGCTGCCTCTCCCTCGCCCTGCGCCCGGCCCCGCCACTGGGCGGCGGCCCTGGCTCGATACAGCGCGACCCACCCCACCTGCTGACGGATGAAGTGGAACACGGCGACGTAGGCGAGCACGCGCCAGAACCACAACGCGCCCACGGCGTACAGCGCGACTCCGATACCGTAGGCTATCAGCGGTACCACGAGGTAACGCACTCGGTGCCGCGCGAGCTCCTCGCCGTCGAGGTAGGTGCGGAACAAGGTGGAGTAGACGTGGGACACGTCGATGCCGAGGACGAACACCAACCACGCCCATGGCGGGAGGCTCCCCGGAGCGATGCCGAGTGCCCGCATGCCGAACACGCACAGCAGCGCAAACGCCGCGCTGCCCGCGAACACTCCAAGATCGACCTGCACACTCCACAGCCACGGCCCCAGTGCCGAGGCTCGCGCGGGCGCGCTCGCATGCGACGCACGTGCTTCAGTCCCGCTGGGAGAGGTGCTCACGGTCACGGCACTGAACCTTATTACATGCCACGGGGTTTGACCCGCACGGACACTGCGGCGCGAGGAAACTGCGGCGCGAGGAAACTGCGGCGCAAGGAACCTGCGGCGCAAGGAACCTGCGGCGCAAGGAAACTGCGGCGCAAGGAAACTGCGGCGCAAGGAAACTGCGTTGCTTCGAGACCTCTCAATCGAAGGGCTTTGGGCTCAGCCCGCGCGCGCTCAAGACGCGATCGGCAGCCTGAATCCCGCGGTACTGGGCCTCTTCGAAGAGCGCGATCCCGGAGAGATCCGAGTGCGCGAAATGCACCCGCCCGAGGGACTCGCTCGCCTTCTCCCTCGCCCCGCCCCAGATGAAACCCGGGCGTGGCCGCACCATGGCGTGGCCCCAGCGCCACACGTCGATGCGCTCGATGCACGCCTCCAAGTCGAGGTGTGCCCGGCTGAGGTCAGCCACGATGGCGTCGGTTAGCCCACGATGATCAGCCGCCAAGAGGCGCTCCCGTGCTTGCTTCGGATCGGCATCGGTCAACGGCTGGTAGTACGTCCAGACGCTTGGCCCCCGGTCATGCAGCGTCTGGTGGGAGGCAACGACGTAGCCAAGCGCGGGACTATCGTAGAGCACGTTGTCCCAAGCGAGCTCGAATCCGCGGCTCCTGGGCCGCCGGCTGAGGTGGATGTTCGCCACCATCCACACCCCGTAGGAGAACTCCTTGAGATGCTCAGGCATTGCCTCACGGAAAGGCCTCAAGATACGCGGTACCACGAATTTCGGGAGCGCCAAGATCACCTGGTCGGCGATATAACGCTTGAGTCCGCCGTCGGGGGAATACACGCTGAACTCGACGCTATCCTCGCCCGGGACGACGTCGGTGACCACGCGACCGAGCTCGAGGCGCGGGCCGACCACATCGACCAGGTGCCGCACGAGATGACCGTTGCCCTCCGGCCAAGTGACGAACGGCGCAGAATCGGCCCCTGGCTCTGGCACGCGACTGCAGAAGTAGAGCAACAGCGCCCAGGCGCTGGTGTGCGCCAGATCGAGGCCGTAGTCGTCACGACAGGCGTATTCGACGTACCAGCGCACGCGCGCTGAGGTGATCTTCAGGTCGTCGAGCCACTGCTGCGCGCTGAGTTTGTCTAGCGCGCGCACGGCGGGAGCATCCGAAGCCCGCGCCATGGGCAAATCGAAGGCGCGCCGGCCTTGAGCGTCGCGAAAGGCCACCCAGCGCGCGACTTCCGCCTCGAAGCGCGCTAGCTGCGCCAAGTCCTCTGCGCTCGCCCCTGCCGCGGGGAACAGGCCTTCGTGCCAAGCGCCATCGATGAACAGGCGCTCCTCGGGAGCGCGAATGCGCATTTGTTCGAGGGCGCGCGGCGGCGAGTCCACGTCGGGCTCGAGCACGTCGATTTCGCTCAGCAAGCGGTACAGGGCCGAGGTCTGACGGCGAGGAACCGGCACGTAGTGCGCTCCCCACGGATGGGGCACCGCGCCGTCGGTGCCAAACGTCGAGGTACCTCCAGGCTGTCCCTCGAGATCGAACACCACGTAGTCGGCCACGCCCTCGCGCTCGAGCCGCCACGCCGCGGAGAGGCCGCTCGGCCCAGCCCCAACGATGGCGACACCGATGCGAGTCGGAGTCCCCGCAGCGCGCTCAAGCGTGGCCTCTCGCAGGCGATGCCCGAGCTGGAAGCGTGCGCCTTTGATTTCCCCAGGGATTTCACGGCGCGGCAAATGCTTCTCGCAGGCTGCCGCGAGGGGCGCCCCAAGCAAGAGACGCAAGACGTCTCGTCGCGAAGCGTGGTTCACGGACTGCCCTTACCTTGGAGGTCGGTTTCAGCGGGCATTGCGCGCCCTACTTCGTGCAGCAGAACGTGACCGGGAGCTTCGGAGTTGCGCTACCCGTGGGCTGACCACCCGCAGGATCACACTTGCCGCCGCTGGCTGTGCCCACGGTGTACTTGAAGTGCTTTTCCTGATTGGCGGTCAGCGAGGCACAGCTCGTTCCTGGTGTCGCCACGGTCCCTTCGGGACTGCCGCCGCAGCTGGCGCCATTCCAGACCTCGAGCTTCGCGCCGTTGCAGGTCACCGAGTTCGGTGTGTTGCAGGTGCAGGCCGTGCACGAGCGACCGTCGTCGTAGTCCGTGTAAAACAGGTGCTTGAAGGTAAAGCCGCTAGTTGGGCACGCCTGATCCCCGTCCTGGTAGACGCAGGCGCCTCGGTTGAAGTCGCTCCCGGGCGGTGGCACGCAGGTGTTCGCACCGCAGCCAGCCGGAGTGGCGGTCTGCTCGCAGCTAACGGCGTTCGTGTTCCACCCAGTGTCGGGAGTGGTGGGCACCCCGCCGCTCGGTGTGCACGAACCGCCGGTCGTTGTCGGAGTACCCGTCCCGGCGGAAGCGGGTAGCTCACCATTGGGGCCGACGAACGGATCAGTCGCTCCAAAGCACGCGCCTGACGTTACGCCGCCGGCTTCGAGCTTGCCGCCATCGAAGGTCCAGCCTGCTCCGCTGCATGTGGCGCCCTGGAAGGCGCTGATATCGGGGAAATGACACGTGATGCTGCCAGTTGGCAGGCACAGCTGCACGCGGAGCAGCTCAAGTTGGGGCGTTCGAGTCCTTGCCTCCGCGCAGACCGCCCAAGGTGTAGCTGCCCGTGCAGCATCTTGCTGTCCAGGTCCCTCACGTAGAGCGCTGCTGAGCCGCTCCAGCCGGACGGCACGGCAGTGCACTGATAGCCAGTTGCTTGGCATTTGGAGTCCGCGCAATCCGCCAGGTCATCGCCATCCGTCGTCCACGCCATTAGTGCAGTCTTCCGACCGCGCCATTGTTGGATTTCCACCGCTGTTGTCAGTTCCGCCAGCCGAACTCCACCGCTACTGTCGGTTCCTCCAGTGCTTGCGCATATTTCCCAGCTCCGCGCAGAACCCCCGCCTCATCAACGACGAAATCGACGCTGCAACCGACTAAGGGGAGAGGTAAATCCCGCCAATCTTGTGAGGCGACGCCAGGTCATTGGCGGTGAGCGTACCTGAAGTCCTGGTCGCGCAAAATAGGGCGTTCACGGGCTCGCCTTGAATGGTAGTGTGCTTCCCGGTGGACGCTGGGGGTGACACAGACCACGAGCTCGTGGGTCGGGTTCTGGCGACAAGTACCGCGTACTTTGCGCGTACTTGGCCGGGGGAATGGGAGTGGTCCTTGGGCGCAGCACCTGGAGCTGCGCGAGCGCGTCGCCATCAAGTTGCTCCATACCGATCTAGCGGAAAAGCGCGAGGTTTCAATGCGCTTCTTGAACGAGGCGCGCGCCGCGCTGCGAATCCACAGCGAACATGTAGCGCGCGTCCTCGACGTCGGGAGACTCGACAGGGGTGCCCTGTTTATGGTTCTGGAATACCTGAGTGGCCGGATCTCGGGCAAATCCTCGAAGCGGAGGGCACGCTTCCTGTCAGTCGAGCCGTTGATTACATCATCCAAGCTTGTGTTGGTATCGCGGAAGCACACTCCTTGGGAGTTATTCATCGCGACCTGAAACCCGCCAATCTTTTCCTTGCAGAAATAGCAATGAACGAAAGAGAATCAAGGTTCTGAACTTCCCCGGCATCGCGAAGGTCGGGGAACGTCTGTGGATTCCCTGACGTCCGCCATTGCGGCGTTCGGATCCGTTTCATACATGTCCCCGGAGCAGCTGCGGAACACCAAGTACGCCGGGAAGAGCTCGGACATCTGGGCCCTCCAGGTGTCGGCTCTACGAGCTGATCACCGGGTCACTACCCCTTTTCTGGAGAAACGATCCCGGCGCTCAGTGTCGCCATCACGACTGAACACCCCGGCAACGATCCACAGATACCACCTGAGCTTTGAGAGAATCGTCCTGACCGCCTTAGCCAAGGACCCTGGAGCTCGGTTCGAAAGTGTCGCTGCATTCGCGGACGCGCTCGCCCCGTTCGGCGGCCCCAAAGCTGAGGTGTTCGCCAGCCGCGCCAGGTTCGCGCTCGGCGAGGACTCGGAGGAAGACGGCGTAGCGCTGCTCAGTTCCCCAGAGAACGCACGCCCCGTCCCGAATACGCAGGGGAACTTCTCGACCCCAATTACCGATACGGTGCCACTGCCGCCTCCTCGTCGCCGCAGAACGTTCGCGCCGGTCTTCTTTGCGGTGATCCTGGCAACCTCCCTCGCTGGCGGAGCGCTGTGGGCCGCGCTCTCGCCGCACGGAAGCGCGACGGGCGACGGACCACCGAACGCCAGCCCGCCACCAGTTGCCAGCGCAACACTGGTCGTTCCAGACATGATCCCAAGCGCAGCTTCACCGCTACCGCAACGGACGCCACCGCCAGCCCAACCGTCCAACCGACCCCCGGACTCCGAAACATCACAATCGCCGACCAGGTCCAAACTACCGTCGCCGACGACAAGGGCGTCCACGAAACCAACCAAGGAATCAGGCAAGTCGGCGCCTTCTGCAACTCCTCAACGCCGGCCTTGCGAGGTCGATCCGCTGCTGCCATGTCGCTAGCTCGTGCTTCACTGCTATTCATCCTGCTAGCGTCTTCCCCCGCGCGTGGGCAAGGGGAACCAAGCGATGAGGATATGCTTATTCGGGAGGGCAATCAGGCGTTTGCTGATGGGGACTTCGAGCTTGCGCTGTCGAAACACCGGGACGCCTACGCCCTTGGTTCCGACGCAGACCTGATAGCAACGATCGCCCGGGACCTTCAGAAGCTTGGGCGACTAGTCGAGAGCGCCACCTACTACTCGAAGTTTCTCTTGACCACCGGAGGGTCAGAAGCCTTCCGCACGCACGCCGCTGCTCAGCTGGACATACTGGGAGTACAACTCGCCAGAGTGAAAGTCCACGTCGGGGAGGACGTGGATGTCACAATCGATGGCACAGCGATTGATCGGACGACTAGCCAGGATTGGATTTGGCTAGCTCCAGGCCCACACTGGTTGGCCATTCAGCAGGGCGGAGTCGAGGTGAAAGGCACTGCCCTAGACCTTGAAGCCGGGGAACGGAAAGAACTCGATTTCTCACGGGTGCCGCCACCCAACACCGAGCCCCCGCCGGCCCCCATAGAACCGCGAGACACGTCGGAAGCAGTACTAAACCCGTCTCCGCCTGCGACTAATGCGCTCACTCCACAAACAAAACTCTTGGGCATGGGTCGCTGGAGGCGTGGGACTCTCCTCGCTACTGGTGTCTGGAGCGCTCTTCGTTGCCCATCGCGATGCGATCGGAACGCTGAAGAGAATTGTCGAAACAAGCGGTGCCCGAGTCCTCGCGAGACGAGAATTTCGCGTGCGAACACCATGGGGACCCTGAGTCTCGTTTTTCTGGGCGTCGGTACTGCGGGGTTGGGAATCTCTGGCCTGCTGCTTAGCAGTGATACTCCGCAGTCCCGAACCTCGGTTCGCGTTGGTGCCGGGTGGGCGATGGTGCAAGTCCCGATTTTCTGATTGTGCCGGATCCATCGCGGTTGCACCCAACGCATATCAAAAACTCGGAGGCTCTACTGCGTGCAGCAGAAGGTCACTGCGTCCACGGGGGTGGCGGTACCCGTTGGCTGACCTCCCTGAGGAGGACAGCTCCCGCCGGTCGCGGTCCCAACCGTGTACTTGAAGCTCTTCTCCGCCCCTGTGGCAACCGCCTTACAGTCAATTCCGGGCGGATTCACAGTTGCCGCCACACTACCCGCACAGCCCAGACCATTCCAGGCATCAAGCTTGGCCCCGCTACAAGTGACTCCGACTGGGGAGTCGCACGTGCAGGCAGTGCACGCGCGCTGGTCGTTGGAATTCTGGTAGTAGACCGACTTCGAGCTAAAGGCACCTGACGGGCAAGAAACGTCGCCAACCTGGTAGACGCAGAGGCCCCGGTTGAAGGCGCCTGCGCTGGGGGGTACACACGTGTTCGCTCCGCAGCCCGCCGCCTGCCATCCGCCATCGGGCCCCCCACAGCCGCGAACCTTGGTGTTCCAAGAGGTCGGCGGTCGGGTGGCAGCTCCTCCTCCGGGAATGCAGGATCCACCAGTCGTGGGAGGTAGCTCTGAGCCAACAGCCCCAGGCAACTCTCCCCCTGGCCCTGCGGAAACGGAAGAGTTTACGCATGCGTTCATCGCAAAGAGTTCATCCAGCGTTTCACCGTTCTGGCCGCCAGTGAGACTCCATACGATACCTGAGCTACACGCGGAGTCTGAGTAGAGCTTGAGCACCGGCACCTTGCAGGTGGCCCCGGTGGGGTTCGTGCAAGTGCAGGCGCTACACGTCGCCATTGGCACGTTCAAGTCCTGGAAAGCGTTGATGCTGGTCAACGGGAAGCTGCCGGTGCATCCGGGAGGAGACGCGCTACCCGCGTACACCTCTACGGGACCGTTCCAGCCAGGGGGCAGAGCCAAGCACTGATACCCAACGCTCTGACACTTCGTGTCCTCGCAGTCAGCCTTGTTGTCGCCGTCGTCGTCAACACCGTTGGTGCAGTCTTCGGTGCCGGTACCGCCCGAGCTTCCTCCGGTGCCAGCCATGCCGGCAGCGCCGCCGGTGCCACCGCCGCCTATCCCCGCGGAACCACCTTGACCGCTGGTGCCCCCCGTGCCGCCTTGCGCAGCGGTGCCCGCAGCACCGGCGTCTCCGCCGACGCCACTCGTGCCGCCACTGGTGCTGCCTGCGTCGCCACCAAAGCTGTTGCCCGAGCTGCCGCCACTGGTGCTAGCACCGGTACCACCGCTGCCAGCGTTGCCGTTTCCAGCGTTGCCCCCGTTGTTGAACTCGTCATCGGGGATGAAGCTGTGCTCGGGGAAAGAGCACGCGACGACCAAGGACGCCGCCAAACTCGTGAGTGCAACCGAGCGCAAAACGTGGGTGCGAATCATTAATCTAAGTCCTCAATCAAAACTGTCCGCTCAAGCGAACACCAGAGAAAGCCTTGGTCGTGCCCACGTCCCAGTGTAGGCCCTTGGCCTCCCGCGCGGGCTCCGGGGAGCTACTCCCGCCAGTCAGCAACATCACGGCGGCCACGCCGATACCGACCACACCAATGCCGAGGGTTACGTTGGTCCACATCGCGTAGCTCTCGCCAGACGACTGCTTGTCCTCTACCGACTTGGGACACACGCTGCCGCGGCAAGCGCCGTCGAGATCGCTCTCAGCACCGTTCTTCATCAGAAAGAACACCCCTGATGCGACCAAGCTCACTGCGCCAACGCCGCCAATGATCCAGGGAACCGCCGAGGAGCTCTCTTCTTGCTTGGGCTCAGGCGGCGGCTCGTCATCGGGCGGAACGTCGGGAATGTCCGCTGGCGGAGTTTCCACCTGCAAATCCTCGGGCGGCACTAGCTCGAGGTTCTTCGACTCACCCTCGGTGACGTCGACGGACTCCTCCCACTTTCCGCCGCTCGGTAGCTTCACAACGACCTTGTGATGGCCGGGGTCGACGACGGTCTCTTTGCCCACCTTGGCGGAGCCAAGCTCCACGCCGTCGAGCTCGACAGTCGCGCCTTCAGCGCCCTCACCCAAGGTGATCACCAGCTTGGGTACGCGCGCTTCGAGCTTCTCCTTGGCCGCGCTGATTTCCGGCAGCTCCTTGGCCCCCGCCTCCCGGGCTTCGTACTCCGCCAAGCGATAGTCACCGAGCGCCTCGTTGAGCCTACCGAGCTCCTCCTTGCAGCGTCCCATGTGGAAACGCACCTGAGGAGTCAGCTTGACCTTCGCCACCTCGTCGAACTTCGCCAACGCTCCGGCGAAATCCTCAGCCGCTTC
>JAWKRD010000044.1:0-67463 GCA_041389805.1 Polyangiaceae bacterium | reverse complement strand
CATCCCGCGCCGCTGATCAACGCAGGGGATGCGTGGGACAAAGCGGGAGAATACGCGCTCGCCGCGCGCGCCTATCAACAGGTGCTAACGCTCAAGCAGGCGACGGAGCAAGACCGCATTGATGCGACGGATCGCTTGACTCGCATCTCGCCAAAGCTCGGCCTGATCGAGCTCGTGGGCAACCCCGGAATCCGCGCGCGCGTGGACGACGAAGAGTTTCACGGTGGCGACCGTATCTATTTCTTCCCCGGCGAGCACCGCGTGACGCTGGTCGATGTGGATGGTGCGAAGGTGCGGGTGATCCAGCTTGCCGCGGGGACCGAACGCAGCGTGGATTTGTCCACCCTGCTGCCCAAGCGGGGGACCTCACCCAAACCCGCCGAAACGCCGAAGGATGATTCGGTAGCGATCGACACGGCCACCGCGCCGGATGGCGGGATTCGCCCAATCACCTACGTGGCGTATGGCGTTGGCGCGCTGGGGGTGATCGGTGGGGTGGTGTTCGGGCTTCAGGTCAACTCCGCGGAGAGTTCCTACAACGAGAACCCCAATCGAGACGACTTGGACCGCTTCAACTCGGCGAAGCTGATGACGAACATCAGCTGGGGGATCGGCCTGGTAGGCGTTGGGGTGGGTACGTTTTTCCTGATCCAAGACCTCAAGGCCGGCTCCGCCCGCAGCGGCGGAGGCGATCGCGCCGCGCGAACCCGGCGTTTGCCGGTGGATGTGACGTGGAGCGAGCAAGGTGCATTGCTCAGCGCCAGTGGGCGATGGTAGGTGATACTGCGAGGGTCGGGGAAGCGCCGCTGGTCGGACGTCCCCGGGCGGAGCGTCCAGCGTCGGACGTCACCTTCGGCTGACCTGTCAGCCGAGCTGAGCGAGAAACCGTAGGACAACGTGGGCAAAATCCTGGTCGTAGATGATCAGCGCAACATGCGCACCACCCTCGCCATGATGTTGCGAGGCGGCGGCCACGACGTGGACGAGGCCGAAGACGGCGAGAAGGCGTGCGATATGGGCGCGAGCGGCGCCTACGACGTGGTGCTCACCGACCTGCGCATGGGCGAGAAGGACGGCATCGATGTGCTGCGGCACATCAAGCAAGAGCAGCCGATCACCGAGGTCATCGTGATGACCGCGTACGGCACCATCGAGAGTGCGGTCGAAGCCATGCGCCTTGGCGCATTCGACTACATCCAGAAGCCATTCACCGAACAAGAGCTGATCGTGAAGATGCAGAAGGCCCTCGAGAGCCGGCGCTTGCACGGTCAAGTCCAGATGTTCGCCCAGGAGTTCCGCGAGAAGTACCACTTCGAGAACATCATCGGCCGGTCGCAGGCAGTACGTGACGTGCTCGGTCGCGTCGTGAAAATAGCGCCCACTGACGCCACGGTGCTGATTACTGGAGAGAGCGGCACCGGCAAGGAGTTGGTCGCGCGCGCGGTGCACGCGAACAGTCGCCGTGCTGACAAGCCGTTCGTGATCGTCAACTGCGCTGCGATCACCGAGACGTTGCTCGAGAGTGAGCTGTTCGGCCACGCCCGCGGCGCCTTCACCGGCGCCGTTACCGCGCGGAGAGGCCTCTTCGAGGAGGCCGACGGCGGCACCTTCTTCTTCGACGAGATTGCCGAGACGGCGGTGACCTTTCAGGCCAAGCTGCTACGCGCGATTCAGGATGGTGAGGTGCGGCGCATCGGCGAGAACCGAGGCATCAAGGTTGATGTGCGCATCATCGCCGCGACCAACATCGATCTAGTGCAGGCGGTCGAGGAAAAAAGTTTCCGTAAGGATCTATACTATCGCCTGAACGTGGCGCGCTTCCACTTGCCGCCCATGCGCGATCGTCAGGAAGACGTGCCGCTCCTGGTTCAGTTCTTCCTCGACAAGTACAACCGCAAGATGAAGACGCGCACCAAGCTGGGGGAGGGCGTGATGGAGCGCCTGCAGCAGTACGAGTACCCCGGCAATGTGCGCGAGCTCGAGAACATGGTCGAGCAAGCGGTGGCCCTGGCGGGCGGCGGCTTGATTGGCGTCGACGACATCCTGCCGCAAGCGCCGAGCAAGGCCACCACAACCACCGGCAAGACGCTGGCCGATTTGGTGGACGCCGCCGAACGGGACGCCGTGGAAAATGCCCTACGCAGCTGCGACGGCAACCGCGAGCGCGCCGCGGACATGCTTGGGATCAGCCCGACGACGCTGTGGCGCAAGATGACCCGCCTCGGGATCTCCTTCGACAGTCGCGGCTAGTGGCGGAACGCATAAGCGCTGGCCAGCGTTGAACTGTGGAGCTAAACCGCCGCTCCCGTGCGAACCGAGCTATTCGACTACGAGCTGCCTGAGTCAGCGATTGCCCAGCGCCCTTCGGAGGAGCGCGGCGCTTCGCGCATGCTCGAAATCGGCGAGCAGCTGATCGACCGATCAGCGGGGGATTTCGCTGAGTTGGTGCCAGCGGGCGCCCTGGTCGTGCTGAACGACACTCGCGTGCGCCGCGCGCGGCTCCTGGGAGAGCGGATGCCCGGCGGAGGGAAGGCCGAGATCTTTCTCCTGCATCCCGTTGATGCCTCGCGGAAGTGCTGGTCCGCGCTTGGGCGCGCCAACAAGCCGCTCCGGCCGGGGACGGAGCTGAGGATTGCTGGGGAACACGTCGTGGTGCGCGATCGCTTGGAAGACGGCACCCTACTGGTGGAGCTGTTCGTCGCCGAGAGCGCCCTCGGGGTGGAAGGCTGGCTCGAGCGACAGGGGCACGTGCCACTGCCGCCGTACGTGCGGCGTCCGGACGATGCAAGCGACGGCGAGCGCTACCAGACCGTGTTCGCTCGGGAGCTGGGCTCCGTCGCTGCACCTACCGCTGGTCTGCACCTGTCGACCTCAGCGCTCGAGCGCCTCGGGGAGCGCGGAGTCGACGTTCAGACGCTGACGTTGCACGTCGGCATCGGGACGTTTCGACCGGTGTCTAGCGACGACTTGGACGAGCACCCGATGCACGCGGAGCACATTGAAGTCAGCGACGCCCTGTGCGCTCGCGTGAACCTCGCTCGCGCCGCAAAGCGGCCCGTGATCGCCGTTGGCACCACCGTGGTGAGAGCCCTCGAGTCGGCAGCCGAGGGCGGCGAACTGCGGCCGTTCTCTGGCGAGACGCGCCTCCTGATCCAGCCGGGCTACCGGTTCCGTGCGGTTGACGGGCTGCTCACGAACTTTCATATGCCGAAGAGCACCCTGCTCGCCTTGGTGAGCGCGCTCGTGGGCCGTGAGAGGCTGCTCGCGAGCTACCGTGAAGCGCTTGCTCGTGGCTATCGCTTCCTTTCCTACGGTGATGCGATGTGGATCCCGCGGAGGTTGGTCTGATGCTTAAATTCTCTGTGGAAAAAACGGATGGCGACGCGCGCGCCGGAGGGCTCTCGACCCCCCACGGTCTCGTCCCGACGCCAGCATTCATGCCGGTTGGCACTCAGGCGACGGTCAAGGCCCTGAGCCCGGATGAAGTGTCCGCGACCGGCGCGCGCATGCTGATCTCCAACACGTACCACCTGTGGCTCCGCCCCGGGCCGGAGATTGTCGAGCAGCATGGCGGTCTACACGAGTTCTCCCGCTGGCCCCACGCGATTGCGACCGATAGCGGGGGTTTTCAAGCGTTCAGCTTGGCGGAGCGCTGCAAGCTGAGCGAAGACGGCTTTGCCTTCCAATCGCACTTGGACGGATCCCGACGCATGCTCTCTCCCGAAGAGTCGATGCGCGTGCAAGGCATGCTCGGCTCTGACATCGCGATGCAGCTCGACGTGTGTCCGCCCGCCGGGTGCCCGAGGGATGAGCTGCTGAGCGCCGTCGAGCGCACCACTCGCTGGGCAGCTCGTTGCCTCGCGGCAAAGCGCAAAGACCAGGCGCTGTTTGCTATCGTCCAGGGTGGCCTGGACCCGGAGCTCCGGCTGCGTCACGCGGGGGAGCTTGCGGCGCTGGACGTTGATGGCCTCGCGCTCGGCGGATTCAGCGTGGGTGAAGCGCCGGAGGCGATGCACGTGGCCCTGCGTGCGATCGTCCCCCACGTCGACCCCCAAAGGCCTCGCTACTTGATGGGCGTCGGCACGCCGCGGGACCTCGTGATCGGAATCGGCTGCGGCGTCGATGTGTTCGATTGTGTGCTTCCCACACGTAACGCGCGCAACGGGCAGCTCTTTACCTGGGAAGGCAAGCTCATCATCAAGCACGCCCGTCACGCCCAGGACCAGGCGCCTATTGATCCAGGCTGCGGCTGCCCGGCATGTGCGGGTGGCTTCTCTCGCGCCTACCTCCGGCACCTCTATCAGGCCCACGAGATTCTAGGACATCGACTGATGTCGCTGCACAACGTGTACTTTTACCAGCAGCTGGTGGCCCGCGCTCGGCAGGCGGTGCTCGAGGGCCGGTACGCGCAGTTTGCTGCGGAGACGCTCTCGCGCCTTGGCGCCTGACAGCTATTTTTTGGAGGGGACTTAGATAGGCTAGCTCCGCGCGGAGATGTCGCTGGAACCGCCCTCAATCCGTGGACTTTTTCCAGGGAGCGGTTGGTGGGCGAGCGTGCCGCGCCGCGGCGCCGAGGGTCAGGAACAGGGAACTTTCGGCTTCCCGGCCGCGTCGCTTATGGCCTTGAAATGTTTGAAGTACCCCGACGACGGTAAGCATGGAATAATCTCGACCGGCGATGAGCAAGAAGCAAATCGGCCGCATTCTCCTCCAGCAGCGGGCTCTCTCACCAGAGGAGCTGGAGAAGGCCCTCGCCGAGCGTGGCGCAGGTGGTGGCCGTCTGGCGTCTCGCTTAGCCGAACGCGGCACCATCGACGACACTGCTGCCCTCAAGGCCCTGAGCGAGCAGAACGGCATCCCCGGCATCGACCTCAGTCAGCTGTGTCTGCGGCTCGATGATCTCGACCTGCTGCCCCGTGAAATTGCCGAGAAGCACCTGATCCTCCCGGTGCTCGTGCGCAACGACCGGCTGTTCATCGCGATGGCGAACCCGGGGGAAAAGAAGGTCGTCGACGAGCTCGAGTTCGTCACCGGGAAGAAGGTCTATCCTTACGTCGCGCTCGAGCAGAGCCTGTCCCGAGTGATCGAGGACGCCTACACCCGCAAGGCGCGAGGCGAAGACTTCTACATCGGGCCGAAGTGTCCCCCAGAGGTGCTCCAGCGGATCGGCTTGGCCCCAGACGGCACGCCACTCAATGCTGAAGAGGAGTTCCCTGAGGGGCCGCTATCGCTCACCGAGCCGGAATCGATCGTGCCGCCGAAGGATCAGGCCGGCGTGGTGATGGACGACGCCGTGGGCCGTGCCTCCCAAGTCGACGAGGTCGAAGACGATGATTTCGGCGATGTTTCGAAGGAACTCAGTGTAGTCACCGACATTCCAGATAACGACCCGGCGTCCTCGCCCAATGCGAAGACCGTGCTGGTCGTAGACGATGAGGCGGAGATCCGCCGCATGCTGGTCAAGTTGCTATCGACCCGCGGCTACCGGGTGCTCGAAGTCGATCGCGGGCTCTCGGCCCTGCGCATGGTGAAAGAGCACCGTCCGGACCTGATCATCCTCGACGCGATGCTGCCCGAAGTGCATGGCTTCGAGATCGCGCGCCGGATCAAGGGCAGCAAACGCTACGGCGAGATCCCAATCGTGATGATCAGCGCGGTGTATCGGGGTTGGCGCTACGCCGAGGATCTGCGTCAGTCCTGCGGCGTCGAATTCTACATTGAAAAACCGTTCCGTATCGCCGACGTCACGAACGCGGTGGAGAGTGCTCTCGCGGGACGGGCTGAGGCGAAGGACCCCCAGCAGATTTCCGCGGAAGCCGAGCGGGAACTCAACGCCGGGGTGTCGGCCTACAAGGCGGGGCGAATCGACGAGGCCATGGAACACCTCAAGCGCGGCATTGGTATCGATCCGCTGGCCTATCGGCTCCATTTTCATCTGGGGCTGCTGTACGGCAAGAAGGGCCAGGTTTACGAGGCCATTAGTGAACTCGAGACGGCGGTTGAGATAAACTCTCGCCACTTCCCGGCCGTCAAGAATCTCGCGGTCCTGTACCAAAAAGCCGGTTTTCGCAACAAGGCGACGGAGACCTGGGAGCGGGCGTTGAACCTTGCTCCCGACGAGGAAACCCGTCAGTCAATCAAGCAACACCTCGTGAGCTTGCTCTGATGCTTTTTCCCCCTTTTTCGAGTTCAGAGCATCCGAGCACCCTCGGTCGCGCGTATGGGCTAGGCTTATCCCACGTCTTGCTCTTTCATTGCTTCACACCCGCCCTCAAGAAGCTTGGCAGGCGGGCCGGGTGTTCGTATCAGTCCATGGCTTGCCCTGATACCGAGGTTGCCCACCTCCTTCCCGCTACTCCCGACGCGGTGCGCTAAACGCAATGAAGTTTCTCTGTCCGAGCTGCAAGGCGAAGTATCAGATCGCCGATGAGAAGGTTGCGGGTCGCAACGTCAAGATGAAGTGCCGTAAGTGCGGCCACTTGATTCACGTGAACCAGGCAGCTGCGGCACCTTTGTCCGTTGCGCCCGAGGCTCCACCCTCGAGCACGGACAAGCCGGCGTCTTCGCCGAGTGCTGGCAGTTCACCGCGCGCTGCTAGCTCACCGCGTGCGGGGAGTTCTCCCCGTGCCGCAGCTGTTCCGCACGGTAGCGCCGCTCGGCCGCAGGCTCCGGCACCGCGTGCACCTGCGCCCCGTGCGGGCGGGGTACCTCGCGGCTCCTCGCCGCTCGCTGCGCGGGCGCCGCGCGCGTCCTCGCCTCTCGCCGCGCCTGCTCCGCCTCGCGCTGGTGGTGTCCCGCAGCGTCCTGGGTTGGGAGCGACCCCGCGTCCCGGCGCCGCGGGTGCAGTCGGGGCGAGCGGTTCAGTGGGCGCGGCGGTGGCACAGTCTCCCGCTGCTGCACGTTCATCTCTCCGCGCGGTAACAGAACCCGAAGCGCCGGAGTCTCTGGAGGCCGAGTCGATCCACGGTGACGACCGCGCCTCGGGTGTTGGCTCGTCCCCGAGCTCCGCGCCAGCGTCGGGCGCGGCGCCCGCCAGTGCAGGCTACGGCTCGTATACTGAAGGGGAAGACGAAGCCACGGTCGTGGCGTCGGTTGGCCTCGCGGCGGCGCTCAGTCGCGCGATGGACGAGGACCCGGCGCCAAGTTCAATGCTCGCCAGCGCCGAGGCCGACCCGGAGTGGTACGTCGGCGTCGCGGGGGCTCCCGAGGGGCCGCTCACGGTGCCGCAGCTCAAAGAGCGGATCGCCGCGGGCAGCGTCGAACTCGAGACGTTGGTTTGGAAGGATGGTTTCGACGACTGGCGTCCGCTCTCCCAATTCCCCGAGCTCGCCGCGGTGGTGGAGGAGTTTCGGCCCTCCAAGCCGCTGTTCGCGCCCACTCCGAGTCCCGCCCCAGGTCCGACGGCAGCGTTCCACGACGCGGACGACGATCTTGGATTCGGTGCCGTAGGATTTGGGCAGCCGCGCATCGGTCCCAACGCGCCGTCGCGTCCGATTCAGCAAGAGCCGTCGCCAGTTCCGCCCGCTCCCATCACCGGTTCAGAGGGCATCGTCACCGAGACTCGCCCCTCGGAGATCCCCCTGGGTCTCCCGAAAAAGCATCACAACCCCGCTTGGCAGTGGCTCGCGGTGGTTGCCGCGCTGGGGCTTGGCGTCACGATCGGAGTCGTCGTCTGGGGTGGGAAGAAGCCCCAGGCGATCGTGAAGTACGTCGAGGTCCCGGTGGGCAATAGCGGGACAGCGACCCAACCTGCGCCGACGACGGAGCCGGAGAAGCTCGAGAACACCGAGGTTCCGGGCGATCCCAAGGCGCAAGAGGCGAACGGCAAGACCGCGGCGAAAGGAGGCCAAACCGCGCCCCCGACTTCGACGGCGGCGTCGAAGGGCGGCCTGGACTTTGGCGATGGACCGAGAGGCCCTGCAGGGCCCAGCGGGGCGAACGGCTCTGGTAGCGCGAGCTCTGGCGCCAGCTCGCAATTGGACTCCAGTCAGGTTCAGCGGGTCGTCAGCAGCCACACCGGCAGTGTGAAGCGCAGCTGTTGGCAGCCAGCGCTGAGCACTCGTGACTCGGATGCGCCGAGCAGCGCGCGAGTCAGCGTGACGATCAAGGTCGCACCAAGCGGCTCCGTCAGCAGCGTGAGCACCTCGGGTGATCCGAAAGGCTACCGCGGCCTGGCGGGCTGCATCGCGAGTCGAGTACGCAGCTGGCAGTTCCCCGCGGCAGGGGGACCCACCACGGTCAACGTGCCGTTCGTGTTTGCGGCTCAGTAGCGCACAAAAAAGCACTGGCAGGCGCTAGGCCTGCCAGTGGTTGCTGAGCTCGTAAGCCGGGTTCTGTGTCCACCTCGAGTCGCCTCGAGGCGGCTGATGATCATTCCTCTAGGACTCGATTCACACCGAGCCTCCAGCAGTCTACCCGGGAGCTTGGGCGGGCAGCCCTCAGATGCTCCTCTACTTGACCTTGCTCCGAGCGGGGTTTGCCTTGCCGAGACTGTTACCAGCCTCGCGGTGGGCTCTTACCCCACCGTTTCACCCTTACCTGCGAGCCATTGCTGGTGGCAGGCGGTCTGTTCTCTGTGGCACTTTCCTCGGGGTTTCCCCCACCAGGCGTTACCTGGCGCTCCGCCCTGTGGAGCCCGGACTTTCCTCTGAACCGTTCGGTCCAGCGACCATCTGAGCCGCAGCAGCGGGTGGAACCTAACCGCTTCACGCGGCTGAGTCGAGTTCCAACAGATCCTTGCCGGCGTTGCGAGAGAGCTCCGCGATCTGGGTCTTGAGCTTGCGCTTCGCGCGGGCCTCGAGCTGGCGGGCGCGCTCACGGCTGACGCCGAGCCGACGGCCGATTTCCGCAAGGGAAAGTTCATCCTCGCGATCCGCCATCAGGCGCTCTTCGACGATGAACCGCTCACGCGGATCGAGTGCCTTCATCGCTTCGCCGATGGCCGCGCGCCGCATCTCGCCGACCTCGTCACCGGCGAGGGTCGACTCTTGATCCGTCTCTTCCGAGACGAGCGTGTCGAGCATCGTGGTACCGGAGTCGTCGAAGACCTTCGTATCGAGAGACACGTCGCGTGACTCCAAGCGGCGCATCATCGAGCGCAGCTGGGTGGTGCTCACTCCGAATTTCTCGGCCAGCGCGGTATCAGCGGCTTCGCCTTCACCGAGCAGGTTCGTGATCTTCACGCGCTCACGACGCAGCTTGAAGAACATCTTCGAGCGCAACGCGCCCGACCCGACGCCAACCAGCGACCACGAGCGGATGATGTAGTTGAGGATGTACGCGCGAATCCAGTACGCGGCGTAGGTGACGAAGCGGTTGCCACGTTCCGGTTCAAACTTGCTGAGCGCATGCACCAGGCCGAAGTTGCCTTCGGCGATGAGTTCGCCGATGGGCAAGCCGTAGCGGCGGTACTTCACCGCGATGGCGACGACGTAGCGCAGGTGGGCGGCGAGGAGTTTGTCGGCGGCGGACTGCTTGCCCTGATCGCGCCATGCAAGCGCCAGCTCAACCTCGTCCTCACGGCTCAGCTTGGGGAGGTGCTGAGTCATGGTGATGTAGCGGGAGACTTCGGGGTCGCTTTGAGTAGCCATTGAAAATTACCTTACGTAACGGAATAGCGGTCGGCGTGCGTAGGCGGCTCCTTTTGAACCGCCGCTGGCTCATCGGGGTGAATCCTTTTACCAGGAGTCAGTCACTAACCGAGAGTCAGACTTGTGTTGACCCCAAGTTTTGGGGTCGGCTCGAAAAGATTACGCGGCTCGAATCCTGTCGGTTCCAGGTTTCTTCAAAAAAATCGAGTCGGCCTCCAAAGGTGCCCTCAACTGATTGAAATCATTAAAGAGCTGAGGCCGGGTCTGCTTCTTGTGAGAGCCTTCCGGCCAGGATGTGTCCACGTGAGCACCGCTTGGGCTGGTCGGGTCCCGAAAGGACGGACCTTCAGATCCAGTCAACATCGTAGTGCTTGGTCGAGACAGCGCGGTGGCTTGCCTGTTTGTTCCGGCGGTTGGGGCAGCGCTCAAAATACGCTCGCGTATGTATGGCGGTTGTGGTTGGTGAGCAAGCCGTCTCTTGGCGCTTGGGGTGCTGTGTCGGGTCATGGTCGAACTCCCTGAGTGAAGCGAACGTATCCGCTAGGAAAGTGTGGGGAACTGCTCGCGATGCTCTTCACCAAGAACTACCGCCCAGCGCCATGAGATAGATCTCCCCCTCTGCGGTTTTGATCCTGACCGGGCTTCCACTCTCCAGGAGGAAATGAGATTGGCCTGTCCAGTCGCCGGGCCTGAGCGCCAAGTACGCCGCGCCACCGATGCGATATCGCGTGCTCGTTCGGCCAAACGAGTGAGTCGCGTCGAAGGTTGGACCAAACAACAGGAGTTGTTGCTCGGCGCCCTTCCAAGCGGCGACGGACGCGAAGGCCTTTTCGTATGCGACCCAATCTGTAGCCTTGAGCAACGTGTCGTGTTCCCACTCGTAGAACCACGGTCCACGCCCCCCGAAGTGAAAGCGTTCGAAGCGTGTCTCGTTCCTCAGGTAAAAGTCCCCGCAGACCGCGTTCAGCGTGAGGCCGGCGGTGAACGATCCCCGCCGGCGGAAGCGGCTTCCCCCGACCGATCGGCTCGCGCGTCATCGCCAAAGTCGGATTCGGCGCTAGGAACGAAAGCAGCGCGCCATTGGCGCCGAAGTACCCATAGCGGTCATACGTGCGCGATTCCCAGCGAAGACGAAGGGGAGAACACGCACGATGACGCCGGCGGCTGCGTCGGCTGGATTCACGTTCGCACGCGCGCCGACTGACAGGCTGCGCGCGGGTACGTGGTGCACAGCGTCCTGTTCGAAGACGTGGCTGCCCCGGCCTCCGCCAGATCGCCGCTCCTGCGGGGGTTGTACCGAACAGAGTTCGAGTGTTCCGTAGGGGCGCGAACCCACCTCGGCGGCCTGGCAGTCGAGGAGCGGAGCAACAAAGACCCACGCTGCTAACACCACGCCTTGGATGAGATGAACCGGATGCATGACGAAACTACGTCATTGCACGGCCCGTGCCGACTGTTGGCGCCCGTTTGGTAGTATCCAGCGTGCTGTGGCGGGGGCCTAGGACTCCGTGAGCCGAAGGTGCTCGCCGCGAAGCTCGCGTGGAACAGGCGAGTACGCCATCGCCCGCTCAATCACGTTTCGCAGCTCGCGAACGTTGCCTGGCCAGTCGTGTTCTTGGAGCGCGGCGATGGCGGATCGCCCAAGAGTTGGCGGTTGGGCTCCGGGTTCCGCAAGGCGAGCGACGAACATCGCGTTGCGCGCGAGGACGTCGTCTCGCCGCTCGCGCAGCGGCGGTACCCGAATCGGTACGACGTTTAGGCGGTAGAAGAGATCCTCGCGGAAATGCTGTTCGCGCACTAGTTTAGCCAGTCGCGGTGCGTGGCCGCGACGACCCGGACGTCCATGCTGACCGGCGTCACTTCAGGGGCAACACTTCTCCATTCTCGAGGAAGCGCAGGAGCTTGGGCTGCATCTCGAGCGGGAGTTCACCGATCTCATCGAGGAAGAGCGTTCCGCCGTCGGCCGCGCGGATGACGCCTGACCGTTGCTCGTAGCGCCAGTGAAAGCACCCTTTCGGTAGCCGGGGAAGAGCTGACCTTCGAACAGGTCCCGGGCACGCTAGCGCAGTTGAAGGTGACGTAGGGCTTGACTTGCGCGGCGAAACGTCGTGGATTGCCCGCGAGACGACTTCCTGCCTGAACCGGACTCGCCGTTGACCAGGATCGTGGCCGATGACCGCGAGAGCCGCTGGATTTTCTGCTTCAGTTTGCGCATTGGCGGCGAAGCAGCGACGAACTCCGGCAGGATCTCGTCCAGTCGATTTCTTGGCTCGATCGTCGGAGCTTCCGCAGGGCGTAGCGCGAGGCGATGCCGGATAACAGGGTCAGGAATGCTCGCTGCTCGGCGTCCAACGACGCTCTCACTCCTATCCAGAGTGGGGCCTTGCCAGCGCCAGGGACCTCAAGCGTCGTCTCCGTGTCGGCTAGCTCTGGGCCGCCAACTAGGACCTCGAACCCGGGAAACAGGAATGTCAGCACCGCGGAGAGCTCACTCCCGGTACGCGTCCGCTTCGAGGCCTCTGATGCTCAACCGTTCGCCCGCAACGACCAGCTTCTCAGCCGTGCTCAACTCCGGGAGCGGTCTCGAGGATTGGTTCGAGAACGCCCCGACGAGGCGCTGCAAGTAGTTCGGCCCAAATCCAGCATCGGAAAGCTTGGCGAATGCCGCCTTGACCCGGAGTTCAGCACCGGCTCTTCCAGCTGACTGCTCCAGCAGCGCTCGGGCCGCGTCCTCGAGCAGCAACTGGGTGGCGTCGCCCAGGAGCTGGTAGGTCGCCACGTTGATTCGACGCGGACACGGGCTTCCGCGTGTCGACCACGGTGGGTCAGAAGCAAGGCTTCCGACCTTCGCGCTCTCACGGAGTGCCAGACGGACGGCTTCTGTGCGAGGAGCTTCTCAAAGCGTCGAAGCGCAGCTTCCGCCGCGTCAAGGTCGCGTGCTCGCAGTCGAGCGCTGACCGCATCGCCATGGGCGGCGTGAATCAGGTACTCGAGGCCCAGCGTGGTGTTGGGCGCGTTGCAGACCACTTCGAACAAATCGCCAGCGTCCGCGAATTCGCCGCCCACGGTCAAAAGCTGCCCCCGTAGGTAGCTTGCGTGAATCCGCGCGGCAGCGTGCTGCGGGCCGCTTGCTTCTTGATCGTAAAAGGCGAGGAGGTCCTCCAGCTCGGTTTCACTGTCAGTGAGTAGGTAGAGCCTCGCCAGAGGGGCAGTCAGTGAATATCGAGCTAGTCCTCTGCGCTCCGCGAGTGCGATAGCTTCGTGTGCGGTGGCGACGGCGGCCCCCAGCTGAGAAGCCCTACAGAGCGCTTCGCACTCTGCGGCTAGCAATCGGATGAAGCCCTCCGTGGGCTGTAGCGACGCGGCCAGCGCCCGCTCCCGACCGTGCTGCGCGATCCCCAGCACGGCTCCGGGGGTCTGAGAGCCACGTAGCGTCCGATGGGCGTAGTCGGAGAGGACCCCCATCACCAGTCCCCAGTGTCCCATCCCTTCAGCTGCTTCAAGCGCCCGCCCACCGAGTTGGGCGCTCGTCTCAAGGTCGCCGCGCACCGT
This sequence comes from Polyangiaceae bacterium, assembly GCA_041389805.1. Taxonomy (GTDB): domain Bacteria; phylum Myxococcota_A; class Polyangia; order Polyangiales; family Polyangiaceae; genus JAHBVY01. Next base: position 54,321 of record JAWKRD010000044.1, on the reverse strand, counting down.
CGCCACTAGCCCGGCGAGTGCGTCAGCGAGCATTCTCGCTAGCGGAGATCGAGCTTGCTCAAGGTGTTCGAGATGCGCTTCATAGGCGTGCAGCGTCACCTCCGGCCCGAGGTAGCGTGCGGCGGCGATACACGAGGTCGCACACATGACCCGCAGGTCATTCGTGTTTTCCCCTAGAAACAGCTCGGCCCTGTCCGCGTGTGCGTTGACCCGTCCCAGGTCATGAACCCGCGAGTCTGGAGCGGAGTAAACGAAGGTCGCCATGACATGGGCTCGGCCGGCTATCTCGTCCGAGAGCTCCCCGCGCTCAACCTCGTCTAAAATCGGCACGAGCACTGCGAGCGCGCCGCGCAAATCCATGTGCGCCAAGACCTGAACCTGGACCAAGCCTAGGGTCGCCAGTCTTCGCCCGCCCGGAGAGCTCAACCCGTTGGTGGTCAGTAGCGCGGTCAGAGAATCCTCAGCCCGCCGCCAGCGCTCACCGCAGAGCTCTTCTAGCAGCGGGCGGAGCACGGCGTTGTCTATCGGATCCAGCTCGAGCTTGGTTACCCCGCTGATCTCCCCACTCTCGGTTGAGTGTTCCAGCGGCGGCCCTGCCGACGCGAACTTTTGCAGCGCAGCGACCATCTTCGGCCGTGGTCGCCGTGACTCCTTGTCGTCCAGCGGCAGTTCCCAGCGGAGCACGGTGAGTGCGGTGACACCAAGTAGGCGCGCGAAGGCGGGACGGCTCAGCGGCCCACGAATACGCCGAATCTCATCTGGACTCATGGCCTGCCGAGACTACTGGCTTCCGAAAGCGGCTCATATGCCCGCTAGGAAGTGGCCGACTTATTGCTTTTCAACGAGCCCGAATGCCCAGGCCCAAGGACGACTATCCAAGCCACCCTCACCCCTATCCGAACGACGGTGCGTTCTCGCTTCCCGTCGACCTGGAACTCTCCAAGCTAGCCCCCTCGCGAGCGACCGTATTGGTCATCGGCGGCGCGCCAGAGTTGCGGCAAGCAGCGGCAATCGCGCTGCATCAGCGTTCGCCTCGGCGCAGCTCGCCGTTCGTGGCGTTCCACTGCCGAGCCCATCCCTCCTCCGACGTCGGGCGGGAGCTCTTCGGTGGTCCGCCTCACGAGGCGTCGCTTGTTGGGGGCGCAGTGGAACGGGCCCGGTCCGGTACGCTGTACCTTGCCGACATCGATGCGCTGCCAGCGGTCGAGCAGCCGCGCTTCTTGAGATTCCTCGATCAAGAGCGCGCAGCGCGGGTCGTGGTTTCGTCCGCGGTCGAGCTTTCGGGCCAGGTCAGCCTTGGAAAGCTACGGCTGGATCTCGCTGAACGGCTGATGGCAATCGAGCTGTTGCTCGCTGACGACGGCACAAACGCATAAACCCGGGCTAGCTGCTGAGGCAGCGCCCGGGTCGTGACGGGTGAGTCGGCTCACACGGAGAACGAGGAGCCGCAGCCGCAGGTGCCCGAGACGTTTGGGTTTCCGAACTTGAAGCCCGAGCCGTGGACGCCCTCGACGAAGTCGATCTCGGTGCCGTCCAGGTACTGATAGCTCAGCGGGTCGATGTAGAGCTGGACGCCATTGCACTCGAATGTCTCGTCCATGTCAGTGGGCGTGTCTTCGAAGTACAGATCGTACTGGAATCCGGCGCATCCACCGCCAATCACCCGCAAGCGGAGCCCCTGGCCTTGGAGGCCCTCCGCGTCTGCGATTTCCCGTACTTTGCCTGCTGCGAGTTCTGTGATGCTGATCATCGGCTGTATCCCGTTTCTTGACGCCTCGCGTTGCGGGGCCTGAGCTCCGTTAGTCTAAGGAAGCCTCCCAGCCCATGCCAGGTGCAAAGTTCCTTTTGGTAACATTTGCCGCGACGGAGCGGGCTGCATGACCGGGCAAGGTCGAAGCTATGCCGAGCTGGTGCTGCATGTGCTGGCCCACGTCCCGCTGCCGGAGCCCGGGAGCCTCCACGAGCCCGGGTACATCGACTGGTGTGCTCGGCGACTCGGCCCGTGCGCCGGGCGAGAGCTGGGAGAAGACATCGAGGTGCTCCGGCAGTTGCTCGCGCCCCTCGAGCTGCGCGTCGGTATCCAGCGCCTTGCGCTACTCTTCGGCGACAGCCGGGAGGCTCTGGAATTCGCCTTGGTGGATCTGGACGCGTTTCCCGATCAGGGGGTGAGGAGCTTCGATGAAGCCGTGTGGCGGCAACTATTGCCGCAGCGTTCAGCGGTGGAGGTGCTGCGGTTGGCCTGTGAGGCGGAGCGGATGCACCTGGAGCAAACCTCACCCCCAACAAACTCTCAAGCGCTGAAACGTTACCTTGCGGAATTGACCGCGGTCGCGCCTGCGCTCGCTCGGCTCGCCGTGCTCGAGCTGCGGCCGCTGTGGCGTCGCGGGAGACTGATGGGCGAGCAAGTCTGGGTGGGCGCAGCCGACCCGGGAGCAGGGCCGGGAGTCGAGCACGTGGCTTGGCAGGCGTGTCACGAGGCGACGGTGTGGGAGCTTGGGACGCGCTGGCGGTCTGAGGCGGCGTATGATTCCGCCTTGGAGCTCTCCGCGGTGGCCCTGCTTGGAGAGCGGGCCCAGCGCGCCGGTTTGGCCGCGCCTCACGCCGCGTGGCTCGAACACCTCGGGGGTATATTGCCGCGGGGAATCGCAGAGCTCGAGCGCCTGATGGTGCCCTCGGAGCTGCTGGATCTAGTGCGGGAGCCATTGGCGCATGAACCGGGTCATGAGGCGCGCCGCGATCCGGGACGTAGAGCACGCGCTCGAGGCGCTGGGTTTCGATGCCTTGCTCCGCGCGCGTGACGAGCAGCAGCCGATCCTGAGCTTATCGTCGCGCGGCTTCGAGGAGTCGTACTGGCGCGACCATGGCGACCACTGACAGGCAGTGCTTCGGCAAACGCGCTCGGTAGCTCCTGAAGCGCGAAGCCGATGCTGACCTTGTTGGGCGCCACGCCACAGGTCGACGTCGTGGGCGTCGCCGGCGACCGCTTTCACCCAGGGCCACGGCGCGAGATTTGCTGCGCCCAGCTGACCAGGTTAGTCGTACTCGACGCTGGTGACGTTTCCAGGGGACCCACCAGCTCGGCGAGCAGCGCCGCGCCGTAGCCCGAGCCGCTCCGAGGTCCGCCCACCCGCGATCCCGGTTCGATGTCGAGGGCGTTGGAGCCAGGGCGTAGGCGTGTGGCGCGCTGGGATGGCTGCGGATTGGCCGTCGTTCAGGCGTAGCGCCACGTCCTCTGCCGCAAGGCCACGAGGCCTGCGGCACGAAGCGCTTCAGCACACCTCGAGCAGAGCGCGCTCGAGGGTCGGGTGAGAGCGCCGCGTGCCGTCGCACCTGCTCGATGAGTCGAGCCGCGTTCGCGCTGGCGCGCGCTTGGAGTTCCGTGTCTTGGGTCATGCGCTGTCTCGCCTCGCTGCTGCTGTCCAGCGCAGGCCGTCCAGGTGCCAGAGCTCGAGCTTGCGCAGGTGCGCGCGGTCTGAAGTGCGTGTTCCACCTTGCTCCGAGATGGCGCGCAGCACGAAGAAATTACGCCGGCCTGGTGTAGGCGCGTTGGGGTAGGGCCTGCAAGATGGGGTCGATTAGCTCGCTGACAAGGCGCTGAGCGCTGCGGTAGTCGAGGTCGCTGGACGCATCGACCCACTCGCTGAGCGAAGTCTTGATCCCCGTCTTCCCACCACGGGTAGCGATGCACCCGCATGCTCGGTTTGCGCCTCCCAGGTCTCGCTCCCCGTCGATGGGAGAGCCAGGGTACAAACGAAAAGGATCCACCGAGAGGAAGCCCGTGGCTACCCTGGGGTGCTCCAGAACTTGCGCATGTAGGCCGCGCTCGTTCTCAGGCTCTTTTCCGTTTCCCCAGGGTGCCCGACGATGATGTTGGCGCCGAAGGGGACTCATACCGCCGCGCCCACTGGCGCGACGGTCAGCATCTTCGGTCGGTGCACGTCGAGCTTGCCGGCTTTTATGGATGCGGCGCAGTTGCTCGGGGTCGCCGCTTCAGACCGAAGCCTGGCCCCGATGTTCGCCCGCGCCATCAGCTTGAGGTCTTCTTCTTCGATCAAATCCACACGGATCAAGAGCCAGAGCTTGCGTGCGCGGATGGGCCGCGCTGCGAGCGCCTCGAGGAACTCCCGGCGCCAGGCCTGCTTCATGCCGAAGACGCGTCGGCAATGAACATGTCCAGTCCGACAGGTCGAGATACTGGTATCCGCGATGTAGCTTCGACGGCGTGGGAGCTGCTCGAGGGAGCGCTACAGGAGACATCTCGTCATGCGCGCTCCATGCAGAACGCGCAGTCGAAGGGGCAGCCACGGGACAGGTACAGCGATCTCCGCTTGGGACGCCAGACGTCGCGCGATTGGCCGATAGCGATCCAGGGTCCTGCTGGTACGGCATCAGTCGCCGGGGCGGGGGACCGAGTCTGGGCCCAGGACGCGATTGAGGGGCGCGCTTGCCGCTGACCAAGGACTCCACGATAGCGCGGCAGCGGGCGCCCGCCGTCGTCGACGACGACGAAGTCAAACGGCGAGCCTTCCTCACGAGTGAAGCCGGCGGGCCGCGCGCTCAAGGTGGTATCCCCCGACGACCGCCAGGCGCGAGGCATACGGTGCTCCCGCAGCAGCTCACCGAGGGCGATCACTTTCAGGTAGTCGTAGGAGGAGTAGCAGCTCAATTCTCTACCAGGTCGTAGCCTTTGCCCCTAGTCGGCGAAGTCGATGCCGCGATCTTCAACACGCGCTCGGAGTCGAGATCCCATGATCCCCGACGGCGCACGTCCCGCTCCTCGGAGCCAGCGCTTGGGCGAGGCTCAGCAGCTGAGGTACGCCGAAGCTGCTGCCACCGTCAGAACAAGCCCCCGGCCAGAGCAGGAGCACTCGGGGCCGATCGCCACCAGCCACTAGCGGGACTTTGGTGGGGCGACGGGTTTCAGGCAGGGCATGGGATGGGGCTTGACCACAGTCTGGGTCGGGGCCGTTAGCGGCGGCGTGGGGCCTTGCTTCGCTGCGCTGGCTGCTGAGCTGCCGTCAGGGGGGGCACCGCTGTTGGCGCTCGCGCTGGGCGCTGTGCTTGGGTTTGGCGCCACGCTGGGATTCGGTGTGCCGTAGCCTGGGCCAGCGTCGCTGGGATCAGGCATGGGCTCGAGGCAGGGCTGCGCGGTCGGCGGCTTGGTGGTGGTCGCTGGAGGCGGCTCCAGGCAGGGTCGGGCCAGCGGGTTGTCGCACGCATTCATCACGACGCTTGCGCTGCCGATGCCCGCAGAGGTGATTGCCGCGCGGATAAATTGAGCGCGCCGTTCGAGGATGCGCTTTCGGGCTTCGTCGTCACTCATAGGATCAGCTCCAGGTGCCGCTTCTCGGTCGTGACCCGCTGAGCGCTGAGCTCGGCGCCGAACGCATCGTCGATGTGCTGCCACACGAAGGGATCTGGATAGCGCCGCGCGTGGCCGAGCACCCACTCGGCAGCCGCGCCGCAGCCTCCAGCGCAGCTTTCGACGTGCAAGCAGCCCTGACAAAACTCCGGCTGCTCGCGGCGATACTCGGTGACCTCCGGGGCCTGAAGGAGTGCGAGTAGATCCACCTCGGGGTGCAGGACGTCAGCGACGCCGCCGATGGCCGTGCGGTGGAGCGTGCAGTTTCTGAGCTTGCCGTCGGGACCGAGGGCGAACTCTTGAGCGCCCGTGCCGATGGGGCAGGTGCCGAAGCGAATGTCCGGGAAGCGCTCGACCTCCACCGCGCAAGGAGGCACGGGCATGGTGCAGGAGACTTGGAAGCTCGCCTTGCGAAGCGGGACCTGGGCGCTGTTGCCTTGCGTTGCCGTGGGGAACCTTTCAGCTTCGTCCATGAAGCGCTGTGTGGCCTCGAACGCTGCGATCAGGTCGCTGCGGCTTGGCAGGAGGCGGGCGGCGTGGGTCGTCGCGTAGCCTGCGGGGCTGAAGCGACTGAGCGCGATGTGGCGCACGCCGAGCTCCTCCCAGAGCTCGAGGATGTCTCCAATGCGGGCAGCATTCTCGCGCGTCACCACGATGCATCCCACCACCGGGACGTGGTGCCTCACGAGCTCCCGGACGCCGCGCAGCGTCGGCTCGAAGTGGCCTTCTCCAACATGGGCTTCATGCAGTTCGCGATTGGGGCCATTCAGCGTGACCTGCACGAAGCGTAGGTCATGGGCCGAGAGGCGCTCCGCCATCGCTGGGTCGATCAGGCCCCCGTTGCTGATCATCTGTGCGCGCACGCCGCGCTCCGACAGCAGCTCGAGCAGCGGAAAGAGCTCGCGGCTTGCGCACGGCTCGCCACCCGTCAGCGTGAAGTGATCGATGTCCCAGGCGTCCAGTAGGAGCCTCACCCGCGCGAGCTGGTGGGCGCCTGGCTGGCTGGGATCGAACAGGGACTTGCCGCCGTCTTCACGCCACTCGTTGTAACAGTAGGCGCACTTCTGGTTGCAGTAAGCAGTGAGCTCGACGGCGACGCTGCTGACTTTCGGCTTGTGGGTTGCGCCTTCCCGCATCGCTTCAGCATAGCAAGCTGAGCTCGGGTGTCTCAAAGCGTCGCAGGCTACACCGTCACTTCAGCTTTGAATCGCCTGCTCTGCCGTGGGTTTCGGGCACTGGTGGTGGAGCTGGGTTTCAGCGGGCTTGCCAGTTGTGGGAAGCCCAGCTTCGCATTAGTGAGCGGTCACGTGGGTGCGCCGAAGCGGCGCCGCGGTGTTTCCTCGGGTCAATGGGCCCCGACGCGCCGAGGCGTCCTAGCGGCGAGTCGAGACGCCCCACCAAGGATTGGGTCAGGTGAGTATGCGAGTTTCCGTAGTGCCTTGGGCGCTCTTGCTGTTCAGCGCTCCAGCGCTGGCCAGTCAGTTCGATGCCCAGGGAGAGTTCTCCTTCGACAACGGAGCAGTCTATCGTCTGGGCTTCGAGGCCGGAGAGGATCCGTTCGCTGAGCCAGGCGCTGGCGGTACTGGCGGGCAGTCGACGGGGGGCACCGCTGGGAGCGCTGGTGCAGCAGGCGCTAGTGCTGGCGCAGCAGGCACGGGCGGCGCGGCCGCCGGCGCAGGGGGAAGCGGGGCCGCAACCGGCGGAGCTGGAGGACAGCCGGGCCCCATGCTGGACACGCCTGAGGTCGAGTACGCCTTGGAGGGCAAGCGCGTCTTGAAGCTTGCGGTCTACGATGGATCTGATTTCCCCGTGGCATTGCCCGTGGAGCCGCGTCGCTACTCCGCGACCGTCTGGGCGCGTGATGGTGAGGTGATCGCGACCCTCGAGCTCAACGATAGGGCCGGGCGCACCCTCGACTTCGCCGCGTTCTTTCCGACGGGAAAGACCACCAGCGATGGCTGGTACGAGCTCAAGAGCAACCCGCTGAACATCGATCCCGCGCTCACTGGGCAGCTGAGCTTCGGCGTCTTCACCACCACCGGTGCGGAGGTCGACGCCCTGGAGATCCTCGACGAGGGCGCTGGTCACACGCTCGCGAAGTGCGCGGGTGCGCAAGACACCCAGAGCTGCCAGCCGAGCGAGATCTGCGAGTACGGCGTGTGTCGTGACGCAGCAGCGCGCGTACCGGCCCTGCCCGCTGCTGACGAACGCGACGCGCTGGTGAGCTACCTGGGGGCGCGCTTTCAACATCTGTACGGGCCCCAGGAGAACCGGGCTCGCGACCTCCCTGCGGCACTCACGGAAATTGAAGCGATGCGCGCAGCCCCCGACGCGCTGACGTTCTGGACGCGCTACCGCTCTGCGATCGGGCGCCTTCACGACTGGCACACCACGAGCTCGGGCATCGATGGCTTCATCCTGGATGACCCCCAGCCGCTCTCGCTTTGCTTCATCGAGGGACGCGCCGACGCGAGCGATCAGGTCGTGCCGAGCAGCAGCGAATACCTCGACGTGCTCGTTTCCCACGTCGGGAAGGGGAACACATTGGGTCTCCACGCTGGCGACCGCCTGGTGCGTGTCGACGGTCGGCACCCCATCGAATGGGCGCGCTCCTTGATCAATGTCGACCCAGGCTACTGGACGGCGTCGAACCACGTTACCCACGCGGAACACACCGCGCGGCTGCGCGATCTGATCGCCAAGTTCGCGCATCGTGTCGAAGTCGTGCGCTGCGACTCCGGGCAGGGCCAATGCGAGCCGACGATCGAGACGATCGACATCGACTCGCTCCCCCCTGCGAGCATGGACGCGGACCAGGACATCGGCTGTGACAATCGCCCCATCATTCATATCCCCGGGGCACCGACGAGCCACAGCCGCAGCGCGACGGCGCAAGGTATCGTGCTCGAGAGCAACCCAACCGAGGCCATCTACGGTCTGCTCTGGAGTTCCCTCTACGTGCAGGGCGCAGACGGCGTGGGGACGTTGCTGAACAATGCCGTGGCGGACTGGAAGGCCAACGCCAATGGCGTGATCCTCGACCATCGCACGGGGTTTGGTGGCACGAGCCTCGGGCCGGCCATCCTCTGGAACCTGGTGCGCGAGCGGACGCCCCTGGACGTGTTCCTGTTCCGCAACCAGAGCGCCCAAGCTCCGGTTGACCCGAGCGAGGGCGTAACGCTCTTCAATCAGCTGCTGGCGATGGGCAACATGGAGTACGCCGGCAGCTCCGATGCCCGCACGGACCTGCCGGTAGCCCTGCTGACCCACCTCGATGGGTCCGCCAGCGACTGGTTGCCGCTCGGAATCAAAGGGGCGCCACGGGCCCGCATCTTCGCGCCCTACCAGACCGCAGGCGGTTTCTCGACCCTGTTCACCTTTGGCTACTGGCTCGGCCTGGGCTACTCGATCGCGATTGGAGACACGCTGCACTTCTCTGGGCAGATGCTGAACGGGCACGGCGTCGAGCCTGACGTCACCGTCGTGCAGAAACAATCGGACCTCTTGGCCGGCAAGGACACGGTCTACGACACGGCCTTGGCGTGGGTACGACAGGAGATGGCGAAATGAGCCTCAGAACTTGGCTGAGCCTGACGACGGCGTGCGCGCTGGTGTGCGCGGTCGTGGCATGTGGTTCCGACGAACGCCTCAACCCAGCGGCGACCGGCGGTGCGGGAGGCAACGCCGGGACTGGCGCAGCCGGCGTCGGCGGTACCGCGGGAAGCGGCGCTCAGGGGGGCACGGCGGGAAGCGGCGGCACCTCGACGGCGCGCCGTAGCGTGGAGTATCGCAGTCCGTACGGAAACATGGCGGAGAGCGATAACCTGCTCTGGGACGGCGACTTCGAGTGGCACACGGCGTTTGCTTCGCAGTACGGCTGGGTGACTCCCTCGCTGTTTGGCCGTTTCCAGCCGACGACGCTCGACGAGATCAGCGTCGGCCCGCAGTGCAAGAGCGGCCTCAAGTGCGCGCCTCTTGGCCGCAACGTGGCCATCCTGGGCGTCGGTGTCTCACCGACTGGCGCCCCGGTCGAAGCTTCGGTCTGGGCAAAGCCGGTGAGTGGGAACTGCGCGGAGGTGGAAGCTGCGTTGATCGGCTGCTTTGACGGGAGCGACCCCGAAGAGGCTCTGACACCGGCGGCCGCCCCTGACGCCAAGGGCTGGTGTGAGTACCGTGGCGTGTTCCCCGAACGGCAGCGCGCGACTTGCCTGTCCGTGATCTCCCATCAGTCGGACAACAGCACCACGCTCGTAGACGATGCCGTGCTGAAGGCCGCACCAGCCAACGCGCGCGTCATCCCGAGCGCCACGAAGGTTTCCGCGCAGCTCAGAGCTGCCGCACCCAAGTGGCAAGCCGGGATGCGCGAGTGGATCCGTCCGGGGGCGAAGCCTCCGACTGAGGCTGGGCGGGCACTCGAGGCGTGGCTCACTCGGCGCAAGCAGGGAGCGAAGCTATGAGGCGAGGTCACCTGAGTGCGCTGACTGGCCTCGCGGTGCTCGGGGCGCTTGGAACCGCAGGCGCGGCGGAGCTCGATGCGACGGGCACGCTCCAGTACGACCAGCAGGCCAAGTTCACCCAGGGCTGGGAGGACGCGGCGAGTATCGAAGGTCTGGCGTGTGACGGCTGCGACCTCGCGGTGCAACCGGGCGACGGAGAGCTGCCGCTACAAGGCAGCGCGTTCCTGCTCCTGAGCACCGGAGAGAGCACGCTGTCGGTTCCGTTGTTCGGCTCCGAGATCGACAAGACGACGCGAGGGCGCTTTCGCGCATCGCTGTGGGTACGTCACTCTCGGCTCAACGCCCGCGTGGTGCGCAAGGCGGGCTTCGTGAGCGATGAGCTGCCGCTGTACCCCACGGGACGCGCCACGAGCGACGGTTGGCTCGAGCTCGAGAGCGGCGACATCGACATCGATGGCGCGCGGCTGGATGATTTGACGCTCGATTTGCGCGGCGAGGACGTGCAGGTTGATGGCTTCGAGCTTCGACTGACTGGTGCTTTCCAGGAGGAAACGGCCTGCAGCGGTGCGTTCGATGCCGTGTGCGGCGCGGACCAGCTGTGCGTCGCCCAGCGCTGTCGCGACATCGGTCCGCTGGTGCCGCCGTTGCCCCCTGTTGCCGATCGCGCTCGGGTGGCCGACTATCTGATGGCGCGAGTGCGCTGGATCTTCGGTGGGCGCCTCACGCGGCAGATGTTCATGCCCCGCGCGCTCGCCGAGATGGAGCAGATGAAGACCGCCGAGACCGCGGCCAGCTACTGGCAGGCGTACGAGCGGGGCGTTCGCTACTTGCACGACGCTCACACCGTCCTTCGCAGCACGTTGCGGGGCGTGAAGTCACCGCGTCGATTGGGCGCGTGCTTCATCGAGGGCAAGGCGGATCTCAGCCAGGCGGTGTGGTCCAGCGATCCTGGCTATGCGGACATCTTGGTGAGCCACGTCGCAGTTACCAACAACCTCGGCCTTCACGCGGGTGACCGCCTGGTGGCGATCGACGGGCAGCACCCGATCGCTTGGGCTCGCTCGGTCTTCAGCATCAACTCCCGCTCCCGAACGTCTTCGGACCCGGATGTGTATGGGGAGTTTGTCGAGTTGCTTCACGACGGCATCCCCAACTTCGCGCGGACCTTCAGCGTCGTGCGCTGTGATCCCCAGACGCTTACCTGCGCCGATCACGTGGAGACGCTCAAGGTCACGGACATTCCGCCGACGGATGCCGAGATGCCGAGCTGTGACAACCGACCGTTGCTGCACCAGGCGGACGCGCCCGAGGGCGCGGCGCTGCACCAATTCGATACGCCCTGGCGGGGCCTGGTGACTGACGCCCCTGCAGAGGACAAGGTGTACGGCGTCACCTGGAATGACTTGCTGCCCGACGACGCAACGTTTTTCCGTCAGGCAATTGCGGCGTTCCGTCAAGACGCGCGCGGCGTCGTTCTGGACCACCGCACGGGCAACGGCGGCACTCTCGAAGCACCGACGGTCATCACTGGCCTGGTGCGCGAGAAGCAACTGCTCTCCATCGGGACCTTCAAGAACGTCGCGGGTGACGAGTACCCTGCGGATGCCGCGGGAGGCGAGGCGCTGTTCAACAAGCTGCTCGCGCTCGGTGGGGCTGGGCTCGCTTACGAGGTCGGCTCTCCCAATCCGGATCTGGCGTTGCCAGTGGCGCTCTTGATTCATCGCGATACTTCCGCTAGCGATTGGTTACCGCACGGAATGAAGGGGGCGCCAAACGTGCGCATCTTTGGCCCGCACGAGACGGCGGGCGCCTTCTCGTCTTTTTACCAGTTCGACTATTGGTCGGGTTTCGGTTCGCAGCTGGCTAGCGGGGACACCGTGACCTCGGACGGCGCCCTCCTGATTGGCCACGGTGTAGCCCCGGATGAGATCGTTGAGCAGACCCAGAGCAGCCTGCTTCAAGGCATCGACGCTCCCTACCAGCGGGCGCTCGAGTGGGTGAGGAGCAACCTGAAATGAGCGCACGTAGTTTGGTTTTTGTGAGCGGGCTGTGGGGCGCGCTCTTGTCTGTAGCGGCGTTCGCCGGTTGTAGTGACGAGACCTTCAGTCAGGCAACGGACACGCCTCCGGTGGCCGACGCTGGAGCCGACGCGCCGGCGCAGGACGCGGCTCCCCCGAAGGACGCGGCTACCGACGCCAACCCACCGAAGGCCGTGCGTAGTCTCGAGGTGAGAAATCCATACGGAAACGTGGCGGCTGTCGACAACCTCTTGGTGGATGGTGACTTCGAGTTCAGCGACCACGACGGGCAGTACGGCTGGCTGAGCTTCTCGAACTCGAGCTTCGGTCTGCTCCTCGAGACCGGCGGGCTGTGCCGCTCGGGCATCACCTGTGGTCGACTGACGAAGAATCGCCGCATGCTGGCCTACGCCGTCGCTGCGCCACAGCAGGCGATGGATCTCAGCCTGTGGGTGAAGCCGAAGGACGGCGACTGCAACGGCGTCGCCGTTTACGCGATCGGCTGTATCTCAGACAACACGCCGGTATTCGCTCAGGCGACCGCCCTGTCCAGCGCGCCGGGCAGCGATGGTTGGTGTGAGCTCAGCGCACGAACACCCCAAGTGAGCGAGCAACCCTGCTTGTACCTAGAGAACGGGAGCACCGATGAGGTGCTCGTAGACGACGCCGTACTCTCAGCCGCGACCGGCCAGGCGCGCGTGGTCCCGCCGCGAGTCAGTGTCGCGCAGCTGACCCGCATCCGTCAGACCGCGGAGCTCGCGCGACGCCGCCGGCGCTTCTGAGCGCTACCTACTTCGCCTTCAGCAGCCACAGCACGCCGGACCGACAGCCGAGGGCGAACCCTGTCTTGCTCGTCTGGATCAGGCTCACTGGCGCCTCGCAGCTGGCGCCCTCGACGAAGTGCAGGCTGCCGTCGGGATCCACGACGCCGAGCCCGAGGCCAGCACGCGCAAACGCGAAGCGGCCGCTCGCGTCCGCCAACACTGGAGAGTTCGCGACGGGACTTGGCGTTGTTGAGCCCGGCTCGAGCGACACGCGCATTTCTTCCGTGCCGCCGCGAGTATGCCGCAGGAGCAGGCCGTCGGTGGTCCAGCTGAGGGTGTCGCCGTTCGGCAATGCGATGGGGCTATCCAAGGCGGTAGCGGCTTGGAGGGTCCAGCGCACGTGCTGTGTCAGGGTGGGCAAGTCGATATCCAGCAGCTTGTTTCCGCCCACGACCGTCAACAGATGTCGCCCGCGGATCACGCCACCGATCGGCGGTCCGCCAAGCCCTGCAATTCTCCTCGGCGGGTGAGGGGAACGCCAGCGCAGGAGATCGCCGCCGTTGGTCAACGCCAGCACGTCGCGACCCTTGCCAAGCAAAGCTACGACCTTGGAGTGGGTGCGTGCGGTGTCGAGAACTCGCCCTTCGGCGGACACCCGAACCAATCGGGTGGAGAGGGCGACCACGACGCTGCCATCGGGCATCGGGAGCAAGTCGGTGCTCGGTGAGTGGCCAGGCGCGAGCTGAATGCTGAAGCGCCGGGTCCCGCTGGAACCGAACCCGAACAGCTGGTTGTCCGCGTTGAGGAGCACCCGCGTGCCATCACTCAGCAGGACTGGCTGGACCACCGCTGATGATTTCCCAGTGGAAACGGACCACTGCTGCTTGCCCTCGGGGGACAGCTGGACCAATTCAGGATCGAGCGTTGCTACGATCAGGCGACCGTCCGCGTCGCTGAGCATTCCGCTCGTGATGCCGCCTGTTACCCGTAGCTCGCGCTTGACAACCAGAGCGCCCGGAAGCGCCGTGTGGGTGAGTCCGCTCCGGCTGACGTCTGCCCGCGCCATGTTGGTGGTGCCCGGCGGGACACCGACTCGGGTTCGCTTGGCGTAGGCTGGGTTCGTCGCGCGAGCTGACGGGGCGAGGGTGCAGAGCGCGAGCAAGCAGAGCGGCAGGATACGCTTGAGAGACATGGTCTAAGGGGCGCTCGGCGCCGGTTGAGGGGGAGGGGACGTCGGTCCAGCTGGCGCCACGGGTTGCTCGGGCGCGCCGGGAGTCGCCGCCGTGGTCGGCGGTTTTGGCGCCAGCTTGGGGGCGAGCTTTCCGCTGTGGTGAGTTGGAGCGGGTTTCGGCGCTGGTGACGGCGCCACCGCGTCGACCACGCGGACCGAGTAGCGCTCAGGTCCCGCGGGAGCGATGCGTGGGTGCGGCAGCGGCGCGGCGGGGTCGGGGATCACCCGCAGTTTCACGCACAGCTTACCGCTGCCGCCGGGGGTCTTCATGGGGCTCTGCGCGTCAGTCTCACCAACCTTCACCTTGCTGGACTCGGGGTACAGGCGCGTCGGGATGCGATCGCCGGGCCCCCCGACTGGAGTCACCTCGAGCACCGCCCCACGTTGCCTTGCGGAAAGGTCGGAGACCTCGAAGGAGAACGGCTCAGCACTCTCATGGCACAGGATATCGACGTCCTGCATCCAAGCTAGCCGCCCCACCACGCCCTTTCCCGGGGGAACGCTCACGGCAGACTGTTCGGTGTCGTTGGGCTCGGGTTCATCGTACTGCGGGTCCGCCGCAGAGACCTTGAGGACGTATGTGTCCGATACGTTCTCGATCAGCGGAGGTGCGCTGTCTGCGTAGCGATCCCGATCCTGAGTGAGCATCACCCAATACGCTCCCTCGCTAAGCCTGAGCCGAGGGACTTCAAGATCGAAACCGGGTCGCCCATTGCAGTAGCGCCCGAGCGCCTGTTCCTCCCCCACGCGGAAGACACTCAGGCAACTCGCCAGGTTGGGTAGCGCGCTGACGTGCAGGGACACTTCGCTGCCTTGGGTGTCTACTTGGTAGAAGTCGCGGTCCGCGACGTCCTGCTCCATGCGCCGCCCGAGTTGGCCGCGAACGTCTTTTCCGAAGGGAAGCGTATTGGCCTGGTTGGGTGTGTCGTTTGGCTCGACCTCGACACCTGTGAACGCCGGCACGAAGGTGAGGCTCTTGTAGAGCTCAAAGCCGCCGTAGCCCAGGGCGCCGAGTACGACCAGGATGCCAAACCACAGCGCTTGGTCTCTGCGCTTGAGCTTTCGCTCGTAGCGCTCGACCTCATCGCGCGTCGCGGCGGCGTCGGGTCGTTCGAGCTCCCGCATGTGGCCAGAGTCGAGCAAGTAGTCGACGCCGCTGTTGATGCCCTGGTTCTCGAGTTCTCCGACGAGCGCAGCCTGCAAGTCAGTGACCGACTGAAAGCGCTGCGCTGGGTCCTTTGAGAGCAAGCGCATGACGATGCGATTCATGCCGTCGGGAATGCTCAGCTCAGGGAAGCGCTGGCTCGGGGCCTGCGCGTCGTCGGTCAGGTGCTTCGTCAACACGCCTACGGGCGTCGCTGCGTCGAAGACTGGCTTGCCCGTGAGCGCCTTGTACATCAGCGCGCCCAGCGAGTAGATGTCGCTGCGCTGGTCGACGGCTTCGCCCCGCACTTGCTCTGGCGACATGTAGTAAGGTGTGCCCACGATCGCGCCGCGGGAGGTCACCTCCAGCATCTCGGACGACTCACGCAGCTTGGCGAGGCCGAAGTCCAGGACTTTGACTATCTCGCCCTCCCGCGTTTCCAGCACGATGATGTTCTCAGGCTTTAGATCCCTGTGGATCATACCCTGTCCGTGAGCTTCGGCGAGGGAGCTGCAGATCTGAATCGTCAACCGTGCGACGCGCACGGGATCCAGGCGTCCAGAGTCCTCGATCAGGCGGCCCAAATCGCGCCCGTCGAGGTACTCCATTGCGAGGTAGGTGAGGCCGTCGCTGGTCCCGAAGTCAAACACTTGAACCGTGTTCGGATGGGAGAGCTTGCTGACCATCAGCGCTTCGCGCTTGAAGCGTCCGACGAGCTCACTGTCACTCGTCAGCTCACCGGTGAGCAGCTTCAGCGCCATCAGCTTGCCGATGCGCACGTGCTCGACCCTGTACACCACGCCCATGCCACCGCGCCCGATGGGCGCCACGATGCGGTAGCGCTCGGCGATCACCATTCCCAGTAACGGGTCAGCGATCTTCTCTGGGGACGCTTCGCGCTTGGGCGCAGCGGCGTGGTCGAGCGCATTTCCACACTGATTGCAAAAACGAGACGCCGGCGAGTTCTCTGAACCACACTGCTCGCAAGTGGACACGAGGCGTTGCGTGGTTGCCGAGTTCACTTCGACCCCTCCAGCACGAACTCCGCCTCGACTTCGGGTAACGTCTGACCCTTGCGAGGTCCCGGTACGCCTCGCTTCACTTCCCCGAACACGGTGATCTTGTCGCCGCTCTTGAGCGGCGTCTCCCCGGCATACACCACGCGCGCGAGGCAGGGGGGGGAGGAGCACTGTGAGCTGACGTCGAGCAGCAAAATATTGCGATGCTCACTCGAGCGCGCGTCTGTGATCTTGCCTGGCCAAGCTACCTTGGCCCCCGTGCTCTTCCCGAGCTGGCTCGCGACGCTCGAGTAGCTGGCTAGCTTTCCCGTGCGGAAATCTTTCGCGGCGTCCTCCAGGCTGCTTACGCGCTTGACGTGGATCGGGACGAAGCGGGGCGCATGCTTGGCGAGGGTGCCCTTCACTTGAATCGTGGTTTCACCCGTCGTCGAGACGTTCATCACCTGGGAAAAGCTGCCGTCTGCTTGGCGCTTGATGGCGCGGCCAGCGACGCTGACCTCGACGTCCGGTTGGGTCGTACCTGCCAGTAAGAAGCGCGGCTTGTCCACCGTGATGGCGTCCAAAGGCGCTTCCACCACCAGCGGTGCGATGCCGATCTGCACCTTGGTCTTGCCTGACTCGGCGGGGGAGTCCGGCGGGCTCACGCGGTAGCTGAGTTCGCGCTCCAGGCGCTCCACGCCTTTCGCGGGGCCGGTGAGTTGTTGGCTGACTGCCTCCGTCCAGCGCCCTTTGCCGTCGCTGTCTAGCTTGAGGGGCTTCCCCTCGACTTCGACATCGCTGCCAGGGCGCGCTTCGACCGAGAGCGCGAGCTTCGGTGGGTCCTCGTCGAGCGCGCTGATGTCGACCTTCACCCGATAGTCCACCCCGATCTTGAGCTTCACCGACTCGGGCTTGGAGCCCGGTCGTGTGAGCTCCAGCCCGAGTTCGTGGTCGCCAACGCTGAGCGGCTGGGAGAGGGGCAGGCTGGCGCGCCCGGAGCTGAAGCTGGCTTCGCTGCCTTCTTCCGCCAGCTTGACCTTGGTCTGGTCAGGGCACGCGAGGCAGCTAAGCACTAGCTCCTCTTGACCGCCTTCGGAGGTTTCGAGCCGCGCGCTCACTGGCGTGCTCGGGCGCAGGACGAACCACAGACCGACACCGCCGAACAGGATCAGCACCGCGAGCCCGACCAGCAGCCAGGGCCAAACGGGTGTTCCCCGCGGAAGCGATTGCGGCGCTTCCGCAAGGCTTTGGGGTGGGGGAACGTCGGGGTAGTGTGCGGGCGCGGCAGCGGGCTGACCGGCATGGACTGGAGCGATGCCAGGCATCGCAACCCCCAGCATCGTGCGCTTCTCCGAGGTCACCGACTGTGGCCCGACGTTGCCGGTTGGCGCGATGCCTGGCATGGCGACCCCGAGCATCGTGCGCTTTTCGCTGAGCAGCGCCTGGGAGGCCGGGGCGGCGGCTTGGGCGGCTTGCGCAGCCTGGGCGGCCTGTACAGCCTGGGCGCGCTCCGCTTCAGCTCGCTCCAGGGCGGCGATTTGCGCGGGGTCCACGGGAGCGATGCCGAGCATGGTGCCCTTAGCCGGATTGGCCTGGGGCGGTGCGCTGCTGACGGGAGGCATGCCGAGCATGGTGCCCTTCGCTAGCTCGGCGTTGCCCTGCGGAGATGTACTCGGTCCAGGTCCAGCACCTGGAGCTCCTGCCGCGCTTGCTGACATGGGCGGCATGCCGAGCATCGTGGCTTTGCCGAGGTTCGGATTCAGAGCCGGCTCGGGGGCTGCCTGGGGGCTGGGCGCGTCGTACTGCACCTGGGTACGCATCAGGTTCGGGTTTGGCTGAGGCGCGGCTGGTGGTGCTGGCTCCGGTTGCTGCGGAGGCTGCGCTAGGGTTGGAGTCTGAACAGCTGCCTGCGGTGGCAGCAGCTGTGTACCCCCTAGATTGAGCTTGGCGGGTTGCGGGGGAGGAGCGACGGACCTCTCCCCCAAATCCGGATCCCCTGACGCGGTCGGAGAGACTTGGCTGGGTGCGCCTTGTTGCTCGGCGACCGATGGCACGCCCAGGCGTGTCTGAGCGAGGTCTGACTGGTCTGGACGGCGAGTCTCGGGCGCCCCTTCCAGGGAGCCTCCACACACCACGCACTGAACCGCATAGGGCTCGTTCGTGCTCCCACAGCTGGGGCAGACCCGCATCGCCCGCACTATAGCCCTGATTTGTCTGCGTGGTGGATCTCTGCGGTTTGACTGCACCCGCGAGTTTTGGGGCTGAACTCGCAGCCTTGCCTCGATCTGCCCAGAGCTTGGCCCATTCCTGCTTGGGAGGGTATGGCAGGCGTTGGCCAGACCCGTTTCGGTACTGCTTATGTTGGCAAAACGCATCATTCCCTGCCTCGACGTGCGCGACGGACGCGTCGTCAAAGGGGTGAATTTCGTCAATATTCGCGATGCGGGAGACCCGGTGGAGTGTGCGGCGCGCTACGACGCCGACGGCGCTGACGAGATCACGTTCCTCGACATCACAGCGAGCCACGAGGCGCGGAGCGCGTTGCTCGACGTGATTCGCCGTACTGCAGACGTCGTCTACACCCCGCTGACGGTTGGCGGAGGCGTCAGCAGCGCAGCCGACGTGAAGGCGTTGCTTCACGCCGGTGCGGACAAGGTGAGCATCAACACCGCCGCCGTGCGCCGACCGGAGTTTATCGAAGAGGTGTCCGGCGCGTACGGAGCGCAGGCCATCGTCGTGGCGATCGACGCGCGGCGCCGCAGCGACGGGGGCGAGGGCTGGGAAGTGTTCACTCACGGTGGTCGCAAGCCAACGGGCCTCGATGCGCTCGAGTGGGCGGCCGAGATGGAGCGGCGCGGAGCCGGCGAGATCTTGCTCACCAGCATGGACCGCGACGGTACCCAAGTTGGCTACGACATCCCGCTCACCCGAGCCGTCGTCGATGCCGTGGGGATCCCAGTCATCGCGTCCGGTGGGGTGGGCGAGCTCGAGCACCTACGCGCGGGTTTTGTCGATGGGGGCGCGGATGCCGCGCTGGCCGCATCTATTTTCCACGACGGAATGCATTCGATTCGCGAGGCGAAGCAGTATCTGAGAGCGCGCGGAGTGTGCGTCAGAGAGGACCATCAATGACTGTCAATCTGGAACAGATCGTCGTCGCAGGCGAGGCGCGCAAGGCGTCGGTGGCCGGCGAAGTAGCTGGCTACCTCATCCTGCTCGCGGCGGACCAACTGCTCAGAGCGCCGCGAGAGTTCGAGTCCGTAGACCTGGTACTCGACGAGCGCGGATCCGTCAGCGTCGAGCGCGGCATCGCGTGCGACAGTGAACTCGCCGCGGACCTCTTGAGGGAAAGCCTCGGTGAGCTGCTTGGCGTCTCGCGGCCGCTGCCCCCGGCGTTGCTGCGAGCAACGCGCAAGAGTTCTGACGTGGCCGACTTGATCCGCGAGCTCGAGGCGGCGCTCATTCCGGTCAACCGAGCCGCGGCGAAGCGCGCGCTCTCGCGGCTCTACCGCGAGGTCATGCTAGCGGAGCAGACCGTGGGCGCCCGACAGGTGCGAAAGCCCGCTGCGGCACGCAAGCCGGCAGCGCAGAAGCCGGCCGCGCAGAAGCCCCGTCGACGCGAACGTGAAGTGGCGGCTGCGCCCGAACGCACGGCGCGTCAGGTCGATAATTTGCATGCGGAAACTTCCCGCCGGCGGGGCCAGGCACACCCGGAGCGCCAGTTCGAAGAGCACCAGGTCGAGGACGCCCGCCCCACGCGGGAGCAGCATGCGCCCGAGTATCACGCCGCTCGCACCGATCCCGCACCGCCGCGCTGGGAACGGGAAGAGGTCAGTCTGCCGCCACCTCCGAAGGTGCCTGAGTTGACGTATCCCGGACTTCATCAGGAGCCGGAAGAGGTCACGGCGCCGCAGCCTGTCGTCGCGCGACGCATCGCGCGCCAGATCGATGAAGACTCCGAGTGGCTGGAGGCGACCGGCGACGGACTCGTGTTCGCCGAAGGGGACGCGACGGAGCGCGTGCCAGCGGTTGCAGCGGATCCTTTCCGCGTGAGCTTTGAAGAGGAGTCCCCCGGAGCGCCGGTGGTGGAACCCGAGGAAATTCCGGAGCCGATCCCTTGTGCACCGGCGGTGGCGGGCTCGAGTCGTGTGCGCGATCGCAGGAGCGACGTGAGCGAGCTCTTGAGTGGATTCCAGGTGGCGGAGACCCGCAGCGACGAGGAGCTGAGCCGTGCGCTCAAGGCCATGGTTGGTCTCGACCTCACGCCGATCGCGCCAGAGTATCGGTGAGCCGATGACCCTCAGCGCTCAGTCCTCGGGAACCGGGCGCGGAGGAGCAAAGCTCAGCCTGCTACTACTCGGCGCGGGGTTGCTCGCGACCTGGCTGGTCGCGCCGAATTTCTTTCGCGGGCGTGGCGGTGGGGTGTGTGGTTTGAGCTTGAAGTATGGCGCGGAGCTCACGGACGTGACGGTGCAGCGCGTCGATCGGCGAGATGAGCCGCGCAGCGCTGGCGTGGAAAAACCGCTAGCGGTTCCGTGCGGGGAGGACCTCGAGGTCAGCTACACCCGCGTCCTGGCTCCGCGAGCTTCAGCCTCCGCAGCACCCGAGCCGGCCCCCCTCCGAGAGCAAACCCGGATCCCCGCCGCGCGTCTCCGTACAGGTTCGGTCGTGCAGGTCGAGTTGCGTTGACGTCTGTCAGGGGTGTGCGATTCTCAGCCCCATGCACGACCAGAACATGGCGATTCTCAAAGGCCTTTGCGCGGTCGCTTGGGCCGATGGCCGCGTAGCTGAAGAAGAGAAGGAAGTGATCGAGGCGCTGCTCGAGGCGTTCGGTGCGAGCAAGAGCGAAGCCGCGGAGATCCGCGCCTACGCCGCGACCGAAAAGAAGCTCGAAGACGTGCCGGTCACCCAGCTGAGCTACGATGATCGCCGTGCGCTGCTTCAACACGCTGTGCTGCTCACGTACATCGACGGCGAGCAGGCGGACAGCGAGCTGAAGATGCTCGAGGCGCTGTGTGAGGTGCTGCACATCCCGAGCGCGGAAGCGTCGGGGATCATGACCGCCGCCTCCGAGCGCGCGAAGAAGCTGCTCAACCTGCTGGACTAGTCGTCTGCTGGACTGGCCGCCGGGTAGTCGCCTGCTGGAATAGGCGGGTTGAGCCAGGCCCACGCTGGGAACAAAACGCAAAGCGCGGTGAGCATTTCTGCTCGCCGCGCACCACCGTTTCCGTGGGAAAGCGCCGGATCAACCGGCGTTGAGCAGATCGCGCAGGCGATCGATTCTCTTGAGCAGAGCGATGGGGTTGAAAGGCTTCGTGTAGTACGCGGTCGCCTGCGCCTCTGAGGCCTTGCCCCGAGATCTCCTTGTCGTCGAGCGCGCTTACAATGACGACTGGCACGTTCTTGGTCGAGGGATTGGCGCGCAGCCGCCGACACACCTCGAAGCCGTCGTACTGACCCGGCAGCATGAGGTCCAACAACACGATGTCCGGTGGCTCGGTGGTGGCGACGTCGATGCCTTTGGCGCCGTTTGGCACCGCCACGACTTCGTACTTCGGAGCTGCACCAGCGCCTCGATCATCTTAATGGATCGAGTCTGGTCTCGACCACCAAAATACGCATGCATCGAAAGCATACGGCCCGCTTGCCAAACGGGCAAAACCTTTTTCAGCGCTGACTCGCGGGCTCGGACGAGGCTCTGATCGCCGCAGCACGGATCAGTTTGGCGGCGGCAGCAGATCGAACTCGACGCTGAAGTTTGGCCCTCGGCGATGTGCATCTCCGTACCGCCGATCGCGCCGCTGACACATTCGGCCACAAGCAACCACAGGCCCGCAGGTCGTGCCCTACCGAGGTGGGGTCGATGCGGCCGGCGATCAGCTGCCTGAAGGCGGAGCTGGGATCGCTGGGACCACCGTCCTCGACGCAGATCCTGGTGCGCCAGTACCCCGTGCCTCCAGCGTGAGCTTGACGCTGCCAGAGCGTGGAGTGCGCTGCGATCGCGTGGTCCAGCAGAGATCGCATCACGAGCTCCACGCCTGAGGCCCGCTGCTTCACGCTCAGCGCCTCGGGAGCGACCAGCTCCAGCTTGACCCCATGCCGCGACGCCCGCGCTTCCGCCGCCTGCACCGCCGCCCTGGCGAGGCCTTACGAGGTCGACGGCTTCGCGATGTTCTTCCAGCGCGAGTTGCTGACGCGACCTTGTAGCTCTCCGATTAGTTCATACCCCGCGGAAACGCAGAGCCCGAGGTTACGCTCTCCTTCGCGGTGCTTGCTGTCGCTTTCCTGCAGCCCCTCACGGATCCCTCCGAGGACTTCCCGCAACGGCGGGATTGAGCGCGGTCGATAGCGCGACCAGGGCCGAGCTGCTCGTTGCCAGGCGCTTGTGGGGCTGATCCGGCAACTGCCTGCCGCGAAGACCGCTGCCAGCTCGCGCGTAGGCTTCGCCGAGTTGTTGCGCCTGCTCGAGCTCCCTGCGCAGCTCGGTCATTCTCTCTCTCTGCGCTGGCGTCTGCCGGCAGAATCCACCGATGCCACCCTCGAGCTCCAGGCGTCCGCCGTGTGGCGCAGCGCCATCCGGCTGAGCCAGCGGTACTCGGTCCTGACCGTAGCCGCCGTGGTCTGGGCCGAGCTCCCACGCCGACGTGGATCCAGCCGCCGCTGCGGCGGACGAGAGGTTCGGCGCACACCGGCGCCTGCGGTGTGTCCGGGTCACCAGCACCTGCAACATGCGGCGCAGCCCTGCTTCGTCGCCGAACACTTCGGTGCCAGCGCCCGGGCTCATGGCGATGCGCGCCTCGGGGGACACCTCGCACAGCAGCGCCGCGAGATCGATGCGACCTCGCCGACTCGGCGCTTGCTGCAGATCGCTCAGCAGGTGATGAGAACGTCGAGCGCGTCGAGGTGCTCGACGTTGTCGCCTTCCTGATCGTGATGTTCAGCGGCGGCGGCGTGCTGGCCCAGCGCCGAACGCCTTCGCGCAGCTCGCAGCTGCGCGCCTCCTGCGCCAGAAGCCGTATTGAGCTTCTTGCCGTGTCAGTCGGTCGTTTCACGTCCTGGCGATGATGCCACGCTTTTTGGGGGCGGGGAGGAACCAAAGTCGGCAGCGTTGCGCAGGCTCCTGAGGTCGGGGCGACGTTGTGCTTAAGTACTTCACAGCCTGGTTGCTCGCGTTCTACGCCGCTAGAAGCCAGGGGGTGGGGCGGCATAAGGTTCAACGACGTGGAAGCGCTGGTTTGGCATTGAATGTTGGTTTGGCTGCTACCGACCACTGGCTGCGGCAACGATTCCGGTGGTGAGCCCATGCCCACGCGGACGCGGGTGACGCTGCCGACGCTGGAGATGCGGGGACGCAGAAGGGCGTTGTTGAGGACCCGGACCTCGGCGGCCCGTGGTGATGATGGCCAGTGCGACGACGCGGTGCTCTGCACCTTCGACCGCTGCGATACGTCCTTTGGTTGCTGTCGCAACACGCCCGACGACTCCCCAGGTCAGGACGGCGTACTGCGATGGGCTCGAGGTGTGCGACCGACAGCTCGGCTGCGTCGAGGGCGAACCAGTCAGCTGCTCTGACAAGGATACCTGCAACGCATCGACGCTTGCGATGAGGTCAGCCTGACTTGCTCCCACGTTGCGCGACGCCGACCTGGATGGCGATCCGGATCAGAACTGGTGGTGGCAAGGACTGGGTAACGATACGACCCGGGTGTGGCGGGCACACTCCCGGAAATCTGCGGCAACGTAACTGGACGACAACTGCAACGGCGAGGTCGACGAAGCCGCATGTGAGCAGGTGAAGAACGACGACTGCGGGGGACGCTCAGGACATGCTGATGTCCGGTACCTACGTCAGCACGGCCGGCGTTGCGCAGCGGGACCACTCGGCAACGTGTAGCCGTGTGGATACGGTGGACGTCGTGGGCGCGATCGTCGCCGGGCAGCGAGCCGCTGGACGTCGACGTGATCGGACGCAGCCAGAGCCTACCGAGCTGGCGCTCGCGGGCCAGTGTGGTGACGCGAGCACGGAGCTCGGCTGCGATGCGTCGGTGCCAACGCAGACTGGGGAGAACGTCAGCCGCTTGTGGCTGCGCTCCCTCGCTCCGGGGGCCTACCCGCTTTATCTCTTCGCTCCCAGCGCGGCGACCCAAGAGGTGAGCCTCAACTTCCGGCCCGCGTCCACCGCGCCCACCAACGAGACCTGCGGGAGCGCGCAGGACGTGGCCCTCGGCACACACGTGGTGGCGCAGGTGGTCGGCGTGACTCAAGACCTCGAGTCTCGCTGCAGCGTCGCCGTGGGTGAGCTGGTCTATCACTTCACCTTGAGCCAGACGCGGGACGTGCGCGTGTTTGCGACTAGCATCGACGGTGTCGGTCAGCCGTCGCTCTCCCTGCGAGACGCTGGCTGCATCGGCTTTGGTGCGGAGCTGACTTGCCAGACGTCGCCCGCGGTCTCCCTGTTTGCGCGGGCGTTGCCTGCTGGAGACTATTTCCTTGCGGTAGCAGCTACCGCGCCAACCGAAGTCGACTTCGTGATCGAGGACGCGCCGCCGAGCGCCGCCCCGCCCGATGAGGACTGCAGCTCACCGCAGAGCTTGACGCCGGGGGTCGGTCAGGCGCTCGACTTCACGGACCACGTCGACGACGTCAGCCTGAGCTGCCTGACGGGAGCGGTCGACGCGGTGTATACCCTCGAGCTGGCCGAGCAGAGCGACGTGTTGCTTGTACAGCGCCTGTCGGCTGGGGACACCGGCGCAGTCGGCTTGACCAAGGACGCCGCCGGAAGCTGTGGAGCGGAGCTCGCGTGCCAACGCGCGGATACCTCGCCTCTGCGCCTGCGCAAGCACGCGCTCGCTGCCGGTACGCTGGATGTCGTCGCCGAGAGCGCGACGGCGTCGCCTGCGGAGATCACCGCGTTCGTGAGGCCTGCCAGCCCGACGACGCTGGTCTCCTTTGCGGACACCTGCGCTCAGGCAATTCAGATCCCTGCGGAAGGAGGCTTCTTTCAGGGCAACACCGCGAACGCGACCGCGGACTACGACGCTGGGTGCGACTACGGTGTGCAGCCTCCCGGGGGCGGCGCTGATCAGATGCTGAAGCTGAGCCTCAGCGCGTCGAAGCGCGTGATCTTCGACATGCAGGGGAGCGGCTACGCGACGCTGCTCAATGTGCGCAAAGGGCCGGCGTGCCCCGGCTCCGAGCTGCCTGAAGCGTGTTCCGTGGGGTACTCCGAAGGGCGTTCGTATCTCGATCTCCAGCTAGACGCTGGCGACTACTTCGTCCAGATCGACGGCTACAACCGCGCGTCGGGTCCCTGGTTCCTCGACGTGTTCGTCAGCGCTCCATGAGCGGGCTCACGCGTCGGCATTGGTTCGGCGCCGCGGCGACGCTGGTCTGCGCGGGCTGGTCTGAGGCGGCGCACGCCGCGCGGCGGCTCACGCAGGCTGAACGCAATCAGCTCGTGAGCGGTGGACAGGTGCGACGTCGGGTCGCGTTTCGGCGGCGCTCTGGCGGCCAGAGTGGAGACTACGTTGGCGGGCTCTCCTACCAGCGGGTCGCGAGTCCTCCGGGACGGGTTGTCGAGCGCCTCCAGCACGTGGCGGCCATCCGCGCGGTGTTGCCGCGGGTGATCTCCGCGCGGCGCTTGCCAGCCCCGACAGAGCAGCACCGCTTCGAGCTCGTGCAGGGGACCAGCCTCTACTCCGCTCGCTACAGCGTGATCGCACTTCGGCCAGAGCCGGGCGCCACTGAGCTGCGTTTCTGGCTCGATCCGCGTGAGGAGCACGAGATCGACGACGTCTGGGGCTTCTTTCGCGCCCAGCCGTTTCAGGGCGGCAGCATGATTTCCGTGGGTGTGGCGCTCAATCTCGGTGACGGCATCATCCGCTGGCTGTTCGAGGAGCGCATCGTCGACATCATGCTGGACATGCCCCGACGCATTCGGGACTACGTCGACGCCTAGACGTCAGCCGGGGCCCGGCGCTGTGGGCGCTTCGGCTGACGAGAGCTTTACCTGTGGCGGGAGTCGGCGCTATTGCTTTGGGCCCCATGTTCGGCCGTCCCGGAGTGATCATGCTCAACACGTATCGCGAAGCGGTGCGTGCGCGCGTGCTGCACGGGCTGTTCGCGCTGGCGATTGCCACCGGCGGCTACTCGATCATCGTGGGCGAGTTCGCGTCGCGCTCGAAGATGCGGGTGGTCAGCGATCTTGGCGCAGCGACGATCTCGATCTACGGCATCGTCGTGGCCGTCGTGCTCGGAGCCAGCTCGCTCTATCGCGAGCTCGAGCTGAAGACGATTTTCCCGATCCTGACACGCCCCATCCACCGCTGGGAGTACCTCTTCGGTAAGTACATCGGTACCTTGCTGACGGTCTTCGTGTTCGTCGCGGCGAACGCCGGCGGGCTGTTGATTGCCGTGGGGAATATGTCGGGGCGCCCGCTCTGGCAAGCCGCGCTGCTTGGCCCAGGGCTCGTCCTCGGGCTTGGCGTGTACGCCTGGCGTGTGCCTCGGCACCGCACATATGTCCCCATCTTGGGTGCGCTGCTGCTCTTGCTTGGCGGCTTCTGGCTGAGCGGGGGCGCGCCTGACGAGCGCAACGTGATCGCCGGCGGCGCGCTGCTCACGCTGCTCGAGGTCATGATCGTGGCTGCCGTCGCGACGCTGTTTGCCGCGTTCTCGTCGCCCTTCTTGACCGCGGTGTTCACCTTCAGCGTGTTCGTCGTGGGACGCAGCGCGGACACCCTCGCGAGCATGCCGGAGCGCGTCTTCGGCCCGACCATCAAGCGCGTCGCGGAGGTGCTCTCCTGGGTGTTCCCGAACCTGATGGTCTACGTCCCGCCGCGCCCACTGCTCACCGGAGAGGCGGGCGAACCCATTCTTGGCTACCTGGCGTCGGCAGGCCTGCAGTCGCTGCTCTGGAGCCTCGGCTTGTTGGCCGCCGCGAGCTTGATCTTCCGTCGTCGTGACTTCCTGTGATGTATTTCATGCTCGAGTTTGGGGGGGAGGTGCGCCGTGCCCCAACTAGCAAGCAAGCACACGGTTCCGTGAGGATTCGCGCCAGCACGGCGGCGCAGGGGAGGCGCGCTTGAAGGCGTTCTTGCGCACCGCCGCGATGTTGCTGTTGCTCGCCGTGCTGGCGCTCGGCTTGTTGACCTGGCGTGCGGTGAGCGACGGTGAGGCAGCCATGGCAGCGAGTGACGTCGCCTTCAACCAGGGGGACTTGCGCACCGCGCTGGTGCACGCGCGGCGCAGCGCGACATCCTACGCTCCCGGCGCGCCCCACGTATCTCGCGCGTACGCGCGCCTGCAGGCGATAGCGATTGGCGCGGAGTCCCGGGGCGACCTGGAGATCGCACAGGAGGCCTGGCGCGCGGTGCGCTCGGCGGCCCTCGAGACGCGCGGCTTGACCCAGCCCCACGCCACCGAGCTCGACCGCGCAAACCGCGCCCTCGCCAGGCTCGCGAGCCGCGGGAGCGAAGATCCCGAGCAGAAGAAGCAGGCGCTGGGGGAGCTCGACGCGAGCCAGGGGCCGCGGGCGCGCTGGATCTTGGTGCTGGGGCTTGGCTTTGTCTTGAGCACGCTGGGTCTCGCCTGGATCGCGGTTCGAGGTGTGGACGCCCAGGGCGCAGTCGTGCGCCGCCAGCTGGGGATTGGCGCGGGTTTGGCCTTAGTCGGCGCGGTGTGCTGGACTATTGCCGTGTGGCTAGCCTGACCTTAGAGCGCGCGAGCGCGGCGTTCCTTGAGCACTTGGAGCACGAGCGCCATGTGTCTCCGAACACCCGCGCTGCCTACGCCCGGGATCTCGAGCAGCTATCCGCGTTCCTGCTGGAGCGCCGGGGTCGCGAGGTGGAGCTCGCCGACGTCGACAAGCACTCCCTGCGCCTGTGGCTCGGTGAGCGTTCTCGCACCGTGGGGCCGAGTACCCTCGCGCGTCAGCTGAGCGCCGTGCGCACGGCGTTCGACTTCTTCGAGCGCCGGGGGCTGTGTTCAAAGAATCCTGCCCGCCTGCTCGCTCTCCCGAAGCTCCGGCGCGGCTTGCCGAAGTTCCTTGGAGTGGATCCCGCCCAGGAGCTGATGACGACGCCGCAGACCACCGACAAGCAGCCCAAGGACGTCGCGCGGGATACGTTGATCCTGGAGCTCCTGTACGGCTCCGGGTTGCGCGTCTCCGAGCTGGTTGGGCTCGACTTGCGGGACGTGGTGCTCGACGGTCGCGGTCCGGGCGACGACACCTTGAGGGTCTCCGGCAAGGGGAACAAGCAACGCATAGTTCCTCTAGGAAACAAAGCGCGGCTCGCGTTGAATCACTACCTCGAGCTGCGCCGCGACTACCTGCACGAAAGTGCCAAGGCGGCACCCGGCGCTCTGCTCCTGAATCGCTTCGGTCAACGACTCAGCGTGCGCAGCGTGCAAAACATCGTGAAACGCTACGGCGCGCTCGCGACGGGGCGCGCAGATCTACATCCCCATGCGCTGCGCCATACCTGTGCAACTCACATGCTCGAAGGCGGGGCCGATTTGCGGGCGATTCAGGAGTTCTTGGGGCACAGCAGCCTGTCAACGACTCAGCGTTATACCCATGTTTCCATGGAGAAACTGATCGGCGTCTACGACAGCGCGCACCCGCTGAACAAGAAGCGCTGACGGCGCCTGCGAGCTGGCCAGAGGTGCCTCGACAGCGCGCCTCCCCCCCAAAAGAAGAACGTGCGGTGGGAGGTCAAGGCGACAGCATGCTCATGCCGAAGCCGAGGATCAGCGCGACGACCCAGAACAGGATCGAGAGCGCGCTGAGCACGATGCCGATGATGGCCATCGTGCGATCCCCGGAGCGCGCGTCTTTGTTGTTGAGCACCGCGACACCCGTGCCGATGGACGCGAGGCCAAAAACCAGGCCGAAGATGCCGCAACAGAAGTTGAGGATCACGGCCAGGATGCCGAGGACCAAGCTCACGATGGCCAGGCTGCTGCCGCTGCCCGCGGCGCCTTCAACGCGCGCTTGTTGGTCTTGATAGACGTCGGTCGACACGCCCGGCGGCAGATTCAGACCAAAGCCACCGATCGGCTCGTTGGGCCGCTGTTCGGGAGGGGCGCCGTGTTGGGCGGGAGCGCCGGGAGGCTTGAATCCGCCGGGATTCTCGGGAGATTGGCTCATGGACCGGTGAGTTGCAGGGGCTCTTCGAGCCCCCGCCGAGCCTAACCCGGGAATGCCCGCTGTGGCTGCCTTGCTGCACGCAAAGTCGACCTGGCGAGGCCGAGCCGGGCCACGAGACACAAACGACGCCGCGGCGCCGTCACTCAGTTGTCCCCAACGCTCAGGGCAAGTATGCGGCTGTTCAAGTATGAGCTGGTTTAAGCGAGTCAGCCTGACCCTGCTTGCGGCTGCGGTCGCGGGAGCGTTCGCAGCGTTTGCCGATGCGCGCTACGCCCAGGTCGGGGAGCAGCTGCCGCCACTGTCGAGTGCGTGGCTCGTCCACTGGGGCCTGATCGCGCCCCTCGCGCTGGGCGTTGGGCTGGCGACGGCTGCGGGCGTCGCGTGGCTACATCCCGCAGAGCTGCCGAGTCCAATCAGCTGGGTCAAGGCCCGCCTCGTCGCTGACGAAGGCTCTGGCAAGCTCGGTTGGACGATTGGTCTCGGCGCAGTGGGGGCCTTCGTCTGGACCGTGATCAGCTCGCGCATCGCACTCAGAGGTCTCGTCTCAGGGCTCGAACCGCGGGCGAGCGGCGCTGCGGTGGCCCTCGGATGTCTGGCCCTGGTTTGGCTGATCGGGGTGTTGGTGGTCGCCGGCGGAGAGCGCCTGGGGCGCCTCGAGGCGACCGAGGGCAAGGGCTGGCTGCCGGCCATGCTTGGCCTGGCGATCGCGATCGGCGGATTCGCTTACGCCATCTCGAGCGGCAACACCGGCGGTACCGGAGGATTGCTCGGCGTCTTCGGCGTGTTCAAGCGTGAAGAGCTCGACCTGCGAGGCCCCGGCCTGCTGCTGCTGGTCGGTGCGCTGGCGTATCTGTTGCCGCACTTCTTCAGGCGTATCCCCGCGGTAGCGGCCCTGGCGGTCGCGCTGCTCACCCTGGGGTTGACCTGGCGTGCCTCCGGCGCGGCGCTCGACCCTCGCCCGCTCAAGCTATCGATCGAGCGCAACGCGCCCCTCGGCAAGTTGATGCTCGCGCGCCTGCGCAAGCTGAGTGACGCGGACAAGGATGGCGTCAGCGCACGCTTTGGTGGTGGAGACTGCGACGATCACGACCCCGCGATTTTCCCTGGAGCAGACGACGTGCCCGGAAACGGCGTCGACGAGGACTGCTCTGGCAAGGACGCGGTCGAGGTGGTGCTCGACGAGCCCAAGGTCGAAGCACCCAAGGACGCGAAGGCTTTCATCGCGTCGAAGCTGCCTGAGAAACCCAACGTCTTGCTGATCACGATCGACACGCTGCGCTGGGACCTCGGCTACATGGGTAACCCGCGCAAGCTGTCGGCCAATCTGGACAAGCTCGCCGCGCGCTCCGCAGTGTTCGAGAACGCCTACAGCATGGCGAGCTACACCGGCAAGAGCGTGGGGCCGCTCTTGATCGGGAAGTACCCGAGCGAGACTCACCGCGGCTGGTCCCATTTCAACCGCTTCACGAAGGAAGACACCTTCGTCGCCGAGCGCGCGAGCAAGGCCGGGATCCGCACCATCAACGTGCAAGGCCACTGGTACTTCAAGGCCGACACCGGCGTGGGTCGAGGGTTCGAGGTCGAAGACACCAGCGCCGCACCCAAGGTGCTGCAGATGGAGGGCGATCGCACCGTCAACAGCGACAAGCTGAGTGACGCCGCGATCGCTCAGCTGAAGGACCCTGCCAACAAGGGGCAGTTCTTCATGTGGGTCCACTACGTGGATCCCCACGCCGAGTACGTGAAGCACGACGACTTCGACTTCGGCAAGACCAGCCGCGACCTGTACGACGGCGAGGTGGCCTTCGTGGATCAGCAAGTCGGCCGGCTGCTGGACTTCATCAAGGGCTCGGACCTCGACAAGAACACCGTGATCCTGATCACGGCGGATCACGGGGAAGCGTTTGGTGAACACGGCTTGATTCGCCACGGCTTCGAGATCTGGGAGGAGCTCGTGAGGGTGCCGCTGATCGTCCACGTGCCTGGCGCCGATGCCGTACGGATCAAGCAGCCGCGCAGCGGCATCGACATCGTGCCGACCATCATGCAGGTGCTGGGGCTGCCTGCGCCGAGCGGCGAGGGGGACGACTTCATCTCGGGGCAGAGCCTGTTGCCTGATGTGATTCAGCCTCCAGGGTACAAGCCGCAGAGCAGGATCGTGTTCGTCGATATGCCGGCGGGGCCGAACAACGCCGAGCGCCAGGCGCTGATCGAAGGCGACTTGAAATTGATCGTGAGCGGTGGACGGCCCCTGGGCCTCTACAACCTCAGGGAGGATCCAGCGGAGAAGAAAGACCTGCTGGATGACGCCGAGCTCAAGGAGAAAGAGCTCGGGCGCTTCAAGGCTTTCCGGAAGAAGCTACGCGTCGTACCTGTCCGTCCCCAGTGAACCGGCACTGGCTACTCGGGGAGGGGAGCGTGCTCGGCGGCGCGCTCCGCCTCAGCGTGCATGGCGCGCTCGGTTCGCTCGTACAGCGCCTGGGCCTCCCGGTGGCTGTCAGCGATGGCGGTGAGGCCAAGCCGACCGTGGTCGCCAATTGCGCTCAGCATGTGCAGCACGACGCCGGTCTGGCGCGTGTGGTCGTAATGCAGCCCGTGGCGGACGCAGATGTCGAACAGATCGCTCGGCGTGAACTGGCGGAAGCCGGGCGACTCCAGGCTGTCCGTTGCGACGTAGCACTTTGGGCGATCCCCGATGCGAAACTCGCTCTTTTCCGCGTCGTACGTGCCGTCGGTCAAGAACTGCAGCGTGAGGAATGGGTGCGTGGTCCCGCCTTTGCGCAGATTGAGCTCGATGGCGTAGCTTGACCAGCCTTGCTCGGTCTTGCCGCACACGAAGTCGATGGCGAAGCGACCTAGCACGCCTCGGGCTGCCAGCGCTTCGCCTACCTTGAGCGCCGCCACGGAGATCTCTCTTGCGTAGCCTGGATCCGCAGGGAAAGAGCAGCCGATGTACTTCTGACCTTGAGCGCCACCGAGGAGCTGGTCATGCGTGGACAAGAGCTCCACCTTGCCGAGTGGCGTGACCCGTAGCTGAACCGAGGGGCTCGTGAGGGGAGCGCCGACCACTCGTTGCTCGAGCACCCCACCGTACTGGGCGAGCTTCTCCAGGTACTGTTCGACGCTCCAGTGTTTGGCCTCGAGCTTGAGTTGGCTGAGGCGCGCGCGCACGGCTCCGCGATCGGTGCTCAGGCCTCGCAGGTCGAGCACCGCGTTGCCTTCGCCGGAGACGCCGTCGTTGTGCTTGACCATTGCTTCCAGCACGTCCGGGTGCCGCTGCCTGAAGTCCACGACCGCGTCGATCAGCGACTCGGTGTCTGTGATGTTCTCGATCCCCACTGGGTGCGGCACCCCGCAATTCGCGAACAACTCCCGGCAACCACTCTTCGTACCGAGGTTCAGGAACTTGGGATCAGCGCCGTACATCGGGATCCCGAGGCGGAGCGCGAGGTCGCGTTCGAAATGGGTGGTGTTGAATGGCACCAGGTGGGCGCGCTGAGGGTCGCCGATCAGATCCCGCAGCTTCTTCAAGAGCCGGGGGCGCTGCAGGAGCTTCACGCTCAAGGGTTGGGGCGCACCGTCGTGCGGGGCGAGCAGGAACAAGCGCTCTCGCGCGTGGCTCGGAATGACGCCGGGCAGGAGGCTCAAGTAGTAGTCGACGATCGCGGCCTGAATCGGCTGCGACGTCACGTAGATCAGCCGTGCTCGGGGCTGACGCAACAAGAACAGCAAGAACAAGAAGCGCTCTTCGTAGGCCTGAAGGAGGGAGCCCTGAAGCGCGTCAAAGTCCACGGTGAGCGAGGGTACGACGACGATGGTCTGGTCGCCGTGATCCTCCAGGCTCTCGATGAGTTCCCACAGGGAAACGAGCCGGGACTGCAGTCGGTCGAAGCGAGCCTGGATCTCGGCGCTGGGGATGTCGAGCTTTGGAGTTTGTAGTTCGAGGCTCATGTCGGCTCTTCCTCGAGCTCACTCCGCGCGGAGCTGCTCAGCTGGGGGATGCAAGCAGGCCTGGTAGCCCACCCGTGTGGATGAATAGGACCTTGCTCGGCTTGAACGATAGGCCGTAGCGCGCTGGATCGCGTAGCAGCTCCCTCAGGCCCCAGAGCGCTTTCCCCGAGTATACCGGATCCACGATCAGGCCACAGCAGCTCGCTACCTCGCGGATAAACACGCGTTGTTCCGCGCTTGGGATACCGTAGGCCGGGCCCTTGAACTGATCAAACACGTGGACGTCGCTCGAGCGCGAGAGCGCAGGGACGTAGCCTCTGGCCTCTTCCTCGATGTGTCGCACGACGTTGCTGAAATAGTCGACGTCATCGCAGACGGCCATCACGGCCGTGTGTTGAGCCACGCCGTAGACGCCTGCGCCAAGGCTGATACCGGCGGCGGTGCCTCCCGAACCACACGCATGGACGACCAGGTCGAAGCCATGAGTCGCGCGACTCGACAGTCCAGGGCCGAGTCCGCACTCGAGCTGCTCGCGGATTTCGCGCATCGCCTCGAAGTATCCGATCGCACCGAGCCCGTTGCTGCCGCCTTCTGGGATGATGTAGGGACGCTCGCCCCGGGCGGTGAGCTCGGCGGCCACGTCGCCGAGCAGGCGCTTTCGATCCGCGTACTGCGCGTGCGTGATGAAGCGACAGTCAGCGCCTACCATGCGGTCGAGCGCCAGGTTGCCCGTCTCTGGACCAGGGTCACTGGGGTCCTTCGCGCGCAGCAGCAGCGTCGCAGATAGTCCGAGCCCTTTGGCCAAGAGCGCCGTCGCGCGCGCGTGGTTTGACTGCACCGCGCCGCAGGTGATGACGTGATTGGCGTCTCGCTCAATCGCTTCCGCGAGGAGATATTCAAGCTTGCGGATCTTGTTGCCTGCTTCAGCTCCAGCGCTCATGTCGTCGCGCTTGACCCACAAGTCGGCGCCGATCAGCGAACTCAAGCTCGAGTTCCGCCACAAGGGTGTTGGCAGGTGAGCCAGCGCGAGCCTCGGCAGTCCCTGGTGGGGGCGCCAACTCGAGCGTGGCGACGTTTCGTTCGACTTGAGTTCGGGGTCGACGAGGGCGCCAGACATGGCCCGCATGCTCACACGTCTGTGCGGGGAGCACCATCAGCCGATGGTGACGAGCTTCGCGCCGCCTTCGACCGCGTCGCCCGTAGCGACGAACACCTTCTTCACCGTGCCGGCGGCTTCTGCGACCAGCTCGTTTTCCATCTTCATGGCTTCGACGACGATCACCGGGGCACCTGCCGCGACCTCCTGCCCTTCGGTCACCAGCACCTTCACCACCTTGCCGGGCATGGGGCTCTTGATGGTGCCGTCCGCGCTGCCAGACTTTCCGCCGCGTACGCTCGCGGCAGCACGGCTGCGCTCGGTCTCGACGCGGGCAGTAGCTCTGTGACCGTTGGCGTAGGCCTCGACATCGCCAGGTACGTCGCCGTCGAGGGAGAGGTCGAAGACCTTGCCATCGAGGTGCACCGTGGAGAGACCGCCGGTGGTGGACAGCTCTGCGGGAACCGCCGCAAGCAGCTCTTCCGAGCCGTCTTCCGAAAGCTTCACGGGGCGGACTTCGAAGCTCCCGGTGGGCAGCTTCACGACGTCCATCACGTGTTCTTCGCCTTCAATCGTTACGAAGTAGCGCATAGCAAGCGGCGCGGACGCTAACACCTGAGCCTGGCCAAGGCGAGGTCCGGCGCGGCTTTTTTCGGCTGATCCCGCGAAGCGTAGAGAAACGGCGGAGTTCGGCTGGAGCTACCTCGACGGCTGACGACGCGGTTGGCGCCGCGAGTATCGATCACTCGTCCGAGCTGCGCTCAGGGGGCCTTTTGAGGAATGAAGTTGCAGCTGCCGCTGCCGATCTTCGCCAAGCACTCGTGGGTGCTCGGGTGCGACAAGTAGTACAGGTCGGAACCCTCGGTCGCGAAGAAGCGCGCGACCAAGTTGATGAAGTAACGACCGGCGACCCACTCCTGACAGGGGTCTGCGGGGTTGAAGCCGTGTTCTCCTCGCGGATTCACGTATCCCATCAACATCGCGAGCAAGCGGGAGTTCGCGGTCCAGCCGCTGCTGTCGTCTGCAAACGGCTGCCCCATCAGGCGCGGGGCCCAAACCGCGTCGATGCTCTCCGGGGTCGCGGGCGTCGCGATGCGGCCGAGGCGCAGAGGCACCTGAGCCTCGCGTTCCCCGTAGTGCGCCAGGCCTTCGTCCACGGCGTCCGGATCGAAGAGGTACTGGGCGCAGCGCTCAGGGCTCTGGGGTGCGGCCGCACAACGACCCTCGGTACATATGCCTGAGTCGCACTCGCTCGGGTCGCTACACGTGGGCAGGCACCCGGCGTAGTCGTGCTCCGGCGCCACTTCGTTGTCGTAGCACCCGTTCTTGTTCTCGGGCGACGAACGCTCGAGGCGATTGATGCCCTCGATCACATGATTGTCGAGCAGGAAGCGATTGGGCGTGCGGTCTCCGAGATCCGCGTAGAGTGCGTCAGGCGTCACGTAGTCCGCGTAGGCGGGATAGCGGGTAGCTGCGTCGGGGCGCATGAAGGGGATGGCTCCGAGGACGCGTCCCATGGAGATCCCAGCGTTGAGCGGCACGTTCATGTCGCCCACCGTCACCATGTTCAAGAAGCCCGTCGGCGGGTGAGGATTTCCCCACGGATCCAGCATGGTCTTCAAGCCAGCATAGGGCACGTAGTTGCCCGGATCGCCAGGATCGACCGCGGCCGCGGCGAGGGTCATGAAGCGCCGCATCTCCGGGGTCTGGCGAATGTAGCCGAACCCTTCCACCGGCGCCCGCAGGTCCGATCCCGCGGGGAAATAGCGATTCTGGAACTTGGTGCAGCCCCTGGCGGAGGTACAGACCACGTAGGAGTCGGTCGGGTCCTTCGCGTCCTGGGGGATCAGGCCTTTACCCCATTCGTAGAAGCCCTGGAGCAGGTGCGCGTCGGGCTTGAGATTACAGCCACCGTCAGGCGCGTAGGTGTCGACGACGTCCGGCTGGTCGTAGACCGAGACGTACAGTCGGTCCCCGACGCTGGTCGGGATGCCGACGCGGAAACGGCCGCTGCCGAGTCCCTGGTCATCGTCTCCAGCGACGCGCCCGCAGCGCACCTCGCCGTTGCTGATGTTCTGAACCCGTACGGTGCCGCCCTGGAGCAAGCCGGCGTCGTCCAGGCAGCCAAACTCGAGTTCCCGATCGTCGTTCACGTCAACGACCACGAAGCGCAGGGAGATCTGCCCCGGCTCACACGCGGTGACGGGGTTGCCCTCTTTATCCGTGGGGATTTCCTCGGGGGGGACACCGACGATGATGGGCCCGAAGTTGCGCAGGTAGACGCCTTCGAAGACGCCGCCCTGGAACGTGCGCGCACCGACGTCCAAGAGGCCTGCGGCACCAGCCACCGGCGCGGCGCTCACCACATCGGGATCCAGCGTCGCGAGGAAGGGCACGAGGAAGCCGCCGAGGCTCTGGCCCCAGGCGTGGTACTTCACCTTACCGCCGACGTCGGGGACGCCGTCGCCATCGAAGTCACCCGCGAGGTTCGGCTTGCCGTCTTGGTCGTAGTCGGCGCCGCTCATGCGCTCGCCGTCGAAGGTCTTGAAGATGCGAAACAGTTGCAGCAAGTCGATCGCGCTCTGGCGCACCACATCCCGCGTGTGGAAGATGTAGCTCGTCCAGTAGTCGCCGCCGGAGTTGTTCAGCGGGTCGCCATCTCCGTCGAGATCTCTCGCGCGGCCCGCCAGCAGCGCGTCAGCAAGCGGACCGGCGCAGGCGCCTCGCAGCAACCCTCGAGCGAGGTTCTGCGTCGTTTGGTCGAACTCGAGCCCGTGGAACACCGCGTTCACGCCGACGCTGGCGATGCCCTGCTTGGCCAGGGAGCCGGCGAAGCCGAGGTGCTCGATGTCCGAGCTGGTGTAGCCGTGGCCATAGTAGGCCACGGGAAAGGGCTGGTGGTGCTCCGGGGTCGCCTTCGGGATGGTGATGAAGAACTGGACGGTGTCGCTCTGCACCTCCCCATCACCCGAGCGGTAGTCGAGGTTGAAGGAGGCAGCCGCATCGGTGCCTTTGGGTCCGCCGTGGATGAAGAACGGCGACTTGAAGCTGCCGATCACCGCGTGACTGACGTGACTCCAGCTGTCGACCAGCTCGTCCGCGGACGCTCCCCCGATCCCGAACTGGCTAGCCAGCTGCCGTAGCAGATCCGAGTTCTTATCGAAGTCCAGGATGTACGCCTCTTGTAGTCGGCCCTGGCACTTTGGGTACTCTGGGTCGTCGTACCACTTCTCCGGCTCCTTCACGCCGTTCGCCTCGAATGTGCTGTCCACCGGACCGGTGATCCGCATCAGGTCGATATCCGCGGGGAACTGCTTGTTCAGGTAGGCGAAGGGGCCCGTGCCGTACAAGCCGTCGCGGATCAGGCGCAGATCTTCGACCACGGGCTGCGTGGTGAAGCTCCAGGTGAACGCGACGTGCTCGAGACCCGTGCCGCCGATGCTGCCGTAGTAGCTCGCGAGACCCGGATCTTCGAGATGGTGTTGGAGGCGTTCCGTGGCCTCCTCTTGGGAGGGGTGATAGACGAAGTCGAAGGGCGACTTGACGACGTTTCCGTCGGGATCACGCACGCGGTCGGTGACCACCACCGCGTACTCCGTCTTCTCCTCTAGCGGGATCAACGGGCGCATGATCAGCGTATCGGTCTCGCGTTCGTACCAGGTTAGGATGTTATCCGCGAGGCAACGATCGCGGTCGACTTCGCTCACCTGTCCAAGCACGACCTGCGCCTGATTGGGGCAGGCGGTGGGGTCGACCACATTCGGTCGATCGAGCACGCCGTCAAAGTCCGTGTCCCACGCGGGGTTGTAGATGGCCTTGCCGAACGGCGTGCCATCCTCCGTGCGGCTCGGATCGAACAAGCCGGTTCGTGGATCGACGGTTTCGTCAGCGGACTCGAACAGCAGGTAGCCTTCCTGGCGCCGGGTGTCGTTTCGCCAGTACTTTTGCTTCTCTTTGATGACGTACTGGAAGTCTCCTTCCCCCATGTCCAGCGCTACGGGCACGCCGGTCTTCAGGTTCACCAGGTAGATGGCGTCGTCGGAGAATTCGAAGTCATCGCCGGTCTGGCGACTCTGGATATTGCCAAGATCGATCGCCGGGCGCGGGTCGTTGGGATCCCGCTTGTCGAACGCGACGGTCACGCCGGCAAAGGTGCCCCAGCCCTCGAGCTGATCGAACTTCTCGCGCGCTGTCTCTTCGATCTCGGTCGGCGCGATGATGCTCGCGTTGATGCGTAGGCCCGTGCGGCTCGTGGGATCCGGCCACATTGCCACGTCGTTGGGCATCGGGATCTCGGGCAAGGGCTTGTGGTACAGGTTGAAGCGTACCTCCGGACCGTTTCCGTCGGGAGTCCGCTTGAGCCCCTCGGGGATCTCGTCGACGGTGCAACCCACGCTACCGAGCGCGACGAGTAGTGGCAGCAACGCAGCGAGACGCTGATAGCTCTGCCAGGGTTGGGGGAGTAGAATCGTGCCTCATCGTGCTCTCCAGCTCAGGCATCAGAACTGCAACCCCATACGTCCGACGCCGATGTACTGCGTGCCGAGGGAGTTACCCTGAGCGTCTTCGAAAGCCTTGCCAGGGAAGAACACGCCACCCTGCGCCCCAAGCTCGAGGTTGATGCCGTAGTTTAGCGCCCAGCGGTACTGGATTCCCGCGTCTAGCTCGAGACCCAGGTCCCGACTCCTGGCGTCACCCCCATCGTAGTTCACGAAGCGCCCCTCGGTGGTGACGGCGACTGGATCGACGAAGTCCGCCGTGGCTTGCGCGAGGACCAGCCCCGCCTTCAAGTCGAGCTGACGCACCGGACGAAACACGACGGTCGGGTACAGATACGTCGCACCGAACACTCCGCCGTCGCTCGGCAGAAGTTCGCTGCCCGGCGCGGGGCGTTGCGTGAGCCCTGAGTCCTCTGCGATGACCGCCGCTCGGGCGGTTTTCCATGCGAGAACTTCGTCGAACAGGATGAGCCCGACGTTGTGGTTGCTCTCGAAGGTGAAGCGCCTCGAAGTGCCGTCGTTTGGGTTCGCGTCGCCGCTCGCCCACCCGTACTCCATCTCCATCACCCAACGACCGTAGCGATCCTCTCCGCTGCCCTCGGTGAGCACGGCCCCTAGCTGAAGCGCGCCGCCGAAGGCTCGAATTTGCTCACGCTCGTTGGCTCGCACCTCTTGGCGAGTGCGCAGCTGATCGGTGGAGCCGAGCAGGTAGGCCAGCTCGAAGCCGCCGAACACGTGACCAATCTCGCCTGGCAGCTTGGCGTTGAAGCTGCCCGCGGTGTCGAGCGCAACCACTTC
Source organism: Polyangiaceae bacterium (assembly GCA_041389805.1). Lineage (GTDB taxonomy): Bacteria > Myxococcota_A > Polyangia > Polyangiales > Polyangiaceae > JAHBVY01. The sequence continues at coordinate 14,853 of JAWKRD010000044.1, read as the reverse complement.
GAGGTGCTCGTCGAACTCGAGTCCAGGCAGCGATTCCGCCTTGCGCGACTGATTGCGGTAGACGGCGTAAAGGCCGATCTGATTCGCGGGCTTCTCGGGATCTGGTGGGCGGCTGTCGGTTGAATAGGTCAGCGCGAGCACACCTTGCCAGGCGTACTCGTCGTCGGTCAGGTCCGCGGTGCGGTCCTTGAACACCAAATCACCCGCCGCAGCGACCACCACCTTGGAGTCTTTTCCGCCAGGCTTGGTGGCAAAGAGCACGCGCTCGACGATCGAGCCACCACGATAGTCGCCGAACAGACTCTCGTGGTTGCCGTCGTTGGCGACCAAGCCAAGGCCCCAGTGCGAGGGCTGCTGTCCGACGCGGAACACGCCGATGGGACTATTCCAGGTCAAATACAACCAGCGGGGGGCCACCTTTACCGGGAAGCGCTCATCGTACGGCTCCTCGGCACTGCCCACTTCCTGGGTCTCCTGCCCGGCGATGAATCCTCGCGGAACGTCGATCTGACCAACTAGCTCCAGATCGTCGCGGAACAAGAAGCGCGGCGTCAGGCGTAGCCAGTGTTCGACTCGGACCGTCTGCCCGAGGGAGTCTGGCCCACCTGGGCGCGCCTTGAGTGGAAGGTCGCTGAGACCGGTGACGCGAAACTGATATTCCCCGCGGATTTGTCCGGTCGCCACGTCGGGATCCGGCCGCAGGAAAGGCGCACGCGCGCTCTCGAGCACGAAACGGCTGCGGAAGTCCTTGCCAGCTACGGCGTCCGAGGGCGGTGGGGGAGGAGGTGGTCTGGGGCGTGCAGCGGGCGCCGAATCAGCGGAGGGCGACTCCGTGTTGGCGACTGCCGTTTCGGGGGCCTCCGCTTCCGCCGCGTCCGCTGTGCGACCGCCTGGCTTCGGTTGATCCGGATCGACCTCAGGGGACTCCGCGTCAGCGGCTGGCGGGTCGCTAGGTTTGTCTTCGGTTGCTGGCTCGTCAGCGGCGGCTGCCGGTGGATCGGCCGGCTGAGCCTGCGCAAGACCAGAGAACGTGACTACCCCGAGGAGCGCTCCCAGGAGCCACCCGCGCGGTGGCAGCCCTGATTGCGATGCTCGGCGAATCGCGCTCCACGAGCGCGAAGCCTTTAAAACTCCATAACCCACTGGCGGCCGAGGATAGTGACGGGGTGAACTTGCGAGCAAGGAGATCCTGGCCGAGGTTCACGATGCGCGCACTGGAGCAGCCTGGCGGGCTGCGGTTTGGTATAGGGTCGCGCCGTGAGCCAAGCGCAGCCTACTCAGTCGCCGAATGCGGTTTCTTTGGGCACGACCCTCGATATCCAGCAACTCTCAAAAGTAGCCCGCGGTGCCCCGCTTTTGGCTCTGGAGTCCGCGGCTCGGGACCGGATGCTCGCTTCCAGAGCAGCCGTGGATCGCATCATCGCGCTGGGCGACGAAGCGCCTCACGTGTATGGCGTCAACACGGGTTTCGGCTTCTTGGCGGAGACTCGGATTTCCAGCGCTCAGGTGCGTGAGCTCCAGCGGAACCTGGTTCGCAGCCACTCCACGGGTGTGGGAGCTGACCTACCCCTGGAGGTCGTGCGTGGGATGATGTTGCTCCGCGCTCAGACGCTAGCCATCGGGCACTCCGGCGTCCGAGTGGAAGTGCTCGAGGCGCTGCTCGACCTGCTTCGCAAGGGGGTCACGCCTCGGGTTCCGAGTCAGGGCTCCGTTGGGGCGTCTGGCGATCTCGCGCCGCTAGCGCACTTGGCGCTGGTGCTCATTGGCGAAGGGGAGGCGTATTGGCAGGGTGAGCGTGTGGCGAGCGGCGTGGCGCTGAGCGCTGCCGGGCTCGCGCCGATCGAGCTCCAGGCGAAGGAAGGCCTCGCGCTGATCAACGGCACTCAGTACATGACCGCCTGGGGCGCGCTGAGCCTGGTGGACGCTGAGCGTCTGGCGCGAGCCGCCGACATCGCCGGAGCCTTGAGCCTCGAGGCCTTGAAGGGTAGTGAGCGGCCCTTCGAGGATCGGTTGATGGCGCTTCGCCCACATCCAGGGCAGGCAGCTGTGGCGGGAAATCTGCGGCGACTGTTGGCGAACAGTCAGATCATGGTGAGCCACGCCCATTGCGGGAAGGTGCAAGACCCCTACTCGCTCCGCTGCATGCCTCAGGTTCACGGCGCCAGCCGGGACGCGCTCGAGTGGGCGAAAGGTGTGATCGAGCGCGAGATGAACAGCGCGACGGACAACCCCAGCGTCTTCGTTGCCGAGGATGGCTCAGCGGAGATCGTGAGTGGTGGCAACTTCCATGGTCAGCCCGTGGCGTTCGCGCTGGACCTCGCGGCGATGTCCCTGGCTGAGCTCGGAAACATCAGTGAGCGGCGCGTGGAGCAGCTGGTGAATCCAGCCCTTTCGAGTGGCCTCACCCCCTTCCTCGCGAAGAACAGCGGATTGCACTCGGGCTTCATGATCGCTCAAGTGGCCAGTGCGTCCCTGGTCAGCGAGAACAAGGTGCTGACACATCCTTCTAGCGTGGACTCGATCCCGTCGAGCGCAGGCAAGGAGGACCACGTGAGCATGGGTAGTATCGGCGCTCGCAAGCTCAGCATGGTGGTCGAGAACGTTCGGCGCTGTCTGGCGATCGAGCTGTTGACCGCTGCGGCAGGCCTGGACCAGCGTACGCCACTGAGTCCTGGACTGGGAGTGCAGAAGGCCTACGAGCTAATCCGTGCGGAAGTGCCTCCGCTGGATGAGGACCGCGTGCTCTACCCCGACATCGAGCGGGTCAGTGAGCTGATCCGGACGGGCGCGCTCGACGACGCGCTGCGAGACTTCGAGCTTGTGTGAGATGAGCAAAGCGCCGCCCAAGACCAATGCCGCCCGTGCGCTCGAGCGCCTGAAGATCGCGTTTCGCTGCGTGGCTTATGAGGTGGACGAGAGCGATCTGTCAGCGCCCACGGTAGCTCGCAAGGTCGGGATGGAGCCGAGGACCGTGTTCAAGACGCTGCTCCTGCGGGTCGAGCCCCTGGGGAAGCAAGCGAGCGGCGAGGTCATGGCGGTGATCCCCGGGGACGCCGAGCTCGACCTGAAAGCGGCCGCGAAGCTCTGCGGCGCCAAGCGCGCTCAGCTGGTTGCGCTGAAGGAAGTGCAGCCGTTGACGGGCTACATTCGCGGGGGAGTCACTGCGCTCGCCGCGAAGAAGCGCTTTCCGGTGTTGCTCGATGAGTCCGCGCTGGAGCACGAGGAAATCGCCGTGAGCGCGGGTATGCGCGGCCTGCAGCTCGTGCTCAAGCCTCAGGACTACCAGCGCGCCGTCGATGCGCTGCTGGGGCAGTTGACCCAAAGCGAGTGAGGCGCGTTCAGCGACAAGCCAGGGACGCGGAGTGGATGGTCGTGCAGTCCGCGTCGAAGTAGAGGCCCATGTTCGGTCCCGCGGTACAGCGGCACTCGACCTGAGAGTTTGCGAGGGTGTAGCACTCGGCGGAGTAGTCAGAGCACCCAACGCTGCACTGCGAGGCCGACCCACCACCGAAACATGCCTCGTCCGGCGGATCGCTCCCGTGGTCACACGTGTCGTAGGCGTCCGCTTCCGCGGGGCAAACGTCTTCGATGCCCTGGGAGCAGTCGCTGAATTCACGAGCGAAACAGCTGAGCGCGGAGTCGGCTTGGCTGGCGCACCCAGACTTCGAGGCGTCGTCCCGCAGCTCCGCCAGGGATTGCTTGCATTCGTTGAGCCCGATGCAACCGAGCTGGCTGGCTTTCGCGCAGAGATCGGTGTCGACTTCCTCTGGCGTCGGTCCGGCGACCTCCCCACCGCATGCAGCGGGGAGCACAGCGAGCGCCGTGCTCAGCGCAAGGAACGAACGGACCGGAACCCCACGGAAGCGAAGTTGCATGGCTGGATCCTAGCGCCTACTCACCAGTAAAGCGCGGTTTTTCTCCAGCGGTGAACGCGCGCACGGCTTCTTTGAGGTCTCGCGTAGAGAAATCGACGGCCTGGCAAGCTGCCTCGCGCGCGAGCGCTTGATCGAGATCGCGCAAGATGGGTAGTCGCAGTGTCTCCTTGAGCTGCCGCGCCGCGATGGGCGCAGCCTGGAGTAGTTCTGCAAGCTGGGCCTCGACTGCAGCTTCCAGATCGGCGCGAGGCACGGAGCGGGTGACGAGGCCAATGCGCTCGGCCTCCTCGCCCTGCAGCAGGCGGCCCGTCAGCAAGAGCTCGCTCGCCCGCGTTCGCCCGACCAGGTGAGGTAGCAACAAGCTGCAGCCCATGCCCGGGTGCAGACCGACTCGTACGAAGTTTGCGCCCAGCTTGGCTTCGTGAGCCGCCAGGCGGATGTCACACGCCATGGCCAGACACAGCCCCGCGCCGATGGTCGCGCCGTGCAGCACCGCGACGGTGGGTACGCTGACCTCCAGCACGCTCAGGAAGCGGCGGTAGAACGCCTCCATTGCCGTGCGGTTTTTCTCCGGTGCTTGCTCCGCGTTGCGGCCCAGCATGTCGAAGTCCCCACCGGCAGAAAACGCCTTGCCGTCGCCGCGCAGGACCAAGACGCGCGTCTCCGGGTCGCGCTTCACGTCTTGCATCGCAGACGAGATGGCGTCTGCCATCTCGAGGTTCATTGCATTGAACTTGTCGGGGCGGGTGAGGGTCAGGGTCGAGACTTGACCCAACTCGAGGCGCACGCTCATGGCGCGAGTGGTAGCACCCCGTCCGCGAGATGTCCTTGCTCAGTCGCGGGGGCGTGTGATCTGGGGCAGCGAGTCGTCGGGCTTCGCGCAGATCACACTGACCGTTTCTGAGTAGTAGATCCCTGCCGTCAATAGGCCGAGGGCGCCGTTCGGGATCGCGACCTGAGAGTGCACCTCCGCCCACCCGTTGGGGCAAGCGCGAACCAAATCGTAGCTGCCGCTCAGGTCGACCAACCCCCAGAACAGCGAGTGGTGCCACAGCTCATCGATCTTGGCTGATGGTTTTCCGGGTGGTAATCCTGAGTGGACGGTGTTGCGAAAGCATCCGCTCACACACAGAGCGCAAATCAGCGCGCAGAGCCAGTTCCTCGCTCCGGGCTTCACTGGCGGCGCTCCGGTTTTGGCGGCGTGGGTCGCGCGGGACACGTGACGTAGATTTTGCGGGGGAAGTAGAGGCCGGCGGTGACCACCGTCAGCGCACTGGTGAGGAGGTCCCCAGCGGTCTGGACCCGCTCCGGGGGGGCGCCGCAAACGTCGCGCACGTCCACGTCGTGGCTCAGGTTGACGAGACCGTACACGACGTTGTGTTGCCAGAAGCTCTCTTCGGGTACTTCTGTGCCTGGAGGCTGCTTCGCCTCCGCTACGTGATCGACGAACGTGACGCGAAAGCAACCCGTGCCTGAGAGGCCGAGCAAGGCCAGCGCGAGCAGTCTAGGTCGCAGAGGAGGTCGCACCGCGGCAGCATAGCCGATCTGCTGTCGGATGAAGTCGCGAGCGTCTAGAGCCTGCGGAACGAGCGTGGTAGAGGTCAGGATGATGGGTTTGGGGGTGAGGGGAGCCAAGCTGACGGAGATCGCCCGACAAGCGATCGGCGCGTGGCTCGACGGCAGGCAGCCCGACGCGGTGCCGCCCCTGAAGTTCGAGGCAGCGGTGTTCGTTACGTTGCGGGACGCCAGCGGCAACCTGCGGGGCTGCATCGGCTCGCTCTCGCCATTGACCCCGGATGTGACCGCAGAGACGCAGCGCTCCGCCGTGCTGGCAGCCAGTCGCGATCCGCGCTTTCCGCCGCTCACCCGCGGCGAGTTCCTGCAGCTCTCGATTGAAGTCAGCGTGCTGGGCCCCCCCGAGGCGGTCGTCAGCGCGGCGGAGCTCGATCCGAAGCGGTACGGCGTCGTGGTGCGCGGTGCGGGCGGCAAGCGCGGGGTGCTCCTGCCCGAGGTGCCCGGTGTCGAAGACGTTGCGACCCAGGTGAAGATCGCGAGGCAGAAGGCAGGCTTGGACCCCGATGAGCCCGTCGAGGTCCAGCGCTTTGGCGTCGAGAAGTTTCTGAGCTAGCGACGATCGTCGACTGCGGAGTCGACTTTTTGCGTGACCTTGCTGGAGGGTTGATCCTGCGGCTCACTCATTTCCGCGGGGTTCCCGGTCGTGTCCTGTGTGGGTTGCCAGGGCAGCGGATCGGGTTGCCAGGGCAGCGGATCGGGTTGCCAGGGCAGCGGATCGGGTTGCCACGGCAGCGGATCGGGTTGCCACGGCAGCGGGTCCGGATCGCTGCCCACGGAGTCTCCCTCGGGCTGCCAGGGTAGCGGGTCTGGATCCGTTTCGACGCCTCGGGAGCCATCGTCGACCTGGTCGGGTGTCAGCGAATCGTCATCCTCGAGGGAGAGCTCGCCGGATTGCCGTGCGGCATCCTCCGACCCCGGTTGCGTTTCCAGCGCGCAGCCTCCGAGTTGGCCGGCGGCCAGCGCACAACACAGCGTGAAGACTCGAGAGAAGGCGAAGGAGGGGCGATTGGGTGTGGTCATGAGTTGCGTCCTTGGGTTGTCGGCGCCTTCTTGGCGCTGGGCGCGAAGTGAGAACAAAGCTCGACGAGGGCGTACTGCTTCACGAGCTGACTGAGGCGCGGGCGCTTCATGCCCAGTAGTTGGGCGGCACGCGTGATGTTTCCGGAGGTTTGGCGGAGCGCGAGCACGATGCACTCCCGCTCCACGTTTCGCTTCACGTCGGGCAGGCTGAAGCCTGCCTCCACGATTTCGCGGAAGGCTGCGCGCGGCGCGTTGATCTCGCTTGTTTGGCCGGCCTCCGTGGCCTGAAGTGCTGCAAAGCGATGGCGGTTCTGGGTCAGTTCAGGCGACGCGGCGAGCAAGCTCTGAATATCGACCCGGCGCGGACTTCGCAGGGTCGCACGACGCAACACCAGCTCGAGTTCTTCGACGTTGCCCGGCCACTCGTAGCCTCGGAGCAGGCAAAGCGCACGCTCGTCTAGCTCGGCCACCGCCTCGCGGCGTTGCAGGGCGATACGCTGCAGCAGCTGCCGGGCGAGCGCGTCCAGATCCCCCAGGCGCTGCCGTAGGGCAGGGATCCGGATGGTCTGAGCGGCAACCACCGCGAGCAGCTCGGGGGCGCAAGCATCGAGATCCGAGGTCGACGTTGCCAGCACCCAGGGACCCGGTTGGTTCGAGCCCAGACGCTTCGTCAGCTGATGAGTGACGCCCAGCGAGAGTTGTTCGAGGTTGGTGATGAGCAGGGTGCTTCGGCCTTGCGCGCCGTCGCTCCAGAGCTGCTCCAAGTCGTCGACGTTCAAGCTCGCTGCAGCCCGAAGCTCGAAGCGCGCGCGTCCGTGAAGCGCCTGGTGCAACAGCCAGGCGACGTAGCGCCGCCCGCAGCCACGCTCACCAAGCAGCAAGGTGGGCACCCGTCTTGCTTGGGTGAGGGAAGCCTGGAGAGCCTGTGCGCCGGCACTGTTGCCGACCAGTTCGGTCTCGCCGGTCGGGTAGCGCAACGTCGCTGCCAGCTCTCCGCCCTTGAGCAGTGCCGCCAGCTCGTTCAAGACGAGCTGCTCTCCACGCGCAAGGAAGCGAGTGGCGTCGGCAAGTCGACTCGCGACCGCTCGTTGGCACTCCAACGCTTTGTCCACGTGGAAAATAGAGCGGTCTCGGTTGTCGTTGGTGTACGCGACCCGAGCTGCGATTTGGTGACCCTCCCGCATCAGCTCTTCGTCCCCCGAGCCCCTGGCGAGCCCGACGGCTGCGTCCGCATCGGCTAGGCTTGCGTCCCCGGCGCATTGCTCGAGCGCTACGCTCAGCACAGCGATCTCCGCGTGGGCGTATTCAGAGGCGGCGCGGGTACGGGCCTCGTTGAGTTCGGAGCGCGCCTCCTCGAGATAACCCTCTGCGAGAGCGATGCGTGCCGCCATCCGGCAGCACTCGTCTGCCTTGTCTCCGTTGGCGGCGACGTCCGCGTGCCGCTTGGCGTTCAGCACTGCGCGCTTCGCGTTGAGTAATTGGCCGCCCTCGAAGGCAACCCTGGCCTCAGCCAGGCCGAGGGCGCACAGCTTCGTCACGGGCGGTTCGTCCAGCGCGCGGCGGGCGAAGCGGAGCGCCTGTTCTGCTTCCTCGCTTTGCCCCATGCGCAAGCGGAGCTCGACCAGGTTGGTGACGTCGTGGGCGAATGCCGTGCGGTGGCCCACTTGCAGGTGCGTGTCGAGTGCTCGCTCGAGGTAGTCCAGGGCGTGGGAGTACTCACGGCGGTCGATATGAAGCACCGCCAGGTTGCTCAGCGCGTACCCCGCGGCACGGGAGTTCTTCTGGCGGCCCGACTCGCTCAGCACGCGTCGTAGCTCGCCTTCTGCGAGCGCGAGCTGGCCCAGTGCGAGCAGGGCGACGGAGCGGTTCACCCGTGCCTTGAGCACCTCCGTCAGCTCTCCTGCGAGGGCGGCGTCTGCGGCATCCGCGGCGAAATGCTTCTCCGCGCGGGCCCAGTCGGAGCGCGCAAGCAACACCTTACCGGCCACGTTGCGCGCTGAGAATTGAATCGCGGCGTTCGAATGGCCAAGTAGCGGTTGGACGCGCTGCTCTGCGGCTTGGTAGTGACCCCGACTGAGCTCCACCTCCGCCAACAAGGCTCCTGCAACACCGGCGCGATGCGCGTCGCCTTCGCGGGACGCGAAGCGCTCGGCTTGCTCGAAGGCCGCGCTCGCGCCTGCCAGGTCACCCTGACCAAGCGCTGCGCGACCCCGCACCAGTAGTGCGCGCGCCGTATCGCCGGCGCCGTCGCTGCAACGCACCGCCAGAGCCGTATCCCCACGGTCCATGCAGGACTCCGCGGCCGACAGTCTCAGCTCGGTCTGGAGTATGGGTTCGAGCTCCCCGGATCTGGGCAGAGATCTTGACCAAAGCTCCGCGCGACAGCGATGGGTGGCGCAAGCCTCCAGTGCGCTCAGCCAGGTCTCAGCGGCTCCGGACTGAGCGCCGAGCCCAAGGCGCAACTCCGCTGCGCGCGCGAGCGCGGCTGGGTCGCGTGGATACACGTGGGCGAGCGCATCGGCGATGCGAGCTGGGTCCACCAAGTGGGTGTGGTCCAGCAGACTGAGTGCTTCGACCAGGCCATCGCGAACTTCGACCGCGCCCGCTTCCAGCAGCTCGGCGAGCGCCGTCTGGCAGGCGTTTTTTTCACGAGCGAGCTGGCCTGGGCCGGAGAGCGTCCCCTCGGGCTCTCCAGCCTCAGGGCTCGGCGCCACGTCAACGCACAAATGGTTGTAGAGCGCTTCCATGGCCACGCGCGGCCAGGGTCGGGCAGCCAACTGCAGGGCGCCGAGCAAGGCCACGCCGCGCGCGCTTGGTCGTGAAGGCGCGCCGCTTGCCAGCAGGGCTTCCCAGCCCACACCTTGGTGGCGGTGGCTCGCGTGGGCAGCAAGTGCCTCCCACCAACGACGCAAGTCATCCCCGGCTAGTTCGTGGGGAAGCGGGCGAAACGCCTCCAGGGGACCGCGGGCGAGGGCGACGACGACACAGGCTAGATCGGCCTGCTCGAGCGCCTCGAGGAGCGCGCTGTCAGCGAGCTCGTCGCCTACATACACCACGCACACGCCGTGAAACGTCTCGAACCAGGCGATCAACCGCTCGAGAAGCTGACTGGCGCTGGGACGTGGCTCGTCGTTCGTCCCCAAGAAGGACAAGCGCTCAGCGAGGTCATACACGCCGCCGCCGCTAGGGCTGCGGGAGCTGATCAAGACGGGCAGCCTGTGAAGCTCGCAGCGGCGGCGGATGTGGGAGTCCACCCCATGTAGCGCCCGAGAACTCTCCGACCAAAGCCGGAGCAGCCCAGGCTCTCGCTGAGAAGCCGCAGCCAGTCTCGACGCGGAGACGAAGCCGGCCGACCCCGCGGTGGAGGTCGCGACCCCGGCGGGCGCCGCGTGTCGAGAGGGCGCTGCGTGTCGAGAGAGCGCTTCGTCGACCTGGCCGAACGCGCTTAGCCACTCGCCCCGATAGCTGCTCGCGACGGGGGCTGAGTCGCAGGGAGGCCGCGGCAAGTCGAGCGCTGTCCGCTGTTCTGGGTCTGTGGACTGTCCTGCTTCCGGGAGAGTTTGCAAGTCGTCGCCTCGAATGAGTTGCCACATGGAAACAAGGCTCGCGCGAAAGTCTGAAGCTGCGCGGGCAGTGCTTTGTCCTAGGGCATTCTCCCGGTTGGGACTGCCTTGGCTAGCCAGTGCGCCCGTGCGCGGAACCGTGTTGTGGTCTTGCCAGGTAGTCGCAGTGGCGCTCAAGCGCGCCAAGCGGCTGGAAGCGCCGATGCGAAGCGTCGACGTGGAGTGCATGTTAGCGGTGGTGTCCGTTTCGCACAAGTAGCCGCGCGGCAAGAAAACTCGCATCTCCCCCCTGACGCACCAAGCGTGCCAATCGACACTCTGGGGCGCCCAGCCGATGGGCTCTGGCACGCTGGTTGGGACGTGGCCCACGCTGTGTTTCCTCGCGGGCGTCGCTGCGAAAATCCCTGGGCTTTTGCTGTAAATCTGCGGTGTGCGAAAGCTGACGCCGGCCCGCCCTGGTTGTGCATCCCGTGCATTCCTTTACGCCCGTCGCGCGCGGCGAGCGCGCGTGCGCATCTTAACGATCGAACCGTTAGGGAATGCGAGGCGTGCCGCTGCTTACGTCGCAGTTTGAATTTCCCGGCAGAAAAACTACGGATTTACACGCAGAAACTGGCTCTCTAGCGTTGCTCGTGTCGACATCCTGTCACGTTCGGATTTGCCTAGCGCACCTGACCGGGACGTGGACGAGACGAGACTCCAATCAACCTGCTCCCGTGGTCGCTCGCGACACTCGCGTCAGCTAGTCGTGCTGGGCGAAGCGAGCCATCGCGAGCGACCCACCTCGGAGGTAATCGTGAAACTTGGTCTACAACGAACGCCCATGGCTCGATTCTGGCCGGCGCTGCTTGCGTCGCTCTGGCTGCTCAACTCGGGGTGCGCTGAGGAGCGCGCGCCGATCAACCAGGTTCAGCCCAACGCCCTGGAGAAGAGCTTCTTTGTCGGGGATGACCTGGCCAAGACTGACGACGACCCCGAGTTCTATTGGCGCAACTTCGTCGTCGACGCTTCGGAGTCTCAGGAGCTGATCGGCATCGGGTCTTGGAGTGGTGTCGACCGCATCCGCTGGGAGATCACCGAGACGCAGCTGATCGCGCGCAAGGCATACGGGATCGGTGACGGAGCCGACGACAAGGGTCAGGCCACCAACGGAACCATCGTCGCGATCTATCCCATCGACAAACACTTCGACATCACGCGTGCATACAACCCCTCGACCGGCGAGGAGCTGAATGTGCTCGAAGAGAACACGAGCGATCGACCGTGGAACGAACGCAAGTTTTTCCGGGTGGATTGGTCGATGAATGAGGTGGAGACACCGCAATGGAACGACATGTTCGTTGGCAAGGTGTTCGGAGACCTCGAGCTGACCAGCATCGCCTATTACGTGAGCGATCCGGAGAACCCGGATGCGCCCCATTTCGAGACCGACAGCGGTTACTTCGACGTCACCAGCAAGTTCTGGGTGGCCCCCGCGACCACGGATTCTCCGTTTTCGGACCTCTCGGGCAAGGTCCCGAGTTGCTTGGTGCTCGGCATCACCACCGGCAACGCCGTCAACAACTGCGACCCGCAGGAAGCCGTGATTCGCTCGTCCTACTGGCGCGTTGACCAGGTCGACCCCGACCGCGACTTCGAGCCGTTCGAGAACAATCATGCGGGGCTTGACGTGGTGAGCAACCCCGGCGGGATCGGAGACAGCTTCAGCGTGGGAACAGTGACGCCTCCGCGTGTCGAGTGGGACCCGCAGTACGGCTACACCGACGCTGGGATGCATCGCTACATGAACATCCACAACATCTGGCGTCAGAGCCACCAGACGCGAGGTGTGTGCGAGACGAATGCTGACTGTCAGGGGGGAGGTGAGTGCCTCCCATCCGGGTCATGCAGCGTGCCATGTGACTACACCGCGCGAGGCGACGGCGATCACAATGGGACCGACGACCAGTGCGAGAACGCTTCGACTGGGTACCCCGGGTCGAGCGGTTCCCAGTGCAGCTCGCGAAATCGCTGTACGATCCCCTATCGCGATCGTGAGGTGGCGCCAGTCGCGTACTGGGTGAACCCGGAGACGCCAGCGGGCTTGCTGGATGAAGTCGGGGCTGACGGTCAGGTGAGCAAACGGGGCGCCACGGAAGATCTGATCTACTCGTGGAATCAGATGTTCGAGCAAGCGGTGGCCAACGCTCGCGAGGTGGAATGTCGAAACACGGGCGCTGGGGATCGCCAGAGCTGCACCGATCAGTACTTCGACTCTGGGCAGATCGACATGGTCGGGTACGGAGGCTGGGGCCTGCAGAAGGTCAAGGACATGCCTGACGTCCTGGTGCTGTGCCACAACCCAGTGCGGGACTACGACCCCGAGGTATGTGGTGCCGTGGGGAAAACGGCTCGGGTCGGGGACGTACGCAAGAACTTCCTGTTCTACTGGCCCTACGAGTCGAAGGCGCCCTGGGGCGGCATCGCCAACTGGAACGCCGATCCGCTGACAGGGCAGATCATCGGCGCCTCGGCCACGACCATGGGCCGCTCAGCCACGTTCGCTGCCGCCCGGGCCCGCGACATCATCATGGTAGCCAACGGCGAGCTCGACGTGACCGACATCACCGACGGTGTCCCTGCTGAACTCTATCAGAAGCGTCTGCGCGACGGCCGTCTACCGGCGTCATACACCGAAGCCGAGCTGGCCGAACGCGTCGCAAGCGTCGACGCCGCCCACGCCGCGAGCGAGGTTGCACCGAAGCTCGATACCTCGAATCTTGCGAAATCGGTGCGTGAACGCCACGAGATGCTCAAGCAATCGAAAGCCGGACTCGGTCCGAGTTCCACGTCGGCCCTCGAGATGGACGCGATCCTTGGGAACCTGCGCGGGAGCCAGATCGAGGCGCAGCTCCTCGACCCGAGCTGGATGATGGATTCCGTAGGGATTTCCTCCAGCGCTCAGATGAGCGACGCAGCGCTGGAGATGGCGTCCCCGCTCCGTGGCAGCGACTACGGGAGCGTCGAGCAGCTACTCCAGCGCGTCGACCTCGGCATGCAGGCCAGGGGCGTGTGCTTCGACGATGCCATCGGTAGCGGCGTTGGGAACCTCGACACGCAGGGGGTCGCACGCTACTTCAAGCAAAAGTACTCCGATGAGGTGCTGATGAGCGGCTTCGAGGATCTCGGACCGAGCGCCTCTCCAGAGGCCTTGTCAAAGCGCCGAGCCGAGCTGATCTACAACGACCTGTGGGTGGACACCTACAAGGGGATCGCGCTCCACGAGATCGGTCACTCACTCGGGATGCTCCATCAGTTTGCGTCGAGCTACGACTCGGTGAACTACAATCCTCAGTACTGGCAGCTGCGCACCCAGGAAGGGGCGGCGCTCAAGAGCTGTGAGGGGAAGCCACGATCGGGAGACGTGTACAGCGCCAGCGCAGACGACTGCATGGGGCCGCGCTACCTGGACCCAGAGACGGACGACGAACTCGGCCAGGGCGCGGAGTCGCGTCCAGGAATCAACTACTTTGCCAATACATCAACTATGGAATACCAGAACGAGCGCTTCTTCGAGAGCGTCGGACTGGGGCAATACGACCGCCACATGGTAGGTGCGCTCTACGGGCGCGTGCTCGAGACCTTCGACGCGGATGCGCCCGACGGCTTGAAGCAAGCTGACCAAACCCCCTTCGCTTCGCGACACTGGAGCCAGCTGCCCGACGAGAACCTGGTCTACTACGAGACCGAGTTCGGCTTGTTCGTGCAGAGCATGCACTACACCGAGCAGGCCAGGCGGATCAAACTGTTCGATCCAGCGCGTTGCCGGGAGGCAACGGAGGCGGAGAAGAGCCACGCGGAGTGGCGCATCGTGCATGGCAAGGTGTGCATGCCTGCGCCACGCGATCACGGTGCTTGGCGCGATTTCCAGGACGGACCGGCCGTCGACGGTGACTACCTGTCACCCAAGGTGCGGGTGGACGCGAACGTCGGGGCGGCGGCGGGCAACGTACGCTGGCCCTACCGCTGGGGTGTATCGAGCAACTCGTATGTACACACCAACCCGTCGGACGCAGGAGCAGACGTATACGAAGCCACCCTGGAGACGATCCGGAAGTTCGAGTCGTCCTACGTGTTCAACTACTTTCGCTCAGGCAACCGCAACTGGTACTACCCACGGCTGCCGTCCCGCACGGCGAGCTCCTTCTTCGAGCGCCTCCGCGCGACGCACTGGGCAATCGCCAACACCAACGCGCGCTACGCGAGCTTCGGCGAGGCGACCTTCAACCAAATCGCCAGCTCTGACGACTGGTGGCGCCCCTACATCATGGCGGAGCGTGAAATGTTCGACGCGATTGCCCGAGCCTTGCTGATGCCGCAGCCTGGTGAGTACCGATCCGCGGGCACCCCGGCGGGGTCCCAGGGCGGCGTTTTCGACATCGTGGACTTCTCGAACTTCCCGAAGGCCTTCGACATCGACGCGAGCGGTGGTCGCTACATCGATCCGGACTACAACAGCGATCCCGACGGCGGCGGCTCGTGGCAGTACCAAGAGTGGCCCAATCGCGCGGGCTTCACCGTCGAGAAGGCGGACGCCGCCAAGGCGCTCACCGATAGCCGACCCGTGCTCTTCACCATTGCGCGTGAGAACTACCTGGATGGCCGCAACACCAATATCAATTTCCGCAGTGATATGCCCTTGGCGGTGGACCGCTTGATTGGTGGTGTACTCTCGGGAGACTGGGAGAGCGTCGGCCTGTACGTGCCCACCGGGGAGTCCGGGGTGGTCGAGCCGGTGACGACGGACCTTAGCGCGGCGGAGCCGAGTCGGCCCGCAGCGT
>JAWKRD010000043.1:0-70442 GCA_041389805.1 Polyangiaceae bacterium | reverse complement strand
CCGCAGATCGTCATCACGACTCCCATCCTCGAGGGCATCGATGCCCGCATCGAAGGTGGCAAAGTCGTCGGCAAGAAGATGAGCAAGTCGGCGGACAACTACATCGGCGTCACCGAGGCGCCGATCGAGATGTTCCGCACGTGCATGCAAATCGACGACAGCGTGATCTGGCGTTTCTATGACCTGCTGAGCGGGCGCAGCAACTCCGAGATTGAGCAAATCCGCACGGAATCTGGCCCGCTAGATGCCAAGAAGCTCTTCGCGGAGGAGCTGATCACTCGCTTCCATGATCCGAGCGCCGCCGCCACCGCGCGTCAGGAGTTCGACTCGACCTACCTCAAGGACGGCATCCCGGACGATGTCCCTGAGTTCGCGTTCAAGACGGAGACTGAAGGCCTGTCCCTCGGCAAAGCGCTGAGCGACGCTGGTCTGGTGAAGTCGAGTAGCGAAGGCCGACGCATGATCGAGCAAGGCGGCGTCGAAGTGGATGGTGAACGCGTGACCAACGTCAAACATCTACTCATGCGGGGCACACGCTGCTTGCTGCGAGTCGGCTCGAAGAAGCGCCGCTTCGCCTACGTGAGCGTGAACTAGCGGACGTCACCAAGGAACAGCGCATTGAAGTCGATCCAAAGGCCGCGTTTGCTTGCGCTTCCCCGGAGGCGCGGTGCAGCGATCGCGCTCTGCCTGAGCGTATCAACAGCCCTCGCAGCCTGTGGCGGCTCAGCCAAGGATCCGAACAGCGCAGCTACCTCAAGTCCAGGCGCGAAGCAGGCGGAACAACCGCCGCTGTTCCTGGGAGCGCCCGCCGACTACGTGCCCGCCGCGGGACTGCGGTGGTTGGTGCTGGCGAAGCCCAAACAGCTGCTCGCAGACGCGAAAGTTCGTCAGGCGCTGGCTCGCCTGGTGCCAGAGCGAAGTCTCGGAGAGTACCAGCTGAGCAGCGGCATCGATCCAGCGAGAGTCCCTCAAGCAGCGGTCGCCGGCTTCGACTACTCCACGCTGTACATCGCTCGGGTTGCGGACGAAGACGCGCTGATCGAGGAGCGGTTCGCGAAGCGCCTGCTTGCCTCGAAGCCGCTCAAGCACCCGCATCCGGACCTGTGGCGCATGACGGGCATGGTGGGAACGACACCGCAGACGCTCGTACGTCTCGATCGCCATCTGGTCGCCGTTTCCGTGGGGGATCCAACTCCAGCCCGTGTGGTGGAAGCCTTTGCGCGGCGCAAGCTCAAGAAGTCACCGCCAGCGCTCGCAGGCGCAGCGCTGAGCACACTCCCGAAGGAGGCGGTCGACGCGCCGCTCGTGTTCCTGGCGCCGGGTCCATTCGACGGAGAGTGGATGCAAGGCGCCCACGGCCTGCTGGCGCACGCTCTGGCTGCAGCCATCACGCTGCGTCCGCTGAGCGGCGGCAATGCCGGAGTGGGTCGCTTCACCCTGTATCTCGCCGGTGACTGGAAAGCGGTGGGTCCTGACTCGACCGCCCGGCTGATGGACGCGTGGGACGAACTCTCGACGAGCTCGACCGGTGCCTTGTTCGGCCTGGATCGTCTGACGTCGAAACCGGTGGTCAGCGGAGGCGACGACCTTCTGAAGCTCGAAATCGACGCGGATCTCGACCGGCTGCTGTCCGGTTTGCACGCCGCAGTCGCCGCGGATGTGGGGGAGTTGATGCGTCTGGATCCCGGACCGGTGGGCCCACCAGCTAAGCCGGGTTCGCCCGGGGACTCGCTGCCAGACTGATTTCTCAAAAATCTCGAAGGGTTATCGCGCTGGTTTCGGATCCTGGGTGCGATTGACCCAGAGCAATCAAGAGTGTATGACCCGCGCCGCTTCGGGGGGTTTCTCCGGGCAAGGAGCGCAAAGCCAGTGATGGCGTCACAGACCAACGGTTCAAACGGAACCTCTTCGCCGACGTTCTCCGTCGGCGACAAAGCAGTGCACCCCTCCCACGGTGTGGGTGAGGTGATGGAACTCGAGCAACGGGAGCTCGGGGGCCGGAACGCCACGATCTACGTGCTGCGCATCATGGACACTGGCCTCAAGGTGATGGTCCCCATGGAGGCGGCGGAGCGTGTGGGGCTGCGCCGCGTCATGCAGGCGGACCAAGCCGAGGAGATCTTCGACATCCTGAAGGCGCCCGAGGTCGCGGTAGACGTTCAGCCTTGGAGTCGTCGTTTCCGCGCCTACACCGAGATGTTGAAGAGTGGCTTGCCGACGGAGATCGCGAAGGTGCTGCGCGACATGTATCGCCTGAAGTTCGACAAGGACTTGAGCTTCGGCGAGCGACGCCTGCTGGATCAGGCCCGTAGCCTCTTGGTGCAGGAGCTGGCCCTCGCGAAAGAGGTCGAGCCGGCTAGCATCGAAGGTGAGATCAAGCAGATCCTCACCGCCTGAAGGGCTCAAGACTCAGCGGGGGCGACCGTTCTGAGCGTAGATGACTACGTTCGACGCCGCCCAGCCTTTGAACTTCGACGAGTTTGCGCCCGCGGCGGAGGAGCCGCAGGAGCCGACGAGCGGGACGCTGGCGGCAGCGCCTCCTGAGCGCTCGCTGATCCTAGCCGTTGGCAACTTCTCCCAGCGCGAGCGCGCTCGCCTCGCAGTGGTGGCCCAGGAGTCCGCGCTGGAGCTGGCGATCTGCGCCGAGCCCAAGCAGGCCGTGGAGCGCGCCGCTGAAGCCACTCCCCACTCGATTCTGGTCGATGCGACGCTGCCAGGCTGCGAGGCCTTTTGTTGCGACACGCGGGCGCAGAGCCATCTGGCTCAGGTGCCGCTGCTGGCAGTGGCTGCAGAACTCGACGATCTGAGCTTCGCGAGTGCCTTCAGCTGGGGAGGCGACGACGCGGTGTCGCTGCGTCATCCGCGGGCGCTGATCGAGCGCTTGCGACGTTTACCCAAGGACGAACTGGTGCCGCCGAGCGCGCGCCGAGGTCGAGCGCTGGTGTGCGAAGGCGACCACACGCGCCGGGTCTCTCTCGCCAGCGTGCTGCGAAACGCTGGCTATCAAGTCACGTTCGCCGTGGCCGGTGAAGACGCCGCTCGCTTCGCTCGCTCGAAGGACTTCGCGTTGGTGGTGATGAACGCCGAGCTGGAGCAGCATCCGCGCGCCTTGCTCGAGGAGGCGCGAGACACGGGCAGTGAAGCACTGTGGGTCCTGACCACCGCGCCGAAGCACCTCGCGGAACTGCGGGAGCAGCTGGTCGGCGCTCAACGCGCCACGGTCTGTGACGGCTACGCTCCACCGGAGAACGTGTTGTTTCGAGCGAACGAGCTCGGACGCAACCAGGGCGTGGACAACCGCGCGAGCGCCCGCCTGTTGTACGGAACGCGTGTGGACTTTCGTGCCGCAGGGCTGGATCGAGATGACCAGGGCTACACTTACAACGTCAGCGTTGGCGGGCTCTACGTGCGAACCCTGAATCCCCCGAGTGAAGACGTGGTCTGGGTCGAGCTGACTCCACCCCGCACCGATCGCCGGGTACGCTTGGAAGCGCACGTGGCGTGGCGGCGCCCCTGGGGCCCAAACCTCTCCGCGACAGTGCCGCCGGGCTTTGGTGTGCAAATCACCGACGGCACCTCGCGCGATATCGACGCCTGGAAACAGGGCTATCGAGCCTTCGCGCGAGCCCTCAGTTAGCTCGCCCTGCGAGTGACCTCTCGCCTTCGCGCTGGACCGCTCCAGGCCTGCTATGTTCGCGGGCATGAAGATCTACACCCGGACGGGTGACGACGGCACGACGGGCCTATTCGGCGGTGTGCGCGTGTCCAAGTTCGATCCTCGAGTCGAGGCGTATGGGACCGTCGACGAGGCGAACAGCATCCTCGGGCTCGCGCGAGCTGCCGGGATCAGTGGCGCGCTGGACGAGTCGCTTGCTCGCATTCAGGCGGAGCTTTTCACACTCGGCGCCGAGCTGGCCTGTGCTCCGGGCAAGGAAGACAAGCTCGGACTGGAGACCGTGGGCGACTCGCATATCCAGACCCTCGAACACGAGATCGACGCCCTCGAGGCGGGCCTGGAACCGCTGAAGAATTTCATCCTGCCAGGTGGCTCGCTGGCGGCGGCGTTCCTGCATCAGGCGCGCTGTGTGTGTCGCCGCGCGGAAAGAAGGGTGCTCGAAGCACGGGAGCAGGCCCCAGTACGCGAGCAAGTGGTCCGCTACCTGAACCGCCTGAGCGACCTGCTGTTCGTCCAGGCACGAGCGGCCAACCATCAAGCCGGCCACGTCGACGTGGCTTGGACGCCGCGAGCCAAAGGCTGAGCCGATGACGATTTTGAAGATCGCGCAGCTTGGCGAGCCCGTACTGCGTGAGCGTGCCAGGGAAGTGTCCGCGGATGAAATCGGGAGCCCGGAGTTGGAGCGGCTGATCGAGGACATGGTCGAGACCATGCGCGACGCCGACGGAGCGGGCTTGGCCGCGCCTCAGGTGTACCGCTCGCTGCGCCTGTGCGTGATCGAGGTGAGCAACAATCCCCGCTACCCGGACCTGCCGGACCAGCCCCTGCTCGTCTTGATCAACCCGGTTCTGGAAGCGGTGCTGGCAACCCCGGGAGTGATTGGCGAGCACGAGGCGATCGAGATGTACGAGGGCTGTCTCTCGGTGCATGGGGTTCGGGGGAGGGTGCGCCGTCCGCGAAAAGTGCGGTTCCGCGCGCTCGACCGCCAGGGCAAGCCCATCCAGGGCACCTGGGAAGGCCTCGCTGCTGCCGTGATCCAGCACGAGACGGATCACCTCGACGGCACCTTGTTCGTCGACAAGGCGGACCCACGAAGCTTGTGCTTCTTGAGGGAATTCGCCCGTTATGTGCCACTCCAGGCTAGATTCCGCGACACCGCCGAGCGCCAAGAAGATTCAGCATGAGCCGCAGACCGCAACCTGGAGACGTGATCCGAGGCAAGTACCGCATCATTCGCCTGATTGGCGATGGCGGCATGGGCACGGTGTACGAGGCGAAACATGAGGTGCTCGGAACTCCCGTCGCGCTCAAGTTCTTGCACCCCGAACTGGCCAAGCGGCCGGGCCTGGTATCGCGTTTCCTCCAGGAAGCAAAAGTCTCGGCAAGCATTCAGAGCCCCCACGTCACTCGCGTGACCGACGTCGACCAGACCGAGGACGGCGCCGCGTTCATCGTGATGGAGTTGCTCAGCGGTGAACCGCTACAGGCGGTGCTCGACCGCGAACACAAGCTGTCGCGAGATCGGGCCATCGACTTTGCGCTTCAGATGCTGAGTGGCCTCGAGGCCGCTCACGCCCTGGGCGTCGTGCACCGCGACTTGAAGCCTGACAACGTGTTCATCACCCGCACGAGCGGCGGCCCACTGCTGCGGTTATTGGACTTCGGCATCGCGAAGCTGCGTGAGACGAACGAGTACAAGAAGGGGCTGACGCGTCCGGGCGCGATCATGGGCACACCGGAGTACATGGCGCCTGAACAAGCCTACTCCGCCGACCAGGTCGACCATCGCGCGGATATCTACTCGATGGGCGCGATGCTCTACGAGATGTTGGTTGGTCAACGACCAGCCAACGGCGAAGACGCGCACATGATCATCTCGCAGGTCACGACTGGCCGCGTGAAGCGCATCACTGAGTACGATCAGACCATCCCGGAGCCACTGGCTGAGGTGATCCACAAGGCAATGGCTCCTCGCCCGGAAGAGCGCTTTGCTTCGGCGACGGAAATGCGGCTGGCGCTGGCTCGCTACGCCGGCGAGCTCAGCCACGCCGGGCGTCTGGCGGCGACACCAGCGCCGCCGAGCGGCGACTATCCCGCAACGGAGAAGACCGGCGGGCCCCCTGCCTCGAAGAGCACCGTCCCGAAAACGCTGCCTCCGGAGGATGAAGCACCGCCGGCCCTCGTCGGCACCGAGCAGGGCGACTTCGGCAAAGGCGGCACCCAAGAGGTCTCGCCGCAGGTCGTGCAAGAGCAGATGCGCATGACCGGCATGCAGCCGCAGAGCCCGTACGGACCACCGCCCAACGCACCGGTTCCTGGCGGAACCACACCGGGCGCGATGGGACCGGGCGCGATGGGACCGGGCGCGATGGGACCGGGCGGAATGGCACCGGGAGTACCTGGGCCCGGAATGGGGATGCCCGGACCGCTGGGCGGACCGCCCGGCTACTACCCTCAGCCGCCGCGCAAGAAGGGCGGAAAGGGCATTATTTGGCTGTTGCTCACGGTCATGCTCGGCGCTGGCGCGGCGGCCGCCGTGATCGTGGTCACCCAGCAGGACGACGACACACCAGCTGCGCTGCCGACCATCGACACGGCACCGAACACCACGGTCGCGCCAGAGAACACGAGCCCCACACCCACACCACCCACGGCCACCGGCGAGCCCATCCCCGATCCGACGTCGACGAGCACCAGTCGCCCCAGCAACCCAAGCAATCCAAAGCCTCCCAAGGCGGATGCTGGAGCACCTGACGCCGGCGCACCTCAGATCCCGCCGTTTACGCTTCCGTCGACGCTACCCGCGATCCCGTCGACGCTGCCGCCGTTCCCGACGAACCTCCCTCAGATCCCGGGGCTACCCCCATTCCAACCTCAGCCTGCCCCGAGCAACTAGTCAGCGAGGTCGATTCAGCGCGCCTGTGGCCCGGTGCGGCGAGCACGACACGCTTGAGAAACCGCGGCGCAACCCGACCCGGGACAACTCAAGCTCGTGGCATTGTCTGAACGAGCCCTGCGCGTGCGGGGTGATATAAGAGGCGCGTCTTCCCCGGCGCACGCGACTCGAACGCGCCGCCAGGTCAGCACCATGAAGAAGCGCAAGCCATCCTCTGATTTCGTGCGGGAGTACACGGAGAGCATGCCGCGGGACTACCTGCAGCAGCACACCCACGCCGAAATCGTACGACACGCTCAGGTCGCGGCGGCCCGTCGCGCAGAGCTGGTCCGCGTGGAGGTCGATCCGGGCCCCCTCCAGACGGGTACCGTGTACTTCGTGGCCGACGACCGGGCCGGGCTGCTGGCGCGTGCGAGCAGCGCGCTCTCCACCCTCAAGCTCTCGATCGACGACGGTGAGATCTGGATTCGAGGCACTCCCACGGGGCGCCAGGAAACGCTCGGCGTGTTCAAGGTGCACGCCGAGGACGGGGGTGAGGTTGACACGAACCGCGCCCAGGAGATCGAGGAGCTGCTGACGGCCCTGCTGGAAGGGCGCCTCGATGCGCCTTCCAAGGCCGGCCGCGCTGCGACACCTGGCAGCGAAACTCGCGTCAGGTTCGTCGAGAGCTCCGACGGCGGGCTAACGGTGCTCGAAGTCGAGACCCGAGATCGCTCGGGCTTGCTGTCCGCGCTCGCCACGGCTCTATTCGAGAAGAACGTGCAGATCGTCGAAGCGCAGGTGCGCACCAAAGACGGCGAGGTACACGACCGCTTCAACGTGGTGGAGCTCGACGGGTCACCGATCGACTCGTCCCGTCGACTCGACATCCAGGTCGCGGTGTTGACCGCGGTCGACACCGCGAACCGCTAACTGCAGCGTCAGGCCAGCGCGGCTCGGTATACCGCGAGGGTTTTCCGCGCGGCATCATCCCACTGGTAGCCCTTCACCCACTGGGCGGCCTCCTCCACGAGTCGACGTCGCAGCGCTTCGTCTCCATCCAGGCGCCTCATGCAGCGCACCAGGTCGCTATGACTATCCGGGATCGCGTGAATCGCACCGGGCCCAGTGATCTCCTCGACCGCCGCTGCGGTTGACGCGAGCACTGGAGTGCCAAGCGCCATCGCCTCCAACCCCGGAAGGCCAAATCCCTCGTACAGGCTGGCGAACAACAACATTCGAGCGTGCCGGTACAGGGCGATCAGTACTTCGTCGGAAACGAAGGAGATCGGAATCACCCGTTCTTTGACATCAGGTCGCGCGAGTAGCTTGCGCATCTCCGAGTCGACTCGCGCGAATCGACGCAGCAGCACCAGCTTGTGACCGGGGTCGTCCTTGAACGCGTCGACGAAGGCCCGGATCATCGCCGGATGATTCTTGTAAGGCGACCCTTGCCCGACGATCAGCGAGTAGCGAGCATCCTCGGGCAGATACTCATTTAGCAGCGCGCGGGGCGCCGGCGTTGCCAGTTGAGCGCGAAAGCGTGCGTGTTCGATTCCGTGGTGAATCACGCTCGTCTTGTGGGCGTGGCGCGGGTAGTGCCGCGAGATCGCAACCCGCGTCGCTTCCGAGATCGCGATCACTTGAGCGGCCCCCGCAACCGCGCGCCGGATGTTGGTGCTGTACCAGAGCCCGTTGGCGATCCTCACCGGAAGAAACGCCGAGGCCAAGCGTGGCGCTTCGACCCACATGAGATCGTGGATGGTGACCACCCAGGGGATAGGAATGCCGAGGGGCACCAGATCCGCCGGCGAGTGATAGAGGTCGAAACCGCTGAGATCTACCTCGCGCGCGAGGGCGAATACGGTTGGGGTGCTCTTCGTCTCACCACGGAAAAAGATCTCGGGGACTCCATCTACCAGCGGCCCCAGCTCACGAGCCTCCGGATGACGCAGGAGGCTGAACTCCAGATCACCACTCATGGGCGCCATGTGGCGCACCAACGCGTCGACGTAGTTTCCAATGCCGCTCTTCTTCGCGACCACGGAGCGAGCGTCGATCACCAAGCGGGGCATCCGGGCAGCATACACAGCGAAAAAAACCCAGCAATGCCGCTAGCTACTGGCTGCGCTCCTGCTTGCAACCAAGCCGCTCCGGCCACGCCTCCTGCCCGCTGAAGCTGCCCGGCACGCGCTAGCGAGTCGCCCCACATTCGGCTACTGTCCAGTGCTCACAGCTGTTCGAGCCGATTAGTCACCATGGCAGACGCCCGCCGACCCGATACGGAGACCGTAGCCGCCACCCCAGCGGTACCCGAGCCTACGCGAGAGGACGCGATGCCCCTCGACCTCGAACTGGAGCCGACTGATCCCAAAGCGTCGCCGCAACCCCTGAGCATGGCTGGCCCGACCCAGGAGACGGCGCCGGAGTTCACGGAAGAGAGCGCGCCGGATCCCACGCAAGAGAGCGCAGTCCCTGAGGCGGCAAAGAAGGCCGTCGCGGGTCGAACGGCGCTGCTCGAACCCACCGAAGCGGACATGCCAGCCTTCGAGCCCGTCGGCACGGACATGGGCGACGCCGCCGGTGATGACGGCCTGCCCTGGAACAAGCCTGGCGCGACGCAACCGGGAGAACCCCCGATCTTTGACGCTTCGGTCGGAGCCTTCCCCCCCCCACCCGGGCCCGCCTTCGGCATTCCGCCCGGAAATGCTGCTGGCCTCGGTATGGGCATGGGACCCGGTGGGCCCGGCATGGGACCCGGCGGACCCGGCATGGGACCCGCTGGACCCGGCATGGGTCCCGGTGGGCCCGGCATGCCAGGTGCTGGCTACGGAGGCTTTGGCGGTCCAGCGCCAGGCGGCCCGGCGTACGGCGGTCCTGGCCCCGGATATGGCGGCGCTCCCGGCATGCCACCAGGCGGAGCGTACCTGCCTCCGCCCGCCCCGGCTTATTCCGGAGGGAAACAGCAGAAGAGCGTGCTGGTGCCGATCCTCGTGGTGCTGCTCGGGTTGAGCGGTGCGGGCGTCGCCGTGGCTCTGGTGATGAACTCGAGCAGCGGGAGCGACGACGCACCGGTGCAGCCACTCCAGCTGGACGAGCCGGCGCCGGCCACGGTTGCAGCAGAGAACCCCAGCGACAACAGCGGTACCACGGAGACCGCTGACACCGCCGCCGCTGCAGAAACCTCGGAGCCAACGCCAACCCCAGCCTACACCGCACCGGCGAGCACCAAGCCGAGGACCACTCCAACGGCGGCACCGACGCCAACACCCACGCCAACACCCACGCCGACGCCAACACCCACGCCGACGCCAACACCCACGCCGACGCCAACCAGCACGGCGCCTCGTCTGCGCCTACCGGGCTTGAGCAAGCCGCAGCCTCAGCCTCAGCCCACAGCCACCTCGACCGGGACCGGACGGCCGCGACTCAGGCTTCCGTAGCCCCAGTAATTTCCTCCAGGAAATTTACACGACCGTTCGAGCGTGCGCCTCAACGCTTGAGCAGCTGGGCGAGCACCTTCCCCGTCGCGGTCTTGCGCTTTCGCACCTCGCCTGGTGTGCCCTGAGCGACGAGCTCACCGCCCGCATCGCCGCCCTCCGGCCCCAGCTCCACGATCCAGTCAGCGCTAGCGATCACGTGCGGGTGATGCTCGATCACCACCAGGGTGTCGCCTCGCTCGACGAGCCGCCCGAGCACTTGAACCAGGCGCCCGACGTCGCGCAAGTGCAGTCCCGTGGTCGGCTCGTCCAGGACGTACAGCGTCGGCTGATGGCGTGCGCCCTCCGTCAGCTCGGCCGCCAACTTCAAGCGCTGAGCTTCACCACCGCTGAGCGTGTGAGACCCTTGCCCCAAGCGAACGTAGCCCGCTCCGAGATCCACCAGGGTGCGCAGGGGCTGAACGATGCGCGGATGATTCTCGAAGGCGGTCACCGCTTGCTCAGCCGAAAGATTCAAGACGTCGCCGATCGAGAGGTCGCGATAACGGATCTCCAGTGTGGACGGTTCGAAGCGTTGACCATCGCACGCGGGACACGTCGTGATCACGTCAGGCAAGAAGCTCATCTCGTGAGTGATCGCGCCCTGACCATCGCACGTGGTGCAGCGCCCGCCGCGCGGCGTGTTGAAGGAGAAGCGGCTGGCGTCGAAGCCGCGCACCTTCGCCTCGGGAGTGGCCGCGTAGAGGCGTCGAAGGTCGTCAAAGATCCCCAGGAACGTGGCGGGTACGGAGCGCGGCGTGCGCCCGATCGGAGACTGATCGACGCTGATCGCCCGCTGTAGCGCCCCGGTATCTCCAAGCTTTGAGAAGGTGCCTGGCGTTTCGGCGACCAAGCCGAGCTTCTGACGCAAAGCGGGCAGCAACACCTGTCGCACCAGCGTGCTCTTGCCGGAGCCGCTCACGCCCGCGATCACGCTCAGGCGCCCGATCGGCAGCTTCAGGTTGACCGACTTCAGGTTGTGCTCCGAGGCGCCGAGCAGCTCGAGCCACTGCTGTTCGGCAGCACGCGGGGCACCGGCGCTACTCGCGCGCTTCGTCGCCTTGGCCGTAACCGCTTCCACGGGGATCGATTTGCGCAGCTGGGGCGGCTCACGCAGGCTCTGGGCGGTTGGTGAGTCCGCTTGCGCGAGCACATGTTCTGGCGCGCCCACTGCGACGATGTTCCCCCCATGGCTGCCGCCCCCTGGTCCGACATCGACCAGGTAGTCGGCGGCGCGAATCGTGTCTTCATCGTGCTCGACGACGAGCACCGTCGACCCTTGCTCGACCAGGCGCTTGAGATTGCCGACTAGGCGCGACGTGTCTCGCGGGTGCAGGCCAATCGTCGGCTCATCGAGTACGTACAGCGCGCCGGTCAAGCCGGAGCCAAGCTGCGCTGCCAGCCGGAGACGCTGCATCTCCCCCCCACTCAAGCTGCGGGCGCCGCGATCCAGGCTCAGGTAGTCCAAGCCAACTTCCTCGAGGAAACTCAAGCGCCGTTCGAGCTCCTGCACCACCGCGTCACCGATGCGCGCGCGGTCGCCGCTGAGTTTCCACTTACGCACCTCAGCCACCGCGCGACGCACTGCGAGATTCATCAGCTCCGGATAGCGCACGCCCCCGCTACCATTCGCGCTGAAGCGCACGGAGCGCGGCACCGGACCGAGGCGCTCTCCGGCGCAATCAGGACACACGGAGAACACCTCTTCACTGCGCGCCTGCTTGCCGCGGCCTACCTTGCGTACCTCACTGAGCACGCCGTCACCCTCACACGTCTCGCAGCGCCCCTGCTTGGTGTTGAAGGAGAAGAAGCGTGGGTCGAGCTCCGGCACCGACAGGCCGCACTTCGGACAAGCCGAGTTCTGCGAGATAAGCCGCGTGGCGCCGTTCGCGCCCAGCAGCTTCACGGCGCCCTTGCCCCAGCGCAGCCCCAGGCGCAACAGCTCCGGCGTGATGTCTTTGGCGCTCAGCTGAGTCCCCAAGAGCAAGTCGATGTCGTGCTCCTTGCTGCGGCTCAGCTTGGGCGGCGTATCCGTCTGGATCCATTTGCCGTCCACCAACGCGCGCGAAATGCCGCTCCGCTGCGCGGTCGTGAACACGTCGAGGTAGGTGCCTTTGCGCGCCTGGATCACCGGCGCCAGCAGATCGAACTTACCCTGCTGTGAGCGGACCTCCGCGAGCACCTGCTCGAAGCTCAAGTTCGCGATCGGCAGATCGTGATCCGGGCAGTGGGGCACGCCGAGCTTGGCGTAGAGCAGACGCAGGTAATGCGCCACCTCCGTGACGGTGGCGACGGTGCTCTTCGACCCCGCGCGGCTGGTGCGCTGCTCGAGGGCGACCGCCGGGGGCACGCCTTCCACGCGGCTCACGTCGGGGCGCGGCAACGTCGGCAGGAACTGCCGCGCATAGGGCGTCAATGTCTCGAGGAAGCGTCGCTGCCCCTCGGCGAAGATCACGTCGAAGGCCAGGCTGCTCTTGCCAGAACCGCTGGGCCCGGTGACCACGCACAGCTTACCGTGAGGGATCTCCACGGAGACATCCCGCAGGTTGTGCTCTCGCGCCCGCTCCACGCTGAGCACCGGGCGACTTGGTTCCGCAGGGATTCGTTTGATGTGAGTGCCCGGACCGAGGCGCAACGCATCCGCGGTCGCGCCGCGCTTCAAGCTCTCCGGCGCGCCCACAGCCACGACCTCGCCACCCCCGGCTCCGCCCTGAGGACCCAGATCGATCACCCAGTCTGCCGCGCGGATCACCTCGAGGTCGTGATCCACCAGCAGCACGCTGCCGCCCGCGCGCAGCACGTCGTCGAGGGCGCGCAACAGCAGACCGACCTCGTGGGAGTGCAGGCCCGCGCTCGGCTCGTCCAGGATCAAGAGCGCCCGGTCTAGCTTCTCGCACAGCGCCCGCGCCAGCTTGAGCCGCTGCGCCTCACCACCGCTCAACGTCGAGAGCGGCTGCCCAAGCCGCAAGTAACCGAGCCCGAGCCGCGACACCGGCCCCAGGGTGCGCTGGATCTCCTTCTGGGAATCGAACAGCCGGAGCGCGTCGTCCACCGTGGTGTCGAGGAGCTGCGCGATATCGACGCCCGCATACTCCACCGCGAGCACGTGGGGCTTGAAGCGCTTACCGCCGCACACCGGACAAGACAGCCTCACATCCGCGAGGAACTGCATCTCCACCGTCTCGAAGCCCTCTCCCTTGCAGGCCTCACAGCGCCCGCCGTCCACGTTGAAGGAGAAGGCACTCGGCGGGATGGCGTTCGCCTTGGCGAGGGGCCGCGCCGCGTACAGCGCGCGAATGCGATCCCAAGCCTTGGTGTAGGTCGCCGCGTTGCCCCGTGAGGTTCGGCCGAGCGGCGACTGATCCACGAGGATCACACGCTTCAAGGCTTCGGCGCCGCTGAGCGACGTGTGCGCGCCGGGGCGTGGGACATCGAAGTCTCCCAGCGCGCGCTGCACCCCGCGCCCGAGCACGTCCTCCACCAGGCTGCTCTTGCCAGAGCCGCTGGGGCCGGTCACCGCGCACACCACGCCCAGCGGGAACCTCACGTCGATCCCCTTCAGGTTGTGCTCGGCGGCGCCGGTCAGCTCGAGCCACTGGGTCGCCACCCGGCGCTCGCGTACGTAAACCGGAGCCTGCAGCGAGTAGCCAGCGCTGGCTGCGTCAGCGACCTCGAGCGTCTGGTGAGGAGCGCCAGCAGCTTTCCCTGCAGATTTTTTCTTGGTGCTCTTCGGTTTGCCGTGGGTAGCACTGCTGGCAGGTCCCTTGACAGACTTCGCGGATTTCTGGGGGGTGAGGCGCGAATCGCGGACGATGTGACCGCCTGCTTCACCCGCCCCTGGGCCGAGCTCGATCACGCGATCGGCTGCGGCGATGAGCAACGGGTCGTGCTCCACCACCACCACCGCGTTGCCCCGATCCGCGAGCTCCCGGAGCAGCTTGGTCAGCGGCTCGATGTCGAGGGCGTGGAGACCTACCGTCGGTTCATCCAGCACGAACAGCGCGTTGTGCAGGCTGGTTCCGAGTGCCGCCGTGAGCGTCACCCGCTGGGTCTCACCGCCGCTCAAGCTGCGGGCCTGACGATCCAGGGTCAGGTAGCCCAAGCCAACGCGATGCAAGTAGCCGAGGCGACTCTCGAGCTCGCTCCGCGCCAGCTCTCCCTGGCCGCTGTGGGTCTCGAGCGCAGCGATGCGTTCATGGGCGTGCTGGATCTCCAGAGCGTGCCACTCAGCGAGGTTCAGCCCACCGACTTGATAGCCGAGGGCGTGGGCGTTCAGGCGCTTGCCCTCGCACACGGGACACACGTCGTAGGCACGATAGCGGGAGAGGAACACGCGCACGTGCATCTTGTACGTGCGGGTCTCGAGCCAGCGGAACCATCCCAGTACCCCAGGGAAATGACCACGCTTCCAGTCACCATCACCTTCAAGCACCAGGCGCTGCTGTTCCTTGCTGAGCGTGCTCCACGGCTTGTCCCACGGCACTCCCACGCGCTCGCAATATTTCTTGAGTTCGCGGCGTTCCCAGGTGGTGGACTTGCCGCGAGCCCACGGGCGGATCACGCCCTTCGACAGCGGCAAGTCGGGATTCGGGATCACCTTGTCCGGGTCGACTCCGATCACGCGACCGAAGCCTCGGCACTCAGCACAAGCACCGAGCGGCGACTCGTAGGAGAACAGCCCCGGCCGGGGCGCGTCCAAGCGCCGGGGCTTGCCGGCGTCCTCGCACAGCGCGCAGCTGTAACCCGAACTCAAGAATCGCTCGCTGCCATCGGGCAGGCCAATCCACGCGCTGCCATTACCGCGCTGAAACGCGAGTTCGATGCCTTCGGCTATACGTGAGAGTTCTTTGAGCGTCGGCTTGATGCGGTCGATGACGATGGCGACCCGCTGCTTGGAGGCTTCGCTCGGCTTGACGTCATCCAGCTTGCGCAGCTCCCCTTTCAAGAGCAATCGCCGCAACCCCGCCTCGGCCAGCGCCTCCCGCAGCTCCAGGTAGTGTTCCCGCGAGGCAACGTTCACGACGTAGCCAAGCAAGATCGGCTCACCCGCTTGCAGTCTCTCATCCTCCGCGAGCACGCGCGCCGCGGCTGCCGCGTCCAGGAGTCGACCGATGCTTCCGTGCTCGGGACACACCGGCAGCGACTCCCGAGTGAACAGCGCCGAGAGGTACGGCTCGAGATCCGCCATCGTCGCTACCGATGAGCGCGAGCTCTTCACCGGCGCGCTGCGGTCGACGGCGACGGCGGCGGGCACGGGCTCGAGTGAGTCCATCGGCGGCCGCTCGAGGCGCTCGAGGAACTGGCGAGCGTAGGGGCTGAAGCTCTCGACGAAGCGGCGCTGACCTTCCGCGTAGAGCGTATCCAGGGCCAGGCTGCTCTTGCCGGCGCCGGATACTCCGGTGAGCACCACGATTTCCCCAGGGACCAAGCTCAGGTCGACGGACTTGAGATTGTGGGTACGAGCGCCCCGTAGCTCAGTGGTCAGCATGCGGCGGGTGATATGCGCCTCCAGGGTGGCTGGGTAAAGGGCCAAGCTGGGACTTGCGGTGCTCTGTGGCGCGTGCATAGTGCCCTCCCCGCGGCGGCGCAGATGCGCCCCGGTAGCCGCGGCGAATCAGCAAATGGCTGCGGGAAAAGACAAGGCTCTGTTCGGCGATCGCGTGGTCGCCCTGAATCGGCGGGCGCGCCACGAGTACGACCTCGGGGACGCCTACGAAGCCGGCATGCAGCTGATCGGAAGTGAGGTGCGCGCGCTGCGCGTCCACGGCGGCGACCTCAGTGACGCCTGGGTCGATATCACCCGCGACGGCCAAGCCGTGGTCAAAGGCATGCGCATCCCCACCTTGGACCACGCCGCGTTCGGCCACGACGAGACCAGGCCGAGGAAGCTCCTGCTCCACGCCTACGAGATCGAGCGCTTGCGCGCGACCGTCGAGCGCGAGCGCATGACCATCGTCGCCACCAAGTGCTACTTCAAGAACGGCCGTGCGAAGCTCGAGATCGCCCTCGCCCGCGGCAAGAAGCAGTACGACAAGCGCCAGTCCCTCAAGGAGCGCGACGCCAAGCGCGAGGCCTACGACGCGATCCGTGAGGGCAAGACCCGCGGAGGCAACCGATGAGCGCGCTGGAGCTAAGCTGGCTCAAAGGCGGCGACGGCGCGCTCGTCGAGAGCGACGGCACCTTCGCCAAGATCAGCAGCAGCATTCCGTCTCCTCCGGGATCCACCCTCGAGGGCAACGTCGACGGCACCAACGGGGTCTTCGCCATCAAGGTGAAGAACTGCAAGAAGCAACCGGACGGTCGCTTCCTGCTGGATGGCAAGTGGGTCAATCTGACGCGGGAACAGCGGGCACGGGTCCGCGGCGAGTAACCCGCGTCGAGGTGGCCCACGGCCAGGCGTCTGGGGCGGGCCCTCGCTACGGCTGTCACTCCTGTGGGCGAAACCGCCATCTTCAAAGGGCCAGCTGTTCACGACGATGGAGATCAAGGGCGATCGCTTCCACTTCGAGCTCCTGGTCACCGATGGCGACAAGGCGGAGATCATCGACGAGTTCAAGAGCTCACGCATGGCCTTCAAACCGATCAAGCGCAAGAGCCCCAAGGGCACCAGCTGGTTCGCGATCGATGTGAAGGCCGACACCAAAGACCTGCTGGAATCGCAGATCAGCGACCTGAACGGCTCGTTGATCTACGCGCTTTCGAAATAGTGCCTCACGGGGAGGCCACGTCGACCGCGATATCGATCCAGCGCTGAATGTCCGCTTCGGGCGCTCGCCACTTTAGCCCCAGCTGGTGCGTGAAATAGGCATCCGGGCTGATCTCTCCAAGCGCTGCATTGATCTCACAGTAGCTCTCGAACGCCGTACGCATCGCCGCGCGTTCAGCCTCGGGATCGCCCTTACATGCCTTCATCTGCGCTGGCAGGTCCTTGAACAGCTGTTTTAGCTGCTTCCTCAGCTCAGCGGGTTTTGGGGGTGAGGGCAAGGCTTCGCCCCGCATCACGCGGCGTATGTTCTCCGCCACCGCCTTGGTGTGTGACCAACCATCCAGCACCGGCAGTCCCTCGTGCTCCACCCAATCCCTGTGCTGCTCGAGCCAAAGCACGGCCTCCGCGGACACCGAGCGGCTCGTCAACAGCGCCTCGATGATGCGCAACGTACCCGGCGCACGGATCGCACCCAGCTCTGCCAGGTGCCGCTGTTGTTGCCACTTGGGGCTCAACCGCAGCCCCGTCACATTTGCTTCCCGGAGGAAATCCGAACCCAGCGCATAGACCCACTGCGGCTCGTCCCAGTTCTTGGGCCAGCGCTCCAGCTGCATGCGCAAAGGTGCGGGATCGCGGCGCTGGCAAGCGGCGTCAGCAGAGTACCAGTCGAGCTGGGGCGGGAGAGGCGCCGTGTCGTCGCAGATGACGCGCAGCGACTGCGTGAACTTGGGCAGCTTCGGGTGGCCCTTGAGCAATGGCTTCGTGAGCTTATTCCAGCGATCCACAGGGAAACGCAGGCGCAGCCAGCCAAAGGCGAGCAACGAGCGGCGAAAGTTCGCGTTCTCATGATCCTGATCGAACGCGGTCTTGCCCCAGTTCTCGGGCTCGAGACCCACGCTGAGATGCTCGACCATCGCCTCGACTACCGTCTCGGTGCCAAGGAAGGCCTCGAACAAGAACAGCACCTCGCGTAGGCGATACACGTACGTTTCACCTGGCAGGCGCCGAAACTTGGCTTCCAGCACGCGCTCCAGGAGCGCTGGAGTCACAGGTTCGGGCTTGGCCAGCGCAGCCTGAATCGACCCCTTGGCTTCGTAAGGGTTATGCAGGTAGCCACTCAACATGCGCTCTGCAGTGTCGCGCGGAACCAACGTTGGTAGATACGGATCCACCGCTTGACAAGCCTTGAGCGCCTCGCGCTTCGATTGCGCTGGCGTAACCGCTTCGTCGCTCAGCACGAAGAGGTGCGGCCAGCCCTGAGCGAACAGCTCATCGAGGCGAGCGGTGAAGGCAAACTTGCCCGGCGTCGGGTCGTCAGCACCGGGAACAGGCAGGAGCGAGACGGCTTTCTTCGCCATCTGCGCAATCTCTCAGAGCCCACCCGGCGGATCCACTCTCAACGACAGCTGGCCCCCGAGCCAGGCGCCGCTCAGCTTGGAGTCGACTTCTGGCGCACTGGCGCTGCGGTAGTTGAGCGGGCGCAGCAGCGCGCCAGCCTGTGGCCCCACCGAGAGCACGAGGCTGTCCGAGAGCCGAGCGTCGACGCTGAAGTCAGCGACGGCGCGCCCGGTCCAGGTCGTGGTTTGGCCGGCTTCACCTGCCACCGACTCGGCCCCGCGAAGCTGCACCACGCTTGCACCCAGCGTCACCCCTAACCCCAAACCCAAACCCTGGGAGAGCTTGAAGTCGTACCCTGGGGAAACGCTAAGCTCGAAGTAGCGCAGGCCGTCGATTTCCGGTGCGCCGCCGGCCATCAGGTTCAGCCCAACGCCGATACGCGGGCCCGAGTCGAAGCGCAGCGTCGGCGCGAGTCCCATGCCTGCGAGCCAACCGCCACCACTGATCCATGCTCCTTGAACCGGAACGTCCAGTGTCAGACGCGCGAGCAACGTGTGAGGCTTCGGCTTGGCTGCTTCAGCGGCCGCGCGTGCAGCTTCGCGCTTCAGCCTCCGCGCCTCGGCGAGTCGCCGCTTGCGCAGCCCAAGCACGAGCTGCGCCGCTGCCTGAGCGATACGACGTGCGGTGAGGCGCTTGCCTTCGTTGGTCGACACTCGACGCGAACCGTGGAGCTCGCCGCGCTCCCACAGCTCAACGCTGAGCATCTTGCTGGCGCTGACGCTCTCAGCCGGTACCACGCGGAAAAAGAGTACGACCTCGAGCGGTGGGTCGTGCTCGGGGTCCGGTGGCACATCCACGTCGGCGATCTCAATCGCGATCAGGCGGCGCACCAGCTTCGCGTCGACCTCCTCTTCGCTCGCGGAGGCGATCTCGATGGCCAAGCTGGGGCCCGGGTCGGCGCTGGCCTGAGCGCTCAGAGCCGTCGCTCCAAGCGCCAGCGCGAGGGCAACGAAGCTACTTTTGAGGCGCTGGCGCGGCGGACGGCGCGGGCTCGGGAGCGGGGCTCTCCACGCCCGCGTCGGCACCCTCGGGCTCTGGAGCACCGGCGTCGCTGGCTTCGGCTTCAGCCAGGGCGTCGCGAATTTCCTGAGCACGACGTCCGCTGGGGTAATCCTTCTCATATTGGCCGGCGAGCTTTCGCGCGAGCTCCATGTTGCCCTGCTCGATGGCCGCCAGGACCTGACGAGCGAGGGCATCTTCAGCGAAATCACCGTCCGGCGACAAGGATCGGTAGAGGCCAAACGCCTCCGCGGCGCCTTTCTTGTCACCTGCAGCCTCGAGCAAGTTACCGAGCGCCAGCGCTGCCAGGGGCGCGTTGGGGTCACCCGGGAAGCGAGCGAGCAGCTGGCGCAGCGCCTGGGAGGCGCGACCGCGCTGACGGTTGGCGCGCGCCACCTCCGCCAAAGTCATCAGCTGCTCTGCGCTGGACTGGGCCATCACGGCGTCGAACCCGCCTTGTTCTTGCACGGCCTGGTAGGCCGCCGCGTACTCACCGCTATCCGCGAGCTTCTGCCACTCCGGCGGACCCACCGGGCGAACTGCCACCGGAGCCTCGCTCACCTCGTTCACAGCCGAGGTCTCCGCTCGAGGCGCGTGCGGGATTGGCGCAATTCGGCGTTCCGCTGGC
This sequence comes from Polyangiaceae bacterium, assembly GCA_041389805.1. GTDB lineage: Bacteria > Myxococcota_A > Polyangia > Polyangiales > Polyangiaceae > JAHBVY01. Next base: position 50,681 of record JAWKRD010000043.1, on the reverse strand, counting down.
GCGGGAGACTCGGGCGCCGGCTCAGCGGAGATGGCTGGCTGCGGCTCCGGAGCCTCATCTCCAGCAGCCCGATCCGTTGGCGCGGGCTCCGCCGCAGGAAGCGGCGCAACTTCCGCGGTGGGTTGGACCCGCGCACCGACCAGGACGCCGAACCCGAACAGCAACACACCCGCGGCAGCGGCCCAGATCAGAGAGGTGTTGCGGCGCTGCGCCGGCACGGCGGGGCGCTGCGGCAGCTCCTCGTCGAGGCGCTGCCAGACGCGGTCGAGGGCTTCACTGTCTGCTGAGTGATCTCGAAGCGCGTTCACCGGGAACTCCGGCGGGATGCTGCTGCGACGCTTGGCCATCAGACGCTCCCTCCGGAAACGAAGTGCTGCTCGAAGAAGCGCTGAGCGCGCGCGATGCGGCGCTTCGCGGTGGCAAGGCTACAGTCAGTGAGCTGCGCGACCGCCTCCAAGCGATGGCGCTCGACGTAGCGCAGCGTCCACGCGATGCGATCTTCGGTGGGCATCGTCTGCAGCAGCGCGTACATCTGTGCGAGCTGAGCGCGCGCCTCTGGACTCGCGTCTCCCGATGCCACCGCGTCCAAGTCGACCGCGTCCCCAGCGTGGCTCAAGCCGAGGGTCGCCATCAGGCGCCGCCGGCGCAGCCGGCTGCGCACCAGGCGCACCACGATGGCACCGAGCCACGAGCGGAACGCTGCGGCGTCGCGCAGGTCGTTCAGGCGCTGGTGAGCCTTGATGAAGGCATCGTGTACGACGTCCTCGACGTCACTAGCGCTGCCTTGGATGCGGATTGCGAGGTTCATGGCGAAGCCGGCGTGGCGCCGATAGAGCAACTCGAAAGCCTGGCGATCTCCTGCCTGCACCTTCAGCACCAGCTCCGCATCCTCTACCTGCGCTGTTTCCGCGCGGACTGAAGGCGCGGACTCGCCGGGCAGCGGTGTATGTGCGGGTGCTAGGGACTGACTGGGTTCGGCAGAGACGCTCGGCTCAGGAGCCGAAGCATGGGCTCCATCAGTTCCCTCGCTAGCCGCCGGGTGGGCGACTGCGTGGGCTTCGGAGCGTGGGGGGAGAGACTCTTCGATGGAGCCCGGGCTCACTCCGCCTCTGACGAGGCGCAGCCGGCGCTCGGCTGCTGAAGAGCTGGAACCCATCGACATGCTTCAGACGCAGCTTGCCACCATTTCGGCTCACCCATGAGCACGGGAACGCGCGCTCCACCGGATCACGAACCTCGGTCGCTGCGCCGGCTCCGCAGTTCTCCCTGGACGGGCGAAATGGTGCAGGTCTTGCGCAACTTCATTATCTTCAACGATTTTCACTAGTTACCCAAACATCAGGTGGCGAATCGAAACCCTGCGCGCTTTTTTGTTGAGCCGGTTGGAGAGGCTGGGGCATCTCCCATTCCGAAACACGAAGCTCACGCACCGAGTGGGGGCTTCGCACAGGAGGATCCCCAAATGATTCGTAAACTCGCTCTTATCCCGATCGTTGGTCTGATGGCTGTTGCTTGCGGTGGTGGCGGAATGCCCGAGGCCGAGGCGCCCGAGGCGCCCGAGGCGCCCGAGGCGCCCGCGGCTGAGGCTCCCGAGGCCCCCGAGGCCCCCGAGGCGCCTGAGGCGCCCGAAGCCCCCTCGACCGACGAGGGTGGTGGAGACGACGCAGCGGCTGAGTGAGATCCACTCAGCTTGCGCGGTCTGACTTCGGTCAGGCACGTCAAGCAGGCGACCGGTGCTCATCGAGCACCGGTCGTTTTCTTTTTGTCCGCTCGCAAGCGCACCAACCTCGCAGCGCTCAGCGCAACGCCTGGTAGTCAGCGTCGCGCTTGATGTCGAAATGGAAGTGGTTGCGATGGGCCGCGTTGAAGCCCGGCGTGAGCATGTGGTTGAAGATGCCCTCCCGCGCGACGGCGCACACCAAGTTCCGCAAACGGATGCTGTCCGCGTCTGGTTCGTTCAGCACCGCATCGGGACCACAGGCCGGCGCACCGAGCTCTCCGTGCCAGTCGTCCTCGACGCTGAGTACGCTGCCATCCGCTAGCCAGAAGCGCGTGATGTCCGCCGCGAGGCCGTAGCTGTGCTGGCTCGGATTGCGAGGCTTTCCCCGGTGGTGTCGCGGCAACCTCGAGTGAGGGCGATACATGTTGTCGAGCTGTACCCGAACCACCGAGTGAGCGGCCAACACCCGCGCGAACTCGTTGAGCGCCAGCACCAGGCGACAATCGAGCACGCCGAACGGGCTCTTGCCTCCCGGAAATACAAACTTGACGCCTGCCAGCGCACCATCGAGCTTGTGCGGGTTCGCGATCCCCTTGGCCGGTCCGCCCCAGTGCTTCACTGGGAGCTTCGCGGCACGTAGCTGCTTCATGCACTGGCCGGGGGAGAGATTCGCAAATCGGCGCGCGAAGCTCGTGGCCGCCAGCGCACGTCGGGGCTCGAGCGGTTGCATGAAGGGCTCTGCAGAGAGGTCGCTCGATGGCGCAACCTCTGCTGCGCTCGCGTCCGCATCCTCCGTGGACGCATCCGAGTTCCCGGCTTCATCGGGAGCGCTCCCATCTTCCAGGTCGGGGTCACTGGCGGCCGAGGCGCCGCCCGCATCGACCGCGTTCCTGCTTGGAGTTACCGCGCTGGCGGACACCGAGGCCACCGCGGGCCGCTGGGCTGGTAGTTCGACGTGGTGTGTCCTGCCACTACATGCGAGGCCGAGGCTCATGGCCCCGATTGCGGCCAACGCAAGAATCCGGCGCAAATCAGGGGATCTCCGTTGTTTGGGACAGAGCGACTCCTGCACGCGGCTGCCCTAGCACGTCTCGTCAAGCACCCCAAGTCCAGCGAGACGGCGGAGTAAGCCACGCTCAGTGCGCAGAACGCTGCTCACGGCGCGCTTTTATTTCCTTGCGGTAACTAACCTCCCCCCCCAGAGAAGGCCTGGTCAGTCGACGGTCAAGAAACGCGAGCACTCGCGCTTCGAGGGCTCTTCAGGTCGTCGACCGTGCGCCTTCCGCACACCCGCTGACTGGAGTGACCGAGAAGCACATGCAACGGTTCACACCGAGCCGGTCAGAGACGAGTTGCGGTGGCAGAAACCCCGGTCAACTCGGGAGCTGAGCCTTCGGTACGATGCTTGCTCTAGTGGCCGGCCATGGCCGAACCTTCCCTAATTCGTCTGCGTTGGCTGATTTTTCCGTGTGCTATCGGGCTTGGACTCACGCTCACCCACCCCGCACAAGCAGCGCGGAAGATCTGCGTGGATGTCGTGCAGAAGTCTTGGGACCCAGCGAAACCGCACGGCACCTCCAAGTCGGAGGCCAAGAAGACCAACGACCCGCCGGAGTCCAAGGACAAGGCAACGCCGGAACCAGAAGCGCCCGATGCCGCCACCCCGGAAGCACCAGCCGATCCCGCCGCCCCACCCCAGGACTCCGCGGAAGCGCTTCCTCCCGAGCCTCAGCCGCTACCGGGACCGCGCATGGATCAAACCGTACCGGAGTCCCCATGGTCCCAAGAACCCGGCCTAAAACCCGGCGCGAAGCCGAGCCAAGCGGAAGATCTGCCGGAAGTCTCGAGCTTTGACGCGCCGGCGTACCTGCGTCGCATGCTCGAGTATGAGGTCACCCACGACCCAAACTACGAGGCCGTGCAAAAGGGCTGCGGACAACGCATCACCGTTGAACTCTACCCTCTGAAAGACGGCTGGACTGTCTTCGCGAGATACAGCGGCTATGCCCGAGAAGAGAAGGTCGACTACGTAACCGCTGATGAGTTCGCCCAGCTTGCGCAGCGCCTCGCGCGAGCCCTGCTCTACGATCGCCCGATCAGCGACACCATCACGCGGGAGAACGTGTTGCGCGCTGACAGCGAACAACGCCTGCGCACCATCGGCGTGCGAGGTCACGCGCTCTTCGGCATGGGCACCGCGCTGCGCATCGGCAAGCTCCCCACGGCAACAGATGACGGCACCCAAGCGAACGACGAGCTGCGCCTGCTCACTCCGATCACCCTCGCCCTCGGCTACCGTGGGAAGTTGAAAGCCTGGGGCTTGGATGCCCTTGGGCGAGTGAACCTTGGGACACGCGAACGAGCCGCGTCCTACAACCTGGGCGGTGGCCACGCCGACTACAGCGGAGGCGTGGGGCTGGCGCTCCACTTCTTTCGGTACCTCGATCCGCCTGGCGTGACGTCAGTCTACGTCGGCGGCGGTGCCAGCTTCGATCTAGCCATTTTTAGCCTGATCCGCCCCGAGGAGGACCGATCGAGCGATAGTCGAGACAGTGTCGTCGGGGGCGGCCTCAACCTGGATCTGGTGCTTGGATACGAGTTTCTGCGGGCGAGTTCACTCCACTTCTTCACCCAGGTGGAGCTGAACGTCCCGACCTATGTTATCCATGCAGAAAATGACTCCGGGACGGTAGACACCTATCTGCCAGGCGCGATCGCCCAAGTCGGCGTGATCTTCTGAGAGCCATGACCACGCCACTCCGTCTGGCCCCGCGCGCTTGGGCAGTGCTCTTCGCGTGCTGCGCTGCAGGCCTCTTCTGGCTTTGCCCGAGCACAGCGCTCGCGCAGGTCTCTACGTGCATTCAAGTGGTGTCGGGCGCTCAAGACAGCGCGAGCCTCAATCGCTTGGTGGAGAACGAACTCGCGCGGCACCCGAGCCACAAGATCTCGAAGGACGGCTGTGAGACGACGCTGCGCATCGAGGTGATCGAGGTCGACGCCAAGCTGGGCGGGGGATTGTTCCTGACGGGCAGCGTCGACGGTGAAGTGCCGGACCGGGTGAAGGTGCAGCCGGGACGTATGGACCGCGCCGTCGAGGAGCTCTTGACTGTGCTCCTCCACAACGACCCCCGACGGCTCAGCGGTCCGGAGCGCGCCGACTGGTTCGCGCAGCAGCGCAAGTCATTCCGAGTCCGCGGCATCAACTACATCGGAGTCGAGGTGTATGAGGTCGGTGCGATCGTGGACGGGAGACTCGCGACGCTACCTGGACTTTCGCTGGTCGCTCGCCGCGAGGTCGACTGGTTTCACTTTGGAGTACGAGTCGGCGGCGCCAATCAACTCAATAGCGGCGACGACCGACTCACCTTGACCACACAGGTCACGGCCCAGCTGGAAGCGGCGTTATTCTCCAGCGCTACGTCCTCCACCGCGGCGTTTGGCGGGCTCGTCGCTGGGCTAGAGTATCAGCGCTTCCGTGGACCGACGACCTTGAATGGCCAGGACTCCCTCGAGAGCGCGACCGCTGCAGGCTTTTCCCCGGGGTTACGCTTCGGGGTGGAGCTCGGTCGCTACACGACGACCCACGGCCTGGTGTTCGCGCAGCTCCTCTTCCCGACCTTTGCCAGCCATGACGTGGACACCGGCGTGGTGGACCAGTGGACGCCGAGCGTGACCCTCGGCGCCGGCATGGTGTTTTGACGCTAGCCAACCACCCAGAGCACCAACCCCAGCAGAAACGTGAGGACGCCCAAGCCCCCGAACACCACCGTCAGGATACCCGCCACGGCGTGTTGGTTCGCGAGATCGAGAGCGATCCTCGCGCGAGCCGGGTTGCTCGGGTCGACGAACACCTCCACGACCTCTCCGACGTTCATGTGCGCGCCGGATGAGTGCGTGTAAGTCTCGTGAATGCTCCCGGCCGCGTCCAGGTAGTGCACGTAGTGGGTGGTCCCTTCGTCGCTGTCGTCGATGCGCACGACTCGACCAGGCGTGGATACGCCAAAGCGCCTCCACCAGTGGGTCTTGCGCTGCGCCAAGGCCCGAAGAAGCAGCCCGAGCAGAGCTAGTGCGCAGAACACTACCCCGCCGAGAATCAAGATCCCTGCCCCAAGCGGCGGCGCCACGGGTCGAGAATATCAGCAGCGCCCAGACGGGCACCAGCAGATCGACTAGCGCTTCAAATCGACGACCAGCCGGGTACGCCCCACCAGCAGCTCGGTTCCGTGGGGCAATTCCTGCTCACCTCGAACGCGAACGAAGACGCCGGTTCGGCTACCAAGGTCCGTGAGCACGACGGTGCTGGCCTGCTCTTCGATGACGCAGTGCTGTTCCTCGACCAGCGGATCGTCGGCAAAAATCAGGTCCCCCACCGCGGAACCAATCTGCATGCTGTTTCCCCGAGCCACGACGGTCGCACCCAGGGCCCCGCCCTCGAAGACCTGGATGATGCGGAACGAGGAAGGCCACTTGGGGGAGGAGTAGAAATAGGTCGGGTCCGGATCGGGACCGTCGTCGGGCGCCGGGTTCTTCTCCACCTTCAAGAGCTGGTCGCCGACGATGAACTCGTCGCCGATCTCCAGCTCGACGGCCGTCGAGATACGGAAGAAGACGCCGTTCCCGCCTTCGAGATCTTCAATGAAGAGCGCGTCGTCGCGCCAGCGCAAGAGCGCTTCCGTGGGGTGACAGAAGATCTCGCCTGGCAGGTTCACACCTCCCTGCGCTCCCATCACCACTTCTTCACCGACGGGGTCGTAGCGCTCGGGCCCGCCCGTCAGGCTACGCAACACCACCAGGCTGAAGTGAGAGACCTGTGCCGGCGCCGCGGCCACTGCCGGCGGCTCGTGGGTCGTCGCGCTGGGCGCCTCCTGCTTGCGGCGCGCAATCTTCTGAACTTCTTGCGGCGCCTCGGTGAGCAACGTCACGCCGCCGACTTCACGCCCCGCGATGATCTCGTCGAACTTGCCGTCGCGGAGCATCAGCACCATTTCCATGTGCTGAGCCTTCATCAGACCGCGGACGTAGTCGGCGACGTCGGGTCGCCTCACGTGCTCGCTGTAGTCGCGCTTGTGACTCTTGATGACGCGACCGCCGTCGGCGAACAGGTGCGTGATGATGTGCGGCGCGTCGAGCCCGGAGTCCTCCGTTTGCACATGGTAAGGCACACCGTGAAACTTGATGTTGTTGTTGAAGCCCATCTGGGCCCGACGGAACGTCGGGCGCCGCATCTCGGCTTCGATCTGGTTGATGCGCTCGATCCTGTACGCCTGGATGTGCTGATCCAGGGCGCCGTGATCGCCCTCCATGCCCTCCATGCGCTCGAACGCCATCTGCGCGAGGGGCGCGCTGGGATCGATTCGCAACGCCTCCGCCAGGAGGTCCTGCCCTTCGGGATCGTTGGGTCCATTGGCGGCCCAGGCCGTCAGTAACCCAACCGCTTCATCAGGTCGCTCCTTGTCCACGAGCCAAGCAGCGACGTTCTTGGCTTTTGCGCGCGCCTCCGAGACCGAGAGCATCGACGGCAATCATGGTTTCTGCCGCGATGCGCTGGCAAGACCTACGCGCATTCGCGGCAAAAAGTGGTGATTCGCGAACTCAGCCAGGGGTCGGCGCCTGCGCCCCGGCACCCGCAGCGCCGCCGAAGCCCGGTCCGCCGCCAAAGCCGCTGCCTCCGGTGCCGCCCCCGCAGTCCTGCCAGCACCACTGATATTCGTTGCCCGTACACCAGCCATCACCGCAGTAACCGCCGCCGCAGTCGGGGGTACACCAGCCCGGTTCGCCGGGGCCGCAGTAGCCGTCGCCACAGTAACCGCCGCCGCAGTCTTGGTAGCACCAGCCCGGTTCGCCGGCGCTGCAGTAGCCGTCGCCACAGTAACCGCCGCCGCAGTCTTGGTAGCACCAGCCCACTTCACCTTGGGTGCAGTAGCCGTCGCCGCAGTAACCGCCGCCACCGCAGTCCTGGTAGCACCAGCCCGGCTCATCCGGGGCACAGTAGCCGTCACCGCAGTAACCGCCGCAGTCCTGGTAGCACCAGCCCGGCTCGTCGGGAGAGCAGATGCCGTCACCGCAGTAGCCGCCACCACAGTCTTGGTAGCACCAGCCTACTTCGTCCGGCGTGCACGTGTAGTCACCGCAGTAGCCACCGCCGCAGTCCTCAGCACCAGCCGTACTCGTCGGGAGAGCAGTAGTAGTCACTCGCAGTAGCCGCCACCACAGTCCTGGTAGCACCAGCCCACTTCGTCCGGCGTGCAGTAGTAGTCACCACAGTAGCCACCGCCGCAGTCCTCGTAGCACCAGCCGTACCGTCGGACTGATACACGCCGTCGCCACAGCCCTTGCCACCGCAGTCTTGCCAGCACCAGCCTGGCTCGTCGGGCGTGCAGATCCCGTCGCCGCAGATCGTTCCGCAGTCTTGCCAGCACGACTTCTGCTCGTTCGGTTCGCAATAGCCGTCACCGCAGCTGGCGGAGCAATCCTCGGGGCAAGAGTTGGAGTCTTCGTAAGGCGGCGCGCAGAAGCCATCGCCACACCCGGTCAGACCGCAGTCCTTGGGGCAGCTCTGATGCTCGCCGTAGTCACACACGCCGTCGCCGCACTTCTTGCCGCAGTCCTGCGGACACCAGTCGCGCTCGTAGTCGGTGCACGTGCCATCGCCGCAGAACGAGCAATCGATGTCGCAGGTCTTCGTGTTCTCCGGCGGGTTGCACAGACCATCGCCGCAGTACCCACAGTCCGCTAGACAGTTCCAGCTGTCCTCCGGGTACACGCAGAGGCCATCCCCACAGCCATCCGCGCAGTCGCTCGGGCAGCTGGCGTGGGTCTCGGTTCCCGCGCACTGACCGTCCCCGCAGCGACCGCAGTCGACGATGCAGTTGTACTGGTCCTCGGGGGACACGCACTTGCCATCACCGCAGGCAGGCTTCGAGTCGCAGTCTTCAGGACAGGTGTCCTTTTCGGAGGCTTCGCACAGGCCATCGCCACACGCCGCGCCGCAGTCTTTGGGACAGGTCTTGCGCGTCTCGCCCGCGTCGCAGTTGCCGTTGCCACAGCTCTCCACGCAGTCGGTCGGGCAGCTCTGGCTGTCCTCACCCCCCGAACACACGCCGTCGCCACAGCTGCAGTCCGCCGGGCAGGAGCTGGGATCTTCGCTCGGCTGACAGATGCTGTCTCCGCAGTTGTCGCCGCCGCCGGTCCCCCCGGTTCCGTAAGGGTCGTCGAGCAAGTTGGCGCGTCCGCAGCCCGCCGACTGCACGAGCGCCCAGATGCCCATCGTGAGAACAAACCCAAACCCAGCCTTGTTGTGTTGCCAAGCCATCGCAGTCCTATTGTCAGCAATCCTTGGGCCAGGGTCTATTTCGAGGATCAAACACGAGCGAACGGTCAGCCTTCCAGTGGAGCCGGATCGGGCGCGCACGCCGCGCGGAAATCCCCGGGACCGTCAGCTCCGCGGACTAGGCAGTTTCCGGCGCTGAAACGCGCGACAGACCACCGCGCGGGCCGACGACGACGGCAAGCTTTGCGTAACTTCCTGAGCAGCCATCAGCTCCAAGGTTCGACCACCTACCCTCGGGTTGTGCCACCGCTTGGCACAGCAGCGGAGACTCCGGGCGTGGCGATCAGAGTACCGGACCACGGGCCGCGCCTGCTTGGGGGTCGAGTTTTCTTCCCCGCGGATACAATACTGGACCCCTGTGCTTGGGAGGGGGGGAGGAGCTCTGGGCACCCGCCGCGTCCCCTGGGTGACCTCGGTGGGCCCGAAGTGAGCCGGCGGTTCGTGGTTTGTTGGCCAGGCCAGGCCCGAACGCTTCTCCGAGTGACAAATCGGTAACAGAACCCAGTAATATCGGGGCGATGCCCTTCCTGCGTGCGCTGATCGACCAAGCCCAGAGCGCCTGGACGCCCTGGATCGCCCTGATCGTGGTGGTCTCGGGGCTCGCGGTGCGCAGCGCCGAGCGCCGCACGCGGCTACCCAGCTTCTTCTTCGCGGTCCACCTGGTGATTGTCTGCGTTACCGCTGGGCTGAGCCTCGTCGCCTCGAAGCTGGTCGGCGACCTTCACCTCGCGGCCGTGTTGAGTGGCGGCGTGGCCTCCGTGGCGGCTGTAGGCGCGCTGGTGTTTCGCGGCATCGTCCCGCGGTTCAAGACGGAGGTGCCACAGATCGTCCAGGACGTGGTGATCTTCGGCGCGATCGTCGTCACGCTCCTGGTCGTTGCCTCGCGGAATGGCTTCAACCTCTCGAGCATCGTCGCCACCAGCGCGGTGCTGACTGCCGTCATTGGTCTGTCGTTGCAGGACACCCTGGGAAACATCCTGGGTGGCATGGCGCTGCAAACCGACGAGAGCATCAAGGTTGGCGACTGGATCAAGGTCGGAGACGTCGTCGGCCGCGTCGCGAACATCCACTGGCGCTACACCGCCGTCGAGACCCGGAACTGGGAGACGGTGGTGATCCCGAACTCGGTGCTGCTCAAGAACCAGGTGATCGTGCTGGGCCGGCGCACGGGGCAGCCGATCCAGTGGCGGCGCTGGGTGTGGTTCAACGTGGACTACCGCTTCTCCCCGCCCGACGTGATCCGCGCGGTAGAGAAGGCGCTGCTCGCAGAGCCCATCGAGCGCGTCTCGGCGACCCCGGCGCCCAACGTCCAGCTGATGGACTTCGGTGAGTCTTGGGCCAGATACGCCGTGCGCTACTGGCTGACAGACCTCGCTGTGGACGATCCGACGGACAGCGTCGTGCGCCAGCGCATCTTCTACGCCTTGACCCGCGCCGGGATGAGCCTCGCGATCCCCGCTCAGGCGGTCTTCGTCACCAAGGAATCACCCAAGCGCCAGGCGCTCAAGCAGCAGGAGACGATCGAACGGCAGCGCAAAGCGATCGACGGCCTGGCGCTGTTCAAGAAGCTCCCGGAAGAGGAACGGCACCACCTGGCTGAGGCGCTGGAGTACTCCCCCTTCACCAAGGGGGAGGCGATCACGCGTCAAGGTGCCGCCGCGCACTGGCTCTACATCATCGAGGAAGGCGACTGCGCCGTGCGCGTGGAGGTGGATGGCATCCAGCGTGACGTCTCTCAGCTCCACGACGGCGATTTCATGGGAGAGATGTCGCTGCTCACCGGTGAAAAGCGTTCGGCGACGGTGATCGCGCTCTCCGAGGTCCGATGCTGGAAGCTCGGCCGGGAGCACTTCCGCCACCTGCTTCAGCGGCGCCCAGAGGTCGCAGAGGAAGTGGCAGAGATCCTCGCGGAGCGTCACGTGGAGCTCGATCGCGTGCGCGATAACTTGAGCATCGAAGCTGCCACGCGGAAAATATCGGAGCAGAAGCAGGACCTTACCGATCGCATCAAAGCGTTCTTTGGTTTGGACGACTGACGCAGACGAAGCTCCGACGGCTCAGCGCAACACTTCGCGCACCCCAGGAGTGAGCGGGCTGTTCGGGTAGAGCGCCACGAAGCGCTGCGCGCGCGCCACCGCCTGGGACCTGGCTCCGCTCGCCGCGAGGGCGCGAATGCTGAGTGCTTCGTGTTCTTGGCTCAGCTTCAGCTTGGGGTAGCGCTGGCTCAGCTGCGTGAGCAGCCCGAGCGCCCGCGGCGCGTTTCCGCTTTGCAGCGCCTGGCGCGCCTGCGCGAGCGCGGCGCGCTCGGCTTCCAACTGGGAGGCGGCGCTCGCAGCAGGTGACCTTGCGCTACCTGACTCTGCTTCGCCAAAGCGCGCGACGGAGGAGGCGACGTCGGGAGTTACGGCGGCTTCGGCGCCCGCAGCGCCGCCGCTGGTTGAGTCGCGTCCCAGCACTTCGCGGCCTGTTGCAGTGGGCAGAGCGCTGCCGGGCTCGGCGCGGCCAGGCTCGGCGCGGCCAGGCTCAGCGCTGCCGAGCTCCGGGTCGGCTGCGGCTCGCGGTGCGTTTCCTTGCGGCAGCACCTGGTGGGCCGGACCTTGCGCCGACTTGCTCTGGCTCGAGCTGGCCGAGCGCTGCTCCTCACCCCCCGATCCTGAGGTGGCGGAAGAGACGAAGTGCCCGACGCCCGCCGTCGCGCCGCCGAGTACCAAACCCACCAGTGCAAGCTTGATCACACCGGATCCGACGCCCGCGGCGGCTTGGGTTCCAGTGACGGCGGTGCCCGCAGCCTTTGCCGCAGCGGTTGCCTTCGCCGCAGTGGTTGCCTTGGCAGCGCCCGCGCCGAGGCCAGTGGAGCCCCCCGCCGCAGCGAGCCCGAGGTTCGCGCTGAGCGCGGCGAACACCTGCTCCCGCGCCTCCTCAGAGGGCTCAGGCGTGTCCTCGCGCATCAACTCGAGCAACTCCTGCTCGAGATCGCTCGCGCCATCTTGAGGCCAGTGACGCATCAGCTTTGCCCTCCAGCACGGAGCCAAGCTCCTTCTCGCGCTCGCAAGCGAGCCAGTTCCTTACGGAAACCCGCACGAGCGAGCCTCAAGCGCGAGTGCACCGTACCGAGGGGGATCGACAGCCGCTCCGCCACCTCTTGACTGCTCAGCCCTTCCAGCTCGAAGCACACGAACACCGCGCGCTGCTCCAGGGGTAAGCTCGCGAGGATGCGCTGCGCGAGGGCCTTGAGCCCCAACCGCTCATCGCCAGCCTCGTCCAGGGCGTCGGAGTCAGTCTGGTCCGGGTGATCCAGGGACTCGAAGCGCTGGCTGGCGCGGCGGCGGCGGTCGCTCGCGACCCGCATGCAGATCCCGTACAGCCAGGTGTCGACCCGGGAGCGAGCCTCGAACTCCTCTAGCTTGCGATGCACCACCACGAACACGTCCTGAACCGCATCGGGCAGATCACGCTCCGGTACACCCAGGCGCGCCAAGAAGCGCCACACCTGCCGGAAGTGCTGCTGGTAGATGCGCTCGAAATTCACACGCAGTCCATGAGTGGTGACGCCTTCGGATCTGCATCACGAAATCGACCGCTGCCGCTCGCATTGCCACGCTGTGGGGGCAATGACGCTAGAAATGCGCACCGAGCTCCAAAGTGATGAGTGGAGTCAGGCGCCGGGTGGTGAAAGCGTCGCCCTCCACGTTGGCCACCGTGATGCGTTCCTCGGTCAAGGCGAGTAGGCCAGCACCGTTGACGCCCCACTCCCAGTGCTCCCCGATGGGGGAGCGAAATCGATAGCTGAAGCTGAGCCCCGGCTGCCAGCGGGCGACGCTCGAGTTGCGGTCGTAGCCCTGCCCACTCGCAGCGAGCCGCCCAACCCAGCCGCCGCCGCACAAGCCGAACAGGTCGAAGAAGATATAGCAAACCTCGCTGCCGAGCCCGAGCCAGCTGAGCTCAACCTGCCCGGGGCCGTGATTCTTGGTGTAGCCAAAGCCGTAGACGAACCAGGAACTGATCTCGACCGGGCCCGACGCGCGAGCGTACGCTCCCACCACCGGAAGCGGCAGGAGCATCCCTCCGAGCCCCGCGATAGCGCCCCCCCGCGCGCGCCAGCGTGTATCAGTCGGTTCCTCGGGGATTCGTCCGGCCGGCGTCCAGTCAGGCTCTGGGCGCGCTCGCAGCTGCTCAGCCTGCGCATCCACCAGGACCAGCAGGCTCAGGCCGACGGCCCGCGCGATCTCGGCGCAGTCGGCACCTTCGAGGCTGCGTACGCGCCCGGCAGAGTCCTTGACTTCAGCGTCGTAGCCGCCACCCCAGGGCCGGAAACGGATCTCGTAGTCGGCTCGCCCAGAATCGACTGGCTGCAGGCGCAAGCGCCCCTCGCCCGCCTCGAGCTCCGCCACGAACTCCTCGGCGGTCGGGCACTCCGGCGGGCCAGTGACATGGACGCTGGGGAGGCTGGTGCGGTCACCGGGCAGCAGACGCTGTTCGGCGACCTCAGGCTCCGGCGCTGCGCTATCAGCACCAGTGTCGGAAACGTCAGAGCCTGACGCATCCGCCATGGGTGCGGCCTCTTCGGCTCCTGCATCTGCCTGAGCGAACGCGACCGCTGAGCCGCCGAGAGACAGCACGAACGCGACGCCGCACAGCGCGCGCTTCACGCGCCGCCCCCGGTTTGCAAACGCCAGAGCGCCGCGTACGCCCCCGCCTGCTCGAGCAGCTCCTCGTGGGTGCCCCGCTCGACGATGCGCCCCTCGTCGAGCACCAGGATGGCATCCGCGTGGCGCACCGTGGACAAGCGATGGGCGACGACGATCAGCGTGCGATCCTTTGCGGCGCGCTCCAAGGAGCGCTGGATGGCGGCTTCGGTCTCGTTGTCCACCGCGCTGGTCGCCTCATCCAGCACCAAAATAGGCGGATCACGATACAGCGCGCGGGCCAGCGCTACGCGCTGGCGCTGGCCTCCGGACAGCTGCAGCCCGCGCTCACCGACTTGCGAGTCGTATCCGTCGGGTAACGACTCGATGAAGTCGTGGGCCTCCGCCGCGCGGGCTGCCGCGCGCACCTTCTCAAGGTCTGGATCGAGCTCTCCGTAGGCGATGTTTTCGAGCAGCGTGCCATCGGTGAGGAAAGGATCTTGCGCCACGTAGCCAATGGCGCGCCGTAGCTCCTTCGTGTCGAGGGCCTGCACGTCTTCCCCATCGACGCGCACCGTGCCGGCGCCCGGCGTCTCGAAGCGCAACAGCAACTTGAGCAGGGTGCTCTTTCCACTGCCGGTCGCGCCGACCAATCCGAGTGTCTTGCCGGCGGGCGCTTCCAGGCTGACGTCGTGGAGCACGGGCGTTTCGTCGTAAGCAAACGAGATGCCTTCGAAGCTCACGCCGCCACGCACGGGCTCGGGCAACTTGGCGCTGACTTCGTGCGGCGGCAGCGGCACCTGGAGCAAGTCATCGACCCGCTGCACCGACGTCATCGCGCGCTGGTAGAGGTCCGTCATGTCCGCCAAGCGGGTGAGCGGCCAGAGCAAGCGCTGGGTCAGGTACACGAGCGCGGAATAGCTGCCGACGCCCAGCGCCCCTTGCAAGGTGAGGCGCCCGCCGTAGAGCAGCGTCGCCACGAAGCCCGCCAGGATCGCGATGCGGATCACTGGCGTGATCGCCGCTGCGACGCGGATCGCGTCGGCGTTGCGTGCGCGGTATTGCTCCGAGCTGTGCATCAGCTGCTGGGCTTCGAACGTTTCCGCGGTGTAAGCCTGAATCGTCGGCATGCCGAGCAGGTTGTTGTTCAGGCGGTGGGAGACTCCGGAGGCCGCTTCGCGCGCCGCAGCGTAGCGAGGTGCCAGACGGCGCAAGAACCAGAAGGCGCCCACGAGGATCAGCGGCACCGGGAGCAGCGCCAGGGCCGCGAGGCTCGGCGTCAGCGCAAAGAACACGGCGCCGACCATCAGGCTCGAGCAGGCCACCTGAATCAGGTCGTGGGCGCCGTTGTTCACGAAGCGCTCGATCTGGTTGATGTCCTCGTTGAGCACCGCCATCACGCGCCCAGTACGCAGACGAGTCAGCACCGCTGGCTGCAGCCGCTGGAGGTGTCCGTACGTCTCCATGCGCAGCGCGTGTTGCAGGTTCTGTGCGAGGTTTCGCCACTTCAAGTTGGCGAGGTATTCCGTCAGCGACTCGAAGCCCCAGACGCCGATGGTGAGCAACGTGAGCACCACCAGCTGCTGAGTCGGATCGCTGAGGCCCATGCGCGCGAGGAACGACTCCTTGCGGTTCACCACCACATCGACGGCGACGCCAATCAGCAGCTCGGGCAGAACGTCGAAGAACTTGTTGAGGACGGAGAACACCGTCCCCGCTCCCATTTGGCCGCGCCAGGCTTGAGCGTGATGCAGCAGTCGCTTGAGGGGGTGCATGATCTAGTCTGAAAGAAAGATGGATGTGGAACGCCGGCAGCGACCACTCACGGGATGTAGCGCAGGAAGCGCTGGCTGAGAACGGCGCAACAGCCGCTCGTTCATGAGGCAAGCTTAGGAGGAAGTGATGCGTACTTGGCTAATCTTGGGAGCCTGCCTTGGGCTCGCTGCATGCGACACCAACTCGAGCGAGGTGGGTGGGGTCAACGACAAGGTCGGTAACCAGGGCGGCACCGGCGGGCAAGCCGGTAGCGGCGGTACCGCAGGCAGCGGCGCGACGGGAGGCACGGCGGGCAGCGCGGGCAACGGAGGCAATGCGGGTAGCTCTGGGAGCGGCGGCAGCCTCGGTTGCGACACCGTAGCCGATGAGTTCCGCGCCTTCGCGGCGGCGAACAACCACTGCACCACGCGCGACGATTGCTTCGACGCGACACCCGAGTGCCTGGCGATGGACCAGTGCGAGCAGAACCTGACGAGTCAGGACATCGATCGGGATCAGCTGCAAGACTACGCGAATCGCATGCAGGCGTGCGCGACGTGGACCTGCGGAGCCTGCGCAGTCCAATGGGCGGAGCCTGACTGCGTCAACAACCAATGCGTCCCGGGCACCCTCAACCAGGAATGCGGGGGCCCCGCCCAAGTGCAGTGCAACGCGGGTCAGTACTGCGACAAGCCCGATGGCGCGGACTGTGGCCCTGGACCGTGCTTCGGCACTTGCAAGCTCTCACCGGAAGGCTGCGTGACCGCCGAGTGCCTCGGCGTGTGCGGCGACGACGGCAAGGTGTACTGCAATGCCTGCGAAGCGCACAAGGCGGGTGTCGATGACGTCGCTGGAGACAGCTGCAACCTGAACGGCAAGGGCATCGGCGACACCTGCCAGACCGACCCGGAGTGCCAAGGCGGCCTCAAGTGCTGCTATCCGTGCGGCATCGCTGGGTGTGACAACCAGTGCATGGTCCCCGACGAGAGCGGCGAGTGTCCGCTGTTCCCCTGACTAGCGGACGGCTCTCTCCCAGAACTCGCGCAGCGCGCTGAGCACCCGCGACGGGTCCTCGACGTGAGGGTAGTGACCGAGATCATCGAGCATCACTACATCCGCGTCGGGGACCAGCTCACGGTAGCGATCGGCCGCGTGGCGACCGGAGACTGGATCGAGGGCGCCGTTGATGAAGCGCAGGGGGATGCGGCTCTGGACCAGCGGCTCGATCCAGCGCTCGCGATACACGCGGCGCTCCTCCATGTAGGTGATCAAGCGCGGCAGCGCCTTGCGCCCTGAGTCGGCGACGAGTTGCTCCCAGGCGCCATCCAGGAACTCCGCCGAGGGCGGCGTGTGAGGCCCGAAGATCTCCTTCATTGACGCGCGGAAACGCTTCTCCGAGGTGAGCTTGGCCACGGCACCACCCAGCGGCGACAAGAGCAGGTTCTGGATGAAGCGCGGCTGATGCGTCTCCGGGAACAGCCCACCGTTCAGGAACACGCAGCTCTTGAAGCAAATCCTCCCGGAACCATCCAGGTTGCGCGCGAGCAGCTCCTGAGCGACGGTGTCCCCGAGATCGTGGGCATACAGGTGCGCCTCCCCCACCCCGAGCTCCGAGAGCAACGACTCGATCGCGTCCGCCTGCAGCGCGATGGTCAGCGGACAGTCGGGCTTGGCGCTGTAGCCGAGGCCGATCAAGTCACTCGCCACCAGCGCGAATTGCTCATCCAGCTCGGCCCACATCGGCGCGAAGTCCCAAGACGAAGTTGGGAAGCCGTGCACACACACGAGCCACGGTCGCTCGTCACGTTCACGCCGCGTCGACTGATAGAAGATGGGCAGTCCACGGAAGGTCGTGCGTTTGCCGCTGGCTTTCCAGCGAGTGAGGTTGGGTCCCGGTGTCATCTGGAGGGAGTATATCGAGCGCTTCGCAACTTGGCGATCCGTGACTATGCACGCGGACCGCTCACAAACGGGATGCGTATTACCGCGAGGATTTGAATCGAGCCCTACTCTCCGCAGCAGAGACGTGGCACGATCTGAACCATGCTCCTGAGCCATCCCACACCACTACGGGTCGCGATGAGCGGTTTGGTTGCGGCGTCGGCCTTTGCGGCCTTCGCTTGCTCGTCCAACGATACGGAGAACCCCTCATCCGGCGCAGCCGGCGCAGCCGGCGCGGAGACCGGAGGTGCCTCCGCGGCAGGAGCAGGCTCGACGAACGGCGGAGCCCAGTCTGGGGGCACGGGGGCCTCGGCGGGAACAGGCGGAGCATGCGCTCAGGTGCCCGAAGGCGTGCCTCCCTGCTGGCTGCGCCAGGAGTATCCCCCGGGAATCGGCAACTGCGACGTCTACTATCCTGGACCCAAAGCTGAGATGCCAGCGCCGATGGTATGGGACGACGTGGACCTTCCAACCATCCCGCCCGTGAAAGCGCGCGTGATGAACCGTGAGACGCCAGACGGCAAGTTTGACGCAGGCGCCTTCAACTACGGCTGGTACGACGCTGCGAACTCTCGTGTGTTGCTCGCGTTCAACAGAACCGTGCCATCCATTGACCCGCGGCACCGTATCCTTGCGGAAGCAGATGGTGCTGTGCTAAACGCTGCTTTGAGTGTTCACCCAAAGAACAAGACCTGTGAGGTGGGCTCCAAGTCGCTTGCTCCTGGCCGCTTCCTTTTGAACGTGCTGCCCGTAGTCGAAGGTAGCTACGAAGGAGCACTCGCCTGGCCACTCGGTTCGAAGTTGGCGCCAAAGACGATCTACATCGAGGGCGCGCGCCCATCCTCGTTCTTCGCGTCGGACGACTACATCGTTCGATGGGCCAACGGCGTGTTTGTTCGCAGCTGGGACTCCGACACGGAAACAAATGTCCTCCCGCCGACCGACTCATCGCTACTCATCTCCAACGTGTTTGCCAGGGACGATGCGGTTTTCACGACGGTGACGGACGACGCTCCGGGGACGCAGATGTGGCGGGAGTCGACGGGGAGTGTGCCCTTCGTTCGGTTTGATGCAGCGAGCCCTCGCGGGGCGTCGAATCTAGCGACCGACGGACGCGACTGGGTGTGGACGGAAGGCACTCGCGCCAATGGCGGGTGGGAGAACTTCGAGCTCTTCACCTCGCCGTATTCGTTAGACCCAGCGGAGGTTCGGGCTAAGGCTCGACGCGTTCACAGCGAACCCACGGGGTGGGCGTCAGCGACCTACGCGCCTACTGTAGGCTGTGGCTATCGCGCGCGGGTCCACATCACCGACAACTACGAGGTTCACGTCACCCGGCTCTCAGATGGGCATCGCTGGATCCTGCGGAGTCCAGACAGCACTCAGGTTCCGTTCAGCCTGGGGCCGACGCTTGCAATCAGTTGCGACGAGGTTTTCATCCAGGCAGAGCCTGGCATGCTTGTGCGCATTCGCTTGAGCGATCTCGGTCCTGGACAACCCGCGGACTGAAGGCTCCCAGCATGCCTTTCAGCGCCGACGGCATAGCCACGACCGCCGGGAACCACTGCAAACCTACCGTCGGTCTCCCGACTCGAGTATCCTACCCAGATGACTCGGGAGGTGGCGGTGTTGGCGTTGCTGTGTTTGATGGCCCCGCAGCTGGCTTGCAAGGCCTTGAAGGACGAGCCCAGACTACGCGACCCTGAGCTTTGAGCAGCTCCCAGCGGCTCCTGCGTTCGAAGTTGCGGGTTGGGCCGAAGCACCACCCGCCTTGGATGCGGCGCGCCCACGGCTGGTGGTTGCGTGGACGACCTGGTGCCCCACGTGTACTGCGGAGACGCCGACGCTGAACGCTCTGTACAAGAAGTATCAGGGCAAGATCGACTTCGTAGCGCTGAGCGACGAGCCTATCGGCGATCTGACAAGTCAGGCGCAGCAGCGATCCGTTTCCGTGCGGCGAGTTTTTCCGGTCGCTGCGGACAGTGACGTGGACACGATGCACGTCTATGGCCGCGCAGTCGGCGAGGCGAAGGTCACGTTACCCAAGGCTTGGCTGGTACACCGCGGGAAGATCTTGTGGCACGGCAGCCCCGCCGACGCTCAGCCCGCCGTTGACGAAGTCCTCTCCACACGAGACGCCGCGGTGGCTCGCAAGGCGCGGGCACGCATCGCAGCTCTAGGAGCTGCCTATCAGAACGCGTTTGCGGAGGGCGGCAGCGCCGCCGCGTCGGCTCAGGCGGACCAGCTGCTGACGGCAGCAACCGGCTACGGATACACCACGATTCTGCTCGTCGCGCGTCTCCTCGACGGCGAGAGCAAGCCCGACACCGCCTTCGCGGTGAAGCTCGCGAAGCTCGCGAACGATGCGTCGTTCAATGCCGACTACACACACCTCTCGATCCTGGCGATGGCGCAATGGGACAACGGCGAGCGCGCCGAGGCTCGTGAAACGCAGGCGCGTTCAGTCATGCTGTGCCGCGACCTCAAGGGCGACTGCGAGAACGTCGAGACTCAGCTCGCGCAGTATCGGACGCTGGGCGAGTAGTGCCGCGCCGGTTCGACAGCTACGACGTCTGATTGTAGCTCGTATTCTCGAGCAAGATGATGTTCGTCTTGGAGCGCGTCTCGCCGGCGTTGGTCACGTAGACGGCGGGCTTGTCCACGATGGGGCACACCTTCTCGCAGGCGCCGCAACCGATGCACAGCGTCGGATCCACGTGGGGCTTCTGCACCTTGATGCTGGTCATCTTCGCGTGACCTTCACCCTCGTAGTGGCTCTCGCGCTTGGGGACTTCGGTGTCTTCCGCCCAGATCGCCTTGGGAGACGTCGGGCAGAACTCCTCACACACGATGCAGGGCGTCGCCATCGACCAGGGCAAGCAGCGGCCCTTGTCGTACATCGCGGTGCCGATGGAGATGGGCTTCTGACCGACGCCCATCTTCTCCTTCTCGTCGATCTTCTGGATCGCACCCGTCGGGCAGACTTGCCCGCACAGCACGCAGGAGAACTCGCAGTAGCCAATGCGCGGGATCAGGATCGGCGTCCACAGGCCCTCGATGCCGGCCTCGAAGAAGGCGGGATGGAGCGCGTTGTTGGGGCACACCTTCATGCACTCCGCACAGCGGATGCAGCGCTCGAGGAACTCGCGCTCTTCGACTGAGCCCGGCGGGCGGATCACCTTCTCGCTGTACGCCTTGTCCGGCCAGTTCGCGATGCGCATCGCGGGGATGCCGATGGCGCCTGCACCGACAGCCGCCAGCGCCGTGCGGCGCTCGAGGTTAGGCTTCTGGATGGTGCCCTTGCGGTTCGGCAAGAAGCGGAACTTGATCACGTCTTCCGGGCACGCGCTCTCGCAGTTGAGGCACATGTGGCACTCATCCTGACGATGCTTCACGCCGCCCTGGGGGCTATCGGCGCCCTGGCAGTTCACCAGGCACAGGTTGCAGTCGGTGCACTTGGCATGGTCTTTTTCCATGCCGAAAAGCGCAAACCGGGAAAAAACGCCCAAGAACGCGCCCAGCGGGCACAGCGCGCGACACCAGAACCGCGGGATGAAGCGGTTCATGAACAGGATCGCGACCAGGAAGAAGATGATGAACCAGGTCTGGTGGAAGTAGAACTGCTTCGAGGTCCAGACCGACTGCGCCAGGAAATCTTGAGTGCCGTCCGCCGCGATCTGGAGCGGCCGAATGTTCGTGTCTGCGATGGCGGTCCCGCCATGGATGCCCAGGTACTGCAGCGCCGGCAACACACCGAGGCCCACGGTGCGCACGGCGACGCAGATCGGATCCAGCAGCCCCCCGATGGCGCTCCCCGCAGCCGCTGCCGCGAGGAAACCAAGCATGAGGTAGTACTTGCCTGACTGCCACCACTTGGTGGTGTTGGCGCTGACTCGCTTGTTCCCCTTCACGTAGCGGGACGGGAAAATCCACGCGAAGAAGTGGTGCATGGTGCCAAACGGGCAGATCCAGCCGCAGAACACCCGGCCAAACACCAACGTGAGCAGCAGGACCCCGAGGGACCAGGCAATGCCGCGATAGATCGTGTGGGTCGAGAGCAGCGTCATCGCGCCGACGAACGGATCCGCCGACAGGAAGATTTCCACCGGGTAAGGCAGCCGCACGGGGGAACCGGAGTCCGCCGAGAAGGTCCCCCGGAACGCAGTCTGGAAGAGGAAGTACAGGAACAGCGAGATGAAGGCGACCTGGGAGACGCGCCTCACCCAAACCAAAATCTGAATGCCCTTACGCGCCGGGATCCCCGACCCCGGACGCTTCTTCTTGGGCTTCGCGTTTTTTGGGGGGAGAGGCGCAGCAGGTGCCGCCGCGTCTGACGCCCCCGCCGCAGCAGTGCGCTCAGAAGGAGCCGCGTCAGAACTCGTCGCTGCGACCGCAGTTGCAGCCTTGGAACCACAGCCTCCGGTCGCGCCGCAGCCACAGGCGCTTTTCCCCGCGGTAGCGGGAGCCGGTTTGACGCCGAGCCCGGAATGAGAACCGAGCCCTGAGCTCAGCGCCTGCTCGGTGGTGACTCCGTCCAGGGCCTGCACCTCGCCGGCGACTCCCAGCCAGGGGATGGGCGCCGGCAAGTCGCCCTCGAGCGCCACACGCGCTCGAGCTGCGCCTGCTCCGTGAGCTGCACGGGTAGCGTCCGAAGTACCATTCGGTGACGTGCCCAGAGAATGCATCTGTTCCTCGCGGAAACTGCCAGGTGCATCCGAGGTCAGACCTCGACGACCCGCAGCTCCTTCCAGTTCATGTTGCCGATGCCGCGTTCATGGCCGAGCTTGAGGTACTCGACGTTCTCTGGCTTTTCGCCGATCAGCGTGCAGCCATAGGCATCCACCGCGACCTGATCCAGGCTAGCGATCACCTGGTGCATGTCCTTGGCGTCGTCGATGTTGCCGCCTTGAGGGCCGTTGCGCATCAAGACGCGCGTCGCGTCGACCACCGTCAACGTGGGGCGCATGAAGGTCGCCAGATCCGCGATGCTGGTGTTGATGTTCTGGTGCAGACGATTGCGACGGCCACCGAGCACGCCGTACCAGTTCTTCATCGCCGCGGTGTACTTCGACAAGTTGTGGTGCTTGGCGACTGGCATGTTGATGACCTTGTCCGCGTTGACGAGCGGCGTGTACACGGGCCACTGGTCGAGCACGTCGCCACGCATCCGCATCTCACGGAAACGATGCTCCGCCGGGATAATCACGGTCGCGCCCAGGCTGTGGGCCGCGCGCCAGATCCCCGAGCGCTGGAAGCAGCGGTTTGGCTCGTTGCAGGAGGCGTCGGTGACGATCACCTTCGATGCGCCAGCGTCGAACACCATCTTCACCACCGCCGCGACGACCAACGGATTGGTGTTCGCCGCGTGAGCTGGCTGACGATCCCAGCCAATGTTCGGCTTGATGGAGACGATGTCGCCGCGCGAGATGAACCGCTTCATCCCACCGAGAGCCTCGACCGCCAGGCGCACCAGCACGTCGGGGTCTGTGCTGCTCTTGGCGATCGCCATCACCGGCAGGTCGGCGGCGGCCACCTGGAAGTCTCGCACCTGGCGCTCGCCCATCGGGGTCGCCAGGCCGAATCCGCCCGGATCGTAAGCGAGCTTGGCGGTGACCGCGGCTGCGCCCATCACGGCACCCGCCAGCCCGACGCGAGTCAGCGCCTCCCGGCGTGGGATCACCACGCGGCTCTCGCTCGACGGCTTGGCAGACGGATCACGCCCCATGGGGCTCACCTTGATCCAGGAATGACGTAACGTCAAGTTTGTTCATGTCTGCGACTTTATTGAGGTTTTCTGGATTTTGCCGCTCCAGGCCGCTGGACAATGGGCCCAGCGCGGGAGCGCGCCGGGTCGATTGGCCAACCTGCCACACGGGAGCGTCGAAATGCGCCGGTGCAGTATCCCCCAACCACTGAGGTGTCGCGAGCAATCCGCAGAAGCGCCTGGGTAGTGCAAGTTGCCGACGAGCGCAGCGTCGCGAATTGCGCGGGGTGGGTTGTGCAGGGGCCGATCAGGAGCTAAGTTCCGCGCCCCTTTGCTCCCGGAGTCGGCCCCAAAGCCCCTCCGGAGCACGGCCAAAGCGTGGGCTTACTAAGCGGTCCACGAGAGAGCGAGCCAAACGATGAAAGCTGAAATCCACCCCAATTACGACGTCGTCTCCGTGAGCTGCGCCTGCGGCAGCACCTTCGAGACGCGTTCGACCTCCAAGGAGCTGCACGTCGACGTGTGTGCCTCCTGCCACCCGTTCTTCACTGGCAAGCAGCGCCTGGTGGACACCGCGGGTCGTATCGACCGCTTCAAGAAGAAGTACGGCAAGTAGTCGTCGCGCGCGCACGGCGCGCTGATCGCCGGGGCCCCGCTGCTTTGCAGCGCTGGGCCCTTCGGCGTCGGTACCCGTTCATTGGCCTCATCTGCCGGTCTGGTCGACGCGCTATATACCGGTAGATGAGCGCGCCGACGAACTCCGACGAAGCGCCCCGCCCAGTGGTAGGCGGTCAAGCGCTGCTCGAGGGCGTGCTGATGCGCACGCCGGAGCGCGCGGTCGCCGTGGTGCGGCGCCGCGACGGGCGGCTGGTTGAGCGAGAAATTCCGGTGCCACGCCGCGCGCGCACACGGGCGGGGCGCATCGTGGGTGCGCCCTTCATGCTGCTGGACGCGCTACGCGTGGGCAGCGCGGCGCTGCAATTTTCCGCAAAGATTTACGAAGAGGAAGAGCGGGGCAGCGCCCCCAACGTCGGCGGCATGCTGACCTTGCTGTGGCTCACGGGGGGACTGACCGACGACGTGGAGAGCGCGCCTGCTGAAGGCGGCGGGGCGCCGATGCTCGAAATGGAGCAGCTCAAGCTGCGCCACATCGTGCCCATGGCGATCTCGGCGTCGTTCGCGCTCTTCACGTTGTTCACGGCGCCGCAAGCGGTGGCCTGGCTCGTGGCCTGGCTGCTCGGCTTACTGGGGTTGAGCGTGCCAGTCAGTGGCTTCGTGTTTCAGCTCATCACGGTGGTGACGCTGCTCGTGGGGGTCGCTGCGTATGTGGGGTTGCTGGGTCGTATCCTGGAGATCCGGCGCCTGTTCATGTTCCACGGCGCCGAGCACAAGAGCGTGCACGCGTTCGAGCAGGGGCTGCCGCTGCGCGTCGAGAACGCCGGGCGGCAAACTCGGCTGCACCCACGCTGCGGCACGAGCCTGATCATCACGCTGGCGCTGCTGAGTCTGCCTTGGTTCTGGGGTCTCGCCTCGGGTCTGGTCTGGTTTGGGCTGAGCCCGCTCTGGGCGAACCTGGCGCTGCTCGGGCTCAAGCTCGCGTCAGCGCCGGCGCTGCTCGCCTTGAGCATCGAGGTGCAGCGGTTGATCGCACGGGACGTGGGGCGGCTTCGGGTGCTACGAACGCCGGGCTTCGCGTTTCAGCGACTCACGACTCGAGAGCCAGCAGCAGATCAGCTCGAGGTCGCGTTGCACGCCCTGCGCCGAGCACTGGCCCAATAACGCTCCTCCCCCCCGATCATGATCCCCGTAGACAAACTCCAACAAGTGGAGCGCCGTCAAACCGAGATCGACGCGCTGATGTGCGACAGCAGCGTGCTCGCTGACTCCAGGAAGTTGCAGGATCTGAACCGCGAGCGCAGTCGGATCCTGCCCATCGTGCAGGCGTTTCAGAAGTGGCGTCAGATCGAGAAGCAGATCACGGAGGACAAAGAGGCGCTGGACGATCCGGAGCTGGGGCCGCTCGCGAAAGAAGAGTTGCCCGAGCTGGAGGCGCAGCTCGAGGCCGTGGAGCAGCAAATCCGCGTGCTGCTGTTGCCCCAGGATCCGGCAGACGAGAAGAACACCATCCTCGAAATCCGGGGTGGCACCGGTGGTGAAGAAGCCGCCTTGTTCGCAGCGGATTTGTTCCGCATGTACGCGCGCTACGCGGAGCACCGCGGCTGGAAGGTCGAGGTGCTGAGCAGCAGCGAGGCCAGCGCTGGCGGCTTCAAGGAAGTCATCGCGCTGATCAGCGGGGACCGCGTCTTCTCACGCATGAAGCTCGAAGCAGGCGTGCACCGCGTGCAGCGCGTGCCCGAGACGGAAACCCAAGGCCGCGTGCACACGTCCACGGCCACGGTAGCGGTGCTGCCAGAAGCCGAAGACGTCGAACTCGAGATCGACGAAAAGGACCTGCGCTACGACATCGCCCACGCGTCCGGCCCCGGCGGCCAGTCGGTGAACACCTCGAACAGCGCCGTTCAAATCACGCACTTGCCTACGGGCATGGTGGTCAAGTGCCAGGATGAACGCAGTCTGCTCAAGAACAAGCAGCGCGCGCTCAAGGTGTTGAAGAGTCGTTTGCTGGATATCGAGCGCCAGAAGCAAGCCGACGCGATCCGCGACGAACGTCGAGGCATGGTCGGCGCGGGCGAGCGCTCGGAGAAGATTCGCACCTACAACTTCCCCCAGAATCGCCTGACCGATCACCGCATCGGGCTCACGCTCTACAAGTTGGATCGAGTCGTCGAAGGGGATCTCGACGAGCTACTCGACGCAGTGGCATCCTGGCAGCAGGCGGAACGCCTGAGAGGCCAGGAGACCAACGGAGAGTGACGGAGCAACGCCTAGACAGCGACGCGCTACTGTGCGCCCTGGTGCTGGTACCAACCAGCTTCTCCAGGAATCGCTTCTACGAGCTCTTCGAGGGCCCGGGCGGCAAACGCGTGCGCAAACGCGCCAAACGTTTGCGCGGCCTGATCCGCCAGTTGCTCGGTCGGGGGAGAGAGCAAGCCGAAATAGTCGGCCGTCAGGAGCTGGATGACGGCAGCGTGCTGATGCGTTTCCGTGTGGATAATCTAGGGTTCCAGCGCACGACGTCGCTCAACCCCCTCGAGATGAGCATCGTGAACTTCGCCCTGCATCGCGCTGGCAAGCAAGAGCTGCCGCTCGAAGATCGAGAGCGGGTCGAAGGCGCGTTGCTGCGCCTCGCGCCCCAAGCCATCGGCGCAGGCCCCGAGAGCTTCCCGCCGGAGTCGGCGCCCTAGCCTCGACTGTGCCGCAACTCAGCGGGACGCGTGCACGCCGGAGTCGCGACGTGCTTGATCCTGGTTCTGGGAGTCTCGCAGCTCACTGACCAGCGCTTGGGCTTGCTCCGCGCTCACTCCGAGGCGTGCGAAGCGCGCCACGTCGATGCCAGGCTTGCAGTAGCCGTCGCCGAGCAGCGCATCCACGCAGGCGTCTGCGATCATCACCAAGCGCACATGAGGCTCGTGCTCGCTGTCCAGGTCGTGGTGAGCCGCACAGCAGTCAACTATTTCCGCAGGGAGGCGCCAGGCCATGGCCACTTCGGCACCAGCGGTGGTGTGGTAGCGCTCGACGAGAGCTCGCACCAGGCGCATGTTCTTGGTCGGAGGTAGCTTTGCCAGCAGGCGGTAGATGCGCGCCTCGCCGATGTCGTGCAGCAGCCCGCACATGTAGTCGTACTCGAAGCGCTGATTCAGGCGCTTGGCGATCAAGCGCGTGGCGGTGCCAGCCAGCACTGAGCGACGAAAAGACTCCGCGACCTGCTCCTGGAAGGCGCCCACGCCTTGAGTGGAGGCGCCGTACACCACCTGGAACAGCAAGTCGCGCGTCGTCGCGAGGCCCAGGCGAATCACGGCGTCGCGGGTGCTCGGCGCGGCATAGCCACGATAGTAAGCAGCAGAGTTTGCCACCGAGAGAAACCGCGCGGCAATAGGCGGGTCGGTGTCGATCAAGTCGCCCAAGTCTCCTGGCCCCGCCTTCGGGTCGTTCGCCAGCTGGAGCGCGCTGGCCGCGACTTGCGGCAACACGGGCAGCGACGTGATACCTCGACGCATCAAGCGCAACAGGCCCTTCTCGAGGGCGCTCTGGGGCTCCTCGGTGGTGGCTAGCGGGAGACTCATCGTCGGCCTCCGCTGACTGGGAATAGCGACGGGCGCTCATAACCTGCACTCACCGCCGGATGCGTCGGTGGCAGCACCTTGAGCACCGTCTGCGAGCGGGCCAGCGCTGCGCCTTCCCTCGAAGCAACCATGGTGCGATTGCGCCCCGCGTGCTTGGCGTCGTAGAGCGCCTCGTCGGCGCGCTTGATCAGCTCATCCAAGGTCTCGTCGTCACGCCGCGCATCGTACACCGCGACACCGATGCTGATGGTGACCTGGTCGATGCCATGACTCGCGAGGTCCAGCGCGCTGACCCCTTTGCGGTGACGTTCAGCGACGAGCCGCGCGGACTCCTGTCCGGCGCCAGCGACCAGCACCATGAACTCTTCTCCGCCGTAGCGACCAAGGGCGTCACCCGGACGAATGCCATCCTTCAGGCAACGACTCACCTGACGCAGCACTTCGTCGCCGACGTCGTGACCGTGGGTGTCGTTGATGCGCTTGAAGTGATCGACGTCGAGAAAGAGGATCGCAAAGCGCTCGCAGCCTTCGTAGTAAGCGCGCAGCGCGCTCTCGAGGGTGCGGCGGTTGTGAAGCCCCGTGAGCGGGTCGATCTCCGCGCTGCGCCGCAAGTGATCCCGCTCGCGCCGCAGGCGGCGGAGTGCATCGCGGAAACGCTTGTTGCGAAGCTGAACTTGGATGCGCGCCTTGAGCTCGCTGTCGCGCTCTGGACGCACGATGAAGTCATCCGCTCCCGCGAGGAGTCCCCCGGCGACTAGCCCTTCGTCTGTGTCGCTCCCCTCCCCCACCAAGACAATCGGGGTCGCGCGCTGCATGTCCGAAGCCCGCAGCTCACTACACACCTCGAGACCACTGAGTCCGTTGAGGTCGGCGCCGAGCAGGATCAGGTCGGGTTCCCACTCCGCTACCACACGGAAAACATCATCGACGTCATCGATGGCCAGGCACTCGTGCCCAAGCAGGCTCACGGTCGCCTTGAGCCGTGCGGCTTGCCCAGTCGCTGACACTGCTACCAAGACACGTGCGTTGGTTTCGGCTCGCGGAGGTGTAGTAGAGAACTGAGGAAACATGAGACACCGCTGCCCGGCCGCGACGTCATGTAGCGAGGATCGGGCGACGATCCTCTGAACGGCAGCGCGCAGCGGAGCTTGAGCGCCCTTCGCTCGAAGCGCCTGGGTTCGCGCGATCAGTTTGAGCAGCTGACGACAGCGAACCCGCCGCGCTCGCTGCACTCGCAGCCGGAGCCGAGAGCCGGCTGAACGCAAGCACAGGTCGCCGCTTCGGCGCACTCGGCGAGCCAGGCGCAGCCGGCGCCACCTGACGCCGACTCGTTGCAGAAGTAGCCCGCTGGGCAGACGCCCTCGCCGCATGCGATGCATGAACCGTCGGCGCACGGGTCGCTCGGGTCGTCCCCCGCTGTCGTGGGTCCGGAGCTGCCGCTGGCGCCATCGGAGCCATCACCCGCTGCGGCGCCGTCACCTGGGTGACTGGCCCCTGGTGTGCCGCCGCCGCAGCCCCACTGAAGCGCCACCCCGAGGCTCGCCACCCCGATCAAGAGTCTCGCAACAATCCTCACCGGCTCCCGGTATACCGAGAGCCGGTGAGGTTGCACAAGCGGGCCTTGGTCCAGGCGGTCATGACCGCTACAAGAATGCCGTGGATGTAACTCGTGCCCTCCAAGAAACCACCGGGGTTCGCTGCTCGACGGACCCCGCGGACCGCGTCGCTTACGCGCGAGATCTGTGGCCCAAGAAGTTGCTCGAGATCCGAGGCGGCCAAGTCGCCGATCATCGTCCGCTCGCCGTAGCGTGGCCTGAGACGGGGGAACAAGTCGCGGACATCGTGCGCCTCGCGCGAGACGAAGGCCTGTCGCTGGTGCCGTTCGGAGCCGGCAGCGGCGTGTGCGGCGGCGTGCTGCCCGACCCCACGAGCGTCGTGCTCGATCTCAAGGGCATGCGCAGCTGGAGCATCGACGACGACGCGCCGTTGATTGACGTTGGCGCCGGCGCGATGGGGATCACCCTCGAAGAGGATATCCAACGGCGCGGTCACACCATCGGACACTTCCCGTCGAGCATCCTGTGCTCGACGGTCGGTGGCTGGATCGCCGCCCGGGGCGCCGGCCAGTGCTCGGGGCGCTACGGCAAGATCGAAGACATGGTGGTGAGCCTCGAGGTCGTCACCGGCAAGGGTGAGCTGGTCGAGCTCAAGCGACGCCAGCTCGGGCCCAACTTGATTCCCCTGATCGTGGGCAGCGAAGGCACCCTCGGCGTGATCACCCGCGCCAAGCTGCGTCTCCACGCGGCACCGGCCACGCGCGCGTTCATCGCCTACGAGTTCAGCTCGACAGAGGCGGGCTGGGAGGCGCTCCGCGAGCTGTTCCAGGCCGGTCTGCGCCCCGCCGTCTCCCGCCTCTACGACCCGGTGGACTCGTTCTTCCTCAAGCAGGGCGCGGTGAAGAAGCCGAAGACGAAAGGCGGAAAGAAGCACGCCGGCGGCGGCGGAAAGCAGCGCATGCTACGGGGCTTGCTCAGCCAACCGAACGCGCTGAACGCGCTGATCGAAGCCACCGAAGGCAACCTGCTTGGGGGCGCGACGCTGGTATTGATCTTCGAGGGGGAAGGCGACGCGACCGCCGCTGATGCCGACCGCGCCATCGCGATCTGCAACCGGCTGGGAGGCAAGACGCGAGGTGAAGGTCCCGCGCGTCACTGGCTCGAGCATCGCTACAGCGTGAGCTATCGTCAGGCGCCGGTGTTTCGCCTCGGCGCGTTCAGTGACACCATGGAGGTCGCGGCGCCGTGGTCGAAGCTAGGTACGCTGTACGACGCCGTGCGCGCCGCGCTGGGCAAACACGTCTTGGTGATGGCCCACCTGAGCCACGCGTATCCCGACGGATGCAGCATTTACTTCACGTTCTCGGGTGTCGCCGCTGACGACGAGAAAGCCAGCGCGAAGTACGACGCCGCGTGGCGCGCGGCGATGGACGCCGCGATCGGCGCCGGTGGAACGCTGAGTCACCACCACGGTGTAGGGCGCAGCAAGGCGCCGCGGCTGGGACGCGAGCTCGGTTTTGGAGTGGAACTGGTGCGCCGCCTGCAGCGCAGCTTGGACCCTGATCAGCTATTGAATCCAGGCAATTTGCTGCCGCGAGAGGACGCGCCTCAAGACTGGAGCCAGGCGCTCGACGAAGCCAAGGCGCCGCTCGGGATCGACACCCAGAGCCTCCTCGCAACCTTCCGCGGGGAACAGACCTTGCACGTAATCGAAGAGCAGCTCGGGGCCGCGGGGCTCAGCCTGCGCCTCGGTCAGACAGACATGCAGCAAACGCTCGCCGCCTGGCTCGCCAGCGGCATGCCCGGCGCGCGCGACCCATACGCCGACCCGGTGGAGCAACGTGTCGCCGGCTTGGTAGCGCGCTTGCCCTCAGGTGAGACCCTGGGCATTCGTCCCACCCCGCGGCGCGCGGTGGGGCCAGACCTTGGCGCGCTGGTCTACGGCATGGGCGAGCGCTGCATGCGAGTCGAGCAGGCCACGCTGTGCGTGTCGCCGCGCTCGGCGGAGACGTCTCGCGATCTCCGCTTCGACTATCCTCGGAATCCCGAGCCTAGCCCCGCGGAAACGCGCTTGATCGACGCGGTGGCGGACGGCGTCGCTCACCCGTCGAGCTGAGCTGTCACTCGCCCTTGGGTTTCTGCGCTAGCACGATGATGCTTGGCGAGTTGGGACCGAAGAACACGCCCGGGGTCGCGATCTGTCCGCTCGCGTTGCGGATCACGAAGCCAACGTCATGCAACAACTTCCCGAGCTCGTGCAGGGCGTATAGCCGCAGGGAATAATTGCACTCCTTGGAGCGACCATCATCGAGCATCACGGTGCGCTTGACCTTGAGCCGGCTCGTGATCCAGTCGACCTGCGCGTCATCCATGCACACGCAGCCGTCGCCTTCGAACCAAACGGAGCTCGGCGTCTGAACCGCCACGTAGTCGCGGTTGACGATGTCGAGCAGGAAGGTACCGCCTGGGCGCAGCGCGCGGAAGATGCGCTGAGCGACGTTGATGTTCTTCTCTTCTTCGAAGTAGCCGAACGCGGAACTCCAGCAGTAGACGCCGTCGAAGGTGTCCTCGAAGGCCATCTCGCGCATGTCGCCCTGCAAGAAGTTGAGCTTTTGCCCGCGCTCCTGCGCAATCTCCTGAGCCTGAGCGAGCATCGTGATCGAGAGGTCGTAGCCGACGACCGCGTAGCCACGCGCCGCGAGCTCGACGGCGTGCTCCCCGGAGCCGCATGCAAGGTCGAGGACGACGCCACCTCGTGCCACGCCCAGGGACTGCTCGATGAAATCCACTTCAGCGGCGATCTGCGCGGGCTTGGGCGTGAAGATCGCGCGCCCGAAGTCGTCGCCGAATAGCTCTTCCCACCAGGGGCGGACCTTGCGCTTGACCTGGGCTTCCTTGACGGCGCGCTCCTTGTCGACATTGGAGCGTGGCGGGGGTGGCCGCTTCTTCGGCGGCGGCGGAGGCTTGGCCTTGCCATCCGCGTCGGGCGACTCGGGCGCAAGCTCTTCGTCGGCGATTTCCTCGGCGTCCAGGTCTTCGAGGGGTTCCTCCTCGTCGTCTGACGCAGGCGGGGGACGTTCTGGCTCCTTGATGCTGATGATGCGCATCGCCAAGAGCGCCGAAGGCGGCGACGCCGCGACCTCCATCTTGGGCTGACTCGTCGGCACTTCGTCGTCAGGGATCGTCACGCCCTTGAGTGCTGCCGGCGCCTCTTGCTGAGACGTTGGAGTGTCGGAGGGCGGCGGCTCGGAGCTCGGACTCTGGGGGTGAGGGTGCGCTGAGACCGGCGGCTCCGACGTCGAACCTCCGCTCCCTTCGAGCAGCGCGGCGGACTCCTCGTCTTCGTCCAGCGTGCCTTCCCCCACGGAAATGTCGGAGGCCGGCCCGGACACGGCTTCCGCGGCTTGAGGCTCCGTGGTGGGGACCTCGTTCTGCACCACGGTGTCCAGGGCGTCCTCGCCGCCGTCGTCCGAGGATACGTCGATGTCCAAAGGCGCGAGCGGCGCCGGGGAGGACAACGACGCGGGCGGAGGGACTGACGCGGGACGCGGCGGTGGGACTGACGCGGGACGCGGCGGAGGCACTGAGGCCGCTCGCGGCGGAGGCACTGACGCGGGGCGCGGCGGTGGGACTGACGCGGGGCGCGGCCCGGAGGCACCGAGGCCGCTCGCGGCGGAACCGAGGGCGCTCGCGGCGGCACCGAGCCGGGGTGCGGGGCGGTACCGAGCGCAGGCGGGGCGGCACCGAGGCTGGGCGCCCTGGGATGGCATCGCCGCCGAGGGCCGAATCGATTCCGCGCGGATTCTCCGTGGGCGCGTCCAGCGCTGACGCGCCCGCCTCATCGGCTGCGGGCGGCTGCGACTCAAGCAATGACTGCGACTCAAGCAATGACTGCGGCTCAAGCAATGACTGCGACTCAAGCAACCCGTGCCCCGACTCGTCGACTAGGTCGATCGTTGGCGTCGGCGGGACCACTGGATCAGCCGCTGCCAGACGCCGCGCGCTTGGCGGAGGCGGCGGGATGGAGCCCCGAACAGCGGGGATCCCGTCGCTCGAGACGCGACGGGGCTTGGGCGGTGGCTTGCTCGAGAGACGCGTTTCCACGAGCACTTCGCTGACCTCTTCTTCGTCGAGATCAGGGATCTCCGGCGGAGCCTCATCCTCGAGGCTAGCCCCGTCGGACTCCTTCGCCGCTGCGGCAGCAGCTCGCTGTCGCTCTTCCTCTGTCATGTAGCCCCAGTCAACGCGTCACCGTAGCGTACGGGACCCACCGGGCGCGAGATAGTGACTCCTGGCTCCAGGAGCACAACAGCCGTCGAACCTAGATGGAATATTCCAATCTCGTCCCCTCGAGATACCTCCACCTTGGGCTCGATGGTGTGAACACCCGGTGGCACCGCTGGGTCGGGTAAGACGGACACGGATATCCGCCCGACAATCATCGCGCCCACCATCACCACCGTCACGCGCCCGAGCTGCTCTGTGTCGATGCAGATCGCGACCCGGTTGTTGCGCACGAAGAGTCCCGGCACGTACCGCTCGCCGATTGAGTTCACCGGGAACAAGTCGCCCGGAATGCCGCGGATCAAGCTGACATGCCCGGCCACGGGAGAGTGCACCCGGTGGTAGTCGCGCGGCGACAGGTACACGACGAAGAACGAACCGTCTTGATACCGCTCGGCGTCGCTCGGAGCACCCAGCAAGTCTCCCAACGCGTAGCCCTGGCCCTTTGCGTAGATCCGCCCACCGCGATCGACACGGCCGAGCGACGAGAGCTGACCATCCGCGGGGCTCACCACCCGAGCTTCCGCCACACGACGAGCGCCGTCGCGCAGCGGTCGAGTGAAGAATGCATCGAACGATGGGTACGGCGACTCGGTTGGCTGCGCTTCGTCGAGGTCCACACGATACGCCTTGGCGTAGGTCCCCATCACCACGCGTGAGACCACGTCTGGCAGCTGGGCCTCGGACAGGCGCCCCATCATGCTACTGATGCGGGCGCGGGGCAGAACTCGGATCAACTGTGCGGCAGCGAAACTGGCGGCGCTCACGGGTTGTTTCAGGCCTCTTGGTAACTCGTGGGTGGGCTCGGCACTGCCCCTGGGCACTGCTGCGGGGCTACGAAAGGCCCGCCAGCTCACGGCGTCTCAACCTCCGCTCAAAGCGCTCGGAGAGTTTCGTGCATCGTAGGTTCTAGCCCTGAGCTGAGTCAATCACGGCCAAACCGTCGAGCAGCCTCGCACAGCGACCGATAGGCTTCAGCGAGTTCACCATCACTGGCTGACCCTGCACCCTGAACGGGCTCCGGCGCGCTCGGATCCGATTTTGACGCGGAGTGTTGCGCTTCCGGAACCCCTCGGGGCTTCCAGTAGCCTCCGCAGGCGACCAGCTCCGAGAGGGGATCCAGGGCGACTCCCAGGCGATAGGCGGCCTTGCGGGCTTCTGGGGTCCCGGGCCGCTCCGCCCCTGTCCCGAGGCCAAATCGAGCACGCAGCGCCCACCAGTGAGCGGTGGCCGCGTCGACGTCTTCCAGCTTGCCGACCAGTTCTTTGGCTCGCTCCGTCTTGCCCTGTGCCAGGGCGGTGCGCGCCAGCCGAGCACGCAGCGATGCGTCATCGGGTGACGCATCGAACATCTTGGTCAGCCGTGACTCCGCGGCCTCCATGTGACCGCGCTCGAACAACAGGTCACCCAGCCGCGCGTAGCGAATCATGTCCTCGGCCCGCTGGTGTCGCTTGCGGATTTCGAGCGGGCTCAACTTTGGCGGCGGCTCGGGAGCCGCAACGTGTGCCTCCAGCCAGATCTGCCAGCGAGAATTCCACTCGGAAAGAGAGACACCAGAGACGCTCGCCAGGGCGGCGTTTGGACCGCGCTCTCCCACCCCCTTGAGGTCGCGTAACAGCATGTGGAACGCGGGAGTGCCGTTCTCCCGCAACCAGAAGCCCACGAAGCTGGTCACCTCGGCGAACGCGATGGAAGCGGCCTCGGGAGTGGGCAACATCGCAATGGATGAGCCGAGCCCACCAATACCGACGGACTGGCCCTGGGCCTGCGCCGCGCGGGCCACGCGATCGTAGTCGGCATCATCGAAGGGCTGCTTCTCCCGCCAGCGGGTCTCTTCGCGCTTGGCCACACCCTCCTGGAGCCAGAGCGGCGCGCGGTCTCGAGTCGCGCGGGAGAGAGCCAGGTGGGTGATCTCGTGAGCTAGGGTGTCTTCCCACGGATACCCCAGGGAAGCAGCGCGGGGTGTGAGCATCGTCACTCGGCCCCAGCGAGCAACCGCAACCGTGCCAGTCGTCTCCGCCGCCTCGAGGGGTAGTCCGGTGACCGCCGCCAGCGAAAACAGGTCGCGAACGAGGTCGATGCGCAGCGGCCGCGGCATCTTCACTCCCAGGTCTTGCTCGATGCGCCCGCGCGCCTTGTCAGCGACCTCAGCGATCAGCGGAGCGAGCGCCTTGTCCTCGGAGTCTTGCAGGCGCATCCACACGCCGCGCTCCTTGTCCTCGACGACCAGCCCGCCCACGGTGGTCCCGGTGCAGCCGTCTGCGACCTCGCGAAAGTGCCGCGCTTCGTCCACGTCCGAGAACTGGGGCGACGACAGGATGGCCTGTGCGGTTTCGCAGTCCCCGAGGTAGAGCGCGAGACGCGCGCGCTCGAAGGCCAGGTCCCCGCGTTGCTCGGCATCCTTGAGCAGCTCTTTGCCGCGCTCGACGTCCAGTTCGATGATCGCATCCGCGACCTGGCGCGGGCTGGTTGCTGAGCCTGCGGTTCCGGCGAGCAGCACCGCGCCCAGGCAGAGCAAGCTCCCGAGGGAGCGAGCAACGCGGCGCCTCCGACGCGGAGCTTGCGGAGGTCGTTCGGCCACAGTGCCGCGCGGCAACGGGGGGGCCTTCATCGCAACAGTGACTCCGCGTAACGCTTCACCGCAGGAGACATGCGGCCGGCCTTGGTCTTGCCGAGGCCCTGCATGACTCGACGGCGGAACTCCTCGGCACGCTCAGCTTTGGAGCGCTCGGGGACTTCCCCACCAGTCTGGATCCCCTTGCCGTTGGGCGAACTCTCTTGGCTTGGTTGCTTGCTGTCCTGTCCTTGGGAACCCGTGGTTTGGCCCTTGCTCGCCTGCTCTAGCAAGCGCTGCGCCTCGCGCTGAAGTTCCAAAGCCTTGTCGCCTTCGCCCTTGGCGAGCGCCTTGGCCGCGTCGCGCATTGCGGCCTCAGCCCGCTCCAGGGCCTGGGTTGCATCCTCAGGTAGAGCCGTCTCCCCTTCCTTGCCGCGAGCACCGAGGTTGCCAGCACGCCGCGCCAGTTCCTTCTCGCGCTCCCCCGCTTGATCGAGCCGGGACTTGGCTTTGTCCTCCGCGCTCTCTTTCAGTCGCTCGAGAGCCTTCTTCGCCCACTCGAGCTCGCGCTTCAGGGCTGTTTCGGCGGCTTCCAGCGCCGCGCGATTCTCCATGGATCCATCCTGCTTCCGCGCGGCATCCTTCAGAGCCTGCAGAGCGCTCTTTCCGGACTCCACGGCGTCCGATAGAGACAACTTCGACAGCGACTGGGCCATCGCCTCCCCGTGCTCGCGGCCGAGCGCAGCTGCAGCCCGGGCGCTGCCAGGGTTGGCTCCCGCCATGGGTAGCGCGTTCATCGCCTGACGGAGATCGTCGGCGCGCTCCTTGGCCTCTTTTTCGAGATCGCTCATGTCGACGCTCTGCTCCGCCTCCGAGAGCGTGCGTTGCACCTGGCTGATGCTCGCCGAGTGCTCTCGCACCAACTGACCAAGCTCGTCGGCCAGCTGATTGAAGCGCTCATCGGCTTGGGACGGTTCACCCGTCTCCTGGGCGCCTCCTCCCGACTCCACGCCACCCCGCCTCGCAGAGCCAAAGGACGGATTGGGTCGACGGAGCCGCGCAGCCAGGTGCCGCGCCGCGGCTTCGACTTGCGACAGTGTCCCCTCGCTGCGCGCGCGCTGGATACGTCCCAGGTCGGCGTCGGCTACTGAACCGACATCCTGCCCAAGAGCGCCCAGCTTTCTGAGCTCGGCAGCACCGTTCTTGAGTGCCTCGATCGCTGAGGAGAGGCGGACCTCCGCGCCCTGCAAATCTTCGGACTCACGCGCGGCGCTGGCCGCGTCGGCGACTTCCTCCGCGACCGCGCCCAGCCGGATCGACACCGCCCGTGCATCTGCGCCGGAAAAACGCCTCAGCGACACGTCTAGCGCCAGCAGCACGTCCTCGGCCTGGCGCGTCTCGGACGCCCCGCGCGGCGTTCGCCGCTGCAGCACACGGATCTGGCCCTGGATGAACGCTTGAAGACCTTCCGGCACACTCAAGCCCCCGTAGCTCGAGGTCATCACCTCGCTGGTGCGCTCCGCGACGCGCTTGACCAACTCCCGATCCTTCTTGGCGCGCTCCGTGCGGATCTTGGGCTTTGTCTCACGCTCGCTCGCGATGCGCCAGGCCACCACATCGGTGACATCGTCGCGAATCGAGGTCAACGCCGCGTAGCGATCGGCTTCGGGCTGCCCGACCGTGGGCGGGACCAACGTGATCGGTTCACTGCGACCCCATTTGGGACCAGTCACGGGGTCACCGTCGC
Organism: Polyangiaceae bacterium; assembly: GCA_041389805.1. Classification (GTDB taxonomy): domain Bacteria; phylum Myxococcota_A; class Polyangia; order Polyangiales; family Polyangiaceae; genus JAHBVY01. The sequence continues at coordinate 13,281 of JAWKRD010000043.1, read as the reverse complement.
GCGCTTCCACTCGCAGCACCACGGGCAAGAACATGCGACGCAAGAACGGGTCGCTGCCTTTCAGCGCGTGCGCGCCGCGCTCGCCGCGCGTTTCGCCGTCGAAGCGCCCGAGTACCCGACGCTCTTCGCGGCCGTTCGCGCTCATCACCACGTCGATTTGCCGCAACCCGTTGTCGTCACTGACATCGTACTCGAGCTCGAGTCGATCGAGCTTCGCGAGCTCCAGCCTGGCCGGTGCCGGGACGGATTTCCCTGCGGCATCGCGGTAGCTGAGCTTCACCCTCGGCACCTCGTCCGGGATCGCGTCCACACTGAGGGCATCCGGTGCCTCGATCAGCACGTCGCCGAAACGCGCCGCGGTTCGCAGGTCGGCGTTCTGCTCCAACGTGAAGCGCGCCACGACGCCGCCGCTGCCGTCTTCGACGAACGGGATCTCACGCTGTCCGTCCGTCAGCACCAAGCGCCGCCCCGCGAACCGCGGCTTGCCGCGCACGGTGATCAGCGTGCCCACGGGCTGCGCCGTGAGCGCTTCGGTGAAGAGCAAACGCTCGCCGCGTCGCAGGTAGCTCGGCGGCTGCGCGCGCACCTCGGTACTCTCCAGCCAGTCGATGGCAAGCGGCGCGCGACCACCCCGTGCGACGAGCACGTCCAGACCCTCGACGATGTGCATCGGGCCGAAAGCCAGCGCAAAGGTCGAGGCCACGCCAAGCAGCACCGCGAGCACGGCAAACGTCCCTGCCCGTTGCCGCGCGGCAGCTTCCACCCGATCCAGCGAAGCCTTGGCGACCAGCCGCTCGAGGTGCGCTCGCGCGAGTGCGGGTGAACCGGCGAAGCTGGTGCGCTCGCTGCGCTCCACGAGCCCGAGCGCGCGCTGCGCGCGCTCCGCCAGGTCGGGGTCGTAACTCGCGATCACGCGCTCGATGAGCCGCCTGGGACTCAGAGCCACGCGCCGCTCACGCCGGATCCAGTAGAGCCAGAACCCGAGCAGCAACACCAGCACTCCGGCGGCCGCCGCACGCGCACCAGGCGTGCCGATGCGAGCGAGGTGAGCCGAGCCAAACACCGCCAGCACCCCCGCCGCGAACACCAGCCAACGTCGAGCGACGCGCGTGCGCTTGCGCCACACGTCTCCGAGTCGAAATAGGCCAGCGAGGGGCATAGGCGGAAAGCTTACACGCGTCGGGCGGGCCCCGCCGCTCTAAGCCAGCGCAGTTGCTCCAAGACAGCGCAGTGCTTGGACAGCCCGGGTCTGGGGAGCAGCCGGCCTCACAGCAAGTGCCGCGCCTTGATCTGCAAGTAGTGATTGATGAGCGCTGGCGTGAGCTTGCTCGGCAGGGTGTCCAGCACCAGGGCACCCGAAGCGCGCAGATCGCGGATCAGCTGATCGCGCCAGCGCAGCATTTCCGCCGCAGCGCCGCGAACGTAGAGCGAATCATTGCCCCCCTGAGTGCTCAGCAGCCGCTCCACCTCAGCGTCGCGAAACAGCACCAGGAGGGGCAGATGCAGCCGCGCGATGCCGCGGGTGCGCTTGACCAAGGTCTCCGCGACGGCGTCGTCGACCACCTGGGAAAACATCACGACCAGGGAGCGCTTGCGCACTTTTAGCGCGAGGTACTCGAACGCCGCGTCGTAGTCGGGCTCGACCAGCCGCGGATGCAGATCGTAGCTGGCCTGAATCAAGCGCCTCGCGGCGCGGCTTCCGCTCTCGGGTGGGACGAAAGACCGCACCGCTTCGTCGAAACCAACCAGGCCTACGCGATCCCCGCCGCGCGTCGCGACATGGGCCAGCATGAGTGTTGCGTTCAACGCGTGGTCGAAGCGTGCGATGCCATCCGCCTCAGCGGTCATCAGGCGCCCAGCGTCGAGCATGAACATCAGGTTCTGATTGCTCTCGAGCTGGTACTCCCTGGCGATGAGGCGCTGGCGACGGGCGGTCGCCTTCCAGTCCAGCGCACGAAACTCGTCGTCACGCGTGTAGTCACGCAGGCGCTCGAACTCGCTCTCTCCACCCTTCAGCTTCGTGGCTCGCACCAGCGCAAACTCACGGTCCTGACGTGCCAATAGCTCATAGGTGCGGATCGACTGCAGATCTGGGTAAACCTTGACCTTGCTCTCAGCTGGCAAGTTCAGCTGCCGCAGCCAGAGTCCGAGGGGCGACGCATAGCGGACGTGATGCGCACCGATGGTATGCGCCCCACGACGTCTGGGTTCGATGTGATAGACCAGCTCCTGGCGGCTACGCCCCGGAACGCGCACCTGAAGCGGCAGGTCCGACGACACGGCGTCCTCGAACAGATCTTCGGTCACCTGGATGTTCAAACGCCGACGCGACAGGTTGCGGATGCGGAGGCGCACCGGGTTCTGTCTCCCCAGGGAAAAGACAGGACCGATTTCGCGGCTCACCTGCACCAGCGGCTTGATGGCGAAGAGCAGATCGATCAAGGCCACCGCAGCGATCGCCGCGTCCACCGCGAGCATCGGCATCAGCATGCTCGGGTCGAACAGCATCATCACCGCCAACACGAGCGGGATGACGAGCAAGATGACGAGTGAGCGGTTGGGCAGCATGCGTCAGCCGGCGCTTTCAGGCAGCGGTACGCGGAACCGGTGCTTCTCGCAGGATGCCTTCCACGCAGTCATCTGCCGTGGTCCCCTCGAGCTCGGCGTCGGGATGCAAGAGCAGGCGGTGCCGCAGCACTCCCGGCGCGAACATCTTGACGTCATCGGGCACCACGAAGTCGCGTCCCTCTGCAGCAGCGCGGGCACGCGCTGTGGTCAAAAGACCAATCGACGCGCGGGGTGAAGCGCCCAAGTACACGGCGCGGTGGCTGCGCGTGCGTCCCACGATATCGGTGACGTAGGCCACGATCTCTGGATCGACCCGCACACTGTTCAGCGTGCGCTGCATCTCCAGCAGCTGCTCAACGCTCAGCACCTGCTGCAGACCTACGCGATCCAAGTTAGCGGGGTCGAAGCCATGCAGGTAGTTCGTCAGGATCTGCTGCTCGGCAGCCTGGGACGGATGTGTCACGTGCACCTTGATCAAGAAGCGATCGAGCTGCGCCTCTGGCAAAGGATAGGTGCCTTGAGACTCTACGGGGTTCTGAGTCGCAATGACCAGGAACGGCTCGGGCAACGCGCGAGTCTCGCCGTCCGCGGTCACGCTGCGATCCTGCATCGCCTCCAGCAAGGCGGACTGCGTCTTGGCCGGCGCACGGTTGATTTCGTCCGCCAGGAGGAGCTGCGTGAACACCGGTCCGGGCATGAACAAGAACTGCCCCTTGGACTGGTCGAACACGTTTCCGCCAGTGACATCGCTGGGCATCAGGTCCGGCGTGAACTGGATGCGCTTGAAGCCCGCACCCAGCACGTGACTGAGCGCACGCACGAGCAGCGTCTTGCCCAACCCGGGAACGCCCTCAATCAACACGTGCCCACGGGCGAGCGACGCGGTGAGCACGTGCTCGACGATGTCGTCCTGGCCCACCAGCACCCGAGACATCTCGGTCACGACGGCACGAAACGACTGACTAAACTCGGCAACGTTCAACGCATTCCTCCAGTGTCGGCGAGGAGCGCTTCGAGCTCCCGCATCAGCTTCAGATCTTCGGTAGGCTCCCCCGGAGCCGTGTAGGCATCGCGCGCAGACTCGCTTTCCACGAGGATCCGCGTCACGTCTCGTTCGTCGCGTCCTGTGCGGGCCGCAATCGCTGCAGCCAGCGGCAAGAGCCCGCGCCGGTTTCCCCCTGGCTGACAGCGCTCGCGGAGTCGTTCGAGCGCCCACCCGGCGTACATGCCAAGCGCCATGCGCGATGCGCGCGCCTTGGCGTACTGGGCACCGAGCGCCTCGACGTGTTCACGAAACGCGCGACGGTGCGCTTCTGGCGGGTCCTGGGGCTTCGCGAAGTGTCGCCCCTTCCACCAGAACAGCACCCCCATCAACAAGAACAGCTGCAGCAAGAACGGGTTCAGCTTGCCGTGCCCCACGGCCGCGAACGGGCTCTCCTCCCCCACCCCCGTCCAGGTATCGATGAACACCACCACCGACGGTGTCCCGAACATCAAATCCATCACCACGTGCGCGTGATCATCGCTGACCATCGAGGCGTTCGTCAGCAGGTCGGAGCTCGGCAGCACCACGACGCTACCGAGGCCGAGATCCTTCGCCACCGCGTAGGGCTGAGGGTTTGCTCCACCTGCGTCGTGGCACTCGAGGATGGGCCAGTAGCTCTTGTCGATCAGCCCAAGCGCCTCGGGGGTGACCGCAGTAAGTTTCTCTGCGGAATAATTAGGGTAGGTCGCCGCGACCTTCAGCTGATCACAGCTGGCGCCGATGCGGACCGCCTTGAGCTGAGTCTCTGGCAGGTCGCTGTCGAGCGCCACCACCAGCCGCCCGCCACGCCGCACCCACGCCATGATGCTCGACCACTCCGAGCTCTCCAAGTCCGTGGGGCCATGCACCACGATGGTGTGCACATCCTCGGCGATTTCCCCCACCTTGCCGTCGAGGTGACGCACGTCGCTGCCACGCTCGATCAGCAAGCTCTGCAGCACGGAAACACCCCCAGGGCCGTAGTCAGCGCTAGGCGTCGACTTGGGCTTGGAGGGGCCGCTGGAGCCGCACGCCATCACCTGGGTCAGCAGGCTGAAGCACAGGAGCAACGCCGCCGCACGACCCAGTACCGGGAGGATACGCCCCATCACGCGACGGAACCCTTCGGCGCCGGACTGCGAGGCGCCAAACTGCACCGCTTCCACTTCGCGCGCGCTCGCGCGAAATGCCGCCTGCAGCTCTGGGTGCTCTCGCAGGTGCCGCGCGTACTCGCCGTTGGTTCGGCTGTGGTGCAGCTCAATCAACCCGTTACCGTCCAGGTAGCGCAAGAGCGCCGCGTGCGCGTCGCTCATCGCCTGGTCGAAGTTGCCAGCCTGAGCAGCGGCCCGAGCCCGAGCCAGCAAGCGGTCGACGTCGGTCTCCACGATCGAGCGCTTCGCTCGAGGCACGAACTCGTCACCCTCGTCGGGCTTCTCCGGCTGCTCTGGCTTCTCAGCGATGTCTTCCCGGCGGAAATTCCGCGCGACAGAGAACAGCAGCAAAGCCGCGAGGCCAAACAGCAACGCCCAGAACACGACCGCCGCAGCGCCGCTCATGTCGGACGAGACCTTGGGGGGCGGTGTCGGCTTCGCTTCTTCGGGCTTCTTCTCGCCGCGCGTCGTGCGCTTCGAGTCCCCGCCCACGAGGCTCCCCTTGCCCTCGACCGGTGGCTTGTCGCATGCCGCAGCGAAGCCGGGGCAGCGCGCCTTGGCGGCCTCTTTCAGCTTGCACAGCGGATACTCGCCCGCCTCCACGCGCGACTCGAGGTCGCGGCAGTAGTCGTAGTGGTCGTCCTTCAGGACCTTGCCCAGATCTCCTTCGACCTTGCGCTTGCGCGAGCGCTCCATCTCCCGCTGATAGTCGTAGCCGGGCTCCTCGTCGTCATAGGGGCTGGGATAGATGTTTCCCGGAGGTACCGACGGCAGCTTGTCGTCGTCTTCGTCCCCGTCGTCGTAGTAGCCATCGTCCGGATCGTACTGGACCCGCCTCGAGTCAGCGCTGTGGCCCCGAGCGCCCTCCAAGCTAGGTTTGGGGGTGAGGGTAGGCTCCGCGAGCTGCGGCGCTGCAAAGGCGACGCCCGAGCTCCCGCGCCCACCTGCTAGGACCAGCCAAGCAACGATGAGCGCGAAACACAGCGCTGTGAATCGACGCGTCAGCCTCACAACGCCTCCTCCGCCCGGGCGCGGATGGCCATGAAGCGCACCTGAATATCCCAGCCGTCACGTCGCGTGCGGGAGTCGATGTATGAGAGGAAGCGAGTCGTCGAACAGAACACCAGCGACAGGAAGAAGCCCAGCAGCGCAAGCAGCGAACCGCCGTCCTCGAACAGGTCCCCCAGCGGGTGCCCCAGCTGGAACACGTCTTGGAGCAACGCCTGACCAATCAGCTCGCAGCCGATCACGATGGTGAACGTCGCGATGCCGAGCACCAGCAGCATCGCAAACGTCGCCCCGGTGTAGTTCTCCGAGAAGCGCGAAGAGCGCTTGATCGCAGTCCCGGCCCCAGCACCCTCGAGCAGCGAGGCCTCGTGTACGTGCGCCATCCGCACCCACACGATGGGCAGGGCGATGACCACCAAGGCGGACAGCGCCAGCAGAAATCGCGAGAGGAACAGGCCACCGATGTAGCCCCCCAAGCGCGAGAAGAACTGCCGCGTCACCGCACCGAACGTCACTTCGCGCTCGAACATCAGCCGCCCTGCGGCCACGGTGAAGATGCCTTGCACGCCGCTCCCGAGCAGGAACGCCCAGAACCAGATCCACGTCCAGCTGACCTCGAGCCAGTACTGCGCGGCCCACAGCATGAGCACCAGCGGCAGCGCGTAGACCAGGAAGAGCTTCAGGTACAGCATGCCTCCCAGGCCGAACACGTAGCGAAACGCCAGGTCCGTCACCTCGAGCAGTGCGCGCTTCCGGATCTCGACGTTGGCCTTCTCGACGTTCATCCGCCTTGCCTCGAGGAAGCGAACGACGGTGGCGGCGCGGACGGCGGCGGCGCCGACATCCGGGAGCTCGGTGGCGGTGCGCTCATGCGTGAGCTGGGCGGGGGCGCGTCGTCATCCGCCCCGCGCTGCTTGCCAGTCCCCAGCGCACGGCGCTTCACGCGCTTCACCCGGCCGACGAACAGCAAGTAGACGAGCACCAGCGTGGTCATCACAGCCGAGAAGCCCCACTTGACCGGTGGTGGAATCGAGGACGGAGACCAGAAGCCTTCGATGCACGCCGCGATCAGCAGCATGAACGCCGCCCCGCTGATCTGGGAGAACAGCTCCGGCGCACGTTTCCTCAAGGATGCAGTGCGAGTCAAGCCATCGGTGCGGACCAGCGCGTACCCCATCTGGAGCCCGGCACCTCCCGCGATCACGATTGCGTTCAGCTCGAATGGACCGTGACCACAGATGAAGGTCAGGATGTTCACTCCATGCCCGACGTGCATCACGTGGCCGAGCACCGCACCGGTGACCAGGCCGTTGTAGACCAGGAAGAACATGCTACCGAAGCCGAACACGATGCCAGTGGCAAAGCAGCGGAACGCAATGCCCACGTTGTTGTGAACGTAGAACCCCGCCATCGCGGCATCGGCGCCGGTTGCGCGCCCGTCGTCGAAGCCGTGGGAATAGGCCTCCTCCATGGAGCGCAACATCGCCCGCGGCAGGATGCCTTCGGCGAACTCCGTGGAATGGAGCGCCCCGATGATACCAACCGCGAGCGGCAGGTAGAACAGCACGAACGCCAGCAGGTTGAAGCGCCAGTTCGCGCGGAAGGCCCTGGGGAACCCAAACACGATCAGATCCCAGAGCGCCCTCAACCGATAGGGCTTCGGCGCGTACAGGACGTTGTGGGCGCGGCTCGCGAGGACGTCGAGGTGCCCGGTGACGTCCGCGCCAATCCCCAGTGAGCGCGCCCGCATCAGGTCCGCGCAAATCACCCGATACAGCGCTGCGATGCGGCTGATGGTCGCCGGGGGCAGGCGGTGCAACCCCTTGTCCACCAGCAGCCGCTCGAGCTCGTCCCAGCGCGCGGAGCGCTTGGCGACGAATTCATCGCGCCCGATCATGGCCAGCCCTGCCCGGTTTGCGGCGGCTGAAAGCCCTGCCCGTAGTCGCCAAGATTCGCGGGCGGACGCACCGGGTGCGACTCCTCCGGCAACACACCTCTTGTCGCACGGAAATAGAGCAAGCCGAGGAAGCGCGCGGCGCTGCGGTAGCGCAGACCAAGGCGATCCGCGAAGGTAGGCGCAACGAGATCGGCGAGCTCCTCCTGGCGTGCTGGAGACAGCTGTCCAAAGCGGCCAACGAAGAGCTCGAGCGCTTCCACTTCGTCGGCGCTGAGGCCGGGGCGCGCGGGGATACGCGAGAGTTCCTTGGCGGTTGGTGGTGGGTGAATCATCAGCGGCTCCCGCACCCGAGAGGACTCCTCGCTGACGACCAGCGTACCGGCGACCAAGTCTCCCAGCCGCCTGAAGTAGCGGTCGCGCCCCATCACGATGATGCCGACCACATAGAAGTTCGGCAGCAGGTCAGCACCCCGCAACAGGTTGCGCAGCAGGCTATCCGAGAACGATAGCGGTACGCCGCTCTGCTTGACCACCCTGAGGCGCATGGCGCGCTTGCCGATGCTTCGACCCCCCATGAGCGTCTCGCTGACGACGTAGTAGAACCATTCCACAAGGAAATAGAGCGTCAGCAACAGGCCGATACCGACCCCGCCAATCCCGTCTTCTCCCAGGGTGGCGCCGCCAATCAGGGCGAGGAAAGCGAATACGCTGATGATGATCGTGCGCACGATCAAGTCGATGACGTAAGCTGCGGCTCTGCGCGCGGGGCCCGCGGTGCGAAAGCGAAAGCGAACGTGCTCCGGTGTCTCGACATCAGCGGTGGTGTCGAGGGGCTCCCGTTCCTCGACGCGCAGCGCTGAGCTCCTGCGCGTCAGTTTTGCATGATTGCCCGCCATCTTCCGCTCGGGGCACCTAGCCTAGTCGTTTGGCGCCCCACGTCACGCGGCCTGTGGCTTGAAACAGTGGTTTCACGCGAGTCGCGCCCGCCACCGCTGGGTCAGCGGCCGGACCCGGGGGAAATCGTGGGACCTTGCAGGGCGGAAACACGGGCACCCACCACAGCTCGGAGGCGTCCCCGAGAGGGCCGACCGCACGGCAGCTTCACTCGCGGGCCGCCGGCCCCTCAGAACGCGGCGTAGCTCTCGGCGACGATCACGTCCGTCGAGGCAAGCATGTCGTGTAGGCAACGACGCTGCTCGGTGAAGATCATCAGAGCATCGACCAAACCAATCGCGCCAACGACCTGAGCGGCGATCGCCAAGATCCAGTTGCGCAGCACGACGCCGGATACGAAGTCGACCGCCGAGCCGTCCTGCTTGACGACCTTGATCTTCATCATGCGTTTCCCCACGGTCTGCCCCGACTTGACGATCCCGATCCACTGGTAGATCGCAACGCCAAGCAGGCCCGCCACCATCACGAGGACACCAACTACCGTCAGCGCTTCTTCGTTCGCCGCCCCGCCTGCGAAAAGGATCGCGAGACCGGGCAGCATGGCGCCAACGTCGCACAGCCCGTCGATCAGCTTGGCAGCGAAGCGGGTGCCCCGCTCGGCCTTGATGAACATCGAGTCGCTCGTCGACGAAGCGAAGGGAAACTCTGGCCCCTGGGGAGCGGCGTAGGGATTGTAGCCGGGCTGCGCCATCGGATTACCTCATCAAGGTCATTCCCGTGCGTCAATGCGGGATGCGTGGAGGTGTGGTGTACGCACGCTCGCGTTTGGACCTTCCCTCGCCACCCTGACCTCTGCCGCGAGTTCAGCGCTGTTTCGCTGGCTCTCGATCGCTAGCCTGGGCGTCTCCAGGCGCCAGCGCTATCCTCTCGGGTAGATGCCAAGTGTTGAATCCGCGGCGGGTTCTGGATCGCTGAAGCACCGGCTGCTGACCATCAGCGAGCTCGAGCTTCGGGCGCGCTGGCTGCAGGCTGAGTTACCGGGCTGGGGGGTTCAACTCGCGAGTCGCATCCTGAACGAACTTGCGGTGGAGTGCGAAGCCGCCCACAGCCGGGCTCGCGAGGCGATGGTAGCGGTCGCGCTGTGTTTGGTGCGAATGGCGGATGACCCATGGCTGAAGGAGCTCAGGGAGGAAGCCGGGAACGCGCGGCTGATGAGCTTGGAGCGCCTCTTGCGGCGGGGAGAGATCGCCAGCGACGAAACGGCTGAACCGGCGCAGCTACGCGTGCCCGACTACGGCGCAGGTCGCGAGTTGTCCCTCGGCGAACGTCGCAGCCTCGCACGCCGCCCGGACCGCCGAAACTTCGATCGACTGCTTGGCGACCCACACCCGATGGTGGTGCAGATCCTCCTGCGGAACCCTCGGCTGACCCTGGACGACGTCGTGCGCATGACCAGTCGACGTCCGGCCAATCGTCACGTGCTTCAGGAAATCGTCACCTCGTCGCGCTGGGTCGCCCGGAGCCGCGTCCGCTTGTCCGTGCTGCTCAACCCAGGGGCGCCTGACGCGCTCGTGATGCCGTATCTCCCGCTGTGTGGGCGCCGCGAGCTGGAAGAGCTGATCGAGAGCGGTCGCCTACCCCTGGTGCGCCGGGCCACCGCTCACGAGCTACTCGAGCGGCGCCCGCCCATGGCGGAGCCAGACACGCTCGACGTCCACTGAGCGCGCACACGTTTCCCCGCGGTAGTTGGGGAGCGATCCCCCCCTTCGCGCTGGGCGTCCTTGGCGGCAAACCGCTTTGAGGGGCCGCCATAGACGCCAACGGCAAGGGTTCACTCCGCGGCTTCGGCCTCGGGCTTGCTCTCTTCGGCGCCGCAGGAGATGGCGAGCAGCTCGACGATGTCCAGCTGCTTGATCTTGTCTTCCTTCTCCTCGGCCTTGATGCCATCGGTGAGCATCGTCATGCAGAAGGGACATGCCGAGGCGATGGTGTCGGCTCCCGTCTCGAGCAGCTGCTTGGTCCGCTTGATGTTCACGCGGTCCTTGTTCTGCTCCTCCATCCACATCTGGGCGCCACCGGCGCCGCAGCACAGGCCCTTGTTCTTGGTCCAGTACTCCGGCTCCACGAGCGTTACCCCGGGGATACCCTCGAGGATCTTGCGCGGCGGATCGTAGATGTCGTTGTAACGGCCCAGGTAGCAGCTGTCGTGATACACGACCTTCGCGTTCACGGACTTGCCCGGCTTGAGCTTGCCTTCTGCGACCAGGCCGAGGAGGTAGTCCGTGTGGTGGACCACTTCGTACTTGCCGCCGAAGTCGGGGTACTCGTTGGCGAGAGTGTTGAAGCAATGCGGGCAGGTGGCGATGATCTTTTCACGCCGCCCTGCTCCTTGTAGCCGTTGAGCGTCTCGATGTTCGCCTCGGCCAGGGTCATGAACAGGTACTCGTTGCCGGCACGGCGGGCTGAGTCGCCGGTGCAGGTCTCTTCCTGGCCAAGCACCGCGAAGTCGATGCCGGCCTGGCGCAGGAGCGCCGCCGTCGCGCGGGAGATGCGCTTGGCGCGGTCGTCGTAGCTGGCCGCGCAGCCGACCCAGTAGAGCACCTCGGCGTCGGGCTTGTCGGAGGCGAGGGGGATGTCCAGACCCTCGGCCCAGTTCGCGCGGTCCATGCGCGACAGGTTCCACGGATTGCCGTTCGTCTCCATGCCGTCGAACGGGCCTTGCAGTTCCGCGGGGAACTCGCCCTGGATGGTCACCAGGTTACGCCGCATCTGCACGATCTTGTCGACGTAGGTGATCATCACCGGGCACTGCTCCTCGCAGGCGCGGCAGGTGGTGCACGCCCAGAGCACGTCCTCGTGAACGACGCCGGGCACCAGGTTCAGATCCTCGAAGACGCGCTCGTCGCTGCTGGCCTTCTCGCCGCCTTCGGTCTCGGCGCTGGCTTCTTCCGAAGTCTCCTCGGCGCTCTCCTCACCCCCGGCTTCCGCGCCCTCCTTGGGACGCAGGTCGTCGAGGAGCACGCGGTTGATCTTCGTGACCTCCATGATCTCGTCCTGGCGGTGATACAGATGATCCCGGAGGTCGAGGGTGAAGTGCTTGGGGCTCAGGATCTTGCCGGTCGTTGCCGCGGGGCAATTATCAGAGCAGCGGCCGCACTCCGTGCAGGTATAGAAGTCGAGGACGTCTTTCCAGGTGAAGTGCTGGATGCGCGCGTAGCCAATCGGCGCGGCGTGCATGTCGTCGGACTCCATGCCCTTCTCCACCATCGCCATGAGCTCGTCAGAGTTCTTGGCCATGGGACGGAGTCGGCCCTTGGGGGTGAGGTCCGTCAGGAAGACGTTCTGCATCACCGTCAGGATGTGGAAGTGCTTCGAGTACGGGAGGATGTTGAGGAAGATCAACACCAGGCTCGAGTGGGTCCAGAAGCCAATGTGCGCGAGGAGCACGAGCGCATTGGGAGACAGCCCTTGCACCGCCAGCGCGGCGCTGGAGCCCGCGGGCTCCCAAAGGCTGAAGTGCACTTGCTCGGGCACGTGGGAACCAAGCGGCGCGACGATGGTCTGGATGCGTCCGCAGGTCGCGACCATGTCCCCGGTCGGGTTCGCACACAGCACGGCCTGCTTCACGTGCAGCACCTGGGCAGCGCCGTCGTAGAAGATGTCCGCCAGCATCATCGTGATGATGATGCCGAGGATGAGCAGGCCTTCCCAGCTGAGCGCCATGCGCTTCTGCTTGTTGATCGTGCGGTAGTACACGAACACCAGCGCGCCCAGCACCACGAAGGACGCCAACACGTCCTTGAGCAGGTTGTAAATTTTTCCGAGCGGAATTCCCCCTACCGGCTCCGGTCCGAGCACGAACAAGTTGAAGGTCGGGTCGAAGCCGCGCCCCCAGAGGATGATCGACCGCGCCAGCAGCAGCACGAAGCCCAGGAAGATGAGCTGGTGCGCCAGACCCGCCGCCAGGTAGTAGCGCATCTTCTTCTGGAAGAAGGCGTAGACCCAGACTGCCTTGGCGCGTGCACCGATGTCGGAGACACGGCTCTCGTGGGTGGGACCGCCCACCTTCAACATCGCCCACCGGCGATGTGCGCTCCACGCGAACATCGCGAGCAAGCTGAGGATGACTGCGGCCATTGCGATGGGGTTCATCTGGACCTCTCTAAACGCCGTTTGGGGGAGAAGGCGAAGCTCTCGGGGAACACGCGCGACGGGGCGCAGAAGTAACGGGAACGGAGCCTGGCTGCCAAGGCTTCAAGAACCGCAGCTGCCTGCCGGCGGAGCTGGCGTTCCGAGCGTTGAGTGCCTGGTGGTTCAGGCAGCAGACCGCCGGGTGTCTTAGGGGCTAATGCTGCCGCGCGTCAATCCGGCTCGCAAATTTGTTGGACAAAGTGGCGTGCAGGGCGAGGCTGCGCCTGCGCAGCTCTCAGCCGCGTCCGGAAATGCGGAGCAAAATCAGGACGATCACGTACACGACCACGGCGGCGGCGAGCAGCTTTACCCAGACCGCCAGGCCAGGCTTCTGCGGGGTTGGCGGAGGCGCAACCACAGCCAGCGCCTCCTCGACCCGACACACGCCAGCCTCGGCTTCGTCTGCGATCTTCACCTTCAAGAGCAGATTGCCTCGAGGCAAGTCGCTGCCTTCGGGGGGCAGCCCGCCATGCGCGGGTACGCGAATCACCAGCGAGCGCGCTCCAGATGAGGGCGGCCCGTCGTCGGAGCGCATGGGGAGCTTCACG
>JAWKRD010000042.1:0-70454 GCA_041389805.1 Polyangiaceae bacterium | reverse complement strand
CGAGGCGTGGGCCGCGATCCGACGCCAGCGTTCCGGATACAGAGACCCGCTCGCCGTCTGCGCCGGTCACGGTGAGCGAGACCAGCGTCGCGAAGCCGCTCTTGCCGGTGCTCTTCAGCTCGCGCACGTCGATCCCACGATCTCCGGCCACCATCGGTGCGTTGATCGGGTTGACGCCTTCCTCGAGGAACTGGTCAAGCACTCCGGCGAGAGCGGCGTTGACCACGGGAGCCAGCTTGAGACCTGCGGCTTCACCGCTGAACTCGAGCTCCACCGCCCGGGGCTGGAGCGACTCCACCTGACCCAGGAACTGGCCGAGGCGCTTCGCCAGGGTGACGTACGGTCCGAGCACGCCTGCCATGTCGCGAGGCACCGATGGCACGTTCACGGAGTTCGTGATGGTGCCCTCGGTCAGATACGCGATCACCTGCTGGCAGATCTCAACCGCGACGCGCAGCTGGGCCTCTTTGGTGGAGGCCCCGAGGTGCGGAGTCACCACGCTGCCCGGGTGCTTGACGATCTCGCTCAGACCTGGCGGTTCCTCAGGGAAAACATCGAGGGCGACGCCGCCGATCTTCCCAGAGTCGAGGCCACGCACCAGCGCGGCTTCGTCGTAAACGCCACCGCGCGCCGCGTTCACGAGCAGCACGCCATCCTTCATCTTCGCGATGGTTTCGTCGTTGACCAGGTGCTTGGTCTCCGCCGTGAGGGGCGTGTGCACCGAGATGGCATCGGCTCGACGGAACAGCTCGTCCAGGCTGACCAGCTCCACTCCGAGCTCCGCTGCGCGATCGCTGGTGACCACGGGATCGAACGCGATGACCTCCATGCGCAAACCACGAGCGCGATCCGCAAGGATACGCCCGATGTTGCCCAGGCCGATGACGCCGAGGGTCTTGCCAGTCAGCTCACGGCCCTCGAAGAGCTTCTTCTCCCACTTGCCTTCCTTCATCGTGGCGCAAGCAGCAGGGATCTTGCGCGCCATGCTCATGAGCAGCGACAGCGCGTGCTCCGCCGTGGTGACCGCGTTGCCAGTCGGCGTGTTCATGACGACGATGCCGCGGCGCGAGGCTTCCTTGACGTCGACGTTGTCCACGCCGATGCCAGCACGCCCGACGACACGCAGATTCTCCGCGGCGTCCATCACCTTCTTCGTGACCTTGGAACCGCTACGGATCACCAGGCCGTGGTAGGCGCCGATACACGCCGCGAGCTCGTCCTCGGAGAGACCCGGCTTGTAGTCGACCTCAATCCCGGCCGCCTTCTCGAGAATCTCTAGCCCTTGCTTGCTCAGGCTGTCGGAAACCAGAACCTTTGCCATCACTTACCCTTCCTGAAGTCAGCCATGAAGCTGGCGAGGGTCTCTACCCACGCGACCTCGGCTGCGTTGTAAATCGACGCGCGGACGCCGCCCACGGAGCGATGGCCCTTGAGGCCAATCATGCCCTTCTCGGTCGCCGCCTTGATGAACTCCGCTTCGAGCTCAGGCGTGGGGAGGTTGAACACCACGTTCATCAGCGAACGGCTGTCTTTTTCCACAGGGCAACGATAGAAGTCGGGGTCAGCATCGATGGCGCCATACAGGACGGCGCCCTTCTCGCGGTTCTTCTTCTCCATCGCGGCCAGCCCGCCCGCGGCCTTCACCACCTCGAGCACGTTGCGCATCAAGTAGATGCTGAAGGTTGGCGGCGTGTTGTAGAGCGAGTTGTTCGAAGCGTGCGTCGAGTAGCGCAGGATCGCCGGAGTCGTCTCCTTCTCCTTGGCGAGCAACGCCTTGTCGATGATCACCAGCGCCAGACCGCTGGGGCCGATGTTCTTCTGCGCACCGGCATAAATCAGGCCGAACTTGGACACGTCGATGGGACGCCACATGATGTCGCTCGACATGTCGGCGACCAGCGGTGCCTTGGTCTCCGGGAAGTCGAACCACTGGGTCCCGGCGATGGTGTTGTTGCTGGTGATGTGGACGTACTGGGCGTTGGGATCCAGGTCGAGCTCAGCGGCCTTGGGGATCCGCGTGAACTTACCGTCGACGCCGACGTTCGCCGCTGCGCGAGCGGTGCCAATCAGCTTGGCTTCGCTGAGCGCCTTCTTCGACCAGGAGCCGGTGACGACGTAGTCTGCGCTCTGTCCTTCACCCAGAAAGTTCATCGGCAGCATCGCGAACTGCATGCTCGCGCCGCCTTGCAGCAGCAGCACCTCGTGAGTGTCCGGGACGCTCAGCAGCTCACGCACCAAAGCCAGCGTCTGCTGATGTACAGCGTCGTAGGCTTTGCCGCGGTGACTGTGCTCAATGACACTCATCCCAGTGCCCTCGAGATCGAGAAGCTCTGCTTGAGCGCGTTCGAGCGCCGCCAATGGCAGCGCTGCCGGACCAGCGTTGAAGTTGATTACTCGGGCCATTTTCCTCCACGCAGACAAGGGCCTGCGGGGCCATCGCGTAGTAACTGGGGGCGTCTTAGTCAAGCGCGACCACTTGGCCGAGCGCTCGCCGAGCAACCGCGCCTTCACGGATCAGCCTCCCACGGCCTCCATCTAGCGCGACCAAGGTCGATGGCAATCCGCCCGGCGCTCGGCCAACCGCTACCCAAACCGCGGGGAGCGCGCGCTCCGCGCTCGCGTGATCGAGTGCCGGAGGCTGCCCAGGAGCGTTCGCGCTGGTGGCCGTAAGCGTGAGTCCAGAGAGCCGCGCGAGGCGGCGAGCCGCACTCGGCCCCGCCTCCCTGACTCCGATCGTACCCGCGTGAGTCAGCCGTGTGTCCACGGTGTGAGCCGCAGGCAACACGATAGTCAGCCCACCTGGCCAAAACTTCTCAGCCAGCAGACGCGCCTCTCGAGGCACATCGGTCACCCAGTGCGACCACTCGCGGACACCCGGGACAATCAGCCCAATCCCCTTGCTGTCGCGATGCTTCGCGCGCAGCAAACGCTCCACGGCGCGCGGATTACTCGCATCCGCCAGCAAGCCGAAGGAGGACTCGGTGGCGACGGCCACGACCTCACCGAGCAAGAGCAGCTCGAGCGCGGCACGCTCGCTAACGACGCGTCGCATGCTCAAGCCTTACCGAGCGCGCGGTAGCCGATATCCCTACGGAACTGCATGCCCTCGAAGCGTATGCGCTCGACGGCCGCGTAGGCACGCTCGCGAGCCTGCGCGAGGTCAGCTGCGCTGGCGGTGACACCGAGCACGCGGCCACCCGCGGTCACGACGCGCCCGTCGCTGAGCGAAGTACCTGCGTGAAACACCACGCTGCCTTCAACCTCCGAGGCTTGCTCGAGCCCCTCGATGACGTCGCCTTTGCGAGGCGTCCCGGGGTAGCCGTACGCCGCCATCACCACGCACATGGCGTGGCGTGAGCTCACGCTAACCGCGTCGGGCTGGAGCTGACCTCGCGCGGCGCTCAACAAGAGCTGGCCGAGGTCGCCGTCCAGCGTCGCCATCAGCACCTGCGTCTCGGGATCCCCGAATCGCACGTTGAACTCCAGCACCTCCGGCTCTCCCGCCGGCGACACCATCAAGCCAACAAACAGGGTGCCGATGAACGGGCTCCCTTCCTGCTGCATGCCGCGCACCACGGGCAGCACCACTTCGTCGCGCACACGTTCGAGGAGCGCTGCGTCGACGAGCGGCGCCGGTGCGTAGGTCCCCATGCCACCCGTGTTGGGTCCGCGATCGCCCTCTCCGATGCGCTTGTGATCCTGCGCCGCCGGCAACATGAGCACGCGCTCGCCATCACAGATCGCGTGCACGCTGGCTTCCGCGCCGGGTAGCCGCTCTTCGAGCACGAGCGTCCGCCCCGCGTCCCCGAAGCGCCCGTCCAGCATCTCGAGGCTGGCTGCTAGCGCTTCGTCGGCGGTCTCGGCGACGACGACGCCCTTGCCCGCGCACAGTCCGTCCGCCTTCACCACGGGCACTTCACCTCGCAGTGTGAAGCGCGCTACAGCCGCCCGGGCCTCATCGGGGCTGCGGACGACCTCGAACTCGGCGGTCGAGATCCCGTGGCGCT
Organism: Polyangiaceae bacterium; assembly: GCA_041389805.1. Taxonomy (GTDB): domain Bacteria; phylum Myxococcota_A; class Polyangia; order Polyangiales; family Polyangiaceae; genus JAHBVY01. The sequence goes on along the minus strand of JAWKRD010000042.1, from coordinate 66,447 downwards.
TACAGAACTCCTTCATGAAGGCCTTCGAGCCTTCAAGGCGCGCTGCGGACCCGCTCGGGCCGTAGACGTTCAGTCCCGCAGCGCGCAGCTCGTCCGCCAGGCCAGCGCACAACGGCGCTTCGGGGCCAATCACCACCAAGTCTGGGCGCTGCTCGAGCGCAACGGCTTTGGGTTCACCCGCCACGCTCTTCAACTCGCGCAACGCGCCGTTTCCAGGACACAGCGTCACTTCGGCGACCGAAGGGCTCTGCTTCAAGCGCCAAGCCAGCGCATGCTCCCGACCGCCGCCGCCGATCACCAACACTCGAAGCCCGCCGCCACTCTCGCTGTCTCGGCCCTGATGCATACGGCGCCCCCTAGCCCGTCGCTCTCCGAGGAGCAAACGCCACCACCGGCGAAGCCCGAAGCCACGCAGTAAAACGCCGCGCCGCGCCCGGCGTTGCCCAAAGCGGCCGAGGACTGGTACACAGAGAAGGCTCCTTTCGCGCGCCGCGAGCGACGGGGAGCCCAACGCCAATCCGCTGCGAGGCCCGAGTGTCCCACGTCGTCATTCGCACCGTGCGTCCCTACGCAACCGAGGAAGAGTTCCTTCAGGCCGAAGGTTGGACGTTGTCGCGCAAGAACATCATCTTGCTGGATCAGCCCCAGCATCCCGAAGACACCGTCGTGCGCTTCGAGCTGAAGCTCGAAGGCGGTCAACGATTGATGCGCGCCGAGGGCAGCGTGGTGCGCTTCCGGGAGGCCGACGACGAGTTCCCATCGCAGCTGGAGCTCAAGTTCCGACGCTTCGACGCGGCGGCGAAGTCGCTGATCGAAGCGGCCGAGGCGCTCGCTGCGCTGACTGAAGACGATTACGAGGTCATCGACGAGGTCGAGGCGCTGAGCGAAGTCGACAACAGCGCACCGATCCACACGGAACCGCTCGATCACAGCGATCCCGTGCCAGACAGCGCACCCGGCGTGGCTCTCAACCTCGAGCAGAGCAACCCAGCCGCCGGCAATACTCAGCCGCTGGCGACACAGCCGCTCGGCAGTTTCGAGTCGGAGAACAGCCCCTACAGCGCGCCGCCACGTCCGCTCTCCCCGGAGACCATCGAAGAGCAAGCGCTCGACGACGCCGTCGCCAGCGCGACCCGCGAGGTGCGCTCGAGCTCCCTGCCCGCTCCACCGCCGGACCACGATCCGTCCCTCGCGGGTTCAGCGCTCAAGCTCGACGCGCTGATTTCGGAGGCGCTGTCTGAGCCGCCGCCAGCCGCCCCGGGGATGCCGGCAATGACACCGCTACCCATCTCCGATCAGCTGCCGACCTTGCTCGACAACAGCGCTCCCAATGCCGCGACCACGCCGCTCCCCGCACTGGGCGGCGGCGAGGTGGACGAGCTGCTGGCGCTTTCGACGGACGCAGTAGAGACGGCAGGCTCCCCCCCAAACGAACCAATCCCCGACAGCGACAACCCGCACCTCGCAGAACAGCTCGAGGAACCCGAGCAGCTCGAGGAACCCGAGCAGCTCGAGGAGTCCGAGCAGCTCGAAGACGACGAAGCCGAGCAGCTCGAGGACGTGGTAGCGATGGAAGCGGCTGCTGAGTCGGTCGAACAGCTCGCTGCAGCCCCGGGGACCAGCGACGACAGTGAATCGGCGGACCCGGCTGAAGGCGCGGACGACGCGCCCAACACACGCGACAGCGGCGTTCACCCGCGCCCTGGCGGCAAGATCGCCGCGCCAACGAACCGCGAGGAGCTGCTCGCCAAGCTCAGGGAGCGCCGGCTGCGCAAGACGAACGCCGACGCTCAATCTGGCAGCGGCACTTCTTCAGGCACGTAGCGCGCTGGTCGCGCTTTGGCGCGCTCCACGAGGCGCCGACAGAGCTCTGGGAAGTCAATCCCAGCGACGCCCGCAGCCTCTGGATAGAGGCTCGTGGCGGTCATGCCAGGCAACGTGTTCACCTCCAGCAACGTGACGTCGACAGCGGGGTCCGCCGGCACCACGAAGTCCATTCGACCCAGGTCCCGTGCGGAAACAGCTTTGAACGCAGCCACTGCGATGCTCTGGATGCGGCCGAGGCGCGCCAGCGGCAGCGGAGCCGGACACTCGTGGCGGCTCCCGCCGGTGCCGTAGCGTGACTTGAAGTCGTACCATTCCGCAGCGTTGCTGTGGATTAGCGTCGGGGAGAACGCGACTGGGCCGGCTTCGCCTTCGAGCACGCCACAGGTCACCTCGAGGCCGGTCACGAAGCGCTCGATCAGCGCCTCGGAGTCGACCTTGAAGGAGCGCAGCAGCGCTTCACGCAAGGCCGCACCGTCGCTGCCTTCCGCGAGCCGCTGTACGCCGATCGACGAGCCCCCGCCGGACGGCTTGACCACCACCGCCGGCCCCAGCTCGGCGATCACCGCGTCACAGTCCAGCGCGTCAAGCTCGCTCTGCTTGACCACCCGCTCTGGCGCGACCGGCAGCCCTGCCTCGCGGAAACATCGCTTGGCGGCGGGCTTGCTGGCAGCCGTCGCACTTCCAAGCACGCCGGAGCCCACGTAGGGCACCCCGAGCACCTCGAGCAGCCCTTGCAAGCAGCCGTCCTCGCCGAGCGGACCGTGGGTGGTCGGAAACACCGCATCGAAGTTGCCGGCGAGCAGCGCCGCAGGCAGCTCGCGCCCGAGCTCCAGGAGCTCCGCGGCGTAACCCGCCTTGATCAGCGCTTGTTGCACGCCGCGGCCCGACGCGCGGCTCACCGCTGCTTCGCTCGAAGGACCACCGCACACCACGGCGATGCGAGACGTCACGTGGCGGACTCCTCGCCGAGTTTGATGTGCTCGAGCGTGATGCCGAGCTGGTTACTCAGCGTGAAGATGCGCTCGTCGCGATAGAACTCGCCGAAACAGATGCGCGTGATGCCCGAGTTCGCGATCAGCTTGAAGCAGCCAAAGCACGGCGATGCGGTGACGTAGATGTCGGCGCTGTCGATGCGCACGCCGTTGCGTGCTGCCTGGACGATGGCGTTCGCTTCCGCATGGACCGTGCGCACGCAGTGACCGTCCTCCATCATGTGCCCGGCGTCGTCGCAGTGGTCGAGGCCGCGAATCGAACCGTTGTAGCCCGTGGCGAGCAGCATCTTGTCGCGCACGATGACCGCGCCGACGTGCTTTCGGCTGCAAGTGGAGCGCGTAGCCACCTGGCGCGCGATCTCCATGAAGTACTGATCCCAGCCGACCCTCGCCTTGCTCTCCGCCATGGCCGAGTCGTACACGACCAAAGCGGGTTCGGCGAGCGCTTCGGGCAGTGCTGCGAGCCGGGAGCGCTGGCCCGTCGCCCCGCTTGGGGACAAGTCGGATTCTCGGCTCAGCGGGGGCGCGAATGGGCCGACACTTGACGTTGCGGCCGGCTCGTGGCTGAGTCCGCCCGTGCGCGCCATACGAGTGAAGCCGCCGCTGATTGCGGCGCTGGTCCTGATCGTCAGCGGAGCGGCGTATGCCGCGCGAGAGAGCGGCGATCGCGCCCGTGCCGAGCAGCTCCTGGGCGGGCTCGCTTCAGCCGATCCGAAGCTCGTGGGTGAGCCGGTCAAGAACGCCAAGGCGGCGCTGAAGCGCGCGGACGACATGCGTGCCTCGAGCGATCTCGAACACGCCGAGCTCAGCGAAGGCGTGGCCTTCGAGTGGGCGGCCACGGCAGGTGACCTGACCCGAGCTGCCAAGTCCGAGGGCGAGGTCAACAAGCTCGAGAAAGACCTCAAGGACGTGGAGACCAAGAAGCTCCGCGCCCAGGCCCTGCTGGAAGAAACCATCGCGCGTCGCGAGCGCGCCAAGGGCAAGCTGAAGGACTTCGAGGATCCGAAGACACCCGAACCCAAGGTGGATCCCAAAGCAGCCAAGCCCGACCCGAAAGCCGCCAAAGCGGCTGCGGCAAAAGCGCCCGCCGCGAAGGCACCGGCCGCCAAGGAGGCCAAGTGATGAGCCGCAGCAAGCGCTTCCGGGTTTGGGGGTTAGGCTCGTTGTTCCCGCGACTGGGCCTGAACACACGTCGCATGCTGGTGCTGGGTAGCGCCGTCGCGCTCCTGAGCTGCGCCAGCGGCCCTCGCCCGCCCGTGCTGGGGCAAGCCGACGAAGTCGCCGTTGGGCCCAAGGCCGTCGACGCCAAGGCTGAGGCGCCCCAGGCCTTCGCCCACGCCGAAAAGCTGCGCGCAGAAGCCGATCAGGCGTTCGAAGACGGCGACCAAGCCGCCGCACAGATCCTCGCGGAAAGAGCCATCGCCGCCTACTCCCACGCCTTCGTGCTGGTGCGCCTGTCCCGCGCCGAGAACCGCCTCGCCAAGGTCAAAGCAGACCTGGCCAAGGCCCAAAGCGACCTCGGCCAGCTCGACACCCAGCAGGCCGAAGTCGCTCGGGAAGCCGAAGCCCTCGAGCTCAAGCTCAAGGTGGCGCGCGATGCGGTGCCGCTGACTCCGAACGAGCCCGCCTCCGCTGACCGCGAAGCGGCGCGCCTCGAAGCCTCCCGCGCGCTTGCCGCCCAGGCCCGCCTGCTGTGCGTTTCCGCGTGGCTCATCGCGCCGGACACCAAGGACATCAAGGCCAGCATCGAGAGCGCGGACGCGCTCGCAAAGACCTTGGAGAAGTCGCCCAAGCCCGCGCCCATCGACGACGCGATCAAGCTGCGCACCGGCTGCTTGAAGCAGCTCACGCTCGCGCGCCGTGCAGCGACGGCAGAGGCCCGCGCGTCCTCCGAACAGGACGAGCTGCTCAAGGCGTTGAGCGATCGCGGCGGCCTGGATCCTCACCGCGACGATCGCGGCATCGTGGTGACTCTGCGCGGCCTCTACCAGGGCAACAAGCTCGCCAGCGGCGCGAAGGAGCGGCTGGAAGCACTCGCCAAGGTGGCCAAAGCCAACCCCCGCTTCCCCCTGCTCATCTCCGTCCACGAAGGCGGAGCGGACGCAAAGGCTAGCGAGCTTGCAAAGACGTTGAGCGATCTCGGCGCGCCAAAGGTCGAAGCCCGCGGCATCGGCGATCGCCTACCCCTCGTGCCGAGCAAGCTGCGCGGCGCCGCTCAGAAGAACGCGCGCATCGAGCTGGTGTTCGTGTCTCCCATCAACTGACGCGCCCCAAAATCGTGATGTCCGTTGGCGGCGCCCGGTGGCTCGGCCGCAGTAGGGAAAGCACCTACCAGCGTCGCCCCTCCACGACGCCTCGAGGTCGATCTGCGGCCGAAGTTCGGCTCTCCCTCCAACGGCGCGGTGGGGCTAACTGTCGGAGATCGGCGGCATAGAGCTGCACCATCAGCAGAAAATCATACTGAGGCTGGACGAAACCTCTGCGGGACCTCAAGTTTTTGTGTTGTTGCGCGTCTAAACTCCCACAGGCCAAACATGGGGCGAGACTCGTTGTTCGGAGAGACCATCGTGTGGACCGGCGAAGCCCGGTACGCGCGACTGCCCGTTGCGTATCGGGCGGTCGCCGCGCTGGCCTTCATTGCAACGGCCTGCGCGCTGAGCTTCGTGCTCGCCGCGAAGCTAGCGCTCCACGTCGCCGCGCTGCCCACGCTCTTGTTCGCTGCGTTCAGCCTTGCCGTGGGGATCGCCGCCGTCGAGCTCCCACGCTGGTGGCTCTCGCAGATGCGCTACACGGTGACCGAGAGCCACGTCATCTGGCAGCGCGGTCGCTTCCGCCGCACCATCGAGACCCGCTCGATCAGCTTCGCCCGCATCTTCTGGGATCCTCGTCAGCCTGGCGTTGGCGACCTGGAGCTGGTGCGCGCAGTGCCCACCGGCGCGCTGCACCGACGCCTGACGTTGCGGCTTCGAGGTGTCACTGCGCCGGACCGTGTGTGGGCGATCATTCGCGGCGTGGAGACCACCGTTCCCGCTGGGGTCGGTGACCGCCCACTCACGCAGCGTCTGGATCCCGCTGAGCGCGTGCTCTGGACTGCCCGGCCGCGCCGCTCGTGGCGCGCGTTGTTACCGCGCGGACAACGTCAAGTTGGCCTGATGTTCATCGCGGTGCTGTTGCTCGGCTCAGCGGGTCGCATCCTTTCCCGGCTGCCAAGCCTGTTCGGCTCGCTCTCCGGGGCCGGGATCGACGTCGCGCCCCTGGTCGCGATTGGGCTCGCGCTCACGCTGTCGCTGGGTTTGCTCCTGGGCCTCTCGGGGTACGCGCTCAACGAGGCGTGCCTCAAGGCCTGGCGCCTGGTGAGCAACACCCGCTACCTCGTCACCAACCGCCGAGTGCTGATCCAGCGAGGGCACGAGGAGCTTCACCTCGATCGGGATCGAATCGTTGACGTGATCGACGCCCCAGGTCAGGCCGCCGGAGTCACCGACTTGTTCCTCGTGCTCGATGGTCCCCGCGCCCGCGCTGTGGAAGCCAGCGGCGCGTTCGGTGAGTTCGAGCGCACCCCGTATCTGCGCCCGGTCCTGCTCGCGGTGGAAGACGTGGACGGCGCCCGCCGAGTGCTGATCCAGCGGGATGAGCTACCAGAAGCTGCGTAGCACGCACCAGATGGCTTCAGCCACGCGCATTTCCGCGTGATTTAGTGCGTTCAAGGCCGGAGCGTGGGTTTGCGCTGCGCGGGCGCGCTGGATTTGGGCGGGGACTTTGGCGCGCTGGCCTTGGGCGTGCCCCTCAGCGGAGGCGGCAGCGCGAACGGGCGCGGGGATGGCGCCTTTCGCTTTCCGCTCTTGGCGACGTCCAGCTCCGCGGCCTTCCGCTCGCGCTCCGTGGTCTTCAGGTGCAGGCGGGCGTTTACCACCCACTCCGCCTTGGCTGGCACCGCTTCCGCGAGGTAAGCCTCCCAGGCCTGGCTCGCGCGCGCGTAGCCCTCGGCTCTTCCCTCCGCAGTGGTGGCATCCTTGGCCAGGGCCATCCAGGTCAGAGCGCGGTAGTAGTGGATGTCGTAGCGCGGGACGAAGAACACGCTCGGGAGATCGAGCGCGCCGGGGTAGATCTTGGTCGCCAGGGTCGCCGCTTGAAGCGCCGCAGGGAGATCGCCAAGCCGGTCCTGGACGATGGAAATCCCCCAGTAGGCCAAGGCCTGCAGGGACGGCTCGTTACCGATCTTGACGGCCTGCTGATAGTCCGCCAGCGCCTCCGGCAAGCGCCCTTGCACCATCGCTGATTCCGCGCGGTTCAGATACAGGTTGCCGCGCAGCCCGCGCTCCCAGCTGGTGTCGAGGGCGCGCGTGTAGCTGTCGTACTCGCCCTTGCTGTCACCAGCCTTGGCGCGCAGGATCCCCAGGTCGAACCACGCGCGCCGCGCCAAGGGCGAGGTCGGGTCACGCGCAAGAGCGCGACGAAGCACGATCTCGGCACGCTTCAGATCCGCTCCCAGGCTGAGCAGGTGCCCGAGGAAGTAATCGACCTCGGCGCTTCCGTGGCCTTCCGCGAGCTCCGCCAGCGCCAGCGAAGCGCGCTCCAGGTTCTTCGCGCTGCGCGTGGAGAAGCGCTCTGCCTCCAGCGAGCGCGCGAACATGCGCTGGGCTCCCTCGTAGCTCTTCTCCGCGGCGGCCGCTTCGGGGTCGCGCGCCGCCTCCCACAGGCTCGGCTCTGCGGAGGACGGCAGCGCCCAAAACAGCGCGCCTAACCCCCAAATCCAAGTCAGCCTACGCAGCATCCGCCGACCTATTTTGCTTTCTTTTCCCCGTGGCTACGCCAGCGGTCGTCCTTGGGCGCCGTCTTCAAGTAGGCGCGCCACTGCTCCTTGGCTTGCTCTGGCGACTCCGCCAGGATTGCGGCCATCGCGTGGAGCTCGGCTTCGGGAACGTGAGGCAACGCGGCGAGCAACGTGAGCTTGCCTTGCTTCAGGTACTCCAGCTGACGTAGCAACACCCCGGGGCCGCCCGCCTCCTTGGCCACGGCTTGCGCCTCCGCGCTGCGTCCCTGGCGGTCGAGCACCAGCGCGAGCGCTCCAAGCACGAAGCTCGAGAAGCCCGGCGCGCCGCGGCGTTGACGCGCCTCAGCGAGGTAGTTCGCGGCGATGTCCAGCTCCCCCGCCGACATGCGCACCAACGCCGCTTCGACGAACAGCGCGTGGCGCCGCACCTGACTCGAGAGCAGCGAAGCTTGAGGCACCAAGCGCCGATAGAGTGCCAGCGCCTGCGCTGATTTACCGCGCAGAAAAGCAATGCGCGCCGCGTCTTGCAACTGAGCCGGCGCACTGGGCCCTGCTGGCTCGAGCTTGAAGCCTCGATCGAAACGTTGCTCTGCATCCGAGAGCCGCCCCATCGCGATCAGCGCCTGCCCCGCGAGCCAGTGGGGCGCGGCAAACTTGGGCCGCAGCTTCGCGGCCTTGTCCGCCGCTTCGAGGCTCGTGCGTGGGTCTTGACGTAGGGTGGAGTAGCCCCGTGCGAGCCAGCGACAGTAGCCCGCAAGGCTCGGCTGCCGGGCATTGGTCCACAACGAGCGCCCCGATTCGCTGCGCGCGGGACGGCACTCAACAGGTCGCGGCGCAGACTCCCGCGCGGCGTCCAGGGCTTGCACCTCGACTGGCACCGTCGCGAGCACCCACCACATGAGGAAAGACTAGAGGCAGAAGCTGGCTCCCGCCAGTCTACTCCCGCCTCAGGGTGCGTCGGCGCGCCCGAAGAAGGGATTGTGGAGCACGATGGTCTCGCGGCGACGCGGACCAACGCTGACGAGATACAGGGGCACCCCCGCGCGTTCCTCCATGAAGCGGACATAGGCGCGCGCAGCAGGCGGCAGATCACCGAGCACCTGGGCCTTGGTGAGGTCCTCCGTCCACCCTTCGAGCTCCTCGTAGACCGGGGTGATGAGCCCTGGCTCGTCCAGGAGATCGATGGGGAAGTCCTCCGTGCGGCCCTGAGGCGTGTCGTAGGCAACGCACACGCGAATGCGTGGGAGCCCCGTGAGCACGTCGAGCTTCGTGAGCGCCCAGCCGTCCACACCGTTCACCCGGGCCGCGTAGCGCAGCGCGGGGATGTCGAGCCAGCCCGTGCGCCGGGGCCGTCCGGTGACCGAGCCAAACTCCGCGCCCACCTCCCTGAGGTGCTTGCCATCCGCGTCGTCTAGTTCCGTAGGGAAAGGACCGGCGCCGACGCGCGTCGCGTAGGCCTTGGTGATCCCGATCACGGTGTTGATGCGGTTCGGGCCGATGCCCGAGCCGATCGCCGCGCCGCCAGAGACGGGGTTACTCGAGGTGACGAAGGGATAGGTGCCGTGATCCACGTCGAGCAAGGTGCCCTGAGCGCCTTCAAACAACACACGCGTCTTGTTCTTGATGGCAGCGTCGACCGCCACCGAGGCGTTGCCGAGCATCTTCACGATGCGATCCCGAGCGGCGAGCAGCGGCGCCATGACCTCGGCGAGCTCAGGCGGCTTTCCCCCGAGGCTCTGGATGGTTGAGTTCCAGCCTTCGAGCGCCATCTTGACCTTGGCCTCGAGGCGCGCTGGATCCTTGAGCATGCCCGCGTGCACACCGAGGCGCTTCACCTTGTCCTCGTAGGCGGGACCAATGCCTTTCTTGGTCGTGCCGATCGCCTTGTCCGCCGCACTCGACTCGCGCAGGGTGTCGACCAAGATGTGATACGGCATGATCAGGTGGGCGCGGTCCGAGAGCAGCAAGCGCTCCGCGACGCCCTTGTGACCTCGACGCTCGAGCTCGTCGATCTCGCCCAGCAGCACGTCGACGTCGACCACCATGCCCTGCCCCAGCACGCAGCGCGTGTTCTCGCGCAGGATGCCGCTCGGCAACAGCCTCACGATGATCTTCTCGTCGCCAATCACGAGCGTATGGCCCGCGTTGGGACCGCCGGCATAGCGCACGACCATCTCGGCAAACTCGGTGTAGATGTCGACGATCTTGCCTTTGCCTTCGTCACCCCACTGCGCACCGACGATCACCACGGACGACATTCTCGTGTTCTCCTGCTGGGGTCGCCTCCTGGAGGCGAACGTGAGTTTCGCGCGCTCGCTACTTGAGCGCGGCAACAGAACCGGCAACAAATCCTGGCTCGTTGCGGAGCCGTATTAGCGGCCAAGCCCGCAAATCACAAGGGTTGCGCGCGCTCAGCTGAGCTGAGCGGACAGCACTCGTGCCGATTCTGCGACATCGGCTCCAGTCACCTGCAGCCGCTCCCCCGAACTCAAGCGAGTCAACTCCAGCGCGACGGGCGTGCCTTCCACTAGGTGGCTGTAGCGCCAGGCGTGGGCGTAGCCCAGCGGATCTCCGATCGGGGCAACGGCGCTAACGACGCCGAGCGCTCGCAGTTCACGCACTAGCTGAGCGGCGTGGGGTGCGGCACACACCAACACGCGAGTCCCGACCTCGGGACTGCGCTTCGCGTCGGCGAGGGCCCAAGCCAAGTTGTCCAAATCCACCGCCATGCCCGCGGCGGGACGATCTTGACCAAAACGGGCGAGCAGCCGGTCATAACGACCCCCCGAAGCCACCGCCCTGCCAGGCCCTTCCGCGAGGAGCTGAAACAGAAACCCAGTGTAGTAGCGAAACGCACGGGTCTCACCGAGGTCCACCACCAACGCGCACTCGAGGTCGCGTGCTCGGGTCCACAGCTCCTTGAGCTCGAGGCAACCGCTCAGCGCATCCGTCCCAGCGAGCACACGCTCGGCGCGGGGCCAGACCTCTTCCCCACCAGTCAACTCGGGCAGCGCGCACAGTGCCCCAAGCTCCGCAGCAGACAGTCCAGCGCGCCCCGCCAAGCGCTCGAGCTGATAGCTATCCTTGAGCGAAAGCGCCTCCACGACCTCGTCGCGCAATCCGCGCGGTACTCGCTCGAGCAACGGCGTGGCGATCGCCGCGTGACCGAGATCAATCACGAAGTCCCTGAGCCCTGCGCGCCGCACGGACTCCACGGCGAGCTCGAGCACTTCGAGATCGGCGTCCACGCCGCCTTGCCCCACTAACTCCACGCCCGCCTGAGGGATTTGACGATGCTTGCGTGCGCGCTCCCGCGGGCGGCGCAGCACCGAGCCCTGGTAACAAAGTCGAGCTGGCGACGGCGCATCGGCGAGCCGAGTCGCCAGCAAGCGCGCCACCTGGGGTGTCATGTCTGGCCTGAGCGCGACCACCTCACCCGTCTCCGGCTCCACGAAGCGCAGCACGTCCTGTGGCTCCAGCGCTCCAAGACCGCGCACCAGCACGTCCGCGTACTCGAACGCGGGCGCGCTCACGCGCTCGTAGCCATAGAGTTCGAAGCACTCGAGCAGGCGCCCCCCAAGCTCCGACTCGATGCGCGCGTCCTCGGGCAGGCGGTCACGCATGCCAGCGGGCAACGGATGCTCCAGCGACTTCAGGCGACCCTGAACTTGTGCAAGATCTGCGGGCGGGTAGCTCGGCGGTGTTGAAGCGTTGGAGTCGACCACGGCGCGCGGACTCTACAGCGAATCGGCGCTGATCGCCCGCGACAATCCGGCAGCTGCTTAGGCTTTGGCAGCCTGCGGAGCCCGTTGTATGGCTGTGCCATGAGCGAACAAGGCGCAGGCCGCCCGAGCCTCCCGGAAATCGACGTAAGAGAGAAAGGCGCAGAGAAAGACGGCGAGCGCCAGTACATGGATCGCCGCCTGTTCATGCAGCTCTTGGTGTTCAACGTCGAGCGCGAGACCCACCCCGAGGACGCCATTCGGCGCCTGGGCAAAACGCTGAGGAAGCGCGACGCCGCGGGCACCATCTACAAGGATGTCAACAATCCGCGCGGAATCGGTCTCCTGACCTGGAGTGAAGATCCAGAGTTCTTTGCGACCACCTTGCGCGACGCCCTCTGCGACGACAAGAACGACAGCCTAGACCTGTGTCCGGACTTCACGATGATCGGGCGCAGCTACAGCTCCGGCTTCGAGCAAGATCTCCCGTACTGGCTCATCAACCGCCCGATCGAGACCGTGACCAACCCCGACTGGCCCTGGGCGGTGTGGTACCCGCTGCGTCGCAGTGGCGCCTTCGAGCAGCTAGAAGGCCGTGAGAAGGGCGGAATCCTCCACGAGCACGCGCTGATCGGCCGCGCCTACGGGGAGAAGAACCTCGCCCACGACGTGCGCCTCGCCTGCCACGGCCTCGACTACAAGGACAACGAGTTCCTGATCGGGCTGATCGGCGAAAACCTGTACCCGCTGAGCCACGTCGTGCAGTCGATGCGCAAGACCAAGCAAACCTCCCAGTACATCTCGCAGATGGGGCCGTTCTGGGTTGGGCACATGGCTTGGACCAGCCGCGGCGGCTGAGCCTGCGGAACGCAAACGAGTGACTGCCTCCCCCAGCCTCACCCCCACGCTGGCCCTCGGGTTCGATCTCGACGGCACCCTGGTCGATTCCCTCGAGGATATCCGCGCGGCACTGAATGCTTGCCTCAGGGAGCTGGGTCGACCCGAGGTGAGCTCAAGCGAAGCCCGGGGCTTCATCGGAGACGGCGCGACGCTGCTCTTGGGGCGCGCGCTCCGCTGGACTGAAGACGATCCGCGCCTCCCCGCACTGGTGGAGCGCTTTCAAGACCACTACGCAGGCGCACCAGCGCAGCACAACCGCTGGATGCCCGGCGCCGAGACCGCTCTCGAGCTCGGTCGGCGCCTGGGCATTCCCCTGGGGATCTGTACGAACAAGCCGCGCAAGGCCACGGTCGCGCTGCTCCAGGCGCTCAACGTCGAGCGCCAGCTCGGCGGGCTCGTGTGCGGCGGTGATCTGCCAGAAAAGAAGCCGAAGCCCGCACCGATCCTGGCGCTAGCGGCTCAGCTTTCCGTTTCCCCGGGGCAATTAGTCTTCATCGGAGACGGCCCTCAAGACGTGCTCGCGGCGAAGGCCGCGGGCGCCATCAGCGTGGGCGTGCTCGGCGGCATCGCGGACGAGGCCCGGCTCCGCGAGGCAGAGCCTGACCACCTGCTGAGAGATCTCACGGGCGTGGAGCGCTTGCTGTCGGCGCTCGCGCCCCAGTAGCCCGCTCAGCCCGCAGCGGCCTCAGCCAACCAGCGCGTGATAGGCCGCGGAGAGCTTCACGAAGGTTCGCAGGAGCTGTTCGCGCTTGTCCGCGTCCGCATCGGGATGCCGATCGGGATGCACTTCGCGCGCCAGCTTGCGAAAGGCGCGCTGGACTGCAGCTCGGTCGGCACCTTCAGCCAAGCCGAGAGTCACGAGCGCTTGCACGCGCACGGGGTCCTTGCGTTGCTTCACGCCGGCTTGATTAGCCTGGTCTTGGCTCCTTGGCCCAGTCTGCGCCCTCGCCTGGTGTGCCCTAGACCGTGTCGACCCAGTCCCCGTCGTGTTTCCTCGAGGATTTTCCGGGGGAGAGGTGCCCTGTGAGCGTGCGCGCGGACGCCCGTGCAGAAACTCCTCGGGCGACAGAGGCGGGCTCTCGGCGTTCCGCCGAGGCTGCGCCACATGAAACCGCACATCAGCCTGCTCCAGCCGAAACACCGCGTCCAAGCGCCGCCTGAGCTGGTGGCGCAGCGCCGCGCGCACCACGTCGGGGCTGGCCCAGCGGCGCTCCGTGAGCAGCTCTCCAACGCGGGCAGACGGCGCAAACAAGAGCTCGCGCCCCAGCTTCTGCCAGGTGCCCGTGTCGAGGAAGCCTTCCCTCCACAGCAGCTCCCCGAGCTTGGTGACGCTCAGCGCCGACTCCACGTCGCGCACCAGTCCCCGCTCGATGAACAGCCGGTGCGGACGACCTGGGTGCGTCGTGCCGCGCTCGAGCAGCTCGAGGACGCCAGTCGCACGCTCGCGATACAGGGCTCCTAAGACGTCGCCCAGGGTCGTCACCTCGAGGCGCCCCGGCAGCTGCATCGGTTCCCGCTATCAGAGCCCGCTTTGCTGGGCCAAGAATCCGACCTTCAGCGCCGAGGGATCCGCCGCTGTTCCTTCTTCGCGCTGACGCCAATTGGCCCGCTCGGGTCGATCGCACGGGCGCGCTCCAGGTGCTCTCCCGCCTGTGCGTTGCGGCTCATCTCGAGCAGCAACCGGCCGAGGGACAGCCGGATATTGCCTTCGAGCCGGGCGCGGCTAGCGGCGCTGATGCGCCCTGGCGCGGCCAACACCACGCCCAGAGCCCGCTCCAGGTCTTCCAAGGCGCGACCATGGCGCCCGAGTACTCGCGGCAACGCGAGCCGGATCAGCCCGCGGCGGTGGAACGCACACGCGCTCGCCAACGGATCCGCATCTTGATCTGGCGTCGCACACGCCAAGTCGTGGAGCACCGGAACAGCAAGCTCGAGGAAGCCCTGATCGCTGCGCTTCTCCCGCGCAAAGCTCGCGAGACGGATCTGCGCCACGAGGACTTGCCCCAGGGAAAAAGAGCCGCTCTTGTCTAGCTGAGCGGCCAGCGCGTCCCGTTCGGCTATTGGATCATGTTCAGCGCGCGCTGCGGCCACCAGGAAGCGCGCGCGGGGCCGCAGCAGCTCGAGCACCTTGGGCGACAACCCCGACAGGTCGTCAGCCGTACCCAATACGAACAAGTGCCAGACCAGGTCGTTGGCTGCGGCGGCGTCACCCGCGAGCGCGCGCTGCTGAAACTCTTTGCGTTGCACGGGCGCGCCAAGGCGCGTCATCTCGCCTTCGGAGAGCTCGAGGTAGTCGAGCTGCTCGAGATCTCGCGTGCCCTGATTGATCGCTGAGAGCACGTCGTCGACGACTCGGCGCAGCATCAGGTCGCGATATGCGGTGATGAAGCGTGCAACCGCGGCGCGACCGCTACGCAGCGCCGCGATGGAACTCGGCATATCGCCGCGCCGGATCACCAGGTCGAAGAACAAGCCGGCTTCCAGATCCACCAGGCGGCTGAGCTCCTGGGCGCACGCGCGCATGTCGTCCAGGGTGAGCTGACGCGCGTCTCCCTCCAGGCTCAGCGCTTGAGCCACCGACGCGAGCACACGCTGCTCCGTCGGATCGTTCTTGGAGACTTGAGTCACGCTCTCCCCCAACAAACCAAGCTCGAGAGCGATGCGCTCTGACTCCGAGTCGGGGGTTGCGAGCTCCGCCAGGCTGCGACGAAACGTGGGATCGATGGAGAGCACGTCGCTCAGGGTGTCCACGTCGCGATCCGTTGGGCCTTCGGGTCCCGCTTCGACGATGCGTCGGATCACCGCGAGGGGCAGATACTTTTCCTCGCGTAAACGCCGGATCAACGTCAGGCGCTCGAGGTGGCTCTCGTCGTAGTAGGCCACCGTCTTGCCGCCCTTGACGGGCCGCGGCAATAGGCCTTCTCGCAGGTAGTAATGAATCGTCTCGCGCGAGACTCCGCTGACCTTGGCCAGCTCTGCCATGCGCATGCGTTTGCGTTCCGCCATGAATGATTCTTCCGGTGTTGCGCCGTTGGCGCTCAGGAGCCTTCGCGGCCAGTCCCCGTCCGGGTCTCTGGTCCGACGTGTAGCTCTGCTCGACTCTCGATCCGGAAGGCTTCGCAGTGCCCAGCGTCACTACAAGCAACGCCGCGAGCCCCGAACACGACCACGCCATCGCCGGTCGCAGTCGCGACGAGTGCCACAGGCAGCCGCAGACGTCGAGGGGTGCGTGCGCTAGCTTCGTTCGGGCCAACTCGCGCTCTCAGCGGCTTGGCAAACTCCGGTGTGCTCAGCACGACTGCGTCAGCCCACTCGAGCTTGCCCGCAGGTACCTCCGTCTCGACCTCGCACAGCACGCGGCCAGGCGCCGCGACTCGCTGACAGCGCGCAGTCACCGTCGCGGCAACCTGGTCGGCCGCGTTGCCAGCGCCGGACCAGGAGAGGCAGAGCGCTACGGCAAACCATCGGAATCGCACGAGCACCAGCGTAGCCCTCGCGGCTACGCTTGAGAAGTGGCGTGGCCCCAGCGGCTACGCTTGAGAAGCGCGGCCACGGCTCGAGGAGGCCCCGGCTAGCTCGCGCTCGGCGGAGCGTAGAAGTCGACCAGCTGGATCGGCGTCGGGCTCAGGCGCATTTCCACGCGCTGACGTTCTCCGTGGGGATCTCCGCCAATCTGGAACGCGGTCGGCGGATCCATCTCGATCGCCACCTGATCGACCAGGTAGTCGAACGTTGAGTTCGGATCCTCGTACTCGCCTCGCCAGATGGCCGGGAAGTTCTTCACGAAGTCCACCGGGTTGATGCAGCTCACGCGGAGGTGCATGCGATCGGAGCGCTCCTCCGCAAACGGGAAGAAGCGGAAGCCGAAGCCGAAGTACGGGATGGTGCCAACGCTCGCGACCCGTGCGGGTCCCTCGTACAGCACGTCTCCCTTGCCAAAGCCCGGCTGCATCAGCCGCCCACGCGGCCCAACGCGCCATGCTTCCTCGCCCAGGTTGATCACGCGGCAGTGCGGTACCTTGCGGATAAAGTAGCTCGGGATGGAGCGCGTCACCGAGCCGATCGCGTAGCTCAGCGGTCCCGAGGCGATGGGCTTGAGCGGCGTCTTCGACAGGCGCTGCTTGACGTGGGCGTAGTCGGCGAGCACGACCGCATCGACGCCGAAGCCCGCAAATGGCGCGATCGTGTCCTCGACCTCGACCAAGCGAATCGTACGGCTGCCCGCATCCTCGCGGAGACGCTGAATGTCGACGCTCAGACCCTTGCCCTTGCGCCGCGCCTTGCTCGCGCCAACGACCCACGCCAGGGCGTTGCCAGTCCCGAGCTTCAGGAGTCCGAAGCGGGGTAACGGCTTGCCCTGGCGACGCGCCTCCCGTACGACCTCGGTCACCATCACCGTGAAGGTCCCGTCGCCGCCTCCGGTGAGCACGGTGCCGTAGCCTCGACTCACCAGCGTGCGCGCGATCTCTTGACCTTCCTCGAGGCGTCGGGACACGAACAGATCGCCTCCCTTGAGGATCTGATCCAGCGTGGAAATCACCTCATCGTTGACGCTCTTGGCGTTGCCGTTCACCACCACGGCGATGCGTTCACCGGCAGCCGCGGAGGCGTGCACGACGGGCTCGACGTCCGATTCGCTGGAAGCTTCAGATCCGTGGTCGCTCATAGGCAGCACGAGCCTTACCACGCGTCTCGGCAGGCGCCGACTCCGCGCACCTCAAAGCGCTGACGTCGCCGCCGATCCCCGCCTCTCGGATGCTCGAAGCGCCGCGAGAGTCCGTGCGCAGCGTCGAGTCGCCTGCGTCCGCTCTCCTGGATTTTCGGGGGGTGAGGTCCATTCGGCCTGCGCCCCAGCCCTTTCACACCGCCAGAGGACCAAAAAACCGTCTCCGCAGCGCGAATGCCTGACGAAAACACCGTGCCTCGACCAGATCCGGTAGCTACCCTCCGCCGCCTATGCACTTCATCGACGAGTGCAGCCTGGACGTTGAGGCTGGAGATGGTGGCGACGGAGCGATCGCGTTCCGCCGCGAAAAGTTCGTACCGTTTGGCGGACCTGCGGGCGGCGACGGCGGCCGAGGCGGAGACATCGTACTCGTTGCCGACGAAGGGCTGAGCACCCTTCAGGAGCTCTTGCATCTACACAAAGTGCGGGCCGAGCCAGGCCAGAACGGCAGCGGAAAAGACAAGTACGGCCGCGCTGGCAACGACCGCGACGTGCGCGTACCGATCGGCACCATCGTTTACGATCAGGACTCCGGCGAAAAGCTGACCGAGCTGATCAGCCACGGCGAACGTCAAATCATCGCCAAGGGGGGCAAGGGCGGCCGCGGCAACAAGCACTTCGCGACGCCGGTAGACCGCGCCCCACGCCGCGCCGAGCCTGGCGGCAAAGGCGAACACAAGAACCTGCGCCTCGAGCTCAAGGTGATGGCCGATGTCGGCCTGCTGGGCTTTCCCAACGTCGGCAAGAGCACATTTATCCGCGCGGTAAGTCGTGCGCGCCCCAAGGTCGCGAACTACCCCTTCACTACCCTCACCCCTCAGCTCGGAGTCGCAACCATCGGTGACCGCACGACCGGCCTCGGGCGGAGCTTCGTGGTCGCCGACATCCCGGGGCTGATCCCTGGAGCGAGCCAAGGCGCGGGGCTCGGCACGCGCTTCCTGCGCCACATCGAGCGCACTCGCGTGCTGTTGCACCTGGTCACGCTGGACGAAGACACCAGCCGCGATCCAGTCAAGGACTACCACGTGATCCGCGAGGAACTAGCCCACTTCGCCGGCGACACTGCCAAGCAAGACCTGCTGCGGCGCCCTGAAGTCGTAGCCCTCACCAAAGCCGACCTGCCTGACGTCCGCGAAGCCTACCCAGCGCTCAAGGCGCAGTTCGCTGACATCGGAGTCGAGCTCCGCCTGATCAGCGCCGCGACCCACGAGGGCTTGGAAGATTTGCTCTACGAGTTAGCCGAAAAGCTCCTGATATAGCCGCGGGAGGAGTCGCCCGAGGACGCTGCGCCGCCCGAGACGCTGCGCCGCCCGAGACGCTGCGCCGCGTCCGACGCCTTGTCGTCCACGGCGCTCCGGCCCGTAGGCGACCGCTCAAGAAGTCAGGCCCCCCGGCGCAACGGTTCACTTCCGCGGTCGCGTGGTTCAGGGCCCGCCGGGGTCTCCGCCCGCCGCGTCGAACTCCTGGAAGTCGTCGTACTCGTTGAACTCGTACTCGTCTGGCGCCAGGTTGTCGAACCGGGTAAATTCCGACTGGAAACGCACCTTGCAGGTACCCGTCGGGCCGTTTCGTTGCTTGGCGATGATGATCTCCGCGATGCCCTGGTCTGGGCTGTCCTTGAAGTAGTACTCGTCGCGGTAGATGAAGAAGATCGCGTCAGCGTCCTGCTCGATGGCGCCTGACTCGCGCAAGTCGCTGAGCTGCGGGCGCTTGTCTTTCGCTGCGCGGGTCTCGACGGAGCGATTGAGCTGACTGAGCGCCATCACAGGCACTCCCATTTCCTTTGCTAGGCCCTTCAAACCACGGGACAGCTCGCTGATCTCTTGCTCGCGGCTCTGCACGCCAGCGCGGCCCTGCATCAGCTGCAAGTAGTCGATGATCACCAAGCCGAGCTTGTCCGTTCCGGTCGCCGATTCCCCGCGGGAGATCTCCGCCTGCAGGCGACGCACCTTCGCGCGCAGATCGAGCAGGGTCAGGCCGGGCGTGTCATCGAGCCAGAGCGGCAAGCGGCCGAGCCTCGCTGCGGCATCGGTCAACCGGTTCCAGTCATCGGGCCGCATGTTTCCCGAGCGCAGGCGCGAGACGTCGACACGCGCCTCGATCGCGAGGACACGAGCGGCGAGCTGCTCACGCGGCATTTCCAGGGAGAAAAATGCGACACCGTGACCGGGCTGTTCAATCGGTTGCCCTTCGGCATCCATACCCGCGCGCGGTGAGGCCACGTTCGCGGCGATGTTCAAGACGTACGACGTCTTCCCCATGCCAGGGCGCCCAGCCACGATGTACAAGTCACCGGGGTGTAGACCGCTGGTCTTGCCGTCAACCGAGAAGAAGCCCGTCTCGATACCCGTCGTGCGGCCGCCTCGCTTCGCGGCCTCGCTCATGATCTCGAACGCCTTGTTGATGGCGTCTTTGACGGGAACGATGCTCGACCCCTCGGGCACGCGGGCGATGTCGAACACCGACTGCTCCGCCTTGTCGATGAAGGCCTGAGTCTCTCCACAGTCGCCGTAGCCCTCGGCGGCAAAGCGCTGGCACGTCGCGATCAGCTGACGCAGTCGCCACTTCTCCCGGATGGTCTTTGCGTGAGCCTCGACGTGGGCCACCGCGGGTGTGGCATCGGCCAACTGCGCCAGGTAAGGCGTGCCACCCACTTGCTGCAGGCGTTCGCGGTCCCGCAGGTAGCCAGCGACGCTCACGACGTCTACGGGCCGACCCGTCTGCTGAAGCTGCAGGACGGCGTCAAAGATGCGGCGGTTGGCGTCGGAGTAGAAGTGATCGGCCTTGAGGCTCTCCTGAACGCGATCGAAGGCCTCGGGCTCGAGGAAGATCGCGCTCAACACCGCAGCCTCCGCGTCCAGATCATGCGGCGGCACTCGGCCGGCCTCTGGACGCAGCTCACGAGCCGCGTCGGTCTTCTCTCGCTCTTTCCAACTCCGGTTGCTGACCACTTGCTGCCTCTACCAATCGCTGAGTCTGCGTGCCGCGCCCGGTAATCAAGCCGCTCTGAAGCTTTCTTGAGCGGTCCGCAGCGCGCGAGCCCCGAGCGGCTCCCAGCATGCTTTGCGAGATTTTCCGTGCGTTATTTCCGAATGCGGATCCAGGCCGGACCGCAGCGCCTACCGCGCCGCCTTGAGTCCTAGCATCTGGGCAGCGCCCCAGCGCACCGCCTCAGGCTTGCTCGCTTCGCCTTGCGACCCGCCTCTTCCAACCAGAACCTTCACTCGAGCCCATCTAGCGCCCACGATGGGTTCTACGCTCCGAACCCGACTTAGACTAGGACGAAGAACGCCCGACGCATCGTGATTTTGATGTTGCACATCTCAATCGGTCGACATGCTCAAGTTAACCAGACCAGGTCCACGAGTTATCCCCAGGATGACCGCAGCTCGCCAGTGAGCTTGACAGGCGCTCGAAGCAAACGCAGAGCGCCACCGGCGTTGCCCCGCGGCAACCGAGAGAAGATCCTCCGACACCTCTGACGTAGCCGGCGCACCTGCCTGAGCATGCGACGCGACGCCAGCTCAACCAGGAGCTTCTCCGCACGGATACTCGCCGACGAAACCAGGAAGCAACGAATGCGCTTGACGCGTACATCGGCGCCGCGCGCGAGCCCGAAATCCAAGCAGCCGCGTGGTCATGGCTAGCTGTGTACGCCGCTGCAAATGCCAAAAGGCCCCGGCGTCGAAACGCTAGGGCCCTCGGCAATCGGTTGAGCGAAAGGCTCAGCTCGACTTCTTGATGACCTCGACTTTGAGCGTCACCTTCACCTCACGGTGGAGGCGGAGCGGAACGTCATGTAGGCCGAGCGTCTTGATAGGCTCGGACAGCTCGACGTCCTTCTTGTCGAACTGGTAGCCCAGCGCGGCATACGCCTCTTCGATGTCCTTGCCGGTGACGGAACCGTACATCTTGTTCTCGTCGCCAACGGCGCGCTCCAGCTTGATCGCGACGTTCTCCAGCTTGGTGGCGAACTCACGCGCCTCCTCGAGCTGCTTGGCCGCGCGAGCTTTCGCTGCCTTCTTGATGTCTTCCACGCGCGCGATGCTGGCCTTGTTGGCCACCACGGCGAGTCCGCGCGGAATGAGGTAGTTACGCGCGTAGCCAGGACGGACTTGACCACGTCACCGCTGTTTCCGAGGTTTTCAACGTCCTGATGCAGGACGACTTGAATCGCTGTCGCCATGGGACCTCCTCACGCGCTCATGGTGAAGGGCAGCAGCGCAATGTTGCGGGCCCGCTTGATGGCCACGGTCAGCTCACGCTGATGCTTGGCGCAGGTTCCAGACACCCGACGCGGCACGATCTTGCCGCGCTCGGTGATGAAGTACTTCAAGAACTGGGGGTCCTTGTAGTCGATGACCAGTGCCGCGTCGCCGCAGAACGGGCAGCCGCGACGCCGCGCTCGGCGTGGGTCGCGGTCGAGGCGGTCCTTACCAGAAACGCTATCGAGTGCAGTGCTCATCACTCTTCCTCCTCTTCCTCGGTGTCGGAAGACTCGTCGTCATCGTCGTCATCGGAGTCGTCGTCATCGTTGTGACGGTGGTAGCGAGAACCGGGTTCCGGGTCCTCCAGGCCAAGCTCGCGTGCGAGCGAATGAGCCTCGTCCTCTTCCGCGGGGATACCCTCGACGGCCTCGAACGCGATCGCCTCGGCGCTGACTTCGACCTCGCCCTCAACGTTTCCAAGCACGATGGTTTGGAACTTGATGACCTCGTCCAGCAGACGGAAGTTACGCTCCAGCTCCGACACCGTCGTGCCGCCAGCAAGGAACTTCAGGTACACATAGATGCCGTGACGGTGCTTGTTGACCTTGTAGGCCAGCGCGCGACGTCCCCAGGTCTCGACCAGGGATAGACGAGCGCCTTCGCGCTCCATCACTTCCTGAACTCGCTGCGAGACGCGCTCGGCTGCGTCGCGCGCGACGTCAGGTCGCATCACGTAGATGGTTTCGTATTCACGCACACGGCTCGGCGCCGTTGCCACTGTTGCTGCCATTGAGTTGTAGTCTCCTCTCGGACTAATTCGGCCCCCTGGAGCACGGTGGTGGTCCAGCTCCGCCCGGAAAGCGCTTCACGCCGGACCGGAGGGAATCGGCCTGCAACTCGCGAGATGAGAGCAGCAGCCGAGGAGCAAGGAGCAGTGCCTTTTCAGCACTGATTGGTGATGTTCATCGCTTCTGCGAAGCCTCGCTCTGCGACCAACGTCACCGCCTGGACGGCGCGGTCGAGCAACCTAGGCAGCTCTTCCCGCTCCGGCAGGGCGAAGGCTTGTAGCACATAATCCGCCACAGTCCCCTCAAAGATCACTGGGGGGCGCCCAATTCCAACGCGCAGCCGTGCGAAGTCTTTCGAGCCCAATTCGGCTGCGGTTGAGCGCACGCCTCGATGCCCCGCGTCGCCTCCACCTGACTTCATGCGCAGTCGGCCGAACGGCAGATCCAGTTCGTCGTGGACCACCAGCACCTGATCGACAGCCAGCTTGAAGTAGCTCACAACGCCGTGAATCGAGCGCCCCGACAGGTTCATGAAGGTCTGCGGCTTGAGCAAGAGCAGACGCGCACCAGCCACGTCGACCTGCGCCAGCGCACCATCGGAGTGGGAGCGCCAAATGGCGGTGGTGGCCGCACGCGCAGCGAGCGCGTCGACCACCATGAATCCGACGTTGTGCCGGGTGAGCTCGTAGCGATCGCCTGGATTGCCCAGGCCAGCAACGAGGATCACGCCTTGGCGGGTTCAGCCTCGGCGTCAGCTGCCTTGGCCTTGCGCCCAGCGACGACGGCCGCGACGGTGCGGTTCTCGCCCATACGCACGGTGACACCCTCGGGCAGCTGCAAGCCCTTTACGGCGACGCTGTCGTCGAGGCCGAGGTCACTCACGTCGAGCACGATCTTCTCTGGGATTTGCCCAGGCATGCAGGTGACGGGGAGCTGGCGGTAGACCTGGCGGAGCTCGCCACCGAGCACGACGCCCTTGGCGCGGCCCTTGAGTTCAAAAGGCACGTCGATGTCGACGGGCTTGCTCATGTCGATACGCAGGAAGTCGGCGTGCAGCAACTCACGGCTCACTGGGTGGTACTGGTGCTCTGCAACGAGCGTGTGGAAGCTCTCGCCGCCCTCGATCTCGAGCTTGATCACGCAGTTCAAGCCGAACTTGCCGAGGATCGCGTCCTTGAGCGCCTTGGGGGAGACGGCCAGCGCGACCGGCTTCAGCTCCTTGCCGTACGCAACGGCGGGGATTTGATCGGCGCGGCGCATGCGGCGGGCTGCGCCCTTACCACGGTCACTACGGATACTTGCCTTAACTGTAATCGGTTCCATTTGCTTACTTCTTTGATTTTCCTAGGGAAAGTATCCCCGCGGTAATGCAAGGCGAAGACCGGGTCCGGTGTTCGCGTTGCGAGCGCTCGGTGTCTACACGAAGAGAGAGCTGACGGAGTCACTGTTGTGAATCCGCCGGATCGCTTCGCCCAGCAGCTTTCCGAGAGAGAGAAACTTTATCTTCTTCGAGGCGCGCGCCTCATCGCTCGGCGGAATCGAGTTCGAGACCACGACTTCCTCGAGCGGAGAATCTTCGATGCGCTGAACCGCCGGCCCGCTGAGCACGCCGTGAGTCAAGCAGGCGACGACAGTCTTCGCGCCGCCGTCCTTCAGCGCGCGCGCGGCGTTGCACAACGTGCCCGCCGTGTCGCAGATGTCGTCGACGATGATGCAGTCCCGATCAGCGACATCACCGATGATGTGCATCACTTCGCTGACGTTCGCCCGCTCGCGGCGCTTGTCGATGATGGCCAAGGAGGCCCCAAGGCGCTTGCTGTAGGCGCGCGCACGCTCGACGCCACCAGCGTCGGGAGAGACGACGACCGCGTCCTTCCCGTAGCGGTGAGACAGGTAGTCTTCGAGGAACACCGGCAACGCGTACAGGTGGTCAAAGGGAATATTGAAGAAGCCTTGGATCTGACCCGCGTGCAGATCGACGCACACGATGCGATGAATCCCTGCGGCAACCATCAGATCGGCCACTAGCTTCGACGTGATCGGCGTACGCGGAGCAACCTTGCGGTCCTGACGAGCGTAGCCGTAGTACGGAATCACGGCCGTGATGGAAGCAGCCGAAGCGCGGCGCAGGGCGTCGCACATGATGAGCAGCTCCATCAGGTTATCGTTGACCGGCGAACACGTGGGCTGCACCACATAGGTGTCGAGGCCTCGCACGTTCTCCCGGATCTCGCAGAAGGTCTCGCCGTCGCTGAAACGCGAAACGCGAAGCTCCCCCAGCTGGGTGTCGAGATGCTTGGCGATCTCCGTCGCCAGATCAGGGTTCGCGTTTCCCGAGAAGATGCAGACTCGCTTGAGGGCCACAGCGTCACCCGATGGTTGCTCAACGTTGGTTGAGGCGGCGGAAGCCAAGCGCCGAGGCGCGTGGCCGGACAATGGTTAAGCCTAGGAAACCAATCAGGTTCCACAGGCCTGCCAGGCGGCGCGGACAGTTAGCAGCGGGTCACCCGCTTGTCAAACGTCGTCCCCGCGCGTGAAACCTCCTGGAGCGCCCGCCTCAGGCCCCCCTAAGGGTGCGATTTTGCCCAAGAGTACGCTGTGTAGGCGGCGATGAGATGGCACACCCAGCCGAGCAAGCCTCCAGAGCCAATCCAAAACCCAGGGGTGATGATCAGCCAAAACAGCCCGCGTAGGAACTTGCCGTTATAGATTTGCCCCACGCCCGGCACGACGAAGGACAGCACGGCAGCTACACCAGGTTTGCTCATGAAGGGCCAAGGTGGGTCCCTGTGGTCCCCTGTCAACGGCTGGACCCATCAAGTCCCGGCGGCGTCGAAGCAAAGAAGACGCGACTGCAGCTCGGGTAACGAGCCGTGCATGCCTACGCCGCGAGCGTCGCGATCACTTGTAGGGGTTCGAAAGATCGACGTCAGGCTTCGGCGCGGCCGTCGGCTTTGGCGCAGCGGGAGCCGGATCGTCCTCCTTCTCCGGCTTGGCTGCGGCCTTTGGACGCCAGGTGCCACCGTAGACGGGGCGCTGCGCGGCCTTCTTTTCGTCTTCCTTCTCTTCCTCAGCCTTGGTGTCCGCGGAAGCTTCAGGCTTTGCCTCGTCCTTCGGAGCAGCCTTCGGTTCTTCCTTGGGAGGGGGCGCTGCTGGCTTCTCTGCAACCGGCGCTTCGGTCTTCGGCGCCTCGGGAGCACCAGCCGTGGCTGGCCCTTCCTCCTTGTTGCTGCCCGCTGCCACCAGACCGCCAACTCCGAGAGCCAGCAGCAAGGCGACGCCGCCGATGACCAACGGCGCCTTCGAGCGGCGCGTGTTGTGCACCTCGGAGACTTGGCTGATCTGCGACAACTGAGGATGGCTAATCAGGCCAGACTGCGTGTTGACACTGGACAACTCCATGTTCCCGGCGGAAACACTGGAGCTGGCTCCAACCGTTGCCGGCGGATGCGTCGACAGCGAGAAATTCGGGCGCTCGAGCTGACTCGGTTCGCTACGCGCGAGCCACGCGCGAACGGCGTCTCGCTGCTGGCTGATCTCGGTGCCAATCACCTCTTGAACGTACGCGGCCACCTCGCGCGGCGCGGCGATCTTTCCAACCGCCGCCGCAGCGCGCTCCAGCACGTCCGCGAACTGTGCACAGGTAGAGAAGCGCTTGTCAGGATCGCGCTCCAGCGCCTTCATGCACACCAGGCTGATCTGAGGGTGCACGTCGGGGGCCAGGTCGTGAAGGTTGGGAATCGGCTCGCTCACCACCCGCGACAGGGTCGCGGCTTCATTCTCCGCCTTGAACAGCCTGCGCGAAGCGAGCACCTCCCACAGCACGATGCCAGCGGAGAAGATGTCGGCTCGCCGGTCGACTCGAGTGTCTCCTGCGGCCTGCTCTGGCGCCATGTAGGCAATTTTGCCCTTCAGCTGACCGACACGGGTCGCGGAGAGCCGAGACGCGGCGCGCGCCACACCGAAGTCGGTGATGCGGCTCACCCCGTCCATGCCCACCAGGATGTTCTGGGGCGACACATCGCGGTGCACGAGCTCCGTCGCCTGCCCCTTCTCATCCTTCAGCTCGTGCGCGGCATGCAACCCCTGGAGCATGTCCAGCAGAATCTTGATCGCGATATCCGCAGGGATTTTACCGGCGGTCGTGGCCGCTCGCGCGAGCAAGCGCGCAAGCGTGTCGCCCTCGATGTACTCCATCACGAGGTAGTAGCCACGTTCGCTGGCCCCCACTTCGAGGATGGGGACTACGTTGGGATGATGAATCCCTGCGGCAAGGCGAGCCTCGTCGAGGAACATCTCGACGAACTCTTTCTCCTTGGCGAGGTGAGGATGCAGGCGCTTGATTGCGACGAAGCGCTGAAATCCCCCACGCCGGCGAGACGAGCCAGGTACACGGTCGCCATGCCGCCTGACGCAATCTCAGCCACCAGGTCGTAGCGGTCGATCCGCTGGACCCCTTCTTCACCGACGTCTATGAGCTTCGCTGCAACCACGATTCCCTCAGAATCTGCCGAATGCCCCTAATGTGGCGCCATTTCCAACCCCAAGCCAGGGCTGAATGCTTGCCTTCTGTACGCGCGACGGCGTGCGCGCGGTCTCCCCACCGCTCCAATCGGTGAAGAAGGCTCCGATGACGATGGTGACCAGACCGACACCACCCGTCACCGCGGCCATGATGTTGGTCCGCTTCTGCTTATCCAGGCCCTCTTGGTAGAGGGCGCAGTCCGTACTTTGTCCGGCGCACT
The DNA here is from genome assembly GCA_041389805.1 of Polyangiaceae bacterium. GTDB lineage: Bacteria > Myxococcota_A > Polyangia > Polyangiales > Polyangiaceae > JAHBVY01. Next base: position 39,765 of record JAWKRD010000042.1, on the reverse strand, counting down.
CCTCTTTGACTTTGGAACGGCCGGGATTGTTCTGAGTGTCGAGACCGCTCCACACCGTCACGCCGCCGGCGACCAATGTAAGCCCAGCGCCTACCCAGAAAACCACGGGGGACATGCCGCTCGGCTCAACCTTCACGGTGCCCTTGTCCCCGATCCCGCCACTGCCATCATTCACCGGCCCGGTGCCGTCACCCTCGGGCTTCTCCGGCTTTTCCACCGGGATAGGCGGAGCCTTGAAGGTCAGCTCGCCCGAGCCGCCAGGCGCACCCTTGATATCTTGGGTGGCGATGCGCTCTTTGCTCCAGCCGGCGCGCACGGAGATCTTGGTGTCCTTGAGGTAGAGGACGCGCTTCGATGCAGCCTTACCGTGAACCAGGCGAGTTCCCACGACCAACGTACACGGCTCGTCGCAGTTGACGGTTAGCTCGAAAAACTTCCCCTGGGTCTCTGCCAGCGTTTCTTCTGCCAGCTTCCTCAGCTTCTCGTCGTCGGAGTGACGGTCCAGCGCCAAGCGAGCCAGCGTCGCTGCGCGGTCCATCTGGCCGGCTTCCTTGCGGGCGCGGAGCGCGAGCATCAAAGCGGTGGCGCTGGGAGCGGCTTGATCGGCAGCCTCAAACTGCTCAGCAGCTTCGACCAGCTCACCGTCCTTGTAGTGCTTACGGCCTTGATCGAACGCCTTACCTGCAGCCTTGATGTCCTCCGGTGAGGGAGCATCTGACTGCGCCCCGGCATTCAGGGACAGGGCAATCACAGAAGCCAAGGTTGCGGCCTTCAAGAAGCGCTTCATCGAACAGGATCCTCCTCCGGGTACAACTCTACACCGTATCACGGAAGGTCGCGAATCCAATGGGGTTCGCGGAGCCTTCCAAAGGCGAAAGACGCTGATTTGGAGGATGACACCTTACCTCGTCTCACCTCCAGATTTCCCGAGCTTCAATCCTGGATCCGCGCGAGTGGACCGCTTGTAGTCGGCCGATCGACGGACGATCTCGGCCAAGAGATCGAGGCTCGAGGCCGTTGGGTGGTGAGCCTCGCGAGAGATCCTGGTGATGGCTAGCGAACGTTAACACGCGGATGTCCGCGCGTGTTTCCGGGCAGAATTGGCCAGTTCCATGGAGCTTGTATGCTCGACGAGGTCCCGAATAGCCGAAACAAGCCGAACGTCCGTTTGATGGCGCAGCCTGTGTTCGCACTCATAGACTTAGCTTGGCAGCGGGGCGCTTTCTTTCAGGTGCGCTGACGACTGACCTCCCCCCCTGCCCTCCCTCGAGCATCAAGCAGCCGAGGTGCACCGCCGACGCCTAGCGAAGTCAGCAGGGCCGGACGGGACTCACCCCATCTCGAGCATCAAGCGATCGGGGTTCTGCAACAGGGCGACGATGTCCGCCGCAAAGGCCGCGCCGATGTGACCGTCGATGATGCGGTGGTCGAAGGAGAGGCTCAACAGCATCTCGTGACCGATCACGATCTCTTCCCCGCGGATCACGGGCTTCTTCTTCATCTCGTGCACGCCGAGGATCGCGACCTCGGGGTAGTTGATCACCGGAGTCGCGAACAAGCCACCCGCCTTGCCCAGGCTGGTGATGGTGAACGACGAACCACCAAAGTCTTCTTGCTTGAGCTTGCCAGCGCGAGCGTCGTTCCCCAAGCGATCGAGCTCGCGCGCGATCTCGAGGATGCTCAATCGATCTGCGCCACGCAACACAGGCACCATCAAGCCGGCGTCCGTCGCCGCAGCGATGCCGATGTCGTAGACCTTGCGCAGCACCATCTCGTTGGTTGACTCGTCGAACACGCAGTTGAGCGCGGGGTGCTTTTTTAGCGCGGAAACGCACGCCTTGACGATGAACGGCAGGTACGTGAGCTTGACGCCAGACTGCTCCGCAAGCGGCTTCAGGCGGCCACGCAGCGCGATCAACTCATCCGCGACGACCTCATCCACATAGGTGAAGTGCGCAGCGGTGTGCTTCGAGCGCGCCATGTTCTCGAAGATGCGCTTGCGCACGCCGCGAACGGGCACGCGCTCATCCGCGAGACGCGGGTCGTTGGTTTGCACCGGAGCGATCGAGATCGGCGCGCGAGCTGGCGTCGCTGCACTGCTGGCAGGCGCTGCGGCTGCGGCTGCGGCCGAGCCGGTGGATGCGGCCGCCGCGGGAGCGCTCGCAGCGCCAGCGTTGAAGCGCTCCACATCTTCACGGGTGACGCGCCCCGCGGGGCCCGTCGGCGGCACCTTGCGAAGGTCGATGCCCTTCTCCCGCGCAAGTTTCCGCGTCGCTGGCGCCGCCAGGGGGCGCTCGTTGTAGTAGCTCGAGGCGGGCGCAGCCTGGGCCGCTGCTGGCGCTGGAGCCGGCTTCGCTGCGCCTCCGCCCATGCCTGGCAGGGTCTCCTTGATGTCGCCTACCGCTGAGGCGACAGGACCTTCATCCGACTTCTTGTCTTCTGCTGCCGCAGGCTCCGCAGGCGGCTTTTCCGCGGGGGAACTTGCACCGCCTGCACCGTCCAGGTCGTACACGACAAGCACCGCGCCGACGGGGACCACGTCTCCCACCGCGCCGCGCAGCTCGCTGATCTTGCCTGCCTTGGGAGAGCCGATGGTGACCGTCGCCTTGTCGGTCATCACCTCGACCATTTCCTGGTCTTCTTTGACTTGATCGCCCACGGCGACGAGCCAGTTGACGATCTCGCCTTCGGTTACGCCTTCGCCAATGTCAGGAAGCTTGAACTCGTAGAGCGCCATATTCGCCTCGAAGTGTTTGCTAGCGCGCCTCAGCGCGAGGTTCGTCTTGGACTCGTGATTTGCTCGCGCCTCAGCGGCGCAATCGGGGAGTGCTCAGGCCTTTGCGGTGTTGAGCAGGGCCGGCAGGATGCGATGAGAAAGAGGCAGGTACTCCATCTCCAAGGTGTAAGGGAACGGCGTGTCGAAGCCGGTCACCCGCGCGGGAGGTGCCTCCAAGTGGTAGAACGCCTTCTCGCAGACCAATGAAATCAGCTCCCCAGCGAAGCCGCCAGTCTTTGGTGCTTCGTGAACGACAACCAGACGCCCCGTCTTCTTCACGCTGGCGATGATGGTGTCGATGTCGACCGGCCAAAGCGTGCGCAAGTCGATGACTTCAGCCTCAACTCCTTGCTCTGCGGCCTTGGCGGCTGCGTCCAGGCACTCGTAGAGCATCGCTCCATAGGCCAGCACGGTCACATGACGCCCCTCGCGGGTGACAGCGGCGCTACCTAGCGGAACCGTGTAGTCACCCTCCGGAACGTCGCCTTTTGCCGCGCGGTAGATACGCTTTGGCTCGAAGAACAGCACCGGGTCGGGGTCGCGAATCGAGGCGAGCAGCAGCCCCTTTGCGTCGTGTGGATTCGAGGGGCAGACCACCTTGAGGCCAGCGACGTGGATGAACAGCGACTCGGGGTGTTGCGAGTGGTAGTGGCCACCTCGGATGCCGCCACCGACGGGGGTGCGGATCACCATGTTGCACGGGTATTCGCCGCCCGAGCGATAGCGATACTTCGCCAATTCGGACACGATCTGGTCGTAGGCGGGGAAGATGAAGTCGGAGAACTGGATCTCCGGGATCGGCACCATGCCGTACAGGGCCATGCCGACGGCAGCACCGATGATGCCACCCTCGCTGAGGGGTGTGTCGATCACGCGATCGTCACCAAACTCGTCGAACAAGCCGGCAGTCACGCGAAAAACGCCGCCAACCTTACCGACATCTTCACCCAGGATGACGACCCGAGGGTCGCGCGCCATCTCGAGCCGGAGGGCGTCGTTGATGGCTTGAACCATGTTCATTTGAGGCATTTGCAGGGACTCCAGGGAGGGCGCTTCGGGTCGCGGGATTGGGCTCCGGCCATTCACCTGGACAAGGTGATCGCGGGGGCACTCTTGGGCGACTCCGAGACGTAGAGAGAAAGGGGCGCGGAGCGCAGTTAGACTTGAGTCAGGCCCAGGGGACTAGTGGGCCTTCGGAGCGCGCGGCCCCGCCAGTAGCTCGTCCCGTTGCTCTTCAAGATGCCAAGGCATCTTTTCGTAGACGTCCTCGAACATCGACGTGAGCGACGGAGGCTCGGTGCCCTCAGCCGCGGCTACTGCCTCACGGAAACGCTTGTCGACATCCTCGCGCAGCGCCTCCTCGAGGTTGTCGTCCCATGCCTTGTTCCGTTCGAGGTAGCGGCGAATGCGCTCGATCGGGTCACGGTCGACCCACGGCTTCACCTCGTCGGCGGCGCGATAGCGGTTCGGATCGTCACTCGTCGAGTGACCACCCATGCGGTAGGTCAGGGCTTCGATCAGGGTTGGTCCCTCACCAGCCTCGCAGCGGCGAATCGCGTCGCGCGTGACCGCGACGACCGCGAACAGGTCGTTGCCGTCGACACGCACGCCGGGGACACCGTAGGCGACGCCCTTCTCTGCGAACGTACGGGAAGCGGTCTGACGCTCGACGGGCACGCTGATGGCCCAGCCGTTGTTGCGGCAGAAGAAGATGCTCGGGGTCTTGAAGACGCCCGCGAAGTTCATCGCGTTGTGAAACTCGCTGCTGCTCGTCGACCCATCGCCAAAGTAGACGAGGGTCGCGAGGGACTTCTTCTCGATCTTGGCGCCCCACGCGAAGCCCACGGCCTGCGTCATCTGGGTGCCGATGGGCGAGCTGATGCTGCCCCAGTGGGCTTCCTTGCAGGTGTAGTGATCCGGCATCTGACGACCCTTCACCGGGTCGTTCGCGTTACCGAACATGTTGTCGATGAAGCGCTGGAGCGTGAAGCCCCGGAGCAGCGCTGCCCACGAACTCGCGGTAACAGGGGAAGAGCCAATCTTGTTGCCGCATGGCAAAGGCCGAGCCGATGATGGCTGCCTCCTCGCCAAGCGAACCGATGTGAAAGCCGATGCGTCCCTGACGTTGTAGGGTCACCAACCGCTCGTCGATGATCCTCGTCTCCACCATATGGCGATAGAGATGCACGACCTCGTCGATTTCCAGCTTGGGATCATGTGCAGGATCCAAGCTGCCGTCCTCGCGTAGCACGCGAACGATGGTGTCGTTCGGCGCCTCTTCGGTGCGTGTAACTGCTGCAGCGATCATGTTCCTCGTGCTCGCGCTCGGGTAGCGGCGCTGTCGGCCTGGAGCGACGAGCGGCGCGACCTTAGTCGAATGGATCGAGCGCTGTCACGTATGGATCCCGCTGCGAGAAGCTTCTCTCGCGTGACGCAGCGCACCAGTAGTTGCGGGTCATGACGGTGCTCCTCACCCCAAACCATGCTTGCGCTGGATTCAGCACAAATGCAGCGTGATCTGGCGCGTTGGGAGTTCACGTCGAGGTGGCATGACGCATCACGCAACAGAAGCGTTTGGTCACGCTTTGGAAACATGCCGCGACGCTCACAAGCGCGCACCGTGGTACGCGCTTCGTGGGCGACGCGCGAATTAGTTTAAACTTGAACTATCCTGCGCCGATCGGACGCGCGACCAGTAGACGCGTGGACGTTGGGCGGACGTAGCGCCGCTTCGAGGCTCGCTTTGCCGCACCAACCTCAGTCGGCGAGGACGCGCTCGGCTTCAGTCAGGGCGAGCTCGAGCGCCGCATCGTCGAGCTTGAACTCACCGGCGAGCTTCTTCAGCACGTCGCGCTCTTCATCGCTGACGCCACCGCTGACGTGCGCCAGGAGCGAAGCAATGCGCAGCACTTCCCGTGCGTGCTCTTCCTTCTGGATGGTGCGCGCGACCATCTTCACGCGCTTGTCCATGCCGTCTTCTTCGAGCTGATCGGCAAGGTCGGCCAGCAGCGCCTCGACCTGACGTGCCTCCACTCGATTGCGGCACGCCGTGACAACGACTTGCTTGAACGCCACTTGCTCGGTCTCGTCGAACTCGCCGTCGGCGTTGGCCACCAGGTAGGCGCTCTCCACCACCGCTTCGAACAGCGCCGCAACTTGAGGGTCGAAGCCGGTCGGCTGCGTCACTTCCTCGCCCAGCGGGCGCGAGCCGTACGACGCGGCGGCGACCGTCAGGATGGATCCGGCCGCGTCGGAATCGGCGTAGGTGGGTGCTTGGCCCAGCTTGGCCGCGACTTTGTCCAGGAGGCTCTGATCTGCAACGCTCATAGTCGACTCTGCGGGCGAGACTACCCGAAAGCCACCCGGGAGTCAGCGCGCACACGCCGCTTCTTTGAGGATTCTTTGGACTTGAGCCGAACTCAGTCGTCAGCCGCGTTTAGTGGTTCGGCTGGTGTGCTCGCGCCGGACGAGTGAACTCCCGCGCTGATCAGCTGCTGTCGGCTTCGGCTGCCGTGTTTTTGAGCTTCAGCCAGCGTGTTCTGAGCTTCAGCTGCAGGGTCTGCGGTTTCGGCGTCGAGTGAGGGTGTGCCGCGTTCGATGGTCGAGCCAGGCCGGAGCTGCGCCGCGATGAAAGGCCTCCGCCGCGTGGTAACGACCGCACCAGCGCGCCCGAGGCGACGTAGGAGAAGCCGAGCTCCAAGCCGACGCTCCCACTCCGCGAAGCGCTATAGGCTCGACGTAGCGGTCCACTGGAGCATGCTTCGGGGTTGGCCGCAGGTATTGCCCCAGGGTCACCACGTCCGCTCCTGCGTCCCGCAGACCGGCGCAACGTCTCGACGACCTCCTCGTCAGTCGCCGATACCCACCATGATCGAACTCTTCGTCATCCGCTGGGCGCGCAGGCCTTCGTGACGCAGCACTTCCAGGCTCTGATCGTAGCTACGGCGCGCGTCGCGAATGCGGGGCGTGAGGCGGCGAGAAACCTCGATGTTGTGGGCGAACGCATCGGGCCCAGACTCGACGAGGTAGGCGGTGTCGTGCGTGCGTGAAGTCGCCGACCAGGTCTCCACCAGCAGCTCGAGGAGTACCGCCGCAACGCACGGTTTGGCCGACCAAGCTGCGCCACCGTCCAGCAGATCGTCGCGATCGACCATCGATAGCACGACGTACTTGAGCTCCAGCTTGCCGATCAACTCGCTTAGCATGCTCCAGTTCACGCGGATCGCAGGCTCCCGGGGGTTGCCGGTGTTTACCGCACAGAAACAGCAGCCGCGAGTGCAGGTCGTAGCCCAACAGCATCACGGTCGCGTCCCCGCACCCCAGCATTCTCCTACGTTCGGGCCGCTGCCTTCGCACACCGTGGCGAAGATCCAGCTCCCGAAGCGTCTTCTTGAGCTGGGTATAACGCTCTCCGCCCAGCGCCTTCACCTTGAGCCAGTTTGGCTTTGGATCACGGATGCCGACGGTCTTGTGCTTCTGCGGGAGCTCGGTCACGGGAGGACTCTAGTGCTCCCCTACCCGACTGTCGAATCCGCCAGGCGACAGCAGCTTCGTGGGATCGAGGTTGGGGGAGAGGTCCGACGTCAAGCCAAGGCGGCGATACCGGCTTGCCCAACGGGCTCGACGACGCCACGCTCCGTGAAGATCGGCGCTGACCAGGCGTGCCGGCGTCACGTCGAAGGCGAAGTTGCTTGACGGGGATGTCGCTGGCCACCAGCAACGTCCGCCCGCCTCGGTGACCTCCAGGCGATCCCGCTCTTCGATGGGGATGTCGTTGCCAGTAGCGGTGCTGGAGTCGATCGTCGACAGGGCGCTGCCACGTACAGCAGGCGCTCGTGGGGAAGTGCGCCAGACGGGCCACGCCGTAGGTGCCGATCTTGTTCGCGACGTCCCCGTTGTGAGCGATGCGATCAGCACCCACGACGGCGAGATCGATCTCCCCACGCGCAAAAACTTGCCCGGCGTTGTGCAGATCACTTCCACGGGGATCCCGTCGTGATGTAGCTCCCGAAGCGGTGAGCGCAGGCCCTGCCAGTAGGGCCGTGTCTCATCGGCGAGCACGCGAATGCGCTTGCCCTGCTCGTGGTACGCGGATCACCCCGAGCGCGGTGCCGTAGCCGCCAGTTGCCAGGGCGCCGGCGTTGCAGTGCGTCAGGATGGTGGCGCGCCTTCAGGTACCGCGCAGCTCAAGCTCGCCCATGCGGCAGCAGGCTTCCACATCCTCGCGGTGAATCGCCCGCGCCTCCGCGGCGAGGCGTTCGACTCGGCTGGCCGCAGAGAGGGTCGCCACCTGGGTGGCGACACCATGCATACGCTCGATGGCCCAGAACAGGTTCACGGCCGTAGGGCACGAAGCGGCGAGCACCTCGGAGGCGCGCTTCATTGCCTCGAAATCATCCGTTGCCGCCTTCGCCGCCAGCACCAGGCCGTAGGCGGCGGTCACGCCGATCGCTGGAAGCACCGCGCACCACCATTTCGCGGATCACCGTCGCGACATCACCGACGTCGCTGAACGCTAGATAGCGCTCCTCCGCGGGCAGGTTGCGTTGCTCGAGCAAGATAACGCAGCTGTCGTCATCGCTCCAGCTCGACGGCTGAAAAACTCGACCCGCTGAGCAACTCCCGCGGGAGAAGCTCGCGACCAACGACGCTACGCATCCCCGTCACCCGAGAGCGCCTTCTCCAGGGAGGCTCGCCAACCAACTGGGGTTGGCCTGGCCGCGCGTCTCCTTCATCACCTGCCCCACGAAGAAGCCGAGCACGCCGGTCTTTCCGGAGAACGGTACTGTTCGACCTGCTTCTGGCTCCTGGCGAGCACGGCGTCGACGATCCCCTGGAGCGCCCGGTGTCAAGACCTGACGCATACCCTTTCGCTGACGACCTCACGCCGCAGACTTCTGGCTACCCTCGAAGGCTGCGTGGAGTTCTTTCAGCCTGCTTTCCGCTGAGCTCGCCGCTCTCTACCAGCGCGACAGTGTCGGCAACCTGCTGAGAGGCGTGACCAGAAAAATCGACATCGAGGCCGCGCTGGGTGGCCCCACGGAGCACTTCCGTAGGGATCCAGTTTGCTAGCTTGGCTGGTGCACCGCCAAGCGCCAGACAATCGGAGAAGAACCGGCGTAGGCCGGTGTGAACTCAGCGTCTGCGACGCTGCTCGCTCAGCTTGAAGTCCCGAACCCAGCGCTCACGCAGCGCTCGCGGCAAGCTCGGGTAGGTTTGCTTCTGCTTCGCTGACGCGGGCCTCGGACAGCACAGTGGAGGCAGATCTGGATCTGGGAAGTAGCGGTAGTCGTGGCTCTCTTCCTTCGAACGCAACGACCGCGTGGTGTTCGTGTCTGGATCGAAGGAGCGGGTCTCCTGGACCACCTTGCCGCCGCCTGAAACCGCCGTCTGACGCGCGTTTCTCGTCGATCCGCTCGCTGGACGAAGCGGAACGAGTTCAGGTTCTTGAGCTCGGTGCGCGTGCCGAGGAGGTGCGCGCGCCGCGGGGTCTGATCGAGACGTTAATCACAGCGGAAGCTGCCCTCCTCGAGGTTGCCGTCATTCACGCCGAGAAGATCAGGATATTTCGCAGCTCGCAGGTATGCCGCGGCTTCAGTGCTTTCGAGCGCAAGTTCTGGCTCGCTGACGATTTCGATCAGCGGTGTGCCAGCTCGGTTGAGATCGACCAAGGGAATCACCACCGACACCGTGCATGCTCTTGCCGGCGTCTTCTTCCATGTGGATACGGGTGATGCCGATCTCTCCAATAACCCCCTCAACCTCGATCTTGAAAACCCCTTCAGGCAGTAGGCTCCTCGAACTGGCTGATTTGGTAGCCCTTCGGCAGATCCGGATAGAAGTACTGCTTGCGCGCAAACTGACTCTTTTGCTGCACCTTGCAGTCCAGCGCGAGCGCAGCCAGCAGCGCCAAGCGGACGGCTTCGCCGTTGATCACCGGCAAGCTGCCTGGCAGCCCCAGACACACCGGACACATGGGTGTTCGCCTCGGCGCGAACCGATTCGGACAGCCGCAGAACAGCTTGGTGCGAGTCAGAAGCTGGGCGTGTACCTCGGGCGATGACGGCTTCAAACGCGCTCATCGGTGCATTTAGTGCCCGCCGTGCTCGCGAGTCACGCAGGGGTGCGTCGAGATCGCCGGGCTCATGGCGCGGGTTCTCCGACAGCTGGCTGCCGTCACGCCCCTTGAAGCTCATCAGCAGGTCCTTCTCGAAGATGAACTGCTCGCGGGGTCGTAGGGCGCGGCGTGGATACCCGTATCCATACGGACAGCATCGCAGGGGCAAGCCTCCACCGCAGAAGCCACAGAACACGCAACGTAGCTCGTCGATCACGAAGCGCGCCGGGAAGCGCTCGTAGCCGCGGCGCGAGTCGCCTACCGGGTACTCGGCGGGCTCGATGTGGATGCACTGAGCCGGGCAAGCGGTTGAGCAGCACAGACAAGCCACGCAGCGCGGGGAACCGTCAGCGCGGTGCGTGAGGCGGTGAACCCCACGGAAACGCTCGGCGTAAGGCCGGCGCTGCTCGGGGTAGCTGACGCAGTTGATTCCGTCCGAGATGCTCTCGATGGTCGGATCGTTACGCTGTCCGAGGGCCATCTCCTTCGTGTTGCGGAAGAAGTGCGCCATGGTCATTGCCAGGCCCTTGGCGATTTCCGGGATGTAGGTCTGCACCGAGGCGTTGCGGTCCGGGCGCGGGATGGGCGTCCCAACGACTTTCTTTGGTCCCAGCGGTTGGTTGGTCAGCATGTCGTCGTCCAATCGTGCCCGGAGGCTCTAAAACGTTCGAAGCGGCTTGAGAGATGAGAGTGCCTGAAGTCCTGCTTCAGGCACCCATGCGCGCGGTGCGAGTTCCACCCATCGAGGCGGCGTACTGAGCCGACGAGCTCGCCAACATGCGGCGGTGCTCGGCAGGCTTCAGCAGGAAGCGTACGAACCAGACGAGCAGCACGAGACCGCCCACCGCAATCACCCACTGGGTGACCTGCGCCGCGCCTGCCATCAACGACTGCACTGCAGGTCCCCCCGACTGGATGGCCAAGATGACGAGCCCAGTTGCGAGCACGTTGACCAACGAGGCGGGCAGGATCTTACGCCAGCCGAGCTTCATGAGCTGGTCGTAGCGGAAGCGGGGCAGCGTCCAACGGATGAACAACTGGAGGATGCATAGGCCCACCGTCTTGCCAACGAAGGCCAACACGCCGAGCAGAATGATCGCGCCGTGAGACAGCGGCTGAGCGTAGATCTCCTTGTCGCCCAGCATGATGTGCAGGCCGTCGCGCTCGAGGAACGGCAGATGCCAGCCACCGAGGAACACAGCGGTGGTCAACGCGGCCAGGGTCACCACGGCGACGTACTCGCTGAAGAAGAACATCGCGAACTTCATCCCCGAGTACTCGGTGAAGTACCCAGCGACGATCTCGCTCTCACCCTCGGGGATATCGAACGGGATGCGCTTGGTCTCGGCGATGGCCGCTGCGAAGAACAGGAAGAACGCCAGGGGCTGCACGAAGATCCCCCAGGTGTTTTCCGCCTGCCAGCGCACCATCTCGTCGATGCGGATGGTGCCGTAGATCATCAGCGAGCCGATCAGGGTCAGGCCCAAGGTGACCTCGTAGGAGATCATCTGGCTTGCCGCGCGGAGACCACCAAGGAGGCTGTACTTGTTGTTGCTGGCCCAGCCGGCAAGCGCGGCGCCAACGACACCGGTGCCCGCCATCGCGAAGAAGTAGAGGATGCCGACGTTGAAATCGAGCACCTGGAGCCGCACAGCGTGGACCGCACTGCCCGCGTCGAGGGTCGACGTGGGGCAGATGCCGTCGCGCGGCACTGTAGCCAGGAGCTTCGACAGCATGATCTTGCCTTGCTCGTCAGAGCCGAAGCACAGCGTGTCTCCGAACGGAACCACGCCGAGCAGCACGAGCACGGGAAAGAAGGAGACGAACGGCGCCAGCTTGTGCAGGAACTGGTCGCCCCCCGGCGGAATGAAGTCCTCCTTGAAGATGGTCTTCAACCCGTCAGCCGCTGGGTGCAAGAGGCCGATCAGGCGGAAGCCTGCGCGCTCGTGACGGAAGCGCTGCGCTGCATAGCCAGCACCGAACAACGCGCTGAAAGCAAACACGAACGGGCCCGCTCCGTAGAGGAAGTCTCTGAGTGTCTCACCGGCGGGTGTGCCCTTGAGCACTCCCAGAGAGAGGAAGATCGCGCCGTGCACCATCAGCCCGACGTAGAAGATGCGCCGTGGGTCACCGACCGATGCGATGAAGCGGTCGAAGCTGTTCTTCACGCCACGCAGCTTGATGCGACCGGCGATCACCAGCGCGGTGAACCAGGTGATGAAGACCGCCAGGTGACTGAACAGCACCGCCCGGGTGGTACGCGTCACGCCCTCGGCATCGCTGAAGAAGAACAGCGCCAGGGAGCCACCAGCAACCAGCACCGCGGGGCCGACCACGGCGCCCTGAGCGATGCGCTTCGGAATCCAGATCACGGCGCGTTCGGGACCAACCCGGTCCTGCAAGATGGCGCCCTGACGACGATCCACCCAGGTCAGGAGCCCAGCGATGTTCAGCGACAGCGCCACGACGACCGTGAAGGCCTTGGCGAGAGATAAGAGAAACAGCGTTCCGAAGGTCATTCTGCAGCTCCAGTAGGTGCGGAGACTTCAGCAGCAGCACCGCCAGCAACGGCCGCGCCGGCGTCGGGCGCCATGGCCAAGCGAACATCGCTGAGGCGCTGCCAGTCCATCGCGTAGCCGAGCTCGCGCCCGACCGCTGCGATGAGTTTCCAGGCGGGCCGCGCGTCTTGCTCGGGACGCACGGCGCGCTCGCTCTCCTGAGCGAGGCCCGCGAAGTTGACGAAGGTACCGGTGGACTCGGCCCAAGTGGCTGCTGGAAGCAGCACATCGGCATAGCCAGCCAGTGGACCGTCAAATGGGCTGATCAAGACCAGCTTCTTCAGCGAAGACAGTCCGTCAATGTCGCCCGGCGCGGCGCAACCCAGCGCGATCGCGTGAGTAATTTTCCCTGCGGCAACGGCTTCGAGCAGCTGCGACATCGACGCAGGCGGCGTGGTGCTGCAGAGCTGTTCGACGCCCTTGGTGTTGGGGTTCTTGTCGGCGTGCTTGAGCACGTCGTCGCCTTCACCCTCGGGATTGCCCGACATGAAGAGATTGCCGCTACCCAAGAAGTCGCGCGCGAAAGTGAGGAGCGCGAAGTTGTCCTCACTCGAGTGCTGTGCGGAGAGGATGATGGCGACGCGCTCCGGATCGACCCCCTTCAGCGCCTTCGCCGCCGCCTTCACGCCGGCTTCCAGGCTCACTTCGTCTTCACCGACGTAGGCGTTGATGAAGCGATCTTCGTGGGCGCGCGCGTAGTCGAGCATGCCCTCGTCGCACATCCAGTACTTGTTGACCTTCAGGTTCTCCCGCGGACGGTGGCGGTACACCGTCTCGTTTCGCGGGTCGTAGTCGAGGAAGGCGTTGCAGCCCGTCGCGCAGCCTTGGCACACGCTGCGAGCGCTGCGCAGGAACCAGACTCGCGCCTTGAAACGGAAGTCCGTCGCGGTCAGCGCGCCCACGGGGCACACGTACTCGGTCCTCAGGGTGTAGCCGTGGTCCAGCTGGCGCCCCGGGGAAACGACGATCTCGTTCAGGTTGCCGCGCTCGCGGACGTCGAGCACCGGATCCTTGGCCACTTCCTCGCAGAAGCGCACGCAGCGCGTGCACACGATGCAGCGCTCGCCATCGTAAACGATGGTGGGGCCGAACACCTGAGCCTTCGGCTTGTGCACCGGCTCGTCGTGCATCCGCTTGCCCTTGCCCTGGTGCTCGAGCCAGTAGTCCTGGAGGCGGCACTCACCGGCCTGGTCGCAAATTGGGCAGTCGACCGGGTGGTTCAGCAGCAACAGCTCCTGAACTGCACCCCGCGCCTCGGATACGTGGTCGCTCGACTCGCTCTTGACCTCCATGCCCTCAGCGACGCGCTGCTGACAGGCGGGCTGGAGCTTGGGCTTCTTCGCGGGGATGTACTCGCCGGTCTTTGGGTCCTGCTTCAGGACGTCGAGCATCATCGCCGGTCGCCCTGGCGGCGGGGCGATCTCGACCAGGCACATGCGGCAGTTGGCCGCGACGCTGAGACCAGGGTGCCAGCAATAGTGCGGGATATCGATACCCGCGCGGTGCGCGGCCTGGATGATGGTGTCCCCAGGTTCGAAGGGGATCTCACGGTCGTCAAGCTTGAAGGTGGGCATCGAAACTCCGCTCGGGCTTGCTGCTAAGGGTTCAAAAGTTCGCGAGCAACGATCAACGATCGCACTCGCCTCCGATCATGTTCAGTGAACCGAAGCATGGGACGACGTCGCTCATCATCTCTCCGGTGATGACCTTCTCGAGGCCGGCAGTCACCAAGAAGCACGGCGGGCGAATTCGCACACGGTAAGGCGTGCCGCTGCCGTCACTCACGAGATAGAAACCGAAGCTCGCCGTTGCCGCCCTCGGTGTAGCTGTAGACCTCGCCGGCGGGGATCTTCAGGCCTTCCATCACGATCTTGAAGTGCTGGATGGTGCCCTCGATGGTCGAGTAGACCTCTTCCTTCGGGGGCAAGATGATGCGTGGATCGACCACGTTGATCGGTCCGTCGTCATCCATCATCTCGAGCGCCTGATCGATGATCCGCGCGCTCTGCTTGAGCTCCGCGAAACGCATGATGAAGCGGTCGAAGCAGTCGCCCGTAGTGCCGACTGGGACCTCGAAGTCGTACTCGCCGTAGGTCATGTACGGCGACGCCTTGCGCACGTCGTACGGCACGCCCGAGGCGCGGAGGCAGGGCCCCGTCCAGCCGAGGCTGATCGCGTCCTCAGCGCTGACGATGCCAACCCCATCGAGACGGTCGAGGAAGATGCGGTTGCCGAGTAGCAGGCGCTGAGCCTCATCGAGGATCTTCAGCACCTGATCTTTGACCGCCGCCGCGTGCTCTTTGAAGTGAGCCGTTGGCGGCTTGGCCATGCCGCCGACGCGACCGAAGGAGTGCGTGAGCCGGGCGCCGGTCTCGTCCTCCATCAGGTCCCAAATCATCTCGCGGCCCTTGATCATCCAGAGGAAGGGCGTAAACGCGCCGAGCTCCATGGCCATGGCGCCGGTGCACGTCAGGTGGTCGCTCATGCGCGCCAGTTCCCCGAGGATCACCCGGTAGTGCTGGCAGCGCTTTGGTACCTCGATGCCGAGCATCTTCTCGCAGGCGAGCGCGAAGCCGACGTTGTTCAACATCGGCGACACGTAGTTGCAGCGATCGACGTACGGGAATACCTGGCTCCACGTGCCGCGTTCGCACATCTTCTCGAAGCCGCGATGCAGGTAGCCGACCTGTACGTCGGCCTTGAGGATCGTCTCGCCGGAGAGCTCCATGACGATCTTCACGGTGCCGTGCATCGCGGGGTGCGCCGGGCCCACGTTGAGCAGCGCTGGCTCCGCGGGGATATCGAGCTCCGCCTCGTCCAGATCGATGTCGAGCGGTTCCATCAGCTCACTCCTCGTCGTTCATGAACTGGTGGGTCTGACGCCCAAAGCTCATGCCTTCGTCGGTGCCGAAAGGCGGCAGTTTTTCGATGTTCGGCACGTCCCGATACTCAATCAGCGGCTGAGTCCGGTTTGCCGGGTAGTCCTTGCGCAGCGGGTGCCCCTCGAACTCGGGGTACATCAGGATGCGGCGCAAATCGGGGTGGCCTTTGAAGATCACGCCGAACATGTCGTAGCACTCCCGCTCCATCCAGTTCGCGCTCCCCCAGAGCGGCTCCACACTGGGAATTTCTGCGTGCTTGCCGTCGGAGTCGCCGACGCGGGCCTTCATGCGCAGGCGGTGACCCTTGCTCAACGAATACAGGTGCGCGACCACCTCGAAGCGGGGTTCGCGCTCTGGATAGTCGACGGCCGTCAGGTCCGTCAGCATCTCCATGCTCGTCTTCGGGTTTTCCTTGAGGAACTGGGCGATCTCCGCCCACTTGCTGGGGTCGACGACGATGGTGTCATCCCCGTGCTGGGAGTGGCTCTCCAGCACGGCTCCCGGGAACTGCTTCTTGACCTGCTCAACGACTCGTTGGCTCATCTTGCCTCGGCTCGCGCCGCGCTCCAGCACGGCTGCTCAAATTCTTGCCTCAGGGAAACGCAATGCGGTTGGTGATAGCGGTACCTCAGACCATGCTCTCGCGGTTCTTGCGCAGCTGCACGAGGCCGTGATCCTGGCTGGTTGCTGGGTCGGTGCGCGGCTTGACGATGGCGGGGGTGCGATCGCCACGGGCGATCTTGTCTTGCAGCAGCAAGAGCCCGTCCAGCACGGCCTCGGGGCGCGGAGGGCAGCCCGGGATGTAGACGTCGCAGGGGATGATCTTATCCAGGCCCGGGACCGTGGTGTAGTTGTCGTAGAAGCCACCGCAGCTGGCGCAGGTGCCGAACGCCATCACCCACTTGGGCTCCGCCATTTGCTCCCAAATACGCCGCAAAATCGGCGCTTGACGCTGACTGATGGTGCCTACGACCCAGAGCAGATCCGCTTGCCGCGGGGAAAAGCGCGGCGCCTCGGCGCCGAAGCGCGAGACGTCGTAGCGTGGACTGGTCACCGCCATGAACTCCATGCCGCAGCACGCAGTCACGAACGGGTACATGAACAGCGAGTACTTCTGTGCCCAGTGCAGCAAGTCCTGAAAACGCGTGGTCGCGAAGCCTTGCTCGCTGGGCTCGATGATGCGCGTTTCGGTGCCTTTTAGCTCACCCATAAATTCTCCTAGGTTCGCGCCCAGTTTGGGCCGACGAACGAACGACGAGCGCCGCGAATGGGCTCAGTTCTCCCACTCCAGCGCGCCCTTCTTCCACACGTAAACCAGCGCAACCAACAGGGCGCTGATGAACGTGAGCATCGTGGCAAAGCCGACCCAGCCGAGGCCCTTGAAGAGCGTCGCCCAGGGGTACATGAACACCACCTCGATATCGAAGACCACGAACAAGATGGCCGTGAGGTAGAACTTCACGCTCATCTTCATGTGCTTGGCGCCGTCGCTATCGTTTCCACACTCGAATGGCTGCAGCTTGCCCGGGTTCGGCTTCTTCTCGCCGAGCAGCGCACCTCCAAAGAAGAAGACGCAGCACAGCAGCATCGCGACTGCGAACATCAAGAACATGGGAAGGTAGGTTTCGAGCATGGCGTCCTCGTGGTTTCGCGATCTTCAGCGCGCCTGACGCGCTCCAGCCGCTTCCAGGTTGAGCCGCTCAGCGGGACCGACGCCGGTCAGCGGCGAGCGGGGTCAACTCAAAGGGAGGTGGGAACCGGCGGCCTATGTGTAGTCGCGGGGACCCGAAGTTTCTAGGCGTTTGTGAGGAGTTAGAAGAGTTGGAGTGAGCACTGTGGAGCCCATTCCTGGCGGCGTCGTACTCCTGCGCCCCAGCCCCTGTCAATGCGCCGCGGCCGCGGCGGGTGAATGGGTGCTCAGTCCACGGCGCCAGGCTGTCGCCCGCAAGTCTGGTTTGGGGGGGAGGCGCATTGATTGGGCCTCCAGGGCGGCGCCACGCACCCCAAGGCTCCACCCAAGTTCAATAATTTCAGCCCCTTGAGCGCAAGATTACGACAGCGCCTTGCGCCACCCCAGGAGGCTCTCACCAAGCGCCGATTCGACACGCCCCGTCGCGTCCGCCAGCGCAGCGTCATCCACGCCCGCTGCGCGCGCCTCTTCGATCGCGCCCAGCGCGGCCAGATGCCGACCCCGGTCCGAGAAGGCCCGCGCTAGCAACGGCCAGATCACCTCGGGCTTTGCGCCCAAATTCGCGGCTCGCCGCAGGGGGCCGATGGCTTCGGCCGCGCGCTCGTCATCGAGCATCGCTTCGCCCAGCCGGGTGAAAATTTCGGGGGCCGCGGGGCCGTCGCCAGCGTACTGCACCGCGAGGCGCAGGACCTCCTCCCCTTTTCCGACCTCGCCAAGGGAGACGCAGGCGCTGCCTAACATGCCGAGCCCGCGCGCGATGGTCGCCCGCGCGTCGGCGTTGAGCATTTGGCCTTCTGGAGTGCGCAGGAAGATCGCCAAGGGAGCGGGCCATGCGCCCAAGAGTTCCAGGACTCGCACCTGATCGCCGCGGGCGGCGGCTTGTTCCGCTTCCGCGACCCGCGCCAGGTCGATTGCTCCCCGGTTGTTGTTGCCACGGGAGATCCGGTCGAGCTCCTCGCGCACATGGGCACGGAGACGCACGCGGAACGCATCTAGCTCGTAGCTCTCCTCCACACCGTCCCGCAGCAGGCGTAGCTCGGAGCCGCCGTCGTCCACCTCGAGCTCGGACAGGCTGTAGCCGAAGAGCGGCGCGAGCAGCAGGTAGCGCACACCGATGTGGAGCTGGAGCGCTTCGGTGTCCGTCTCGCGGGCGGGCGCCGGGCCGGTGGGTTCGTGGGCGACGAGCGCGCTCACCAGACGGCGACGGAAGTCGGCCAGGGTGAGGCGCTGGGAGTCCATTTGGTCCCCGTCCTCCTCTGCCACCGCGAAGTCGACCAACGTGTTGTCTGGGTTCCGTCGGTCGACGGTGAGCGCCGTGATGCGTGCACCCGTGATCATCGAGAAAGCGAAGAATCGCTCGCCAACGATGTCGCAGAGGGCCTGAAAGCTTCCGATCCCCTCACCGATGCGTTCAAACCAGCCGTCTGTGCGGATTGATTCGAGAGGAAAGACGCGCGGCTGAACCACTCCGGCCAGCGTATCAGAATCAAATCGCCGCGACTAAGCTCCTGATGCATCCAGGACCCGAAGCAAGGCTTAGCGCGTCCCAGGCTGA
Source organism: Polyangiaceae bacterium (assembly GCA_041389805.1). GTDB lineage: Bacteria > Myxococcota_A > Polyangia > Polyangiales > Polyangiaceae > JAHBVY01. The sequence continues at coordinate 21,187 of JAWKRD010000042.1, read as the reverse complement.
GTGGAACGTTCGCTTCTGAACGCCACGGCTAGCTGTCTGTTCGAGTCATTCCGATTGACGGACTTATCGAAGGCGAGCGAGACCGTGGAGCGCATGCCCTCCCCCCCAAACGAAAAGCAACACGTATCGCTGACGGGCGGCTGTCACTGCGGCGCGGTGCGCTTTCGGGTGCTGAGCGACGCGCGTCGCATCGACGACTGCAACTGCAGCATCTGCACGAAGAAGGCGTTCTTGCACTGGATCGTCCCTGAGGCCGACTTCGAGTTGCTGACCGGGGCCGAGTCGTTGACTGAGTACCGCTTCGGCACTGGAGTCGCGAAGCACACCTTCTGCAGCCGCTGTGGCGTGCACCCCTTCTACACGCCGCGCTCCCATCCGGATGGGGTGAGCGTGAACCTGCGCTGTGTGGACGGCTCCGAGGAGCCAACGTTCCTCGCGGAGCACGGCTTCAGCGTTGTGCCCTTCGATGGCCAAAACTGGGAGGCGAACGTGGAGCGGATCCGCTCGTGAGCGCTCCGGGAAACCGGGAGTCCGTGCGGCGTGCGCTGCTGGAATGGTACCAGGCCCACCGTCGGGAGCTGCCCTGGCGTCGAGACTCCGATCCGTATGCGGTCTGGGTGAGCGAAATGATGCTTCAGCAAACCCAGGTCGCGACGGTGATCCCTTATTTCGAGCGCTGGCTGAAGCTGTTCCCCGACGTGAACGCGCTTGCGGCCGCCGACGAAGCCGACGTGCTGCACGCCTGGCAGGGGCTCGGCTATTATAGTCGTGCGCGGAACCTGCTGAAAGGCGCCCGCGCCGTAGTCGAGACCCATGGCGGCAAGGTGCCGGCAGACATCGAGGCGCTGCGGGCGTTGCCCGGTGTGGGGCCGTACACGGCTGGGGCAATCGCCAGCATCGCGCATAACCGCGCGGAACCAATCGTGGACGGAAACGTCATTCGCGTGCTGAGCCGACTCTACGCTCTCGAGGGCGATCCGACAAAGGCGGCGCCCAAGAAGAAGCTCTGGGAGCTTGCGCAAGCGCTGGTACCGAGTGAAGCACCTGGTGACTTCAATCAAGGCTTGATGGAGCTGGGGGCGACTCGTTGCACACCCAAGAAGCCCGCCTGTGCGAGCTGTCCGTTGGCCAAGCACTGCCAGGCGCTGGAGCGGCGTGAAGTCGAGCGCTTCCCGGAGACACCCCCGCGGGCGAAGACAACGAACATCCACATGTTGGCTGCGGTCATCGAACGCGACGGTCGTCTACTACTGGGAAAGCTGTCCGATACGGCGTCGCGCTGGTCAGGCATGTGGCAATTCCCCAACGCAGAGCTCGGCCCCGGCAAGGACAGTGAGAGCAGCCTGAAGGCTACGGCAAAGCACCAGACAGCGCTGGACGTCGAGCCGCGGGGCCTCGTGGGCGTCGTAAGACACAGCGTCACCCGCTACCGCATCACCCTGGATGCGTACCGCTGCGAGGCGGGGACGGGCGAGGCGAAACCAGGCGGAGACTTCTGCGAGCTGCGATGGATGACGCCTGAGGAGACCACGGGAGTCGCTCTCCCCAAGGCGCACGCCCAGATCGCGCGGACGCTGCGCGAAGGCTGAGCCGACATGGAAACCGTACGTATAGCCGTTGGCTTGATCTGGAACGAGGGGGAGCTGTTGATCGCGCGCCGAAACCCCGGAACCCGTCAGGCGCTCAAGTGGGAATTTCCGGGCGGTAAGATTGAGAGCGAAGAGTCGGCAGAAGCGGCTGTGGTTCGCGAGGTTCGGGAGGAGACCGGGCTGCGCGTACAGCTACTGGGTGAACGCCAGCGCATCCTCCACACCTACCCAGATCAGCGCGTCGAGATTCACATCTTCGACTGCCGTGCTGACTCCCGGGAAGCCGCCCCGCTCAGCAGCCAGGAGGTTCGCTGGGTGGTTCCAGCAGACTTGCCGAACTATGATATGCCTGCGGCCAACAGCGCGCTCGTCGCAGAGCTTGCAGCCGCTCCCCCGCGTTGAGCACCGCCGAAGCCGAACTCAGGCGGCGCGCACACCCCGCAGTCGCCGCAACTTCCAGAGTTCGCTGGAAAGCGCGACGCCAAGCACGATCACCGATCCCGCCGCGAAGGTGCGCAGAGTCGGTTTCTGCCCCAGGACGAGCCAAGCAGCGGTGGTGGCGATCAGCGGCTGCAGATAGATGTAGACCGCCACCACGGAGCTCTCCACGCGGGTGAGCGCGTAGCCGTTCAGGATGTAGGTCAGGAGCGTCGGTCCGATGAGGATGAACCCGAGGGACGCCAGCGCCCAGCCAGGGAGCGCCGTCGGGTCGAGAGCCAGGAAGCTCCGCAGTACGTAAGGCGTGCACTGCAGTGCCCCGATCAGAAACACCCAGCTCATGACTCGCAGCGCACCCAGGCGCGCAATCAACGGCCGCGCGAGGACGAGAAATACGGCGTAGCTCGTGGAGTTCGCGATCAAGAGCAGGTTCCCGACCAACTTGGTATCTTGGAGCTGAAAGCGCTCAGCGCCGACCAGCGCCAGAGCGCCGGAGATTGCGATCGCCACCCCGAGCAAACGCAAGCGTGTGGGCCGCTCACGGCCGAGCAGCGTGGCCACCAAAAGCGTTACCGCAGGGATAATCAACAGGAGCACGGAGGCGTTGATCGGCCCTGCCCGCTTGAGCCCCTCGACGAACAGGATCTGATTGGCAGTGATGCCCAGGATGGCCAAGCCGAAGAGCTGCGCCAGATCGCGCGCTGTCAGACGAGCTCCCCCACGGCGGCCCAGGCGGGCTGCGAGGAGCAGGCACGGCGCGCCAAGGAACAGCCGAAAGCCGATCAGCGCTTGGGGACTCAACACGCCAAGCACCGCCGATCCCGCTACCGGCCAGAGGCCGAACAGCACCTGAACCGTGATCAGAGCCAGGTGCACTCGCCGCATGGGGGCTCCTTCTGGCACGATTCGCTAATGAGGCGAATCTGTGATTCGCCGAACGAATCAACACAGCGTTTCCTCGTCTCAAGAGTGGTGCGATGGCGCAAAGCTCGTGCGCCCACACCCTGAGGGGGCGGGCGAGTTTGCAGCGAACTACAGAGACAGGGGGCAAAGACCGGGGAGTGTTGACGAAAAGCGCCCCAGCGAACCGCTGACAAAAACTGAACTTGACGTCAGATTCAGGTTGCGTATGCTGTGGTCTATCGTGGGTACCGCCGCCGTACGCAAGCCATCGCAGTCGAGGGCAATTCGCACCCGTGCGAGCCTCGTTGCGGCCGCAGAGGCCGAGTTCACGGAGCACGGCTACGCGCAGACGACGGCGCGCTCCATCGCCGAGCGCGCCGGTGTGGCCACCGGCACGTTCTACCAATACTTCGGCGACAAGGACGTGATGCTGCGCGAGCTCGCCGACGTACGGCAGCAGCGCATCGCGCGCGAAGCAGTGGAGGTGCTCGGCAGCGACGTGCGCGACGTCAAGGGCCGTGAGCTACTCGCTGCGGTGCGCGCGCGCATGACACGCATCGTGCGTATGGTCATGGATTACCACCGGGAAAATCCTGGTCTTCACGCCGTCCTGACAGAGCGCCGGCATGCGGACAGCGACCTCGACCAACTAACTTCGCTAGGTGAGCAGGCCCTGGTGCACCAGGTCGCCCAGTTGCTCGAGCGCTGGGGATTCGCGGGAGACACCACGGCGACGGCGTTCGTCCTGTTTGGAATGGTAGAGGGCTCCGTGCACGCTCACGTGCTGGGCACCTCGGTGGTGGACGACGAGCGCTTCACCTCCGCGCTGGTCGACGCGCTGATCCGCGTCGCCCTCCCCGACCTGGATCGGTCCTGACTCCGCGCTCGGCAGCCCCGGGCGAGCAAACTCACAGGGAGCCTCGGCTCCGCAAGTTGACTCAGTGGCGCTCGCTCTCGAGCGCAGAAAGACGAAGAGACTCATGAAGAAGCTCAAGTTGAACGCCGAGTGGACCGCCCTCATGGACAGCTACCGCGACGACCACCAGAACGAGACGAACCAGCTTTGCCACACCATCGGCATCCCGATGATCGCCGCGTCCTTCCCGGTTGGTGCGACGGTCGTCGGTCTCCCGCTCGCTGCGAGCATGTTCACCGTCGGTTGGGGCTTTCAGTTCGTTGGACACTACTTCGAGGGCAAGCCGCCGAGCTTCGTCTCCGACAAGCGGAGCCTGATCATTGGTCTGCTCTGGTGGGCCAAGAAGGTGGGCATCGACGTGATCGAAGAGACCCGTGCAGCGAACGACGCTCCTGCGGCCCCGGCGTACGAGTCGACTGCCGCTGCGGCCGAGTAGGGAGCGCATCAGCGCCCAGCTCCGCGGGAGACGCCGCGATGAGCGCCAAAGACATGAAACGTACAAAGTAACGCGCCGCCGGCAGCCGCCGACGGCGCGGTTTCTTGCATTTACAGCGCGAGTCTAGACCAACATCGGGTCCACCTTCCCCGCGTCGATGCCCAGCTCGCTGACTGCCTTGGCAACGTTTTCCGCAGGGATCCGTCCCTCGAGGCGCAGCGCGTCTAGCGCTGCCAGCGCGATGCTCTCCGCGTCGACCTCGAAGTGGCGCCGCAAACCCTCGCGGGTGTCGCTCATTCCGAAGCCGTCGGTGCCCAGAGAGACCAACCGCCCAGGCACCCAGCGCGCAACCTGATCTGGCACCAATTTCATGTAGTCGGTGGCCGCAATGAACGGCCCCTCTACGTCCTTCAGCTGATGGCTGATGAAGGGTACTCGGGGCTCGTCGAGGGGGCGGAGACGGTTGTGGCGCTCGCACGCCAGCGCTTCGTCACGCATGCGCGAGTAGCTGGTGACGCCCCAGATATCCGCGGACACACCGAAGCGCTCCTCCAAGATGTCGGCGGCGGCGAGGACTTGCATCATGATCGACCCGCTGCCCCAGAGTTGCACGTGAAGCGGGCGGCGCTCCTTTGCCGCGCGGTAGCGATACATGCCCTTGACGATGTGCTGCTTGACCTGGTCCCCTTCAGGCAGCGGCGGCTGGGTGTAGTTCTCGTTTTGCAGCGTGATATAGTAGAAACAGTCCTCTTCGTCCGTGTACATCGCGCGCATGCCGTCTTGGATCACCGTGGCAAGCTCGTACGCGAAGGCCACGTCGTAGGCGCGCAGGTTCGGGATCACTGCCGCGAGGATATGGCTGTGGCCGTCCTCGTGCTGCAGGCCCTCACCGTTCAGCGTCGTGCGCCCGGCGGTGGCGCCAAGCAGGAAGCCACGCCCCTTGCCGTCGCCGAATGCCCACATCTGATCTCCGGTGCGCTGGAACCCGAACATCGAATAGTAGATGTAGAACGGGATCATCGGCTGACCCCAGTTGGAGTACGCCGTGCCCGCGGCGGTGAAGGAAGCCATGGAGCCGGCTTCGGTGATGCCCTCCTCGAGCACTTGGCCGTCTTTGCTCTCGCGGTAGTAGAGGAGCTTGCCCTTGTCGACAGGCTCGTAGACCTGCCCGGCGGAGGAATAGATGCCGACTTGGCTGAAGAGCACGTCGAGACCGAAGGTCCGCGCTTCGTCGGGGATAATCGGCACGACGCGACGCCCCACTTGCTTGTCGCGGATCAGGTTCGCGAGCAGGCGGGCAAACACCATCGTGGTGCTGGCTTCGCCCTTCGACATCCCAGCGTCGAATTCCGCATAGAAATCCGCCGCAGGCATGTCCAGGGGGACTTGAATACGATCGTTGCGCTTCGGGATCGTGCCACCTAGAGCGCGGCGCCGCTCCAGCATGTACTGCACCTCAGGGCTGTTCATCCCCGGATGCACGAACGGAGCCTCTGCGAGCTTGTCGTCGGGCACCGGTAGCTTCAACAGATCGCGGAAGGCCTTGAGCTCCGCGAGCTCCATCTTCTTCTTCTGGTGGGTGACGTTGCTGCCTTCGAAAGAGTGCCCAAGGGTCCAGCCCTTGACCGTGTGAGCGAGGATCACCGTGGGGCGACCTCTCTGCTCCACCGCCGCCTTATAGGCTGCGTAGAGTTTGACGTGGCTGTGTCCGCCGCGGCGCAACTTGCGGATCTCCTCGTCGGACAGATTCTCGACCATCTGCAGAAGGCGCGGATCCGTGCCGAAGAAGTCCTTGCGCGTGTAGTCGCCGGACGCGGTCGTGTAGCGCTGCCACTGGCCGTCGACGACCTCGTTCATGCGGCGCCGCAGCACGCCCTCGTTGTCTTTCTCCAGGAGCGAGTCCCACTCTTCGGCCCATATCACCTTGATCACGTTCCACCCGGCACCGCGGAACAGAGCCTCGAGCTCTTGCACGATCTTGCCGTTGCCACGCACCGGGCCGTCGAGGCGCTGCAAGTTGCAGTTGATCACGAAGATCAGGTTGTCGAGCCCTTCCCGCGCGGCAATGCTCAGGCTGCCGAGGGACTCCGGCTCGTCCGTCTCGCCGTCACCGAGAAAGGCCCAGATCCGCGACTGCGAGGTGTCGATGACGCCGCGAGCGTGCAGGTAGCGGGCGAAGCGCGCCTGGTAGATCGCCGACAGCGGTCCGAGGCCCATGCTGACCGTCGGGAACTCCCAGTACCCAGGCATCAAGCGCGGGTGCGGATAGCTCGAGAGCCCCACCCCACGCTCGGCCTCACGGCGGAAGTGCTCCATCTGCTCGAGGCTGATGCGACCTTCGAGGAACGAGCGCGCGTACACGCCAGGAGCAGCGTGACCTTGGTAGTAGACCAGGTCGCCGAGGCCTTCGTCCTTGCCACGGAAGAAGTGGTTGAAGCCGACCTCGTACAGGCTCGCGCTGGAAGCATAGGTGCTGAGGTGCCCGCCGATGCCGGAGAACTTGACGTTCGCACGGTGAACCATCGCCACGGCGTTCCAACGGATGTACTGGCGAATGCGCCGCTCAATCTTCGTATCCCCGGGGAAGTCGGGTTCGGCTTCCTTCGGGATGGTGTTGACGAAGTCGGTCACCAGTGGTCCGTCGGGGACCACCCCGGAGAAACGCGCGGCGTCGAGGATGCGCCGCACCAGAAAGCGACCGCGCTCCTTACCCACGCTGGCCACGACCGAGTTCAACGACTCGATCCACTCTGCGGTTTCTTGGGGATCCGTATCCGGTGCTTCCGGAAAATAGTTGTGCACTCTGGCTCCTGTTAGCTTCTGAATGCCCCGAGCTCCTGCCCTCACTCGCGAACATCGAGGCGGTCCGGGGAGATTCGTAAGGGCAAGCGCCCCTGGCTTCAAGCGCAGAGCTACCGACGCGTCATGTCGTCACGCGGGTCTTCCGTTGAGCGCCACTCCATAGCGGACGGCGCTCGGCGCGGATGCAGCGGATCGCGCAGATCCTACGCTGCAGACTCACAGCCGAAACCCGCTGCGGCGAGGCGTCTCTCACCAAACGGGAGACTTACTGACTGCAGGTAGCGGCAGGGAGCTCGGTGATCCACTCGCGGATCAGCGCCGTGCCCTCGGCGTGGGCGATCTTGCTAGCCAAGGGCGGCATGCGCACCTTGCCGTCCTCCGATGCAGTGCGGCAGAGCAAGATTGACTCGTCAGGCTTACCGGGCACGACGTCGAACTGGAGGCCGCACGTCGCGCCTCCTGCAGACGTCGGCTGCTTGCACACCCCCCACCGCGCCGCCTCTTTGCTGGGGTCGGTGTGGCCCCAGTCGAGCCACAGCCCACTCGAGGATGCGAAGCCGTCCTCGCGGTGACAGCTGCCACAGTTCGAGTCGAAATACGAGCGCATGCGATCGCTGACGCTTGCGTTTCCGAACGGATCTACGAGCTGTTCGCGGTCCCCAGCCGGCTCGAGCCATCCCAACTTCTGGAAGTGGTCGACCTGGTTCTCTACGACATCGCCGTAGTCGTAGTCCCAGTTGAGCTGGCGGGTGCGCAACCCCTGGGCGTTCATCGCGGCGTTCTCCCCGTGACATGTCTGGCAAGCGTTGACGTTGGGTACGCCGTACGCATTCTGCATGGTCTCACCCGCCTGGTTTACCCAGCTGACGTCGATGGTGGCTCCGGCGACCTTGCGCACGGCGCTCTTGCCAGACTCGTCATACACGTAGGTCTCCGCCACCCACGTGGTCTCGGACTCGTGGAACAGCACGCGGGTCTCCATCAACCGCTCCTTGTCGGGGGAGATCACAGCTGGCACGCCTTCCCGCTCATCAAGTACGTAGGAGAACGTCTTGATCAGCGCTCCTCCAACCGGAATGGTCCACACCCCGTCTGCGCTGTACTGAATCTTGGTTCCGGACGGAATGTAAACGAAGCGCCGCTTGTTGGTGTAGTCGCTGTACAGCGGGGCGATCGGTTGGAACGGCTCGACGCCCGGAGCCGGCTTCTGCTGGCTGATGTCGCTGAAGAAGTGCCAGTCGGAGAGCGACTCGAAGTGCTCGCCAGCCTTCGGTACGCTGACGCCCCTGGTGGTGGGCTCTTCGCTTGCGTCATCCCCGCTGCAGCCGCTGATCGCCACGGCGACTGCCATTGCACCCAGCCAAGTGGTCGCTCGCACACGGCGAAGCCATGAGGTTTCAGCAAGGGGATCGGTCGGCATGATTCGTTCGGCTCCAGGGTCAGAACGCCTCGAGGCGCGTGAAGCAGTGTAAGTGGGGCGTGTGCTTGTGGTTTGGGAGGGCGCCTTGCAAACGTGATCGTGGGCTAGCGCGGGATGCGGAAATTGTCCAAGGGCACCTCGAGGCCGCTCGGCACTCGCGCCGGCCGCGCCTGCTCGCGGGTGCGATCAGTGAGTCCCTTGACAAGGAAATGGGTGATGTCGTCGACCACGTCCTGCGGCACGTCGGCGAGCGAGGTACCGTCGCTCACGGCGAGCTCCGCGCGCACGGCGTCCTCCACGGTTGGCGCTGTTCCCGCATGGAAATAAGGCTCAGAGTCCCGCAGGTTGCGTAGCGTCGGGACACGGAAGGCGCCCTTGTCTGCCTCGTTACCAGTCACTTCGAAGCGGCCGGCGTCGTCGACTCCGTCCGCGTTGGCCTGCCCGCGATTGGCGTACAGCTCGAGCTCGAACCGAGGCGGCACATGGCAGGTGGCGCAGCCATGGTCCGCAAACGCCTGCATGCCGCGCTGGGACTGCGCGCTGAGCGCGCCCAGATCGCCCTTCACGTAGCGATCATAGGGAGCCCAGTCGCTGACGAGCACGCGCTGAAAGGCGGCGAGCGCCTGCTCGACTTGAGCGAAGCTCAGCGGCTCTCCTGGAAACGCTTCCGTGAACAGCGATGTGTACTCCGCGTTGGCCCCGAGCGCGGTCATCACGGCAGCCTCGGAGCTACCGAGCTCCTCGGCGGCGGTAAGTGGTGAACTGACTTGAGCCTCTAGCGTTTCCGCGCGGCCATCCCAGAACAGACGCTCGCGAAAGGCGACGTTCCAGAGCGACATGGAGTTGCGCCGGGTCAGGTTCGGCCCAGCGCGGCCTGGCCCGACGGCGCCTACTCCATCGAGGCCGACGCTCACCGCGAGCCCGTCGCTCATGCCCCAGTGTTCACTGTGGCAGGTCGCACAGGCGGTCGTCCCGTCTGCGCCGAGCAGCGGGTCGTAGAACAGCAGCTTGCCGAGGTCGGCCTGCTTGGTGTCAGGTGCCTGATAGGCGGGCCAGCTCCCGGGTTCCCACGGCAGATCCGGCGTTGCCGACGGCTCTTCCTCACCCCCGCCCCCGCAGGCGGCGAGAAGTGCCGCCGCGAGGACGCAGAGTGCTGGTCTTGGCAGCCAGCGCGTCCTCGCAAATGGGAAGCGCACGGCCATGATCAGGGCAGCGTGATCGGGTCGAGGTCAGGCAGCGCGCAGGCGTAGGGCGTTGCATCCGTGGAGTGAACGTCGGGATTGCCCACGCCCTCGAGGCCCTTGAAGTCGCGGAACGTCGGCTGATCCGACTCGCCCAGGCACAACATCGCGGAGCCAGCGCTGCGCTCCGAGCCGTCCCAGACCACCTCTTCCAAGGTGCTCACACCGAGCGTCGCGAGGATGCCGGCGGGCTTGCTACCGATGTTCGAGTAGGTGTTGCCATGGATATAAATTTCCTCAGGGAAACCATCGGTCTCGGCATCCATGCTCGCCATCCCCGTTACCTCATCCATGGTGGCCTGGCCCACGATGCCCACGCCAGTCGAGTCCTGATCCTTGATGGTGTTGCCGTATACACGCACCTTGTCCGAGTTCAGCAAGATGATGCCCACACCCGGGGGCAAGAACGATACGACCGTGTTCTTGTCGCCGAAGTTGCCGCGGTTGTTGCCGTAGATCTCGTTGTCGCGAACGATCGTGAGTTCGCTGGCCTTGCGCTGCAGGTTCGGCAGGAGCGGGATGAAGATGCCGGTGGTGTTGTCGTAGGCAATATTGTCGTAGATCTCGGCGCCGGTGGTGTTCTCCACCTCGATCCCGATCACGTTTCCGTGAGACGTGTTGCGCCGCAGGATCGCGTTCTCCGACTGTCCGAGGTAGATGCCTGCGTCACTCGCACCGACGACTTCGCAGTCCTCGACCAGCACGTCCTTCGACTTCGTCGGATACACGGCATACGCGCCGTTTTCCGTCTTGGACTCGTCCCAGGTGACCTTGATCTTGCGGAACACGACGCCGGTTGCGCCGCTGACCACGATGCCGTTCCCGCGTGTATTCCGCACGGAGAAGTTCTCGATGGTGATGTCGTCACCAGTCGCCAGCATGCCGTCATCGCCCTCGGTCTGCCCGCTGAAGTCGAGCAAGACGTCATCGGGCGTGTCGCCCACTCCGCGAATCGTGAGCCCTGGGGTGGCGCCCACGGTGATCAGGTTCGTGATCGTGTAGGTGCCCTTCTGCATGCAGACCGTCTGACCGCTCTGAGCGTTCACGAACGCCGTCTGCAGCGTCTCGGTGTCGTTGTCGCCGGGCGCGACGACGATGTCACAGCCCTCGGTGCCGCCCCCGCCACCGGCGTTGTCATCGGAGTCGCTGCTGCAACCAGCGACCGCCCCAAGCAATAGGCCACCGATGCACAACTGAGAGAACAAGCGAAAGGACATGCAAAACCTCCTATGGCGAGTGGATTCGCCGCGCGTCCGAGCTTCAGGGGACGCGTCGTCACTCGAGGAGGCTGATATACCAAACTCGACCCCCGGGCGCCCTGATTCGAGCCCAAATCGCTGGGCGAGCGCGCGATCCGGCGTGGTCGGTCAACGAGGCGACTTGGAGTTTTTTCCATACCGTGAGGATGCGGTTCACGCGCAGCACTTCGGATTGGACCAGCATATCCGCGCGGGACCTCGGAATTGCGCAGCGCGCCATCGCCGTCCGGCGCTGAGCGAGGCCCCTCTCCCCCAAACCCGCCTAACCCAGAATTCCGGGCTGATTTACGGTGTTGTGCCAGGCGGATGCCCAGCATTCTTTCGGACGAACCCCAGCGCTTCACACTGCTTCACACGACCGGGGGAGGCGATTGGGACCCCGGGTGCTTATAAGCAAGCAGTGCCGCGCTCCGTCGGGTTCTTCGTCTTCCTCGCCATCGTCCTGCTGCTCGTTGGCAGTGTTCACTACTGGGTGTGGGCGCGTCTCGTGCGCGACCTGCAGCTGCCGCTCGGCTGGCAGCGCGGGCTGGGGGGCGTCGTGGCGCTGCTCGGACTGAGCATCCCGCTGACGTTCTACCTTTCACGAACCCTGGACCCGAGTAGTGGGCGGCCTCTCCTGCTCGTCCTGTATGCGTGGCTCGGCATCGTGTTCTGGCTGGTGGTCCTGCTCTCCGGCGCGGAGCTCGTGCGCATTGCCGCATGGATATGGGAGCACACTCAGGAGAGCCTGAACCCGGCGTTCGTGGCGGAGCGGCGCACGACACTGGCGCGTGCCCTGGGCGGCGCCGTGGTGCTGCTGGTCGGCGGCTTCACCATCGCCGGTGCACGCTCGGCCTTGGGCCGCGTGCAGGTCAAGCGGGTGGAAATCCCGCTCAAGCGCCTGCCCAAAGACTTGGATGGCTTCAGCATCGTGCAGCTGAGTGATGTCCACGTTGGACCCACGATTGGGCGGGAGTTCATCGAGGAAATTGTCGCGACCTGCAACTCCTTGCAGGCCGACGTGATCGCGATCACGGGGGACCTGGTGGATGGGCCAGTGTCCAAGCTACAGCACGCCGTTGCTCCCCTCGCGGAGCTGAAAGCGCGCCACGGTGCCTTCTTCGTCACCGGCAATCACGAGTATTACTCCGGGGCGGAGGCCTGGTGTCAGCACTTGAACGAGCTCGGACTGCGGGTGCTGCGCAACGAGCACGTGAGCCTGCGTAACGCTGCCGGGAGCGCGCTGGATCTCGCGGGTGTGGATGATCTGCAAGGTGGTCGAGTGCCAGGCCACGGCGCCGACCTGGGAGCCGCGCTGAAAGATCGCAACCCGGCGCATCCCGTGGTCTTGCTGGCGCACCAGCCACGTCAGGTCACTGAAGCGGCGGAGCACGGTGTGGATCTCCAGCTCTCGGGGCACACCCATGGAGGTCAGCTGTGGCCGTGGCAGATCTTCGTGCGCCTGCAGCAACCAGTGGTCGCAGGGCTGGCCTGGATCCGCGACACCGCCGTATACGTGAGCTCCGGTACTGGATACTGGGGTCCGCCGCTCAGGTTGGGGGCGCCCGCTGAAGTCACGCAAATCATCCTGCGGGCGGGCTGACCGCCGCTTCGAACCCCGGCTCCACCGGAAAAATGAGCGGCGAAATGAGCTGCCTGGGGGGGATCTTATGGCTATGGTCCGCCGCCGTGAAAGTCAGCGTCCTCCTCGATGGTCAAGCGCCAGGCGCCGCACAGCTCGCCAGCGATGTTCGTGCGCGCTTCAACGAGCCAGATCCGGTGCTTGGCGAGGTCGAGCTCGAGCTAATCGAGGTCCCTGGGGCGGACTTCGAGCGTCAGCGAGGCGCACTGAGCGAAGTCACCGGGGACCAGGTAGCTTGGCTGGCGGCGGGGGCGAGCGCGGAGGATCTGATCACGATTCTGCGCGCTCGGGCCAGGAGCCGTGACGCGGAGGTCACTGCCGCGCTGCAGGAACCCGTCATCAGCGGCGGCGCCCGTCTTCGACGCCTCATCCACCGCTCGCTGTGTCGCCTCGGTGGCCGGCGCTCCCCCCCTGATCCTCAGGGAACCAGCTGGGTCTTCGATCGCATCTGGCTGCCCGCAATCCTGCAGGTTCCGGCAAACTCCGGCCTGGACATCCCGCTGCTCCTCGCCGCGCTCAAGGTGCGCTGGGAGCGGGATTGGGGCTCCCTACCCGCGGCCCCTCCGCTCCCGCTCGGCGCGGCGATCAAGCGGGGCTGGCAGCGCTTCTTGCTCGTCGGAGGTGGGTTCGAGCTTGGCTTGCTGATCGCGGTGGCCTGCTATGGCCTGTCAGGGATCCTGGCCGTACTCGGCAGCCAGCGCAGCTGGGCGCTCAAAGGGACTCTGGGTCTCGTGTTCGGAGCCCTCAGTATCCTCGCGTTCGGCATCCTTCAGCTGTTGGCTCGTCGCAAGCTGAAGAGCGCGCTCAAGGTGGGCGCGGACGTTCGCCACGAGCTCGTGGCGCCCCCAGGCTGACGCACCCTACTTGGGGGCAAGCCGCGCCGCTTGCGCTAATCTGCGCCGCTGAGCTGATCTGCACCGATCTGCTCCGCGAGCGCGCTGGTGTCCACGCCGAGGCTCTGAGCGACCCCCACGGCGACGCGCATCCCGTCCACCGCGGCGCTGACGATGCCGCCGGCATAGCCCGCGCCTTCTCCGCTTGGAAATACTCCAGGGAATCCGATCAGCTCTAGGGTCTCCGGGTCGCGAGGCATGCGGACGGGACTGCTCGTGCGCGACTCGACGCCGATCAGCTGCGCTTCTTCGCTGACGTAGCCAGGCATGTCCCGTCCAAACCGCTCGAGCGCGGTGCGCATCGGGCTCACCAGGTCGAAGCCGCTCGAACGCAAGACTTCTGCGATGTTTCCCGCTGCCAGACCGGGGATGTAGCTGGTCTCGCCGCTGCGGCTCGAAGCGCGGCCGGCGACGAAGTCGCTCACGCGGGTCGCGGGGGCCACAAAGCTGCCGCCACCGGCGGCGAACGCGGCTTGCTCGAGCCGCCTTTGAAACCTCAGCCCCGCCAACGCATTTTTCCCCACGGATACTTCACACGCCAGCGCGCGAGCCACGTCACTGACATCGACCTGCACCACCAACCCGGAGTTGGCGAAGGGTGAATCCCGGCGTTTTAGGCTCATTCCATTGACCACCAAGCCACCCGGCTCGGTGCTCGCTGGCACGATGAAGCCCCCAGGGCACATGCAAAACGAGAAGACACCGCGCCCTTCGACGTTGTGAACGATGCGGTAAGCAGCGTTGAGCAGGCGCGGGTGATCGGCCGCCTTGCCGTACTGAATGCGATTGATGAGCGCTTGCGGGTGCTCGATGCGCACGCCTACCGCGAACGACTTCGGTTCGAGGGCCACGCCGTGCGCTGCCAACAGCTCGTAGACGCCGGCGGCGGAGTGTCCCGTCGCCAACACCACGCGTTCGCAGCTGAGTTCTTCGCCATCAGCCAACCGCACGCCGCGCACGGCGCCCCTAGGATCTCGGGTGAGGTCGACGACTCGAGCGCCGAAACGGAACTTCACGCCGACCTCTTCCAAGTGCTCCCGCAGTCGGGTGACGACACGGGGCAGCTTGTTGGACCCAATATGTGGTCGCGCTTCCGTGAGGATATCCTCGGGCGCACCATGCAGCGTCAACAGCTCCAGGACGTCTCTCACGCTGCCGCGCTTGTGGCTGCGCGTGTAGAGCTTGCCATCGCTGTACGTTCCTGCGCCGCCCTCGCCGAAACAATAGTTGCTGTCCTCGTCTACGCGACCGTGACGATTCAGCGCTTTGAGATCGTGGCGCCGAGGCTGCACCGGCTTGCCCCGCTCGAGCACGGTCGAGGCGACGCCCAGCCGCGCGAGCTGGTAGGCGCAAAACAAACCCGCGGGGCCATCTCCCACCACCAGCACGCGCTCGGGCTCCGAAGCGGCCCGCAGCGGGGGCCCGCCCAGAGCCTCTTCACCCCGGGCCTCGGCGACCTCGAAGAGCCAGCGATGGCGGATGCGATGACGCCGAGCATCAAGGGAGCGCTTGAGCAGCCGCAGCGGTGGCAGCTCTTCGGCCTGGCAGCCGCAGGCCTCGGCAAGCTTGCCCCGGAGGGCCACCTCGTCATCGGCCTCGTCCAGCGCGACTTCGACCGCTATCTGCGCCCCCGCCTCGAGCTTGGGGCGCGGGGCGGAGGCCCGCCCGTGGCGGCGCTTTGTCTGAGATCTTGTGCGCTTGGACGCCACCGGCAGCGAGTACCACAGCCGAGAGGGAACGCGAGGTCGATCCCACAGCCCGGTCGCCGATCCGAAGCCGTTGCCCGATCGTATCCTGCGCGTGGGACCCTCGCCCTCAGCGCTCTCCGTTACACCGCGTCCTTTGTCGTATTCGCGCGAGGCCGGCGTTTGGATGCAGCCCGGGTGGCTTTTTGCTGCGAGCAGACTCGGGGCTCGGCCTCTGGTCAGTGCCCGGACACACCGACTTTCAAGCCGGGTTTCCATCGTCAGGCCGCGCTGCTACGCTCCGCGTCGAGTGAGCCTGGTGCAATCCACACGTGATCCCAACGCCGCAACCGCGAGCGCAGATCTGGAGGCGCTCGAAGATGTCGAGCTGATCCGAGCCGCGGCGAACGGTCAGCGGCTGGCTCTGGCCGCGCTCTACGATCGCCACTCGTCGACCATGCTCGCGCTCGCGCTGCGCATCCTCGCGCAGCGCCAGGAGGCCGAGGACCTGATCCACGACGTGTTCCTGGAAGCTTGGAAGCGCGCCGAGGACTACGACCCCACGCGAGGCTCCGTGCGCGCATGGCTCCTGCTGCGGACGCGTAGCCGCGCGCTGGACCGGAAGAAATCCGTGCGGGTGAAGCGCAGCGTCAGTCTGGAGACCGAGTCACTGCCTGAGGTGGGCCAGGTCCAAACGGATGCAGGCCCCGACCAGCGCTTGCTGCATCAAGTGCTGGCGGAGCTACCACCAGAGCAGCGCGAGGTGTTGCTGCTCGGCTACTTCGAAGGGCTCAGTTCGAGCGAAATTTCCGCCCATGTGGGCATCCCCATCGGCACCGTGAAGAGTCGCGTCGCGGCTGCGCTCGGCAAGTTGCGGGGCGTGATGAAAGAAAGCGAATCCGCGGTGCATCCGATCCCGCGCTCTGGAGGTCAGCCATGAAAGAGCTGCTCCCCGACTGGGCGCTTGAGGCGCTCGAGCGCGACGATCGGCGGGATGAAGCAGCGCGCGGCGATGAGTTCGCTGCAGTGAGCGACTCCTTGGCCGCAGTGAGCGACTCCTTGGCCGCATTGAGCAGCCTCATCCCCGCGGAAGCGCCCAGCGCTGAGCGTCGGGCTCGACTCTTCGCCGAGCTTGAAGGTGATCAGCGCTACGCGCCCTTCACCTCGCGTCTGGCAAAGCTTTTCGATCTGAACGAAGCCGCGATCGACGCGTTGCTCCCGCGCACGGTGGGCCCCGATTGGGAAGCCTTCCCCATCCCTGGCGTCGAGCTGTTGCATCTCGATGGCGGACCCGCCACGAGCGGCGCCGACGTGGGCCTGGTGCGCCTGGCGCCGGGGGCGAGCTTCCCGTTGCATCGCCACCTGGGCCACGAAACCGCCTTGATCCTGGAGGGTGGATACACGGACTCCGGCGGTCGTGGCTACCATGCGGGCGACGTCGCCGAGATGTTGGTGGACACCGAGCACGAATTCACCGCTGGCCCCGACGGCTGCGTGTTCGCCGTGGTGGTGTTTGGCGTAGAAATCAACGGCGTGCGCCTGGGCGGTAGCTAAAGGCTCGGCGCATCTCGCCTTTCGCGCCAACCAACGCCGTGCAGGCGCGGTCTGCACGCGTGCAGTCCCTGCTTGGTTTGGGGGTGAGGTACCCTCGCTCGCGGCGGGACTCGCGGCAAGATGCCGTGCCTCCCGGAACCATCCGCGCCCAAGCCGCGACTAGCGTCGCCGTCCGGAGGAAACGTGAAACGCCTTGAGTTCTTCTACGACTTCGTCTGCCCTTACGCTTACCTCGCCAGCACCCAGGTGCGAGCTCTCGCCGAGGCGTGCAACGCAGAGCTGGTGTACCGCCCAGTGCTCCTCGGAGGCATCTTCAATCACCTGCGCGGCAACTCCTGAGAAGGAGTACGCGCCGAACCAGATGAACGCGGCCAAGGCGCGCATCAATCAGCGCGACCCTGAGCGCTACGCCGCACTCTTCGCGGCACCACTCAACAAGCCCTCGGCTCATCCCCGGCGGACGGTGCTCGCGCTGCGCGCTGCGCTCGCGAGCGGCTCGATCGCGGAGGCCAGCCACGCGCTCTTCGAGGCGTACTGGGTGCGAGGTGACGATCTCGAAGACCCGAGCGTGGTGGAGGCAGCACTCAGCGGCGCTGGCCTGACGGCGCGCGGGCGGTGGCGGAAGCGCCGAACCACAAGCGAGCGTTGATCGACGAAACTCGCGCGGCGTTCGGCCGCGTCTTTGGCGTCCCTACTTTCCGCGTGGATCAAGAGCTGTACTGGGGCCAAGACCGCCTGGACTTCAGTGGCCTGCGCGCTGGATCCCGCGCGCGAAGGCTGGACGGAACTCGACAGGCAGAAGACGCCCAGGTCGATGAGATCGAGTTCTTCTTCGACTACTCGAGTCCGTTTGCCTACCTCGCCCACACCCAAATCGCAGCGCTCGAGCAAGCGAGCGGCGCACGGGGTGAAGTCGATCCTGTTTCTGCTGGGTGCCTGTTCAAGGCGGTGGGCACCGGGGACGTACCGCTGTTCACGTTCCCGAGAGCAAGTACGCAGATGTACGTGGCCCGAGACATCGATCGCTACGCCAAGCGCTACGGCGTCGGCTTCCGTTTCCTGATGTCTTCCCGCTGCGCATGGCGCCGTTTCGCGTCTGTACCTGGCCGGCAGGCAACGCTGCCAGTTGAAGCTGACGCGCGTCGCTTGAGCGATGCGCTGTTCAGCGCTTTTTGTCACACAATCGCAACATCTCTGAGCCTCAAGTGCTCGCCGAGGTGCTGACCGAGCAGGGGCCGCCGACGAACTGCCGCAAGCGAGCGCTTCGGATGAGGTGAAGCAGGCCCTGCGCGACAACACGGATTACGCCGTCGCCAGCGGGTTGTGCGGCGCGCCGACGTTCAAGGTCGCACAAGAGCTCTTCTGGGGTCAGGACCGCCTGCCCATCGTGGCCCACGCGGCGCGCGTGGGCTTTGCTACGCCCACCGCCACCAGCCCTTGACGGCGCGCCAACGCCTCCTCATGGTCCGGTTCCCCGAATGGAGTTTGGGTTGCGCGGTGGCGCCCCAAACCGAAACCAACCTGGCGCGACAAGCGCACATCAGGCGCTCGACCGGAACAAACCTCCCGGAAACGAGGCCGCGAAAGAGGAGCAATGGCTGAAACACGCAAGGGCGCGATCACTCTGAAGGGCAACCCACTCGACCTGGTCGGTCCGGAACTAAAGGCCGGTGACAAGGCTCCCGATGACTTCACCCTGATCGGCACTGACATGGCGCCCGTCACTGGCAAAGACTTGGCCGGCAAGGCCCGGATCCTCTGCGCGGTGCCGTCCCTCGACACACCGGTCTGCGACGTAGAGATGAAGCGCTTCAACGAGGAAGCCGCCAATCTGAACCTCGAAGTGATCGCCGTCAGCGTGGATCTGCCGTTCGCGCAGAAGCGCTGGTGCGGCGCGACGGGTAGCGACAAGATCAAGACCCTGAGCGACTGGAAGTTCAAGACGTTCGGGGCGGCGTACGGAGTCGAAGCCCCCACGTTCGGCCTGCTCGCGCGCGCCGTGTTCGTGATCGGCGCCGACGACGTCGTGCGCCACGTGGAGTACGTCCCGGAAATCGGGCAAGAGCCGAACTACGGTGCGGCGCTCGAAGCCGCCAAGGCGCTCTGAGTCGGCGATGCCAGCGCGGGAGCGCCCCGCGCTGGCGCAGCAATAGCAGCGTCGCCGTTAGCAAGCTGTGCGGGAACGTTCCGTCTGGTGACTCCGCGATTCGCCAGACGTCCTAGTGTCCTGTCTCCGTGGTTCGCTGCAAAACTCGCCCGCCCCCTCAGGGTGTGGGCGCACGAGTTTTGCGCCTTCGCGTTACTTTTGAGACGAGGAACGCTGTGTTGATTTGTTCAGCGAATCACAGATTCGCCTCTCTCGCCGACGTATCCTGTGAGGCATGGGGAAGACACCGAAGCCGACGGAGTTCAAGCAGCAGTCACTCACCGACGCTCGGTTCGAGAAGAGCGATTTGAGCCGCGCGCGCTTCATCAGCTGCGGGCTGCCTGAAGTCTCTGTCACGCGCTGCATTGGTCATGGGATGTCGGTGACCGACAGCGAGCTCTGCAAGCTCACCGGTAGCGACTTGAACCTGGACGACGCGCGCCTGAACGATGTCAGCGCTCAGCGACTTCAGCTCACTGACGCGAACCTGAGCGGCGCCTCTCTGAACGATGTGAACCTCGATCAGCTGAAGCTCTCCAACGCTTCTCTGAAGGAGCTGTCTCTGGACGACATCGACCTCGCGTCGTTCAAGCTCAAGAACGCCGCGCTGCGCGCGAGCGAGCTCACGGACATCGACGCCACCGGCATGCAGCTCAACGACGCCGACCTCACCGGTGTGCGGCTTACTGACGTCAACCTGAGCCGCGCGACCCTCAAAGACGTGGAGGCGCCTGGCCTGCAGCTCATCGACGCGAGCCTCAAGGCAGGAAAGCTTGAGAACGTCGAGCTGAGCGGCGTCACGTTCGAGAACTGCGCAGCCCGTGAGGCGCAGTTCTCTGACGTGGACTTCGAACGCGCCCGGCTGGTCAACGTCAGCCTCAAGCACGTGACCATCGAGGACGCAGACATCACCGGCCTGACCATCAACGGCGTGCGCATCGACGAGCTGCTCGCTGGAAAGACCTGAGCCGAATCAGGCTGCTTGACGCCTCAACTCGTGAAGCGAAAAGCGGCCGCCCAGTGCAGCCTCACACAGCTCCACATGACGCCGATGGTGCGTGAAGAAGAGCACCTGAGTGCGCCGCCCGAGCTCGCTCAGTGCCTCGAGTGCCGCACGTGCGCGCTCCTCGTCGAAGTGCACCAAGATGTCGTCGAGCACGACGGGCAAGACGGTGCCCGCCTCGACGTAGCGCTCGATGCTTGCGATGCGCAGCGCCAGAAAGAGCTGGTCCCGAGCGCCATCGCTCAAGTCGTCCACGCGCACGCGCTCGTGCTCACCCCGCGCTCCACTCGGGATGGCTTCGAGTATCGCGCGGTCATCCCCGTCAAAGCCAACGCTCAGCTCCCGGTACCGGCCCAAGGTCAGCTTTGGGAAGAGTTCGTTCGCACGCTCCAAGATCGGCCCTTGATTTTCCTTACGGTAACGCTCAACTTCACGAGCCAGGATCAGCTCCGCCAGCTTTACCCGACGGTAGCGCATGACTTCACGGCGCATCGACGCGAGCACCTCCTCCAGCTCCTCTCGTCGAGTAGCGGCGGATCCCGTGGAGAGCCGCTCGAGGCCAGCCCTCTTTCGCTCGAGATCGGAGATGGAATCGCGGTAGCTCTCATCTAGCTCGCCCAGCTCGCTCTCCAGTTCACTTAGCCCGAGCGCAATCTCCGCCGGAGACGTCGCCCGAACTGCCATCAGAACAGCCGGAACGTCACTGAACGTACCGCCCGCCTCTTCCAGGAGCTCGCGCTGCCGCTCGGAGAGCGCCTCGCCCAAGCGACGTTGCTCCGCCGCCCGACGCTCGGCCGCGGGCAACTCTGCGGAGTCGTCCACGCCCGCGATTGAGCAGAGCCGAACGAGCTCACCATCGGCCTCCTGGCGGTCTTGTTCGAGCTGAGAGAGCTCCCTCCCGACACGCTCGATGCGATCGCTCAGCTGGGCGACACGCTCGGCCTTGATGCGTTCCGCGTGGTAACGCCGCTTGAGTTCGGCGCCCGCCCGGGCCACATCCCAGTCGAGCAGGTCAGGCGCAAAACGCTCGAGTCGCTCGGTAAGCCAAGCCGAGAGTTGAAGCGCGTCACGGTCCATGCCTTGGATGCGCCCCTGAAGCGATGCGCGCTTGTCCAGGCGGCGTTCGAGCTGCGCAAGTGCCTCGATGCGGGCATTGACAACCCGACTGGGCGTTTCTGCGGGGAGATTGAAACTCAGCAGCGTCCGCTCCCAGTGCGAGGCCCACTCGGCGTGTTCAGCCTCCGCAAGCGTCAGCAACCGCTGGCGCACCGCGCGACGCTC
>JAWKRD010000041.1:0-73091 GCA_041389805.1 Polyangiaceae bacterium | reverse complement strand
AAAGGCACTGGCGAGTGACACCGACCTCTTGAGCGACGCCGAGCGCACGAAGGTGGAGCAAGCGGTCGAAGATCTGGAGCAGGCGGTCCAGGCCGCAAAGAAGGCGAGCTCGATTCAGCTCGCCATCGACAGCTTGGAAGACGTGACCCACGACTGGGCCGGGCGGCGCATGGATCGTGCTATCCGTGCGGCAACGCTTGGTAAGTCGCTTGGCGACGTGGAGAAGCGCGTGGAGAACGCGCGCGGTATCGAAGCCCACCTGGAAGAGAGCGCGGCGAAGTACGCCGCAGCTCAATCCGAGGCGGCTCTCGGCGGAGTTTCAGTGAGCTTGGAGGAGCCCAAGGGCTAACGGCAGATGGCAAAGGTGCGATTCATCGATCAGGATCTCGAAGTCGAAGTGCCCGTGGGAACGAGCATTCTTCAGGCCTCGAAGCAGGTTCATGCTCCAGAAGGCGACGCTTGTGGTGGCGTGTGTGCCTGCTCCACGTGTCACGTCTACGTGGAAGAAGGCGCGAACCTGCTGAGTGAGGCAGAAGAAGACGAAGAGGACATCCTCGACAAAGCGTTCGACGTGCGGATGACGTCACGCCTCGGCTGCCAGGCCAAGATCGAGCGCGATGGAGTGATCGCCGTGCGCATCACTCAGGAGAGCCTCGAGGCCTTCTATAACGAGCACCCGAACGAGCCTCGACCCGCGGACTTGGCACTCAGGGGCGCGCCACCACAGAAGTAGCTTAAAAAAGAGCAGCTAGCGCTGCGCAGCGATCAGCGAAGAAAACCGCGGCTCTCCCCGGCACTGGGCGACGTGGCCGGACGGCTTGGCATGGGAAGCCATTAAGACTTCCGGAGCCTGGCCGATCTGTTACCACGTTAATTTGGAGAAACACGTGCGCCGCCTGTCCATCGCCATTTGCACCTCGTGCGTTGCCCTGTTGTTGAGCAGCGCAGCGTCCGCCGAGCCCGTGCGCGCCCATGGTGCGGCGGGCCTCAGCAAGGCGCTCGGCGGGCATCAGCAGCGCGAGTTTGGGCTGGGCGCGACCGGCCTGCTCGGCGCTGAGCTCGGCGTGGCGAGCTTCCTTGGCGTGGAGTTTCAGCTCGGCACCATCTACCTGAGCGAAGGCGACCCGCCGGAGGATCCCACCCTGGAGCCCCTCGGCGCGAGCAGCGCCACCCTCGTCGGGCTCGGCGCGCGACTGCACCCGTTTGGAGCCCGGGGCGTTCAGGTGGTGTCTCCCGGTGGCCTCTGGTTCGCTTTCCACGGGGAAGCGGTATTTACTGGCGGTGCGGCGCGACCCGGCGTCGACGGGCAGCTGGGCTACGACTTCAGCGCGGCTTCGGGCCGCCTCGGTGTGGGGCCGGTGTTCGGCTACACCCACGTGTTTCAGCCCGACGACCAGCTGCGTCCGTCGGACGCGCGGGTGCCGTTCTTCGGGATCCACGTCGAGCTGGTGTTCGGCGAGCCACCCAAGGGTCCTGGCGATCGGGACCACGACGGCATCATCGATCCCAGGGACAAGTGCCCCGACGAGCCTGAAGACAAGGATCAGTTCGAGGACTGGGATGGCTGCCCCGAGCCGGACAACGATCAGGACGGGGTGCTAGACGGCGCCGACAACTGTCCCTTGATCCCCGAGGATAAAGACGGTTTCCAGGACACTGACGGATGTCCGGACACGGACAACGACCAGGACGGGATCCTGGACGTCAAAGACAAGTGCCCAGACGAACCCGAAGACAAGGACGACTTCGAGGACGAAGACGGTTGTCCCGATCTCGACAACGATCAAGACGGCATTCCAGACAGCGAAGATCTTTGCCCCAACGAGCCTGAGACGAAGAACGGCTACGCCGATCACGATGGCTGCCCGGACTCGGAGCAAATCCGCGTCGTCGGGGACCGCATCGTGCTCGACGACCGGGTGCACTTCCGCACCAACAGCCACATCATTCGCGTCGTCAGCTACCCGCTGCTGGAACGCCTGGCGAAGCTCATCCTCGAGCACCCGGAGTACGTCCACATCGAGGTTGAGGGCCACACGGATGCTCGGGGAAGCGACGCCTTCAACAAACGCCTCAGCCAGGACCGCGCCAATTCCGTCATGGAGTTCCTGGTGAAGCACGGCGTCGCCAAGGACCGCATGAACGCGATCGGATACGGCTCCGAGCGCCCGCTGGTGGACAAGCGCTCAGAACATGCTTGGTTCATGAACCGGCGGGTGGAGTTCAAGGTGACACGGGAGCGCAAAGTGGTGCAGCACAGCGATGGGGCAGCCGGCTCAAAGCCAGCTGAGCCGCCGGTCGCCGTGCCGCCCAGCGACGATGACACCAAGCTGCCCGAAGAAGGTCCCGATGACGAGGCGCAGGCGCCGAAGGGAGGCGCGAAGTGAGCAAGCCAGGCTTCAAGCTGCTGCGTCACCTGATGGTGGCGTGCGTGCTCGCCGCAGCGGTGCCCCTCGCGTGTAGTTCCTCGGGGATCGTCGGCGGAGACTGCAGGACCGGCCTCACCGAGTGCGACGGCAAGTGCCTCGATCTGAGCTCGGACGCGGCGAATTGCGGCTCGTGTGGCAACGTGTGTGCTGACGGCGTGGCGTGCGTCGCAGGGATCTGCGGTGGCGACGCGAGCGTCGACGGGGGTAACGACGCGAGCCTCGATGGCGGAAGCGACGCGACCGCTGATGGCGGGAGTGACGCGACGACCGACGGGAGCACGGACGGTTCGACCGACGGCTCCAGCGATGGTTCGGCTGACGGGAGCGCAGACGCAGCGACTGACGGGAGCACGGACGCTGCGACCGATGGCAGCACCGACGCTTCTACCGACGCCAGCACGGACGCTTTTACCGACGCCTCGACGGACGCCTCGACTGACGCAGGTGACGCGTCGACGGACGCAGCCGATGCATGCGTCCCGCCCTTCGACACCCCAGCGCGCTGCGGGGACTGCTTCACTTCGTGTACTGCCGCCGAGCCGGTGTGCGCGGCGGTGGACGGTGGGTTCGCGTGCGTGCCGCTGTGCACGCCGCCCCTCGAGGACTGCAGCGGGACGTGCGTCGACAAGCAGACGGATCCTGACAACTGCGGCAGCTGCGCCAATCGCTGCGTGACCCGCGTGTGCCAGGCGGGCTCCTGTGTGGGCTCCCGCGTCGGCCACATCGTCGCGATGTGCATGGATCTCGACGTGCACCCCAAGGACTCGATGCAGCAGCTGCTGTTCACCAACGCGGTGACGTTGCCTCCCGGATTCGCTGGGGTCACCGTGCTCGGTTGGGACCAGTACGCCACCCAGCCGCACAAGAACGACGTCGCGCAGGTGGTTGCCGACGCGCAGACGAACTCTGGCCGTCCGCTGAATTTGACCACGGTGAGCGACTACACGCTGATCCCGGCGCAACTCAACGTCGCGACCGTGCAGGTGCTCGTGGTCTACGATCAGACGCAAGCTCCCACCGGTGAGCTCGCGACGGCGGGCGCAGCGCTCCAGGCGTCCCTCGACTCCTTCACCCAGGGTGGCGGCGTCGTGATCACGCTGAGTGGTGGTACGGGTGAGATGGATCAATTCCTCACCCAGAGCGGGCTCTTGCCCCTGACCGGGATGACCGAAATCACCGGCCAGCTTCTGCACAACCGCGCGCCGGGCGACGCCGTTGGTCTCAACGTGCTCACGCCGTTCGTAGCGCCTCGCACCAGCTGCACCTTCCAGACGTCAGTCACGCCGAGCTCTCTCGATGTCTTCGTGGTGCGTGATCAACCGGCTCCCAGCGCTGGGGAGGCCAGCGTGATCCATCGCATCCGCCAGCCCTGACGCTCCTCTCCCCCAAAATCCGTGGCGTGAATGGCGTATGCTTCACTCATGGGAACGCGGGGGGTGGTGTCGTGGTGCGTGCTTGGAGCCGCGCTGCTTGGGCTCGCCGGTTGCGCGGGGAAGCAGGCGCCAGCCGCGCCCAACAAAGTGGGTGCTCCTCCAGCCGTGAAGCCTGCTGCGAAGCCGGCGCCTGAGCCCGCAGTGACGTCTGGGCTCCCTGAGCTCAAGCCGCGGCGCTCCAGGTTCGGAAAGCTCTGCCAAGCTTTGGAAAGGTATGACTGCGAGGCGCTTTGCAAGCAAGGAGCGGCGTTGAGCTGCACGCGCCTGGGCTACATCTTGATGACCGGGGGCGCGGAGAGTCCGGCGCTCGTAAAACCGAAGTTCCGGCCCGATCTCGAAGGGGCAAGGCAGGCCTGGGCCAAGGCGTGCAAGCAAGGTTATCAGCCGGCGTGCGTGGAACTCGCGGCGTTGATCGAACGCGGCGTTGGTGGGGATCGCGACGGGGCGGCTGCTGCACGTATCCGCAAGGAAGCATGCGAGGCCGGGGAGCGCTACGCCTGCGCCCAGCGCGACGAGCGGGAGCCTCCGACCAAGGTCCAGGGCGCCCTCGCCTGTCCCAATGGCACGCAGCCCTTCCGGCACGTGGAGGAGCTCGAGCTCGCTTACGTCATTCGCGAACCTGCGATTTTTTGCGGTCGACTCGAGGGAAGCCAGGTGCAGAAGGACGGACCGTACCTACGCTTTGCCTCTCTGGAGGACGAAGCAGTGCACGGCGTCGTCGTAGAACGTGGGCGCTACGCAGACGATCTCAAGCAAGGGCTCTGGGAGCAGCGGGACTCCCTGGGCCACGTACTGTTCCGAGGCAGCTTCCAGGCCGGCCACGAACACGGCCTGGTCGAGCGGTTTCGGCCGACGGACGCCAACTATCACGAGCAAGCGCAGTACGTGAACGGCAAGCGCCATGGGAAGTATTCCCTCGAGTCGAGCGAGGGAAGCGAGAGCGGAGCCTACGACGCGGGCGAGAAACACGGCATCTGGACCAGAGTTCGCACGAGTGTGCGATCCATCAAGACCGAGACCCGCTACGACCATGGCAGGATCGTCGGCGACGAGGTGGGATACTACGAAGATGGTACGGTCGAGCATCGCGTTCCCCACGACGGTAGCGGCAAGTTCCACGGCGTGGCGAAGTATTTCCGTGAGGATGGGAAGCTCAGCCATGAGACCCAGTACAGCCGCGGAAACAAGGTGCGGACGAAGCACTTTTATCCGGACGGAAAGCTACTGCGAGACACGGTCTATCTGCCGGGCGGCAGAGCGCAGGTCAAGCTCTACTACGATACAGGTCAGGTGCAGCTCGAGTACACGCTGGACGCCCGAGGGGAGTACACCGAGCGTCGCGAGTACGACCGCTCCGGCAAGCTGATGCAGAGCGATGATTGATCGGGGGGGAGGCGCGCTGATTTCGCACCCGGGAGGCGCGATGAAGCAACATTTCGCTAGGGCAGCATCAGCCCTGGCACCGTCAAGCCGGGGAACACTCCGCCGCTCCAGTTGGTGACGTAGTCGCCGTCGTGGGCGAACGCGCTCACGCGATACTTGAGTTCCTTCAGGTCGGCGCCCATCGCGTCGAGCTCGGTCTTGGGGATGAAGAAGTGGATCTCGTCGACGTCGACTATCGCGATGGCGCCGCTGGTCGGTGTGACGTCGGTGAAGGTGCCGTTGAGCGCGTCCGTCACGGTCAGTATGAGCGTACCGTCGGGGCCCGTGTGGAGCTCGTACCAGCGGTCCGTCTGGTGGAAGAAGTCCGCATCGCAGGGCGCAGTGGCCGCGAAGTTGTTGGATGTCAGCCCGTCGCGGTCGAACACGAAGGCGTACTGATAGAATTTGTTGCCGGGGTCGTCATCAGGGAAGGGCGCCCGGAGCTTCACGCTGACGTGCAGGTATTGCCCCGCGGTAATGGATCCAGGAGTGGCCAGCCCGCCGTAGTAAGTGCCGTAGGGGATCCCCGGTAGGCTGAGCGCGGGGCCAAACGGGGCGTTCGTCGAGTTGAAGAGCCGGTTCACGTCGGGGGTTTCGAGCTGTGCTCTCACCGCGGAGATGTCCTGGGCTGGCTGAGGAGCCTTGTCGCGCGGATTGGCAAACTCGCAGGAGTGGCGCTTGAGACCGCTGGTGAACAGCGTCGGCGGCGGAGAGCCGGGCGGCGGTGCGGCAGGCGTGAGAGAACCCCAGTACCAGAACCAGTCGAAGTCGTCGTCGCGCACGGCGAGGGCGTCGATGTCGTCTTGCCCCGCTCCCGATGCCATGGGCTGCAAACCGAGAGAGGTTTGATCGACGAGCAGCGTGTTGACACCGCCGCCCTTGGACTGGAACACGTCGGCAGGGTGCTCGCCAGCGCTCGACTGCTGGAACACGGCCGAGCCCGTCTTGCCGACGCTGGTTGGATCCACGGAGAACCAGACGTCACCGGGCGTGGTGATGGCGGCGCCGAACACGACCAGCGCGTCGATGTCGTCTCCTGGTAGCAAGCCGAGATCGTCGCAGCTGAAGGTGACGCGATTCACGCCATCGCCGTCGGACTCGAACAAGGTGCAGCCACGCTCATTGGCTGCGGTCATGGCGACGGCGCTGCCCGGCGCGCCCTGGGAGTTTTTCGTCACCGAGAAGTAGATGCGCGCGTTGCCTTGCACATCGAGATCGAACGCGTTCACGTTGTCCTTCGGCGCTCCACCCGCGGCGAGCGGCTGCAGGCCGATGCGGTACTCGTCGGTGTACAGCTGGTTCTTGCCGCTGCCAGTTGCATCCAGGGCGCCGATGGAGACGAACAGGTCTCCAGGATCTTCGCTGGCGACTGACTCGTCGCGCACCTCGGTGGTGGGCAAGCCGTCGGCTGCTGGGGTGACATTCTTTACGGAAAAATAGAGCGGCGACGGGAACACGACTTGATGGGGCGCGCTCACCGCGTCGAGATCGTCGCCTGTGGCGAGCCCGAGGTTTGCGTTGCTGAAGTACAGCTCGTTGGTGCCCGAAGGCCCGCTGTGGTCGGCGTCGTCACCGACGTTGCTCGAACCGTACAGCTGGCTCGCGACTTGGCTCTGGTTGGTCTCGACGGCAGTGCCGGTCAGACCGATGGCGCCCGGCGACACGCTGAAGATCTGGTTCGGCTGGTTGCCCGCGCTGCCGCCGGTGCCCGCGCTGCCGCCTGCGCCGCCTCCGGAGACGCCGGCGCTGCCGCTCATACCTGCGCTGCCGCTCGCGCCTGCACTGCCGCTCGCGCCTGCGCTGCCGCTGCTGCCTCCAACTCCGCCGCTGCTCTGGCTGCCTCCAGCTCCGCTCGCGCTACCGCCCGCGCCGGAGCTGCTGCCTGCGGCGCCGCCGCTGCCTGCGGGCTTCTTGCTGCTCGAGTCATCACAAGCAGCGACGAGTAGCAGTGGGATGGTGGCGATGATGAGTCGACGCATGAGTCCTCCTGATCCGATGGTGCTCGTGCAGTACGAGCCGTCGGATCCCTCGGATTGCCTCTCACCACTCAATCACCCGGGCTGGGGAGGTCGTATCCCCAATCGTCGCCGCCAGCGCTCGGGACTGCTTACGCCAATCCGCGGGGATCTAGATCAGACCCTTGCGGCGCGCCTTCTCGAGGGCGTCGTGCTTGCCGTTGGCCTGGAGCTTCTCGTAGATCTTCTTGATGTGGCTGTGGACGGTGTGCGGGCTCAAGTGCAGGTTACTGGCGATCTCCTTGTAGCTCAGCCCTTGCTCCACGAAGCTCAGCACCTCCGCTTCACGGCGGCTCAAGATCTCTGGGTTGGCTGCCGGGCGTGCTTGAAACTCCTGGATCACCGCGCGGGCGATCTTCGGGCTCATCGGCGCGCCGCCTTGATTCAGGCTGTGCAGCGCTTCGATCAACTCTCGCGGGGTGGAGCCCTTGAGCACGTAGCTGGTCGCGCCGGCTTTGAGCGCCGCGAACACCGTCTCGCGGTCTTCGAACACCGTGTAGGCCATGACCTCGAGCTCTGGGCGCTGCGCCTTCAGCGCGGCGATCAGCTCGATGCCTGATTGATCCGGGAGGCCGATGTCGCTCAACACGATTTCCGCAGGTGAATCGCTCAGTGCCGCGAGCGCGTCGGCGACGTTCGCTGCGGTACCAACGACCTCCACCTCTCTCTCCCCCCCAAGCAAGAGTTCGAGATTTTGACGAATGAGGTTGTCGTCCTCGACGATGAAGAGCTTCATCGGGTGCTCCCTTCGGTCTGCGGCTCAGGGTTGGTGATGGGCAAGGGGACTTCAATGCGCAGCGTGTAGCGATCCGCTTCGCGCGCGGCGTGCAGCTGTCCGCCCAGCGCTTGCACGCGCGCTTGCAGGTTGTTCGAGCCGCGACCGCGATTGACACCTAGCGCCTCTGACTTCGGAGCGGAGCCATCGACTGGATTGTGCAGCTCGAAGAGCAAGCGCTCCGCGTTGATGTCCAGCTCGAGGCGTGGTGCGCCCGAGCCATACTTGAGCGCGTTGGTCATCGCCTCGCGGGCGATCTTCAAGAGGTGATAGCGCAGCAGATTCGGCGGCGGTTCGACGTCGGGGGAGTGAGATGCCTCGACGCTGATCTCGCTCTCGCCGTCTTCACTCGCGAGGCTCGCTGAGACGTGACGCGCTTGACCTCGCAGCTCCGCGATCAAGCCGCTCCAGCTCGCCTCTTCGTCGTCGAGGCTGTGCATGAAGCTGCGGATTTCCCCCAGGCCATCGCGAGACAGCGTCGCGATGGTTTGCAGCGTGCGTTCGAGCTCCGCGCCTTCGCGCCGCTTGGCGATTTCACTCAATAGGCCGATGTTCGTGGTGATGCCCCCGATGCCGTCGTGCAGATCACGCATCATCGCGGCGCGTTGCTGAGCGCTGGCAGCCAGCGCGCGTGCGCTCTCCCGCAGCTCCTCCAGGTAGCGCTGAAACAGAATTGTCGCGAGGCAGCCGATCAACACCAGCACACCCCACGGCACATACGTATCGCCGCTGAACGAAATCCAACCGACCGCGGCGGCCACGTCACGCACCCCCGCCAAGGTGAGCACAATCACTCCAGCCGCGAACCAACGCGCTTCCCGGCTCCCCGCGAAGGCGCGCTGCCCGACCACGAACAGGATCAGCAATTCGTTCACGCCGTGGAGCACGCGCAGCGTGCCGAGCAGCGTGTTCTGCTGGTCGTTGTCCAGCAGCGTCCAGGGGCCGAGGCCACCCACTGTGTACGATACCCCGAGGAAACACGCGAGCCAGCACAGCTCGAACCACCACAGGTGCTTGAGCCACGGCTGCCAGCGTGAAGCGCCGCTCGCAAAAAACAGCCGCCAGGCGAATCCCAGGCCTCCGAGCAATAAGAGCGGGTGAGACAGGAGCCACACGTCGAACCACAGCTCGGGCGCGTCGATCAGGATCCCCTTGATGCGCGTGTAGCGCAGGGTGTAGAGCCCGGTGCCCAGGGCGAGTGAAGCGAACGCGACGCTCAAGGGGCGGTCGCCACGCCCAAACGCCGCGGCCAGGAGCGCCAGCACTCCGAGCAAGATCACGAGTGAGCCAATCAGCAAGCTCGCGACGTCGCTCCGCACCACGTCGCTGAGCAGCGCACCGCGGTCGCCGACTCGCACGCGACCTTGCACGCCGATCAGTGAATAGTCCGAGCGGATCCTGAGATAGACCCACTGACCTGCGCTGCCATGCGGCAAGCTGACGAGGTGCCACGGCAGGCCGCGCCCCGTGTTCTTGCCGTGTGCCAGGTCGCCGAAGGCGTGAATGCGCTGACCCTCGAAGTACACCTCGAGGGCCAGCAACGTCTGGTCGATGCTCAGCGTCGGCTCTTGCCACTGAGTCTCCGGCAAGCGCGTGCGCATCCACAGGTAGTGCCCGGCGTCGCCAGGCGGCCGCTGTTTCGGGTAGGCCGGCAACTTCAAGTGTTGCCATGGGGATCCACCCGTGGGCTCCACCAGGCGACCTTCCGCGTCCAAGGGAAGGTCGCCCCAGTGATACTCCCAGTCGCTCAAGTCGACGGACGCTGGCTCCGTGGTGTCTCCTTGCTTGCGCTCCAGCGTGTGCCCCGGTGCGTAGCCGCAGGCGCTGAGCAGGCACGCGCAGACAAACGCCAGCAGCAATACTCGAAGCCCCGCCCAACTCATGCGACCTAGAGGGTCGCACGGAATCGCCGAGGGTTGGCATTTCCTTGCGGCTGAGCCCTACAGACAAGTGAGCTCGATATTGCTCGAAACCGCCATGCTCCGCAGCGACGTCACGGCAGATCCGTTGCGCGTCGCGGTGAACACGCCATACGTGCCACTGCCGTCGAAGTCCGGCGGATTGCTCGACGACACCAACAAGTCACCGTTGTCGAGCAGCTGAGCACCCACGGGGTTGAGGCCTGGAGTCGCCGTGGACGCCGTCTCCGTGCCGCTGCCGTTCAGCTCCGCGACGCGCGCGTCACCTGCCAGGGACACCAAGAATTGATCCGTGCCAATCTCAGCGATCTGCATCGGATCGTCCACGCCGGTGAGCAAGTCGCTGAAGCTGCCTCCACCGGCAGCGAGCAACGCGACGCGATTGGTACCGAAGGAAGCCTGGCTCACCCAGGCGCTCCCATCCGTGCGGAAGTGTATGAAGTGGGCGGCCTCATTCGCGTAGGTAGTACCCGTCTGTGCCAGATCGCTGAACACGTCGATCTTGTCGGTGCGCCCCACGTAGACATTGCCGCCAAAGAAGCCGATTCCGAGCGGCTGCCCAATGAAGTGCTCGCCGACCATCGAGCCGTCGGTGTCCCACACCGTGAGCTCGCTGAAGCCGGCCACGTAAATGCAGTTGTCGGGTCCTTGATAGACCCGGCTGGGGGTGAGGAGCCCTCCCTTGAAGAGCGAGCGCACGAACGCGCCGTCCGAGCGCCGGTGTACGTTGACCTGGCCCTCGCCGCCCGACGTCACACCACCGACCAGGAACACGTCCTGAGTGCCGCGTGCGCAGCGGGTGCCCGTCGGCTTTGCCGCGCAGAAAGCACTCGGTGTTCCACCGCTGCCACCCGTTCCGGCGCTGCCAGCCGCGCCGCTACTACCCGCCGCGCCGCCGGTTGCCATGCCGCCCGTGCCGCCCGTGGTTCCGCCCGCGCCGCCTGCTGCTGCGCCGGCTGCGCCTCCAGTCGCTCCTGCGCTACCTCCTGCGGCGGCGCCAGCGCTGCCTCCCATGCCGCCCGCGCCAGCGCCCGCAGCGCCGCTGGTGCCCGCAGCGCCGCTGGTGCCCGCAGCGCCGCTCGTGCCAGCGTTGCCGCCTTGAGTGCTGCCGCCCTGGTTGCTGCCGCTCGAGCCGGCGCTGCCGCCCTGAGCGCTGCCTGCGGCGCCGCCGCTACCTCCGGCGGCTCCAGCGCCTCCGTTGCCCGATGAGGCGTCGTCCGAGCAGCCGATGGCCAGTGTGGCGAGTGCGAGGCAAGTGAGTGCGATGCGCATGAGACCCTCCGTGTGTCAGTCGAAACAAGCGCCGCGCCGGTCGGCGCGAACGAACGCCAGCGCGTCTCCAACACGCGCCGCGAGTCCTGCATACGCAGCCGCGCCGATCACGGATCAGGCTTAAAAATGGGCATTTTCGCGCACCCGGTCGGGTGATTGGGCATCCCCAATCGGGGTCCAGAGCGGCGAGATCCCACGCCAATTAGTCGCCCACCCGAGGCGTGGCTGACTAGCATGCCGGCGATGTTCGGCAGCCTGGGACGCCGCAGCGTGGAAGCCACCGTGCTGCTGTTTGCGGTGCTCGGCTTCACCTACGTGCCCCTCGGGGAGCACACCGGGCTCGAGCACGCCAAGGCCATCTTCGGTACCGATGCCGCCAGTCGCGCCGGTAGTGAGCTGTGGGACGCCGTGAGTCGCCTGCGGGAGCGCTGGCTCGGCGACCCACGAGGCCACGTTCCCCCGCCGCTGCCGTCAGGAGCGGAACCAGAGCCGAACTCGGCGACGCCGGAAGAGCTCCTGAGCAAGTCAGCCCCCGCAGAGGCCGCTGATCAGAGCGACATCCCGGAGGCTGACGAAGGGCCCGGGGCCGATGAGCTCGGCCCCGACGAGTCGCCGCGCTAGCGCGGCTACTTCTTGCCGGAGATCTTGACGACCTTGTCGACCATTGCCTTGGGGAAAGTGCCCTGGCCGAGCTTGGTCACCGCTTTGCGCAGGAGCTTCTCCCACTCGTCGCGCTCTGCCTGGGTCAGCTTGACCACGGTCATCTTCTTCGCCAGGCGCGTGTAGGCCGCGTCGTCGAGCTTGCGGATCTTCTTCGCGCCCTTCTTGCCGTATTTGCGCTGCAGCTTCAGCACCAGCTTGCGCGTGTCCTCCGGTAAACCCTCAAGCGTCTTGGTGCGAATCACGGTGCCACCAATCGCGCACACCGTGGAGTCCGCGCCGATGTGATCGAGCTGGGGCGTCCACTGCAGCTGCTCGGCGGCCAACGGAGGAGCGTTGAGGATGTTCACGGCGCCAGAGCGCAGGTTGGGCAGCACCTCCGTCGGACCAAGGGGCGTGGCCGTCACCTGGCCAATCATCCCGTAGATCACCGGCGCCATCGGCTCATCCCGCCACGCGACGGGCTTCTTGCCTTGCATATCCGAAGGTTTCCTCACGGCAAAGCCCTTCGACATCAGGCGCACGCGGCCGAGGTCGCCCCAGCCAACCACGGTGAAGCCTTCCTTCTCGAAGCCGCCCTCGAGCTCCTTCTTCATCTGCTTGCGCGCCTTGTCGAGCAGCTTCCAGCTGTCGAGCACGCCGGGGAGCTGCAGCACCATCACGTTCTTGTAGATGCGTGAGAGCCCGACGGAGGTCAGCGCCGCGGCGTCGATCTGGCCTGTCTTCAGCTTCGACACCATGGCGCCTTCATCGCCCTGGACGCCGTTGTAGTAGACGAGCAGCCCAACCTCATCGTTGGTCTTCTGCCGCATCTTCTTGTCCAGCTTGACGAAGAACTTCCCCCACGCGGAGTTCTTCGGGGCCAAGGTCGCGATCTTGATCTCCGTCGTCGCCGAAGCCTGACTGCTGAACCCAACGCTGGCGCAAACGAGCGCCGCCAACACCATCCACCGCGTCCACTGCATAAGGCTCAGCCTGCGAGATTTTGCACCCGGTGTCGAGCCTCCCGGCCCGCCGGTCAAGCCAGATCCCACGGGTTTTGGAGCCGTTTGAGCCGAGAAAGGGCGCGACCAGGCGGCGGACATGCCCCACTGTGACACGCTGAAAGGCGCGAATGGACAACCCCCGGTCGAGGCGCCGGTAGCGTAGGCTTCAACCCATGTTCGTTCTCAAAGGCGCTCCACTGCAGATTGCTCGTGCTGCTGTACTCGCGGGCTGGGGTGTTGGCGTCGCCGCGTGGTTCATCCCCGCCCTCGCCGGCCAACGCTGGATTGTCCCAACCCTCGTCGGCATCCACGCCATCGAGTGCTTCGCGTTCCTCCCGCTGCTCCGCAAGACCGGCCGCGACGGCAACGCCGACCTCCCCATGCTGCTGATCTTCGGCGCCGTCCACTACCTATCCATCGACCGCACTCCAGTCGACTCAGACGCCCCAGAACCCAACTGAGTCGCTGTAGCAACCTCTACCTGGATCCGCGCGGATTTTGGGGGTGAGGGAGCGGTGGGAGCCCGCGCTGTGCGAGGGCAGACATTGGCGCCGCCACCAGCCAGGGCTAGATTCCTCGAGATGGAGCACCGACCAAGCGAGCTGCATCGACGGCTGATAGCCGCCTATCGCAGCGGCGCATGCATTCCGGACATCATTCGTGATGATCCCGAGTTGCGCGAGATGAGTCCGCATGACCTGATGTGGCTGTTCATGGAGTGCTTCGACGTGAGCCTCAGCGATGTGTCCGGGTTGGACGGCTGGTGGCCCTACGACGGCCCGAGTGAAGTCACTGATGAACTGCTAGACAGCTCCATTCGGCGGGCCATACGCAAGAAGCAAGGTCCGAGCCTAGGGTGACGCGGGGAGAAGCGAAGGGCCGAGTGGAGGGCGAGCGCCGCGCCCTCGAGCGGCTGCTCCGTCGCAAGTTTGGAGATGGCGCGCTGGATGACTCGGTATTGAGTCGCCTCGCAGCCGCGGATGAAGCGCAGCTCGAGCAGTGGACGGACCGCGTGCTGGATGCGGCGACATTGGAAGACGTCTTCTGAGCGCATCCACTGACTGAGAAGCGTTGTACGATCCAACGGTTCCGCCAAGCCAAGGGTCCGCTGAGCCGACCTGAGTTTGGGGTAGATCCGTTCGGGAAATGCAATGCTCGAAACTCTGATCCCTCCGTCCACACAGCGACTCATTCTCTACCCCACGCCGGTGAACGTGCGCTGGGGTCCTGCGCGCTTGCGCCAAGCCTGTGAGTCCGACCTCGGGCTCACGTTGGATCCCACCACTGCCGTGCTCTTCCACAACCGGAAGAAGGACACGCTCGTGCTCTACACCCTGGACTCCAACGGAGATCGCTGCGTCACGAAGCGGGTGGATCGAGGCACGTTTCTGCTGCCACTCCCCGGGCCCGAAGAAGAATACGTGGTTCTGTCCGCATCGAAGGTGAAGAGCCTGTTTCGTGTGGGCATTTCCCGGGGGAATTGGGCAACGACCCGGGAAGACCAGAAGCCCGAAGCGAGCGCGGAAGGAATCGATCTCTCGAAGCCACTCGACGTTGTCGTGCTCGCCATCAAGGCGCGCGCGGCGCGCTGTCGGCTTCCGGGCACCGAACAGATCCTTACCCTCCGGGCGACCTCACTTCACCGCTTGGTTCCCGGGCAGATAGCCACGGTCCAGCCGAGCAAGCACTGGCGCCACAAGGGCCACCCGTACCTTTCAGGAGACATCGTTTCCGTGCGAATCGACGCTTCAGCGCTGTGCATTCCACCGCTCGCGCTGAACCGCTTCGGCGACTGGGATCCTGCTGAGCACTACTGGGGCGAGGAGAGCGAGCCACTGGACCCTTGGACGGAGCCCATCATCGAGCGCGGGCCCAGACCACTTTTCGAGATGGAGCAGATCGTGCCGGGAAGCCCTCGATGACCGCGTACGCGCGATGGGGCAAAGGACTGAAACAGCGTCTGCGCTTCACGAAGACGGGCGACAAGAAGCTGGAGGAAGCCTATTCGAGGTGCTTCCTTCGACCCGGAACGAAGTCCCAGGGGGCCGCGCAACCTAGTCTTCCTCCCGGCGAAGCAGCTCGAGTAATACGGGCACGACGATGCGATCCTTGGGTCGCCCGGCCTTCGTTTTCACCTCAATCAGCGTTGCTAGATCCAGAACCAAGAGCTCGTCGCCTCCGTCCTGAATGCGTTCCGTGTGCGGTTCTAGTTCCGAATAGCCACGCCCGTCGTGAAGCGTGCCGAGGCAGTCGAGGTCGCCGAGAGTGGTGGTGAGGAGCGACTGCCCCGGTCCGAGTAGGTGAGACGCGGCGGGTCGAATCACTCGCCCGGCGGGGTCGCGCACGCGGGCATCGAGTCGTTGAAGGACAGCGAGGAGCCGGTCGACGTTGTCCGGGTCGCGATCGTGGACGATATCGAGATCGACCGTGGTCACTGGCGCACGATGGAGCACTGCTGCGGCTCCCCCCACGATGATGAAGCGGACGTTCGCCTCGCGCAGCGATCGCAAGAGCTCGGCAAGATCGAACATCAGCGACGTACTAACGCTTGAAGCCTCAACAGCTCCCTCGCGCTGGCGCTCGCTTCGCGGAGCAGCTCGAGGGGGCTACGTCGAGCTGCGGAGTCGAGCAACGTTTGGTCCACGTCTGCGGCTGCGGCGACGAGCTCCGGGTCCACCTCGAGCAGCCACGCTCGCACGTCTTCATAGCTGCCCGAGGCGGGCGCGTTGCGAGAGTCGGACGCCTTCATGACCATAGCGTGAACCATCCGACGAACAGAGGGAAGTGGGACAGAGTGCCGCGACCTCACGAGTTGCAAGGCGGAGAACTCGCAACCCAAAGGCAAGCCGACACGAAGCGCGCCGCGCTGGCCGTCGCTGAAGTAGCCTCCCTGCATGCCGCCGCGCACGCGCGTTTCAATGCTCGAGTTGCCGGAGCTGACCGAGCTCTTGGGCGTCAGCGCGGTGGAGATCAAGCGCTCGCTCAAGGGGCGGGTGCGAGCCGCGCGTTACCTGGGGCGTGCGTTGTTCGAGGCAGAGGCCGTGGAGGCGCGCTTGCGGCGGGCAGCGGCTGCAAAGGGCATGACGCTGGTCACACGGACGCCGTTTGGCGACGCTGATCTCATCCGCCACGGGGATGAGCCCAAGAACGAAGCCGGAAGAATGGCACCCTCACCCCCGAAACAATCGTCAGCGGCGCCGCAAGACAGGTGTGGTGGAAGTGCCCCAAAGGGCGCGACCACGAGTGGCGCGCTAGTGTCGCGGGTCGCACCGGGGGCAAGAAGCTTGGCTGCCCCTTCTGCGCCAACCGTCGCCTGAGCGCGACGAACAGCCTTGCTCGTGTTTCCCCAAGCGCGGTCCGGACCACGTGTGGCGTCAGAGTCCCGCGGCGCGCATGGCTGGACACAATTGCCCGTTCTGTGCCGGCTGGTCCGTTTCCGTGACGAATTCACTGGCAGCGGTGTACCCGTGCGTGGCGGCGGAGTGGCACCCGAGCAAGAATGGCAAGCTGCGCCCGATGGATGTGGTGCCAGGCTCTGCCAAACGCGTCTGGTGGAGGTGCGCCAAGGGGCACGCCTGGTGCGTGGCCGTCAACGCTCGCACAGCCCTCATGAGTTCAGGGGGGGAGGTGCGCGGTTGTCCCGTCTGCATCAACCGCATCGCCACGTCCAGCAATAGCCTCGCGGCGACTCATCCGGCGCTCAGCAAGCAATGGCACCCGACCAGGAACGGCAAGCTGACTCCCAACGACGTCGTGCGCGGGTCGCGCGCCCAAGTGTGGTGGCGCTGCCAGCGTGTGCACGAGTGGGAAGCCAGCGTCACGGCGCGAGCGAATCGCAATACGAGCTGCCCGTATTGTAGCGGGCTCCGCGTCGCTCCCGAGAGCTCACTTGCCGCGCGGAATAAGAAGCTGGCCGCCCAGTGGCACCCAACGAAGAATGGCAAGCTCCTGCCCCTCCGACGTCGGCGAAATGAGCGGAAAGCAGGTGTGGTGGCAGTGCCCCGACGTGAAGCGCCACGTTTGGCGCGCTGGGGTTGGACAGCGGCAGCGGAACAAGCACCCGCTGGAGTGCCCGTTCTGTGCCGGGCGTCGCAGCGTGCACACCAAGTAATTGCCGCGCGGTTATTGTGAGTTGTGTCGGCTGCGCGCCCGGCTCGGCTTTCAGCGCTGCAAGCTCCGCGTTACATCTGAAACAGTTTGGTGGCGCGCTGAGCCGCAAATCGCGCCACCAGTCACGACCGCGTGGCAGCAGAAAAGTGAGCACCTTGTGCTGTTTTTGCCTTGGCCTGTCCAGGGGGTGATCTCGTAGACCCTTCGCGGCACGGTCTCGTATTGGGTGTTTCCGTGCGAAAAATTAAGTCCACGCGGCAGCAGCCAACTCCGGTTGCCATGCGGTCCTTTGTCTCAGGCTCGCCGTGTCGTCCCCAAGTCTACATGGCCCGCGCAGAAACCAACCGGCCCTCGCCGATTTCATGCAACCGCGGCCTCCCAAGGCCGATGAACAGCCCGCTTGCTCCCTCATTCCCGCCCGCCTACGAGTTTTCGCATGACGAACTCCCGTAAGACTCAGCTCCTCCACTCCACCCTCGCCGCCGCCGGTGTTTCAGTGATGTTACTATCGGCGCCCGGCTGCGGCTCCAGCGACCCTGTGCCCAGCGGCACCGTCGTCTGCGATCCAGGCCGCAGCGAACCCTGCGCCTGCCCCGACGGCTCGACCGGTGCGCAGACCTGCAATGGATCCGGCACTGCGTTCGATGCGTGTCAGTGCGGTGGTGGGGTAGGGGGCAATGGTGGCAGCGCAGGGAATGGCGGTAGCGCCGGCTCTGGTGCGAGCGGTGGTGTTGGCGGGGAAGGTGGGACTGGTGCGGGTGGTGCTGGTGCGACCGGTGGGGTTGGTGGTGCTGGCGCGGGTGGTGCTGGTGCGGGGGCGGGAGGGAGCGGGGGATCTGGCGGAGTGAGTGGCGCTGCTGGTTCAGGTGGCACTGCGCAGCTTCCAGATGATCCGTGTCTCCCGAAGTCAGAGTATGACGTTTCCTGCGACTCAGTGTGCCATCCGGGCATGACGGCGGACTGTCAGCTTCGTTGGGGCTGCGACGCGCAAGCCATTGACTATCCACCGATGAAGATCGGGTCGAATGGCGACTCCGTCTTTCGGTTGCGTCTGCCGCACGCGCCTGGCGACACCTGTGGATGCAGTGACGTTGCATACGCGATTTCGTTCGAGGTGACTCCGCCCATCACAATTCCCTCGGGGTACACCACCCGGATGACCGTGGGAGAAGGATGGCGGATTCTTGGCTACTACGGACCAGGAGTTTGCGGGCGATATGCAACGGCAAGCCGCTGCGTTCTGAACGAATCATCGAGAGCCTTGGTGATGACCGATCTCCCGAACGCGCCCGCTGTAGATTTTGTTTTGGAAGTGGTCCCCCAAGGAACCACCTGCAACTGAGGACACTATGAGACGAACACGCCGCTTTCAGCATCTCCGAACTGCGATTTGGCTCCTCACACCGCTAGCGGTTGCATGCGGACAGGACGACTCCCCTCGTCCCGGAGTACCCGATCCCAGTGATCCTCATACTGAGGCGGCAACGGGGGACTTCGCCGTCCGTGTCGTGCTTGGCAGGGGCGACGAACGGAAGACCGTCAGATTCTATCCCGCTCCTGAGGTGAGCAAACCAAGCGATGCCGAGGGCGGAGTTACGCACGCGACAAGTCAACGCGTTCAGACGACGGTCGGGACCCCCTACGGCGACGTAGATATCGATGAACTCGAGGCTGCAAAAGGGTGGGATTCGGGTTGGGGTCTACTTGCGGGCGCGGCCGCGGAATGCGGTGTCGGAACGTCAAACGAGAGCAACCCCCTGATCTACAGCCAAGTGTCCATTCGCCCATGGGACCCCCAGGGCGGGGCGTCCAATCCGCAGGCGTCAACTCTCTACCCCGGATTGACCGGAGAATCTGCATGGTTCGTCTTTGCCGGTCGCCGCACGGCCTCGAACGAGCTGCTGATGGGGAGCTGTCAGGATCAAATCGCGCACCAAGAAGCGTTGCTATGTATTGCAGACAAGCTTGCCGAAGCGGCGGACACGGTCAAACCCATTGTTTGGCAAGGGCCCAGCGAGTACTCGCCCGCTCAATGGGGTGCGCTCGCCACGACATGGACCATCCCGCCACAGCAAGATAAGGATAAATTTATCCTGCGAGATCACGCAATTAACGTACTTGCTCATCTCGCGAGGCTTAGTCAGGAACGCTTCGTGGGCGCCACCTTCAGCGAAGGCACTTGCGACGAGGCACTCGTGCACGCTGCCGCAGACCAGGCCTACGCGTCCACAAATCGCGGGAGTCTATTCGGAGCTACCAACGATACCTATCCCTATCCCCCGTACCTCCCACGAAGCGGCCTGGACACTACGGTGAACGGTCGCGAGGTGGCGGCTGCGTACCTTCAGTTTGAGGCGCATATCCTCCGCGGAGCCAGTCGGCTGTTAAAGAAGCTAATTGATGAGTCCGTTGAAGCTGACGCCGCCGGTGCGGAGGTGCAGCGCGCCCAGGCAGGAGACCCGAAACGGAGTGCAGAGCGAGCGGAAGTGTTGAAGCTGATTGGCTAGGTCTCGCGAGATTAATAGTGTTTCGTGGACGTTCTCACTTTGGAGGTGCGCGACGAAGGGCGTAGTCTCGATGTGGACGAGCGCAGATTCATATGGGCCGCAACGACAACAGAGGGCCACTACCGACGGAGACTCGTCGCTCCTGGGTATCTTTCGTTGAGCCAACAGGAATGCCGATCGTAGGAGGCGCATCCGCGGTGGTTTTCCAAGACCACCGGAGAGGTCCGGCTAATGCGCGCTGCGGATTATGAATTCGATCCTTCGCCGTCGATCTTCGTCCGTGCGGTCCGAATATGGAACCGCGCGTTTCGATGCTGACTAGTCCGTCCCGTTCGCCTCAAACAAAACCCAACCCCCCGTTACAAACCGCACACTCCCCAACCGCTCCCCAAGCTCCCGATACTTCACCGGCAACGCAAACCACCTCGCGCCTTTCGCATCGAGCGCTTTCCGCAGGGCACTGACTGAGCCTAGCGGGTCCGCCTTGAGCTTCTTGCGAGGGTCATTGTCGCGCAGGCTGAAGCAAGCATCCGGCGCCTCGAAGCCGACGCACACGGCGTAGAAGCCGAAGTCGTCGGTCGCGACGGCTAGCTTGTCGGCGCCTTGTGACTTGGCTGCGGCGCCTGTGGCGACGGCGGCGCGGCGGTTGATGAAGGAGTCGCGGCGCGCGTACCAGGGGCGCAGGATGAATTGGCCGAGCAGGAGGCAGCTCAGCGCCACCAGGAGCACGCGCGCCTTGGTGGTGAAGGGGACTAGCAGCTCTAGGGCGCGCACTTCGAGCAGCGCCGTGAACATCCAGAGGGCGAGCACCGCGCGCTCGGAGTGGTGGGTTGGCGCGCCGTCTCTGAGGTCGCCGTAGATCAGGCTGAGGAGCATGAGCAGCAACAGCGCCGCTGCGCGGCGCCACGGCTGGGACACGCTGCTCCTCACCCCCGAAAATCCTTGCTTGCGCCAGATCGAAAACGAGAGCCACGCGGAAACGACCAGCGCCACCAGCACGAGCTCCGGCTCGCCTCGCAGGAAGCCTAGCGGATAGCCGGAGAGCCGCGCCCACAGGGACTCTGGGGCGGCGCCGATGGCGCGACGGTAGGCGGCCACGCGATCGACGAAGAAGGTCGCGCTGCCTTGGGCGTAGAGGCCGTGGAGCATCCACCACGCGGAGCCGGAGACGGCGAGGGCGCCGGAACCTAGCAACAGCGCGCGCTGAGGCTTGGAGAATGGCTCCGTGTTGGTTCTAGAACGGCCTCTGAGCGCGTCCCAGGTACACAGCAGGGCAAACCCCAGCGCCACCGGCCAAGCCTCGTAGCGGCTCAGGCAGGCGCTGCAGAGCAGAACGCCACCGCAGAGGCGCAGGCGAGGGGAGCCGCTCGCGAACACGCAGGCGGCGACGATGCTCGCGGCGCACAGGCTCTCGGGCACCGTGGCGACGCCCAGGTAGGCGGCGTAGGGAAACGCGCTGCCGAGCCCGGCGCCAAACGCGGCGCGCCAGGGGCTCAGGCGGAGCTGGCGCGCGGCGGCGTAGAGCAGGGCGGTGCTCACGAGCCCGCACAGCACCGCGACCACGCGAGCGACCAGCAGGCTCTTGCCGAAGGCCACCATGGCCGAGCCGGTGAGCCAGAACGGAAACGGCAGCCAGCTGGTTCCGCTAGGATCCAACGAAGGCGCCGCAGCGAAGCCCTGGGCGATGAACACGCGGGCGAAGTCGTCGTCGCTGACGGCGTGGAAGCCCTCGCCGAACAGCGCGAGCAAGCCGATGGCGAGCTTGAACAGCAACGCTCCACCCAGCGGCAACCCGCGCGCGCTGGGTTTCATGGCTTCGCTAGCCTAAGAGCAGATCAGTTGGCGCCGGGATCAGCCGGTGCGGGTGCTGCGGGAGCCGGCGCCTTGGGCGCAGGCGCCTTGGGAGCCTTGGGCTTCTTCTTCTCGGCGCTGGGAGCCGGAGCCGCCGCGCTGCCTTCTGGAGTCGCATCTGCCGATGCCGGAGCTTCGGGCGCTGCGCTCTCCGCAGGTGCGGAGCCTTCCTCAGGCGCTGCGGGAGCCGTTTCCGCGGGGGTAGGAGCGGGCGCCTCTTCGGGCTCCGGCTTCTCCTCTTCCTTCGGCTTCTCGTCGGAGCCGGCCGCTGCGCTCGCCGCCGCGGGATCCGTGTCCTTCTTGACTTCCTTCTCCAGGGCGGTGTCGCCGGAGCTCGACATGTAGGCGAGGCTGATGCTGGTGCCGAAGAACACGGCCATCGTGATCCAGGTCACGCGGGAGAGCAGGTTGCCTGCGCCGCGGCCACCGAACACTTGCTGAGCGCCCGCACCGCCGAACGCCGCGCCGAGGCCACCGGACTTACCGGGCTGCACCAGGATCACGAGGATCAACAGGAGGCAGGCGAAGACGTGGACGACGGTGAGC
This sequence comes from Polyangiaceae bacterium, assembly GCA_041389805.1. Taxonomy (GTDB): domain Bacteria; phylum Myxococcota_A; class Polyangia; order Polyangiales; family Polyangiaceae; genus JAHBVY01. The sequence continues at coordinate 51,166 of JAWKRD010000041.1, read as the reverse complement.
GGGGTCTCGAGGAACTTGAGCATGGGCTCTTTTTCGCTAGTTGTGAGGGACGCGGAGAGCGCGCAGAATGCCCAGGAACGAGTCGGCCTTGAGCGAGGCGCCTCCAACTAGAGCGCCATCCACGTCCTCGCAAGCCAAAAGCCCCGCCGCGTTGTCGGGCTTGACGCTGCCGCCGTAGAGGATGCGCGTGGCCGCTGCCAAATCTGCTGAAATTCCCGATAGTTGGACCCGAATGGCGGCATGCACTTCCTGCGCTTGTTCGGGCCCTGCGACGCGCCCCGTGCCGATGGCCCAGACGGGTTCGTAAGCGATTGCGCCCACGCCGACGTCAGCCAACAGCAACTTAGCGAAGGCACCGACCTGACGCTGAACGACGCTCAACGTCTGACCGGCTTCACGCTCTTCGAGGGTTTCACCCACGCACACGATGGGGCGGAGCCCCGCGTCGAGCGCTGCTTGCGTCTTTTCAGCGACGCCAGCGTCCGTCTCACCGAACAGCTGACGGCGCTCCGAGTGACCGATGATCACCCATTTGCAGCCGGCGTCGAGCAGCATCGGCGCGCTCACCTCGCCAGTGAAGGCGCCGTCCGCCTTTGGGTGAAGATTCTGCGCGGAAATCTCGACGCTGACCTTCAAGCCGGCGCGCGCCTCTTCCACCGTGGCGGCGACTGCGGCGAGCGCCGTGTAGGGCGGCGCCATCACCACGTCGGCGGTGCCCGCGGGCAAATCCTCCGAGCGCAGGCCACGCATGATGTCGATGGCCAAATCGCAGCCGGTGCGGCCGCCGTGAAACATCTTCCAGTTGCCCGCGATCAGCGGAACGCGCTTTGTCATTTCTGCCTCCCCCATGGCGCTCAGCCTGCGCTCCGCAGGGCCTCGATGCCGGGTAGCTTCTTGCCTTCGATGAGCTCCAGGGAGGCGCCGCCACCGGTGGAGATGTGGTCGATCTTGCTCGCCAGCTCTTCACCCGCCTGGCGCACGGCCGCGGCGCTGTCGCCACCGCCCACCACCGAGAACGCCTCCGCATCCGCGACGCGCTGAGCGATGCCTTGAGTGCCGCTGGCGAACGCCGGGTTCTCGAACAGGCCCATGGGGCCGTTCCAGAAGATGGTCTGCGCCTTGGCGATGCGCGCGCCGAAGAGCTCCAAAGTCTCCGGGCCGACGTCGAGGGCCATGTGATCCGCGGGGATACTGCCGACGCTGACGGTCTTGCCGCTTTGCGCCTCGAGGGAGGTCGCGACGACCACGTCCTTCGGCAGCAGGATGTCCACCTTGCGGTCCCGGGCTTGCTCGAGCAGCGTGCGGCCGCGAGCGAGCCAGTCGCTCTCGACGCGGGAGGCCTGCAGCTTGTGCCCTTGCGCTGCGAGCAGCGTGTTGGCCATCGCGCCGCCGATGCAGATGGCGTCGCACTTCTGCATCAGGCTCTCGATGACTTCGATCTTGTCGGCGACCTTGGCGCCGCCGAGCACCGCCACGAAGGGCCGCGCCGGGGAGTCCACCACGCGGGCGAGGGAGGCGATTTCACGCTTCACCAAAAAGCCCATGCCGCGCTCCGACTTGATGCGGGGCAGGCCGGCGGTGGAGGCGTGGGCGCGGTGCACGGCGCCAAAGGCGTCGCTCACGTACACATCGCACAGCTCGCCGAGTTCCTTGATGAAGCCCTCTTCGTTCTCTTCTTCTTCCGCGTGGAAGCGCAGGTTCTCGAGCAGGCAGACCTGGCCGGCGCGCAGATCTTGAATCACCTTGCGCGGTGCGTCCCCGATGCAGTCGTCGGGCATGTGCACCTCGACCTTCATCAGCTCCGCCAGGCGCGCGCCGCAGGGCTCGAGGCTGTACTCCGGCGCGACCTTGCCCTTGGGGCGGCCGAGGTGAGAGGCCAAGATCACCTTGGCCCCCGCCTCGATGGCGTACTGGATGGTGGGGATCGCCGCGCGAATGCGCTCGTCGTCGGTGATCTGCTGCTCTTTGTCGAGCGGCACGTTGAAGTCCACGCGAATGAACACGCGCTGGTTCGCTAGCTCCAGCTCTTCAATCGACTTGATCCCGTCCAGGTACGCCATTTGTGTTTCCTTGAGGATACGAACTGTTGTCGTTGCGCGGGTCTGGCCTCAGCCCTTGGCCACGAGCAGCGCGAGATCGATCATGCGGTTCGCGAATCCCCACTCGTTGTCGTACCAGGAGAAGACCTTGGCGAAGCGATCGCCCTGGGTCTTGGTCATGGTGGCGTCGAAGATGCTGGAGTGGGTGTTGCCGATGTAGTCGTTCGAGACGAGCTCTTCCTCGGTGTACTGCAGGATCCCCTTGAGCGGGCCTTCAGCAGCGGCCTTCATCGCGGCGTTGATGCTGTCCACGCTGACGTCCTTCTCGGTCGTCAGGGTGAGGTCCACCAGGCTCACGTCGATCGTCGGCACGCGCACCGCGAGGCCGTCGAACTTGCCCTTGAGCGCGGGGATGACTTCAGCCACCGCCTTGGCAGCGCCGGTGCTGGTCGGGATCATGCTGACCGCGGCAGCGCGAGCGCGCCGCAGATCGCCCTTGCGGTGGGGCAGGTCGAGCAGCGCCTGGTCGTTGGTGTACGAGTGCACCGTGGTCATCAGGCCCGCGACGACGCCGAAGCTGTCGAGCAGTACCTTGGCGACGGGCGCGAGGCAGTTGGTGGTGCAGCTGGCGTTGCTGATCACCTGATGCTTGCTGCCGTCGTACTCGTGCTGGTTCACGCCCATCACGATCGTCATGTCGTGGTTCTTCGCGGGGGCGCTGATGATCACCTTCTTGGCGCCTGCCTCGATGTGACCAATCGCCTTGGACTTGTCGGTGAACAAGCCGGTGCACTCGAGCACCACGTCGACGCCCTGGCTCCTCCGGGGATCTCCTTGGGATCCTTGATCGCGGTGATCTGGATGTCGTTGCCACCGACGGTGATGCCGCCGTCACGCACGCCGACGGGCGCGGCGTCGAAGGTGCGGTGGATGGAGTCGTACTTCAGCAGGTGAGCCAGCGTCTTGGGATCCGTCAGATCGTTGATGCCGACGACTTCGACATCTTTGATTCCGCGCTGGTAGAGCGAGCGCAAGACACAGCGTCCGATGCGGCCGAAGCCGTTGATGCCAACCTTTACCGACATGACTACTCCTAGTTGGGTGAGTGCGCGTTTCCGCGAGATTGAGGCGGAGGTGTCCGCTCAGAAGCCCAATGCGTGCGGCGGGTTTTGGCGCCGAGTCTGGGTCGGCGCAAGCTGGTCGAACACCGGCTCTCGCTGCGCCCCGTTTTCAGGGCCTGGGCGCGACGTTGCCGAGCGTCTGACTCGCGCGGAACTTAGGCGCAAGGGGGGGACCGGTCAACGCGAAAGCGCCGCCAAACATGGCGCTTTCACAGCCTCTTCCAGGGTCAGTCGAGCCCTTCCGAGGGCGCAACGCTGCGCGGCATGGCATCCAGCGTTGACGGCGAGTTGACTGCGGACGAGGCTCCGCGCGTGCGAGTCTTTCTGATGCGCCACTCGCTGGCGATTCAAGCGGATCACGGGCTGACTGACGAGCAGCGCTACCTGAGCGCGCCTGGGCGAGCCCGCGCGACGCAAATGGGGCAGCTCTTGCGCGCGCGCGGTGTGGAGTGCGACGCCATAGTGACGAGCCCGCTGGTGCGCGCGGTGCAAACCGCGGAGTTGGTCCAGGCGGCGCTCAAACCCGATGGAAGTGCGCCTTGGGTGCAAGTGTTGCCGACTCTCGCGCCGGGTTATCCACCGCGTTTGCCCGCTGAGGAGCTGGCCGCGTTTGGTGTCAACGTGCTGGTTGTCGGACACGAGCCCGGGATCAGCGGCCTCGGCGCCTTTCTGAGCAGCCGTCCAGGCTTTCCGCCGTTCCGCCCAGGGCAGATTTGCGCCCTCGAGCGCGGCCAGCCGGAGTGGCTGCTCAACCCGGAGACCGAGACCTTCGAGCCGCTGCTGCTCGCCTGATGTCGGATCCGCACAGCGCTTCGACTGCCAAGCCAGCGTACACACCCCAGCGCATCCACGAGACTCTCGGTGAGCGCTTCAGGTTTCCGTGAGGTACTGGCGACTGACTGCTCGAGTCCCTGTGGCGCGACTACACCCCGCGACCCGGGGTCAGCGAAGCTCTGAGTAAAGCATGTTTCCGCGGTGAAACGCCATGCGACTTGCTGATCGACGAGATCGAGTCGCTGTGGAGCCACATCGCCGAGCGTCGGGTGGGTGAGCTGACTGGTTTGCGGTGTGAGCCGCTCTCGGTGTCGCCTTAGCGCGCTGTGTCGACCGGCCGTGAGGCGAGAACGCCCCACGGCTCGCCTCCATCACTTGATGCAGAGCCGATGCAGGGTGCCCAGGATGCGGTTGAAGCGCTGGTGCACTCCCTGGTCGAGCGCGCCGATCAGGCCGAGCGCCTCGGCAACCTCGAGGCATGCTAGCACTTCACGCGCGGAACCCATTGCAGTGTGAAAGCGCGAGGCCTGATTGCGTCCTCGGCTGTAGGAGCCCTCAGCTACGTTCAGCGCGATAGAGGACTGAGCACGCCGCAGCTGTTTCCCTAGGTCAGGATCCTCGCGGAAAATCCGCTCGGCAAGCGGACGAATGGACACGATGGTTTCGAGAATGAATGGATAGATATCGAGCATTGGGTGACCTCCTTCGATCACCCGATCGCCACGCCGGCGAGTCGCAGGCGTTGTCCAGGCTGCGAGCGTAGCGAGCACCGGGCGCAGCCCGGCGCGGCCTGGACAACGCCGAGCACGCCGGCAAAATGCGAAATCCACGAACGAACGAACACTCAAATCGCAGCCAAAGCCGGCGAGCCCTTACAGAATCCTGCCGGCCAGGCGAAGCCGATGCCGGCTAGCCTTGAAGAAAGCCTGCCGGCGAGGCGCAGCCAAAGCCGGCGAGCCATGAGACGCACCGGGCCAGGCGAAGCCGATGCCCGGCTAGCCGTACGGAAAACTGCCGGGCCAGGCGAAGCCGATGCCCGGCTAGCCTGAACAGGCTGAGAAACTGCCGGCCGAGCGAAGCCGATGCCGGCCAGCCTTGAAGAAATCCTGCCGGCGAGGCGCAGCCAAAGCCGGCGAGCCATGAGACGCACCGGGCCAGGCGAAGCCGATGCCCGGCTAGCCTTGAAGAAATCCTGCCGGCGAGGCGCAGCCAAAGCCGGCGAGCCATGAGACGCACCGGGCCAGGCGAAGCCGATGCCCGGCTAGCCGTACGGAAAACTGCCGGGCCAGGCGAAGCCGATGCCCGGCAAGCCATGAGCAGTGCCGGCCAGGCGAAGCCGATGCCGGCCAGCCTTGAAGAAAGCCCGCCGGGCGAGGCGCAGCCAAAGCCCGGCAAAGCGTAACCCATGTCCTGGCACAGCTCGATGTGTCGAAACCCGAACTCAAACCCGAACCCGAACCCAAACCCAAACCCAAACCCAAACTCGAACTCGAACTCGAACCCGAACTCAAACCCGAACCCACTCTCAGAAGTGAATCGTCGCGTTCAACGAGACGGGCGCGACGTACTTGCTCCCCGGTTCCGTGCTGTCAACCGTCGTATCGGTCGTGTAGTCGTAGTACGAATCGCTCTGGCGCTTCAGAGAGTAGAACGGCAAATCCACGCGGATAGACAGCTCGAGACGCGTCTTGTGCAGGCGCAGGGCTTCGACGCCCGCTTCGAGATATCCGCCGCCGCCGCTGCCTTCGAAGCGGTCATCGTAGATCCCGTCTCGGTTGCGTGTGTTGCTCATGCCAGAGATGTTCAGTCCACCGCCGATCAAGGGGGAGATGTTCTCGCTGTTGAAGAAGTAGCGAGCGCCCACTGACAGGTAGTTGTACATCCACTCTTCGTCGGAGTTGTCGCCGAGGCCGCCAACGGAGCCGCGGGCGAGCAGGCCGAAGTCTGGGGTCTCGTACTGGTAGCTGAGGTGCAGCGTGCTGCCGGCGAAGTCGCCGCCTGCCATCTGGGCGCCGATGCCGAGGCCGAACATCGACTCGCCAGACTTCTTCTTGTAGCGGCGGGCCTCGTCGCCCACCAGGTTGTCCACGCGCTCCGTCTCCTTGATGTCGACTTCTTCGCTCATGGCCGCGGCGAGGCGCGGTGCAGCCTCGGTGGCTTCTTCCACGCCGCTGAGGGTCAGCGTCTCCGTGCGGTCGACTTGGCCGGCGGCGTTCGTGCGCTGGAGCTTGAGCAGCACCTTGCGGCCGAGGCGCTGAATCGAGATGTCGTAGCCCGGCAGGCCAGGCTGGTAGCCTTCGCTCAGGGCGCCGACGCCGCTGATCTGAGTCCGCAGGGAATCGCACACTAGCCCACCAATCGTCACGCCCGTGGCGCGGTCGATGGCGGGGGACGGATTCACTCGGCAGTTGGTCAGAGCGACGGCGGCCGCGGGGGTCGCGGCGGCCACTGGTGGCGGCGCGGCCGGTGCGGGCCCTGCATCTGCGGGGGCGAAGGCTGCAGAGCCGGCGGGCGGGGCCGCCTCTGCCGGCGCGTCCTTTGGGGAGGACCAGGAGCCGTCGTCGGTAGGCTGCGCGCTCGCCAGGGAGGGCAGCAGACAAGAAGCCAGGAGCAAGCCGGTCGCCGTCAGTCGGGTGTGCATGGTTCCCCTCTAAGCACTGGTCATGCCAGTTGTGAGAAGCTGAGCGGTGCCAGGCATTTTCTCCCGTTGGTGGCGGTAGAAGCCCGAAACTGCTGAGTTCTGGTGCTCGCGTTCAGATGCTGCCGCGCGGAACTCTGGCTAGCAGGCGCTATCCGGTGTGGTACTGGTGTCACACCCGGGCGTGGTGCGTTGAGCACGGAGCTCCCTCACCCTCAAACTCGTAGGCCCCTCGAGCGGCGAAACTGAGCGCCGAATCGGCTTCCAGTTCGCCGCCTCCAGGCAAGCTGTAGGCGCGTTTACTCGCCGCTTTGGTAGCTGGCGGGGACCTGAGCGGTGACCTGAGGCCCGGTGATGTTGAAGATCTTGAAGGGCTTTTCATTGCCCTTCAGGCTGGCGGCGGGCAGCTCCTGGTACTGGAAGCGATTGCGCAGCATGCCGAGGGTGGTCTCGCTGACCAAGACCTGCCCGGCCGCGGCGACGCCGCACAGGCGAGCGCTGGTGTTCGCGGTGTCGCCGATCACGGTGTAGCTCAAGGCCTTCGAGGAGCCGATGTAGCCGGCGACCAGGGGACCGGTGTGGATGCCAATGCCCACGCCCAGGGAGGGCAGGTTGTCCGCCAGGCGCTGACGGTTGAACTTGCCCAGCACCTCCATCATCTCGAGGGAGCAGCTGACGCAGCGGATCGGGTCGTCGGGCGCCGAGACCGGAGCGCCCCACAGCGCCATGATGCCGTCGCCCATGAACTTGTCGAGGGTGCCGTCGAACTTGAACAGCGTCTCGACCATCAGCTCGAAGTACTCGTTGAGCATCTCGACGATGCTCTCCGGTTGCGCGCCTTCGCTCATGCGGGTGAAGCCGCGGATGTCCGAGTTGAACACCGTCACCGACTGCTGGAGCGACCGCCCTTCTTCACCTCGAGCTCGCCGCTCATCACGCGTTCGGCGACGTTTGGCGAGAGCAAGCGGCTGAAGCGCTCCCGATTGATGATTTCCTCCTGGATTTTACGGCCCAGGATGTTGATCTCGATGAACATCGCGGCTTGAGCGGCGATGCTCGTGACGATCTCCATGTCTTTCTGCTGAAACTGAGCCAGCGTCTCGCTGTCCAGCCACAGCACGCCGAGGATGTCGTCGTTGTGAAGCAGGGGAGCCACGATGGCGGAGCTGATTCGGTTGAGAATCATGCTCTTGCCCTTGGAGGCAGCGAAGTCCATCGCGGCGTCGTGGGTGAGCACCGTCGCCCGCTCCTTGATCACGTGGTTCATGATCGTGGAGGACACGGTGATGGGCGTCTCGGTGCCGTCACGACGCAGGCTGGCGCCGGGCACCAGCTTGCCCTGTGGATCCCGGAGGAAAATGACTCCGCGGTCCGCGCGCACGAACTTGAACACGCTCATCAAGATCTTGTTGAGCAGCGTGGGCAGGTCACGCTCGAGGGCGATCTCCCGGCCTAGTTCGTGAGACAGCCGCAGCCGCTCGTAGTCCGCGGCCAGCTGCTGCGGATTGCCCGCCAGCTGGTCGTACGGCAGAAACCCCTTCTGGGTGGCTGCCATCTGCGTGCCGATGGCGCGGGCGGCGTCGTTCACGTCGACCCGCGTCTGGTTCATCGGGGGCAGGCCGACCTGGCTCGAAGTCGGCGCTGGCGCTTGGCTCAACACCGCGCCTGGCAGTGACTGACCGGGCATCGATGGCCCAGGCATCGACTGCGCCGGGGTGGGCATGCTCTGAATGCCGCCGGGCACCGAGGGCTGCGCCTGTGAATTCGGGTGGTTGGTCGAACCGAGGGGCATGGCCGGCGGACCCGGGTTGATCGCCGGCTGCCACGCTGCGGCGCCCACCGGTTCCACCCCGGCGCGCGGCGGATCCGACACTCCGGCGCCATCGTCGTAGCGGGCGCGGGTCGAACCAAGGGTGATGTCGTCCTGGTGGAAGAGCTGGCGCTCCCCCTGGACGCGCTCACCGTTGACATAGGTGCCGTTCAAGCTGCCCAGATCTCGCAGCCAGAACTGGTCGCCCCGCTTCTCGACGATGCAGTGTTCCTTCGACACGATCTTGTCGAGCAGCTGGATCGAGTTCGAGGGATGACGACCCAACGTGTTGTGCGCGCGGAGTTCCACGACCTGCTGGCCGTCGGGAGTCGCGAGGATAAGGCGCGCCATTGCGTCCAAGGCTACCCGGCCCCCCGCTTAGCTACAAGCGCAGCGGAGGACTCCGGCGGGGGTGCCCGACAAATAAGATGCCAATGCTCTCGGGGGCGGCCGGGTCAGGGTACCGCAGCGTAACCGTCAGGTTTTTCTACCGCTCGGGCTTGATACGCCGCGGGTTTGATAGGCTCGGGCCGCGATGACTCGACACATCTTAGCCATTGACCAAGGCACCACCGGCTCCACCGCCCTGGTGATGGACACCAACGGGAATACGCTTGGCCGCGCGAACCGCGAGTTTGCCCAACACTTCCCCAAGCCGGGCTGGGTGGAGCACGACGCTGAAGAGATCTGGCAGAGCGTCCACAGCGCCGTGCGCGAGGCGATGCGCGCCGCGCGCGTGGTGGGCGAAGAGATCGCGGCGATTGGCATCACCAATCAGCGCGAGACCACCCTGCTCTGGGATCGCGACTCTGGAGCACACGCTCATCGCGCCATCGTCTGGCAGGACCGCCGGACGGCAGATCGCTGCGCCAAGCTGAAAGCCGCGGGTCATGAAGACGCCGTGCGTGAGCGAACGGGGCTGGTGCTCGACCCCTACTTCTCGGGCACGAAGCTGGCTTGGATGCTCGACGAAGTGCCCGGCGCCCGCGCCAAGGCGGAGTCGGGGCAGCTGGTCTTTGGCACCATCGACTCCTTCCTCGTGTGGCGTTTGGCCGGCGCGAATCCCGAGGCGCCTCACGTGACCGACGTCACCAACGCGAGCCGCACGCTGTTGATGAACCTGGAGGCGCGCACCTGGGACAGCGCTCAGTGCGAGCTGTTGGGAGTTCCTGCAGCCTGTTTGCCGCGTATCGTGCCCTCGGCGGGACGGGTTGGAGAGACCAGGGGCCTCGGCTTCTTGCCGGACGGAATCCCGATTTCAGGCCTCGCAGGCGATCAGCACACAGCCTTGTTCGGCCAAGCGTGCCTCGACCCGGGGCAGGTGAAATGCACCTATGGCACGGGCGCCTTCGTGGTGATGAACACCGGAAGCCAGGTGGTGCGCAGCCGCTTTGGCTTGCTGTCCACGCTGGGCTGGCAAATTGGTGACGAAGTCGTCTACGCCCTCGAGGGCAGCGCGTTCATCGCGGGCGCGGCGGTGCAGTGGCTGCGTGATGGCCTCGGCTTGATCCAGAGCGCCAAGGAGACGGAAGCGCTGGCTCGCAGTGTCGAAGACTCCGGCGGCGTCTACTTCGTGCCGGCGCTGGCTGGCCTCGGCGCGCCGTACTGGGACCCCGACGCGCGGGGTCTGATCTGTGGTCTGACTCGCGGCACCACCCGCGCTCATCTGGTGCGCGCCACCCTGGAGTCCATCGCCCTCGAGGTCACGGACCTGGTGCGAGCGATGGGTGACGACTTGGAAAAGCCCCTGAGCTTGATGCGCGTCGACGGCGGGGCGGCGGCGAACGATCTGCTGATGCAGCTCCAGAGCGACCTCGCTGGAGTGACCGTCGAGCGGCCGAGTGACCTCGAAACCACCGCGCGCGGCGCGGCGATGCTCGCCGGAATTGGCGCCGGACTATTCAAAGACGCACGGGACGCGGCGAAAATGGTCAAGATTCAAGATCAGTTCCGTGTCACGATTGACGGTCCGGAACGGGAGCGCCGCCTCGAGGGTTGGCGTGATGCCGTGAGGCGTGCGCGAAGTGCGAGCTGAGGCGAAAGCGGCAATCGACGAAGACGGATCAGGACACCAGACACATCAAGACGAGCTCAACGGCTCGCAACCATCACGGCTGCATCCCGCCGCAAGGCATGCGGAGGGGTCGTGTGAGCGTTTCTTGAAGGAGCGGCGCAAAGCAGCGTCGCTCTCGAGGTGAGGAAGCCAAATGGCGAACGAGGATAAGGGGAGCAATCGAACGGACTTGCGAGACGTCCCCGTGGATTGGGAGGCGCTCGAAGACGCCTTCGAGAACAACGCACCCGAAGTACACAGCTACCTGCACCTCGACACGGGTGAAGTGCTGCGGGTCGTGGACGGCATCGCGGATCCCGACATGCACGCGCGGATCGCTGCCGATGACAGCTACATGCGCATCGATCCGGTGAGCTCGCGGGAGCAGTACCGCTGGATGGAGCGCTTCATTCCAATGGTGGATGAGTCCGAGCTCAGAGATCGTCTGACCGCGGCGATCGACGGCAAGGGCGCGTTCCGGCGCTTCAAGGACGTGCTGATGTCCTATGGCCCCGAGCGGGAGCGCTGGTTTGCGTTCCGCAGCGAGCGCTTGCGGGTGTTCATGGAAGCCTGGCTCGCGGCTCACGCGCTCAAGCCCATCGCGCGTCCAGCGGCTCCCAGTCAGCCGCCCAAGGAGGCGGCGCCGATTTCTCAGGAGCAACTCACGGGGCGCCGGGTGCGCAACGCCGAGTCGCTGCGTAAGCAGCTCAAAGAGGTCGCAGAAACCTTGGGCTCGCGGGATCTCGACAAGGTGCTGACCTTCGCAGAGTTCGTGCGCGCGCGTCGGGTGGCTCGCAGCTACGCCCAACGTCACGACGGCGTTGAAGGCGGAGTCGACGATCACGATCAGGATCACGACTCCGACCACGGCGACCTGGACGACGACTCTGCACCCCCGAGCTCCACCGAAGCCAGCAGCGCGCGTTGATGGGGTTGGGGGTGAGGCGCGCTGTTTCGCTCCGTGGCTTGCCAGTGGGTAGCCGTTTCCGTGAGGCAGCGCTGGTCCTGTGTTTGGCGGCGCTGACCGGCGCCGCGCATGCGCAAGGCTCTGTGAAGGACCCAGCGAAGACCGCCGCTCCTCCCCCCAAAAAGAAGCAGAGCGTCGCGCCGGCTCAAGTTCCCCTGCGTTCCCCACCACCGCAGCGAGACACCCAGCGCGCGCTGCTCATCGATCGCGCGGTGGTGCGCTTCATCGCGGCGGAGACCGGCGGTGTAGAGAATCCGCAGTTCATCTTCGAGCGCGAGCTAGCGTTCGAAGCGCGCCTCGAGGCGCTGAGCGATCGCGGCTTTCGGGCTCGAGCGAAGCTACCGTATCGCGAGCGGCACCTGCGCGCAGCGCTCGAGCGCCACATCTCGGAGACGCTGCTGGCGGCTTTGCGCATCGATCGCCAACCCAGCGAGCGCGAGCTCCGCGTGCGCGCTCAGCAGTCGCGCAAGGCCTGGGTGCAGCGGGTGGGTGGCGAGGTGCAGCTGGCAGACGCCGCGGCCGCGGAGGGACTGGGCGCCTCGGAGCTCTTGCGGGTGTTCCGCCGCCAGGCCCGCGCGAGCCTGTACATCGATCGCATGATCACGCCGATGCTGCGCCCGAGTCGCGCGGAGCTGGAGACGCTGCATCGCAGCGCGGAGACGCCGTTTCGCGGTCAGCCGTTCAACCAGGTCGAGCCGCTCTTGCGTAACTGGTACATCAGCCGCCGGCTCTCCCTCGCGCTGCAGAACTTCTTTCAGAACGTGCGAGCGCGGGTACATATCTCCCTGCTGTAGCCCAGTATCGGGTTGGCCCGGTGGGCTGCCGTTTGTCGGCTGGAGGAAGCGAAAGGTCTGCTAACTTCGCGAGCCCATGGCTGGTGGCGGAGGAGATCCGAAGAAGGTCGTAATGGCGGCTTTGCTCGCGAACGGGGGCATTGCCATCGCGAAGTTCGTCGCGGCGTGGCTGTCGGGCAGCGTCGCGATGGTGGCGGAGGGCGTGCACTCCGTGGCTGACACGAGCAACCAAGCGTTGCTGCTCGTCGGCATGGGGCTCGCTGCCAAGCGCGACCCGGTGCGTTTCCCCATGGGAAGGGCCGCGGAGCAATACTTCTGGGCGTTCGTCGTCTCGCTGATGCTGTTCTTCCTCGGCGGCGTGTACGCGCTGTACGAGGGCATTCACAAGCTGATGCAGCCGGACTCGGCGCCCGGTTCGTTGATCGCGCCGGTAGTCGTGCTCGGGATCTCGATCCTGCTCGAGGGCAAGAGCTTCATGGTCGCCATCAAGGAGTTCAATCACCAGCGCGGTGATCGACCCATCAAAGAGGCGCTGTTTCGAGGACGGGATCCGGTGATTCCAGTGGTCTTGCTGGAGGATGCGGGCGCGCTGTTTGGCTTGGTGATCGCGTTGATCGCGGTTGGTGTTTCCTGGGCTACCGGCAGCACGGTTGCGGACGGCGTCGGGTCGGTCGTGATCGGTCTGTTGTTGTGCACCATCGGCGTCGTTCTGGCGTACGAGACGCACGGACTGATCATCGGCGAAGGCATCACGCCGGAGCACCGCAGAACCGCGCTGGAGCTCGCGCGCAGCACCGATGGGGTGGAAGACGTGACTCAGCTGCTCAGCCTGCACCTGGGACCGGACTCCGCCATCCTGGCACTCAAAGTTAAATTTCCTCACGGAATTACTGTCGAGGAAGTCGAGGCGATCACCGACGCCGTCGAGGAGCGCATCCGGGAGAAGCTCCCCCACATGAAGCGCATCTTCATCGAGCCGGACTCCGACTACGACCCAGACAAGGATCCGGAGCTCGCGCCGGTGACGAATGGCAAGGCGAGCGCTGAAGCTACGGAGCCTTAGAGCGCACCGACTCGATCACGCGCTCGAGATCAGCTTCGGTCTGCTGCTCGCCGCCGACCCACACCACCTTGCCGGTCTTGTCCGTGATGAACGTCGCTGGCAGCGCCGTGACGCGGAAACGCCCAGCGATCACGTTGCCGGGATCACGCACGATGGGGAAGCTCAAGCCGTGCCTCTGGACCAGGTAGTCCAAATCCGCCTGGGACTCGTCCTCGGAGATCCCAATCACCGCCACGTCAGGGCTCGCCTGATGCATGCGCTGGGCGCCCGGCAGCGTCTTTTCGCAGGGCTTGCAGTACTTGGCGAAGAATTTCACCACGATGATGCGGCCCTCGAGCGCCTTCAGGTCGATGCGGGCGCCTGCGGTGGTGCGCCCGCCGATGGGCTTGAGCGGCTGATTCAGCAGTGGACTCTCGGCTGAAGCCGGTGCGCTGTTCGCGCTCGCACCACCGCAGCCTGCGGTCGCGAGTGAGCCGAGAGCAAGCGCTCCAGCGAGTAACATTGCCGCGGGGAAGTGCCCCGCGGCGAACGAGCGACGTCCGGACATCTCAGTCGAGGCGCACGTACTCGAAGTCGATGGGGCGACCCTTGATGCCGTGCTTGGGCGCGGCGATCCAGTTGGCCATCTTGCCTGGCTCCGTCACCGAGCGGTTCATCAGGCTCTTCACGTAGGTGAGGTCTGCCTCGCTGGGCAGCCAGGCGTCCTTTTGCGCCTCCCACTGCTCTTTGCTGATCAGCTCGCCCGCCGGGCTGAAGTGGATGCCTGCGTAGAGGCCGATCTGACGGTTGAAGCGCCGGCTCGGCAGCGTCAGCTCGAAGTCGATCTCGTGCTCCGCGATCATGCGGTTCCACTTGTTGACGCCGCGCTGGCAGTCCTCGGTGTACTCGGTGCGCAACACTTCGTTCATGGCGTTGCGCAGGGGCACCTCTTCGCTGCCGACCTTGCCGTCTTCGATCTTGTCCATGTTGTAGATCTGCTCGAGGCAGATGTGATCCTCGTACTGCGCTTCCTTCGCGCGGCCCTTGAGGCCTGAAGCGAAGTAGCTGGCGGCGTTGCTGGAGACTTCGCCGCCGAACAGGTCGAGGAGATCGAGTACCAGAAGTTCAGCGCCTTCTGGATCGTCGGTAGGTCGATCAGGCCAAGCTCGCGCGGATCCTTGCCCGGGTTCGCCTTCATCTGCTCGCAGGTGCGCTGGATGATGCGCAGCACGCCGGTCTCACCCACGAACATGTGATGCGCTTCTTCGGTGAGCATGAAGCGCGTGGTGCGACTCAGCGGATCGAAGGCGCTCTCAGCCAGGGCGAGCAGCTGGTACTTGCCGTCACGGTCGGTGAAGAACGTGAACATGAAGAACGACAGCCAGTTGTCGCAGGGCGCGTTGAACGCGCCGAGGATGCGCAGGTTGTCGCTGTCGCCGCTGCGCCGCTCGAGCAGCGCCTCCGCCTCTTCACGGCCGTCACGGCCGAAGTGGGAAGTGAAGCAGGTAGACCATGGCCCACAGGTGCCGTCCCTCTTCGACGTTCACCTGGAACAGGTTGCGCAGGTCATACAGGCTGGGGCAGGTCTGGCCGAGCAGGCGCTGCTGCTCGACGCTCGCGGGCTCCGTGTCCCCCTGAGTCACGATGATGCGGCGCAAGGTGTTGCGGTGCTCGCCAGGGACTTCCTGCCACACCGGTTTGCCGTAGTCGTCGCCGCACGCGATGGTGCGATCCTTGACTGGATCCGCGAGGAAAATGCCCCAGCGGTACTCGGGCATCTTCACGTAGTCGAAGTGCGCCCAGCCCTCGGTGTCGGCGCTGATCGCCGTGCGCAGGTAGACGTCTTTGGTCTGGAAGCCCTCGGGCCCCATCTCCGTCCACCAGTTGATGTAGTTCGGCAGCCACTTCTCGAGAGCGCGCTGGAGCTTGCGGTCGCTCGAGAGATTGACGTTGTTCGGGATCTTCTCGCTGTGGTCGATCTGGCTCATGGCTTCCTCTGATCAGGTGCGCTCGTAGTTGAATTTCGGGCGCTCGGGTGTGCCGTAGGTGGTTAGGCCGCCGCGGTCGCCGACTGCGTTGGGGCGCTGGAAGATCCAGTTTTGCCAAGCGCTCAGGCGGCCGAAGATCTTGGTCTCCAACGTCTCGGGGCCCACGAAGCGCAGGCTGGCTTCCATGCCGGTCAGCGCGTCGGGGCTGAAGGCGGCGCGCTCTTCGATCGCGATGCGCACTTCGTCTTCCCAGTCGATGTCGTCGGGGGTGAAGGTGACGAGGCCGAGCTCAGCGGCGCGCTCGGTGTCGATGGCGTCGGTCTCTTCTTTCAGCTCGGCGACGCGACCGGGCGTGCCGAAGAAGCGCGACTCGAGGCGTGATAGGCCGTTGCCCATGGGGAGCGGCCCAAAGTTCAGCTCCGAGAGCCGCAGCGTCGGGCCGTCCTCCACGTCGAGCATGAAGCTGCGATCCGCCGCGATCAGCAGCTCGAAGAGGCTGCCCGCAAAGCAGGTGCCTTGATCCGCGATGGCGAAGACGGTGCGCGCGCTGAGGTCCAGGCGCTTCAGCACCCGCTTCATGTGAAGCAGGATTTCCTTCGCGTACCAGTCACTCTCGGCGAGCTTCAGGATGGCGCGGTCGCTCTGCAGCACGCGCTCAGCGTCGCCCTCGGTGGTGATCACGACGAGCCCGATCTGTCGCTCATTGAAGCGGAGGTCGAGGATCGCATCGTCGAGCTCGCGGAAGGCCTTGAGCGCCCACACGTCGCAGCCCAGCTCGCGCAACGCCTTCGCGTCTTCTGGGGTGTTGGCCTTGGGCCCGCTGACCTTGAGGTTCGCGACGCGCTTCTCTTCGTCAATCTCCAGGCTGACGTATTCGTAGCGCGTGGTGTTTTCTTCCCGGGTGGGGGAGAGGGGCTTCAGCGTAACTGCCGGGCCGCTGCGTTCAGGCGTTTCCGTACAGAATTGATTCGTGAGCTTGGCGAGCGCCTCGTCGAACTGGCTCTTCTTGGCGACGGCGTCCACCAGTCCCCACTCGACAGCGCGCTTGCCGCGCACCCTCGGCGACCGTGCTGAACGCATCAGCCAGGTCGCGGCGCACCTTGCGCTTGTCGACCAGGCGGGTGAGGACCGCCCGTGCCGGCAACACGCCGGGCAGCGGCACCTCCGGCAAGCTCACGGCGCTCGAACCGTCGTCGAGCAGCAGGATGCGCTCGCACGCCATCGCCAGCTCGTAGCCACCACCGGCGCACGCGCTGCCCAGCGCAGCCACCGTGTGGATCCCGCTGTTGTCGGTCATATCCTCGAGGTAAAGCCGCGTCTCGTTGGTGAACTTGCAGAAGTTGACCTTGAACGCGTGGGTCGAGCTGCCCAGCATGTAGATGTTCGCGCCGGAGCAGAACACGCGGTCCTTCGTGCCAGCGATCACCACGCACTTGGTCTCCGGATGCTCGAAGCGAATGCGTTGGACGTCCGCCAGCTCGATGTCGACGCCCAGGTCGTAGCTGTTCTGCTTGAGCACGTAGCCCGGCACCAGCCCACCGTCTTCGGGGATGTCCAATCCAGCTTGGCGATGTGGGGCCGTCGAAGGGAGAGCTTCCAGTGGCGGTAGCGGTCCGGGTGGGTCTCGAAACGAATAGGCTCCATTGGGGTGCAGTAGCCTACTCTCAGAAAAACCTTGCGCTCAAGAAGTATCATGCAGTTGATTGTCGGGGCGCCGGAAGTATACTGCCCGCCTCATGGCTCGAGCGACTCACCCCACTCTTTTGGCTCTTGGTCGCGCAGTTCGCATGCGCCGGCGTGAACGTAGCCTGACTATCGGCGCGCTCAGCAAGCGCGCGAGCGTCAGCGAACGCTTCCTTCACGAGCTGAGGCGGGGCGCGGCAATATCTCAGTGGTGCGTCTGTGCGACGTCGCTCAAGCGCTCGGGACACCGCCGCCGAGCTCCTGCGCAAAGCCGAACCTGAAGCGAGCACAACAATGCGATCGCGCTGCTCGGCATGCGCGGGGCAGGCAAGAGCACCGTCGGTCCACGCCTGGCGGCGCGCCTCAAGCTGCCGTTCGTCGAGCTCGATCAGCTGGTGGAAGAGAACGCCGGGATGACCTTGGGCGAGGTCTTCGAGCTGCAAGGCGAAGCGTTCTATCGTCGCCTAGAGCGAGAAACGTTGCGCAAGTTCCTGCGGACACTTTCGGGTGGAGTGCTCGCAACCGGTGGCAGCATCGTCAGCGACGCCGAGACGTTCGACCTCCTGGAAGCAGCTCGACCACGAAGTCTGCTCAGGCGCGCCTCGAAGATCACATGGAGCGCGTACTGCTCAGGGAGACACCTGCCCGATGCGTAATCGGCATCGAACGCGATGGCGGAGCTCAAGGCGCTGCTCAAGGCCCGCACGCCGCTCTATGCTCAGGCGGATCATGTCGTCGAGACCCACTCCATGGGCATAGACGGCACGGTCGACTTCCTCGCGGAATCAATGTCCGGGGAAGAAGCTGGGGCGGCCGCTGACTGACTAGGCGCCCGCGCTGGAGCTGGCCTGCCTCGCGACGAAGCCTTGTCCTTGCGGAGCAGCTAGAGCGGGATGGGCACATCCCAGCTTTCCAGCAGTCGTCTTCCGTGTAGTACAGCGA
The DNA here is from genome assembly GCA_041389805.1 of Polyangiaceae bacterium. Taxonomy (GTDB): domain Bacteria; phylum Myxococcota_A; class Polyangia; order Polyangiales; family Polyangiaceae; genus JAHBVY01. Next base: position 33,315 of record JAWKRD010000041.1, on the reverse strand, counting down.
GCTGCAGTCCGGGCCATTGCAGGAGCAGCCACCGATCGCGGTGCAGTAGGTACCCGTCCAGGCCCAGCCGAAGAAGCCGTCGCAGTCGCCGTAGCCTTCTGCGCGCTGTGGAGTGCAGTCGGGCTCACACAGCTCATTCGTGCAGCCTTCGCCGGGCTTTGCACAGGTGCTGCAGCTGTCGTTGCAGCAGTAGGTGCCGCCTTCGCAGTACACCTGACCGCAAAGCACAGGCTGACAGTCGACGGGCGGGCAGGGCAGCTCTCCATCAGCGCAGAAGCCTCCACCGCACTCGGTCCCACAACACCGCTGCCCCGGCTTGCAAGTCTCGGCGCCGCACTGGAAGGTTGCGCCGCCAGCGCCACCACCACCCGCTTGGCCTCCGCCTCCACCGCTGCCACCGGTTCCGCACGCAATCGCCGTACAGCCTTCGCCTGGCGCCACGCAGGTCCCGCAGCTGGCGTTGCAGCAGTAGGTGTTGCCCGTGCAAACGGTGTCGCCGCACGGCTCGCCCTCGCACACCAAGTCTTGCGAGATGCACTTGCCGTTGCAGCACTGGTTTCCAGCCTTGCAGTCGACGCCAGCGCAGCTGCCTCCGCCGCTTCCGGAGTTACCGCCGTTGCCGCCGCTGCCGCTCGAGCCCCCGTTGCCGGGGTCATTGCCTGAGGTGTTGCCACCACAAGCAGCGAATGCGAGAGCCAGAGGGAGGAGCAGCGCGCGAGTCAGCCTTTGCATATCCCGCACGGATACACGCGGCGTGCCAGCCCTCACCCCCAAGAAATCCCTAGGAAAGCCCGTGCGACTGGGACCATTTGCCTGCACGCTCAAAGCTCGAATCGGCTCAGTGTGGCACAACCGCGACAGCCGATGCGCTTGCTGACCCTGACGGTCCCGCCAGCGGCCTTTCCTGACTTCGGTGCCCCACGGGTGCGCTAGAGCATTGCGTTGGGTAGGTTGTGCACGGAGGCATCGGCCCCATTATTACTGCGTGGAAATCATTCGGACGCTGCAGGCTGCCGGTAGCTACCAGCGCACGTTGACTTTGGGCGGCTGGATCTTGACCTCGGCGTCCGCGATCTCCACTTCCACGGTGAGGGTCGCGGAGCCGTGCTTCTGCTCGTCGAGGTCGATGTCCACCGCCTTGGTCAAGTCGACGCGAGGGACGACTTGTTCCGGGCGGAGAGAGCGGATGACCTCTGGTGGCCCAATCACCGTGACGTCTACGGTGCGGGGGCTGGTCTTGCCGCTGGTCACGCCGATGACTTCCACCGGACGATTGGGGAACGGTTGCTCGCTCACACGGCGTGCGATGGTGACCGTGACAGCGGGGCGCGGCGTCTTCGGGTCTGCGTAGCGCACCCGTGGCGGCGGATCGTCGATAGCGATGCGGCGCCGATAGACACCTTCCGTCAGACCTGAGACGTCGAACGCTGAGAGGCGTGCGAACTGCATCACTTCGACCAGGCTGACTGGGCCCTCCACTGTGACGTGGGTTGGGTCGACCTTCAGATCGCCCTTCACGACGTAGCCTTCGGCTGCCTTGCCGGTGATGGATGCCTGCACCGGGATCTGACGGGTGACGACGTCTTGCCACTCGAGCTCGATGCTCGGCGGATCGACGATGGTTACCTCCACGTCCATCGGAAGCGAGAACATGTCGGGCTCGAAGTTGATGCGCTCGGTGTGAGCATCGCGTAGATCGAGCTCGACCGGCGCGATGCCCGTTGCGATCAGCCGATCGATGGCGCGCGTCGAGCCGCGCAACGTGACGTGGACGTTGGCTGGCGTCGGCGTCATCAGCTCGCGCTTTTCGCTTTCCGGGGGGAGACGCAGCACGACGCCGACGGGGACGGTGCGTTGCTGCTGGTCCTCACGGCTGTGCTGGTACGCGAAGAGGCCCAGGGCGAACGTGAAAGCCAACAGCTTGAGACCGATGTTCTCGGTGAAAGCGTTGCCAATCCACGCCCAGATAGCAGCCATTACGCGCCTTCTCCCGGGTCGCTCGGTGAGCCGTCGTTGCTGTCACCGCGTAGCGGCTTTGGACTGCTCGCGGGCGCCAAGGGAGTCGGATCGAGGCTTGGACGGTCGCCGGCTTCAGGCTCGGCGCTCTCCTTGGGTTGAGGGCGCATACGCAGGGGTTTCGGCGTGTCTTCCGAGGGTTGGGTCGTGCGGCGTTCGCTATCCGGTGCTCCAGAGAAGCGAATGCTCACCGGCCCAGTATCTTCCACGCTGGTCGCGGTCTTGCGGTCCTCAGGACGGCTCGGGCGATCCTCAGGCGTCGCGCTGGGGCGCGGGGGTGGAACGCTGATGCGCGAGCTACGCTCGGCAGGCGCGGGCGCCTTGCTGGTCGGCAATTTGCTGACCGGGGGCGTCGCTGAAGGGCGCTGTGCCGCCTTCTTTGCGGGCTTCTTCTTGGGGCCGACTTCGGCCTCGAGCATGCTGCGCAAGTCGCCGGCTGAGATGGGGGAGACGATGTTTCCGTTGAAGCAGAAGCTGATCGTGCCGCGCTCTTCGCTGACCACCACGATGACCGCGTCGGTTTCCTCGGTGATCGAGATCGCGGCGCGATGACGTGAGCCAAACTTGGTCTCGATCGTCTTGGTACCGCCCATCGGGAAGAACACACCGGCCTTGGCGATGCGCAGGTTACGGATGATGATCGCGCCGTCGTGCAGCTTGTTGGTTCCCTCGGGAATGAACAGGCTGACCAACAGCTCCCGCGAGACCTGGGCGTCGAGATCGATGCCCTTGTGGCTCTGCTCGACGAACTCGTCGAGGTTCGCGTCCTTCTCGAAGCAAATGATCGCCCCCATGCGGTGGCGCGCTAGCTCCGTTGCGGCCTCCACGACGTCGTCGATCACGCGCGTCTCGGCGTTGCGCGTGCCGGTCCAAGTCGCGCCTCGACCGAGGCGCATCAGGCCACGCCGGATATCGTTCTGGAACACCACGACGACCAGCAGAATCATGCTGGAGATCAACGCGCCGAGGATGTTGATCACCGTCTCCAGCTGCAGGCGCTGGGCGACGACGTACAGGAGCAAGACGGCGCCCAAGCCGAAGCCGACCTGGATCGCTCGCGTGCCGCGTACGACCAGCAGCGCGCGATAGAACAGGTAGTAGACGATGCTGACGTCGAGGAAGTCGCGCCCGAGCTGCACCCAAGTGCGGTCCGTGAAGTAGGCCACGAGGCGCTCAAGCATGGCCCACCTCGTTGTCCTCGCTGGCGCCGAGCACTGCTAGCGCTTGCCGGACCTCACGCACGTCGTGCACCCTCAGGGCGTGCGCGCCTTTCTGTGCGGAAATAACACAGGCGGCGATGGTGCCGCCAAGCCGTTCACTGGGAGGCGCTGGGTCGACCGAGGCGATGAATGACTTTCGTCCGGGCCCGACGAAAATCGGTGCCTCGAGGCTGCGGAACTCGCGTAGGCGGCGCAACACCTCGAAGGAGTGGCGCGCGTTCTTGGCGAACCCAAGTCCAGGATCGAAGAAGATACGCTCGCGGGGCAGGCCCCGGGCCACCGCGCGGTCCCGTGCAGCGCCCCACTCCCGAGCAACCTCCACCACCACGTCGCCGTACGCGTCGTCCGGCCACTCGCTGAAGCCCGGCATGCGGCTCATCGGACCGCGCGCGTGCATGATCAGGAGATCGCCGCCACCCTTCGCCACCACGGTGGCCAAGTCCGCTTCCGCGAGGCAAGAAACGTCGTTGATGAGCGTCGCGCCTGCGCTCAGGCAGTGCTCAGCTACCTCAGGCAGCGTGGTGTCGATGCTCACCAGCGCGCCGCGCTCCACGGCGTAGCGCAGCGCGGGTTCGACGCGCTCGATCTGTTCTCTTGCGGGAATGGTGGCTGCGCCGGGGCGCGATGACTCGCCGCCGATGTCCAAGATGTCCGCTCCGTCGTTCAGCAGCGCGTCCACGCGCGCGCGAGCAGCGCTCGGCTCGAGGTACTCGCCGCCATCGGAGAAGGAGTCCGGCGTGACGTTGAGCACGCCCATCACCGCCGCGCTGCCCGCGCGACGCACGGCCAGCAGCTTGGATCCGAGCGATGTGCTCAAGCCTCCCACAAACTTTCGGGTAGCAAGCGCGAGCGTCCTCTGCAAGCGCTCTGCTGTCCCGCGCAGCTCGGCCTTCGCTCGGGACGCCCCGCACCGTTCGCTTCGGCGGAGCCTCAGCTCACGACTCGCGTCGCCCTCGCTCATTTGGCCTCGCGCGCTCGGGTTTGTCCCGCGCAGCTCGGCCTGTGGTCCGTGGAGGCACAGGGACTGTAGCCAATTCGGGCGAAGTGCTAACGTGCGCTCAACAGCGGATGGGCCACCTCCAGCACTCCACACCCTGCGGTGGCGTTTGTTCGCCGCGAGAGGCCAAGCACGCGGGCTTGCGGCTGCCTTGCGGTGCTCTCCGTGCGGTTCTCGTGCGCGGGCGAGCGGTGTAGGGATGCTGCGCACACGGATCCGCGCAGGGCTGGGTTCTGCCCTGGTTATTAGCCTCGTGAGCGCGGTGTTGTGGACGCTGGTCCACTCCGGGGACCGCTTCATCTCTAGTTGGACGCCTCGCTTCGGCGAACCGGCGCACATTACGTTGAGATTGCCGTATGGGCCGCGAATCGAGCGCGACGCGCAAACGGGTCGTGCGGAGCTGCACTACGTCCACGAAGACGTCTTGGTCGCCCGCGGCGAGGTCCTCCAGCCTCACATCGGGTCCCATCGTGTGCGTACGCCCAAGCACAGCGCTCGCGGCCCCCGGGCACCCAGCGTCTGTTGGGTGTCTTCGCGATCTTCTTCGCTGGCGCTGGCCTTAACGGCTTACTTGCGCAAATTCGGCCAGAACCGCCTGAAACTACTGCGAACCCAGGTGGGGATCTTCATCGTCCTCGGCGTGCTCTTGGTGTTCAGCAAACTAGGTCTGCTGTTCACTTCGCTGCCTGAGTTGTGGCTCCCCGTCAGTGCCTTGCCCCTGTGGGTGGCGACGGCTTTCGACCGCCGAAGCGCGTTCCTGATGACGATGATCTCGTCATTCATCGTCGCTTCGTTGATGCAGCTCGACCTGATCCTCCTCAGCGTGCTGCTGACCCGGGTATGGCGGCCACCTTGTTGCTACTGGACCGGAAGCACCCGCGCCATATGGTCTTCAGCGGCTTCCTGGGCGGTTTGTGCGCGGCACTGGTCTACGTCGCGATCAGCTACACCATCGAGGGCTCCTTCGATGTGCTCACGGACCTCAAGCGCCTCACCAGCTCCGACCTCCTGGCGTGCGTAGGCGGAGGCGTGGTCAGCGGTGGCATCGCGGCGTTGCTGCGAAGCTTCGTGGCGCGGGTGCTGGGCCAGGTGCCGCGAGAGCGGCTCCTGGATCTCACCGATTTGGAGCAGCCGCTGCTCACCCGGTTGGCCAGCGAAGCGCCCGGCACTTGGGAGCACTCCCGGGCGATGGCGAACCTGGCGGAGCAAGCCGCGAGCGCCATTGGCGCTGACGCGTTGCTGACCCGGGTCGGCGCCTACTACCACGACATCGGCAAGACGATTCAGCGCAGCTATTTCGTCGAGAACCTGGGACCCGACGAGCAGTCGCCCCACGACGAGCTGGACCCGGAGGTCAGCGCGGACGCGATCATGGCCCACGTCGTCGTGGGCACGAAGCTGATGCGGGAAGGTGGGCTGCCAGAGCCCGTGGTGGAATTCGCATACACCCATCACGGCACTCAGCTGGTCGAGTATTTCTGGAACAAGTGCCTGCAGCAAGGCAACCCGAAGGAGCTCGATGAGTCGGCGTTTCGCTACCCAGGCATGAAGCCACAGACCAAAGAGACCGCGATCTTGATGGTCGTGGACTCCATCGAAGCGGCCTCGCGCACCGTGGAGACTCCGAATCGCGACACCTTCGAGGCGATGATTCAGCGCATCGTGTTCACCAAGCTGGCGTCGGGGCAACTGGATGAATCGGGGCTCGAACTCGCGGATATGCGCGTCATCATCAATCGCATGACGGACACGCTGGTGAACATGAACCACCACCGCATCAAGTATCAGTGGCAGGCGAAGCGCGCCGAAGAGTTCGGCGTTCCGTCCAGCGCCATGAACCGACCGTCGGCGCCTGAAATCCAAATCCACGGTGCGACCACCATGCCGCCTTCGGCCCCGACCGGTTCATTGCCTCCGGGATCCGACGACGCAGAAGCCGAGAACGAGAGCCTGAATGAGCTCGCTCGCACCGCCTCGTCCGCGGTGCGCCGCGTACGAGACGATGACGTCGCTTGAAACATGATTGAAGGAAGCTTCTCGAAGGCGCTGTTCTTCGGTGTGATCGCCGAAGATCTGATCTTTCCCTATCCTCTGCTCGCGGACCCAGAGCGTGAGCGGGTGCAGACCCTGGTTCACCTGATTGGTCGCCTGGCGGACTCGGAGATCGACTCGGAGCGCATCGATCGCGAAGCTTCGCTCAGCCCCGAGCTGCTCACGAGCCTGAAAGAGCTAGGTCTGTTCGGCACCGGACTGCCGGTCACTCATGGCGGCATGGGCCTCACCTCCATGGGCTACACGCGCGTGCTCGAAGAGCTGGGCGCGGCAGATCCATCGGTGGCGCTGAGTATCTTTGCCAGCGAGTCGCTCACGGCGCGGACCATCCAGCAGTTCGGTACACCCGAGCTCAAGCAGCGCTACCTGCCGAAGCTGGCGAGCGGCGAAAAGTTGGGCGCGTTCGCGCTGGCAGAAGAAGGCTCCGGTAGCGACGCCAGTGCGATGCGCACGCTGCTGAGCGCTAAGGGCGATGGCTACAGCCTGAGCGGGGAGAAGCGCTGGGTGACCGGCGGCAACCTCGCAGATATCTTCGTCGTCTTCGCGCGCACCAGCGCACCTCACACCGGCAACAAGCCGCACATGACCGCGGTCGTGGTCGAGCGGGGACCAGGCGTCTCCACCGGCGACGATCACGAAAAGCTAGGGCTTCGGGGCGCCGGCATGTGCGACCTGCGGTTGGCTGACGTAGCGCTCGAATCGAGCGCGATCCTCGGGGAACCGGGGAAAGGCCATGCCATCGCGATGGAAGTGCTGAGTGCCGCGCGCGTGCCGCTGAGCGGTGTCTTCCTCGGCATGTGTCGCAAGATTGTGGGGGAGAGCGTGCGCTGGGTTCAGGAGCGCTACAGCTTCGGGCGCAGCATCGGCGAGTTCTCGATCATCAAGGACAAGGTCGCTCGCATGCTCAGCGACACCTTCGCCATCGAGTCCATGGTGCACCTGACGGCCGGTCTCGTGGACCAGCACGTCGAGGACTCCAGCCTCGAGAGCAGCATGTGTCGTGTCGCGGGCAGCGAGGCGCTGTGGCGCGTGGTCGGGGACGCGGTCTCCCTCGCGGGTGGCAGCGCCTATGTACGGCCTCATGCGTTCGAGCGCTACTTGCGGGACGCGCGCGGCTCGTTCGTGATCGATGGCACGAACGAGATCCTGCGTTGTTTCATCGCCTTGAGCGGCATGCACGGCCCGGGCAAGAAGCGTAGCGAAGTCGTGGGGGCGATGCGCGAGCCGGTAAAAGGCTTCGGGTTGTTGAGGGAATTTGCCGTGCGGAAAGTTAAGGAGACCTTCCGGCGTGAACGGCTCTCCCGCGCCCATCCGTTGCTAGGGCGTGAAGCGGTCGCCTTCGAGGAGGCGACGGACGCCTTCCAACAAGCGGTGGACCGCGCGCTCACGGAGCACGGCAGCGAAATTGCCGAGATGCAATATGTGCAGCTGCGCATCGCGAACGCGGCGATCGATCTCTACGCGCTCGCCGCGTGCATCGCGCGCACCTCACGAGCCATTCAGCAGCGCGGTGAGGAAGGTGCGCGGCGTGAGCTCGACATGACGAGCATGTTCTCCCGCGCCGCGATCCTCAGGATCCGTGGCAACTTGAACAAGCTCGACAACAACGACGACGAGCTGCGCAAGTTGATCGCCTCTCGCGCCTACGAAGACAACGGCTACCCGTTCGACGTGCTGTGACCGCGCTCCCTGCGGCGCGGCGTTTTTTGGGCTGCGCTTTCTGGCGTCAGGAGCGAGTTGGCACTTGGCTTGCGAGTCGGCTGGCGTGCAGCACTCAGCAATGCAGCCCAGCGGCCCCCGCCGCTTGGGACGCTTCCACACGCTCTTGATGTTTCTGGCGCTTCCGTTGCTCCCGGGGTGCGCGCCATCGCTGCGCTTCTTGTCGAGTGAGAACGCCTCAGTGCGCCTGAAAGCGAATCCCGGTTCACGCACTGACGCACCAGGTTCACACCAGCTGCGCCTGCTCACGTTCAACGCCGGGTTGGCGCCTGGAGTGATCCCGAACGTCGACGAACGGGCGACCGAAATCGCGGCGACGCTCTCCCGTGACGATTTCGACGTGGCATGCCTGCAAGAGGTGTGGCTGCCGCGTCACCAGCAGCAGCTGCGGAGCGCGCTGACGAGCAGCGGGGCTAGCTGGTGGAGCCCAGCGCCTGAGTCGACGGTCGGCCTCAGCTGCGGTGACTCCGAGCTGACTTCGCTGGTGGGTTGCGTGGCTTCGGATTGCCGTGGGGAAGCAAACGTCGCGAGCTGCGCGATTCAGCGCTGCCGCTCCGAGCTGGACGGCTTGAGCGACGGGTGCGCGGCGTGCCTGAGCGCCGACCTGGATGACCCACTCGGGAGCCTGGCTCGATGTAGCGCGCCGTCGGTTGAGGAGAGTGACGTCAGCCTCCCCCCCAAACCCTACTTGCTCGGAGGCAGCTATGGCACCGCGCTGGTCAGTCGGCTCCCCGTCACCGATGTCGAGTACACCCAGTTCGATTCGAGCATGCACCCTCGGGGCGTGATCCAGGCGCGTGTCGAACATCCCGACCTTGGAACACTCAATGTCTACTGCACGCACCTCACGCCGTTCTTGCGTGGGATGAAGCACCCACCGGCTGGTCAGTTCATCACGGAGCAGTCGCGGCAGATTGACCGACTCAGCGCGCTGATCGCGGCTCCATCAGCGAAACCTCGTGGAAACGATCCGGTGGTGCTCCTGGGTGACTTGAACACGGGGCCTCACGGGGGCGCGGGCAGCTCCGAGTATCAAGCGCGGCTGCCCCAACACTTCGCCCGGTTGCTGCGGCGGACGGGGCTGGTTGATGCGGCGAGTGGTCAGCAAGATCAGTGCACGTTTTGCTACGCTAACGCCTTGCAGCCTCATCCAGACAGCGGCGGCCTGCGCATCGATCATGTGCTATTTCGGGGGTTCGCGCCCCAGGGCGTGAGCTACCAGCGCGCGTTTTCATCACCTGCGTTGTCAGATCATTACGCCGTCCGCGCGGACTTCTCGCTTTAGTGTCGATGTAATCGACTCGCGGTTCGGTTTTTCCAGATGAAAAGGGGCTGGCCTCGGCTCCTCGATTGTGACAGAAGCCCCAACCTCGCTCGGGGCTCCCGAGCGACCGGTGGTGCGCCGCGGTGTTGCTTGGTTTCGCGCGCAGCACGGTGTCGCCTCGAGGTGACACTCACCGGTCCACGTCCGGCTTCGGGGCGCGGCCAACCAGATCGAGGAGTTGCACATGAATCGCTTGAGCTTGGTGCCTGTGTTGTTTGGTGGATTGTTCGCGCTGCAGGGCTGCGCTGAGAGCGACACCAGTAGCTTTTCCAGCGGTGGCTCGGGCGGTAGTGGCAACGCAGGCGCAGCAGGTAGCGCGGGCACGGCCGGTTCTCAGAACGGCGGCTCTGGTGGCTCCGTTGCGGGCAACGGTGGCGTTGGCGGAAGCAGCGGTGCGGCAACGGGCGGCACCGGCGGCAGCACGGCCGGCGCAGGTGGCACCGCTGGCACGTCGGGCGGCACCGGCGGAGCGACCGGCGGCACTGGGGGTGCGGCTGGCGGCACGGGCGGTACGACTGGCGGCACGGGCGGTACGACCGGCGGCACTGGTGGTGCGGCTGGCGGCACGGGCGGTACGACCGGCGGTGCAGGCGGTACGACGGGCGGCACAGGGGGTGCGGCTGGCGGCACAGGCGGTACGGGCGGTTCAACCGGCGGCACGGGCGGCATGAGTGGCAACTGCATGCAGCTGACCGCAACTCCGATCTACCTGCTCGATGGCGCGGGGCCTTACGTCTACTTCAGCAATGGACCGAACCTCGGTGACTCGTCGCTGCAGGACTTCCTGTTCTACGAGTTCTACTCGGATGCCACCGGCACGTTCGATCTGATGAGCGCGGGGGACAACGACAACTACGAGACCTGCACGCAGTGCCTGCGCATGTTGGAAGACGTGTACAGCGGCGGCACGCCGACGGTCTTCTACCAAACGTCGGGCACCATCACGGTCACTGGCGCACCGAGCTCCGGCACGCCGCAGTTCACGATGACCAACGTCACGTTGAGCGAGGTGACGGTTAGCCCGACCACGTATCACTCCACGCTGGTTCCAGGTGGCGCCTGCTACACCATCAACTCGCCAACCACCAGCACGGCGATCTCCACGCCTCCAGAGGATAGCTGTGCCGGCTTCTGCGAAGATCTCAATGGCTCCTTCCCAACGAACGGCTGCTACTGCGACGTCGACTGTTTGGGCTTCGGCGACTGCTGCTCGGACTACACGGCTGTCTGCCCCTGAGCGTCGCCTAAGTAAGTAACGCTAGAAAACCCGCCGTCGGCGGGTTTTCGCGCTTTGTGCAGGAGCGCCGATCAGCCTTCAGTGCCGTGCGGAAGTAAAGCTCAGAACTCTACGTCGACGACCCAGCCGAGGGAGGCCCAGCGCTGAAACCAGGGCCCGATCTGTGATTCGACCTCGCTGGCCGCCTCTGGCAATTCGGCACCAACGGCTTCGCACGCGGCGAGCAATGGCACGCCAGCTCGCAGCTTCCGGAGCAGCGCAAAACCGGCCTGGCTGAGCGGCTCTCGGTACATGTCATTGCCGCGGCGATACAACACCAGCCACTCGGGGCTAGCTTCGGGCAACTCGATGGCGGCGCTGTGATGTTCGCCCTGGGACTTGCGCAGCGCCAGCCGTAGCTCGGCTACGGGATACCTCGAGGAAACGAACTGCAGGCTCGGCTGGAGCACAAGTCGCGCGGTGTTCCAGGCATCTTCGGGTACGCTGGCGATCTTGTCTGCGGCGACTGGCGGCAGAAGAGCGGCATCGAACAGCTCAACGTAGGCCCACTCGAGCTTCGCCATGTCTTCCGATAGCTCGCGCGATGTGAGCCACTCCGCGTTCGCCACATGGGCAGGCAACAGCGCACCGAGGTCGCGCAGCGTGAAGCTAGTCGGGGGGTGCTCGAGCAAGTAGCTCTCGATCAAGCGCTCCCAGTCCGCCTGCCCCAAGATGCCGCTCAGGCCCGGAAAGTCTTCGAGCAGCGCCGCTCGTGTAGCGCAGCCAGAAGTTGCTGCCGGTAGACCTCCAGCTGCTCTACGGGTTTCAGTCGATCGTTGCCCGTGAAGCGCTCACGAGACAGCGCCGCGGTCTCGGGGCTCTTTGGTAAGCCGCGCAGCTCCCTCAACAAGGGCATCCAGCGCTGCAGTTCGTCGAGCTCTTGCGTTTCCGCGAGGTCTAGTTCAGGTTCACGCGACGCTCCAGCCTCTTGGCTCGCATGCTCCCTTGGCCCACCGACACTCCAGCCGTGCTGACTCTCCTCGACACGGATCGGTGCTGGTCGGGGCGGGGGTGAACATAGCTCGGTGACGTGGGCTCGCCTTTGCTCTCACGCAAAGCTTCGAGCGTCGAGCGCTCCCTGACGTACGTCGCGGGCGCGTTCAGCCTCTCCGAGCACAACGGCGGGGATCCGGGATCTCATCGTCCCACTCGATGAGGGTGGATACGGCACCGGTCAGTTCGATCGTCTCGCGATACAGATCCACACCGGGTCAATCACGTGGCCCGAGGTGGGTGTCGATGATGTGCACCGAGGTTCGTGTGACCCGCCAGGTGGATCTGCACGATGCGCTCGTGAGGCGTGATGGATAATCATACGGATCAGAAGCCGTGGTTGTAGGCGGACACGTAGACGTTGTTCACGTCGAACATCAGCCCGATGTCGGCGCGCTCCACCACCTCGCTCACGAAGTCCACTCCGACATCTGGCTCGAGGTGTACGCGAGGCGATGGCTTCGAGGTGTTCTCGAGCGCAGCGCACCTCAAGAAGTCTTGCACCAGCTGCGCGCTCCACGACCCGAGCGACCGCGGCCCTGGTGTAGGGCGGTGGCAAGAGGTCGTGGACGTTGGCGCCGTCCCGCGCTGCCCCAGCAGAAGTGGTCGCTCAGCCAGGCGGGCTGCACCACGCGCACCAGCTGCTTCAGGCGCTTCAGGTAGTCCATGTCGAGCGGGTCAGGGAGCCTATCCCTGGGAAACGCCATGCTGGATCACCTGGTAGGACTCGAGCACCGCCTCAGGTGGTAGCGAGGCTTGCCACCACCGACCATGAAGTTCTCCGGGACTGACCTCGAAGAGAAGTCCACGCTGGGGCGCTTCTCCAAGATTTCGCGATAGTGCGGTACGCGCAGGCCGATGCCGACGCCGAGGTCGGGGACGCCCAAGCGGGGCGTGGTGCTTTCAGACATGGGTTGCTTCTCTGCTGCAGTCTTGAGCTGGGGCGCTGCTAGTAAGGGGCGCCGGCTCCTATGGGGGCCCATACGTAAACGAGGGGCGATCCGTTTGGATCGCCCCTCGCTTTTTGCCGCGCGTTACTCCAGACGCTGTGTTGCGCCGGAGCTTCACGCGGTGTGATTGCTCACTTGGGGCAGTGCGCGTTGCAGCCGCCCTTGCCCTTGCACTCGTTCTTGCCGGCGCACTCGTTTGCGTCGGTCTTGCAGCTGCCCTTGCCCTTGCACTCGTTCATGCCTTTGCAGCACGCCTTTGCGCCGGCAGCGGCAGCAGGGTCTGGAGAAGCGGCGTCGGGCGCGTTGCCACCACAAGCCACAATGGATCCCAAGAGCAGCCCTGCGGAGGCTGCGGTCGCGATAGCGGTTCCAAGCTTCATTTCAATCTCACTCCTGTTGATTGATGACGGACTCGGCGTTCGTCGAACTCCGTGTCCGCCTCCCCCAAAGCGGCCGACCTGCCGGCGCTTCGGCCTCCCCCCCTACGGTTAGGGCGAGTCATGGTTTCAGATCCCGGAAAAGCGTTCAACAAATCGCACGCAGAATGCTTCGACGTGCTGTGTGTGCTCCTGCGTGCGTTGCCTAGCTGACGCGTTCCAGAGGCGTTCACCGCCCATTCGGTGACCTCGCGCTTACGAGTGAGCGTTGAGATTGGATCTGCTGGGAGTGGCTGGTGTGGCGCGTAAGCGCTCCACGCCGCTGCGTTCGCGCTAGGATGCCGCCATGAAGATCAGCCTAGCGCCGTTCCCCTGGCGACTTTGTCTTGGACGAGCCTTCAGCTGCCTCTGCCTTTGCGGCGGCGGAGCGCCTCGCGCGCGCTGACACCGGGCAACTGGAAGCGCAGTGTGGCTGAAAGTGGCTGGGTATTCGCGTCGAAGAACTTGCTTTAATAACCGCACCGCACCGCGCGGAAGACAGTCCATTTCCCTCTACGTCGGACGCCACCTCGGGCGCCGTCTATCGTGTCGTGGAGAGTGAACATCGTTCCACGCGAAGCCAGCGGACCCCTCCGACGCCCTCTGGACCGGACCGGTGCCGAGCCTCGCCGAGCTATCTAGCGAGCTCGGGCTGCCGGTACGGCCCCTTGACGAACTTCAGGCATCGTCCGAGGTCGTGCTCATCCCGCCGCAGGACGTCGATACCGCGATGTGGCTGCTCGAGAAGCTGGATCGCGAGATCGTCGGGGGCGGCGGAGACCAGCTCGAAGGAGACGCGGCGGTGCTTGGCGACGCGTTGATCGAACTCCGGTTACGCCACGACGCGGCCGCCATTTCGCAGCTGCGCCAGGCCGCGGTGGTCACCGAGCGGGCGCACCGCGCCGGGATGGCAGCGACACGCCCCGGGCTGCGCGAGTCAGTGATCCGTGCGGCAATGGAGCAGCCGATCATCGCCGCAGGCATGACCACCAGCTACAACTCGATCGTCACGGTGCACGGTGAGGTGCTCCACAACGAGCAGCATCATCACCTGCTCGGGGAGCGCGACTTGCTCCTCGCTGACGTCGGCGCAGAGACGGCGGAAGGCTGGGCGGGCGACGTCACGCGCACCTGGCCCGTAAGCGGCCGCTTCAGCGCGACCCAGAAGGCAATCTACGAAGTCGTCTTGGCGACGGAGGTCTCCGCCATCGAGCGCGTGGCACCGGGCGTGCGCTACCTGGAGGTTCACCGTCACGCTGGTCGCACTTTGCTGGCGGGCCTCGCAGCGCTCGGGATCGTCAAGGGTGACCCCATGGAATGCTACGAAGCCGGCCTCGCGGGGCTCTTCTTTCCACACGGAGTTGGGCACCTGCTCGGCCTCGACGTGCACGACATGGAAGATCTCGGGGATCGTGCTGGCTACGCGCCCGGGCGCTCACGACTGCCAGGCGCTGGCGATCGATTCTTGCGCCTCGACCGCGATCTCGAGCCGGGGATGGCGGTCACCATCGAACCCGGCTTCTATCAGATCCCCGGCCTCACCGAGCGTGAGTCGGCGGGCAAGCTCGCGTCCCTCGTGAACTGGGATGAGCTCGCGAAGTACGACGATGTGCGTGGCATCCGTATCGAGGATGATGTGCTCGTGACGGAGGGCGGGCGCGAGGTACTGACGCGCGGTATTCCGAAGTCGGTGAGCGACGTGGAAGCTGCGATGCAGTGCTGAGCGCTTGCGGAGCTGCTGCGCTAGGCCAAGGCGCGGGCGAGATCGGTCTCCGCCTGCCACACCGCTTGTAGCCACTCTTCGGGCACCGGAGCGACCAACTCCGCTACCCGGGTAGAGCTCGAGCCCTCCAGGATCGCCTCGCGTGCTGCGCTGGAGCCGGTCAAGAGATCGAAGGCGGGGATCTCCGTCTCGAACTCGTAGGGGTCCGTGGTGAACTGGAAGTCATCCGGCGCGAGGGTCTTCGCCGCGTTGATCAACGTCAGGTAGGTCGTTACCGGGCGGAAAGTCTGCTCGTCGGTTACGTGGAGCATCACGCCGCCGCACAGCTCGCCGGCGTACTTGTCGAAGCATGGTTTGAAGCCCACGGGGCGGGCGATGACCCCTGGCAGCACGGCGTCGCGCATTGCGTGGGCGAACTTCTCCGCGTCGAGGAAGGGCGCGCCGACGGTCAAGAAGGGCAGGGTGGTGCCGCGGCCTTCGGACAGGTTCGTGCCCTCGAGCAAGCATCCGCCCGGATACACCAGCGCGGTCTCGATGCTCGGCATGTTCGGAGACGGGGGAATGAAGGGGCGGCCCCAAGCGCGTGCCGTTTTGTGGCGTTCCCAGCCGCGCACCGGCACCACGCTCACGGCGCCTTCGGGACCCAGCTCGGCGCCATCTTGCTGCAGGTAGCGCACGACGATTTCGCCCAGGGTCAGCGAGTGCCGGATCGGGATCGGCTCGAGACCGACGAAGGACAAGAAGCCCTCCGCTTGAGGTGCGCCTTCGAGCAAGCTCGGGTCGCCGCTGATCGGGTTCGGGCGATCGAGCAGCAACGTGTGCACACCAGCGGCCCGCGCGGCGCGCCGCGAGCAACGCCATCCACACGTAGGTGTAGTAGCGGCTGCCCACGTCACACAGATCGATGAGCAGCACATCGATGCCGCTCAGTTGCTCGGCGCTCGGAGACAGCGACTCCTTCGTGTCGCCGTAGAGACTGATGGAGCGCAGCGACCACTCGCTGTCGTTACCATCCGGGCTCGGTACGGCCTCTTGCGCTTGAGCGGCGCCATCGAGTCCGTGCTCCGGAGTGAAGAGCACCCGCGGGTGCACGCCGAGCTCCTCCAACGCCTCGAGCGTGGTGTAGCCACGTCGGTCGGTCGCTGCTGAGTGCGTGAGCACGGCCACACGGGAGCTGCGCAGCCGGCGCCGAGTAGCAGAGAATTGCCCCGTTGCGATCTGGTCGAGTCCGACGAGCATGGCGCCTGTCCTACCAGATCCCCGTGCTTATCCAGAGCCGAATAGACAGCCGAATAGACGATGAAGTCGGGGCACTTAGGCAGGCCTGGCGAGGGCCGCCTGGAACTTCTTGCATGCCAGATTCGGCGCAGGTAGCATTTTTTGCATAGTGCGCCGTGTGCTCGTAGTCGACGATGAAGAGAACCTCAGGCTCGTGCTGCGCACGTTGCTGAAGCGTAACGGCTATGAAGTCGAGACCGCTGGCGACGGCGAAGAAGCGCTAGCGCTGGTCGACTCCTTTGGCCCCGACGTCGTGATCACTGACGTGCGCATGCCGAAGCTCGACGGACTCGATCTCCTGAGCACGCTCAAAGCCAAGGGTCACGAAGCGACCGTGATCGTGATGAGCGCGTACGGCAACATGGACCTCGCCCTCGAGGCGATGCAGCAGGGCGCCTACGACTACATCCAGAAGCCGTTCAAGCCCGAAGAGGTGGTGCTCACCCTCAAGAAGGCCGAGGAGCGCGAGCTGCTGCGGCGCGAGAACCGCGCGCTGCGCGAGGAGATGCGCAAGGAGCATCGCTTCGAAGACATCTTGGCGAAGAGCGCCGAGATGGAGCGCATCTTCCGCACCATCACCAAGATCGCCGACTACAAGACCACCGTTCTGATCTCCGGTGAGAGCGGGGTGGGCAAGGAGCTGGTCGCCCGCGCGTTGCATCGTCGCAGCAGCCGCGCAGGCAAGCCGTTCGTCGCGGTCAACTGCGGCGCCATCCCTGAGAATCTCCTGGAGAGCGAGCTCTTCGGCCACAAGAAAGGCGCGTTCACCGACGCCAGCAGTGATCGCCGTGGGCTCTTCGAAGAAGCCGATCAGGGCACGCTGTTCCTGGACGAAATCGGTGAGCTTCCCCTCGGCCTGCAAGTGAAGCTCTTGCGAGTGCTCGAGGAAGAGACGATTCGCCGCGTGGGCGACAGCAAGGACACGCAGATCGACGTGCGCATCGTGGCGGCGACGCACCGCGATTTGATGAAGGAGACACAGGCCGGTCGCTTCCGTGAAGACTTGTTCTATCGACTCAACGTGTTGCCGATCCATGTTCCGCCGCTGCGCGAGCGCCGGGAAGACATTCAGCTCCTGATCGAGCACTTCGTGAGTCGTAACAACGCACGCCTCGGCACCGCCATTCGCGGCCTCGACACGGAGGCACGGCGCTTACTCTACGAATACGGCTGGCCCGGAAACGTCCGCGAGCTCGAGAACACCATCGAGCGCGCCATGGTGCTCTCCGAGGGGCAGCAGATCGTCGCCACGGACCTGCCCGAGCGGGTGCGTGAGGCCCGCGACCCAATTCAACTCCAGCTCCAGAGCGGCGAACTCAGCGTGAAGAAGACCACGCGCATCATCGAAGAGATCCTGATTCGACGAGCGCTCCAGAAGACCAAAGGGAACCGCACTCGCGCTGCGGAAATCCTCGAGATCAGCCATCGCGCGCTGCTCTACAAGATCAAGGACTACCAGATCACCGACCTCTGAACGCGCTGCGGCAAGAGCTCGAAGCCTCGAAACGTGGCGTCGAACCGCGGCGCCTCTGACCCAGCCGTCGGGCGCATCCTTTGCCGAAGTCCCGCGGCGCGCCGCAGGATTTGGATGCGGCGCCGGATTGGAGGAGGGGGGGAGGTGCTGCGTGGCCGCCTCGGTCTGCCCGACGACGCCAGGTGCTAGTCAGAGCATTGTTGCAGCCCCGACCGCCCTGGTATGTTCCCGCCATGCGAAAGTCTGCTCTGTTCTTGCTCGCGGCCATCGCGGTCGGTTGCGGCCCCAGCTACGGCGCCCAAGGCGTGAAGTCCCCGGAAGAAATCCTCGACGAGCAGCTCGAGGCGGACGAGAAGAACGCGTCCAATCAGACGGACACCGGCGGTCCTGGCGAAGAGACCGACATGGACAAGCGCGCCAAGTGGGACAAGCACCAGTCTGAGCTGGAGCTGATCCGCGCGGCACGTTCTGCGAAGAGCTGCGTCGGCGTCGTCACCTCCGAGGGACCTCAGGGCACCGCCAAGGTGACCCTGACGTTCTCTCCCGACGGAAACGTCAAGTCGTCGGACATCAACAGCCCGTTCAAAGATACCCCGCTCGGCAAGTGCATCCTGAACGCGATGGCCAACGTCGTCGTGCCGCCGTTCAGCGGTGAGGATCACATCGTCGATTGGGACATCGACCTCGACGCCAAGGACGAAGGCGGCGAGGGCGAGTAAGCCCGCGAGGAAACTTCGTGACGGACACCGACGACCCGGAGCCTCCCCGTGCACCGCACGACGCGGAGTACGATCTGGTGGTCGTCGGTGGTGGACCTGCCGGAGAGAAAGGCGCCGTCCAGGCGGCATACTTCGGCAAGCGTGTGGCGTTGGTCGAACGCGCCGTGGACCCGGGTGGCGCTTGCGTCCATACCGGGACGTTGCCCTCGAAGACGCTGCGTGAAGCGAGCCTGTTCCTCGCGGGGCACCGCCACCGCGAACTGTACGGGATCTCGGTTGCTGTAGAGCGCTGCGCCGCCGCACCTCGTCTGGCGAGCCGCAAAGACGCAGTGCGCGCCGAAGAGGTGGCGCGGATGCGCTGGAACCTCGAGCGACATCACGTCGAGCTGATCCATGGCTATGGGCGTTTTCGCAGTCCCCATGAGCTGGCGGTGACGCGGCCCGACGGAAGCGACATCTTGCTTCGCGCGAAACATTTCCTCGTGGCAACGGGGTCAAGCCCCTTTCGTCCTTCGAACATCGACTTCGAAGATCCGGACATCGAAGATTCCGACAGCGTGCTCGAGCTGGCGCGCGTGCCGGCGTCGCTAACGGTGATCGGTGCCGGAGTGATCGGTTGCGAGTACGCGACGCTGTTTGCGGAGCTCGAGGTGAAGGTGACGCTCGTGGAGGCGCGGGCGGAGATCCTCGGCTTCTTGGATGACGAACTCGTGAGGCGCCTCGAGAGCGCGATGCGCAGCAAAGGCATGGTGCTTCACTTCGGCGATGGCCACGAGTCGGTGAAGCGCGACGAGCGGGGCATCGTCACACGCCTCGCGTCGGGGACAGAGGTCGTCTCGGAACAGCTGCTGTTCGCCGCGGGGCGAGGTGGGAACACCAGGAGCTTGGGCCTGGAAGAACTCGGCATCGAGATCGACAAGCGCGGCTACATCAAGGTCGATGCTGACTACCAGACCGCGGTGCCGAGCATCTGGGCGGCGGGTGATTGCATCGGATTTCCGGCGTTGGCTTCCACATCGATGGAGCAGGCGCGCGTTGCGGTCTGCCACGCGTTCGGCTTCGCCTACAAGCGCTCGATGGACACGCTTTTACCGTATGGAATTTACACGATCCCTGAAGTCTCCGCGGTTGGACTCACGGAAGAAGACGCAGCAGCGCAACAGCGGGACATCGTCGTGGGTCGTGCGTTCTACCGGGACAACGCCCGTGGCAAGATCATCGGGGACCGCGAAGGCATCGTGAAGCTGGTCTTCGACAAGCAGACGCGCAAGCTGATTGGCTGCCACTGCATGGGGGATCGCGCCTCGGAGTTGGTCCACATCGGGCAGACGGCGATCGCTCTCGGCGGCACCGTGGACACGTTCATCGAGCTCGTCTTCAACTTCCCGACGCTGTCGGAGACGTTCAAGTACGCCGCGTATGACGCGCTGTCCGGTTTCGACTGAACGCCTACTTCGACTTGGTTTTTTTAGGCGTGCTCTGCACGATCTCCAGCACGTCGCGCCCGAGCTCGATGCCGTACTGGTCATCGACTTGCACACGCACCACCCAGGGGCCGCGCGTGTCTGGCTTGGGCACCTTTGCGACGTAGGCTTCGCCCTCTCGCCGCCAGTCGAGCGCCAGCGGGTCGACGCCCAGAGTCGCGCTCAGCTTGGGCTGGATGAAGCTCGGTACGCTGCCTCCGTCGGTGTCCTTGAGCTCGACTCGTACCTTCACGTCGTCCTTCGGCCAAGCGGCGAGGCGTGGCGTCAGGCGCACCTGAGCAATGATTCCGCGCGGAGCTAGTTTCGTCGTCAGGAGCTCGTTCGTCTCGGGCAACCTCAGGTGGACGTAGGTGAGCTGGTCGTTCAGGAGCCCAATCGCCGACTCCGCGTCGGTGTATGGGCGCCGCGCGCCCTGGGTCAGTCGCAGGCCTTCTGCGGCGGTGAAGTGCATCGCTTGCCGTTCCCCCAAGCGGATCACGCCCTTGGCGTCGACGTAGGCGCCTGGCGGCAGCTCGACGCCAACCACGCGGATCGGCAGTGGGGCCGACGCGATCCCACGATGTCCGAAGCCGTCGATCGCGGAAACCACCGTCTGGTAGCTACCCGGGCGAAGCGGGACGGGGACGGATGCGAGCGTTGGCTCCGACGTCTCAACGGTGTAGCGGACGTCACTACCAGTGAGGCTCACCTCGAAGCCCGTGGCCTTTTCCGCGGGGCTCCAGTGCAGTCCTCCAAGCTGCGCTGGTTCGCGCGTCACTGCATAGAGTTGGCGCTCAGCGCTCACCGCACGAGGCGCGGCGAGGAGTGAGCTCTCGGCTCCTTCTGGGATCGCGCTGTTGAAGCTCTTGATGCGGTTCGGGGCGAGGGGAGAGTAGCGACGCCCGCTGCTGGTCAGCACGTTGCCAGCGCGGTTCGCGAACGAGGCGTACTCACCCTCGACCAACGCTTCCAAGCGCCCGCCATAGCTGACGGCCATCCCGCGATGGCTGCTGAACACCAGTACGTGGGCGTCGGTTGCGCTGGTGTTTACCTCGACGCGGCCCTGCTCGACGTAGAGCATCGCCAGCACCCGCATCTTGCCGCCGATCATCATGCGCTGGCGGTCGTTCATCAGCCGCACCCGCGCCGGCTGCCCTCCGAATGGATGGAGTGTGACGCGCGCTCCGTTGAACGCCTCGAAGCGCGCGGTTGTGGTGGCCTCCCAGAAGCCAGCGTTGCGCGTCGCGCTGCCCAGGGTGGCCGTCCACGTGGCCTTGGGAGCTGCGTTCTTCGCGGCGGCGGTGCTGGTTGGAGCGCCGGCGTTGAAGCCAACGAGAGCGAGGGTCAGGAGCCAACGAGCGCGGCGGTGGAGCGAAGCAGATCCAGACATGACGCGTTCGAGAACGGCTCATCCCGGTGCCCCTTGAATGTTCAGTGCCGGATTACGCCGGGGCAGACTGTCTCTGTCTGAGAAGTGGCATGATTATCGCAACTTAGCCGCGTGATGCTGTGGTTCGCGAATTGCGCTGACTGCAGTGTGGTTGCACAGATCCCCTGAAGAGGCGCATTCCGGTTTCACAAGGGAAGCTAGGGAGGCATGAGGACGCCGTGAGCATGGAAACGCAGAACTGTCGAGTGTGCGACGCCGAGCTGGGAACCGGGCGCTTCTGTCACCAGTGCGGCGCGGTGGTACAGGTCGCGCCAGGCGCGGACCCGCTGATCGGTCGTGTCCTCAACGACCGTTACCGCGTGCTGCGAGTGCTCGGTGAAGGCGGCATGGGCGTGGTCTACGAGGGCGAGCAAGCCATCGGCGGCAGCACACGTCGGGTTGCCATCAAGACGCTGCGAGACGTGAACGACGCTGTGCTCGTCGCCCGTTTCTATCGCGAGTGCGAGACACTAGCCGGATTGGCGCATCCCAACACGGTGCGCGTCTACGACTTCGGCGAGACCAGCGATGGCGTGCTGTTCATTGTCATGGAGTTCGTCGACGGCAAGTCGCTGAGCGAGCTGCTGGAGGACGGGCCGCTGACTCCCACGCGTGCGGCGCGCATCGTGCGACAAATCGCCAGTGCGCTGAGCGAGGCCCACGGTCAGGGCATCATCCACCGCGACCTCAAGCCGGACAATATCTACGTCGTGCGTCGCGGCGAGCGCGAGGTGGTGAAGCTGCTCGATTTCGGCATCGCGCGGCGTTGCCGCCCGGAAGGAACGACTCAGGACGTCAAGCTGACCAACGATGGCAGCGTGCTGGGCACTCCAGCCTACATGAGCCCCGAGCAGTTCACCGAGTCCACTGTGGATCAGCACAGCGACATCTACGCCCTGGCGGTCATCACCTACGAGCTCCTGACCGGTGAGATGCCCTACGGCAACGCGAACACTCCTTGGGAGTGGGCAAGCCGACACATGAGCTCCGAGCCCGTGCCGCTCGTCACTCGTGGCCTCACCGTGGACCCGGCGATTGAGAGCGTGATCTTCAAGGGTCTGGCAAAGGACCCCCACAGGCGACCCGACACGGCGCTCGAGTTCGCCGAGCTCTTCGACTCCGCGATCGCGGGGACGCTGGATACGCTGGAGGTCCCTTCTTCCCGCGGGAAGCGCACGGGGACCGAGGCGATGCGCGCCGCTCCCGGACACACCGGGCTCCCCACCCAGGCCAGCATGGGTGTGCCCCCAGGGGCGATGGCGCCCGCTGCTCTGCCGCCTTTGGTGTTCACCCCGATGCCGCAAGAGCGGCCACGTAAGCGCTCCAGGCTGCCCGCGATCCTCGCGACGCTGGCGCTTGCGCTGGGCGGAGCCACTCTCGCGGTGGCGATGGACCAGGGGCTGATCGACACGAACGGAGGCACCACCGTCGCGACTCAAGAGTTGGCGCCCGCCGCGCAGCTCACCGAGGTGGCACCGATCGAAGCGGAGCCGCCCGTCCTGGAGCCGGAGGTCAATCAGAGTATCCCCGAGGAACCACTCTCCCAGGCTCCGGCGCCCAGGACTCCTAGCCGTCCTGCGCCGGCACCCGCTCCAGCGCCGACCCCGGAACCAACCGTCCCTGGGGTAGTGCTACCGCTTCCGATCCCGACCTTCACGCCGCCCGCCACCAGCCAGCCGGACCCGCCGCCCGCGCCCACCCCGGCGCCGAGCAGCACCACGCCATCGCCCCCCAGGCTCGATATCCCGAACCTGTTGAAGCGTATTCCTCAGCCCTCGGTGAAGCCCTCCGCGGCGCCTTCGTCCACGGCACCCGCGCCGGCGCCTTCGACCACGCCGCCACGCCTCAAGCGCCTACCCAAGCTCGGGAAGTAGCGCGCCCGCGAAGGAGCGCCTCATAAGAACCACAGCGCCAGCACGAGCAGCGTTGCGGTCACGGCGACTGACGTGAGGGCGGCTACCTCCCAGCGGCTCGCGCGGGGATCGCTGAAGCGCAGCTCGATCGACGCGAAGCGGCTCGCCTCGCGGCGTTGCCCGTTGCTCAGCGCCATATTGGCGGCGCGGATCGCGGTGGCGTGCTGATCGTCCAACATCGGGACGGCGTTCTGACACAGCGTGTCGACCCATGTCGAGGCGGTCCATGGATTCAGCGGTCCATCTCAACAATTTCAATGGGTTAGGATTTTCATCCAGACCGCTAACCGCACAGGGGAGCGCTGCTTCTGACGGCGGCGCGCTGCTTCAATCGAGGTTCGAAGGCGCCCAACTAGCGGAATCGGGCTTTGCCGCGCGACCCCCACCACTCGACGTAGCGTGCCTGAGCCTTCGCCCGCTCGGCTCGAGGCAAGTCGTCGTAGTAGCCGAAGTACTCCTTGGTGAGGCTCTTCAGCTCGTCGCCAGCGGCGCGGCGGATCTCTGGTACCTCGTGGAGGAGCGCGTCGATCAGCCACTCAATGCGGTGCCGCGAGGAATTGGCCGTCCACCATTTCTTCCAACCCGCCTGGTCCTGAGCAAAGTCCTGCCGGGTAAGCACCACCAACGCCCACTGTGCGCTCTTGGCGATGTCGGTGTACTCGCTGTTCAAGAGGTCGATCAGCGCGCTGACCGCGCGGCCTTCCCGCAAGTCAGCCAGCATCTCGATCGCGGCGTGGGCCGCGTCCTCGCTCTGACGCGCATCGCCAGCGAGTTGGATCAAGGTTCGCAGTAGCTCCGAGCGCGAGTTCTCGTCTGAGAGCAGCATGCGCCCCGCGGCGAGGGCCGCGCGACGCACGTCGGGATCCTTGTCGGCGACTCGGCGGCCCACGTTGCGCGCGGACTCACCACAAGGCAACTCCCCCAACAAGCGAGTCGCCCAGCCGCGGACGACCGGATCCCGATCCTGGGTGCGTACGGCGATGAAGCCGACGGCGTCTTGACCGATCGCTGCCAGAGCCTTGAGCACCGGGCCGCATTCGCTGGCGCGAATCGGACCGTCGGAGCCGACGGGTTTCTGTTCCGCATGGATTGGCCCGGGGAACGCCGCAAGCAGCGCCCCGAGCGACCGCTTGCCGTCGTCCACGATTGCTTCGAAGGCGATCTCGTTGCCCGCAATCAAGTCTTGCACCAAGTCGTGGGTGTCGGACTCGTTGACGATGACCTTGGGAAGGTGGACCGAATCGTGGCGAGAAACCGGCGCCGAAGGCGCGACGGACATGCGTCGGGAGGATGCGGCAAGCGGCGCTTCGTCCAAGAAATCCTCATCGGGATAGCTGACGCGCTCGTCGACTGCGCTCACCGAGATCTCGGGGCCGTCTTCGTGGATCGGCGCCGGGAGGGGCTGACTGCCGATGCCAGGGTCGGTGCGATGCTCCGCTTCGTACTCGACGGCTTCAGCGACCTTCATCTTTCCGCCAGAGCGCCGCGTTAGCGGAAACACGGGCGGCTCGCTCGGCCGTGTGGGAGGCGAGCCCTGGATGTCCGTTTCGCCGACCGATCCCAGGTTGAGCGTCTTGCCTCGCGGAACTGACTTTTCGGTTGACTTCTCTGGAAGCTTGTCCGGTTCGGGTGCTTGTTCGAGCAGCGCGGGCACCCTGCGGCTGTTCGGAGCGAGCACCTCTCGGCGCGCACGCGCGAGCTGCGATACGGAGATCGGCGTGCCTTGCGGAGGAGTGCTCGTGCGACGCTCCCCGCTCGGCTTCGCTGATTCTTCCGGCTCCGCTGAGGTCTGGGTCGTTGCCAGAGTGCCGAGCACCGCAGTCGCCTTGGCGCGCTTGTTCACGCTGAGCGGGATCGGCTCCTGCTCGCCCGAGTCTTCGCGCCCTTCGCGCGTCGGGCTGGTGATGGTCGCAGGTGCGACGTCGGGCTCCGCGGTGCTCGGGCCGATGATGATGGTTCGACTTGGCGCAATGGAAAGCGGCTTCTCTGACGCCGAGGCTTGAGTCTTCGCGAGATCGACGTCTGGCCTTTGAGGTGGCTCCGATGCCGACGCCTGGGTCTTGGCGAGGTCGGCCTTGGGCTGCTCAGGGGGCGAAGAGTCCGCAGAGGTCTGGGTCTTTGCGAGGTCGGACTTCCCGGGTGGTTCCGACGCCTGCGTCTTCGATAGATCGGGCTGAGGCTCAGGGCGCCTCGAGTGGGCAGGCGCTGTGGTTACGCGCGGTGCGGGTTCCGCTTGCGGCGGCGGTTGCGACGCGAGTGTCTTCGTCAGGTCGACTTCCGCCTTGGCAGGTTCGGCGTTGGCAGACGGCTCGTCCGCGTCGGCGGAGACCTGAGTCTTGGCGAGATCGATCTGGGGCGCCGGTGCTTCCGCGACCGGCGCTGCGGACTCCGCATCGAGCACGGCTTGTGGAACGATCGCTGTTGGTCGCTGCGACACAGGGGGCGCGGGCGCCTGAGTGCGGATCTCGTTCTGCGCTGGCTCGAGCAGGGTGCGCCCGAGGGCCTCTTCCGCAGCCGGAGGCGCTGCGGGTGCCGGAGCGGTTGGAGCCACAGCAGCGGGCTTGGGTGTTGCTGTCGCAGGTTTGGGGGCCAGGCTCGTCCGCTTCTTGGGGTCGCCGCTGAGTGCGCTCACCAGCGCTGTCGCGCGGACCTCCGGACTCGGCTGCTCTTTGACCTGTTCCGCTCGCTGGCGCTTGCGCGCTTCCGCGATCTGGGCGAGCCCCGTCGGGACCTCCCGCTTCACCTCGCGCCGCACCGCGAGCTTGCGTCGCAGGATGACCCGCTCAAGCGCCTGGCTGACCAGGGGTGAGAACGCGAGCACCTGACCCACGGCGTCCAGCTGTACGTCGCTCTTGCCCTCGCAACCGTACAGGATGAGCACGCAATGTTTGCGTACGGAAACGGGGATCGCTAGCTTGGCGGTTTCGCTTGGTCGCTTGAGATCTTCTGAGAGACCCTTATCGAGGCCGTCGCTCGCCAGCGTCTGCAGCGTCGGCGATCCCGCCTGTTTTGCGCTGCGCAGGATACCAGGGAGGTCGAGCGGAACGCCGATGCCGCGGACCTCCGCGGTGGTAGCGCCGGGGCCGCTCGCATTGCGACCCTCTGCGAGATCACCCTGCACGGCGAACAGCGCCGTGTATTCGAAGTACTGGGCTGCGTAGTCGAAGAACGCGCTCAAGACGTCGTCTCGGGACTCCGCGTCGATCAGATCCTGTTCGGCTTCCGCTGCGGTGTAGGGGCCGCGGCGCCTGGTCTTGGTCTCAGCGGCTTTCCAGCGCTCGACGTCTCGGCCCAAGTTCGCCAGGCGCTCGCTCGGGGACGGGCCAAGTGAAACTGGCGGCGCCTCGTCCGCTTCCTCTGCTGCTGGCGTCGCGGGCGGCGCGACAGAAGGCTGTACCGAGACGTTCGGGTGGTGTTCTTGCGTCGAGAGTGGCGGAACCCGCAGCGATGGCTGAGTGCGCTGGTTCTCTTCGTTGGGTTTCGGGGGTTCGGGCGCTGCCGGTGCCACTGGCTCTTCTTCGGCCTTGGGCGGTGGCGCCGACTCGCGGAAGATCGTCGTCTCGGGCTCCTCCGAGGTGGGACCGAACAGCTCGGGCGGGCTCACCTCAGCCACCGACTGCTCCTCGAGCGCCGCCTGGGGTGAGGGGAGGCTGGGCGCCCCCGGCACCTTGAGTGACGGGATCTCGAATTTTTCCTCGGGGAAATCTGGCGGCGGCGGGGGCTGGCTCTGCTTGACCAGCTCGCGCAGGGCCACCTCGGGCACGTTGTCCGTCTGAGCTTCGTGGATGTCGTTCTTCGGCGGAGGCACCGAAGGGAGCTCCGTCGCTGGCGGGAACGCGATCGGCGGCACCGACGGGGGACGCGGGACGTCAGCGAAATTCAGCGGCAGGTCGATCGCAGGCGGCCCTTCACTGGGATGCGGGTCGCGTTCGCCGTCGAGGCGCGCAACGATGCGCGCCGAGCGCCGATCGATTGGCACTCCGTAGTCGCGTGCGATGGCCTGTGCGATGCGAGCTCGGGGTGCCACGCGTTGCTCCAGACGCACGCCGAGCAAGAACCCCAGATCGCTCTCGACGTCTTCGGGGAGCGGGTTCGCAACGCAAACCACGAGCGCTCCCGGTTGCTCTTGCAGCGGATAGACCGCATGCCGACTGGCGACGTCACTCGGCAGCAGCCTGAGCGCCTCGGCCGTTGCGCGAGGGAGCACGCCGCGCGGCGCAGGCGGGAGGCCGTGCAGCTGACTCAGCAGGTTCAGTAACTGCCCTTCGTCGACCTGGGTGATCTCGAGCAGGTTCGTCAGCAGATCGCCGCCGTAGAGCACCTGTCTGGCCAGCGCGTCCTCGACCTCCCGCATCGTGGCGACTGAATGCTTGACGATGCTCGAAGAAAGCGTGGGCATACGAGGGTCAGTGGCGGGGTTTCTGGCTGAAAGTTTCTGGGCGTGCCCAGGGATGTCAACGCTCGTGCACACTGTACACGGATGTGGGTAGCTGGCCGAACTGTTTACATACGCCGCGCCTCCCCCCAAACCCCTGAAAAAGGGCCGTGGATGCCGAACATAGCGCCCGCTGCGCCCAAGCGCTGACTCGCCTCTGGCCGGCGCTGGCTATCCGCTGCCGGTGAACGCCGCCATCCCGCTTTCGAGCAGGAGCCAGCGGGCGAGGCCGAGGTAAATCATGATCCCCAGGACGTCCACCAGGGTTGCGATGAACGGGGTCGAGCTGGTCGCCGGATCGAGCCCGATGCGGCTCAGGAGCAGCGGCATCATGCCGCCGACGACGCAACCCATCACCACGATGGAAACCAGGGTCACTGCGACCAGCAGCGCGAAGGTGGAGTTTTCGCCGGCGATGACCACACGCAGCGCACCGACCGCACCGAGCGTGCTGCCCAGGATGAGTCCCTGAGTGAGTTCACGCGCCAGCACACGCCACCAATCCCGGATGTGTACGTCGCCGACTGCGAGGCCGCGCGTGATCAACGTCGAGGACTGAGAGCCAGAGTTGCCCCCCGCGGAGATCAACATCGGCAAGTAGAAGCTCAGATGCGCGATCGACGCGAGCACCCCGTCGTAGTGGCGGATCGCCGTTGCCGTGAAGAAACCGCCGACAAACAGCACGAGCAGCCATGGCGCGCGCTTCTTGACGAAGGTGAGGAGGGACGTCTCGA
Organism: Polyangiaceae bacterium; assembly: GCA_041389805.1. Classification (GTDB taxonomy): domain Bacteria; phylum Myxococcota_A; class Polyangia; order Polyangiales; family Polyangiaceae; genus JAHBVY01. The sequence continues at coordinate 5,184 of JAWKRD010000041.1, read as the reverse complement.
AGTACGTTTCGCTCAAAGGGTCGATGGCGCCCATCTTGTGAACGTCTTCGCTCTGCTCCTCCGCCAGGACGTCGAGGATGTCGTCTGCGGTAATGACGCCGAGGATCTCACCTCGCTCGTCGACCACCGGCAGCGTGTTCATATCGTATTTCCCCAGGGTACGCGCCACGTCCTCCTGGTCCATCTCCGGCGGCACGCTGATCAGGTTGAGGCGCATGACCTCTTCAACCCGCGCCATCGGGTCCGCCAGCAGCACGTCGCGGATACGCAAGTAGCCCTTCACGAGGTCATCGGTGTCCACCACGTAGATCGCGTCGAGCGTCTCAGCGTCCACCGCCTGGCGACGGATCTCCTCCATTGCTCCCTGCACGGTCAGCCCTGGCTCGACCCACAGGTAGTCGGTGGTCATCAAGCCACCGGCGGAAGTGTCCGGCCACTGGCGTAGCTCACGCACCTCCGTTGCGACTTCGGCGTCGAGCTCTTCCAGCCGCTTGATCAGCGGCAAGCTCATTTCCGGGGGGAGATCGTCGACGAAGTCTGCGAGGTCGTCGGTGTCCATCTCCACCGCGAGTTCCGCGGCGACGTCGACACCCATCGCCTCGGCGAGGGACTCCCGCACCTGATCGTCCAGGCGCTCGAAAACTTGCGCCGCGTACTCGGTCGGCAGGCTCTCGAGCACCCGTGCGGCGCCTTCTCGATCGAGCTCTCCGATGACGTCAGCGACGTCTTCGGGATGGATATCGTCCAGCAGCTCTTGCAGCTCCGCCGGGCTCTCCTCGAGGAGAGCCTTCAGCTCCGGACCGATGAGCCGTGCCAGCTGCATCGCGCGCCTCTACCACGAAGTCATGCACTTGGGATCCAGCCAAGCGGACTGGTTTAAAAAGACACGCGTTCGTGCAAGCGACAAAAAAGCGGCGAGCGCCGCTCCCAAACGGAGGGCGCTCGCGAGTCGTGGATCGGCTGCTGTAGCGGTCGCGGACCCTAGGGGCAGTCGCCGTTGATCTTGATGGCGGATGCCGCGAACCCCGCTTCAAGTGCCCACGCGTCCTTGCAGTCGGCGGTCGCGGCGGAGTTGGTGGTCGAACACCAGTCGCCTTCAGGACGGTCGCCGGCCTTCCACGCGTCGGTGTCCGAGCACTTGCCGTCGGGCTTGCCCTTCCAGGTCGGTCCGGCGATTTGCGCACACAGGCTGGTGCTCAGGGTGTCGATGTAGACCTCTTCGGCTTCCTCGATCGTGATGTAGCCCTTGAGATGGCCGCCGGTGGTCCACGTTGTCTCGCCAGCGCCCGTGTCCGGGAGACACAGGTTCGCTGCTGAGAACTGATCGCCGTTGTACTTGCCAACGCAGTTGTGATCGGCGCTGAACGTGCCGTCGAAGGAGATGCCGTGCAGCGGGAGCAAGATCACCTGGGTCTTCTCCGCGTCGAGGAAGATCGGCACCGTCACGCCCTCTACGGACGCTGCGAATTTGCCCTGATCATCCACCGTGACGTCGACCGATGCGGGTTTCACATCGAGCACCGGATTGGCGTTGGGGATCTTGACGAAGCACGCGCCGGCCTTCGGATCGGTGATGGGATCGCCACCGCCGGTCTTGAGCTTGCCCGCCTTCGAGTCGAACTCGATGAGCCACGTGAACGTGCCGTCGCCGGTCTCGTTACAAGCCTCCTGCTTGAGTCCGATGCCCTTGTTGACGACCACTTCTTGAATGAGCTGATTGGCGAGCGCGGCCGGCTTGTCGATCTTCAGGTACGAGAAACGACCTGTCCAAACGTCGGAGCTCGAGTTGTCGATCTTCGCAAGGCATTCAGCGCCTGGACCCGTGGGCCCATCGGCGTAGCACTCCGCAGCCGTGGGCATGCACTCACCCACGTTTCCGCCGCCACCGCTGCCGCCGTTGCCGCCGCCATCCTCGCTGTCGCTGGAGCAGCCAATGGCGCTCAGACCGATCCCAACTCCCAAGCAAGCCAACCCAACAACCTTAAGCTTCATCCTCGTCTCCATTGGATCGCTGCCCTGGGAACCCCAACGCATGCGCTCCGGTGTGTGTCGCCCAACCTCGTCGCGGCCGGGCTCGTTGCGAATACGAGTCGAACGCGAACGCTTGTCTTATCACGGCGGACACACGCCAGAAAACTGACTTCAGCCTCAGATTTGTTGCCCGTCCGGGCTGAGCCCGAAGAACTTCAGGATCTCGACGCTTTCCGCAGCCTCGCACAGACGTTTCTGGCGCTCCCAGAACACTTCTCGCCTTTGGGGACGGCTTTTCTGGGGGGGAGGTTCGCTGGGTGCCACGAGCACCGCGCGGCGCCCGGACGAGCCTGATGGCCATGGTTTGCGGCTTGGCTGACCGTCCACCGCGGGTAGCTTCGCGCAGCGGGCTCCGCGGGCTCCGAGTGTTTCAGTGAGGGAACTCGAAATGCAGCGAGCGTTTCCCGCCGCTCACGCAATAGCGACGCGCCACAGCCACCACTCCACCGCTGCGCGCTGACGGCGCGCTCGTCCCGAAATCACGCCGGCACCTGCACCGGAGCGACCATGCTTCCGCCCTGCACTGATCGTTGCCGCGAGGTGTACGCGCGCGCAGGTAGTGAAGACGCCGCGCGTGTACGTTTTCCACGCCGAGATTCCCTCGCGGCTGCAGCTCTCCCGCCTGCTGGGAGGACGACACCAGCGCGCACCAACCACCGTGTATCGCGCAGCAGCGTGAATGACTTAACGAAGCACTTCGATCCTCCTCAATGCTTTCACGCTTCAGGACTGGTTCGCTGGCGCCCGCTGAGAAACAATGGGAGGGATGGCAGACCCCCGCCCGAAGATCCCGCGTCCAAGTCCAAAAGGACCAGACGATTCCGGGCACGGGTCGGGCACCATCCGCGCCTCGCTGCCCGCTGCGCCGCGCCGCGCGCCCCAGAAGACGCTGCTCGGCATTCCGGGTCCAAGTGGCGCTCGCCCCTCGCGCATGCCGTCCAGTCCCGAACCCGAGCCGGCGGAGGTGATCGAGGTGGTGCCGCCGCCTCCAAAGCGACCACCGCCGCCAGCGCGGGTCTCACCGGAACTCATTCCCCCGCGGAAGCAAGTTGGGGGTGGCGCCGTCAGCGGGAACAAGCCGGTCGATCTCGGGCGCACGGCGATCATCCCGGAGAAGCCCGACCTCGGGAAGACAGCGGTCATGGCTCCCAAGGTGGATCTGGGGAAGACGGCCGTGATCCCTGCGCCGAGTTCCCAGACGTTCGACCGCAAGCTAGTGCTGCCGAACGCGGGCGCGAAACCACCCGCGCTCGCAACGCCGATCGTGCCCCCGGTTGCTCCAGTCGCCCCCCCGGTAGACGTCGAGGGTGACTACGACGCGAACGAGGCGGAAACGATCTCACCGCCCGCCGACCTGGCGGTTCAGGACGAAGAGCCGACCCAGGTGAAGCCCGTGCCAATCGCAGCGCTGACACCTCAGGTCCGCGCTGAGCGTCCGGCGCCCCGAGCCAGAGGGCTCGAGCTCAAGCTCCCGCCGCTAGGCGATGAGGCACGTCCTCCGGCCGACGACCCCGACGCGTTCGACGACGAGGCGCCAACCCGGCGCGTGGACCTGCAGAGCCTGGCGAGGGAGAAGTCCGGCGCGCGGCGCAAGACACCTTCGGTTCCCGACGGAACCGTCGAGCCGGCGGTGCTCTTGGTCGGCTTCAGCGATGAGCTGCGCGAAGCGCTGAGCGAGGCGTTGGGCCGGCAGTCGGTGTTCGCTGAGACGGCAGAGCCGGGCACGGTAGTGCCAGCGGTCACGGTCGCCGCACCCGATCTGGTCGTGCTGATGGGTGATGGCGGTCGCGCAGAGACACGCGCCCTCCTGGACGAGCTGGCTTCCTCCCCGCTCAGCTCGGTGGTTCCGGTCGCGTTGGTCACCGATGATCCGGACTTGGGCGCTCGCCTCGCCGCATTCCGTCACGGCGCCGCGGCGGTGATCCCCAAGAGCGCCAGCGTGAGCACGCTGGCTGAACGCATCTCGGAGCTGGTGCGTGAGATCCCGGAACGCGGCGACGCGCTCGGGCGTGTCGGCGAGGCGACACTCAACGAGCTAGTCGACACCCTCGCGCATGAACTGCGCAGCGGGATCCTGTCCGTGAAGCAGGAAGGCGAGCGCGAAGGGGTGCGCCTGGTGCTCGGACGCGGCCGACCACTGGCGACGTTGATTGACGAGTTCGTCACGCGCGTACGTAGCCAGATCGAGGTGGCGGAGCCGCTGCTGTACGAGTTCGACGAGCGCGCCATGGGCACCGTCGAGTTGCTGGGCGCAGATCTCGAGGATGAGCTGCCGGCGGCAGATGTCAGCGGCTTGCGGGTGATCCTCGCGGATGATGACTCGGCTCGAGCCGACGCCGTCGCCCAGGAACTTCGGGCGCACGGCGCTCAGGTCGTCGTCACCGACCTCGAACCGTCAGCGGCTCACTTCGGGAGGCTGCGCCAGCTCGACCCCATGGTGCTGGTGATCGGGGACAATCAGCTCCAGGGCGCTGGCTACCACCTCGTGAAGATGATGCGCGAGCATCGTCGCTTGCGCTGGGCGTCGCTGCTCGTCGTGCACTGGGATGAGCTGTGGAGCGAAGAGCGCGGCGTGCCGAATACTTCGGTGTTGCTCAATCGCCTGGCGGGCCTCGCCGAGCCAGAGCGCCTGATCTCCACGCGGCTCTCCACTCAAGAGTCGTTCGACACGCGTCTCGAGGCGCTGGGGCCCGCCCGCCTGGTGCGCGCGTTGACCACCGAGCAAGCGCTGCGCGTTACCGTGAGGAACCCGCGGTACTATGTGCAGGTCTCGATCGCTCAGAACCTGATCGCCGGGGCTGTCGGCTTTACACAGGCCGGCGCTCGCCTCGAAGGTCCGCAGGCTCTGGCGGCGCTGCTCAATATCGGTTCGGGTCGAGTGCACGTCGAACCGGGGCGAGCCAGCAACGCGACGAACCTGATGTCGACGGTGGACGTCGCCCTGGGGCTCGCGGAATCTGAAGAGCCACCGATCCCCGAGTCGATTCCTGCGCCCCCGCCCACCGATTTCCCGCCAGCTCTGCCACGCGTGGGCACGCAGCCGGCGGGCCTGAACAGCACGCAGCTGATCGCGCCGCCTGTGGAAGACCATTTCCCCGCGGCAGCTGCGAGCGCCCTGGCGGCGCCCCCGCTACCAGGAACGCGGCCCGCGCC
>JAWKRD010000040.1:0-73606 GCA_041389805.1 Polyangiaceae bacterium | reverse complement strand
GTGCGGCTGTAGAAGTGCGCTGCGTCGTGCCCCTCGGGCGCCGATTCGGGGTCGTAGGCAAACAGCACGTCCAGGTCCGAGCCGTAGCCGATGTCGCGCCCGCCCAATTTCCCCAGGGCAATCACCGCGAGTCCCCGCGGCTCACGGCTTCCGAGCTCGTCCACGGGGGCTCCCGAACTCAGGACTAGCTCGAAGCGCACCGCGTGCTGCAGGATTTCGTCCGCTAGCGTGCTGAGCAGGCGCGTGGCCTGCCGGGTCCCGATTTCGCCAGCCAGATCCGCGACGGCGACGCGCACCATGACCCGCGCGCGAGCGCGCCGCAGGGCACCGACAAGCTCTTCCCGCGTTTCCGCGGGGTCGAATTCGGACTGCAAAGACTGCCAGTGCAGGAACTCAGCGATCTCAGCGCGCACCGCGAGCCGAGCCTGCTCCTCGGTGATGCCCTCACCCGCAAACAGCACCAAGTCAGCCAGATCCGGCCGCGCCACCAGCGCGTCGCTCACGAACTGACTCGCGCCGAGCACCGTGACGAAGCGCCGCAAGGTCTGCGGCGACTCCGCGAGCTGCCGGATGTACGCCGATGCATCGCGGAAACGCTGGAAGAAGGAGCGCAGGCCACGGGACGCGAGCTCTGGATCAGCGCTCTCCGTGATCGCGTCGAGCACGTTGTCGCCGAGCTCCGGGTGACGCTCGCGGGTGTGCGGGCCGAGCAAGCCCGCCGGGAGGCGCGCGAGCGCTTGCAGGTGCTGGGCGACATCGTCACTGCCCAGAGTCTCCGCGACGGCTTTCTCGAGCGCGAGGCCACCCGCATCGAGGTGCAGGAAGACGGCTTGGTAGTTCGACGGAGGTCGCGGGGCTTCGGGGGCGAGGCCGGCGAAGTGTTCCGCCACTGCCTCTCGGGCCAAGAACAGCGCCGCATTGAGCGACGTCGCGGACTCGAAGCCAAGCACCCGCGCGAGGTGCTCCACGCGATCGCCCTGGGTCGGGATCAAGTGCGTCTGCAGCCCAGAGTGCCACTGCACCGCGTGCTCCAGGCGGCGCAGGAGCCAGTACGCTTCGCCGACGTCGCGCACCTCGCGGTCGCTCACCAGGCCGCAGGCGCGCAGACGCTCGAGGGCCCGGGCGAAGCTCGAGACCTGCAGGCTCGGCTCCTGCCCACCCCAGATCAGCTGCAGCGACTGCACGAAGAACTCGGCCTCGCGGATCCCGCCTTCCCCGAGCTTCAGGTCGCGCTCCGGAGCCTCAGATAGTTCCGCACGGGAACGCCGCACGAGCTCGATCATCGAGGTCGCGATGCTCGGGTTCACGCGCCGCCGGTAGACGAAGGGCAGGATGACCTCGCGCTCGAACTGCGCACCGAGTTCGCGATCGCCAGCGATGGGACGCGCCCGGAGCATCGCCGCGCGCTCCCACATGCGGCCCCAGGTCTCGTAGTAGCGCTCCGCCGCGACCACGCTGTTGACCAGGGCGCCGCGGGAGCCTTCGGGCCTGAGCCTCAAGTCGACGCGCCACACGCTGCCGTCTTCGGTGAACTCCTCGAGGCTCGCCACGGCGCGGCGCGCCACCCGGGTCCAGTGTTCGTGCACCGACAGCTCACTGCCGCCGTCGTCGGAGTCGTAGATGAAGATGACGTCGATGTCCGAGCCGCAGTTCAGCTCGTAGCCGCCGAGCTTCCCCATGCCCAAGGTGAGCAAGCCGCTCAGGCGCTGCTGACCGTCGGCGTTCGGCTTGTGCAGCGGCTCCCCGAAGCGCCCCGCGACGTGCTGCTGCGCTTCGGCGAGCGCGACCTCGAACAACACTTCCGCGAGGATACTCAGTTCGTGGGCCGTATCCTCGATGCGCGCTCCGCCCAGGTTCCGTGGCAGCACCTCGCGGAGCGCGATGCGCGCGCGCTCCGCCCAGCATGCGCGCCGCAGCGCACGGCGCACCACCGCGAGGTCTCCGAGATCGCCGCACTGCTCCACGACCAGCGCGGTCATCTCCGCGCCGCTGCGCGGCGTGGACCAGCCCTCCTGACCGATGCGCTCCAGCGCCTCGATCTGCCAGGCGTGCACGGCGACGAGGGGCGGATAGGCCACCCCGAGCACCACCCCGAGCGCGCGCCCCAGGGCGTCGCCATGCTTGCCGATCAAGAACTCAGCGTGTAGCCGCTTGGCCGCAGCCGGGTCGAGGCGTTCAGCGTAAGCGACGAGTCCGCGCGAAGAGAGCATTGGACCCGCAGCGTAGCCGGCAGATCAGGCTTCCGTCGATAGGAGCTTAAGTCGGCGTCGGTCACGGGTGAGTGTTCAGCGTGTACACGCGGAGGCGACACGGGTCCGAATCGTCACACCCTACCCAAACGGCGCCCACCGGGCCCGCGACTTTGCCCCTGCGCACGAAGACTCGCTCGGTTTTCCGCACGAGTTTTTCGAGGTCCCGAACGACAGCGCGTGCGCCATGACTCGAGACCCACTCGCATGCCTGCTTCGCGTCCACCAGCTCCCCGTTCAGAAGCACTCCTTCATCGAACTTCGAACAAAAAGCCGTCATGTCTTTTGCGCGCAGGTCCTTGAGCATCGCCGCGAAGAAGGCATTGAGCTGGGCGACGCTGAGCGAGGACGAGAAGGTTTGCAGCTCTTCCTCTAGCGTCGGCTCGGGGTCGTCTATCGGAAGAACACTCGCCGGTTCCATCGCTCGACTCCTCCAGCGTGGGACCCGAGTCTCGAACTCCTGCGGCTCAACTCCTAATGCGAGCACCGCATCCGACGGTGCCATGTGCGAGTGGTAGCCGGTGAGCGATACGTTCAGTCGACCGCTTGCATCGAGCCACGCGTCGTCGTGGAAGCGTGCCTGCGGTGAACAGCTCGAGCTCGGAACCCAGGGGAACAGATCACGTTTGCTCAAGAGCTCATCCACCCTGCGCCTACAGGCAGAACCTCGGGGACAAATCGCCACTCGCTTCACCCCGGACTCGCAGCTGAGCAACGTGCCACCAAACTCTTCGTAGAGTGGATACGTGCCACCCGCGTCTACAGTAACCGCGCACTTGAAGCTGATCCGCGAGGATACGACCTGCCCCAGATCGCAGCGAACCTGCACCGAACAAGTTGCGCAGGGCCCCATGTCGGGTTGCTCCTCGTCCTCGGGCTCGAGCCAATACGGTTGTCCCCATTCCGCAGCAGCATCCCCGACGTGTGCCAGCACCGACTGGGCCCGCGCGTCGTTCGACGCCGGAACATTCAAGGTCACCGGGTAGCCGTGATAGCGAAACCTCGAGCGAGCGCGCTTCAAGCGGCGGAGCGTCAGCGGCGCTGGTGTACAGGTCACGGGGTAGAGCCGGGACGGTTGAGTGTCGTCAGCAGTGTTCTTGTTTTTGACGTCGTCATCCGCTAGCTCGTCCCAGCGAACCGCGTCCTCGACATCTGGATCAAGAGAGCCCGCCACGACGCCGAGGGTCGCGACGTCCGCTTGAGTCGCACTGGGAGACCGATCGCTAGGCTCTGGCGAACACGCGAGAAGGACCAAAACCACGAGGCTTGTCGCCGCTCGCATCAGCGCTCGACGCGAAGCTTGAGGGAACGGCACGGCGGTCAGAACGCCATGGGGTTTCTCTGCATTCCGGCTAAGGATTGAATGGCATCCCGCAACGATACAGAGACTCCGCGATTCGGATCGCAACTTCGCGCTGCTCGGCTCGCGCGAATTGAACCTCCAGGCTTGCCTCGGGTCGAACCGAAGTCGCCGCCAGGCGCAGCGACTCGAAATCGGCGCCAGACTTGCGCTCCCGCGGGGGTTGGCCCTCTTCAGACCCACCGTCGTGCGAGCCCCTCACCTCGAGATCCTGGCCCTTGAAGCCGAAAACGCAGGAGTCGATGGCCACGCCGCGCATTCGGGTGAGGCGCACGGGCGACTCGAAGCACAGACCGCAAGCTTGGTACTCGACGGTTGGAGCGACGGAGTCGCTGGTGTTGGACGTGCAAGCCATCAGCAGCGGCACGAGTAGCCCTGATGCAAGGAGCCAGGGCGAGCGCGGCTTGGCAGCGACTCGTGCCCTCACCCCCGGGCCCGAACTCTTAGATCCCTGGGGATCCTCAAGCGTCGGACTCATCGTCCCATTCCTCGTCTTCGTCCTCGTCGTGCGCGTAGTCGAGCTCGTCCTCAAAGCCGTCGAGGAAGTTCTGGGACGGGACCACCCAAAGGTAGTCCGCGTCGAGCTTCTCCAGGCGCAGCAGGTGCGCCCCGCGCAGCGTCAACACCCACCCGATCCCGATGACGATCACGAAGCCGGTCAAGAGGACGCTGCCCTCCCCGAAAGACAGGCCAAAGATGCCGACAAAGATCGCGAAAATGAGCGCGGTAGTGAACACGCGGTTGAGCTGCCAGTCGCGATGATGGTCGTCGCACAGTCCAAGCGTCAGCTGACCGCGCTGCATCCCAACCAGGCGCAAGACCAGCATGAGCGGGGGGCTCAGTAACCAGAACAACCCCACCCAGCTGGGAGTCTTCTTCAGGACCAGCGTGATCCGCCGCTTGGTCTTGCGATTGCAGCGCACACAGCGCTTCGGCAGCTGCCCGCCCCGGGGCACCACCAACAGGATCCCTTCACGCCACACTTCCCAGGCGGACTTGTCGACTTCGCGTAGCGGTCGCGGAGGTGCATACACGTCGTCCACGGGTTCCGAGTCGCGCACGCGCCGCTTGGACATCGGCGGAGGATAGCGGAAGCCCCAGCGCGACGCACCAAGCGTTTCAGTTCCCTGCGGTCTCGTAGAGAATTCAAATCGTCAGCTGCTCGACGCTGATCCCGAGCGGCGTGGTCTCGATCACGGTGTAGGCGGAGTAGCCACCACCGGGGGCTTCGCCCACGGAGCCGACGTTGACGATGCGGGTATCGCCGACGGCCCAGTCGAAGGCGACGTGGCTCCCACCGCACAGGATGATGTCTGCCGGGTCGTCGCCGATCAGGGCGTTCATCTCGTCTTCGCTGAGCTCCGGGCTGAAGCTCTCCGTCGGGTCCATCGGGGAGCCGTGGACGATCAGCATCTCGTCGCCGTTCTCGAGAGGCAACCGTGCGGTAACAGGCAGCTTGCCGAGGCGCATCACGATCAGCTCACCGAGCTGCTCATGCAAGTCGAACAGCTGGCTGAGCCGCGCCTCTTCGGCTGCGTCCTTCGGTTTGATGCGCTCTGGCTCGAGCTCCGCGATGGCGCGGTCCACGAGGCCCTGGGTGACCAGCGCCTGGTGCTCGATCAGGAGCTTCCAGGTCTCGAGGGGCTTCGGTCCGGGGAACAGCAAGTCCCCGCAGCAAATCAGTTTGTCCCAGGAGAACTGAGCTTGAGACGCCTCGATCACGTCCGAGCTCGTCAGCGTGGCCGTGGATGTCCGGAGCACACAGAAAGCGCATGCCGCGTCGTCTGGCACCGCCCGATGCCAGGCGCCACTAGATTCCGTGTGGGGCGACCGTAATCCGAGGCTCGACCACTGGATTCGGCGCAAGCTCGAGGGCGAGGCTGGAGATTTCAGCCACCCGCGACGCCGCGAACCCTTGGTCGCCGTCGAGCGCCAGGTCGTAGGTCGACGTGGGCGAGCCTGGCGACTGAAACTCGAGCGCCTGGGGTTGCCGGCGTCGATCACATCCACCCCGGTTCTGGCCGGAGCGCACCAGCACGCGCGCGCGGCAGCAGCTTCGATCGTGCGTCGCCGTGGACGTCCTTTCGCCGCGCTGAGGTCGTGCGCGTTCTCCCTCGGCAATCCCTCTGAGCACCGTGACTGGCTCGGCAGCTGGTCGTTGCCGTCGACCTGGCCGGACGTCGGGTGCGACCAGGTACTGACAACGACGACGCCGTCAGGTCGTTCCCCATCATTGAGCGCGAGCTTGGCCTCGACAGACAGCTTGTCAGCCTCCAGGTGCGCGAGGTGCAGCGTGTAACGCAACCAGGTGCATGTGCCCTCACTGCCCTCGCTCGAAGCATCGAAGTGTGTGCGCGATCCGTGGCGCTTGGCGCACTCGGCTCGGTCGGAGACCGACTCGCTCTGACGGGCGTAGGACAGGAACAGGAACTTGCCGCTGGCGTCATCGATGCCAAGCAGTGAGCCAGGCGCCGAGACCGACGTCACCCGAGGCGCGGCGGGGTCGCTGACGTCGACCGCGTCGAGAAAGAAGCGCGCCCGCGTCTCACCCACCGGCACGAAATGACTCGCGTAGAAGCGACCTTCGTGCGCGACCAGCGCCGTCTGGCCGAAGCTACCCGGCATATCCAGCGTTTTGCTTGCGGATATTCTCCGGCGCCGAAAGGTCGACGACCTCAAGCTGCATCCGGGAAGGGTCCGTGGCCACGGTGCCGCGCGTCGCTTGAACCACACCCAGCGTCGACCCCAGCTGAGCCACGCGAGCACCGCTCGGGACCACCGCATCGAGGCCGTAACCGCCGCGGAAGTCAGTCTCTGACAGGCTCAACGTCTCTTGAGCGACCAGCTTCGGCGCGCTGGCATCGCTCAGGTCCAGCACATCCCGGGGTGAGCACCCCCGCTGGCGGCATCAGCCTCGGCGTACCGGGTACAACGTTTCTTGTGAAAGCAGCTCCGGTAACGTGAACCCATTACTGACACGCCGCGCTGCTTCACTCTAGATCGCGAAATGCTGCCGAGCGCGAGGCTCGCTCACTCACCCGGCGCGCTCACATCGTGGCGAATGACTTCGTCCTCGGGTTGCGCCAGCCGCACGGCCGCGTCCCGTCGATGACCCCCGTGCGATCCACGTGGCGTACCAAGGGTACTTCACTCAACGTGCTAGGAGTCGCGCTATGACTGAGACGTCGTAGCTGATCGCCGCTTCCGGGCTCACGGCGACTACCACGGAGCCTTGCCAGCACCGCGCGGCGCGTGCCCGCCGCGAACCCAGCGGGGCCGAGGCCTGACGATCGCTCAAGAGTTGCGCCGCTTGGCCTTCGGTCGCAGCCTGCGCGGTCTTCCAGATCCGAGCGCTCCAGGAACCAGGACGGTCACCGTCGACGAAGCTCAAGGGCCGCCCGCCGCGCTCCATCACGCTCGTCAGCACACCGCTCTCTCCCCGAATCAAGCGATCAAATGCGACCGGCGCGCTGATGCTGGTCATGTCGCTGGGCAGCGATCTCTTGCATGTTTGGCGCCGGGTCGCTGCGCTGACCGAGCACCCAGAGCGCGTTTCCGCGTGGCTCCCAGATGGGGCGGCGCACTGTCGAGCTGCATGGGGGCGCCAACGACCGGCGCCGCTGGGTCGCTCAAGTCGACCGCGATGACGCTGCCCGCGGCGCCGCGGACGCGGCATACAGGCGATCGCCGTCGGGAAACGGACGGTGCCTGGGCCTCCAGGGTGGTCTGTCGACGCTCGCGAGGGGCCCGCGCCAGCGGAGAGCGGCAAGGCAAACGTCTCCAGGACTGGCGAACGATGCTGCCAAGCGCGCCCGGCTGACCAATGACTCGTAGCACTCCGCCTCATCGTGAGCTGCGACAGATCCAGCAACTCGTAGTCGGCAGCGACACTGCCACCGAGCACCAGCGCCCGAGCCGGGACTCCAGCTCGATCGCCTGTAGCACCCCGCTGCGCTCAGCGTTGCAGCGACCGCGTCCACGTAGGCGACTCGCCAGCGCAGCGCATACAGGGGATCAGCCCGGCGTAGGCGTCACGTGGGGCGCTAGTTGCCGGGCGCTCGGTCGAGGAGGCCGCCCCGCTGGATCGACGCTGGACCACCACTCCATTTGCGTCGCTTTCAGGTACATCCCCGAGGGTGGTGACATACATGCGGTCGCCGAGGAGTAGGCGTCGAGCACCCATCGAGGCGTGTTTCCTCCAGGATCTGAGGTTGGTCAGGATCGTGACGTCAATCGTGAGCACTCGACTCATCGAAGCACGAAACCTCACCGCTCTCGTCAGCTCCCAGGGGCTGGAAATCAGCGAAAGCGGCGACCACCAGCGATCCGCGGATGGTATCCGCGGGGCAAACCACAGCAGGTCGAGACGCGGCCGGCAGCTTGGCGTCACCGCTCGCGACGTCGAGCACCGAGAGCCCACCGTCTTGAGACAGCGTGCGGAGACGGTCCCCAACGTGGCTCGCTGAAGCCTGGGTGCCCGAAATCCACGGCGGGCACGCTCGGTCCTGGTAGTTCCCCGCTGCCCTCAGGTAGTCGTGTTGAGCTCGAACTCCGGGTTGTCGCACTCGAAGGACGCGGCGCTTCCTGCTGGTTCGGGGTCGGAGGAGCAGGCGAACAGAGCACCCACTGCGAGGGCAGAGCCCAGACCCGGCGACGATGAAGCGACAATGAACGGCCATGGGTCAGTCCCTACGCAAGGAGCGAGCCAAGCGGCTGCGGCGAAAATCTTGAACGAGCCGAGATCTACGCAGGCACAGCGTGGCACAGCCGACCCAGAGCGCAGCTGGGATCGAGAGGTACGTTTTCCGCAGCGTTATTTCAGCGCAGGCTGACACCAAGCCGCGCGCCCTGGGCTGGAGATCAGGAAGAATCGGATCGGGGCTGGTGAACGAGCGCCTTAGCCGACCATCAAAGTGAGCCGTCGCCCTCCTTCAACACCTCACGACGTCGAGCACGTGCATGTCGTAGAGTTGGGGACGGGGGTGAGGATAGGCTCCCCTTCGCTCTGGAAAGCGTAGCCGTCGCTGGAAGTGCTCACCCCGACCGAGATGGCAGAGCTGTCGCTCAGCATGCCGGCGAACGCGGAGTACCACATCACGTAGCGCCCATCGACGAACTGGACGTTGCAGTCGAGGATGGACTCGTCCCACTTGCCCGCTGCCCCGGTGAAGACTGGATTGTCGGGGTGCGGCGTCCAGTTCTCGCCGTCCGTCGACGTCAGCAGACCGACGCGCATTCGCCCGCCGTTTTGCGCGAAGCTCGCACCGGCGTAGTAGAGACGCCAGACACCGTCTGGCCCAACCACGACGCTCGGTGAGGTGATGAAGTCCTCGTCCCATGCACCTGCGGAAGGGCGGTAGATGGGCGCCGACGGACGCGACCAGCTGGTTCCGTCGGGATCTAGTGAGCGCGCTTGGCCGATCGCTGGATCCGTGAAGTAGTCCTGAGCGTAGCCCAGGTACCAAATGTCGAAGCGCTGCTGCTGCTCGTTCCAGAGCACTGAGGGCGTCTCCCGCGCGGCGTCCCAGGCGTTCGCCTCAGGCACCATCACCGGTGCAGCGTCCCGCTGCCAACCGTCGCTCTCGAGCACGGCGCGCCCCACCACCGGAAAACTGCTCGATTCGTCGCCGCCGGCGGCGTACCACACCGCTAATTTTCCATCTGGTAATCTACCCAGTGTCGGGTCGGACTGATTGAGGCAGTCCCACTCGGGGCAAGCCGGGAGCTCGATCGGTGGATTGTCGGGCAGCGCCTCGAAGTGGCGCACATCCACGCTCGCTGAAGTGCCCGCACTGCCGCCTGCCGCGCTGCCGCCTGCCGCGCTGCCGCCGACCGAACCGCCGGAGCTGCCACCAACTGAGCTGGTGCCCGCGGCGCCTCCGACGGAGCTTCCGCCACTGCCGCCGCTGCCCCCCTCACCCCCCGATCCTGCATCAGAGGAGCAGGCAGGGAGTGTGATCAGCAAACCGAGCAGCGCGACGCGGACCAGCATCCAGCAAGTCTAGCCCAGGTCGAGAGGCGCCGTCCCGTCGTCTCCAAACGCGCTCTGGGGCACGCCCATGCCCTGCGCCAAACGCAAGAACAGGTTCGCGACCGGCTCCTTGTTCCCGTACTCGATGTGGCGCCCCGTCGGTAGGTCGCCACCAAGCCCGCCTGCCACGACGATGGGCATGTTGAAGTGGGAGTGGCTGTTGCCGTCTTCGATCTCCGAGGAAAAGAACACGGCGCTGTTGTCGAGGATGCTCCTGCCACCTTCATCGATCGCGTCGAGGCGCTCGAGCAGGTAGGCGAGCTGAGTCACCTCCCAGATGTCGATGGCAGTGAGCTTGTCGAAGTTCTCCTGCAGGTCCTGGTGATGGGAGATCTGGTGGTGCGCCCCGGAGACACCAATGAACTCATAGGAGCGGCCGCTGCCGGCGTTGCCCAACATGAAGGACACCACTCGCGTCACGTCGCACTGGAAGGCCATCACCGTGAGGTCGAGCATCAGCTTCACGTGCTCGGGGAAGGTGTAGTTGTCGCCCGGGCGCTCGATGGGATCGCACGCAAGCTCGGTCGCGTCCTGCACGCGTTGCTCGAGGCTTCGCACACCGCTCAGATACTCATCGAGCTTGCGCTGGTCAGTCTTGCCGAGCTTGTTTTTCAGGCTGTTGGCGTCTTGGTTCACGTAGTCGAGCACGCTGCTGCGAAACTTGCGGCGGCGCGCGATGGCCTCTGCGGTGGCGTTCGGATCGAAGCCGTCGAAGAGCGAGTCGAACACGACCTTCGGGTTGGTCATCTTGGGCAGCGGTTGGGTTTCGCTGGCCCACGAGATGTTGCGGGCGTACGCGCAGCTGTAACCGGAGTCGCAGTCGCCGATGCCGCCCCCCCCATCGATGCCGAGCTGTAGCGACGGGATGCGTGTCTGCTCCGCGAGCGCGTTGGCGAACACTTGATCGATAGAGATGCCGTTGCGGATGCTCTCCCCCGACGTCTTCGTGATGTGTCGACAGGTGAGGAAGCCCGCGGTGCCTGCGGCGTGGTCCCCTGCCCCTTCGGGCTTGAGCGGCGCATTGCCGAGACCGCTCAGCACCAGCAACTTTTGTTTCACCGCGGAAAGCGGTTCGAGGATGGGTGTCAGCTGGTAGTCGGCGCCCGTGGTGCTGGGCGTCCACTTCTTCATGTGGATGCCGCACGGCACATAGAACGCCAAGAAGCGCTTCGCAGTGCCAGGCTCGCCAGCTTGAGCGCTTCGGCCGAACAGGCTTGGAAGAAACGGCAGCGCAACGGTCGCCGCCGCACCCCCGAGGAAGTGACGTCTGGAAAGTTTCACAGCTGCTCCTCTCCGCGGCGCATGCGGAACGCGTCGCTGGTCACGATGCCCAAGATCAAGCTCTCGAGGCTGGCTTGCTCTCCGCCAGCCGCTTCCACGATGTTTGCTAGCCGGGTCCGGTCGCTCTTCTTGGGACCACGACCGAGGCCGTAGGTGAAGAGCTTCTCCGCGACGCAGCCCACATAGCGAGGATCGGCGGCGACCGCAGCGACCAGGTCGCTCGCCCCCGTCAGCTGGGTTCCGTCCGGCAACTGGCCGGTGGGGTCGATGGGTTTGCCGTTTTCCATGCTGCGATAGGCGCCGATGCCGTTGAAGTTCTCGAAGGCCAGCCCGATGGGGTCCATCGCGTCGTGACACACGGCGCAATCTGGGTTCGCCCGGTGGGCTTCCAGCACCTCGCGCAGTGTCTTGCCCGCGATGTCGTCCGACGTGATGTCGGTGACGACGTCTGAAGGCGGCGGCGGTGGAGCGGAACACAGGAGCTGCTCGAGCACCCATTTGCCGCGCTTCACGGGGGAAGTACGCGTCGGGTAGCTCGTAACCGTCAGCAGACCCGCCTGACGCAAGAGGCCGCCGCGTTGTACCGTGCCCCCGCCTGATTCATCGCCAAAGTCGATGCGTTGAAAGCCGGCACCGCTGGTCTGGACTCCGTAGTGCCTGGCGAGCCGCTGATCCAAGTAGCTGTACTTCGCCGTCAACAGTTCGGTGATCGGCCGATTTTCCCTCAGGAAATCTTCAAAGAAGAGCTGCATCTCCTGCCGCAAGGATTCTCGCAGCGCGTCGTCGTAGTCTCCGAAGTAGTTGGTGTCCGGTTCGTGAGCGTCCAGCGCGCGTATGAACAGCCACTGGCCTGCGAAGTTCTCCACCAGCGCGCTGGAGCGCGGGTCGCTCAGCATGCGCCGAACCTGCTGCTCCAGCGTTCCCTGATCGCTGAGCAGCCCGTCGTCGGCTGCCTTCAACAGCTCGTCGTCAGGTGTCGAGCTCCAGAGGAAGTAGCTCAGGCGGCTCGCGAGCTCGTACTGCCCAAGCGGGTGCGGTTCGAGAGACGCCGGGTCCGGGTCCAGCTCGACGCGGAAAATGAACTGGCTCGACAAGAGCAAGCCCTTCAGCGCCAGCGTGAGCCCGGTGTTGGGGTCTTGGCCTTCGTCGACCGCGACTTGGTAGAGGCCCATCAGCTGGTCGACTTCCGCAACGGTCAGCGGACGCCGCCAGGCACGCTTGCCGAAGTCGGTCAGCACCTGGCGTGCGCATTTCTCTCCCTCGACTTGAATGTCGCAGGGGACGATCGCGTCACGCTGGGCGTTGCTCGGTGCGCTGGTGCCGAACGGCCCTTCGACTTGCAGCCAGTCGACGTACAGGTTGCGATCCGCCCCGGATGCTTCGTCATAGAAGTCGTTCTCGAAGCGCACGCTGACGACCTTGCTGCCGCCGCTCAGCTGGGCTTCACCCGAGATCACCTGGGGAGCGTCGCTGCCTGCGTTGACGTCGAAGGTACCCAGACTATCGCTACCGATGCTCAGCGTGGCCCGCGCCGCGTCTGGTCCCGCCGCCTGCTGCCACACCCGCGCGGAAACAACGTAGCGCCCATCGTTCGGCAGGCTGAACGTGGTGCTGACTTCCCCGTTGGCCCACAGGTTCCAGCCGTTGGCGGTCGCGGCGCCGACGCTTCCGCTCAGCGTCTCCGCCTCCACCTGGCTGAGCTCCGCGTCCGGCGTCGGCAAGGCGAGCGACTCCGCCAGGAGCAGATCTGCCGCGCGTTCGTAGAGCTCGAGCTGGCTCGGTGACACGCTGAGCACGTCAGCAATGTTGTCAAAGCCATAGCCGTGGTCGTCGGCGGGGAAGTCATCGGCAGGCCTGAGCGACGTGCCGAACAGATCTCGCACCGTGTTGTTGTACTCGACCCGGTTCAGGCGGTGGATCGTGACGCGACCGACGTCGCCATCCTGGGGTTGTTGCCCGCCTCCTCCCGGAAACCCAGGCTTCGATTTCCCACTGGCGGGGTCTTCCACCACGCCCGTGCAGGCCACACCCGCGCCGAAAAGCGTGGCGAGCATCAGCGTCCAGGTCGAACGTCTCATGTTACCTCCGAGGCCGCGTGGGATGGGGAGGGCCACAGCGACAACCAGAGCTTAGCGAGCGAGAGCATGTCGCGCGAACCCTAGATTTGGTTTTTCCGCGACCAGTTCGTTCTCCAGTTTCGTTTCCCCGATTCAATCATCAGTGATGCTCCACAGCGTGAGCGGCCGAGCTGACGAATACCGATCATCGGATGCGCATTTTTTCTACATGGGATAACGCAGCCACCGGACACCGACCAACCGACCAGTCCCCTCACGCGCTTCCGGCGTCGCTCTGATGCGCCCGAGCGCGCGCCGCACGCCGGCGTGCGGCGTTTGGCACTCCACAGCTCGCACGCAACCGCTCGCACGCAACCGCTCGCACGCAAGTCCGCCACACGGCCGCTTTTTTGTGCAAGTTGCGCAACGCTGCACAACGGGGGGGATCGCTCCGATCCTCGTGATACCCTCGCGGCATGCAGCACGTGGTGAGCCAGCCGACCCCGCCGTTCAAGAGCCACTCCGGCGCCCTCGAGGTGCATCAGATCCCCGCATGGCAAGACAACCTGATCTGGTTGATTGCGTACGGAAACAAACAAGCTGCGGTTGTAGATGGTCCAGAGGCCGACGCAGTGCTCGCCTACTGCGAGGCCCACGACCTCACCCTGACGACGATCCTGAACACCCACACCCACGGTGATCACGTCGGCATCAATCGCGCCCTGGCCGAGCGCGGGCTGCTCGACGGCGTGCAGGTCATCGGCCCAGCGCGCGCGGCAGGCGACGTCCCGGGCCTGACCCGCGGAGTCGACGACGGCGACAGCGTCACCTTGGGTGAAGTCACCGGCCAGGTCTGGCTCACCGAGGGCCACATCAACGGTCACGTGAGCTACATCTTCGAGGACTTGCTTTTCTGTGGGGATACGCTGTTCGCTGCGGGCTGCGGCTACCTCTTCGACGGCCCCGCATCAAAGATGTATGCCTCGCTGTCGCGACTGCGCGATCTCCCCCCCGAAACCCGCGTGTGCTGCGCCCATGAATACACTCAAGACAACCTGCGCTTCGCGTGGAGCGTCGAGCCGGGCAACCTTGGTTTGGCTGAGCGCATTCGCACGGCCTGGCAAGAACGCGGCGCGGGGCGTTCGGTCGTGCCCAGCACCATCGCCCTCGAGCGCGCGACGAATCCGTTTCTGCGCTTCGATCAACCAGAGCTCGCTGGCGCTGTGCAGGCCGCCTGGCCCGACCGCAAGCTCGAGCAGCCGGGGGACGTCTTTGCGGCCACTCGGGCCCTGAAGGACCGCAAGGACTACCGCGGCCTGAGCGACGAGGACCTGCCGCTCTAGCGCGCCCCGAGCGCGGCAGGCACGCGTAAGTGGGCAGTTCTTCGACGCTTGGCGTTGCCACGCCGCGGGCTTGACCCCATGGCCGGGCTAGAGGAAGACTGAAATGGTGAAAACGCGAGACGCCGGTTCCGTCGTTGCCGGGAGCCCTGCCCGGGATCCCGACCAGAACCGACTGCGCGAGCAGCTCGACACGTACATGAACGAGCGCGGGCTGCGCTCGACCGAGCAGCGCCGATTGATCGTGGACACCTTCTTCGAGCTGGGCGAGCACGCCACCGTCGACGAGCTCCTGAGCGAGGTGCGCAAGGCGGACAGCCGCATCGGCTACGCCACCGTCTACCGCACGCTCAAGATGCTCTCGGAGAGCGGTGTGGTCGAGGAACGCCGCTTCGACGACGGCATCACCCGCTACGAGCTAGCGGACGACGACGCCCACCACGACCACCTCATCTGCACGGACTGCGGCTTCATCCAGGAGTTCGAGGAGCCGCTGATCGAAGAGCTACAGGAGCGCGTCGCCGAGCGCTTCGGCTTCAGCCTGGGCCACCACAAACTCGAACTCTACGGCAGCTGCAACACGCCAGACTGCCCGCACAAGCACGAGAAGCACAGCCAGTCTCGACTCCCGGTCAAGAGCTGACGTTACGCATCGATTGCTTGACGCAGCTGACTCGCGAACTCGAACACTCGCTGGCGGCGTTCTTCGCTGCTGCCTGGCTGTGCGACCAGCTTCACGATCGCCGTCCCCACCACCACGCCGGCCACGCCTTGCTCGGCGACCTCACGCGCCTTCGCTGGCGAGTCGATGCCAAAGCCTACGACGACGGGCATGCCAGCGCGTGCGCTGAGCGCCTTGGCCGCTTGACCCGCTGCTCGAAGCGGATTCTCGCTCGCAACCTGCGCCTTGGCGTCCACCGCGCCGGTCACCCCAGTCACCGACACGTAGTAGATGAACCCGCGTGCGTCGGCCAACACGGCTTGTTCCCGCACGGATCCGCTCGTGGGGGTGAGGAGCGGCACGACCCCCAAATCGCGCTCGCGCAGGCCCTGGCGCAGTAACGGCGCCTCTTCCGGGGGCAAGTCGACGACCAACACCGCGTCCACCCCTGCGTCGACCAGCGCCCCCGGTAGCGCTTGCTCACCAAACGCAACGATCGGGTTGTAGTAGGTGAAGAGCACGATGGGCGCGTCGAAGTCTGCCCGTAGACGCCGCGCCACATCGAGCGCCGCCTTCAGCGAACCGCCGTTCTGAATCGCGCGATAACTCGCAGCGGCGATCACGGGGCCGTCTGCCGTCGGGTCGCTGAAGGGTACTCCGAGCTCCAGCACGTCTACCCCCGCCTCGAGCAGCGCCTTCGCACACTGGTAGCTGTCCTCGACGCTGGGGTCGCCCGTCGTCAAGAAGCCCACCAGCGCCGTGCGCTGCGTTTCCGCGAGGTTTTTGAAACGGCCCTCGATGCGAGCCAGAGTCACGCCGCACCTCCAGAACCCGCCGGCTGACGCCCGAGACCATGGGCGGTGTACGTAGCCAAGTCCTTGTCGCCGCGCCCTGAGAGCGTCACCAGCAAGTCGACGGGGCGACCTCGCTGTTCGAACTCGAGCCGCGCGATATCCCCGAGGCGCGCGAAGGCGTGAGCGGTCTCGAGCGCGATGATCAGCCCCTCGGTGAGCGCAAGCTCCGCAGCTGCCGCGAGCGCTTCTTCGTCGCTAGCCGCCAGGTAGTGAGCACGCCCCGTCGCCTGGAGCGAAGCGTGCTCCGGTCCAACACCAGGGTAGTCGAGTCCGGCGCTGATGCTGTGCGCCTCGAGGATTTGTCCGTTGTCGTCAGACAAGACCTTGGTGCGCGAACCGTGGAGTACGCCGACGCGCCCAGCGGTCAGAGTCGCAGCGTGTTTTCCGCTGGGAATACCTTCACCCGAGGCTTCGATGCCATACAGCGCCACGTCGAGATCGGCTTGAAAGCCGCGAAACGTGCCGATGGCGTTCGAGCCACCGCCGACGCAAGCGACGACCGCGTCTGGCAGCTTGCCGGCGCGCTCCAGCACCTGGGCGCGCGCTTCGTCACCGATCACGCGCTGCAGCTCGGCGACCAGCACGGGGTACGGATGGGGTCCCGCCGCCGAGCCGACGCAGTAATGCGTGGTTCGCACGTTGGTCACCCAGTCGCGAAGCGCCTCGTTCATCGCGTCTTTCAGCGTGCGCGAGCCAGACGCCACCGGGACCACCTTGGTGCCGAGCATGTGCATGCGCGCGACGTTGGGCGCCTGACGCTCGACGTCGACCGCGCCCATGTAGACCTCGCAAGGCAAGCCGAGCATGGCGCAGGCGGTCGCGGTAGCGACGCCGTGTTGCCCAGCGCCGGTCTCCGCGATGATGCGCGTCTTGCCGAGCTTCTTCGCCAGCAGCACCTGTCCAAGAGCGTTGTTGATCTTGTGCGCGCCGGTGTGACAGAGATCCTCTCGCTTGAGCCACAGGCGCCGAATCATCTTTCCGTCGGGATCCAGCGCGCGGGCCAGACGGTCGGCGAGGGTGAGCGGTGTCGGGCGCCCGACGTAGTGCTCCAGTAGGCCGCGCCACTCCGCCTGGAAGTCAGGCGAGAGAACAATCTCTTGATAAGCTTGCTCGAGCTCGCTCAGCGCCGGGACCAGCGTCTCCGCGACGAAGCGCCCGCCAAACTCGCCGAAATAGCCCGGGCGCTCGCCCGCGGCGGTGGAGGTTGTGTCAGCCATTGCGGGGGAAGCTTGCCGCAACGGGGCTCTCTGTCCAACCGGCAAATCAGGGCAAGAGAGTGTGCGGGTGGTTATTCGCTTTGCGCGGGCTGCGCCTTGCACGGGACTGCGCCTTGCACGGGGCTGCGCGCGGTGCGGGCGGCTGCCCGCAGCCTCGACCGCGCCTGCGCGCGGTGGAGTGTCCCGTGGGCGCCAGCAAGCGGTGCGCGGCGTTTCCCGGAGGACCACCACTCCAACGATGCGAACGCGGCCATCCGAAGGGTGGCCTGCTTGCGCTTCATCGCTGAACCCACTCAATCAGCAGGCGGCAACCCGCCGAATCGCAGCACGTCATGATCCGCGAGGATCTCGCTGAAGTCATGCAGCACGCATCCCATTGGATAGCGCGTGCGTTCATCTGCCAACCAGCTGAAGCACTCGGGTCCCAACTGAGCCATTTGCGCGATCACACCGCGTGGCCCATCGAACCAAACCGAGACGTACGGCACCGAGTTCCCCAGACCGTCGAACACCGCTGCATAGTTCGGGCTCCTCGGTGGCGGCGACCACGGCAGCGCTCACGGACACACAGGCGTCGTCGGCACCTCGACCTCGACCTGCTTCGGCAACAAATCGCCCGGGGGCGACCAGGGCGACGTGGAGCTGGCCGTGCGCTCCGTGAGTGTGGGCGCGACTGCCGTGCCGCCGAGGGCGAACGCGCGCAGCGCGAAGCTCGTCTGGCTGTCACGGGGCTCGATCAGCGTCCGGGTGTACGGCTCGAAGGTGACGGCACCGACCGGTGGCGTGTTGATGCCCGTGCGGAACCCGACACCACTGGTCTGGGTGGGGACGGCAAACATCGCAGTATCAGTCAGGGTCTCAGTCGAGAAGAAGATTCTGCCGCACGGATCCCATGCAGCGCTGCGCATGAACGCGCCTTGCACCGTAAAGTGCACTTCCCGGCTCGGCGCGCTGAAATCCGTTGGCGAGAACAGCGCGAGCGTCGCCTCGAGTTGCTGTTCGTGTCCCTTTCCCACGCAGGATCGGGGAACACGACAGCGTCGTAATCCGCTGCCTGAACAGCCGCGATGGATCCGCCGGCCTGGCGCACCTTGCCGACGACGACAGGGTTTGAGTAGGTTGCCTTCTTCGAGGCCGCGGTGACGCTCGCAGTCACCTGCTGGACGTCGCACAGAAGACATCTTGTCCGCCTTCCTGAGCGCCGCCCGGTGCGCAGCTGTTCGACTTCATGAACAGACTCACGGTGCCACCCGCCTCAGTGGTGTTTTCGCGCGGAATTGCCGCCATTGGACTATTGAAGGGTGACGGGTCCTGGATTGGCAGCTTCACGAAGGGGGCAGCGGGGTCCGTCGTGTCAATCAATGTGAACCCTTGGGTCGGTGCCTCCGCTCCATTCTTGAAGATGCTCCAATACAGGACGCGATTTTTCAACACGGTAATGACCCCACTCGGCGGCAGCGCACCCGCGGTTCCTTGTTCGGAGAACTCACCCGTTGCGTGGTCGAAGGACCACACGTGAAACGTGAAGAGATCCGTTGCCAGGCCTTCCTGAGTCCACACGTACCAGTACTGTCGGGCAGCATCGTACGCGACGAAGCCGATCTGGTTCGCTCCAAATTCTCGACGCGTGTACTCCGCACCGGTTCTAGGATTCAGCGCGGAGATCACCAGACCCCTGCCACCGCCCTTCAGAGCACCCTCACCCGAGACAACCACCAGCCCAGGTTGGCTGTCTGGAGCTCCTGCGCTTCCTCCAGCGCCGCTCGCTCCGCCAGCATGGCCCGCTCCGCCCGAGGCGTTCGCGCCACCGCTTGCATTCCCCGCGGAACCCCCCGAGGCCACCCCGGCTGAGCCGCCCCCGGCCCCGCCTGCGTGCGCACCAGCGCCGCCCGCACCGCCACCCCCGGCGCCTCCCGAGGAGGAACCACCGGCGCCACTGTCGGAGGAAACAGAGCTACACGCAGCCAAGAAGTTCGTAGCGACCAGAACCGACACCAGCTTCCGCATGGTCCGCAGCTTGTCGGCGCCTCCCGCCGAAGTCTACTCGTGATCCGGCCCGCGCAGACTCCCAAAGCTGGGACTCTGCTTCTCGGAAGTTACACAATCTCCCACAGCATTGGCTGATATCTGTAGCCCATGGGGAATCGGGGGATGGGGCTCTTGCTGCTCGGGGTGTCGCTGATCTGCGTCGGCGCCTGCGGGAGCACCAGCAAGGAAACACAATCAACGGCCAACGGAGGCACTGGAGCCGCAGGGGGCTCCGCAAGCGGCGGAGCAACCAACGCTGGCTCCAGTGCCGGCGGCTCTGGCGGAAGTGGCTTGACCGGCGGCGAGGGCAATGCCGGTGCCGGTAGCGGAGGGTCGAACGGCGGCGGCTCCGGGGCGACGGGCGGCTCCCTCACCTGCGATAACTGCAGCGGATCGTTGCCTGCGTGCGACACCGCGACCGGCACCTGCTTCGGCTGCGTCCAAGACTCAGATTGCGCGGGCCTGGGGATCTGCAATACGCAGTACCACACCTGCTTTAGCTGCCGCACGGATACGGACTGCGGCGACCCCGCTTATCCCAAGTGCAACGCTGCAAGAGGCACCTGCGCGCGCAGCTGCGCAGATGGGTGCAGAGCGTTCGAGACATGTTCGCAGGCGTTGGGTGTGTGCGTAGAGTGCCAATCCAGCGCTGACTGCGCCGGGTCGCGACCATTCTGCGACACACGACTCGGCACATGCGCCCCGTGCCAGTCCAACGCGGATTGCACCGACCCAAGCAAACCCGTTTGCGGCATCACCGACGGCTCTCGGGATGCGAGCCCGACTTGCGTGCAGTGCGCCAAGGATTCCGACTGCACTGATGGCAAGCGCTGCGCGCCGAGTGGGCTGTGCGTCGAATGCCGCCGCAACGCGGACTGCGCGAAGGGCGAGATCTGTAGTCGCGACCAAGAGTGTGCGGCTCCGTGCGAGAGCGACACCGACTGTCCGGGTCACAGCGTTGGGGGCATCACCTTCGCGAACAAGTGCGACACAACGAACGGTCAGTGCGGGGACTGCGCCGTGGATGGTGACTGCGCCGCCTTCGAGCGACCGTTCTGCGACAACACGATTGGCCGCTGCGTGGATTGCCGAAGCGACGCGGATTGTGCCGCGCCGACTCCCGTCTGCAGCTGGCTGAACAAGTGCATCGAGTAGATCCCGTCAGCATCGAGCGTGCTGGAAACGAGGTGGCAACCTAGCACCGCACGTCGAAGCAAATGCGAGGCCCCAGGGTGTACAAGCACCACGCCGCGCCCCGTACAGCCACTCGACGGCGGTCGCACGCTGTAGCCACGTGATGGGCACGCTGGTGCGCCTCGTGAGCGGGCACTAGAGACGGTTACGCGCACTGGGCGGCGTCGGCTGCAAGCTGCAGCGCTGGACGAGCGAGCCGCCGCTCGAGGGCGCATCGTCCGGCGCGCTGGCGTTGCGGATCAGCTCCAGCGTCGGCGTCTTGCCCAAGCGAAAGCGCTGCAAGATGGCGTCGCCGCCGCTGGGTTCTACAACGACCTCGAAGCGCTCCTCGCCGTGAACCACGAAGCGCCGATGTACCACGAGCGACTGACGATCCGGGCCGAGGCTCACCAGGGTGCGTTCGCCGCCGCTCGGTCCGCTCCACACTTCAATTTGGGTGGTGGCGGGCTGCGTCGTGGGGTTGCACGCGCTGACGTTCAGGCGCTGCACCAGACGCATCCCCTCACCGTCGAACGGTCGCACCTCACCGCCCTCGATGCTCGCGCCACCACATCCCACGAGAATCAACGCCAACAGAGCGGAGGCTTGCCGCTTCATTCTGATTTCTCCACGGCAATACTCGCCGCGCGTGCCGCGGCGACGAACGCCTCACACTTCTTCAGATCCTTGATGCCGGGGGTGCCGCTCTCGATGCCGCTCGCCACGTCCACACCCCAGGGCCGCACCTGTGCGATCGCGCGGGGGAGCTTTTCAGCGTGAAGGCCGCCTGCGAGCAGCAAGTCGCGACTCGCGGCCAGCGCCTCGACCAAGCGCCAGTCGAAGGAGTGCCCCGTACCGCCCAGGCTGTTGCCCACCTTGGCGTCGACCAAGAGCGGTGCCCCGGGGAAACTTGAGGCGCGTTCGACGTCGTCGGGCTCGGCGATCTGCGCGGCAAGGAAGATCTTGGCGGAGACACTGCCGCCGAGGTTGCCTAGGGCTTGCCAGGTGGCCGGCGGGTCCGCTGCGTGTAACTGAATACGCTCGAACCTTGGGTCGTTGAGCAGGGACTCGACCCTCCCCCCCAAACCCAGGGATGAAAGCTCGGGCGGCGGCTGTTCGGCGGAGATCACCGCAACGCACTCGACGTGCTTACCCTGCGCTTGGTTTTCCGCGCGGATAGCAGCAATCAGCGTTCGCGCTAGTTCGAGAGACACATAGCGCTTCGAGCTGGGGATCAGGTTGATACCCAGCGCGTCGGGGCCGCAAGCAACCAGATCTGGAATTTGCGCGGCGTCAGTGATGCCGCAGAGCTTGACGTACACGGGACTACTCGATCTTGAGCAGTTCTTTCACCGTGGCGATCACCTGCGGAGCCTGGATTGGCTTGGTGATGTAGGCGTTCGCTCCCAGCTGGAGCGCTCGCTGGCGGTCTTCCTGAGAGCCCTCGGTGGTGATGATCACGATCGGGGCGTCTGTGCACCGGATCGCTGCGCACGCGCTTTCACCAGCTTCAAGCCATCCATGATGGGCATGTTGATGTCGGTGACGATGATGTCGTAGCGCGCTGACGCGAGCTTACGCAGCCCGTCAACGCTGTCGTCCGCCTCCGTCACGCGCAGGTTCTTGACTCGCGCGAGGGCGAAAACCAAGAGCTGCCGCATCATCGGCGAGTCTTCAACAATCAAGCAGGAGTATTCAGCCATGGAAAGCTTCAAACACTGAGGTCGACGAAGGCCTCGAGGCCGGGTCGCTTGGGCCCTTGTTGGGCATGGAGGCTCGCACTAACCAACGCTGCCGCGGCGTGCTGACCGAGCAGCTTGAACAACTCAAAGTCGATGTTAGCGAAGCTAGTCTTTTGCGAGAGGGTTGCGTAGATGATGATGGCTCCGACCGTATCATCATCGATTCGAAGTGGGATCACCGCTGGGGGTTGCTCGATGGTGCCTTGGCTCGGGTCGCCAACTTCATCCACATAAGCGGAGCCTGTACGAATCACTTCGTTAATCGGCTCACGCTCGACGCTGATGGGAGCGATATCGTCCCCGGAAACGCCTTCAGAGGCGATCGGCACGAGCTCCGTGGCTTCGCTGTTCATCAAGAACACGGCGTAGCGCTCGGCACCAACCAGTTGGGCGAGCACTTCCTTGATACGCCGAGTGACCCGGCGAGGAGACAGGGACGAGTGCAGTTGATTGCTTGCGACGAACAGGTTCGCCAGGTTGCTGAACTCCTCCTCGAACTGCGCGAAGCGCTCCGACAGGCCGTTACTGGTGCGCTCGGCTTCACGATAGCGGGAGAGCAGATCGGTCTTCTCGCGTTCGAGCTCCTCGATCTTGCGCAATAGTTCGCGGATGGCGTCGTCTGCCTCGACCTTGGCGCGCAGCGATGCGTTCTCGGTCTCCAGCTTGTGCACACGCTCCGCCAGCCCTTCGTAGTCACGAATGAACTGCTCGGTGAGTCGGGCGCTACGGGAAAAGTTCTGTAGGAACTCATCGCGCTGCTTCCGCAGGTCGGGTGGCGGCGAGTCGCTCTGCGCGGACGTGCGTGCCGGAACGCTGTCTTCGCCTTCGCTTGATTTCGTCCGATCGTCTTCGGTCATGATGAGCTGGAGGCCCCGCAGGCGCCGACCTCTCCGAGCGGTCCGAGTCGAGCGACCAGGACAGCCATTGGTCTGCCCCGAGGATACCCGTCCGACGGTATCACTCAGCCATCGGACCACCAAGCACGCTGGACCGCGGCACGCCGTTTTTGCTGTTCGTTTGCGGGCTCTTGGCGATCAAACCTAGCAGGGCTCTGAAGCGCCTGAGGCGACCCAGGACGCGCGAGATACAGCCAGAATCAACAGGTGAGCTGACCCGGGGTGCCATGAACAGCCAGGTCCAACCCTGCGCACTGGTTTTTTGGGGGCTTATGCTCAGCCCGCAACTCCCGTACGATCAAACGCAATGGCTGTAGACTTCGAGCAAGCCTGTCAGGGCGACCCGGCGCTGGCGGAAGTGCATCGCTTGATCACCGCACGGGAATTGCAGCAAGCGAAGCTGGCGGCAGGTCAGCTCCCTGAGAGTCCTGGACGTGACGTTGCGATCCTGCGGCTCGAACTGGAGATCGGCGACGACCCCCCGGAGCGGGTGATGCAGCGGCTGGTGCAGCTGATGCGCAAACATCCCCGCGCACCCGGCGCGCGGGAACTCTACACGCGCTGCTCGGACGAGGCGTATGGCGCGCGCAGCTCGTCGCCGTCGCACTCCCATCCGTATCTGCCTCGCGTTGTCGTCGGGCCACCGAAGGACAAGAGCTGAACCGGAAGTTCCTCGGAGGCTGGTCCTAACGGACGGCCGAACAGCGCGCGCGGTGTTTTCCGCCGAGCGAGGTTTTCCCGCGAGCGGGCCAACGAGCCCGAGCGCAGGACTGCGTTCCAGTAGAGGTGTAGCAAATCCTGCCCCCGCAGTGGGCTCGTCGTGGTAGCGGCATAGCCGGTGAGCACCCCCGAGTCGTCCCCATCGACCCTGCGCCAGGCGCCGTTTTTGGTCGGATTGTTCTTGGTCACCGCCTCGACGTTGGCCCTCGAGGTGCTCGACACGCGACTGCTTTCGGTACTCACCTGGTACTCCCTCGCCTTCTTGGTGATCGCCATGGGCCTCTTCGGCCTCACGGCCGGCGCTCTCAGGGTGTACTTCCGCGCGGAAGAGTACTCCGAGTCTCGCCTGGCGTCGTCGCTGGCGCGCGACACGCGCTGGCTCGCGATCGCGATCCCCGTCAGCTACGTGCTGCTGTTGGTAGTGCCGCTGCGCACGGACCCCGTCGCGACGACGGTGGTGCTGTTCTTGGTGTTCGCGGCAGCCATCGCGCTGCCGTTCTATCCGGCCGGGATCGTGGTTGCCGCGGCGGTGACGAAGACGCGTTTCCCCGTGGGAAGGGTGTACGCCGTCGATTTGATCGGCGCGGCCCTCGGTGCGCCGGCGGTGCCGCTGCTCTTGAGCGTGTCCGACGCAGGCAGCGCGCTGATCTTCGTTGCCGCGCTCTGCGGCCTCGCCTCCGCAGCCTTCGCATATGCCGGCGGTGTCAAACCGGCGGTTCGCCAGGGCCTGATCCTCGGCGTAGCGCTGCTTTTCGTGGGGCTCGCAAACTCGCGCACTCACTCAGGGCTTGCGCCGCTCTGGGTGAAGGGGCGCCCCGAGGTGCGGGCGCTGGTCGAACAGGAGCTTTGGAACAGCCACTCGCGCGTGGTGGTTGGTCCGGCGGGGAAGGTCCCGGCGTCGTTCTGGGGCAAAGGCACACTGTGTCCGCAACCCGTCGTCACCCAGCGCAGCATCGAAATTGATGGGCACGCCATGACGCCGCTCTACGACGCAGGCGGCAAGCTCGAGACGCTGAGCTGGCTCGACTGCGACGTGACCAACGTGATCCATCGCGTGCGACCCCACGGCTCGATCGCCATCATCGGCGTGGGCGGGTCGCGGGATCTCCAGGCAGCGCTGCTCAGTGGGCACAAGCCGGTCGTGGGAATCGAGCTGAACTCGCGGCTGCTCGAGATCCTGGAGGGGCCGCTCGGCGAACCCACGCTGGTGCCTCAAAATCCCAACGTGCAGCTCGTGCACGGCGAGGCGCGTAGCGTGTTGGCTCGCACCACCAAGCACTTCGACGTGATCCAGATGTCCCTCATCGACACCTGGGCAGCGACGGGCGCAGGCGCCCACGCGCTCGGCGAGAACGGCCTCTACACCGTCGAAGCTTGGGACCTGTTCCTCGACCACCTCGAGCCGAGCGGGATCTTCACCGTGTCACGCTGGGCTACGGTCGAGACAGCGCGGGTCATGGCGCTCGCCGTCGCAGCGCTTCAGCGCCGAGGGGTGACGACACCGAGCGACCACATCGCGCTCATCAGCTCTGGGCTCGTCAGCACCTTGCTCGTGGGGAGAGACCCGCTGAGCAAGGCAGACAGCGAGGCGCTCGACCAAGTTGCAAAGCAGAAGGGCTTCGCCGTCGTGGTCTCCCCGACGCACCCAACCTCTGCCGCCAGGCTCAAGGAGATCCTCTCGGTCAAGGACCGCGCCGAGCTCGATCGCGTGACGTTGCTACCCGAGCTTGATTTCGCCCGGCAACACGATGACCGACCGTTTTTCTTCAACGTGATTCGGCTGCGCGCGCTGTGGCACCACCCGCCACCGGCTCTCCGCCCAAGGCACCATCGAGGGCAACCTGGTCGCAACGCGCCACGCTGCTGCTCGCGCTGCTGGCGTCGCTATTGCTTGTCAGTGGCGCGATCCTCATTCCGTTGTGGCGGATGCGCGGTCAGCTCAAGTCCGAGGAGGCGCCGCTACCCGGGCGCCGGGGTCGACTCGCTGCGGCGCTGATTTACTTCTTCTGCATCGGCGTGGGCTTCATGCTGGCGGAAATCGCGCTCCTGCAGCGACTGAGCGTGGTGCTCGGACACCCCATCTACAGCTTGATCGTGGTGCTCGCGAGCTTGGTGGCGTCAGCGGGTGTCGGCTCGCTTCTGAGTGATCGCCTGCCCTTCGATCGACGGCCCTACTGCTACGTCTACCCTGCGCTGATCTCCGGCTTGCTCATCGCGGTGGCCTTGCTCTGGTCGCGGTTCGCACCTGGCATGGCTTCAGCGGTGCTCGGCGCCCGCATAGGCTTTGCGGTGGCCATTACCGCGCCGCTCGGTCTCTGCATGGGCATGGCGTTTCCTTGTGGAATGCGCCTCGTCAGCCGAGAGTTCAGCCGGGAGACCCCGTGGCTTTGGGGCCTGAACGGCGTCGGTAGCGTGCTCGCGTCCAGCCTCGCCATCATCGTCGCGTTGATGTTCGGCTTGACGAACCTGACGCTGGTCGCGGCTGGTGTCTACCTGTGCTTGTTGCCCGCCATCGCACTCCTCACGCGGCCCCTAGACCGCACCGGAGAGCAGCCACCCGTGGTTGGTGCCGCGGAAGTAGACGCCAGCGAGCAGGCCTAACCAGCTCAACCCCTGAGTCAGCCTGATCCGATTCCAGTACTGACTCATGGCATCGGCGCTGAACGCCCGCGGGATCGGCACCAAGACCGGCACCACCAGGAGCAGGCCGACGTAGCGATCCAGCGCCAGCAGCGCATAGGCCATCGCGATCAGCATGAAGACCCGCGCAAGGAGGCGCGTTCGCTCAGCGCCAAACGCCACGGCGGTGGTGCGCACGTTAGCCCTCACGTCTTCATCCCGGTCGCGGAGCACCTGGATCGTCTCGAAGCACGCGCTGAACAGCCCCAGCTGAATCACGAGCAGCCAGCCGAGTTTATTCCCCAGCGGAAACGCGACCAGCGGCATGGCCACGCCCCACAACACCATGCTCAGGATGTCGACGACCGGGCGCGCCTTGAGCCGCGCGGAATACGCCCAGCAGATCCCGGCGCCAAGCACCAGCGGCACGAGGAGCCCTGCGTCGTACCAAACCGCGACGCTCGCGAGTATCAGCGCAATGCCAACTTGCGCGCCAAGCGCCGCTCCCAGGTGCTGGCTGAGAAACTTTGCTGGGCCACGCCCCTCAGCCAAATCTTGCTCGACGTCGCAGTAGTCGTTGGTCAGGTAGGCGAGCACGTTCAGTCCGGCACCGAACGCCGTGCGGACCACCAGATCGATGGGGCGCGTCCCGAGCGCAATCATGATGGCCACCGCCGCAACCAGGTTCGCCATCTCGAGACGCCGCAGTCGATACGCGACGACGTCGATGACGATTCGAAAGGCGGCAGGCATGGCGTGCGAGGGCGGTGGCGTCTGCTCGCGACGAGCGGATGGCTCATGCATCGCAGATTTTCTCCGAGATTTCGCGGGAAAAGTGCGTTCCAGCCCACAGCGGATGCGGCTGCAGGGCGTACCGGCTCAGCTGGGTAGCGCGGCGCGGTCAGTCACGATGAGTGCGCGCTCTCGCGCGACGCGACCCGCGGGCGCTGCCGAGCGCCCTTCGATCAGCTGCGCGAGCGCGCTCTGCTTGCTAGCTCCACAAACGAGCCAGACCAGCTGGCGCGCCCGGTTGAGCACTGGGAGTGTCAGGGTCACCCGGGCGTGCCCTTTGTACGGCGCGACCGCTGCGACATCCGCGTCGCTGATTTGCAGCGCGGGATCGCCTGGAACCAAGGACGCGGTGTGGCCATCATCGCCCAAGCCGAGGTGGACCACATCGAGCACCGCCGGCGATCCGACGACTCCTCGAGTGTCTGCGCGTAGTCGCGTACCACC
This sequence comes from Polyangiaceae bacterium, assembly GCA_041389805.1. Lineage (GTDB taxonomy): Bacteria > Myxococcota_A > Polyangia > Polyangiales > Polyangiaceae > JAHBVY01. The sequence goes on along the minus strand of JAWKRD010000040.1, from coordinate 46,142 downwards.
CGGCTGACTCCACGGGGATCAGGTGGATCTGGGAGCGCGGTATGGAGACGTGGGAGAGCAGCGCGGCCTCGAGTTGCCGCGCGTTGCGGGCGGCATCAGTCAGAGGAACGACGCGCTCATCCACCTGGAACACGTCCACCTGTTGCCAGGCTAGGTCTGCTCTGGCGAGCGCTTCGAACATCGGTCCGGGGGTGCTGCCGCCGCTCAGCGCCAAGCTGAAGCGCCCGCGTTCCTCGAGCGAGGCACGCAGCGCACTGGCGATCGCCTCCGCGGCAGCGACGGCGGCGAGCGCGGCATCCGGAAGCACGAGCAAACGCGCTCCCCCAGTCAGCGCTCGTGGTTCCACATCCTACTCCTGCTTCTCGGCGTGGCCGCCGAACGCGTGGCGCATCGCAGACAGCACGCGGTTGCCGAAGTCAGCCTGACCTCGCGAGGAGAAGCGCTGATACAGCGCCGCGCTCAGCACCGGGACCGGCACGCCCGCATCGATGGCCGCCTGAATCGTCCAGCGTCCCTCGCCGGAGTCAGACACCCGCCCGGCGAAGTGAGCAAGCTTCGGATCACGTCCGAGCTCTGCCGCCGTCAGGTCCAAGAGCCAAGAGCCAATCACGCTTCCGCGACGCCATAGCTCACTGATTTCCGCAAGGTTAAGCTCATACTCATAGTTCTGAGGGTCGCGCATCGGCGTGGTCTCAGCGTCACTTGCGTGCTCCAGCTTGCCAACGGCAGCGTGCTCCAACACGTTCAGCCCCTCGGAGTACGCAGCCATGATGCCGTACTCGATGCCGTTGTGGACCATCTTCACGAAGTGCCCGGCGCCCGGGCCGCCGCAGTGCAGGTAGCCGCGCTCCGCGTCGATCGGATCACCTTCGCGCCCGCTGGTGCGAGGCGCCGCGTCCACGCCGGGGGCCAGGGCTTCGAAGAACGGCTTGAGCATCTCCACGATCGAGGCTTCGCCTCCGATCATCTGGCAGTAGCCGCGGTCGAGTCCCCAAACGCCGCCACTGGTCCCCACGTCCACGTAGTGAATGCCGCGCTTGCTGAGGCGCTTCGCGCGGAAGATGTCGTCCACGTAGTACGAGTTTCCGCCATCGATCACGACGTCGCCCTCGGACAACAGCGGAATCAGCTCGGCGAGCGTTGCCTCGACGACCGACGCGGGAACCATCAGCCAGATCGCTCGCGGCTGCGGCAGCTGCTCGACCAGCTGAGCGAGCGACTCACTCGGCGTCGCGCCGACGCTGGCGAGGCGCTGCACCGCCTCGGGCTCGTGGTCGTACACCACCGCGTTACAACCACCGCGCAGCAGGCGCCGCACCATCGCGCCACCCATGCGACCCAGCCCGATCATGCCCAAGGTGTGCGCAGGCTGTCCCGGCTTACGGCTCGGCGGACCGCTCGGGCTGACCGCCGCGGGCTCGCCTTCCCACAGCTTGAAACCACCCAGGAACGCGTGCTTGTTGTCGCCAATCCGCACCCACTCGGGCAGCTCCGGCGCGTCCTTGGCGTTCCCGCCACCGAGCACGATGTAGTCGGGGAGGAGCGCTGCGTGCAGCGCTTCGACGATGGTGCGCACGCGCTCGCCCCATTTGTCGGATCCGTGCTTCTTCAGCGCCGCCGCGCCAACATAGTCCTCGTAGGTCTTGCCCTTGCGAAACGACAGGTGCGCAAGCTCCATCGCAATCACCTGGCCGTCGATCACCATCGCGGAGCCGAGGCCAGTGCCAAGGCCCAGGAAGAGCATGCGACCGCCGTCGTAGCTCCCCAGCGCCTGCATCGCAGCGTCGTTGATCAACTTGACGGGACAGCCGAACGCCGTCTCGAAGTCGAATCCGACCCAGCCCTCGCCGAGGTTGACTGGTTCCGCGGTGATACGCCCGTCGCGTACGACCCCCGGGTAACCGATGGACACCCGATCGTACTCCCAGCCGTCTGTGAGCTGCTGGACCTGCTGCACGAACTCTTCGGGTGTCAGCTCGTCATTCGACGAGAACTTCCGAGGCTTGGGCTCTCCGGGGATCAGCGCTTTTACGTGGGAGCCGCCGATGTCGATGCTGAGTGTGGTCATGTCCGTTCCTCTGGCGACTCCCAGCCGCCGATGTCAGCGACCAGTTGTTCCGCCTCCGCCGGTCCCCAGGTACCTGGGGCGTAGGGGCGCACTTTCGGGGGAGCAGCCAACACGCTGTCTACCACCTTCCACGCCGCTTCAACCGCATCTTGACGAGCAAAAAGCGTCGGATCGCCCTCGAGGGCGTCATTCAACAGGCGTTCGTACGCGCTCATGCCCACCCCGGGCGGACGGTCAACCAGGGACAGCTCCGTCGCTTCCGACTCCATCGCGTCCCCGGGACGCTTGATGCGCGCACCTAGAGAGATGTTCAGCTCTGGACTGAGGCGCAGGCGCAGGAAGTTACCTTTCCCCGGGGCAAGTTTGGAGAGCGGCGGCCGCTTGAAATCCACGACGACCTCGGTCGCGGTCGTCGCGAGGCACTTACCCGCACGGATGAAGAACGGCACACCGTCCCAGCGCCACGAGTCGATGCGCAAGCGCAGCGCGGCGTAGGTCTCGACCTTCGAGTCCGACGCCACTCCTTTTTCCTCACGGTAACCATCGAACTGACCGAGCACCACGTCATCGGCGCCGAGCGGGCGCACCTGACGAAACACCTTCACCAGCTCATCGCGCAAGGCCTCGTTGTACGTAGTGGCGGGTGGCTCCATCGCCAAGAAGCCCACCACCTGCATGAGATGATTTTGCACTACGTCGCGGATGGCACCTGCCTCCTCGTAGAAGCTGCCGCGGCCTTGGACGCCAAAGCGCTCGGCCATCGTGATCTGGACGCTCTCGACGTAGTGGCGATTCCAGAGCGGCTCGAGGAACGTATTTGCAAAGCGCAGCACCACCAGGTTCTGCACCGTCTCCTTGCCGAGGTAGTGGTCGATCCGGAAGATCGCCGACTCGGGGAAGGCGCTCGCGATGGTCTCGTTTAATTTCCTCGCAGATTCTTCATCACGACCAAATGGCTTTTCGATGATGACACGCGCGTGCTTCCCGCAACCGGACTCTGCCAGCTGTGCGATCACCCCTGGAAAGAGGCTCGGCGGAATCGCGAGGTAGTGAACCGGCAGCTTCGCCCCGTCGAGTGCCTCTCGCAGTTTGCTGAATGTCTGCGCGTCGTGATAATCGCCTTCGACGTAGCGTAGGAGGCCGAGTAGCTTCTCGAGTGCGGCGTCGTCCTTGAGCGTCCCGTGCTCGGCGACGCTCTTCCGCGCCCGTTCTCTCAGCGCCTCCAAGCTTCGCCCGGAGCGCGCGACACCCACGATTGGAACGTCGAGCTCACGTCGACTCACGAGCGCGTGCAGCGCAGGGAAGATCTTCTTGTAGGCCAGATCTCCCGTCGCTCCGAAAAACACCAGCGCATCCGCGTGATCAACCACTCAGGCTCTCCTTTCCGAGGCGACTGAGAGCGCCGCCTCGAGCACACCTCATCTAAGCCCCGGCGCGTGAGAAACGCACCCCTTCAATCATCCAGCGCCAGGCTTTCCCCGTTGCTTTCGCTGGATCATCGCTCCACGCTCTCGCCCAGGAACGCTCGAATGACAAGATGCTACGACGTGCTGGTGATCGGCGCTGGGCCGGCGGGGGCGGCAGCTGCCACGCATGCAGCCAGATCCGGCCTCAGCGTGGCGTTGATCGACCGCAGTCGCTTCCCACGCAACAAGACGTGTGGCGATGCACTCTCGAATTTGGCGCTCCAAGAGCTTTCCGATTTGGGGGTGAGGGAGCCACTGGAGTCGCAAGGTGCGGCCGTGCGCGGCGCCGTCGCGGTCTTTCCCAACGGCTACGCAGTGAGCCGCGATTACGGTGATCTCCCGGGTCGCATTCTGCCCCGCCTGCAGTTGGATGCGGCTATCGTGGAGCGCGCGGTCAGCGCTGGCGTCGAGCTCCTGGAAGGGCAACACGTCGAGCACATCGATCTGGCTGCGCAGGAGCAGCGTCTGAAGACGCGCGCGTCCGCGCATGGCAGCGCTGGGCTGACGCTGCGCGGACGCGCGGTGATCGCCGCCGATGGACCGGGAAGCGTCGCGCGACGTGCCCTCGGTTTGGAGCACCCCGCGGAGCGCCACCTCGGCGTCGCGGCGACCGCCTACTTCAGCGGCGTGCGCCTGCGCGAAGACCACGTCAGCGAACACTACTTCAGCAAATCGTTACCCCACGGATACTTCTGGGCGTTTCCGGCCACCGCTGGGCAGAGCAACGTCGGGGTGTATCAGCGAACGGACAGCTTCAAGCAGAGTGGCCGCAAGCTGAAGTCGCTGTTGCAAGAGTTCATCGCACACAACCCACAGGGCTTCGAGGGCGCGGAACAACAGGGTAACCTCAACAGCTGGCAGCTGCCTTTGTCGAGTTGGCAGCTACCTCCCTCCGGACGCGGGATCCTGTGCTGCGGGGACGCCGCTGGCAGCGTGGACTCACTCACCGGAGAAGGGATCTACCAAGCCTTGTTCTCAGGTCGCCTGGCAGCAGAGAGCTGCGCGCTGGCCCTGGAGGAGGCTGGGCAAGTCACGGCGGAGCACGCCCGTCGCTATCAGCACCAGCTTGCACGGCGCATCAGCTTCCCCCAGGCGGCACGCAGCTACATCCAGCAGGCGCTGGCCCACGTGGTGGACCACGAGCTCGAGCGCTTCGGCTGGATGCAACGCCTGCTCGAGCTTGGGTACGGCGGCGGCCGGCTCGAGGTGACGAAGCGCGTGAACTAGCCGCGCTAGTACACGTTGAAGATCTCGAAGCTCGCTGGCGGCGCCTTCACGCGGATGAAACCCACGCGGTCGCCGGCGACCTCCTCGCGCTCGACCTGACAGTCTGGACGGCAGCCAAGGCTCTCCATGTAGTGGAAGCGCAGCACGACGTCACCCTGGGCGGCAGCCTGAGTATTTTCCACCCGGATTAGATTGAGTCGCTGCGCCGTCACGCGCCCGCTGCCGCGCTGGAAGTAGCTGGGTTCCGCTCGCACGCGGTAGATGCGGTAGCCTTCCACGATCTCCACGGGCTCGATCAGCTTGGTCTGGTCTTCGATGGGCGAACGGAAACCGGACTCGATGACGTAGCCGACCGCGTAGCGCTCGAAGAACGCTGGCAAATCGCTGGGCTTGAGCTTTCCGTCGTCGAGCTGGCGATACGGGTGAGCGTCCACGTGCGGCACGTTGCGTTCCCGGATCCCGCCAAGCACCGGGATTTCAGTGCTCGCGGCGATGTACTCCCCCAGCACCCACTCGTTGATGGCGACCCGCCCTCTGCCCTGGTGGTGCTTGATCAGCCAGTCACGCACCGCCTGCTGCTGGGGCGCGGCGGGCGCGTGGCCAAGCCAAACCGGTCTCGGCTCGTTCAGAGACACCAGCGGCGACCCACGCACATCGCGATCCGAACGGATCACTTGCTCGGGCAGCAAGTGCACGACGTAGTACGCCATCGTGCGATACACCCGCGGGACGATCAGCACCAACCCAAGCCCGATCAACAGCTTCACCTTGGGTGTCCAGCGCGCGCGCTCAGGAGCGCCGAGGAGTTCGCTGAAAATCAGCACCGCCGGGATGGCCGCCATCAAGATCACCGGCCCGATCTGACGGTAGGGCTGGGTCTGCCGCGCGAGCCACAGGTAGCCGGCGAAGTAGGTGAAGGCGAAGCCCGCCAGCATGAAGCTAGCTAACGGCAACCAGCGCCGGTCACCCGCCTTGCGGTTCTTCCAGAACCAGACGGCTGCCGCTGCGAAACACACGGTCCGAAGCAGCGTGCGCACGGGGCCACCGGTGTTCCTGCCGTCCTTCATCAAGTCGAAGGAGTCGTAGAGGAAGTATGACGCGGTGGTGTTGAAGAACGTGTCGACGTCGCCGACGTAGTGCTTGAAGCGCAGCGTGGGGAAAATCCAAATCAGCGCCGTCGAGCCAGCGAGAGCCACGGCCAGCAGCAGGAGGCCATGTCCCTTGACCCCAAGCGCCTTGGCCGAGCGCAGGTAAAGGGCCAAGCAGGGCGCCGCCACGGCAAACACGGCGAAGGGATGCAGAATCGCCAGGGTCGCCGCCACCAACGTGAACCAGCCAAAGTATCGCAGCTTGGCTTCCTCGAGGAACCGAAACAGGCAGCCGACCAAGACCACGCTCAGCGCGCACGCACCGCTCCAGCTGATCATGCCGATGAACCAGGACCAGTGCATGAAGGAGTCGAAGAACCAGCACCAAGACCAGATCCAGGCAACGCCCAGGCTCTGCGGGCGGGACAGGCGGAACAGCCGCGCCCCGGCGTAGCCCAGCGCGGGGATGGAGAGGTGGACCACCCAGAGCAGTAGGTTGAACGCGATCGCGGGGTGAACACCGAGCTTGTTCAGCGCGATGACCCACAGCTCCGTGCCCTTGCTGGTCAGATCCTCGACCACACCAGCGGGTTGCCCCGCGAGTTGCAGCGGGTCGTAACCCCAGAGCTGCGAAGCCTGCTTGAAGGCGTCCCGCGCGCGCACCACTTGGTACACGTGGAGGGCGTAGTCCATCGTCATCACCGGCTGCTTCGCCAGGATCACCTGAGGAGGCGCGAAGTACATCACGCCCGCCAAGTGAAACAGCACCAAGCCCGCCAGCGCTCGCCAGAACATCCGCCCCACCCGCGGCTCCACCGCTGCTGGGCTCATTGGGGTCGAGGAGGCGCCGTTGCTCGCGTCGCTCACGTCGGTCTGCGCTTCACCCTCCCCCCCATCGAGAGGGACAGAATCATGGGAGTCAGCTTCAGGAGCGCTCATCGCCGACCTCGTGGTCCGTGCTTGACCTCGCTCGGCACATTTGCCGCGGGGATATATTGCGACTTACCTATCGCAGGCAGTCGGTAGGGTATGTAGCCATTGGGCGTGGCGAGATAAACGGCGTAGCGTGGGTCGTCCAGTGTGCCCTCGAAGTGGAAGCGCACGCGTTTTGGTCCCGTGTCTCCCACCTCGAGCACCGTCGCTTCGATGGGCCCGACGCGCACCTGGCTCTGGACGTCGAGCGGGTGATCCGGCCGGCGATACACCAGCGCGCTTGGATTCGTCAGCAGATCGCCCTTGGCGCTGACGAGCTCGATGGTGCTGGCGTCCACACGCTTGTCCGCCTGGGGTTGATAGGAGGCCGAGAGCACCCACCATCCGCGCGGAACTGGTTGCTCGTGGAGTTTCGCGACCATCGGTGGGTAGTGAAAGCTGAAGGTGTCGGTGGCGCCAAGGATCAGCACGTCGCGCGCGCCGAACTTCGCGTCGAGCGCCGCGTTCCTCAGGCTGCGATTGAGATCCGCGCCGAGCGTCGTCTCCACGGCGCTTCCCATGGGGGAGAGGATAACGTGAGAGAAGGCCAAGCCCGCAGCAACAAGGGCGCTTGGGAAGCGCCACAGCCCGGCCTCGCCACGACGCAGCGCCTGGAAAGCCCCGAGCGAAGCGCAAGCGACGAGCCCCGAGAGCCCAACGCCAGCAACGATCATGAGCCTCGTGGAATAGCCGGAGGCAGAGAGCGGGAGCAACGCCGCGAGGCTACCCAGCACCAACCAACCGAGGTCGCGCTCTCCTCCAGCTTCGCGACGAGCGACACGCCAAAACCAAACCAGGATCGGCAGCGCAAAAACCGAGAACAGCACCACCCAAGGGTTGCCTGGAGGAGCGAACAGACCGAGCACACCGTCAACCAGCATGGACGGTAGCTGCTGCAGCACGCGCACCGCGTAGAGCTTCGGGTCATGTAGTGGGTCGATGTAGAGCAAGCTGCCGGACACCCCGTAGCCGAGGAATCGCAAGGCAAGCTGGTGCAAGGTCAACACCCCGAGCGGTGGCGCGAGCGCGCTCAAGCGCTGGACCAGCTTTCTCTTCCTCGCGGCAACAGACCCTAGCTCGTAACAGACCACCAGCGCGACCACGCACAGCCCGTACTCAGCACATGCCAGGCTCAGCGCCAGCAGCAGCGGATAGACCACGGCACCAGGTCGCCAGCTGCCTTCACGCCACGCCAGCAAGGCCCACAAGCTAGCGACTCCGAAGCCACAAGCCAGGATCGCGCACTGGTTCGCGATCCAGATGAGCGGCATGCTGTGCGCGAGGCTCAGAGCGTAAATCCAGGTGGCAAATAGGGCAGCACCCGGCGCGAGCAGTCGGCGATAGAACCCCGCGACCACCAGCATCATCGCCGACCATAGGGCAACGGAAACGCAGTGTGGACCGAACGGCTCGGCGCCAAACACCCGGTACTCGAGGGCGAGCAACAGGCTCGGCAGCGGGCGCATCGGCGCGGCCAGCAGTTCCGGGTCGGTCCACCACGGCAGGCTGCCCCGAGCCATCAACTCTGGCGCCGTGCCTTGAGCGACGAACGCGTACAGCTTGTAGCTCGGCGCCGCGGTCCAGAGGGGCTCGCCCCCGAGGGTGCGGCTCATTTCCAGCTGGACGTAGTCATCCAGGATGAAGCCAGTCGACAGCACGCGCACCCGGAGCAGCACTCCAGCCACGATCGCCCCCACGACTCCAAGCCACCAAAGGCCTGCCATCTGGCGATCCGCGGTGCGCACGTTCCGCTGGTTACCTCAGCCCGCGCATCGTTGACCAGAACCGGTCGAAAAAGCCGACGAGGGCTGCTCCAGCGGCCCCGCGAGCTTGCGGTTTCGCGTGGCGCTCGGGCATGCTGCGCGCGGCTCCCGCCCAGCAGAACGCCTCGGTCCATGACATCGAATTCCAGCCCGCCGCCCAACACCCGCGTCGAACCCTACGCGCTCCTGGGCATCGCCCTCATCTCCGCGTCGCTCCTGGCTTATCAGGTGCTGCTCACCCGGGTGTGTGCGCTCAGGCTGCACTTTCACTTTGGCTTCCTGGTGATCTCCAACTGCCTCCTCGGGATCGGCGCCAGTGGGTCGATCCTGTCCCTAACCGAGCAGCGCTGGGGGAGGAACCCGCGGGCCTGGATCTACAAGCTGAACCTGGCGTACCTCGCCTCGCTGGTGTTCACCTGGGCCTTCCTGCTCACGTACTCCGTCCCCGACACACTGAATTTCACCGGCGTCGGCGAGGCGCTGCGCTTCGCGACCTTCAACTTGGTCGCGGCGGCACCGTTCTTCGTGGGAGGGGCCGCGGTTGGCTTGCTGCTGAGCTCCAACGCCGCGCGGGTGAACCGCGTCTACGCCGCAGATCTGCTGGGCGCTGGCGTTGGCTGCGTGGTGGTGCCTTCTCTCTTATGGAACTTCGGCGCGGGCGGCACTTTCCTCGTGGTAATTGTGCTCGGTCTGCTCTCACTTGCGGTCGTGGCGCCGGCGGCGCAACGCAAGCGGGCGATTGGAGTCGCCGGGGTGCTCAGCGTGGTTTGCATCGGGCTGATGCCCAAGCTGGACGGCTGGCTCCCAGTGCCAGGTAAGGCGTACCTCGATCTCACCGACACGGTGCGCGCCAACTTCGCCCGGGCAAACCAGTACTCGCGCTGGAGCGCCAACAGTCGCATCGATGTGCTCCCGCTCCCCGTGCAGTGGCGCTTCATGTTCTGTCGCGGAGCCGCGGCTCTGTACATGCCCCTGCCCCAGCAGAAGTTCATCCTGCAGGACGGTGACGCAGGCACCATCATCAGCGACTTCAGCGGCGACCCAAGGGGCCTCGACGTGCTGAAGCGCACCCTGTACTCAGCGACGTTCAAGCTCAAAGAGGGCACTGAGCCGCGGGTCTTCATCATCGGCATGGGCGGCGGCAACGACGTGTGGGCAGCGAAGATCCACGGCGCCAAGAAGATCAAAGCCGTCGAGCTGAACGCTGGCGTGATCGAGGTCCACAAGAAGGTCGTCCCCGAGTACTCGAAGGGGATCCTCGAAGACCCGAACATCACCATACTGCAGGACGAAGGGCGTACCGCGCTGATGCGGGAACCCGAAAAGTACGACGTGGTGCAGATGACGGGCATCGACACCTGGACGTCCTTGACCTCCGGCGCCTATGTCCTCGCGGAAAATTACCTCTACACCGTCGAGGCGTTCGGTCAGATGTATGACCACCTCGAAGAGGGTGGCGTCCTGCAGATCACGCGCATGGCCGCTGAAATGGAGACCTTGCGCCTGGTGAACAACCTGAGCGCGGCGCTCGAGCAGCGGGGCAAGACCGATATCAGTCACTCGGTGATGGCGCTCGCGACGCCCGATCAGCTCACGGCCGTGTTGCTGAAGAAGGGTGAGTTCAGCGAAAAGGAAGTGCAGGCCCTGGACGACTTCGCGAAGGCCCACGCGATGAAGCGCGTGTACTTACCAGGCCGGAAGTACGGAAACCCGGTAGAGCAGTTCCTGGCGAGCGACCACAAGCAGGCATTCGTCGACGCGTTTCCCCGTGACATCACTCCCACGACGGACGACAAGCCGTACTTCTTCAACTTCACGCGCTGGGGAAAGCCGTTCGGCTCCGCTGAGTTCATTCGCGAGCCCACCAAGGTCTCTCAGGGCAACCCCATCTTCATCTTGAGCCAGTTCGCGTTCTCGAGCGTGCTCGCGGGGGCGTTCATCGTGGCGCCGCTCTTGATCTTCCGCCGGCGCCGCAAGGCCGGTAGCGGCGATGAAGGTCCCGGGGCGTTCTCGAAGCTTGGTCCCCTCGCCTTCTTCACCAGCATCGGCATCGGCTTCATCGCGATCGAGGTGAGCTTGATGCAGAAGCTCACGCTGCTGCTCGGACCGCCACTCTACTCCATCGTGGTCACGCTGTTCTCGATCCTGATCTTCACCGGGCTCGGGAGCATGCTGAGCGAAGGCTGGATTCAGCGGGGTGCGCCACGACCCTGGCTCGTGCCCCTTGGCATAGCGCTCTACATCGGGCTCTGGCTCTTGCTGGGCGCGAAGCTGGTGGACAGCTTCATCGGCTCCGGCACGGCGGTGCGCATGATCGTCGCAGGCATTGCCGTCGCGCCCATCGCCTTCGCCCTGGGCATTCCGTTTTCCTACGGAATCAGCAAGGTGCGCAAGACGCACCCTGCGCTCGTGCCGTGGGCCTGGGCGGTGAACGGCTCCGCCACGGTAGTTGGCTCCATCGGCACGGTGATCCTGAGCATGAACCTTGGATTCAATGCCGTCCTGGTGTCCGCGGTGGTGGTTTACGCGCTGGGGTTCTGGGCCCTCGCGCGCTGGGAGCAACGGCTCGCGGCGCAGCCGGCAGCGACCTGACTTAGTCGCAGCGTTTGCTGTGCCAGGCTGTGCCTTGCCCCTCCCCCCGAAATATTCCCGGGGAAAAGCCGTCTCTTCTCAGGCGGCATAAGCCTTGCTTAGGCTAGGGCATGCGCAAGACCGCACACTTGGCCTCCATCGCTTTGACGGGGCTGCTCTCGTTCACCATCCAACCTCAGCTCGCCGCAGCGTGTGGCGGAACCTTCTGCGACAGCGGTCCAACGGCGATGCCCGTGGATCAGAGCGGCGAGAACATCTTGTTCGTGATGTCGCCGGGGTACGTGGAGGCACACGTGCAAATCCAGTATCAGGGCGACGCCGAGCGTTTCGCTTGGATCGTGCCCATGCAGGGGATCCCGGAGGTGAGTGTCGGCTCACAGCAGCTGTTCACGAACCTGCTGAATGCGACGGTGCCCAACGTCGGCTACACGACGAGCTTCGATGACTGCGGTGACTTCGGCACGGCCGGTAGCGGGAGCACCGGGGGTGGCAACGGGGGGAGCGGTGGATCCGGCGGAACAGGCGGAGGAGGCGGCGGACCGAACGTGGTGTTCAGCAAGACGGTTGGCGCCTTCGAGGTCACCGCGCTCCAGGGTGGCACGGCGCAAGAGGTCGTGGACTGGCTGTCGATGAATGGCTACCAGAATATCCCCGCGGCACCGAGTCTGCTGGAGGACTACGTCGCGCGCGGCTTCGTGTTCGTCGCGATCAAGCTGACCGCTGACGCCGACGTGAACGAGATCCATCCCCTCACCTTCCGCTACGCCGGCGATGAGCCGTGTGTGCCGATCAAGCTGACCGCTGTCGCCGCCACGGAAAACATGGGCGTGCGGACTTTCTTCCTGGGGGATGACCGCTTCATGCCCACGAACTACAAGCACATCGTTCCAAACCCGGTGCGCCTCGACTGGCTGAACTTTGGCTCGAACTACGAGTCGTGGGTCACCCGATCGGTGGACAGCCCCGTCTCCAATGGACACGGCTTCGTGACGGAGTACGCGGGCAGCTCCGGTGTGGTGTTCACGGGCGATCTGTATCAGCCCGCGTGGAACGCCGGCGCCTTCACCAACATCGCTGCGGACCAGGTGGTCGACACCTTGACGTCCCAGAACCTGATGTACTGCTACCCGGGCTACTGCGAGTACTACCACCCGCTGCTGCGCTCGATCCTGAGCGCGCACCTGCCACCTCCGCAGGGCGTGCTGGACGACGACTTCTACAGCTGCGTTAGCTGCTTCGCCGATCAGCTGGACCCCAACGCCTGGGACCCAGCGGCCTTCGCCACGGATCTGGACGAACGCCTGATCAAGCCAGGCAAGCACGCCAAGGATGTGCTCTCGCTGTACCCCGTGCTGACGCGCATGTACACCACACTTTCCCCCGCGGAAATGACTGAGGACCCAATCTTCGTCGCCGCACCGGGGCTGCCGAGCGTTGGCCCGATGGGCACGGCGACTCAGCGAATCACCTGCGATAGTCAGTCTGGCATGACCCTGCCCGATGGACGCCAGGTGGGGCTCCCGAGCGGCGGCGGTTGGCCGACCTTCGATTCCAACATGCCCTGGGCAGAGCGCATCGAGGAGTACACGGACAAGGGTGAACTCATCGTGCTCGTCGACAACAAGGACCAGATCGACGCACAGCTCAAGTCGTACAACGCTGGCGAAAACTGGCCTCCAGCCGGGGCCGGCGGAGCCGCCGGGTTCGGCGCTGGAAACGCGGGCGGCAACGCCGGCAGCGGTCCTTGGGGTAACTCCTGGGGCGGCACCCCCAACCTGAACGGAAACTCTTCGAACTCGACCACCGGCTGCGCGTGCAGCGTGCCCGGCAGCAGCAGCTCTGAGACGGCTCCGCTGGCAGCAGCGCTGGGGTTAGGCTTGCTCGGCGGTGTCCTCGGGCGCCGACGCAAGCGACGCAGAAGCTTCTGACTCCAGCGACGCGGGGCGCCCAGGGTTGGGCGCCCCGTTGCTTTTTTTGCTGCGCACGAAATCGCCTCGGCCAAACGCCCAAAAGGCCGCGACGTAGCTCAGGGCTGCGAGCACGAACAGCATCGAGAAGCCCATGACCAGCGCAAACATCGGCGCGACCGCCGATGCCAGCACCGTGAAGAAGGCATTGACTCCAAACGCCCAGGGAACGAGCTGGACGGACCGCGCGCCGAGCAGCTTGATCCCGCGAGGAAACGGCATCCCGAGCAGGAAGCCGAGCGGAACGATTGCGCACAGCGATACAGCAACCCGCACGCCAAACCCTTGCCCGACCAAGGTCGGGAGCACTCTCCAGCTGAGGCCAGCCACGGCCAGCACCACGCAGGGCACTGCAAACCGCAACCAACGGGCGCTCGCGAGGCGTTGAGACACCATCGCACCGACCCCGCTCGCTGCGAGGAGCCCGCTCAGCACGATTGAAAGACCGTAGGTCGGATGCCCCAAGAGGAAGCTCAATCGCTGGATCAGGGCGACCTCCACCAACAGGTAACCGACCCCGAGACACGCGAAGTAGATCCCCGCTCGGCGCCGCGAGAGCTGTTCGGGTAGCTGGAGCATGCGCAGCGGCCGCCGAATGCCAATGAACGCGAGCAGCAACGTGATGAGCAGCGTCCCCAGCAACACGCCGTGCCCGATGGGCACGTTGGTGCCGTACAGGCTCTCGCTCTTCATCTGGGGCAGTGCGAACAGGCTCGTCCACTTGAAGTAGTCGAAGAAGAACGGCGCTTCGTCGGTGGCCGGCGCGAGCCGATAGGGATAGCTGTCCAGGAACGCGGCGCGACGCTTCAGGTCGGGTACGATTGCTTGCGAAAACGGGCCAGCCGGGGCTCCCGGATCGAACGCCATGCCAAAGCGCTCACGCTTGGCGAAGTCCACCAGGCGGTCGCGCTGCTCCTTGGAGATCGGCTGCTTGCACACCAAGAGCGTCGCCCACTGCTTCGTGCGCAGCACCGCCAGGTGACGCCACGGCTCCTTCACACCTTGGCGGGTCAACGCCTCGTTGGCGGTGACCGTGAGGCGCAAGGTCTCCCGGGGGGGTTCGAGGATCAGGCGTGAGACGGACAGACAGCCCGTTTCCGTGAGGTGCGACAGGTAGTCGTCGAAAGCCTGCGCCGTGTAGACGTAAGCCTCCGCCAGGCTGTAGGCACCGCTCGCTAGCGCGGTGAACGTGTCCACTCCTGCGAGCTGGATCACGTCGTAGCGCTCGTGACTGGCGCGGATGAAGGTGCGCCCCTCGGACTGTACGAGGTCGACGTCCGGGCGCTCAGCCAGGTGTCCCGTGAAGTCGAGGTAGCGCGACTTGAGCAGACGCAGGATCGCCGGGTTGATCTCAGCGCCAGTGACGTGGCTAGCCCCGTGGGCCAGTGCAAGCATCACGTCGACTCCACCACCAACACCGATCACCAAGACCCGCGGCCCTCCCGGCGCGCGCTCGCTGGTCGGGCCAAACTTCGCGCCCCGCAGCACCCACACCGCGGCCGTCGACGAGTGGGGCAAGAACTCGAGCTCCGAGGGGTCCTGCTTGATCTGGTGGATGGTGGTCGGCGCAGAGCCATCTTGCGTTACCGCGCGGACTCGATACAGGCGCGTGTGAGTATTGACCTCGCCGGCCACCAGCGGCGGCCCATCGAAGGGATAGGAGACGTCGATGCGGCCGTGAGGCGTCCACTCGCGATGCTCGATGCTGCGGATCCCGACGTCCGGGCGGTGGTAGAGCGAGATCTCCTTGGTCGCCGCGGGCGTGATCCAGGAGTCTTCGTCTCGCCCCAGCAGGAAGCAGACACCCATCAGGACCACGCACACGAGCGCGCTGCGACGCGCGGCGCCACTGCCGATGGCGAACAGCAGCGCAGCGACGGCGATCGCGCAGCCCGCGAAGAGCAACAGGCCAAGGGCGCCCAGGCTGGGGATCAGCACCACCGCCAACCCGCCGAACGCACCGCCGCCGATCAAGTCAGCGGCGTACACGCGGCCTGCGCTCTGGGACCAAGCGCCGAGCGCGGTCCCCAGCACGACGCCGACCGCGAGAAACGGCGCGGTGCACAGGGCGATCACCAACGCTAGCGCCACGAACGTGCTGCTGCTGCGGAAGAGCTCGAGCGGGTTCACCCGGATCAAGAGCGCGGTCAACACCGCGGCAACGCTCAGGGCAGCACCCCAGCGAGCGCGCCGCGCCAGCGTCAGCTGGAGGTCACCGGCGTTGAAGGTCACGCGGCGCACACTCAGCCAGGCTCCGGCCGTGCCGAAGCCGAGCAGAGCCAAGCCAACGACCAGGTAGGCGAAGTGATGCCAGAGCGTGATGCTCAGGACCCGAGTCAGGGCGATCTGAGCCGAGATCGCTGCGCCACTCACCAGAGCAACGCCCAGGAGGTCGACGACCCGCGGCTGCTGTTCGAGCTCGAGCGAGTTCGCGCTCTCAGTCATCGCCATCTCCGCTCGGAACCGAAGGTGCCGAGGCGGAGGCAGATGCGCTCGGGGCCGCCGCTGCGCCGTCAACGGCGCTGCCGCCATCGAGGGCGCTGCCGCCATCGAGGGCACTGCCGCCATCGAGGGCACTGCCGCCCTCACCTGCGTCTGGGTTGTCCCAGTCGTCGCCCGCATGCGGCGAGGTGAGTTCCGTGTCCCCCGAGCCGCCATCGCCGAGGATGACCGCCGTGGAGTTCAAGACGCTCGCCGAGATGAAGGAAGCTCGCTCCGTGGGGTTGCCAAGGGTGCTGACCGTGAGACGGCCAGTAACGCTGAGCTTGCCGTGTACCGGGATCCCTGTGAGGCGATCGATGGTCAGCTGGCCCTCGCCGTCGCCGCGAAACTGCTCCAAGAGCGCGGTCTTCCCCGGCGCAAAGGGGTGTGGAAACTCCTGCACGGGCGCATGTTGCCTTACGGAAATCCGAATCACGACCTGGCGCTCAGAGACGCTCTTCACAGACATCTCTGCCATCTGAATCGCCTTGACGTCTCCGAGTTCGACAGTCTCGCTGAAGCGCCATTTGCCCCCGACGCCGACTGGCTCCGGAGGAAGGCGGAACGGGAAACGACGCTGAACCTCCCAAGAGCGGTCCAGGACCTCTTTCTCTTCCGGTGCGGGCTCGACGCCACCGACGAGCTCCGTCTTCATCTCGAAGATCTCGCCGTCCTCCGCCACTAGCATGCGGGTGCGCGTGCCAGCGTAGGCGGCCAGCCCCTGATTCATCGCTCTGGCCGTTTCCGGAGGGATCCCTTTTGAGTCCACCTCGAGTGAGTCGACCGTCGCGCGCTCCTCCACGAGCTTGAAGTTCTTGCCGTTGCGATCGCGCACGACGGGATCGGCGCTGCCCTGAGTCACCCGGAAGGTCATCAGCGCAATCACGGTGGGAGCGCGTACCGGCTTGTTGCCCTGGAGCCCGAAAGAGCTCTCGTTCTTCACGCGCCAGCGATAGGTGAGACCTTGCCAGCGCCCAACTTGCAGCTTGACCCGTGGCTCCTTGCCCGGATCGAGTAGCTCGATGCGCCCCTCATCCGTCGCCGCTGCATCCGGTTTGTCAGCTGAAGGAGTGCCGCAACCACCACAGCCTCCCTCGCAACCGGGTGCGAGCCCGAGGGCGAGCAGGAACATCAGGAGGAGGCGTCGCTTCATCGCAGAGTCAGGTCCAAAGGTTCGCGGAACCTACCACGCCACGCGGGGCATTCGCGAACCCTCGCGTCGTCAGGAACCTTGCTCCAGCCACGCGCGCAGGTCGCCAAGCAGCACGCGCGGCGCGCGGCGCATCGCCTCGACGTCTCTCGCACCAACGAGGAGGAACGCCGTGCGCAGCTCACGCTCAACCAAGTCCAAGAAACGCGTCGCCGCCTCGACGCCGCCCGACTCGAGCGCTTGAAGCACCGGACGCGCGATGCCCCCAGCGGTCGCGCCCAGGGCAATGGCCTTGGCGATGTCGAGACCGCTCTTCACGCCCCCAGTCGCGAACACCGTGTCGAAGCCCGCACGAGCCGACCAAGCGACGCTCACCGCCGTGGGGATCCCCCACTCCCAGAACGTCTCGCCCAGGGCGCGCTTCGCGCTCTGAGCGCGCTGGGTTTCCACTGCAACCCAGGAAGTGCCGCCGGCGCCGGAGACATCGACATGCCGAACGCCGACGCCGTGGAGACGGCGAGCGACGGAGTCCGACAGACCGCAACCAGTCTCCTTCGCAACGATGGGCACGCCCGCCTCTTCCACCAACCGCTCGAGCGTCGCTAGGCCATCGCGAAAATCGCGGTCACCTTCCTCTTGCACGACTTCCATCGCCGGGTTCAGGTGAACGCAGATCGCGTCAGCACCCACACGACGAGCCAACTCGGCGACTTGCTGGGCGCCGAGCTCGCGCGCTTGGACCACTCCGATGTTTCCGAGCAGCAACGCACTGGGCGCGACGTCCCGCACCTCGTAGGTCGATTGGTGCGCTGGGTCGCGCAGCATGGCGCGCTGGCTCCCGAGACCGAACCCGTAGCCGCGGGCGTCGGCGATCCCGGCGAGCTGGCGGTTGATCTCTCTGGCGCGCGCGGTGCCTCCCGTCATGCCAGCGATGAGGATTGGGGCGGACAGCCGCTTGCCCAGGATTTCGGTGCTCAGATCGATTTCGTCCAAGTCGAGGTCTGGGAGCGCGTCGTGGACGAGGCGAACGCACTCGAACAGCGTGGTGGTCTGCTTGAACGCGACGTCTCCACTCACCGCCAGGTCAATGTGGTCCGCCTTGCGCTGGGCAATGTCTGTCATTGAGCTGTCATTTCCGATCGTTCCTGCATCCCAAGGGCCGCCATGCCGGCACCAAAACGCTTCCGGTCTCTTGCCGTATCGCCCAAGTGACCCTCGAGTAGCAAGGCTCCTCCGGGGTGGCCACGCGTTGACAGAGTGCCTCCTCGCTCCTACGCTCCGCTCACAAAAATGGCAGGGAAGACAAGCACTTCGGGCGGAAGAGCCGGCTCTCGACGGGGACGCCACAGCGCCGCGCCCTCGAAGGCTGCTGCTGCTGCCAAGACGCGCGTAGCCCATCCCGAAAAGCCCGCGCGAGGTCGCTCAAAGACCAAGACGGCGGCGCCAGTAAAGGGAGCAGAGGCGAAGTCACGAGCACATGGAACGGCGTCCAGGTCGGGCAAGCAACCCGCCCGCGCTCCCCACGCTGGGCAAGCCAGTCAATCAAAGCCGAAAGCCCTCCCGATCAACCCCTTCGTCGCCCTCCTGGGCAGCCTGAAGCGGGACGTCGAAAGGCGCCTAGAGGAAGTTTTCGAGGCTGAGCTCGAGCGTGCGCGTGGACTCGGCAGCGACACTAGCGAGATGGTGCTGGCCTGCCGCGACCTCTGCCTGCGCGGAGGTAAGCGCCTGCGCCCCGGGCTCGTCCTGGCTGGTTTCCGCGCGGCAAGCTCGAACAGCAACACTCAACAGGCCATCGAGGTCGGCGTCGCGCTGGAGCTGGTCCAGGCGTACTTTCTGATCCACGACGACTGGATGGATCGCGACCCGGTGAGGCGCGGCGGTCCAAGCGTCCATGCCCAGCTCGGGCGCCGCTTTCGCTCGGAACACCTCGGCGCAGCCTCGGCGATCTTGGCAGGCGACTTCGCAGTCGCGCTCGCGCAGCGCCTGGTCGCCGCGTTGAAGATCCCCCCCCGTGCCCAGGCCGAGTTCCTGACCGCGTTCGCGAGCATGCAAGTCGACGCAATCCTCGGTCAGCAACTCGACCTCTTGAGCCGCAGCGCGGATCCCGAGGTCACCTACTCGCTGAAGACCGCGAGCTACACCGTGCAGGGCCCGTTGCTGCTAGGCGCGCTACTGGGAGGGGCACGTCCCGGGACACTGCAGGCGCTGCGTGAGTTCTCCACTCCCGCTGGCGTCGCCTTCCAGCTCCGCGACGACCTGCTCGGGGTGTTCGGGACGCCCGAGGAAACCGGCAAGCCTGCCGGTAACGATCTCACAGCAGGCAAACGCACACCGCTAGTCCTCGCGGGTTTCCGCAGAGCAAAAGGCAAGGGGCACCGCCTGCTGAAGCGCGTGCATGGCAACCCCCAAGCTACGCCGGCAGACGTCGCGCGCGCGATCGAGGTACTGGAAAAATGCGGCGCCAGAGCCGTCGTCGAGAACCGCATCGCGGAGCTAGAAGCGGAAGCGCGCGCCGTGCTGCAAGCGGGCGGGATGCGCAAGGCCGGCCAGGAGCTCTTGTCGGGGGCAGTGACCGCCCTCGCAGCACGGCGCAACTAGCATGAGCAGCGCACGCGCCTTCGGCAAGCTGATCCTGATCGGGGAACATGCGGTGGTGTACGGTTGTCCCGCCATTGCCGCGGGGATCGACAAAGGCGCGCGTGCCTGGGCGACTCGTTCGGACTCCAAGTCTCACTTGAGTTTGGGGGTGAGCGAAGTCACTGCGGACGACTCAAGCGAGACGTCGAAGGCATTTCGCGCGTTGCTCGAGCCCATCTACGAGGCGGCTCACCAGCGGGCCCCGCTGAAAGTGGAGGTAACGCTGGACCTGCCGGCAGGCGTCGGCCTCGGCGCGTCAGCCGCGATCGCCGTTGCGATCGCACGCGCCGCCTGCAGCGCGCTCGCCGTGGAGCCGAGCGAGCGCCTCTTGCTGCGCGCCGCGAACGCCTGGGAGAGCGTGTTTCATGGCAACCCCTCGGGAGTCGACGTGGCGGCCGCCATGGCGCAAGCACCCATCTGGTTCGTGAGGGGCTCGCAGCCCAAGCCTCTCGAGTGTGCCGTGCCGCTTTGCCTCGCGGTAGCGCTCGCTGGGCCGCCAGCGGCGACCCACCGGATGGTCGAACTAGTAGCGGAGCTACGCGAGCAGCGCCCCATCAGCTTCGACCAGGCGCTCGAGCGTGTGAACTCATTGGCTGAGCTGGCCAGGCGCGCCATCCGCGACGGCGATCTTCCCACGCTCGGACGCTGCTTCGACGAGAACCAGCGGGAGCTAGAGGGGTTCGGTGTGAGCACCGCAGAACTCAACAAGGCTTGCCACCTCGCACGCGGTGCGGGGGCGTTGGGCGCAAAGCTCACTGGCGCTGGCGGTGGCGGGGCCGTGATCGCGCTGTGCGACGCGTCGCCTCAGGCCGTGTTAGATGCCTGGTCACGGGAAGGGATCCAGGCCTTTGCAGCGGAGGTCGCTGCCTCCCCCTCACCCCCTGATTCGAACACACCATGAGCCGAGCGGTTGCCATTGCCCACGCCAACATCGCCCTGATCAAATACTGGGGAAAGGCCGACGTCGCCCGTAACCTACCTGCGGTGCCGAGCCTGTCGTTGACCCTCGATGGGCTGTCGACACGCACCGAAGTGGAGTTCGATCCCAAGCTAGGCGAAGATCGCGCCACGCTCGATGACGTTCAGCTGAGTGGCAAGCCATTCGACCGCATCAAGCGAGTCCTCGATCGCTTGCGCGAGCAGGCTCATTCCAGCGCCAGGGCGCGCGTGATCTCTCACAACCACTTCCCCACGGCAGCGGGCTTGGCGTCGAGCGCCTCAGGTTTTGCTGCTCTCGTAGCCGCGGCTTCGACCGCCCTCGGCATCGGGATGAATCACGCTCAGCAAAGTTCCCTCGCGCGCTGGGCAAGCGCCTCCGCTGCGCGCTCCGTCTACGGCGGCTGGGTACAGCTTCGCCTGGGCGCGGAGAGCGCCGAGGAAATTGCCCCACGGAACCACCTGGATGTCGAAATGCTGGTCGCTGTGACCCGCCGAGGGCCAAAGCCCATCGGATCCACCGCGGCTATGCAGCACACGCTAGAGACCAGCCCTTACTACCCGGCCTGGGTCGACGCCGCGCCAGCGGTTTTCGAACGGGGCAAGGCGGCGCTGCTCGCGAAGGATCTGTCCGCCCTCGGTCACGCGATGGAGCACAGCACGCTCTTGATGCACGCGTCGATGCTCGCAGCCGACCCAGGTGTGCTCTATCTGGCTCCAGCGAGCATCGCGCTCATCGACTGCGTCCGCTCCTTGCGCGAGTCGGGCGTGGAGGCGTTCTTCACCATGGACGCAGGTCCCCACGTCAAGGTCCTGACCCGGACGGAGGACGCTGAGCGAGTCGCGAGCGCGCTGAGGAGCGTACCGGGTGTGCTCGATGTCTGCGCTGCACGCCGGGCCCCGGCGTAGAAACTCGTAGAAGCGCCGTGAAGGCGGCCGCACCCGGCAAGTTGGTGCTCTCGGGAGCCTACGCCGTGCTCTATGGGGCCCCGGCCGTCGTCACCGCGGTCGACCGCTACGTCGTCTCAGATTCCTCGCGGCAATCAACCTTCGAGGCTCCCGAGGTTGTGGCCGCAGCACGGCGCTATCCCGGACGAGCGATCCCCGGATTCGACGCGTCCGAGTTGCGGAGTGGGGACAAGAAGCTTGGGCTCGGGTCGAGCGCCGCGATCACGGTGAGTGCCGTCGCGCTCTGGGAACTCGAGGCAGCTCCGGCGCTGACCGACGCGGAGCTCGCAGCGAAGAGCTTCCCAGTCGCGTTCGCAGCCCACCGCGAGGCGCAAGGTGGCGGCAGCGGAGTTGACGTTGCTGCCGCCAGTTTCGGCGGAACGTTGAGAGCGACGCGATCGGCTTCCGGCGAGCTCGAGCTTCGCCCAGTGCAGTTGCCTGCTGAACTGGGCGTCGAAGTCTGGTGGACCGGTGTCCCTGCGAGCACGCCCGCGCTGCTCGCTCAGGTTGCCGCGCTCGAGGCCAGCGATCCCGCGCGCTTTTCGCGCCTGGTCAACGCTCAGGCGGACGCCGCCGAGCGCACTGCCAGAGCCATCGAAGCCGCGAACCTCGAGGGCGTGCTCGCCGGCTTGCATGCGCAGTTTCTCGCGCTCGGCGCGCTGGGAGAAGCCGCGAACGCGCCTATCGTGAGTCCCGAGCTGGTGGCTGGCAGCAAGAACCTCGATCCTCGGGACGAAGTCTGGTTGCCCGCCGGTGCGGGCGGTGGCGACGTGCTACTGCGCTATCGCCACCCCGCGTCGACTGCTGCGCCGCCGTCTGCTATCGAGCGCTCCGCGCAGCGCTTGCCCCTCGAGCTGGGTGCCCGTGGCGTCCACTTCCGCCCCTGATTGAGCTTTTACGGTTCCGTTCAAACCATGAGTCAAGGTTCACGATTTCCAGGCTTCTACAAGCTATCCATCGACGAGCGCCGCGAGCGGGTATGTCAGGCGGCGGGCCTCGATCCAGCCGATCTGAGTCAAGCGCTCACCAGCGGCGGCCTGGATCTCCACACCGCTGACAAGGTCGTGGAGAATGTCCTCGGCATCTACGGCTTGCCGTTTGGAGTCGCGCTGAACGTGCGCGTGAACGGCCACGACCGCCTGGTGCCGATGGTCGTAGAAGAGCCCAGCGTGGTCGCAGACCGCGTCCAACGCCGCGAAAATGATCCGCGCAGGCGGCGGCTTCGAGGCGCAGATGGCTGAAGACCTGATGATCAGCCAGGTGCAGCTCTACGACGTCCCCGACCGGGCACTTGCCGTACGGAAACTTGAAAGCCACAGGCAGGAGCTGCTTGAACTCGCCGCGACCGCGGCAGGCGGGCTGATCGCCCGCGGCGGGGGGCCCAGGGAAATCGAGGTACGTGACCTCGGAGAAGGCTGCGTGGTCGTGCACCTGCTGGTCGACTGCCGCGACGCAATGGGCGCGAACCTCGTCAACGGGATGGCCGAACAAATCGGGCCCCGCGCCGCCGAGCTTGCCAACGGCAAGCTCGGCCTGCGCATCTTGAGCAACCTGTGCGACCGTCGAAGAGTGCACGTGCGTTGCAGGGTGCACGCGAAGGCGCTGACGCTGTCCCGCGGCGGCGAAGTCGTCGTCCCTGGTGAAGAAGTGCTGGATGGTATCGTGCAGGCTTCGCGCTTTGCAGAGCTGGATCCGTACCGCGCCGCGACGCACAACAAAGGCATCATGAACGGCGTAGACGCTGTGGTGCTGGCAACCGGAAATGATTTCCGCGCGGTAGAGGCTGGCGCCCACGCATACGCGGCGCGGAGCGGTCGCTACGCGCCGCTCGCCGTGTGGCGCCGCGACGGCGAGGACCTGATCGGAGAGCTCGAAATGCCGCTGGCGCTCGGCATCGTCGGCGGAACGCTGCGCGTGCACCCCGTAGCGCGCGCGGCGCTCGCGCTGATGCGGGTGCAATCCGCAGCAGAGCTCAGCCAGGTCGCGGCGAGCGTTGGCCTGGCGTCCAACTTGGCGGCGCTGCGTGCGCTGGCGACCGAGGGCATCCAGCGCGGCCACATGTCGCTGCACGCGCGCAGCGTGGCGATCGCTGCCGGTGCCGCGGGCGCAGAGGTAGAAGCCGTCGCCCACAGCATCGCGGACGCTGGCCAGATCAACGTCGAAGCCGCCGAGCAGGCGCTCGCAAGGATCCGCAACGCGTGACGAAGGGGGCCAAGACCAGCCCGCCGCGCCTGGCTGCGCGGTGGCTCCGTCGCAGCGCGAGCGCCGCTTGTGTTTGCCTGGTCTCCGGCTGCTCTCCGTACGGAAGCGGGGTGACACGTATCGTCGACGGTCGCACCCAAGAGGGGCGCTACATCCCGGTCACGGCATACGCGGACTACGCCCTTGCCTCCTACCTGGAGGCAACCGGGGAGCCCGAGCAAGCCGAGAACGCCTACATGCGCGCGCTGGCAGACGACCCGCGCAGCCCGGAGATGTGGACGCGCCTCGCGGCGTTGCGCTGCCGTCGCCAGCCGATGTCCGGCATGTCGGCTATCAAGCGTGCCCTGGACTTGGCCCCGGACTACGAGCCAGCGTGGCGCGCGAAGGCCGCGTGTCACCTGGGGGCCAAGCAGCTCGGGCCGGCCCAAGCTGCCGCCGAGAAGGCTGTAGCCCTCGACCCTGAACAGGAACGCGCGACGTTACTCCTCGCGGAAATCTACGAGGCGCGGGGAGACATCCAGCGCGCTCGCACCTGGCTCAACGCCTGGGTCGTGCTGCACCCAAGCTCGGACATCGGCTGGACGGCGCTGCTCGAGCTCTCCGAGCGCGAGGGTGATTTGGTCACCCAGCTCCGCGCGCGCCGAGCCTTGAAGCTGCATCAAGATCCGATGCGCGCGCCGGCGCTCTCTGTGCCTCGTAGCGGGAAGCCGCCCGAGGACGAGCTGGATGTCGCGATCGCTGACGGCGACCTCCACGCCGCACGGCGCGCCTGCGTGGCCCTGCACCTGCCGGCGGTGGAGGTCGCGATCCGGAGCTACCTCCGCGGCAACTTCAAGCTCACCCGGGCCCAAGCGCAGCTCCTGCTCAGCGCCGATCCCAGCAACTCAGACGCGCGTGCGCTGCTCTTGTTGCTGGGTGACGAAGCGGCGTCCACGGAGCTCTGGGCGGCGCCGGACGCGCTGAGCCCACGCGTCCGGCAGCTGCTCGAAGCAGAGCTCGCTCACGTGACGAACTAGTCTCCTGTCTCCGTGGGTCGCTGCAAAACTCGCCCGCCCCCTGAGGGTGTGGGCGCACGAGTTTTGCGCCTTCGCGCTACTTTTGAGACGAGGAAACGCTGTGTTGATTCGTTCGGCGAATCACAGATTCGCCTCACGAGCTGCGGCGCGGATCGGGTGGATGAAGAGGCACCTGGTGCGCCTCTCCCCCAAAAAATCCGCAGGGATTATCCGTCGACAGGGGTCACTTCGTAGCTGACGGTGCTGCCGAAGGCGCCGTGGAGGTCGAAGGCGCCGTGGAGGTCGAAGGCGCCGTGGAGGTCGAAGGCGCCGTGGAGGTCGAAGGCGCGGGTGCCGCGGCGCGGTGTTGAATCACGAGCTCCACCTGGAGCGTCTCCCCCGCCTTGATCTCGATGTCTTTCCCCACGGATTCCATGGTCGGAGGCAAGAGCGCGTTGATCTTGACCTTGCCCACCGGGATCCCCTTGATCTCGAACGCGCCTCGCTCGTCGGTGACGTCGTGAGTCGGGTACTGCAGCACGAACACGGCAGCAGTGGAGAAGGGGTGCGAGGTGTCGACTAGCTTGTAGCTGCGAGGATGCTCGGGAGTCAGGAGCACACCTTCACGATGGGGCGGGGCGACGAACACCACACCCATGCGGTTCGGGCGCAGCTCCGGGATGTAGCTGAAGTCGTCACCACTCTTGATTTCGAGTTGCTGCCCGAACGTCATGGCGATGGTCTGAGTGCCCCAGGAGCAACCCTTGCCGATCACCTCGACCTTCTGTTGCTTCTCCGGCAGGTAGCCCTCGTAGCCCGTCACCGCGACCAGCGCGTCGACCAAGCCTCCGCCCTCGGCGACTCGGAACTGCTTGGCGTGAACAGCCCGTGCCGACTCGCACTTGGGCGTGAAGTCGGCTTGCAGATCCGCGTCGGGAGGTGGATCGCCGTTGACGCGAACGATGCCCTTCACGTTCCCGGTCGGTCCGGAGTAGGGCGCAAGCCCTTTAGGGTTCAACGACTTCGCGAGCAGTGCGGGGTCGATCCCGCCAGGGGTGGAGCTCGCTGAAGCGCTCGGGCTCGGCGCTGCCTTTTCCCCGTGATCGCAAGCACACAGGATCACAGCAGCAAACAAGCCAATTGCCTGTGGAAATAGGCAGCGGACGAAGGTGGGAGGGAAGCTCACTTGGTGTGCTCTCGTAGTAGGTGCGTCGGCTTTCTTAGAGTCGACTGGTTGTGCGGCTTACAACAGGACGGGGCGGCCTGTCTTCCCCACCATCTCCCCTTTCGTGCCCAACGCTCTGAGGCACTTCCACTCCCCTAGCTTTGAAGCGTGCAGTTGCTCGGGACGCAACGTCGGAAACATTGTTTCCGACCCGCAAACTGAGTGATTTCAGCCGGATCCGCGATTTGAACCTGCGGCTGCCGGCTGATTTGTGTCGCCCCTGAGGAACGCAACAAAAATTTGCAGCCGTACGGTCGTGCATGGGTTTCCTGCCCTAGGTCGGTCGTGTAAGGTCGCTCGGCTCGCCAAACTGTCGAGAAAGGATCTTCGAGGAAATGAACACTCGCCGAGACACATTGGTCGTTGCCCTGTTGGTGATGGGCAGCCTGCTTGCTTGCAAGAAGAAGGAAACCCCTGCTCCCGTCGCCACTGAGGACCCGGTCGCTACCGCTACCGCGACCGCCACGGCCGCACCCGTGGTCGACAAGACCTTCAAGGTTGGCGAGGAGGCCACCCAGCTCGATTACAAGATCAAGGTCAGCGAGGTGAAGGAGTGCAAGGCGCGCTACTACGAGAAGTCTTCGCTCAAGAAGGCGGGCCACCGCCTGATTGGTGTCGAGATGACCTTCGAGTCGATCAGCGACAAGCAATTCACGCCTGGTACCTACAACATGAAGATCGTCGACGACGAGGGGCTGACCTACAAGTACAGCTTCCGCGGCACCTGTGAGCCCCGCTTGCAGAGCGGCACCCTGAACAAGGGCGAGAAGGCCAAGGGCTGGGTCACCTTCGAGGTTGGTGACAAGGCCAAGGGACTCAAGTTCGCCTACGACCATCTGTCGATCCTGGGACCGAAGCAGAACGTGAAGTTCGAGCTGGGGGACGTCTCCTCCGGTAAGTGAGCGACTGCGGCCTCGCCCCCTTAGGCAAGGCCAGGAGCAGGGCCGCGAGCGATCGCGGCCCTTTCTCTTTTTGTGCATGCGGAGCGACGCCCCACTCATTTGACCCGTAGCGGGGTATGGCCCGGCTCGCATAAGCTCCGGCGGCTCGTCATGCCGTTCTCGAAAGGAGCGTCGAGCAATGAACACCCGCAGAGACACACTGGTCCTTACCCTAATCGTCATGGGAGCCTCCTCGCCTGCAAGAAGAAGCAGGAGGATGCCCCTGTCGCTACCGAAGATCCGATCGCGACCTCCACCGCAACCACTACCGCGACTGCAGCGCCAGCCGCCGACAAGGTGTTCAAGCTGGGCGAAGAAGCCACTCAGCTCGACTACAAGATCAAGGTGACTGAGGCGAAAGAGTGCAAGCCTCGCTACTACGAGAAAGCTCAGCTCAAGAAGGCGGGGCATCGCTTGATCGCCGTCGAGATGACCTTCGAAGCGATCGCCGATCAGCCCGTGACGCCCGCGACCTACAACATGAAGATCGTCGACGACGAGGGCCTCACCTACAAGTACAGCTACATGGGTGGCTGCGAGCCGCGCCTGCAAAGCGGCAGCTTGAACAAGGGCGAGAAGGCCAAAGGCTGGGTCACCTTCGAGGTCGGTGAGAGTGCCAAGGGGCTGAAGTTCGCCTACGATCACTTCGCGATCCTGGGCCCAAAGCAGAACGTGAAGTTCGACATCGGCGAAGTCGCCGCAGCCAAATAACCCTGAACTTTTCCGCTGCCCGCGGCCAATGCTAGAGCCCTTCTAGCGGTCATGAGCAACCACGGAACACACCCGAGCGCGCGTCCAAATTGGGCGCGCGCGTTGCTGTGTGGGGCACTGTTGCTCGGGGTCGTTGGCTGCAAGCGGAAGCCCGAAGCAGACCCAGTCGAACCGCCGCCGGATGCAGGGAGCGAGACCAAGCTCGCTGCGCCGAGCTCCGCCACGGCGAACGACGTCGGGGGCAAACCCCGCGGAATCGGTCAGGTCGCCCACGCGCCTAGCTACGAGATGGTGCTGCTCGGCGCGAAGACCTGTCCTCCGCCTGCGTGGCATCACGTCAGAGCCGGCTACACACGCTTGGGGGTCGAGGTCGAGCTGCGGGGCAAGTCGAGTTCCCAACGCGTCCCCGCCAATCCGTTCTACGCGCGACTCGTGGATCCCGAGGGAAAAGCCTATCGCCCGGTGTTCGGCGGTTGCGAACCAGATCTCCGACACACGCCGCTCGCTGCCGAGGAGAGCGTTCGCGCTTACATCACCTTCGAGATCCCGGAGGCCACAGGACGCCTCACGCTCCGCTACGACCCCCAGCTCAAGAGCCCGGAGGCCCTGGAGTTCGATCTCGGGATGTCTCCAACCACCGCCGATTCAGCGAACCCCTGAGAGCGCGGACCACAAATGCGAGCGAGCCGCCTCAATCTTCGAGGCGGCTCGAGTCTCTTTGTGTTGGTTGGGGGGGAGAGCGGACTCCCTCCGTACGCGTCCTTCGAAACAGCAGCTTCAGGGGCTAACCGCCCCTAGCGCCATGGCGAGGGGCGTTCCCGGCGCGATGCCCAGCGCAAGCACCAGGAAGCCGGCAATCACCAGCGCGCCCGTAACCATGCCGGAGCGCATTGGGACTGCGAGCGGTGCGCCTGGCGCCGGCTCTCGGAAGTACATGAACACGATCACCCGCAGGTAGTAGTAGGCACCGAGCAAGCTATTGAGCAAGCCGAGCACCGCCAACAGGTAGAGCTCGCTGCCCATTGCCGCGCGGAAGATGTAGAGCTTGCCGAAGAAGCCAGCCGTCGGCGGCATGCCCGCCAGCGACAGCAGGAAGACCGTGAAGGCCAGTGCTGCCGCGGGGTGGCGCTTGCCGAGGCCTGCCAAGTCTTCGTAGCTCACAGCCTCTGCGCCGCGGCTACCGCACAAGATCAGCGCACCGAACGCACCCGCGGTCGAGACGGTGTAGGTCAGGAGGTAGAACATCACGCTCGCCTGACCTTCAGCTGGCGCGCGCATCGTCGCCACAAGACCGACCAGCACATAGCCCGCGTGAGCAATCGATGAATACGCGAGCATGCGCTTCACCGACTCCTGGCGTCCGGCGATCAGGTTCGCGACCGTCATCGTCAGAATAGCGAGGAATGCCAGCACCGGCGGCCAACCGGTGCCCCAGCTCATGAGGCGCTCGTCACCGAAGCTGGTCAGCAGCACGCGCATCATCACGGCGAACGCGGCGGTCTTCACTGCCACGGCCATGAAGGTTGTCGCCGGAGTCGGCGCGCCCTCGTATGCGTCGGGGGTCCACATGTGGAACGGCACCGCGCTCACCTTGAACGCCAGACCTGCGAGGTTCAGCACCAGACCAAGCACCACGAGCGCAGCATTCACCGTGCTGCCAGGCTGCCCAATGCTGGCCACGGCCTCACCGATCCCCTTGAGATCCGTGTGGCCGGTGGCGCCGTAGAGGAGCGCCGCGCCAAACAGCATCAGCGCAGCGGCAAAACTACCGAGCAGGAAGTACTTCAGTGACGCTTCCGCGGCGCGCGGGCTACCGCGACGCAAGCCGATGAGCGCGTAGACACCAAGGCTCATCGTCTCGAGCCCGATGAACAGGCTGAGCAAATCGCCAGAAGCGGCGAGCACCTGAGCACCGAACGTCGCCAAGATCACCAGCGGGAAAAACTCACCGCGGTCGATGTTGTGCTCGGGCAAGTAGCCACCGGCGAGCAGGGCCGCGAAGGCACCGCCAAGGCAGAGCACGAAGCTCATGAAGAGCGCCACGCGGTCCATCACGAGCCATGGCTCGAGCAGCTTCAGCTCGGGGAGATTCTGCGGCCCGACCATCCACACGGCGACGCTGAGCACGGCACCCGCGAAGAGAATCACCGCGGCGCCTAGTCCAAGCTCGCCGCTACGGCCTGCACCCGCGTCCACGATGTGCTCGGTGCCGTGCAGCTCCTTGTCGACCTGAGGCTTACCGAAGGCTTCGGCGAGCATCAGCAGCAGCGCGCCAAAACCGACCGCCAGGAGCGGAGAGAGAGGGAACAGCAGATTCATTGTGCGCTCTCCTTGTCGAGCGCGGCGGTCGCGCTCTCAGGAGCCTCGGTTTGTTTCTTCGGATCCTCGGGGTAACCCGAGCTGAGTGCTCCGGAGAGCCGCGGCAGCAACACCGCGCGGTCCGGGTTCGTATCCATCGCGTTGCGGAACTCCCGGGTGGAATCCATGAAGCGCGCGGTCACACCAGAGACGCTGGACTTCATGCGGTCCAGGAACAGGTTCGGGAACAGACCGAGCACGAACACCATCGCGATGAGCGGAGCGAGCACCACCGTCTCGCGCACATTCAAGTCCTTGAGGTGCTTGTTCTTGGGATTGGACAGCGGACCGAAGAAGGTCTTCTGCACCATGCTCAGCATGTAGACCGCGGCGAGGATCACGCCGAACGCGGCCAGGCCACCCTGGAGCTTGCCGTGGCTACCGAGCACGCTGGAGGTGAAGGAGCCCATGATCACCATGAACTCACCCACGAAACCGTTGGTGCCGGGAACACCGATGCTCGACATCGTGATCAGCACGAAGCACGCGGTGTAGATGGGCATCACCTTCGCGAGGCCGCCGAACTCGCTGACCAAGCGCGTGTGGCGGCGATCGTAGATGACGCCGACCAGGATGAAGAGTGCGCCGGTGGAGATACCGTGGTTCACCATCTGCAACACGCCACCGGCGATGCCCGCTTCGGTTCCGGTGAACAGGCCAAGCATCACGAAGCCCAGGTGCGCCACGGAGGAGTAGGCGATCAGCTTCTTGATGTCGGTCTGCTTCCAGGCGACGAGCGCTGCGTAGAGGATGCCGCCACCGATCGCCACCCCGGCGAGGTTCGCCGCTGCGGCGTATGCCGGCCCTGCGAACATCCCCATGCAGAAGCGGATGTAAGCGTATGTTCCAAGCTTCAACAGCACCGCTGCCAGAATCACCGAGCCGCCCGTAGGCGCCTGCACGTGAGCATCTGGCAACCACGTGTGCAGGGGGAACATCGGGACCTTGATCAAGAAGGCCAGCGCGAACGCCGCGAAGCACAGGTAGGCGGCGGTCTGCGGCAACACCAGGCGGCTGAGCGCGAGGTAGTCGAAGGTCACGTAGCCGGCGACCTGCTCGTGGGTCCACACCATGTACAGAATGGCGGCGAGCATCAGCAAGCTGCCGGCCATCGTGTAGAGGAAGAACTTGTAGGACGCCTTGATCTTCTCGACGCCACCCCAGATGCCGATCAGGATCAGCATCGGAACCAGCATCAGCTCCCAGAACACGTAGAAGAGGAACAGGTCGAGGCTGACGAATGCACCCAGCATCGCGCCGTGCAGCAGCAGCAAGCTGAAGCACAGATCCTTGGTGCGTTTCTTCAGGGAACCGAAGCTCGCGTAGGCAGCGAGTGGCGTCGTGAAGGTGGACAGGATGACCAGCCAAACGCTGATGCCGTCGACCGCCACGTGGTAGCGTATGCCGAAGCCAGGCAGCCACTCGCGCACATACTGGAAGTGCCAGCCGTCGGTCATCGGCACCTTCAGCAGCCAAAGCGAGGCGATGAAGTCGAGACCAAGGATGACCATCGTCACGCGGCGCAAGAGCTGGGGCGACTGCCTCGGCATGAACAGGATGGCGACCGCGCCGACGATCGGCAGGAACACGATCAGGTTCAGCAGCTGGTCCCACTCCATGGGTGGTGCCGCTGCGTTCTCGACCGCCTTTTCGGGCCACATCGAAGAGATGAAGGCCGCGGCCAAGAGCCCGACGATGCCCAACGCGAAGCGCTCGAACTTCGACTCGCGGCGCGGAATCAATGCGCCAACGGCGAAGGCGGCGGCGTAGGGCCACGCCTGGACCAAAGAGCTAGAAAGCGAGTTCACTGAGTGTCTCCCTGCGGAGCCGGATGACCGGGCGGCAGCACCAAGTGCGGGCGACCTTGATCATCCTGTTGAATCACCATGTTGGCGGGTGCGGAACCGGGTGGCCGATCGTCCTTCGGACGCGTCACCGCGTACTCCCAGCTCGAGTGATGCCCAAACGCATCTTGCACCTCGAGGCGCACCGTGCGCTCAGCGCCGCGGTCGAGGCTGAACGAGGTGGTGCGCTGATCGCCGAATTCCTCCCCACCCTCGAACTTGAAGTCCCCGTCGCCTTGTTTGCTGCTCCAGCGGTAGGTGTAGCCGAGGCCAGGGGCCGCTTCGACGCGGTAGCTACCCGTGCGGTGGTTCTCGAATGGCTTTGCCGAAGCGTGGGGTGTCAGCATGAACCACCCGAGGCAAGCGGTGCCGAGCACCATCGCCGCCGCGTAGGCTTGGACACGACCCGTCTGTGCGTAGCGCAGGACCGTGCCCGTCACCTGAACGATGCCAGCGGTGAGCCGGGCGACGATGCCATCCACGATCCACTTGTCAGCCCAGGTGAAGAACTCAGCGAGGGCGTCCACCGCACCGATGAAGGTCTCCTCGTAGAACTCGTCCATCCACCACTTGTTCATCAGGAAGCGGTGCACGCCGGGGAACTTGTCTGCCAGCTCCGCAGCCGGCTCGCCACCCTTGGAGATGTAGAAGAACCAGGCGATGCCGACGCCGGCCACGCCCACCAGCACACCTGGGACCGCCAGGGTGAGCATCATGTGATGGTCGGGATCGATGCTCTTCACGCCGGTCGAGGCCAGCTTGAACACCGGCTCCAGCCAGTGCTCCAGCGCGTGCATGTGGAGCAGCGGGGCGTTGAGGAAACCAGCGACCGCCGCCAGACCGGCCAGGATCACGAGCGGTGTGGTCATCTGCCAGGGGGACTCGTGAGGCGTGGGCCCTTCGCGGGCTTCGTCCGGATCGAACTCGTGATGGGCGTGATCGTCGTGGTGGTCGTCAGCGTGCGCGGCGTGCGCGTGGGGATCGACCCAGTTCTTGACGATCTTCCAGCCCTTGAATTCTCCGTGGAAAATTCGGAAGTAGAGGCGGAACATGTAGAACGCCGTCATCACGGCGCCCAACAGACCCATGCCGTAGATCGTTTTGCCAGCCCACGCGGGCCACTGAGCGAGCTCCGGGTACGCGGCGCGCACGGAGTCCGGTGCGGTAACCCCCTGGGTGTACGCCATGTACAGATTTCATCCTTGGACCAGAAGCCGGCGAGCGGCGGGATCCCTGCAATCGCGATGCAGCTGATCAAGAAGGTCCAGTGGGTGAGCGGCATGAAGGCCTTCATGCCGCCCATATTCCGCATGTCCTGGCTAGCGTCGGTGTCGTGGATGCGCGCGTGCATCGCGTGAATCACCGAACCGGCACCAAGGAACAAGCACGCCTTGAAGAAGGCGTGGGTCATCACGTGGAAGAAGCCTGCCGTGAAGGCACCGACGCCGGTACCGATGAACATGTAGCCGAGCTGACTCACTGTTGAGTACGCCAGCACCTTCTTGATGTCGTTCTGCACCAGCGCGATGGTCGCGGCGAGCAGCGCGGTGAACGCGCCGACCAAAGCGATCACGAGCATCGCCGTCGGAGCCATCACGAACACGCCCGACATGCGGCACATCAGGTACACGCCCGCCGTGACCATGGTGGCTGCGTGAATCAACGCGGAGACTGGCGTGGGGCCCGCCATTGCGTCGGGCAGCCACACATACAGTGGGAACTGCGCGCTCTTACCGGCGCAGCCCAAGAACAGGAACAACGCAACCAGTGTCGAGCGGTCGGCGTAGCGGGGCTGACTCAGCCAGTCACCCAGGTAGTGAGCCAGCGGGACGTCGTTCCCAAGCGGCCAGATCTGAGTCTTGCCTGCGAGGCCCGCGGCTCCGGCATCGATCCCCGCCCAGTCGAGCGCGCCGGTGTAGC
The DNA here is from genome assembly GCA_041389805.1 of Polyangiaceae bacterium. Lineage (GTDB taxonomy): Bacteria > Myxococcota_A > Polyangia > Polyangiales > Polyangiaceae > JAHBVY01. The sequence continues at coordinate 12,651 of JAWKRD010000040.1, read as the reverse complement.
TGAGCAAGAGGCCCATCGCGCAGAGCAGACCGAAGTCGCCGATACGGTTCGCGATGAACGCCTTCTTGCCGGCGGCGGCGTTCGCATCCTCGTGGAACCAAAAGCCGATCAGGAGGTAGCTGCAGAGACCCACGCCTTCCCAGCCCACGAACAGGATCGGGAGGCTGTCACCCAGGATCAGAACCAACATCGAGAAGATGAACAGGTTCAGGTAGGCGAAGAAACGGTAGTACCCCGGGTCTTCCTCCATGTACTTCGACGAGTACAGGTGGATGAGGAAGCCCACACCGGTCACGATCAAGCTCATCGTGGAGTTCAGCGCGTCGAGGCTGAACTTCACTGACAAGGTTGGGCGAGCGTTGGGGGTGCTGAGAGACAACCACTCCCACGCGGTCCAGCTGAAGCGAACCGCGTGTTCCTCATGACCTTGCGCCGTGCGCAGCATGAAGAAGGCCGTCACCGCAGCGATGAAGGCACCACCCACGGCGCTCAGCGCCATCAGCGTCACGCCCTGGCGGCCGAGACGCTTGCCGAAGACGCCGTTGATGAAGGCGCCGATCAGCGGCAGGCCGAGGATGACGGCGAGCAGCGTGAAGTCTTGATCCGGGAAAACAACTTGCAGCGTGTGCATGGTCTCGAGTTGCCCGTGCTAGTGGCGCAGAGCGTCTGCTTCGTCACTCTGGACGGAGGAGCGCAAGCGGTAGAAAGCGATAACGATCGCCAGGCCAACGGCGGCTTCAGCTGCCGCGACGGCGATCACGAAGAAGGCGAAAACGTGGCCGGTCATGTTGCCAACGTGGACGCGGTTGTAGGCAACCAGCGCGAGATTGACTGAGTTGAGCATCAACTCGATGCACATCAGCTGAACCAGCACGTTCCTGCGCACCAAGAACCCCACGGCGCCGATCGAGAAGATCAGCCCCGAGAGCATGACGTAGTGCTCGAGTACATTTCCGAGCAGATTCAATGTGCACCGTCCTTCCGGACTCCAGTGTCGACCTGCGCGGCCACGTCCCGGGGGTGAGCCGGGCCACCGAAGTACTTGCCCTTGGGTAGGGCGCGAGGCTTGTCGATTCGCACAGCCTTGCCGCGGGCGATGGCGATGGCACCGATCGCAGCGGCGATGAGCAGCGCCGTGGCTAGCTCGAACGGAACGATGCCCTGGGTGAAGAGCTGTCCACCAACGGCCTCAACATCACCGTGCCCCGGCATCACCTTGGCGAACACCGTTGGCGTCGGGCCGCCCTTGGCTAGCAAGAACAGCGCGCCCGCAGAGAGCAGCGCCATCAGTCCACCGGCGAAGGCGCGGGAGATCTGAGCTTTGCCAGCCTCGACATCGGTGCGGGCGTCGGGCCCGAGTACCATGATGACGAACACGAACAAGACGACGACTGCGCCGGCGTAGACCATCAGCTGGATTGCCGCGAGGAACTGCGCATCCAGCTTCAGGAACAAGCCCGCGATGCCCAAGATCGTCGCCAAGAGCCCGACGGCGCTGCGAATCGGATTGTGCGAGGTGACCGTGCCCAGGGCGCCCACCAGGGCCACCAGGGCGCACACCACGAAGAGGAGATTTCCAGCCATAGGTGACTCCGTTCGGCTTCCCTACTCCGCCGCCCGGCGGTCGGTCACGAGCCAGCCGAGTTCACCCGTCTGGTTCTTTCCACCGGTCTGCACGTAGTCCTCGAAGTGCTTTCGGAACTTGCGGATGAAGGCCAGCATGGGGGTGGCAGCACCGTCGCCGAACGCGCAGATGGTGTTGCCCGTGATGTTCGAGGCGATCTCGTGGACCTGATCGAGCTCTTCGATGGTCGCGGTGCCCTGCACCACCTTGTCGAAGATGCGCTCCAGCCAGCCACAGCCTTCACGGCACGGCGTGCATTGCCCGCAAGACTCGTGCTTGTAGAAGTTGATCAGGTTCTGACAGGCGAGCACTGGGTCGGCGCGATCGCTGAGCACGATGGCGCAGCAAGTGCCGAGCATGTTGCCCGTGCGTCGGTAGGTGTCGACGCCCATGGGCAGATCGAGCACGCTCTTGCCGTTGTACGGAGCGAAGCGCTCGTCACCCTCGACGTTCACGATCTCGTCTTCCAGCATGATCGGGCAGCTGGAGCCGCCGGGAATCACACCGAGCAACGGGCGGTCGTCCAACATCCCGCCACCCAGGTCGAAGATCAGCTCACGCAACGTGAGACCCACGGCGGCTTCATAGACGCCCGGCTTCTTCACGTGGCCGCTCACCCCGAACAGGCGCGCGCCGCCGTCGTTGAAACCGTGGAGCTCGCTCAGCTTGGAGAAGGTGTCGCCGCCGACTTCGAAGACTGACGGCATGATCGCGATGGTCTCCACGTTGTTGACCGTGGACGGCATCCCGAACACGCCGTACTGCGCCGGGAACGGCGGCTTCAGCCGAGGCTCACCGCGGCGTCCTTCGAGGGAGTTGATGAGCGCCGTCTCTTCGCCGCAGATGTAAGCGCCTGCGCCGGTGTGGACGTAGACCTGCATCGCATAGTCTTTGCCAAAGGGCTTTTCCCCGAGGTACCCCTTCGCGCGAGCCTCCTCGATGGCTGCCCACAGGCGAGCCTTGGAGAGGTGCAATTCGTCGCGCACGTAGATGTACGCCGCGTGCGCTCCGATGCCGTATCCGGCGATGATGCAACCCTCGATCAGCGCGTGAGGGTTCATCTCCATGATGGTGCGGTCTTTGAAGGTACCGGGCTCACCTTCGTCCGCGTTGACCACCAAGTAGTGGGGCTTGTCCCCGGGCGGAGGCATGAAGCTCCACTTCGTCCCCGCATCGAAGCCTGCGCCGCCACGGCCACGGATGTGCGCGGCTTTGGCTTCTTCGACGACTTGCTCGCGAGTCATCGACAGCGCCTTCTTCGCGCTCTTGTAGCCTCCGCCTTGCTCGTACACGTCGAGCTTCCAGCCGTCGGGCTTTCCGTAGTTCTTGGACAGGTACTGCGTCTGCTTCAGCATCCGGACCTCACCCCTCGTACATCAGGCGGTCGAGGATTCGGTCGACCTGCTCGATGCTGAGGTTTTCGTAGTAGTCCTTGTCGACCTGCATCATCGGCGCGGTGCCGCATGAAGCGAGGCACTCGGCGGTGCGCAGGGTGACCCGGCCGTCTTTAGTCGTTTCTCCGCAGCGCACACCAAGCTTCTTTTCGCAGTGCGCGAGAATTTGGTCGGAGCCGCGGAGTGCGCACGACAGCGTGCGGCAAACCCAGACCTGGTGTTTGCCTGGTTTGTGCTGGTTGAAGAGCGTGTAGAAGGTGACGACGCCTTTGACGTGCGCCGCTGACAGCTCCAGCCGTTCCGCAACGAACTGGATGACGTCGTCGTTCACCCAGTTCTCGTTCGCTTCCTGACACAAGTGCAGCGTGGGAATACAGGCCGCCATCTTGTTTGGGTAGCGCTCGAGAATGCTCTTCAGCTGGCGCTCCTGCTCCTCGTTCAGGGCGAATGCCATGACTTGATAATCCTGTGTGGTCGATGGGGTTGGCCAAGGACTGGTGCTGCGCCTGGCGCCCGCCGCCTCGGGGTGGGTTCTGGGGAGTTGGGTTCGCGCCAACGGGCGCGACCGACAGACAAAACTGGCTGGAAAGACAGTCCCTGTGGCCAGGGCGAGCGCACCGTAGTGAGGTGCCAAGTCGGGTGTCAAGAGCACTCTAGGCGGGGCTAAGTCAGCGACTCGCACCGCCAAACCCAGCTCTGGTTCGACCGCTTGCTTACCAGGGCCGGAATCGCGTGACGCGACCCGAACGGCCCCCTCCAGAAGGTCCCCCTGTGGGCCGGGTCAACGTCCGGTTTGTGGCCCGGCGGCGGTTGGAGACCCGCTTCGAAGCATGCCCGCGGAAACGGGGGGTTCGCAGCCTCGGCAACTTCCGCGCGAAACGCAGCGCTGTGGGCTTGAGTCTCGGGCACTTAGCCGTGTAGGCTGGCGCCCTCGCTGAACCAGCGACAATGGAGGTAGGGCCGAGTGTTTTGTCCGAACTGTGGAACGCAGAACGAGGATAGTGCGAATAGCTGCGTCAAGTGCGGTTTCAACCTGAAGGGCTCTGCGGCGCCCAAGTTCAAGGGCACCATGCTGATGATGAATGCCCCCACCATCCCCAAGCCTGGGGAAGGGGCAGCGCCACCAGCACCTGGAGGAGCGCCAGCCGCTCCGAAGCCCAAGCTGAAGGGCACGATGCTCGGCGTCGCGCCGCCGTCAGCAGGTGGCGTCGCGCCGCCTGAAGCGCCGGCTCCTGCCGCGCCGCCACCAGCTCCTCCCGCACCGGAGCCTCCGGGTGGTGGGGTGAATCCGCTGGGCGGCACCATGGTCGCGGACATGAGCCCAGTGGGCGACATTCCGGCGCCTCCCGCTCCGCCAATGCCGGACGCGGGTGGTGGTTTCCCGCCGCCCGGTGGCGACCCGATGGGACCGCCGCCTGGGATGGGCGCGCCGATGGGCGGGCCACCGCCTGGGGCGCCGATGGGTGGACCGCCGGACATGGGACCGCCACCTGGTGGGCCCATGGGTGGACCGCCGCCCGGTGCACCGATGGGCGGGCCGCCGCCTGGTGGACCGATGGGTGGGCCTCCGCCTGGTGGGCCGATGGGTGGGCCGCCACCCGGTGCTCCCATGGGTGGACCGCCGCCTGGTGGACCGATGGGCGGACCTCCCATGGGCGGGCCGATGGCTGGCCCGATGGGCGGCGCCATGGCCGGGATGAATCAGATGGCGGGTGGCGACGACATCAAGAAGCAGGCTCAGACCTGGCTGATCTTGTCGTGCATCTCCTTCTGTGGTTGCGGCATCTTCGCCGCCGTCCCGATCTTCTTTGCCTGGAAGGCAAAGCAAGCGGCAGATGCAGGAAACGCTCAGGAGTACCAAGACAAGGTCAAGATCGCGAAGATCTGCTTCTATATCGCGATGGTGCTCTTGGTATTGAACATCGTGCTGAACGTCGTTGGCATGCTGATGCGTTAACCAATCGCGCCACGACATCAACGCGCGGGCTCCTGCGAGCCCGCGCGTTTTGCGTTTGTGCGCTCTAGCGCCGAGCGGGAAGTCTGCGCGCCGCGCTCGAAGTTGCTTTTGCGCACCTCGAGTTGCCCAGGCGACGGTTCAGCGGTACTCGAGTCGACGTGCAGGCCGCAACGGGGACAACCGGGACACCAGCCCCGGCGAGCAGCGAGCGTTCTTACAAGGACTGGGCGCTCCGCATCGTGCTCTGGGCGCTCGTCGTCGGGCCGCTCTTCTTCAGCCTGTTCACGGACTTCGTCGCGTGCCCCTCGGCGCGCATGTTCAATCAGCCTTGCCCCGGCTGCGGCTTGACCCGCGCCACGATGGCCGCGCTGCACGGGCACCTCGGTGAAGCCTTCCACCTGCACCCGCTGTTTTTCCTCGCGGCACCGTTTCACGCCTTCGCGTTGGTCTACGGCAGCTGGCTCTTGCTCGCGCCGAAGCGCCTGCAGCCTTCCAACGACGCGCTGTTCGCCTCGGGCAAGCGGATCGGCCAGCTCTACATCGTCATCTCGGTGCTGCTGGTCGTGCTCTGGGTAGCGCGCTTCTTCGGCGCCTTTGGTGGACCGGTGCCTGTCGGCGCCAAGGCCGCCCAAGAGTGGCATCAGTCTGGCCAGGCCCTCTGAGCCGCTTGTTCGCTTCAGCCGCGTGCGGCTCGCAGTCGCCGCGGGACCGAAGCGTCAGACGTTGAAGCGGAAGTGGATCACGTCGCCATCGCGCACGACGTACTCCTTACCTTCAATCGACAGCTTGCCAGCGTCACGGCACTTGGCTTCGGAGCCATACTTGATCAGGTCCTCCCACCAGATCACCTCGGCCTTGATGAAGCCGCGCTGGAAGTCGCTGTGGATCGCCCCCGCACACTCAGGCGCCGTGGAGCCTTTCCGCACGGTCCAGGCGCGGCACTCCTTCTCACCAGCGGTGAGGAACGTCAGCAAGCCGAGCAGCTCATACCCGGTGCGGATCACCGAGTTCAGGCCCGGCTCCTTCAAGCCGACGCTCTCGAGGAACTCGGGGCGATCCGCAGGCTCTAGCTCCGCGATTTGCTCCTCGAGCTGCGCGCAAATCGGGATCACCTTCGCGCCCTCAGCCTCGGCGTAGGCCTTGAGCTTCGTGAGGTGCGGGTTCGCGTCCAGGTCAGCGAGGGAGCCTTCATCCACATTGGCCACGTAGAACACCGGCTTGCTCGTCAGGAGCTGCATATCCCTGAGGATATTCGTCTCCGTCTCGCCATCGACCTTGAAGGAGCGCGCCGGCTTGCCCTCGTCGAGGTGCTTGGCGAGCGCCTCGCACACCACGATGGCAGCCTTCTCGACTGCGTCGCCGCCCGTGGACTGCCGGCGGGCGCGGTCGAGGCGCTTGTTCACCGTGTCCATGTCCTTCAGCGCCAGTTCCGTGTGGATCGTCTCGATGTCGTCCACCGGACTCACCTTGCCCTCGACGTGCACCACGTTCTCGTCCTCGAAGCAGCGCACCACGTGAGCGACGGCGTCTACCTCTCGGATGTGAGACAGGAACTGGTTGCCGAGGCCTTCACCCTTGGAGGCGCCGCGCACCAGGCCCGCGATGTCCACGAACTGAATCGTGGTCGGCACCTCGCGTTGCGTTTTGTAGATCACGCTCAGCTGCTTCAGGCGCTCATCGGGGACTGGCACCACACCGACGTTCGGCTCGATGGTGCAGAACGCGTAGTTCGCCGCCTCCGCCTTGGCGGTGCTGAGGGAGTTGAAGAGAGTGCTCTTACCGACGTTCGGCAGGCCAACGATGCCGCATGAAAAGCCCATGGGGGCGGGGCTCTACACCCGAGGCGCAGCCAAGTCGAGCACCGGCTGACCGGCAGCGCGCCTCCCCCCCGAAAAAACTCGAAAGATCCTCGAGGTGCCCTGACGCGGCCGACCGCGCTGGCGCGTATTGCATGAGACTTCGCTCTGCGAGGATGAGCCCACGACGTTCGGAGTGAGACTCCAGAATCAGCCCGGGATTTTGGGGGGAGACGCGTTGGTTTCCACCAAAGCCCGCCGGGGTTTCCTCGCTGGTCTCGCTTGCGCGCTGTGATACGGTCTCTCGCCCGGGCCACTACGGAGCCCGACTACATAGTTGGCTCGCGAGGCGGGCCCAGCGAGTCAGCCAGGAGAACAGCCATGGACATGTCGTTCACCCCCGAACAAGAGGCATTCCGCAGCGAAGTTCGCGAGTGGATTGCTCAGGCGATGCCGCCCCACATCGCGACCAAAGCCAGCCACGACGCTGCGTTCTCGAACGCTGAAGTGATGGAGTGGCACAAGGTGCTCGCCGCCAAGGGCTGGGTGGCTCCCCACTGGCCGAAGGAGTTTGGCGGCCCTGGCTTCGACGCGACTCAGCGCTTCATCTTTGGACAGGAGCTGGAGCTCGCCGGCGCGCCGCAGCTGTCTCCGTTCGGCCTGTCGATGGTGGGCCCGCTGATCATGCAGTTCGGCAACGACGCGCAGAAGCAGCGCTTTTTGCCGAAGATCTTGAGTGGTGAAGAGGTCTGGTGCCAGGGCTACTCCGAGCCCAACGCGGGCAGTGACTTGGCCTCGCTGAAAACCCGCGCGGAAAAGAACGACGCGGGCAACTACGTGCTCAACGGACAAAAACCTGGACCACGTACGCCCAGTACGCCGACTGGATCTTCGTGCTCGCGCGCACGAACCCCGACGTGAAGCAGCAGGCGGGCATCAGCTTCTTCCTCGTGGACATGAAGACGCCAGGCCTGACGGTGAAGCCGTTTCTCACCACCGGCGGGACGCCGGCCTTCTGCGAGACCTGGTTCGAGAACGTCGAGGTTCCGAAGGAGAACCTGATCGGCCAGGAAAACATGGGCTGGACCTACGCCAAGGCGCTGCTCGGCCACGAGCGCACCCTGGTGAGCGGCGTCGGTATCAGCGCCCGCACGCTGCTCCGCACGAAACGCCTGGCAAAGGAAATCCAGAAGGACGGCAGGCCGCTCCTCGATGACCCAGGTTTCCGCGCGAAAATCGCTCGCTCCGAGATCAAGCTCGAGGCGCTGCGCATGACCGTGCTGCGCTCCCTGGCGAGCGCGCAGCTCGGCCACGCGCCTGGCCCTGAGAGCTCCATCCTCAAGCTGCGCGGCACCGAGCTTCAGCAAGAGACGGTCGATCTCCTGATGGAGGTGCTGGCCACGACAGCCTGACCTGGTTCAACCCCGAAGGCACCGTGAACCCCCGCGGGGAGTCTGCACCGAGCATCTTCAACTACGTGCGCGCCGCGACCATCTACGCCGGCTCGAACGAGATCCAGAAGAACATCATCGCCAAGCTGATCCTTGGCCTGCCGAGCGCGTGAGGGAGACTGAGCATGAACTTCGATCTGAATGACGACCAGAAGCTCCTCGTCGGTACCGTCGCGGACTTCTGCAAGAAGGAATCCACCGTGGAGCGCATGCGCAAGCTGCGCGAGACGGAGCTTGCTACGCCAAGGAAACCTGGGCAAAGATGGGCGAGCTCGGCTGGCTCAGCGTGCTCTTCCCCGAGGAAATGGGCGGCCTCGGCGGCTCCTTCACCGACGCCGCGCTGATCATCGAGCAGCTCGGTACGACGCTGGTGCCGGAGCCCTACATCGCCTCCGTGGTGCTCGCCGGCCTGGCGATCCGCTACTCCGTGAGTGACGAGGAAGGCGCCGAGATCCTCGCACCGTTGATCGATGGCTCCGCGGTGTTCGCCCTCGCCTACACCGAAGAGCAGAGCCGCCACGACGTGACCAACGTCACCACCCGCGCGGAAAAGAGCGGCGACGGCTACAAGCTCACTGGCAAGAAGCGCTGGGTCCTCGCGGGCCACGGCGCCGACAAGCTCGTGGTGAGCGCGCGCACTTCGGGCGAGACACGGGACCGCGACGGCGTATCGCTATTCCTCGTGGACGCCAACGCCGCTGGCGTGAAGCGCACCCGGGTCGACATGATGGACGGCCACAAGGCCGCGATGATCGACTTGGAGGGCGCCGACGCACGTCTCCTCGGGGAAGCAGGCAAGGCAGCCGCCGTGCTCGAGCAGGTCATGGACTATGGCGCGGCCGCTGCGTGCGCCGAAGGCGCCGGCATCATGCAGACGGTGCTCGGCATGACCCGCAACTACCTGTGCGAGCGCGAGCAGTTCGGCATGAAGATCGGCACCTTCCAGGCGCTGCAGCACCGTACGGTCGACATGTTCGTGGAGACCCAGCTCGCCAAGAGCAGCGCCATCATGGCGATGATCAAGGCGGACGATGCGGACCCGGCCGAGCGCTCGCGCGATCAGCGCAGCCAAGTGTCAGCTCGCCCTGAGCGGTGGCTTCGTGGTGCGCCAGGGGACTCAGCTCCACGGCGGCATCGGCGTCACCGACGAGCACGACATTGGGCTCTACTTCAAGCGCATGCACAGCCTGCTGACGCTGTTCGGCGACGAGGAGTTCCACACCCAGCGCTACGCCGCCTCTGAGGCCTTCACCGCGCACGTGTGAGAGCAGAGACGTCGGAAACCGAGCGCCGGTGCCCAGCAGGGCGCTGGCGCTCTCCACTTTTGTAAGTCTTTATAGACACTTAGGCTCCGAGGGGCGCAGCGCTCTGGAATTTTCGGGCTCGCGTGACGCCCTGCGTCTAGACTCGGCGCGTCATGAGTGGCTACGACACTGAAGCACTTACCGAAGGTCAGCTGGGCGCGCTGATCGAGATCATGTTCCTCGCGGCGTTCGCTGATGGCGAGTTCAGCGCCCAGGAGCAAGCCAATTTCCGCGAGGTAGTGAGTCGCCTGGGGGACTCGCGCCTGAACAGCGACGTGCTGAGTGGCCTCATGCTGCGCGCGGCGATGCAGCTCGAGCGCGAGGGCCGAGGTGCCCGCTTGGTGGCGGCGCGCACGGAACTGCAGGATCAAGACGCGCGACGCATAGCGCTCGCCCTGGCCGCTGACGTAGCGGGTGCCGACGGCATCGAGAGCCGCGAGCGCGAGCAGCTGAAAGAGACCGCGAAGGCGCTCGAGATCAGCGAATCGGAGCTCGAGCGTCTAGTCGGCCAAGCCTGATCACTTCCCCAGGGAAAATTTAGGGAGACGCTGTTCAAGTGAGCGCAGCGCAAAAGCGCTCGATCACCGCAGCGCTTTCGGGCGTGTCCTTTGCGTCGGCGAGGATCTGCTCGCCGTTCAGTCCCTCCTGCCCCAGCGCAGCCATGCGCGCGCTGATGTAGTCCCGCATCACCTCACCATCAACCTCGGGGTGAAACTGCACGCCCCAGACCCGGGGCGCGAACTCCACGGCGGCGAACGGCTCCAGGTCCGTGGTAGCGAGGACCTTCGCTCGTGGGGGCAGCTCCACAATGGAATCGAGGTGAGTCATGTTGGCCATGAGCTGCCTCTCGGGGAGCAGGGGGTGAGGCGCGCTCACTCGCACCTGAACACTCCCAATCTCCCGTCCGCGCGGGTTGCGATCCACACGGCCCCCCAAGGCCTCACCCAGCATCTGGTGACCGAAGCAGATCCCTAGGACGGGGGTGCCAGCGTCGGTCAGCGAGCGCAGCCACTCAAGGCCCCGTAGCATCCACGGCTCTTGATCCGTCAGGTGCGCCGCGGAGCCGGTGACGATCACACCAGCCAGGTCCCGAGGAAGTGGCAGCGCCGCGTCGTGGAGCAGGTCAACGTCGAGCCACTCGTCCTGCCACGCGCCGCGCGCCTGCTCGCGGATGAGCTCGGGGAAGCCACCACGACGCTGCTGGGTGTGCGGTAACGGGGCACCAGTGATGAGTACGGCGAGCCTTCCCACAACCCTCTCATGGCTCAAGCTGCGGGCGCTGTCCAGCCCACAAACGCCGCGTCAAGCGCGAGGCGCCCACCTCCAAGGCGCCTCCCCAAGGCGCCTCCCAAAGGCGCTTCCGCGCGGGAACGGACACGGCGCGAGCCCCGCTGGTTTCAGCCGGCGAGGCTCGCGAGGCGCTTCCCGAGGGATTCAGCGCGGGATGTCTTCACGCTTGCAACCGAGGCGGACGTCGACGGACGCCGCGCCGGACGCTGCAGTGAACTGATCGCAGGTCGTCGGACAGACGACGATGTTGCTCGGGGTTCCGCCGCCCGCAGGGTCAACGTCGTAGTACCAGCCACCGAGCTGAGGATCACAGCTCCCGGCATCACCAACGTAAGGCACGGTGACGGTGTTGCTGCCGTCTTTGAACTCGACGTTGACCTTGTCGTAATCGAGGGTGCCCATCGTGGGAGTGGGGATGCTGTACTCACAGGACAGCGCGGTGCCGCGGATGTCCTCGAGCGCCTGGATGAACTGCGAACCGAGGTTGGTCGATGCCGCATCAACGACGAACGCAGATCCGGTACCGCCAGCGTTCGCGATGGTGTTGGCGTTGCTCTGACCGGTGGTGTCGCCACTCTCGAAGACGCCAATCACGAAGGTCTGAACGCTCGGGCTGGCGTTCAAAGCGGTCGAAGCGAGCATCCCGATTTGGTTGATGTCCGTTGGGTTGCAGGCGGTTGGGGTGCCGTCCGTCACCAACACGGTGATCACGCTGTGCCCTGAGTTGCTGCCCGCCCACTGCTGCGCGTGTTGAATGGCGCCTTGCAGCGCCGGGCCAGTCGGCGTGTTGCCGCGCGGCATTTGGGCGTTGAGGGAGGTCACCAGCGCAGCGCTGTTGCCGGGCAACTGTGCGATCTCCACAGCGGGGTTCTGATAGTCGCCTACCAGACACGAGTCGGGATTCAGACAGAACGTGTCGGCGGTCACGCAGGCACCCAGGGCCGCGCTGCAGTTTCCTCCCACCGGACCACAAGCATACGAGGAGTCGTTTGCGCAGGTGCCGAACGTCTGACAGGTCTGTCCCAACCCGCAGTTGGCGTTGGACAGACACAGATCGACGCTGGAGATGAACGGCTGACAAGCCTTGTTGAGGCACGGCCCCGCCGTTCCGCAATCCGAATCCGAACGGCACTCCCAGCTTCCACCCGCGGTTAGCAGCGGGAAATATTGGATACCGACACCGATCCCGTCGCTCGCGGAGTCCTGGAGAAAACCCGTCAACGCCTGCCGCACGGCGGTCCACTTGGTCACACCGGCGGCAGCCTCGACTTCCATCGAGCCCGACAGGTCCATCATGATGTACATGTCGAGGGGCTTGCGCTCCCCCTGGGTGACTTCACCAGCGCACGTGTCTGCGTCAGGGTCGAAGCCGCCGGTGCCTCCGTTGTTGCCGCCATCGATGAGGCCACCGCTGCCACCGAAGCTGGTGTTGCCGGTGTTGCCGCTACCCGCGCTTCCACCGCTACCGCCTCCGGTTCCGCCGTTCGCGGCGCTACCGCCGGTCCCGCCGCTGACCTGGTTTCCGCTTCCGGAGCTCGCACTGCAGGCAGCGACCACTCCAACCGCACACATCGAGACCAACGCTCCCAGCAGGGGGCGAGACAAGTTAGTTCCAAAAGCCATGGCCAATTAGACCATGAGGCTCTGAGCTTCGCTACGACGAGGGCGCTTCGAACTGCTCCGAACGCCGCTCGCTTCCTGTTCTGGCGTGACTCGAACCCGCTGGCGTTTCCACGCAAAGAACAGCCACTCGCACGTCAACACTAAGAAATCTGAGCCAAACGGGCGTTTGTCGCCAGCAACTTGAGACACCCCGGAAACACTCGCTTTGATGC
>JAWKRD010000039.1:0-77041 GCA_041389805.1 Polyangiaceae bacterium | reverse complement strand
TGTCCCGCAAGAGCCGGGTCAGGCGCCGGGTGTCCACGCCGCCGATGGCCACGATGCCGTGCTGCCTCAGGTAGTCGCCCAGGGGCTGTTCCGCACGGTAATTGGAAGTGTTGGGGCTGGGGTCGCGGATGATGAAGCCAGCGACTTGAGGCTTGCCGTCGACGCTCTCCGGATCGTCCATGTTGACGCCGGTGTTGCCGATTTGTGGGGCCGTCATCGTGACGAGCTGGCCCGAGTAGGATGGATCCGTGAGGATCTCCTGGTAGCCGGTCATGCCCGTGGTGAAGACCACCTCGCCCGTGGTGGCACCGTCGGCGCCCCACGAAAAGCCTTCGAACACGCTGCCATCCGCTAGGGCTAGGTGGGCCTTGCGTCGGCTGTTTCCGGCGCTGGAAGTCATGCGGTGGCTCCTTTCTCATTCACCACGTCGGCCTCGAAGGCGATACGCCCTCCCGCCAGAGTCATCAGCACGCGGCCGGTGATGGTGTGAGACATGAATGGGGTGTTCTTGTTTTTCGTGTGCAGGGTGACCTGATTGGGCTGCCACACCAGCGAGGGATCCACCAGGGTGAGCTCGGCGACGGCGCCGACGGCGAGCCTGGGAGCCTCGATACCCACGATCTTCGCGGGGCCGGTGCTCATGGCGTGCAGCAGTCGCTCGAGAGGTACCTTACCCTTGCGCACTAACTCAAGTAGCAGACCGAAAGACAGCTCGAGTCCCATCAGTCCAGGGGACGCGGCGTCGAACTCGCACTCCTTCTCGAGTGGCGAGTGCGGCGCGTGGTCCGTGGCGATCGCGTCGAGCGTGCCGTCCGCCAGCGCGGCGACCAGCGCATCGACGTCGTGCTGTTCGCGCAGCGGCGGATTCACCTTGCAGAAGGTGTCGTAGCCGATCACCGCGCCATCGGTCAGCAGCAGGTGGTGCGGCGTGACCTCGCAGGTCACCTTCAAATCGCGGCTTTTTGCCTCGCGTACCAGACGCACAGCGCCCTCCGTCGAGATGTGCGCGGCGTGGTAGCGGCTCTTCGTGTACTCCGCGAGCAAGATGTCGCGGGCGATGATGATGTCCTCGGCGACGCGGGGCCAGCCTCGCAGACCTAACCGCGAGGAAACTTCACCTTCGTGCATCACGGCGCCAGCGGTCAGATCGTGATCCTCCGCGTGCTGGATCACGGGCATGTCGAAGTTGCTCGCGTACTCGAGGGCGCGCCGCATCACCTGGGCGTTCATCACGCACACGCCGTCGTCGCTGACGGCGACTGCGCCGGCGTCTCGCAAGTCGCCCATTTCCGTGAGCGCCTCCCCGCGCTGCCCCACGGTGATCGCGCCGATCGGGTGCAGCTTGGTGCCTCCGACTTCTCTCGCGCGAGTGAGCATCAGCTCGGTCACCGAGCGGGTGTCGTTCACCGGCTTGGTGTTGGGCATCACGCACACGTGGGCGTAGCCGCCGGCAGCCGCGGCGCGCAGCCCCGAGCGGATGTCCTCTTTGTATTCCTGGCCTGGCTCCCTGAGGTGGGCGTGGAGATCGACGAACGCGGGGACCAGCCAGCGCCCGCTTCCATCGATGACGCGGGCTCTCTCCGAGCCGAGGGCGGGCTCTGCAGCACCGACGCCTAGGGCCTGGATCCGAGCCTTCTCGATCACCACGTCGACGACTTGGTCGAACCCATTGCCTGGGTCGATTGCGCGGACGTTTCGAAAAATCAGGGTCTCGGGGTTCTGGTTGGACGGGGCAGAACGAGCGCCGGACACGGGCCCGCTCATAGCACATGGGGCCGCTCAGCGAAGGCCGAAGTTCCGAGCACCCGGCGTTGGCGCCTCAGGTGCGGCTGGCGCCGCGTTTCTTTGCTTCGTGTTTCTTGCGCCGACTCTGCTGCCGCTCTCTCCGCCGCCGCTTCTCGAAGACGGCCCCGGCCATCAAGAGACCGATCGCGACGAGGAACATTCCTCGGCGTGCGTCGGAAGCTGGGGAAGTGCTCTCCGCGCCCGGCGTGCGACAGCCGCAGCCGCCACCGTCATCGCCACCACTGGAGCCGCCACTGCCGCTGCTCGTCCCTCCGCTCCCGTTGCCTGCACTACCACCCGCGCCCGCGTCTTCGCCTGGAATGCACTTCCCGATCAGCGCGCAGGTAGCGGGCCACTTCGCCGGGCAGTACTGGGCGGCTCGGCTCTCCGCTGGACAGCTCAGCACGTCATCGACTCCGCTCAGCGTCATCACCGGCTCGAACGTCTTGCCGTCGGTAGAGCGACCGAGCTCGTAGCCGTGGAAGAACTGACTGGTGCACGCATAGAGCTCCGAGCCGATCCAGCGCAGGCAACCGATGGCGCCCTCGAGATCGCGACTGAAGCTCGTCGCGCTCAAGCCGCTGAGCGCCGACGAGTAGATCCCGACGTCGTTCTCGTCGACGTTGAGCGTCGGATCCCGCGCGTCGCCGAAGCCGATGCGCAGCTTCGAGCCGTCGGGATCGATCGCGAAACCGAACAGCTCTGCCTGCTTGTCGAGCAGCGCGGTGAACGTTTGACCGGCGTCGTCGCTCACCAGGAGTTGATCTCGCGCGTCGCCATCGACGCGCACGAACACCTGATCCGGGTTGGTCGGGTGCACACCGAGTACATGAGGAGGATTCGTGGAGTCGGCGCCGGGGATCGGGCGGTAGTCCCAAGTCTGGCCGCGGTCGCTGGACACGATCAGCACACCCATAGCGGGACTGCCGTCGGTCGGCTTGAGGTTTCCGCTCACGTAGATGCGCTGGTTGTCGCTCTTGGCGCTCACCACGGCGAACGCCAGGAGCCCGGTGTCCAGGTCTGCTCCGAGCTGCGTGAAGCTCTGACCGTCGTCAGGCGATGCCCAGACTTGGTTCAGGAACACATTGCCCGGTTGCCCCATGGAAACGAGCGCGAGCACGCCGTGGGGATCGGACTCCTCGGTGTGGACGAAGGAGACGAACTTGTCCTTCGGTCCTTCGGGCACGGTCCAGTCGCAGCCGAGGCTGCTGCTCACCGACACGCCATCGAAGCTCCCGACCAACAGCGCGCCGCTCGCGCTCACGTCGAGCTTTGGCTTGACGCCTTCGTAGTCGGGCGCCTCTTCACACAGCCAATACCAAGTGTCTCCGCGATCGGGTGAGGTCAGGAGGCCAAACGAAGCGCCAACCCACAGCCGGTTCGCGTCGCTACGATCTTCGTACACGAAGGCAGACTGCGGAAACGCGCCGTGGGCGAGTGCGTCCGTCGCACCCAGCGAACAGGCTGCCGTCAGTGCCGCGCCGACCAACGTTCTGGCGAGGCGAGTTCTTGAGTTCTTGGTTCTGGCAGAAGTCACAAGCGAAGCGCGCATGGGCTGCTGCACCCTGACAGCTCCGCTCTTCGGTCGCAAGACCCGAGCCGGCTCGCAAAGGCTTCAGTAGCCCATGAACGTGTTGCCACGAGATGAGGCGCAGCGCGGCGCGGACGCCACGCGGCTCAGCGAGTGAGACGCTGCGCGGCGCTGGCGGGAGCCATGAAACCTTGCAGGGCGTTCCCCAAGCGGCGACTGATGCGGTCCACGTGGGCGCGCCTTGGGACCAGCAGGTGGCCGCCAAGCTCGGCGTCGGCATACGGGGTGTAGTAGCCGGTGACTTGCGTCTGCTCCCCACTCGTGAGCACCACGTCGACGCTGCGCGCTTCGCCCATCGCTGACTGGCGCAGGTCGACCACGCCCAGGGCTTCGAGCTCGCCAGTGGGGGATACGGCGTAGCTTGCGTAGCTGCCCGCTGCGCGCAGCGGATCGGCCGCGATCAACTTCGGGTTCGCGTTCACGTAGCTCACGCGCTCGAAGATCAGGCGGTAGTTGTAGTCGCTGATCCAGCTCGGGTCGCAGTACCCCATGAGGTCGTACAAGCCGCTCGGTGACAGTGGCTGACCGTTCCTCTGATCGAAGCCCCAGCTGCCAATTTCCCCGCCGGAGTAGGGGTAGTTCGCGTCGGGGCCGCCAGCGCCGCCGCACGGCGCATGAGGCCTTCCGAGGGCGTGCCCCAGTTCGTGGGCCATGGTGTCCGGCGAGCCGCCGAAGCTGCCATCTGGGAAGAAGCCGAGACCGATTGCCCCGCGGTAATAATCGCTGTTGGGTCCAGGCACCGAGCCGAGGCCGGCTGTGCAGCCGCCGCTGCAGAAGGAGCCCATGGAAGGGGCAGGGGTGAGCAGACCGTAGTAGTAGGTGTTCGGAGCAGGATTGTCGTCCTGACGCAGCGCCTGGATGCTGTCGAGGAGGTTCCCCCAGCCGCTGGAAGCAGTGACGTTGCCGCCGTAGTTGACGCTTTCTCTGACGTTCAACTCGATGTCGGCGATGGGGAACATCGCCCTGAGCTGACCTCGGTAGGCTTCGATGCGGTCGGAGCTGGTGTCCGGCGTGTAGCCATTGATGGTCACCGGTACCAGGGTCACCTTGAAGGCGCCATGCACTTCGCTGGCGCCGAAGCTCGTGTCTCCATCCGCGGGGTAACGAGAGCCCGACTGCGTGCCCGCGTGTTGACTCTGGTCGAGCTCGAACAGCGCGACGCTGAACTTGGCGCTGGTAGTCAACAGGTTGCCTGGCACCTGGAAGTTGATCGAGCTCGAGAGGTCACCTGCGTTGGAGTCGCCGCCGGGAGTGAATGTTTGCGAGCCTTGCTCCACACCATCGATGTAGAGCTTCGCCTCGACGGCGCGCTGCTCCCACTCGGGCTCCTTCTGCACGTAGACTCGCAACAGCGCGTCCCGGCCGGCGACCACCGGCGCGTTCAGGTTGTCGGTCAGCGACTGACCCTCGCGCATCAGCTTGATCTTCACGGATTGCCAGGCGGAAATTTCCAGCAAGTCGAGGCCAGCCACCGGCTGGGGTTCGGGCTCGGGGGGGTTAGGTGAGCCGCCGCTGCCGGCACTGCCCGTGGTCCCGCCGGTGCTACTCGGCGGCGAGTCCGTGCCGGCGCCTCCGCCGTTGCCGCCGACCCCCGGTGACGTCGCCCCGCTGCCACCGTCACCAGTAGGCCAGCCGCCGCCAGCGCCGCCTTGGCCGTCGCAGGCCGCCAGACACGCTTGCTCATCGCCCGTCGAGCACACGCAGCGCTCCCAGCAGGCAGGCGCGGCGGAGCAGCTCTCGGGCGCGCCGTTGGTGGCGTACCCGCCCCCACCCGATGCGTCGCAGCCGGCGAGTGACAGGATGCAGGCCAGAGCAGCAAGACCGAGGGATAGCTTCCGCGAACGCATGGGGGGACCTCCTGGACGCAGCACGGCTCACAGCCTCGCGCCGTGGGGCGTGCGCGAGCCGGAACCGTCTACTTTCAGCGGACGTTGGTGGGGTGTGCGACGCCTTTCCTCGCGGGAACGAGCGTCGCCGGGTGTGCAATAGGAGTAGCTGTCAGCTTTTGGCGGCGCAAACCGCACCCGCACTTTTCTGCAGTGGCTCTCGCCTGCTGGAAAAGCCGCGATCAGACTGCAATTCCCTGCGGACTTTGCATCCTGCGCCGAGAAGAAACGACCACGAATCGCTCTGCTCCCCGTGGCGCGGCCAACGCGTAGACGCCGACCAAAGGATCGTTTGGCGAACGCGCGCCTGCGGCAACTTGGCTGAAACCTGCGTGCCGCGCGCGCCCACTTGGCTCACCAGCGCTTTTCTCCGGCGGAAAAATTCAGCGCTTGCGGCTCGCCAGTCGCTCGCTCATCAACCAGCTGAACGCACAGATGCTGTGCTGCGGATTGACACCCATGTTGGTGGGGAACGCGGACGAGTCGAAGACGTAGAGCCCGGGAGCGTCGTGCACCTGAGCATTTAGGTCCACGACGCTGGAGTATTTCGAAAGCCCCATCTTTGCCGTGCCGAACAGGTGCGCTGCGATGCAGTGGAAGAGCCGCGGATCGTTGGGCAAGCTGAAGAGCTTCTCCGCGGCGTCTGCCGAGTCAATGCGGTCAGGCAGGCCGTGGATCCCCGGCAGCACTTCCTTGGCGCCCGCGGCGAACATCATGCGGATCAGGCGTTGCACGCCGAGCTTCAGGATCTCGATGTCGCTGTCCAGCATGTCGTACTGGATCCTGGTGCCGCCGAAGAAGTTGCGATGCACGCTGCCGAGCGCCTGAGCCCGAACCTGCACGCCCCAAATCGCGAGGTGGTTGAAGCTCTCGAGCTCGCGCATCAGCTCTGGCCCCACGCCGGGCAGGCGCGCCGCCGCAAACTCGAGAGGCATCGCGACGCTCTCGAACTTCATGCGCTCGTGCCAGAAGTGCGTGGTCTCGAAGCCCTGGGTCGCGCCGAAGCTGAGCTTCACGGGGTTGGGGAACACACCGACCACACCCGTGCCCGGGTGACACTGCAGCCGCTCTCCCACGAGCTGGCTGGCGCGCCCGAAGCCGTTGGTTTGGAGCAGCTGAGGCGTCTGAATGGCGCTCGCACACAGCACGACGGCGCGCCGGGCGTGGAAGCTAAAACGGGGCCCTTTTTCCTTGGTCACGGGGTCCAGGAAGCGGCCCCTCACCCCCGAAACCCGCCCGGACTTGCTCAAGATCGTTTCCGCGCGACACTGCGCGTACAGGCGTGCCCCTCGCTCGAGTGCCCGGGGCACGTACGACACGTCCATGCTCTGCTTGCGTGCGGTAGGGCAACCCTGGTTGCAGTGCGCCGAGCCCTGGCAGTCCTTCACGTTGCGTCGGATGCGGTTACCGCGTGCTCGATGCCTTCTACCCTGAGCTGCATCAGCTGATTGTTGACGCCAAACACCGCGTCCGGAGCCGTGCCGACGCTGAGCTCGCGGTCCAGCTGATCGAACACATCGGTCAGCTGCCGGTAGCTGAAGCTCCGGTCGAGGCCGTGCTCTGCCGCCCACAGGTCATAAATCGGCTCAGGCAACCGGTGGATGATCGCGCCGTTGACCACCGTGGTTCCGCCCACGGCGCGGCCCTGGAGCACCGGCGTGAAGGCGCCCTCAGCTACCTGAAAGCCCATGTCCCGCCAGAGATGCTTGAACGAGCTGTAGGCGTCGGAGCGGAGCTTATCCGTGGGGATATGCGCGCCTTCCTCGATCAGGATCACGTCAAGGCCCGCGTCCGTCAACACGCGCGCTGCCGTCGCTCCCGCGGCGCCGCTACCCACGATGACCACGTCCGCGCTGTCCTCCACGGACGCCTGGCCCTGGACGTCTTTCAGCGAAACGATGCCGCGCTTTGCGGGCTCTTCGGTGCGGCTCACGGCTTTGCTCCGCGACGCGCCCAGTCCGGGTCCGTGCTGTCTCGCGGCTCGATATCCAGCCGAGCCTGGATGCGAGGCAGCCCACCGTAGCCCAGGCAGCCGATGGTCTTGAACAGGAGCGGCATCTCACGGATCAAGTAGACGTCGCTCGACCGCATCACCTCGAGCACCCGATATTGCTCAGCTGCGGTGAGCGAGTGAAAGCTCTTGAAGCGTCCGAGCACGATCAGCGGTGCGAGGGTGATGGCCCAGGTGCACGCCCGCATTCCAAGGCAGAACTGAGCCGGCGCGTGGCTGAGCAAGTCCTCGATGAAGCCATCCATCGGGACGTCTGCGGCGCCCTCTGGCAGCACCCGACTCTGCCCTGAAGGATCACGAAGATTAAGATGGAGCGCAGCCAGCGTTTCTCGAACTCGAAAAAGCCCACGCGCGCTGACTTAGCCAAGCGCTCAGGCGAGAGCAACGGCGAAGCGGTCCACCCGTTAGCTGGCGCTGCCGGTCAACTGCGCCAGTTTGCTTCAGGTGGCTACTGAGCGGGGCAAGCGCTGCTTGGCGCGCCGTAGCCGAAGGCCATGAAGTTGATGGGATGGCCGCCGTTGAAGGAGCCGCTGGGGAGCGTCGTCCAGGTGACACCGTCGGTGGAGCGGTAGAACTCCTGCTTGTCGTACCAGACCTGCCAGCCACCGCGGACCCCCACGAAGGTGCCCTCGGGGCTCACGGCGACGGCGCCAAGCTGGATATTCTGCGACAGGTCCGTCGTGCTCCAGCTCGCGCCGTCGCTCGAGGTGTGTGCCTTGCCCTGACTGAAGGCGATGAACCGCGCGCCATCCCACAACACGGTCGAGGTGACGTTGGCGCCCATGTCTTGGGCGATGAACGTCTTGCCGCCGTCGGTCGAGTGGCACACGGTGGTCTCGCCCATCACCACGATTGCGCCAGCGCCGTACGCCACGCCGCGTACGTTGGCGCCGCACTCCCCAGGGAGTGTATCCGGGTGGAACCAACTCTGGCCGGCGTCGGGGGAGAGCACGATGTCTTGCTCACCGCCGTCCCCACCGACCACCACGAAGAGCCCATTACCATGGGCGGCATAGCCGATGGTCCGGGCGTTCCACACGCTGAGCATGGGATCCGCGGTGTCCTCCCACTGCACGCCGGTATCTGACGAACGCATCGGCACGTGCGCACCCGCCATCAGCGTGCCACTTCCATAAGCGAGCATCGCGAACGTCTTTCCGGTGAGCGTCGGCGTCCACGTCACACCGTCCTTGCTCGTGCGAATGCTCCCGGGGTAACCCCAACCAAACGTGGTGACGAAGGTCCCGGGCTCGTCGGCGGTACTCGGTACATAGACCAGGCCGCGACCCGCGGTGGACTGGTGGTCGCACTCGATGTCGTTTGCGTCCCCACTCCAGCACGTGTGCTGATCGTCGTCCGAACGGTCGGCGGTCCAGGTCTGTCCGTCGTCACAGCTGATGAGCGTGCGCCCCAGGTGGCCCTGAGCCACGAACAACGGAACGCTGCCGCTCGGTTGTCCGCCGCCGCTGCCTCCAGCTCCAGCGGTGCCCGCGCTGCCACCGGAGCCGGTGTTGCCGGTGTTTCCGCTGCCACCACTCCCGCCGTTCGTGCCCGCGCTGCCTCCGTTGCCCGAGCTGCCAGAAGCTCCAGCGCTCCCCCCGCTTGCACCGCCACCCGCTCCGGCGTCGCCCCCGCTGCCACCGCTGCCGCCGTCGCTTCCGCTGTCTCCACAGCCGCTCACGACCAGACCGAGAAGCAGGCAGCCGACGAGACTGCTGTTCGAAAAACCGTGGGGGAAACGCAGGCGGGGAGTTTGGTTCATGGAAAAAGCCTCCAAGCTCATGAGTCTAACCGCGCTGGATATGAGTTGGGCTCGCTTGCCAGGAGGGCTGCTTTTTGGCGTGAAATTTAGTCAATCGGGGCGCGGTCTGTGGCGGCGGCGGCTGGGGCCGAACTCGCCTCGAAACACTCGCCTCGAAGCTGCTGACGCGTTCAGCGGTGACGGGCTGTGGGGAGCTGTCTGCTCGGGTGCGCGTATCAAGGGCCACGCGTCTCGCAAGTCTGCACGCGGGGAGGGAGTCGGGTGGTGACGCCAGTCAGTGTCAGCGCGGAGAAGATCTGCAGCGCGTTGCCGCGAGGCAGCTGCGAGCAGCCTGGTAAGTTTGTGAGCGAAAGCACTCGAGGTAGCGTGCTAGGGTTCTGCTCATGAGGGACGGAGGGCGAGGGGGTGCCCAGGGCTTCACGGCGCCTGGCTCGCTTCGCGCACCTGCGGAGGCGAGCTCCGGGGCGCGGATTCGTGTGCAACCGGTGGAAGCTGGGCTGTGCAATGGGCTGCCGTTACGTGGCGTCTACGCTAACCTTGGGACGCTGTTTGGTTCCCGAGGGCAACAACAGATCCTGGAACAGCTGCCGGAAGACCTCGCGGAAGGGCTTGCCTATGGCCGCATCGTGGCCGGCGGATGGTACCCGATCGGTTGGCTTTCGGCGCTCCACGAAGGCGCCCAGGGGCTGAGCGGCAGTGGGCGCGAGCTGGCTCGCAAGCTCGGCTACATGGGCTCCAAGTCCTATTTCCGTGGGGTACACAAGGTGTTCATCTCCTTCATGGACCCAGGGTTCGTGATCGGGAAGACACCGGTCATCTTCCGCAAGTACTACGATACGGGGGAGGCGGTGGTCGTCGACAAGAACCGGGGTAACTGCGTGCTGCGTTTCAGCGGCTGCGCGGGTTTCGACGCGAACCTGTGGCAGGGCTTGATCGGCGCGTGTGAGGCGGTGCTCGAGCTGTCTGGCGCCAAGAACATCCGGCTGCGGGCGGTGTCTGGCGGTGGGGACGCTGACGCCGACGCCGAAGTGTCCGCCTACTGGACCTGAAAGCTGCTCTCAGAGCTGCGGCTCGCCGGCGATCAGCACTTGGCGCACCGGGTTGTAGCCAAAGGTGTAGCCGAGGTAGCGATGATCTGGCGCGTCGACGAGCTGGACGTCGCAGCGCTTGCCGACTTCGATCGTGCCGAGGGTGTCGCCAAGGCCAACCGCACACGCCGCATTGCGAGTCGCCGCGACGATCGCTTCGGCCACGCTCAAGCCCTGAGTGCGCGCAGCAGGGCAATCATCAGCGGCATGGAAGGCGTTGGGCTCGAGCCGGGGTTGGAAATCCGTGGCGGGGCCACCGGCACGCCGGCGTCGACCAGCGCCCGCCCGGGAGCGATGCGTGTCGAGCCGTAAGTGAAACGCGGCGCCGGGCAGCCCTTTCGTCGGCGGATTTTCGCAGTTCGAGAGGCTCGCGATGTCCTCGGGCGTCGCGACCTCCAGATGATCACGCTGGTCGCGCCTAGCTCCACACCCAGGCGTGTACCGCCGCTCGAAGTGAACTGCTCCGTGTGGAGCTTCAGGCCGATGCCGAGCGAGCGCGCGAGCTCGAGGATGTGTCGCGTTTCCGCGAGGCTAAAGGCTTCGTCCTCGCAGGCACCCGCATCGACGGGCACCACGAGCCCTTCCGCTGCCGCCTGGCGCAAGGTCCTGATCCACGGCTGAGTACACTTCGCGCTGCTCGCGGTGCTCCGGCGGCACGACGTGGGCGCCGAGATAGGTGCTGAGTGATGCCCTGGGGCCCTCGGCAGCGAGTTCCCGGTGGAGCCGAGCATCTCGAGCTCCCTGATGGTCGAGCCGGTAGCCCGTCTTCCGCCTCCGATGCACTGTGCCTTGCTGGAGCATGCGTCGGAGCCACAGCCGGGCATTGGCTCTTCAGCTCCTCCCGCGTTGCCCGCGGGTATGCGCCATGGTGCTGCGGATCCCCGCCGCGCTTCCGGGATCTCGAGGTAGCTCGCCCCCGCCATGCGCTGCTCCCACTCGGCGGCGCGATTGCCCGCGAACAAGGAGTGGGTGTGGCAGTCGACAAAACCCGGTAAATCAGCGCGTTCTGCGCGTCGACGACCGCTGCGTCAGAGGCGCGCTTTGAGTTCTGTGCTCGGCGCAATCGCCTGAATGATGCCGCTGCGCACGGCGAGCCGGCCTCGAGCGCTCCGAGCTCGGCGGTAACGCACCACCTCGGGCTGGGTGGACACCCCCGGCTCGCCTGCGTTGGAGCGAGCGTGCTCGACGGCGCTGGCGCGTGATGACTTGGCGTGCGCCGAGGATCGGGCAATCGGGCGAGGCTGCTCACGGCAGCTTCATGCCCTTCTGCTTCGCGGTCTCCTGAGCGATCTCATGGCGGCGACCGCGTGGCGCCTCGACGCCGATGCCAGGGTCGACGGTCAGCACCCGGTTCAGGCGCTCGGCGACGCTCGGGGTACCGTCGGCGACGATCATGCCAGCGTGCAGCGAGTTGCCAATGCCCACGCCGCCGCCGTGATGAAAGCTCACCCACGAGGCGCCCGACGCGGTGTTGAGCGCGAAGTTCAAGAGCGCCCAGTCAGCGATCGTGTCCGAGCCGTCCTTCATCGCTTCGGTTTCGCGATCTGGTGACGCGACGGAGCCGCAGTCCAAGTGATCGCGCCCAATCACGATGGGCGCCTCGAGCTTGCCGTCGGCCACGAGGCGGTTCATCGCTTCGCCAAACTGGGCTCGCTCTCCGTAACCGAGCCAGCATATCCGCGTGGGAAGTCCGAGGAACGGGATGCGTTCGCCGGCCAGTTTGACCCAGCGGGCCAGGCCCTGATTGTCAGGGAACAGCCGCAAGAGTTCCTGATCGAGCACGTGGATGTCCTTCGGGTTCCCACTCAGCGCCGCCCAGCGGAACGGCCCCATGCCCTGACAGAACAGCTCGCGGATGTAGGCAGGCACAAAGCCTGGATACAGGTACTGGCCTGAAGCGTCGCGCACACTGAGTCCCGCCGCCTCGGCCTGGGCGCGCAGATTGTTTCCGTAGTCGAACGCGATCGCACCGCGGCGCTGCATCTCGAGGATTGCCTCGACGTGCTTCGCGATGCTGGCGAGCGAGCGCCGGTGGTACTCCGCCAGATCGTTGCCGCGAAGCTCGTCGAGCTCAGCTAGATCGCCCTCCGGGATGTAGGCGCCGAGATCATGAGCAGACGTTTGGTCGGTGATGATGTCAGGGATGGCGCCCTGCTTGACCATTTCCGGGAGGATCGTCGCCGCGTTGCCGACGAGACCGATGCTCAGGCCCTTTTGGGCTTGTTTTGCCGCTTCAGCCCAGCGTAGAGCCTCCCCGAGGTCGCTCGTCATGCGGTCGCAGTAGCCTTCATCGACCTTGCGCTTCACGCGGTCTCCGCGCACCTCGATGTTGATCACCACGCCCTCGTTCATGGTGACAGCCATGGGCTGTGCGCCGCTCATCCCTCCGAGCCCAGCGGTGACCACCAGCTTGCCCGCCAGGGTCGACACGCCGTAGTGCTTTTCTGCCAGCGCCAGCAGCGTTTGATACGTGCCCTGAAGGATCCCCTGGGTGCCGATGTAGATCCACGAGCCGGCCGTCATCTGGCCGTACATGGTCAAGCCCTGGCGATCGAGCTGATCGAAATGTGACTGGGTGGCCCAGCGCGGGACGATGTTGCTGTTCGCGATCAGCACCCGGGGGGCATGTTCGTGGGTCTTTGCGACGTACACCGCGGCTCCCGACTGCACGCACAGCGTCTCGTCGGGCTCGAGTTCCTGCAGCGCCTTCTGGATCTTGTGGTACTCGCGCCAGTTGCGTGCCGCGCGCCCGCTGCCGCCGTAGACCACGAGACTCTCCCAGTCGATGGCGTTCTGGGGGTCGAGGTTGTTCATGAGCATGCGGCGTGCCGCCTCGGCGTCCCAGCTCTTCGCCGTACGCTGCGCACCGCGCGGCGCGCGGATGGGCTCCGAGGGTTTCTGCGACAAGTGCATCGGCCGTCCGTAGCGCGCGAGCTCCGGTCCGAAGTCGTCGGTACACTGATAGCGGGCTCGTTGGGCGGCGATGATCTCTTCGTCGGTCATGGGGCTGTCCTGGTGGCAGGTTGGGGCGCGACCTTAGCCAGAGCACCCCGCCGTTTTCAAACTCCGCAGCGCAGGTCGTTTTTGGGGGGGAGGTCAGGCGTTCGGGCGGAGTGACGTTCCGTACGTGACTCCGGAGCATGCCGCGCTGCGGCTAGCGGAGCGGGACACTAGATTCGCCGGACGCATGTAGAACCAAATTTCCGCGGGTTTCTGCTAGCCTAGCTCAGCGAATGGCTGACAAAGCGAAGCCTCCTGCCGGTGACGGCTCCGTGCCGCGTCCACCGCGCCCGGATGAATCCGACGACACCAGTCTCCTCGAGCCCATGGAGGTCGAGCCGGACCAGGCTCGACCGCCCAAGTCGGTTCGGCCTCCGCCGCCACCTCGTAAGGCGTCCGGTACCATGGCGGCGGTTCGCCCGCCGCCTCCGCCGCCCCGCGGGGCCCGCGCGCCAGCGTCGGTTCGGCCTCCGCCGCCGCCCCGCCGCTCCGATGACGAATCTCCCCGCGGAAAAGACACTGGCAGCGATCCACGTGCTTCGAGCAATCCCGCGGAGGTCAAGCGCAGCAGCGACCCCCGCGCTTCCGGGGCTCCAGCGGAGCCACGGGGAAGTGATCCCAAGGCCGCGGCTCCAGAGCGCACCAGCGACCCTGGCAAGCGCACCAGCGATCCTGGCAAGCGCACCAGCGATCCTGGCAAGCGCACCAGCGATCCCCACGCTGCGCCGCGACCCCCCGAGCCAAAGGCGTCGGACTCAGGCGTCAAGGATCGCGCCAGCGCTGCGTCTGGCACGCTGCTAGGTGTACCTGCACCGACGTATCCGTTGGCGCCAGGTGTAGCCAGGGTCGGCCGCGTCAGTGAACCCGGTCGACCGTCTCCCGCGCCCGGTCCGAGCGGCACCGCGAAGACGCTGCTCTCGGGCACCCCCGGAGAAGCTCCCGTGCTCGCGAAGGGCGATCGCGCTTCGACCGCGGAGGCGACCCAGAGCGTCGATCCGCTTGCCGCGTGGAAACATCGCATGGGGCAAGAGGCCAAGCGCCTGGAAGAGCTGATCCGTGACGAGCGAGAAGCGCGGCGTCGCGGACGGCTCCACTACGAGGTCGCGAGGCTCTACGAGTACCCGATCGCAGATCTAAAAAAGGCCGAACACCACTACCGGTCCGCCGTCGATCTGGCTCCGGAGCTCACCGCCGCACTGGCCGGCGGGCGGCGCCTGTTGATCGCACTCGGCAAGCACAAGGAGGCGCTGCCCCTGTTCGACGCTGAGGCAAAGGTCACTGCGTCCACGGAGCGCAAGGTCCAGATCTGGTACGAGAAGGGCAGGCTCTACGAAGACCAGCTCAAATTGCGCTCGGAAGCTCGCGCGGCCTACCAACGCGCCCTCGAGCTCGACAAGCAGAACACCACCGTGCTGCGCGCGCTCGAACGCCTCGCGGCGCTAGAGGGCGACTGGCAAGGCTTGGACAAGGCGCTCGAGCAACTGTCGCTGGCGTTTGCGAGCGACTCGAAGGCTCGCGCTGCCACCCTCGAAGCTCGCGCGCGTCTCCTGGACGCGCACCGAGATCAATCCGGGGAGAGCATCGAACTCTACAGCGAGGCGCTCGAGGCAGAGCCGCGCTCCGCGTCCGCACTGGTGGCGTTGAAGCGCTTGCTGCATCGTCAGGGGCGTTGGCGCGAACTCACAGCGGCCTTGGGGCGCGAAGCCCAGACATCCACCGACCCTCGCGTCCGCGCCATGGCGTGGTACCGCGCGGCATCGCTCGAGCGCGATCGGTTGGCCGACGCAGACAAGGCCATCGCCGACCTCGAACGCGCGAGTCATGAGTCGCCCGACGACGTGATGATCCTCGAGCAGCTAGCCAAGGCCTACGACCTCGCTGGCAAGCACGCCGAACGCGTCGCGGTACTCGAGCGCTTGGTGAAGCACACCAAAGATAGCGCTAGCCGCGTGCTGCTACTGCATCGGCTCGGCCAACTCGTCGCCGAGCGCATCAACGACGATGCCGCGGCTCAGGTTTGGTACAAGCGCGCCCTAGACGAAGACGCGACGCACGCGCCAACCCTCGCCGCGTTGGGCTCCTCGTACACTCGCCGCAAGGAGTGGGAGGCACTGATCGCCATGCACCTGGCCGAGGCCGAGGCGACGAAGGATGCCGCGCGGAAAGCGCAGGCGCATGCTCGGGTCGCTGATGTCTTCGAAGTGCAGCGCTCGAACCACGCCGAGGCCGAGAAGCACTATGGACGCGCGCTCTCGCTGGACCCGAAGCACCCAGGCGCCTTCAAGGCGCTCACTCGGCTGTTTGCTCAATCCAAAAAGCACCGCGAGCTGCTCGAACTCTACGAACGGGGGGTAGAGACCACTGGCGATGCAGACACCAAGATCGAGTACCTGTTTCGTATCGGGCGACTGCACGAGGATGAACTCGAGTCACCGGGGCATGCGGTAGCGACCTATAAGCGCATCCTGGATATCGACGGCAAACACCTCGGCGCGATCCACGCTTGGCAGCGCGCCGCCGAGCGCGCTGGGCGCTGGAAGGAGCTGGTTAGCGGCTTGGAGGCCGAGGCGGAGCGCACCACGGACAAGTCGCAGGTCGTGCCGCTCCTGCACCGAGCCGGTGAGGTGATGGAACACCACGTGCGCGATGACGAGGCCGCGCTCGAGCGTTACCGCAAGGTACTGGACAAGGACCCCAGGTTCCTGCCGAACCTGGCGAGCCTGGGGCGGGTCTACTTTCGCCTGGGGCGCTGGGAAGACTTGGTCAAGACTTACGAGCTCGAGCTGACCATCTTGCCCAAGGGCGCCGAATCTGCAGCGCTCCTGCACAAGATTGGTGAGATCACCGAGGAGCGCATCGGAAGCGAGACCGGAGCGATCAAATACTACCGTCAGGCGATCGAGCACGATGCGTTTTACACCCCGGCGCTCCAGGCGCTTGGGCGTAAATACGCCGAGCGCGGCGAGTGGGCGGAGTACGTCAAGCTGCTCGAGCTGGAGCTCACGGCGTGCAAGGAGGACGAACCCAAGGCGCGCATCGCGCTCGCCGTTGGCGAGGTGCACGAGAATCGCCTGGGTCAGCCGGACCGAGCACTCGCTGCCTACGAGACGGCGATCACGGCCGTGCCGGACTTCAGACCCGCACTCGACGGTCGCGTGCGTATCCTCGCGGCACAGAATCAGCACAAGCGCCTGGTCGATGAGCTCGAACGTCAAGCCGCCGAGTCTCGAGATCCGCTACTGGCGGTCGGCGCTCTGACCGCTGCCGGGGAGATCCTGCGCGACGATCTGAACGAGCCGATTCGAGCCGTGAAGTGCTTCGAAGGCGCAATTGAGCGCGATCCCTCACACCTGCCCGCGTTGCTCTCCTTGTGCGGCCTCTACGAGAAGCTCGGCACCTGGGACCGCCTCGGCGTCACCTACGCAACGCTGTCCCGTGTGCTGAGTCACCCCGGCGCGCGCGTCGCGGCGCTGCGCGACCTCGCGCGCCTGCAAGCCGCGAAACAGAGCGGCGGAGACCCCAAGCACACGTTCATCTCCATCTTGCATGTCGACCCCAAGGACCCCCTGGCGCTCTCGGCGCTGGAGTTTGCGGCGCTAGAGGATGGCGATCAGTCGCTTTTGACCCAGGTGGATGCCCGTTTGGGGGCTGCCCTCGACGATCCGGGATTGTCGTCAGCTCACCGCACCCGCCTCGGCGAGTGTCTCGAGCAGGCAGGCGATCAAGCGGCGCTGTCCACCTATCGTACAGCTCTCGAAGCTGACCCGGACAATTACCGTGCGGCAAAGGGCTTCGCGCGGCTCGCCGAGAAGGCTGGGGAGCGGGCGCTACTGCGTGAGGCCGCGGAGTACGAGCTGAACGTCTCCCGCGATCTGGACCGTGGCGCTGACCTGTTGGTGCTCGCCGCGAAGGCGGAGCGCGAGCGCGGCGACCTGGATGCGGCAGCCAAGGATCTCCTCCAAGCGTTGGAAGTTCACCCCGATCACGCGGGTGCCGCGGAGGGGCTGATCGAGACACTGCTGCTGCAGGACAAAGTTGATGAGCTGTATGATGCGCTGCTCCACGCCGCCAACTCCGCCAGGCTTCAGGCGCGTCACGCAGCGCTCTGGAACGCCATCGCGGACCTGCTCGCGGAACAGAAGCAGGACCTACCGGCGGCGCTGGCGGCGCTCAACCGCGTCTTGGGCGACGAGCCCGACAGTCCGGCGACTCTGGTAAAGCTGGCTGAGCTGTACGCCCGCGACGGCCAGTGGGCGGAGACCGTCGACCGGCTCTCTCGTGCGATTCAGATGAAGCCCGACGACAAGCTCTTGAGCCGCGCCCAGTTGCTGCACGCTCAGGTGCTGTCGGAGCACCTGGGCGACGATCAGCGTGCTTTGGGCAGCGTGCTGGCGGTGATTGACCGCGAGCCCGAGAGCCGCGAAGCGCTGCAGTGCTTGATTCGGATTCAGCGCCGCCGGCGCGACTTGGATGCCGCCTATTCGAGTGCCAAGCAGCTGATCATGTTCTCGGGGACCAAAGCGGAGCGCGCTGAGTCCTATCAACTCCTCGCGGATCTGGAGGCGGAGCGTGGGCACCCAGAGGCAGCGGCGCGCGCGTTGGCGGACGCCGTAGCGCTGGTCGGCATGAGTGCCGCGCCTGATCTGGAACGACACGCTCAAGCCCTCGACGGCCCGGCGAAGAAGCAAGTGCTCGAGCGCGAGGCGGAGGCGCTGATCCAGTACGCTGCGAACCATCAGCTCAGCTCCGAGGATCGCGTGGCGCTCGAGCTGAAGGTCGCAGACGTGCTCGATGAAGGCCTTGGCCAGCGCGATCGCGCTCTGGCCGGGCTCCAAAAGGCCGCCGCCGCGTTTCCCGATGACCGCGGCTTGCGCCACGCGCTGGCGCGTCGGCTGCGTTCCGCGGGGCATCACGCTCAGGCGGCAGACGAACTGCGCAAGCTGCTGACGGTCGACGTGGACGGAGCTGAGTTCTGGCGCGAGCTGGCGGAGACGCTTGGCTCGATGGGACGGGCGCGGGAGCGGAATCTGGCGCTGGCTCCGCTGGTCGTGCTCGGAGCCGCAAACGATCTCGAGCGCGCGACGCTGGATGCGAATCCTCCGCGGCCTGCGAGCGCAATCGCCGGCGGTTTCGATTCGGTGGCGTATCGTGGCGTCGACGCGGGCGCTGGGGGTGCGCGAGGTGTCGAGCTGCTCTGGCTGGTCAGCGAAGGGCTGGGCAAGGTGTACACCCCGGAGCTCGAGCGTTACGGCTTGAGCTCGCGAGATCGCTTGAGCGCGCGCTCGGGTGATCCGCTACGCATGCTCGCGGATCGGGTGGCTCGCGTGTTCGGCGTGGAGAACTTCGACCTCTACGTGCACCGCGCCCACGCGGGGACCGTGGAGGTGGAGTTTGGCGACCCGCCAGCGCTCCTGGTGCCCGCGCACGTCACGACATTGGCGGAGAGCCAGCAGGTGTTCCTGTTCGCGCGCGCGATGGCGAGCATTCGTCGCGGCGTCCACGCCGTGGAGAAGCTCATGCCCCGACACATCGAAGAGCTGCTGAATGCGACCACGCGCGCGTTCGTGCCGGGCTATGGAGGCGCCGACGCCGAGCTCGACAATCTCTCACGGCGCATCGCCAAAGCCATTTCCCGGCGGACTCGCAAGGCGCTCGAGGAGAGCGCTCCGCTCTACTCCGGGGAACCGGTGACTCACGTCGAAGAGTGGTGCCGTCGGCTACGTTTGAGTTCCGCGCGCGCCGCGTTGGTCGTCGCTGACGACTTGCCGGGTACCATCAATCTACTGCGTCGAACCGAGGGCGATCTCGCCGGGCTGCGGGGCGCCGCGCTGGCGCAGGGCATGGCGCTGATCGACGACTTGATGCGTTTTTGGGTGAGCGAGTCCGCCTTCACCTTGCGGCGGCACATCGGGATGACTTGAGGAAGGGCGGGGGAGCCAGCGGCGTACAGCGTTTGGTGGCTCCACGTCTGCCGAAGCGCATCGCCGTGTCCGCCTGGCGCTCGGCCTGGGTTTGCGCGTGGGTCCTGGTCGGGTGCGGGAGCCAGGCCGCCGGACAGCTGGCGGCCGAGACCGCCGGAGCGCTGATTGACGGCGCGACCAAGGGGAGCTCTCAACCAAATCCGGAGTTCCGTGCGGAAGGGCCCTACTGCGCGCTCTGGAAGGGCGCAGACCGCGCTTGCCCTGTGCTCCCGGATTGCTCCCGGCTGGCCTCCTCGCGACGGCTCTCGACCAACGCGTGCGTTCGCAACGATCGAGTGATGCCGGTGACGTCGTGCATAGGCGACCGCTGGAACCAGTATCAGCCGCGGGTGTGTCAGAGCGGCGAGTTTCCTAGTTGTGCTGGGCTCGTGGGAGAGTCTTGCTGGGAGTACGACGAGGTCGTGTGCACGGAGCGGGGCGGAAACAAGCGACTCCTGGAGTGTTGCGTTGGCGCGCGACCGGACTGCGTCACGAATACGTATTCGTTGGTGTCACCCCGAAGCTCCTCTCCCCCCAAAGAAGAGGGGGAGGCGCTTCCGGAGGGATCTACAGGGGACAGCGATGAGGTGGATGCGGGGAGCGACGCTGGCGGTGATTAGTTGCCGCTGCCGCCGGACCCGGCGCACGGATTCACCAGTGGTTGGCTCGGGATGAGGCCACCGAACTTCCCGGGATAGCCCGTGAGCTGGATGCCGATGCTCACCGCGTCGCAGATCGCGCCAGGGCCGCCCGTGCCCTTGGTTGCGCGAATATCCGCGCTGTTTTGCAGCAGGTTTTGCACCAACCCGTACTCGAGGCTGTTGGGGCAGATGTTGATGTAAACGAGCGTGTCGAGCACGTCCTGCCCGGCCCAGCGGCCCGCCAGGATCACGTTGCTCATTGAGGTTCCATCGGCGCTGATCTGACCCGTGAGTGTCGCGTCGGTCAGCTTGAGGAACACCTGACCGTCGCTCGTTTGGAAGGGAAACGCGGAGCGATCTGGCAAGCGCATCACCAGGGTTCGGCCTGCAATGTACGCGTTGTCGTTGCCGATGATGGGCGAGTTCACGTCGCCGTTGTTGAACGCCGCGTCAGGCACGTAGAACGTGTCCGTCCCGTCCCAAGCGGGGGTGCCCGGATCCGTGCTGCCGTCCGGAATTGCGTAGGCAGTCTCAGCCATCCAGACCTGAACCGACGGGTCGTCATCCTGCCCGTTCCAGCCGTCGACGTGTACCACGATGGCTGACTGGCCCTCGTTTTGGTTGCTCTGCGCGGACTGCTGAATCGTGACGTCGGCGGCTTTCAGAAGCGGGATCACGGTTGCGCCGAAGGCATTGTCGACGCCGTCGTTCCCGTCGCGCGCGGGTCCACTAGCATTTTCCGCGAGGCATTCGACGGCGTTGTCGGGTGGCTCGGTGCACAGCCCGTCCAGATCGTACCCAATGTCTTTCCATGCGGGATCGGGCTGATCGATGATGATGTCCTTGAGCACCCAGATCGAGGTGGGCGCGCCGCTTCCAGAGTCCTGCACGCTCGGGCGCGCCGGCGGTTGACGAGACCCGCACCCGGCGCTGCCAGCCGAGCCAGCGATCCCGCCGCCTCCGCCGGTGCCACCCATCGCACCGGTCGCACCGGTCCCGCCCGTCGCGCCCGTCGCGCCGCTGCCCGCGCTGCCCCCAGTTCCACCGCTCCCGCTGGCGCCCGCTGCGCCGGAAGCCCCGGCCGTGTTGCCAGAGAAGTAGCCATCGAGGTCCTTACCCACTACCGAACAGCCGAGCAGACCGAGGATTGCGCTGAGGGCTCCAACACGGGGCCAAAGGCGAGATTGTAGGTGAGGCCGGTGCATCGATCGGCGAACTCCAAGCATCGAGAGAGGAAAGGCGACGTGCCGCTGACGCGAGCGTCGTTTGGTGGATCATCCCTCAAGTTGGCCGCATCGCAAAGCCGACGCGCGTTGCCGAGCGGGAATGCTCGACTCCTGGCCTAGGCTCTCTGCCCAAGACCAACCGATTGCTTGGTGGTGGTGCCCCAGGCCCAGGGCAGGGTCGCTCATCGCACCTGCGACCACGTTGGCGTGCATGAGCCGCCGCGGTTTGTCCAGGTTCTGGGGGCGAGATGCTCGCGACGCGCCGCGGCGGACCTGCAGGATGTTGCGCCCTTTTCCTGGCGAGAACGCCATACGGAAGCGCCCTTCAACAGCGCGGACGCATGTGAAGAAGGCGGATTCACGTTCGAGTTACATGCTATCGTTTACGCTGTCCCGGGCGGTTCTCGGGCTGTGATCGACGACTCGCTGGTGGGCGCAAGTCGAGCGGGATCGGGGAACCGGGCACGAGACAGAATGAGTCACAAGGCAGTTTCCGTGTCCGAAGCTTCGCACCCTCGTCACAGCCCGGATCGAGAACGACTCGATGGGCGCTACGAGCTGTTCGAGGAGATCGCCATTGGCGGAATGGCGACAGTCCAGCTCGGGAGGCTGCTGGGACCAGCGGGGTTCACCAAGCCCGTTGCCATCAAGCGCGTCCACCGACATCTGGTGGGAGAGCCTGAGTTCATCGAGATGTTTCTCGACGAGGCGCGACTGGCTGCGCGCGTACGACACCCGAACGTGGTGCCAACGCTCGACGTCGTGCAGCGCGGCGAAGAGGTGTGTTTGGTGCTCGACTACGTCGAGGGCGAAGCGTTCAGCAAGCTGTTGAAGTTCGCCCGCAAGACGGGGATCGAGGTCAAACCCGAGCTCGTGGCGGCGGTGATGATCGGCGCCCTGTACGGTTTGCACGCCGCCCACGACGCGAAGGACGAGAACGGGGATCCGCTGGGAATCGTGCATCGAGACGTCTCGCCCCAAAACATCATGTTGGGCGTGGACGGCATCCCTCGCGTGCTCGACTTTGGTGTCGCGAAGGGTTCCGGGAGGATTCAAGCGACGCGAGACGGGCAGCTCAAGGGCAAGGTTCGCTACATGGCCCCTGAGCAGGCGCGGGGCGAAGAGATCTCCGCCCGCACCGACATCTACGCCGCCGGTGTGGTGCTGTACGAGGCGCTCACGGGCCTCAAGATCATCGACGGAGAAAATGAGATCGCCCAGCTGAACCAGGTGCTGGAAACGCCTGCACCGAACCCAAGCGATCTGGACCCGGCCTACGCGGCGTTCGATCCCATCGTCGCCAAAGCCCTGGCCAAGGATGCTGCGGATCGCTTCGAGAGCGCTCGCGACATGGCCGTCGCCCTCGAGCACGCGGTGCGTCCGATGTCGAACTACGAGGTCGGAGAGTGGGTGAAGCGGGTCGCTGCCACACCGCTGGCCGATCGCGCGGCGAAGATGCGGCGGATGGAGCAGTGCGCGGCGGGCGAGGTGACCAGCATCACCGGCACGGTGATGACTGCTGGCATGCTCAACCCCCCGAGTGTGCCCACCATTGCCGCCGGGGTATTGGATGCTGCACCGCCGGAGCGCGAAGAGCGCAAGCGTGGGGTGTTCTGGGTTGCTGGGGGCGTGCTGCTGCTCTGCTTGCTGGGCACGGGTCTCGTGATCTCGCGGCTTGGCTCGGCAGATCCAGTTGCCAGCTCAGACCCCCTGGCGGGGACTGCCAAAGCACAGCCGGCCTCCGGCGGGGAGCCATCAGCGGTGCCCACGGTTGCCGAGAGTGTTATCCCTGCGGAAACGGCTGTGGCGCCGGCTCCCAGCGACGCCCCGGATATCGATCAGCTCGCTGCGGCGAAGGAAGCGGAGGAGCCCAAGGGCGCCGCACCGGCAGCCGCCAAGCGCGCTCCCGCGGCTACCGCGAGACCCGCGAAGACGGAACCGGCGCCCACCAGCAAGCCCGAGCCGAAGCCCGCCGCAAAGCCAGCGGTCGACTGCAGCTCGCCGGTGTGGGTTGATTCCAAGGGGATCAAACACGTCAAAACGGAATGTCTGAAGTGAATCGCTCAAGCTTGCTCCGCCTGCCCGCCCCCCGGATCCTCTCCCTGGCCGCGGCGGCGACCTGCTGGCTCAGCGCGGGTTTCGCATCCGCGGCCGACGATGCTCCGAATCAACAGCAATGCGCTGATAGTTACGTGAAGGCGCAGACCCAGCGCCGCGACGGGGACTTGATGGGCGCGCGCGAGCAGCTGCTGGTTTGCGCCAGCCAGACCTGCTTGGCCGCGGTGCAGAAAGACTGTGCGCAGTGGCTGACCGAGGTCGAGTCCAGCGTGCCGACTGTCGTGTTCGAGATCGAAGGCGCCGACGTCAAAGACGTACACGTGGAGGTCGACGGTGTGCCCGTTGATGAGGACGCGCACGCCGGTCGTGCGGTGAGCCTCAATCCTGGCAAGCACACCTTCAGGTTCACGTTTCCCGACGGTACCAAAAGAGAGCAAGAAGTTACTTTGCTCGAGGGTCAGAAGAACAAGGCCGTGAAGGCCAGTGGCGTGAACCAGGGCGCTGACGATGGCGTGGGTGGCGGCACGGAGGAGCCGGAGCCGGACGCTACCAGCGAGTCTGGACCCGGCGCGCTGCCCTGGGCTTTCGTTGGGCTTGGTGTGGTTGGGCTTGGTGTCGCCACTGGGTTCTGGTTGGACGCGTCGGGCAAGCTGGATGACTTGGACAGCAGCGGCTGCGCGCCGAACTGCGCGAGCTCCGATCGCGATGCAATCGAGCAGAGTCGATTGATCGGAGACATCGGCTTCGGCGTCGGCGTGGTCTCCTCGGTGTTGCTGCGGTGCTCTGGCTGGGGTCGGGGAGTGGCTCCGGAAGTGCGACGATGGATACCGAGGCGCGCCGCAAGCGTAGGGAGCAGGCCTTCCGTTTCGACGTGCGGGGCGTTCGCGGCGGTAGCATGGCCACCCTCGCCGGCTCTTTCTGAGCAAGTCGCTCTTCTGCTTCAGAACGGACTGGCCACGGGCGTGGCAAGGATGGCTTCCAAGGCGTTGAGCTGGCTGCGAACGCTTTGAAAGCGATCCGCCGGCGAGATGGCCAGCGCTTTTTCCACCCAGAAATCAATTGCTGCCGGCAGCGACGTGCGAAGCGCATGCAGGCTCGGGCGCTCTCCCTTGGTTGCCCACTGCATCGTATTGATCAACCCACCACGGGGCGTGGGTACCTTGGCTGACAGCGCGCGAAACACGATCACGCCCAGCGCGTACACGTCGATGCGATGGTCCAGGATACGGGGGTTGCCTTCCCAGGCCTCGGGGGCGATGTAGCTCGGTGAGCCCGCGACCATGCCGTCGTCGGTGAGCGCGCTGGCGTTCAGCACCTTGACGAGGCCGAAGTCGAGTAAGCGCACACCACCGCCGTGTTGCTTGTCGATGACGAAGATGTTCGCGGGCTTGAGATCGCGGTGGACGATGCCTTGGGCGTGAGCAGCCTCGAGCGTGTCGACGACGGGGCGCAGCAGCATCAGGAGCCGGTCCGGCTTGATTTGTCCGCCGACGCGCTCCGCCTGCGCCAGGTAGTCCTCCAGGTTTTGCCCGTGGAGCATCTCCATCACGATGTAGGTCATCCCGTCATCGCTGTGACGGATGTTGTGCACGTGCACCGCGTGGGTGCCGCGAAGCTGCGCCATGGCTTGCGCTTCGCGTTCGAGGCGTCGGTTGTACTGAGGATCGAAGCCGAAGCCGCCACCGAGGAACTTGAGCGCGACTTCGTCTCGCGTCTCCAAGTCCCGCGCGCGATACACCACCCCATGCGCCCCGGAACCGACTTTTGCCAAGATGCGGTAGCGACCTTGGATCACCGTGCCGGGATCATATGCCATCGATCTTGAACGCTACTCTGCCCGCAAGGGCCGCGCAAACCGCTGAGTTTGCGCCGCTTGCAGCTAGCCCCGCGGGACCTCAGGCGGTGGCGCCGCCGCAACTCGAACCAGCGCCCGCTGTACAGCCAAAGCAGTGTCGGTCGACGCGGATGCTGCGCGCGGCGAGCGCTTCGAGGTCGAAATCAGCAATGTGTGCCAGTGCTGGGTCGAGGGAAAGCTCGAGCATCTGGTTGAAGTCGCAGTCGTAGAGCTTCCCGTCGTAGCCGACGCTGAGCGTGTTGCGACACATCACGCCACGCGCAGCTGCGGGATTGAACGCAGCCACCAGCCGCCCGAGGTAACTCTCGAGGTTGTCGCTCTCGATCAGCCACTCCAGGTAGCGACTGATCGGCATGTTGGTGATGGTGTAGAGCGCGTCGAACTGGACATCATAGCGCGTGGCGAGCTCGTGCTTCCACTCGCGCTCCAGGGACGCCTGACTTGCCGGGAGGAAAGCACCCAGCGGATTCGTGACCAGCACCAAGCGATGCTCGCCACGTCCATAACCCACGCTGTTGAGTCGCTGCAGCGCGCGGATGCTCTTGGCAAACACGCCGTCGCCCCGTTGACTATCCGTACCGAGCGCGCGGTAGTGGGGGAGAGAGCACACCACCTCCACGTCGTGTGCCGCGAAGAAGTCCGGCAGATCAGCGCCGGTTGGCGTTTCGATCACCGTCAAGTTGCAGCGGTCCATGACGTGCCGCCCCAGTCCTCGCACTGACTCTACGAACCAGCGAAAATGCGGGTTCAGCTCCGGTGCACCGCCAGTGATGTCGACGACCCCGATGTCACTTCCCACCAGCGCTCGCAGGCACAGCTCGAAGGTCTCTCGAGACATCTGTTCCCGCCGATCGGGTCCAGCGTCGACATGGCAGTGACGACAGGTCTGGTTACAGAGCTTGCCGACGTTGACCTGCAAGATCTCGAGCTTGACTGGGCGCAATGGCCATAACCCCGCGGAAGCAAGCGCCGTCGGGAATTCCTGCTGGATGGGTTGGCCGCCCAGCACCTCGAGTTGCTTCGCGGGTGCTGCTAGCGGAAGCCGCCGTGCGCGCTGAGAACGGATCGGCGCGCCCATCTACATCGAGACCTTGTCTGCGTGGTTGCGCATCTGCACCCCGTGGACGAGGCTTGCGCCGCCGGGCACGGCTGCTGCGACGTGGATCGCTTCCGTCATCTGCTCGCGATCGGCGCCCTTCTCGAGGCTGCCCTTCGTGAACGAGTCGATGCAGTACGGACATTGAATCGCGTGCGCAACCGCGAGCCCGATCAGGGACTTTTCCCTGGCACTCAGCGCGCCGTCCTTGAACACCGCGCCGTACCAAGCGAAGAACTTCTCCGCGAGTTCGGGACTGAAGTCGGCGATCGCACCGAACTTCTTGAGATCATCGCTATCGTAGTAGTCCGTCATGACGAGGCCTCCAGCGTTCACATACCACTCGGGTAAGCGTACGCGGGAGGCCCGCTAGGGGTTTCTGCTGCGAATCCGCGCGTGGCGCAGCGCTAGTTGATGACCGGATCCAGCGCCTGCTGGAAGTTCTCTGCGGTGAAGGGCTTCGCAATCAGGAAGAGCGCGCCGGCGCCGCTGGCGCGGGCTCGCATCTCGGCGGTGCCCTCCGACGTGACAAACCCGAACTTCACCTTGGTTCCGTCAGCGCCCAGGGTCTCGAGCAGTTCAATGCCCGTCATCTCCGGCATGTTCCAGTCGGACAGCACCAGATCGGGGACTGCTCCGCGAATTTTATCGAGTGCTTCGCGGCCGTTCTCCGCCTCATCGATGTCATGGTTTCCATAGCCAGCCTGTCGCAGCGTGCGGCGTACGATCATGCGCATGGCCTTGCTGTCATCCACGATCAGTATCTTCATGCTCTCTCGCCTGGTGGTTCGGCAGCGCCGAGTTGGTGGTGTTGCCCGCGGCCGATGCCGCTAGCGCACTCAGGCTGAACAAACGGCCCACCTGTGGCAGGGCTGAAGTGATTTTCTTGAGAGCCGACGCTCGGGGCACAAACGCAAAAACGGCCCCGGAGTCTCCGGGGCCGAATCGGCTAGCTCGATGCCTGGTGGAAAAGAGCCTTTGGTGCGAAGGAGAGGACTTGAACCTCCACGAGAGTTACCCCACTAGAACCTGAATCTAGCGCGTCTGCCAATTCCGCCACCTTCGCGAGTAGTCGGATCCGAACGACTCTGAGGCCGTCGGGGCAGGGTTTATGCTCCAGATGCTGAGTCTGTGCAAGGGTTTTGAAACGCCAGGGCGTCGAGCTTCAGGGGAACGCTTCAGATTCTCGCCAGACGGCCGATCTGGGGGGCGTGAGTCCAGGATTTCCAGCCAAATTGCCCATCTGGAGGCGCCGTGTCGGGTGATCTCCTCGACGGTGCTCGCGCCAAACGCCTGCTCCGCCGAGGCGCTGGTTCCTGGAGGGTCGAGCAGCTCATCGTGATCGACCTAGTAACGTGTTCGTCCAACCCTGCAGCGAATCGAGGGGCGTGAGGGGATCCT
The DNA here is from genome assembly GCA_041389805.1 of Polyangiaceae bacterium. GTDB lineage: Bacteria > Myxococcota_A > Polyangia > Polyangiales > Polyangiaceae > JAHBVY01. Next base: position 49,681 of record JAWKRD010000039.1, on the reverse strand, counting down.
GTGGTTTCTGGGGCACCCTGCCCACAACTCAGACGCTGACCTGGAACGCAGCGCCAGGCAATCCTGACGACCACCAGGGCCCGCGACGTACGAGTCGGCGAAGAGCGCATAGGTGCCCAGCTTAACGCATCCGCTCGCCACTTTCGTGACCAGGCCCGCAAGCGGCGCGCGGAGGTTGGAACCATACTGGCGCCAGCAAGAACAGGCTGGCTCGTTTGCGCGTGGAAAACGACGAGCTCAAGCGGCGGCTGGCCAAGCTCGAGCGCATCTTGTACAGCCCTGGCAACCTGGAGCTGAAGCTCGGGGCCAGCGAGCGCCAGGGCTGAGCTGAATCCCTCGATCCTAACCCACGCCCCGACCCCACACGGAGGCGGCCTGAAGGCTGCGAGCGAAACCCCGAAGGCGAGCGCCGGCGGAGCCGAGCAACCCAGCGAGACGAGTCAAGAGCCGGAGGCTGCTGCGGAGGCGCCGCCGGCTGAGCCCGCCAGCGTGCCACCGCCAGCCCCGGACTTCGAACCCTTCGAGGTACCGCCTCCCAACGCCTTCGAGCGCTGTATCGCGACCCTCGTGGGGAGCGATGTAGAGCTTGAACCTCCGGACGGCGACACGTCCGATCTCTCGGAGTTCTTCGGCGCGCGCCTGGTCAGCGACGACGACGAGCTGCGCGGAGTCATGCTGGCGGATCTGGAGGCGGTCGCGCGCATGGGTGGGCTGCTCCTGATGTTGCCCGAACCCGAGGTCTTGCAGCAGATCGGCTCCGGCACGCCCTCTCAGGACTCGCTCGAGGCGATGAGCGAGGTCTTCAACACCCTCACCGCGGAGTTCAACAACGTCGAGGGCAACCCTCATGTTCGCTCGCGTGCCCTCGGCCCAGTCGACCCCGAGGACCTGAAGTGGTTCAAATACGCGCGTAATCGCGCGGAGTTCAAGCTCCCCGAGGGTGGCCTGCTCGTGATGTTGGCGCGCTGAGCACGGCGTGTCGGCGTCGCGTGAGGAGCAGCGTTCCACGTTGCCGTGCGGTGTCGACGTCGGGTTGAAACACTTCCAGGCACGTTCAGTACTGGGTTTGAAGTTTCTGGCAGGCGATCCCATATCGCTTCACCCAGTGCCTGCGGGTTACAACGCGAGCATGAAGCGTTGGGGATTGATAGGCGTGGTCACGTTGGGTGTGCTCGCGAGCGTTGGCTGCTCGTCTGACGGTGGCAATACGGACAACCAAGCCGCAGGCGGCCAGGGCGGTGCTGGGGGCGCCACTGGAGGTACCGCCGGCTCGGGTGGCGCGACGGCGATGGTTCACGCCGCCCAAGGCGTAAGCATCCAGGAGGTCGCCATCTATCAGGGCGTGAAGCGCAGCCTGATGGTGGGTGGCCAGGCGATGGACAGCGATGTGCCGTTGATCGCTGGACGCGACGCACTGGTCCGCGTCTTCTACGCGACGGACTCCGCCTACGCCGGTGCTGAAGTGACTGCTCGCTTGAACCTCGCTGGCGGCGACCCGATCGAGGTGAAAGCAACCCTCGGTGGGGCGTCGACGGACGCCGAGCTCGAGACGACGTTGAACTTCCAGGTCCCCGGCGCGCGTATCGGGGAGAACCTCGATTGGTCCGTGGAGATCCTCGAAGACGGTGACGGCGCAGACAACCCCGACGCTCGATTCCCCGCGGAAGGAAGCAGCCCGCTCGCGGTCGAAGGCAAAGCCAACACGTTCCGCATCATCCTCGCTCCGTTCCGCTACAACGCTGACGGCTCCGGGCGCTTGCCCAACCTGGATGAAACTCAGGTCAAGAAGATCACCGACCGCATCAAATCGCTGTATCCCGTCAGCGAAGTGGAGACCCGCGTTCGCGACGTCACGGAGTGGTCCGGTGCGCTTGGACCCGATGGCAGCGGCTGGCAACAGCTCGGCATCACACTGGCGGGGTTCCGCAACTCCGACGGCGAGGGCGACGACGTCTACTATTACGGCATCTTCAACCCCGCGGATTCGTTCTTCGGCTATTGCGGCAGCGGTTGTCTGCTCGGCGTGACCTTGCTCAACAACAACCCTCCCGAAACGGGCAGCGCCTTCCTCCGCTTGGCGTTGGGCGTTGGTTTCGAAACCTATGCGGCCAGCACCGCGGCCCACGAGCTTGGCCACGCTCACGGTCGCGAGCACGTGCTGTGTGGACCGGGCCTCGACCCGTCCTCCGTCGACAAGAACTACCCTCACGACGGCAAGACCATCGGTGTCTGGGGCTACGACATCACCAGTGGTGAGCTGCGTGACCCGGCCAAGTACAGCGACATCATGGGCTACTGCAACACGCAGCACATCAGCGACTACAACTACCGAGCGCTCTTCGAGCGTGGTCAGCGCGTGAACCTGCCCCGGGTGATCGGGGAGCTGGACTACGACGTGATCACGGTGGACGGCTCAGGCGCCGCCGAGTTCGCCACCAGCCTCGTGCGCCAGTCCCCCCTCGAAGGTCTTGCTGTGGAGGTCAGTGGCAAAGATGCCAAGGGCACTCGCTCGGTGCGCGGCGAGTTCTTCCACTACGACCACTTGCCTGGCGGCTGGCTCGTGATCCCCAAGGATACGAACCTCGAGCGCGCTGAGTTCGTCGTGGACGGGCAGCGCTATCAGGTGCAGCGCTAGCAACACCCTGCTTGGGCGGGACAAAGCGTCGAGAGGTCGCCTGACAGGGCGACCTCCGCAGGCTTGACGCGCGTAGAGCGTTCAGCGCTTGCGGCGACGATTGCGCGCCGGGATCTTCGCGGCACGTCCGGACTCCGCCAGAGTCCGCAGCTCGCGCTCGATTTCCTTGGAGAAGATCACCTTCACGGCTTCGACCCCAAGCGGGCGCAGGGCGCCGAGGGCAGCGCTCAGCTCCTCCGCGCTGCCGTCTCGACCAAAGCCGCTGCCGGCGTGGTCGAAGAAGAAGCGCGCGAGCTCTCCTGCGGCCTTCGACAGGTGTTTCCGCAGGATATCGGCTGCCCCGGCTGCGGTCTCCAGATCCACGCCGGCAGCCTCGAGCCGGAGGCTGATGGTGAGCAAGCTCGGGCTGTGCACCACGAAGCGATCTCCCTGGCGCTCCAGCAGATGCAGCCGCTCCAGATCGGCGATCAGTCCAGGGCGAGGCTTGCCGTCGACCGAGTTCGCGAAGTCGAGCAGCTCTGCTTCCGTGAGCATGCGCGGTTGGTCGTCAGCCCAGGGGCTCCTCAGCTCATCGCTGAGCCCAAGCCACTCGGTGACCGAGACGTCGCCGCGCTCCATTGAAGCAAGCAGGTCGCGGATGGCGTTGATGCGTAGTCCGCGATCTTGCAGGTTCGCGATCAGCTCCAGGCGCTCGAGGTGGCGCTGGTCGTAGTAGGCGACACGACCTCGCAGCTTTGGCGACGGCAGCGCCTTCTTCGATTGGTAGAAGCGGATCGTCCGGCTCGGCACTTTGCTACGAGCTGCGAGCTCATCGATGGTGAACTCCTCTTCCGGCTGATCGGTCTCCGCGTCGCTCATTGCCTCGGGCTCTGCATCGCACGAGGCGGGGCTTGGTGTCCATGCTCCCGGCTCATCCTGTGCGTCGAGGGCGCTGAGCCCTGCGGCGAGCAGCAGCGCGGTCACGCTGCCACCGCCTGGCCTGCGGCTTGCGCGGCTTGCGGCTCCGGGTCTGGCTTGCTCAGCGCCTGAATGTGAGCGAGCGCCCCAAGCAGCGTGCGGCTCCAGCTCTGACTGCGATACGGCACGCCGTGCTCGCGGCAGGCCTGCTCCACGCGAGGAGCGATCTCACGCAGTCGATGGGGGGGAAGCTTGTTGAACAGGTGGTGCTCGATCTGAAGATCGAGGCCGCCGCACAGCACGCTGCGCACGCGGTCCACGCGGAAGTTGTAGGTCGCCGCAGCTTGCATCGCGTACCAGCGGCCGCGCTTCTTTGCCTTGGTGCCTTCTGGGAAGCTCGCGGCTTCTTCGCCGACGTGGCCGCAGAAGATCGTCGCGGCGCTGTACAGGTCTCTCAGGACCTCACTCAGGTAGTTCCCGAGCAGCACCTTCCACCAGAACGGGCCGGCCAGCATGGGCCAGAGCACGTACTCGTAGGCGTAGTAGGGGGCATACTTCCGCACCGCTTTCCAGTGCGCGTTTGCGATCGTCTTCGGTTTCTTATCCGGGAGGAAATCCATGCCGCCGCGGCCGTTGCCTTCGTAGAGATCCGCCAGCCCTGTGAAGTGCATGTTCATCACGAAGCCGAAATTCGGGAACAACCCGAGCAAGGCGTAAGCCAGCTGAAAGCGGTGAGCAGGTCGCCACGGCGTGTCCCGCGTGAGCCGCACCGGCCCAAAGTGGATGTCAGCGTCGTGACCCGCGACGTTGGTCGCGCCGTGATGACGCACGTTGTGCCCGTAGCGCCAGCTCTCCTCATCGATGGGCGTCTTCCAGCGGAAGCGCGACGAGTGGAAGCGGCCGACGCCGGGCAGCTTGTCGTAGGCGCCGTGTAGCGCCGTGTGCCCGATCTCGGTCGCTTCGAGCTGCTTGTGTAGCCAAAGCGCGATCACTCCTGCGCCGAAGCCAAGCGGTTCGAAGGAGAAGTGGATGGCGGCGCGGCCCACCACTTCCAGGCCCCGCGATAGATAGCGCAGGCGCTTGACGTGCTTCAGATCACTCTCGCCCATGCTGGCTTCCGCTTCCTTGCGGATCCTGTCGATGGCGCGACCGAAGGACTCGAAGCGCTCTTCGTCGCTGGCGAACTTTTGCGCGATGTTGGGGTCATCGAGGAGCACTCCAGCGACGCCCGCTGACGCGCTCTGCTGGTTGCTTGCGGCATGCTCTCTCCCCCCCAAACCCTGAACCTGTGAGGCGCTGATGTGCGCTTCCATGTGCTCGGTCATGGCTCTCTCCTGATTGAGGACACACCTCGACTGCCTCTTCGCGGCGCAATGCTGCAAGAGTGGGTGTGTCAAACAACGATGAGACATTGATAACCGTGACAGTGATTGGTGTCAAAATAAATCGACCCGCTGTGCAACAGGGGTTAGGCCGTCCCAGCCGCCATGCAGCTTTTTTGGGGGTGAGGGGAGCGCTGGAGCACCCTGGACTCCGCGTTTCGCCTGCCGTTGCGTGTGTCTCACCCGGACCCAGAAGGCAGCGTGCTATGGGTCGGCGATGGCGGTGAGTCTCGAGCGCACTCGAGTGGATTTGGGCGGCCTGATGCGCGTGCTGGGGGAGCACCTGTACTCGAGCCCCAGCGTCGCGGTGCGCGAGCTAGTGCAGAACGCCCACGACAGCATCGAACGTCGACGCATCGAGGATCCGGGCGGGTTCGCCGCGAGCGAGCGTAGTATCCGTGTGGAATGTGATGCCGAGAACGGCCGCATCTCAATCGAAGACACTGGCGCCGGACTCACCAAAGACGAAATCGTCGAGTACCTGGCGACGGTGGGCACTGGCTACACCCGGCGCCTGCGAGACGCCTCGGCCGACGCTGGGCTGATCGGCTACTTTGGGCTGGGTTTCCTCACGGCGTTCGTGGTCGCCGAGCGCACGGAGGTGTGGACTTGCTCCTACCAGAATCCCGATCAAGCGTTCCTCTTTCACTCGAAGAACGGCCAGCAGTACGGCGTGGAGGAAGCCGAGCGACGCCCCGTCGGGACCCGGGTGACCCTCGAGTTGCGGGAGCGCTTCCGCGAGCTGTCTGACCCGCACGTGCTGGCGGCCCTGGTGCGGCGCTACTGCGGCTTTCTGAGCTACCCGGTCTGGATCCACGGGGAACACGTCAACGACCGACCACCTGCGTGGCGCGACGCCGAGCTGACGAATCCCATCCGCAGAAAGCGCGCGCTGCTGGAGCTCGCGGAGCGCTTCGGCATCGCCTTCGAGCCGCTGTGCGCGATCGAAGTCGACGCCGAGGTTTGCAAGGGCGTGATCTGGATCCACGCCGGCTCCACCTACGGCACGAGTGACCACCGGGACGTCCACGTCTTCATCCGTGGCATGCTGATCGGCGATGAAGATCGCGAACTCTTACCGACCTGGGCCGGCTTCGCGAGCGCCGTGATCGAGAGCGTCGCGCTGCACCCAACCGCGAGCCGTGAGACGTTGCAGAAGGACGCCGTCTACGAGCAAGTGAAGGCCGAGCTGCGCGAGGCGCTGATCGACGGCCTCGGGCGCATCGCCCAGCACGAAGCGGCGACCTGGCGTCGCGTGCTGCTACGGCACAACGAGGCGCTGCTCGGCTCCGCGCTCTCGGACTCGCGGCTGTTTGGCCTGCTGGCGGAAGACGTCACCTTGCCCACGAGTCATGGCGACCTGCGCGTGAAGCACATCCTGGACAAGAGCCAGGGCAAGCTACACGTCAGCCAGACCGAGAGCGGCGGCTTCGAGGAGCTCTTGTTTCGCGCGCTGGGCGTGCCCGTGGTGCACGGCATTCGCTTCGCCGCGCTGCCGTTTTGCAAGGCGTACACGGATCGCGTGCGCGGGCGCTTGGTGCTGCTCGGCACCGGCAAGGGCGACAGCGAACTGTTTCAGAAGGTGGAGCTGAGCGCCGAGGAGCAAGGCAAGCTCGAAGCCTGGTTCGGGCGTCAGGACGTCGCCGTGATGGCTTGCCGCTTTGCCCCCCAGGAGCTGCCGTTCGTGCTGGTTCCCGACCGCGAAATCCAGCTCAAGCGGCGCATCGAATCCGATCAGGCGGACGCGCGCATCTCGAGCGCTGTGCTGGGGCTGGCGCGGCAGTTCACGGCTCAAGTCGGGGCGCGACCGTCGCTCAGGCTGTACATCAACTGCGACTGTCCGGCGATCGTCCGCCTGCTTGCCGCGACGCCCGAGCGCGCCGCCCGCGGTGTGCGGCTGCTTGCGCCGCTCGTGAGCCTGCTGTCCGAGACGGGGGAAGAGACGCGCCTCTTCGACGTCGAGACCGCGCTGCGTGACTTCTGCTCCGCCCTGTGCGAGACCCTCGACGCCTGACTCCTGCTGAAACGCCGCCTGGCCCTGGGAGCTGGTTCTAGCGTTGAGTATTTGCATATGGATATCTGGCGTTGGTTGACTGAAGCACAGCGGAGCCTGCTCAAGCGCGGTCACGTACGGCTCGCGCACGCCCTCGACGACTTGCCCTCCCTGGTGGTCGACGAGGAACATGACGCCGTCGACGCGCTGGTCGCCGAGGCGTTGCCTCTTGCACGTGCGGCGGATAATCCCTGGCTCGAGGTGTTCATCCGGCACTGGGAGCTCCAGAGCAAGGTGCTGAACCGAGAGCAGGTGAAGGACTCGCTGCCCCTCGCCGTGGAGCTGCTCGAGCTGTCGTCGCGCCCGGAGACCAAGGACTGCCCGCAGTCCGTGTGCGCGACGCAAGATCTCGCGTCTTGCTACGCGACCCTCGATGGTCCCGGCTACGTCAGTGAGCGCGTCGCGGTGGCTCGCGAGACGCTGGCCCGCATCGACCCGACGTGGCCGTGCTTCTTGTGCATTTCGAGCGAGCTGGTCGACGCGCTGCTCGATGGTTCCGAGGCGGAGGCTGCGCTGAATGAAGTGAAGCAGGTGCGTGCGGCGCTGCTCGAGCGCGACCAGCGTCAGGCGTGCCCGGCGTTGATTCGCCCGCGCGTCGACGCGCTCTTCGCCCTCGGCCGGTTTGAAGAGGCGCTGATGGAGCTCGAGCTGTGGGACGAGCCCGCATCGGGCAGCAGCGGTGAGATGGCGATCCGCCTCCGCAAGGTGCGCGCTCACGCGGCGCTCGGGCAGATCACCCAGGCGAAGGATCTCTTGCCGGATCCGGAGAGCATCTCGAAGACCCCCAGCCACTATTCCGCGTGGATCCGCGCGGCGGAGGCGCTGGTGGCTGCCGGCGGGCTCACCAACGACGCCGATCTTGGGGCGGTCCTGCGAGGCATGCGCCTCAGCCAGGAGCAGAACGGGGCGCGTTTCTTGGCGTTCGAGAGCGCGGTGGTCGGAACGGAGCTCGCGCTGGCACGCGGCGCACGTCAGACGGCGCGCCTAGAGCTTCGGCAAGTGGACCGGCTCTTCCCCGAGCTGCGCGCGCCCAAAGCACCGGGGGTAGTGCCCTGGGTCGAGCGTGTCGAAGCCGCGCGCGCGAGCCTGAGCGCGGCCGACCCCGCGCCGCCGTCCCTCGACGTCGAGCCGAACCCCGAGGTGATGTGGGAGAACGCGGCCGGCGCGGTGGACTGGCAGACCCAGGTGCTCGACGGGCAAGCCCTCGACGCAGTCCTGAGCTGCCTTCAGAGTATGGGTTACCTTGCGGAAGCAGAGTCGGTTGCGGAGCGCGCGGTCAACGGCGCCAGCGACGACGCCTCTCGCCTGAGCGCCAGCCTGCGCTGGGCAGAGCTTCTCAGCGAAAAGGGCGACGGTGAACGCGCCCTGAAGCTCCTCGATGGACTCGGCGAGCTTGGGGGGGAGGAGTTCTGGCTACGCGCCCGTGCTGAGGTCGATTGCCTGCGACGTCTCGGCGACGACCAGCGCCTCAGAGGTCGCCTGGCAGCGCTGTGTGAGCGCGCCGACGCGCCGCCCGGCGCGGTGCTCTTGCTGAGCGAGCTCGAGGCGCGCCTGGGTGAGCCGCAGCAGGCCTTCGCCTTGGCGCTGCGCGCCGCTGAGGCGTTGCCGCGAGGCGAAGCGGACTGGAAGGTGATCGAGCTGGGCACCGAGCTTGGCGCCTGGTCTGAGGTACGTCGCGCGGCCAACCGCCTCGGCATGCCGGTCGAGCTCGGCAGTGCTCCCATCGACGAGGAGTGGGGGCTCGTACAGGTCGTGTTTGCGGAGGATGCCCAGCGGAAGCTGGTTGCCCTGCGCACCGGGCCCGTCACCGCGCGCGTGCTGGAGCTGTGTGGGCCGACCGCGGAGGTCGAGCATGGCGACGATCGGGTGATCTTCGATCCGGAGCCTGTGGAGCCACCGCCTCACCACGAGCACGGTCCCGACTGCGACCATGACCACGATCATGACGACCACGCTCATGGCTGCGAGGAAGAGCATGAGCACGGCCCCGACTGCGAGCACTCCCACGCTTCAGAGTGGATCCCGGTGTTTGCCGTGCGGAAAATAATCCGGGCTGGAGAGCTGGCGTCCTTCACGATCGATGGACTCCACCCGGGAGATGACGCGCTCCAGGCGATCGCCGACTTGCTGGATGGTTTTGGAGGTCGGCTCGAGGTGCGCAGCCCAGACGAGTACTCGCTGCGGGTGCCCGATCTGCTTCCAGAGCTGGGCTGGCCCCGACCGGAAGCCGGTGAGCGACCGGCGGTTTATGGGTTCTTTGCGGTGCCCGAGGCGCAGGATCCACGCGCGGTGCATGACGCGCTCACGAGCTTGTGCTCCACCCAGCGCGCGCTCCTGGTCTGGCCGGAGCTATGCGAGGCGGCTGGCGATGATGAAGCGCTCGATCTGCACGTCGAGCTCGGTGACTGTCTGGGCCTCTAGCCTGCTTACGTCGTCAGACGTCGAGCATGTGGTTCGGGGCCACTGGGATCTTCGACGATAGCGCGTCGACCTCGCGCTCGAGCGACTGGGTGATGGCGCGAGTCAAGTCGCCACTGGAGACGACGCCCACCAGCTGATCGTCGTCTAGCACCGGTAGGTGACGCACGCGTTGCTCAGTGACCCGGTGCATCGCTTCCTGCAGCGTCGTGTGTGGGGTCACGGTGACGAGCCCGCGCGTCATGATGTCGCTCACGAGCGTCGCTTCTGGCTCGAGGTGTTGCCCTACCACGCGGAAAAGCACGTCGCGTTCGGTGATGATCCCGAGCAGCACTCCCTCGTCCATCACCAAGAGCGCGCCGATGTTGTAGCGGTTCATCAGGCGCACGGCGTCGGTGACGCAGGCATACGGCGTTACTGTGCGGATATGATGTGGCTTGGCTGCGAGGATCTCGCTGATGATGATGTGTTCCATGGTTCCCCCTGTCTCGTTGTCTTCCCGTTCCCCCTGGGACGTGCGGCGACTTCGCTGCTGCGATCGCCATCAGTGTTGTGTAGGTCGCGCTGGCGCGCGACGGGCGGTGTGCGTCAGGCAGGCCATAGCCCGACGCTGATAGCCAGATGGTAAAGGGGATCGTGCGCTCTCGGGGATGGGTTGATTGCGACTCAGCGCGCTTTAAGGCGAGCGCTGGTTCGCGGCATCGAGTGCACGCGTGGTGGCATGCGGCGTGCGTCTCCGCTCTCGAGTTCGCTGATACGCGTACACGACGTAGCGAATGGACACACAGAGGCAGTTCGATGCGCAGCGCCGCGGCGCGATCAACACACCCGACGGCTCTGTCGTTTCTGGTTTGTGCAGTTTCTCTTGGTTTCGTCGGCCTTCAGCGCACGAACTCGAGTGGCTATTCCCCACGAGGTGGCGCGCTTGGTTTATTGCATATGGAAAAGCGAGCGGCGAAACCCCGGGGCAACGTTCACGCGGCGCGCCGCACAAAGCAAACGGGCCCGGTGCATCGCACCGGGCCCACGGGTGAGCAGCTATGTGTTGGGGATCACTCAGCAGCCTGAGGCTCCGCGTCGGCCCGGGCGGCCTTGCGCTCGGCCCGCGCGACGGCCTTGGCACGATCTTGTTCTTCGCGCTCCGTCCCGACGTAGTGCTCTCGAGTGCCCATCACCCAGTCGAACCACGGCTTGGTCACGCACCAGTTCTTGTGCTGGTTGGGACCCATGTGGTGGTCGTAGTGCCAGGGCAGGTGCTTGCGGGCCCACTCGGGGTCCTGGTGCGAGCGCTTGTGCACGCGGTAGTAGTTGAACGCGCAGTAGTACGCGGTCCCAACGAAGAAGGGCGCGACAGGCAGCAACGGCGTCACCGCCGCGCTGGCAGCGGTCAGCGCCAGGAGCTCTTTGCCTTGGGCGTGCCAACCAAGCGGCGGGCGCTCGTAGTTGGGGTCGAACATGCCGCGCTTGCGCGACTCACCGTGATGCTCGTGCCAATGGAACGCCCAAAAGCTCCGCTTGCTCTTCCCGAGCCCGTGCAGGACGTGCTTGTGCACCGCCCACTCGAATGCGTTAGCCGCCAGAAGTGCCAGGGGGATCCCGATCATCGATTCCTCCAAAGAGTGACTGAGTGGTCATTCTTTGAACTATCGTTGCTGGGTTGTCAAGGCTGAAGCATTCCGCTCCAACATCTTGGGATCCCTTGCGTCGCCGCCCGCGCTATGACCTGGCTGTTGGACCGACAGACACCACACCGTGCGGATGGGGGAGTGGAGGAGCGAGACGTGAGCAGCGGGGTTCCCAAACCTGGCGATGACAATTTGTTCGAGCCCGGACGCGTGCCGGAGCAGCGTCCAGGCAAAGCCGGGGGAAAGCGTGACCGCAACCGTCAGGAACGGACGCGCGCGCTGTGTGACGCTGCGCTCGTCGAGTTTCTGGAGCGGGGGGTCGAACGCGTCACGGTGGATGAGATCACCAAGGCCGCCGGCGTCGCGAAGGGCAGCTTCTATCGCTACTTCGAGGACAAGTCTCAGGTGGTCGAGGCGCTGTTTGCACCGCTACGCAAGGAGGTGGAGCAAGCGCTGAGTCAATGCGGTCGCGAGCTCGCGGAGGCGCGTTCCAACGAAGCGCTGACCACCTCGTATCAGACACTCGCGATGCAGATGGGGCAGGCGGCGTTGCGCGAGCCGCGTCTCGTGAAGCTCTACCTCCAGGAGTGCCGTGGCCCAGCCGAAGGCGCGCGAGCACCAATCCGCGCGCTGAGAGACGAGATCAACCAAGCGGCTGTCGCGCTGACCGAGGCGGCCCACAAGAACCAGCTGCTGCGTGACCTGCCCCCGCGCATCACCGCGTTCGCCGTGGTGGGTGCGGTCGAGACCTTGCTCATCGCGGTGTTCGACGGCGAGCAGCTGGGCAGTCCCGCCGAGGCCACGCAGGCGTTGGTCAGCATGGTGCTCGACGGCGTGCGTAAGCGCTGACTCTCCATTAGCCCGAGCCGTCCTGCTTGGATTGTTGAACCTTCAATGAACGGTGCGTGTCCGCACGTCGTCGCCGCGGATGTCGGCGTGGCGTGCGTTGGTTGACGAGCACGCGGCCGGTGTGCGTCGAGACGCGCAAGCGCGTTGATTCAGCGGTGAATTCCGCGCTAACGCAGTACCCACGAGGCCTTGGGACGAGTGCAGGGAGCGAGACGAGTATGAGTGAGGCGAAGTCCGGCGCTAAGTCGGCGTACCGCGAGATCACCTTTGGCGCGATGTCCCTGGGGATCATCCAGGGCATGCTCATGACGGCCGCGTTCACGTACATCGGCTTGAAGCTGGGCTTCGGAGTCCCCGGGTCGACCATCGCTGCCATCATGGGATTCGCTCTGCTGCGTGGCCTCGGGCGCGGTGTCTTCGGGATCCGCGGTGCGGGGTCGATCGTCGAGAACAACATCAACCAGACGGTTGCTTCCGGAGTGAACACCGCGAGCTCTGGCGTGGTGTTCACGTTCCCGGCTTTGCTCATGCTGGGCAAGGACTACAACGTCTGGACGGTGATCCTGGCGGCAGTGGCGGGGTCCTTCATGGGGATCGTTGTCATTATTCCCTTGCGGAAACAACTGATCGAGATTGAGCGCCTCAGGTTCCCGAGCGGCCTGGCGGTGGCGACCATCTTGAAGAGCCCCGGGGCAGGCATCCAGAAGGGGATTCTGCTGGGAGTCGGCTTCGGCATCGCGATGGTGATCACGCTGCTCGGTCAGTTTCACTTGATCCCCGAGGATATCCCCATCGGGCCGTGGCTGCATCATGCCTTCGGCATGAGTGACTCGAGCTCCATCGGCTTCCTGTTTCTCGGCACGACCTTCTACCTCTCGATGGCGAACATCGGTGCCGGCATGCTCAGTGGTCGCGGCGGCCTGCCGTTCGCGCTCGGGGGGATCCTTGCGTGGTGGTTCATCGGCCCCTTTGCCGTGAGCCAAGGCTGGGCGCCTGCAGGCGTGAAAGGGGACGAGCTGGTTGGTACGGTGTACTCGACCATGCTGCGCCCCACCGGGATCGGCGTGCTGATCGGCGGCGCGCTGGCGGGGGTCGTGTTGTCGTTTCCCGCGATCAAGGGTGCCATCAGCAGCCTGTCCGCTGCAGCCAAGCTCGCGCGCTCTGGAGCGGGGGACGCCGAGGAGATGAGCCCGAACACCCTTGTGATTGGGCTGATTGGCTCGCTGCTGGCGTTGTTTGCGGTGACCCTAATCGCGTCGCGAGACACGGGTGGCATGCATATCGGTCAGGCGGCGGCCGCGGCGGTCGTGGGCGCGCTGTGGATCGCCGTCGCAGGTCTGATCGTCGCTCAAGCGACCGGCGCAACGGATATCTCGCCGCTCAGCGGCCTCGCCTTGATCGCCGTCACGCTGATGCTCGCGGTGACCAGCGGCAACTCGGTTCTCGCGATCACCATCGGTGTCGCCGTCTGCATCGCGACTGGCCAGTGCGCGGACATGATGCAGGACTTGAAGACGGGCCACCTGGTCGGCAGTGTTCCCCGGCGGCAACAGCTGGCGCAGTTCGCGGTCGCGTGGGTCGGTCCTGCGATCGCGATTGGCACCACGTTGCTGCTTTGGAAGGCGGGGCCCGGTGGCTCTGGCGGCTTCGGGCCCGAGTCCGTGGCGTGCATCGAGAAGACCCCCGAATGCCTCCCGGCACCTCAAGCCTCGGTCTTGCAGGGGCTGGTCAAGGGCGTGCTCGAGGGCAACGCGCCAATCGATAAGTACCTTGCGGGCGCCGGCATTGGCGGCGCGCTCTCCGCGTTTCCGATCGGCGGCTTGGGAGTGCTCGTAGGCCTCGCGATGTATCTGCCGTTCAGCATCACACTGAGCTACGGCTTCGGTTGCGTCATCTCGATCGGACTCGAGCGCGTCTTCGGGCGGCGTTTCACCGCGGATAAGACCGTGCCTCTGGCGGCAGGGTTCATCGTCGGAGAGGCGCTCACCGCGCTGGCCTACACTTTGATCAAGGTCGTGGGAGGCTGAGTCATGAAGATCGTCGGACTAGTCGTTTTCGTCATCGGTATCTTCGTGGCCGGCTCCTACGCCGCGCGCCCCGGTGACCTCAAGCTTCCCGAGGGCCAAGAGCCGACTCCGAAGCAACGCCTGGTTGCGTGGAAAGACGTCGCCATTGGGCCCTTCGCCGTTGGCCTCTTGCTGATGCTGGGCGGCGCCGTGATCGCCCGCAGGCGGCCCGCGGCGAGCGGGGAAGTGGACACGAAAGAGCTCAAGACCGGCGGCAGACGCTCGCCAGAAGAGCTCCTGGAGCAGCTGGCCGATGCCATCGAGCGCTTCGACGTGAGCGCGCTCAGCGACTCGAACAGGGCGCCCATCGCTGATCGCATCGAGGGCCTACTCGAAGATGAGGTGGCGCAGTTTCTCGACGCGCGAGAGGAGCTGATCTCCAAGCTCGGCCTCAACGGCTTCGCCCAGATGATTGGCGACTTTGCCACCTTCGAACGAAACCTCGCCCGGGCCTGGTCCGCGTTGACCGACTCGGCCTATGAAGAAGTTCCGCCGTCCCTCGAGCGCGCGGGGGAAGCCCTGGCTCGCGCTCGCAAGGCCTTCGCGGGCTGACTCGGGCGCAGCACCAGCGCACCTCACCCCCAAGAAACTCCGCGGCTCTCGCCAGGCACCCGAGTCCGTTGGAAGTGGGTTTGGGGGAGAGAGAGCGCCCGGCTTTTCACCGGGGAGCGCCGGCTCTAGATTGAGCCTCCGATGACTGCCGCGAGAGACGAAGCGCAATGACCGAGCGCTGGGTGCTCCATGCGGATATGGATGCGTTCTACGCGTCCATCGAACAACGAGACAACCCGGAGCTGCGCGGTAAGCCGGTGATTGTCGGGGCGAGCAGTCCGCGAGGCGTTGTCAGCGCAGCGAGCTACGAGGCGCGGAAGTTTGGCGTGCGCTCCGCGATGCCTGGGTTCCGAGCTCGGGAGCTGTGCCCCCAAGGCGTCTTTGTCGGCGGCGACATGCAGAAATACAGCCGGGTGTCGCGGCAGGTGCGCGAGGTGTTCGAAGAGTTCACACCGGAGGTGCAGCCGCTCGCTCTCGACGAGGCCTTCCTTGATGTCACGGGCTCCCTCGGCCTGTTCGGGACGCCTCGTGAGCTCGCTCGAGCCCTCAAGCGGCGAGTCCTTGAGGAAACAGACTTGGTCGTCAGTGTGGGGCTCGGCCCGAACAAGCTGGTGGCCAAGATCGCCTGCACCCAGTCGAAGCCGAACGGGCTGTTGGTGGTGCCAACCGGAGAGGTCGAGGCCTTCCTGCGACCGCTGTCGGTGCGGCGTTTGTGGGGTGTTGGCCCGGTTCTCGGGGAAACGCTGGCTCGCTACGGCATCCACACGGTGGGCGAGCTGGCGGACTATGACCCGAACTGGCTCGAGCAGCTCCTGGGGCGTCGCGCCCATGACCTGCAGGCGATGGCGCGCGGTGAGGACACCCGCCCCGTGGAGAGTCAGCGCGCCCCGAAGAGCTACGGCGAGGAGAACACCTTCGAGCGCGACGTGACCGAACGGGAGCGGGTGTCGGCGGCCCTGACCGCGCACTCGGAGTCTGTTGCCGCGCGGATGCGAAAGGACCATTTCGCGGGGCGCACCGTGACCCTCCGCGCGAAGCTCGCGCGCCGACGCGGGGTGAGGGCAGGGCGCACCAGCGCCGACGCAGAACCGGTGTATCCGCTGATTTCCCGCAGCCGAACGCTGCCCCAAGCGACCGCCGACGGCGCGCTGATTAGGCGTACGGCCCTCGAGCTTTGGGACGAGCTCGCTCTGCAAGAGCCTGTGCGTCTGCTCGGCGTGAGTGTGTCGAAGCTCGAGCGCCAGGCCGCGGAGCAGCTCGATCTATTCGCGCCGCGGCCTGAGCTCCGGGGCACCGTGGAAGCACCTCAAGATGCGGGTCGGGGTAAGCGCCTCGGCGGCGCACTGGACGCCATCCGGGAGCGCTTTGGCGACAGCGCCATCCGGCGCGCCGTGGAGGCCCCTCACAAGATCACCCACTCGAGCCAGATCAAGGCCGGTGAAGCACCACCCGTCAGTCGCGAAGAGCGGCGTACGCGGTTGGTGGAGCTGGATGAGACGGAAGACGGCTCGTCCGACGGGGACTAGCTACTCGTACAGGTAGATGCGTGGCTTCGTGGAGCGCTGTCCGTCGGGCTGGATCAGGATCAAGTCGGCCATGCTGCCCGCTTGGCCGGGAGGCGTGATGAGCTCGAGCTCCCGTGGACTCTTGAATACGAGCTGCGCGACTTGACCGCCGAGGCGCGCACGCGTATCCGGGAGGAAATTGTCGCCCTCGATGCTGAGGCGTTCGCCGCCGCTTGCGGTGCCGCGGTTCGGTGTCACGCGGTCGATCTGCGCGGGCTCGACGATGTCGTAGCGAAACGCCGCGAGCTCCACGCAGCCGACGGCACCCTCGTCTCGTAGCTCGACGTCGACGCTCCCCGGGGGGTGGTCATCGGTGACGATCTCGATCAGCTTGGAGTCCACGAAGTGGGAGCTCTGAGGGCGCGCGCCGCCGAGCAACACCCGAGTGTTCGCGGAGAAATTGACCCCGCGCACCTTCACCTCGGTGCCGCCGCTCGTCGGACCCGACTGCGGCGAGATCGAAGTGATGGCCAGGACGCGCTCCGCCTGACGGATCACCTCTTGCGCAGGATCATAGACCTCGAGGCTGTTCGCCAGTTGACACCACTGGCCGTCCGGGTTGACGACGCGCACGTCCGTAGTACCTGCGCTCGGGAGCGCCGGCACCTGGACTAGGAGCCGCTCGCCAGCGCCCTCGGCAATGGTCAGGGGGAACTGACCCGCGAACGGCGCCGCTCCGGGCTGAAAGCCGCTGCCTTTGAGTTCAAGGGTCGTAGGTTGACCCAGCGGGATACGCCCAGGCTCTACGCTGGAGAGCGTCGGAGCGGACGCTGGCAAGTACTCGAACGCAGCACGCGCCGTGGTGCGTTGCCCGTCCGGATTGTAGAGGGTGAGATCGACGTTGCCCGCTGCTCGTGCTGGCAGCGTCAGGTACAGGCACTCTGAACTCTCGAACTCCACGTAGAGGCCGATTTGCTCGAACAACGCGGCGGTGGTGCGAGGGTCGAAGTGTTCGCCGATGAGCTTCACTCGGATCGAGGCCCCCGCGCTGCCCTGGGCGGGCTCCAGGCGCGTGATCACGGGCGCCGCATCGTAGGTGAATCCGGCGGCGAGGCCTGCCTTCTGTCCGTCTGGGTTCCACACGGTAACGTCGTAGGTGCCGCCGGGGTGAGGCTGGGCGAGGATCTCGACCAGCTCAGGCGAAACGAAGCGTGTTTGTGCAGAGGAGGCGCCGATCTGCACCAGGCAGCCTGCCTGGAACGCAGCGCCGTGGACCCGGAGCAACTCGCCGCCGTAGATCGGAGTGTGGTTTGGCTCAACCGCGGCCACCAGCGGTGGGCCGAGGTACTCGAAGCCCCAGATGCGGTCCTGATATTTGCCGTCTGGATTTGTGATGCGCAGGTCGACTTTGCCGGCAGGCGCGTGGGCCGGGAGTTTGAAGCTGAGCCGACCGGCGCCGTCGAAGACGACGTCCACTGCCTTACCGGCGATCTCGAGCTTGCACGCTGGGTCGAAGAAGTAACCGAGGACCGTGATCGACGGACCGCCTCCGATCGGGCCTTTGGCGGGCACGATGCGCCAGATATGTGGACCAGCTTCGGGGTCGAGGTTCTCGGGTGCGTCCGGTGCGTCCTCGATGCGTGAGGGGTGAGCGCTCCGTTGCGCCGTAGGCTGACTCGGCGCAGCAGGCGCCTCGGACCCGACCAACGCCTGTCGCACGCTGGCATCCACCAGTGCGGGTGGAGCGACTGCGCCGTCGCTGGAAGCGGTCGCGCTCGACTTCGGATCCGGCTGCCCCTCGCCGCTCATGCGGTGTCGATTACCACGGCTCGACGCCGAGAAGTCAACGTCTGGCTGGCGCTTGCAGGTTCCTCGTTCGATGCCTGTGGATTGTCGGTTATGGTCGATGCCGTGAAGCAGAAGCGCCTCGACAAAGCCCGGGCAAAACGCGACGCGAAGCATCGAGCCGCCCAGCGCCGCGTGGGGCAGGCTCCGGCGCGTCAGGCCTCCGCGCACGCTCGGCGCGGAGCTCAGCAGATCGAGGAAACGCTCGGCTTTGTTCCGCGCGCCGAGACTCGGCTTGGCGTCATCCTCGGAGGTAGTCGCTTCGAGGGCCCGCAGGGCGCGATGTGCTCCCTCGATGTCTTGGACCTGGACCACGCGGCGGTCGCTGAGGCCCAGGCCGCCCAGGCCATGTCTCTCGAGGAGCGGGTGAAGGCGGGGGCGCCGGGCTTGCGGCGTCTCTCGCTCAAGTTCTTGCCCCACGGAATGGCGATCAACCCGAAGCGTCCCGCGGAGTCTGCGTGGTTCGAGAAGTGGGGGCCCGGCGCGGTCTACCTCGACGTCGCCGCGGGCAGCCTGCTGGGAACGCTGGCGCCGCTCTCCGCAGGGCATCATTTCTATGGGCACGGTGCCTTCTCGCCAGACGCGTCACTGCTCTTCGCGGTCGAGACGAACCTGGCGACGCGTGCCGGAGTGATCAGCGTTCGCGACCCTCAGGCTGGATTCAAGGTGATGGGGGAGTTCCCGAGCTTCGGGCAGAAGCCTCACGACTGCGTGTTGCTCCGCGAGGAGGGACTGCTGGTGGTGACCAACGGCGGCGGGCCCCATGGGTCCGACGAGCTCGCGAATGTCAGCTTCATCGAGGTCGCATCGGGAAAGCTCGTCGAGCAACTCAAGGTCACCGACGAGCGGCGTAACGCGGGCCACGTGGTCCTGGATGGCAAGCGGAATCTCGCGATGGTCTCGGCGCCTCGAGACGGCTTGCCGCCAACTGAGACAGGTGGCGTGACGCTGCGCGCAAGCGGGCGTGAGCAGTGGACGCATGTTGCCGAGCCAGCGGATGTTTGCGCGGGGATGCTGGGGGAGTCCCTGAGTGTGTGTATCGATGTGGCAACGAACACTGCCTGGGTCACGAACCCGAGCGGTAACCTGCTCACTCGCTGGCGCATTGATGACGCGCAGTTGCTCCTGACCAAGGAGCTTGCTTCAGCGCGCGGCGTTTGCCTGAGCGTGGATCAGAGCGTGTTGTGCGTGTCCCACGCAGCTGGAGCGCAGCTCGAACTACTCGCACCAGACAGTGGAGCTGCGCTTGCAGCGCAACCACTGGCGTTGCGGGTCTTCGGCGGCTCCCACTTGTACGCGTGGGCGTACCCATCGCAACTGGGGCGCTAACTCGGCAACGCAGCTTGTCACTGCTGCGGCTTGTCACTGCTGCGGCTTGTCACTGCGGTTCGGCAGAAGCGCCACTCGAATTGGGTCGTCGGGTGAAGCTGCGCTCGTGTACGCTTGCGAGCTTCGATGGGGCATTCCGACGTGGACCTTCCGATCTCGCTCCCGACGTACGCGATCTTGCTCGGCCATCTGCGCCACTTTCCCGCGGATCGTCACGACGAGGTGTTGAGGCGACTCGACTTCGAACCCGATGAGTGGCCGGCCTATGCCGACCGCGGTGAGCGCGCGCTACTCGCTCGGATGGAGGCCGGAGAGGACACCTCAGCCTTCACGAAAGTGCTGGGTGAAACGAAGCGCGAGCTGAAGAAGAAGAATCCCGCGGTGGAAGAGCTACCGCTAGACCAAGCATCGGCTGGTCCTGAGCAAGGACCTCCACGCACAATGCGCTTGCGAGATCTCGATCCGGTCGAGTTCTTGAATGTCATGAGTTCCCGCGTGGGAACAGACTTTCCGGCGGAAACTGCCGAGCCGGTGCTGCCGGCGCCAGTGATCCCTGGCGTCGACCTGCGACCTGCCCCACGGCCTGCCGTTCCGCCCATGCCAGAGATGCCCCGCCGGGCGCCACCGCTGCCCCCCATGGCTCCAGTGGCGCCACCGCCGCGGGTGGATGCGTCGGAGCCAGGGCTTTCGCCCGCCGAGGAGGCTCGCCGCAAGAGCCGCGCGGCGAGAGCCATGTTCGAGTCCACAAAAGTTAGCCCGACCTCGGAGCGCATGGGTGTGGACAGTGCTCCGAAGGTCGACGTCACCGTGAAGGAGAGTGTTAGCTCTCCGGTTGCAGCGCCGGCTCCGGTCGAGGCGCCACCTCCGCCGCCCGCGAACGAGGTGTCTCCGGCCACGCAGATGATTCAGCCGGAGGAGGCAGCGTTCCCGGGGGTTCAGCTACCGACGTTGTCGGTCTTCGAGTTCGCCACGTTGTGCGCCGAGTTCAACGTGTGCGGCGAGGCCAACAAGGAGAAGGTGCGACAGAAGTACGGGATCCCCACGGAAGTGGAGCGGTTGGCCCTGCTCGACGTGTGGCGTACGCGCCTGGTGCAGAATCCCCCGGAACTGGCCGAATGGAAGCGGCAGCTGGACGCTGCGACCCGACACTGGCAGCAAATCTACAAGAGGTGAGGCTGATGCGGCTGAGTAGCGGTACCCTGACACGCGCGAACCTACGACACACTCTCTCGCTCGAGAGCGGCCTGGAGAACGAGGTCGTTGCCTACGACGGCACCGAACGCCTGGGGCAAGTGTATCGGTTCTCGGTCTATTTCCTTGTAGAAAATACAGTCGAGGTGGACCTCGGCGAGCTGATCGGTCAGCGCGCAAGGGTGGGTACTGATGGCGACTTTGAGTCGTTCGTCGTTCACGGCGTGGTCGCCAGCGCAGAGCTATCGGACGTCAACTCGGGCGTCAGCGTGTACCGCGTTGAGTTGGTCCCGGAGATCTGGCGGTCCGCGCTTTCTCGGCATACTCGCGTCTTTGTCGACGTCAGCGTGAAGGATGTCCTGTCGAAGATGTTCGAGATCCTGGGCTTCTCCTCGCAGCAAGTCAGGTTGGGTTTCAGCGCGGAACCGCTGCGCAAGTACCCTCAGATTTGCCAGTTCGAGGAGAGCGACCTCGACTTCATGACGCGCTGGATGGAGAAAGAGGGGCTTCACTACTACTTCGAACAAGGTCGCGACGAAGAGTGCCTGGTGGTGGTCTCCGGGCAACCCGCTCAACAGGAGCTACACCACGCGCCCATCACCTACTCGACCGGTGCTTCCACCCACCACAGCATCAGTCGTCTCGCGCCGCGCTCGCGCCTTCAAACTCAGAAGTTCGAGGTGCGCGGTTATGATCCTGGGCGCCCGGCGACGCTCGCTGAGGCGACCGAGGAGCTTGACGGGCAGCGCGCGGGGGCGGGGGTGAGCGTGGCGCTGTCGACCGAGATCGCAAGCCCGGAGGTCAGCAAAGAGGCCAAGCTGCTCAAGGAGATCCAAGGGGCAGAGCGGGTGGTATTCTCCGGCGAGGCCGACATGCCAGTGTTTCGCAGTGGATATCATTTCCGTGTGGAAGGGCATCCGTTGCCTCGGCTCGACGCGGAGTACTACGTCACCATGGTGAGGCACCAAGCGGTTCAACCCGTCGCTGACATGCCAGCCATCACGCAGCTGCTTGGGCTAGAGGCGAGCCACACCACTTACAAGTGTAGCTTCGAGTGCGTGCGTGGAGATGTGGTCTACCGTCTGCAGCGCACCACCCCGCTGCCGCGCATCTACGGCACGCTCAGTGGCGTCGTAGACGGCGCTGAAGACAGTGACTACGCGCAGCTCGACGACGCAGGCCGCTATCGCGTGCGCCTGCGTTTTGATGAGCAAGAGAAGGGCGATGGCGCTGCGTCCATGTGGGTCCGCATGTTGCAGAACCACGCCGGAAATCCCGAGGGCATTCACTATCCGCTGCGCAAGGGTACGGAGGTGATGTTGGTGTTCTTGGGCGGTGATCCGGATCAGCCACTGATCGTCGGTGCGGTGCCGAACGCGCTCACGTCGAGCCCGATCACCCAGTCGAATCAATCTAAGAATATTCTCCACACCGCGGGCGACAATCATTTCGAGCTCGAAGACCAGCGCGGCAAGCAACATCGAGCTGAAGACACCAACGGAGACCACTCAGCTATACATGGGAGCGCCGCGCACCCTCGAGGGAAGCCGTACAACCCCGTCCAGCTCACAGATGGCGACGGGCGCCTGCGTACTGGCCGCAACTACGACGTGAAGGTCGAGGGCGCCCACGACGAGCTGATCGTCGGCGCGGTGACTCAGACGTACAGGGACGTCCGAACGACGAACGTCACCGGCAACGTCACCGAGCTGTACCAGGCGAAGCAGACCACGACGGTGATGGAGGACGTCACGTGGGAATGCGTCGGCGACTACGACGGCCACTCCCACGGTGACTACACGTTGGTCGTCGATGGAGAATACAGCGTCGACTACGAGGAATCCGCCGTGGAGACGTTCCACGGGGCCACGTCGTCGAGCTACATGGGGGCGCTGAACGAGAACTTCTTCGGCGTCGTCAACTCGAACGCCCTCGCCGCCGTGAACGAGAACTTCGCGGGACTCGTGCTCACCACGTATGTGGCCGGCTACATCAACATCAACCTCGCCACCGGGCTCGACGTGAACGTCGCGTTGCCGACCGAATTGAACGTCGCCGGTAGCCTGACCTGTGACTTCGCGCTGTCTGCGTCGCTGTTCGTCGGTGGCACCTTGGACATTCGCCTCGCGGCCGACATCACGCTGGCGATGGTGTCGATGAGCGTGACCCTCATGGACGCAAGTGAGACCATTCTGAGCTTCTCGCATAACACCATCGAAGCGTCGGGTAAGAGCATCGACCTGATGAAGAGCGACACTCAGGTGAACACGACGTCGGCCTCCGTCACTCCTTGAGGCATGCAAGTCATCAAGCCTTTCCGCATCAGCGTGCTTCATCGCTGCTTCGAGAATGAGGGGAAGCCGTTCTTCTCGATCGCGATGCTCATGCTGTTTCCGCTGGGAAGCAAAGAGCCGCAGCTCCTGGCTGAAAAGGAGCTGTGGGAGCTGGTGGGTGGGGAGCTGGGGGAGACCACTCTCGACGTCGGGATGCCGAAGCGCGCCGGGGAACTCCTACTGCAGGCGGTTGCTCACCCGAAGGAGCCCGTGAAGGCGTGCCGGGTACGCGCCAAGCTGGGAACGCTAGAGCGGGCGTTGTACGTCTCCGGCGACCGCTACTGGAAGGACGGAAAGGCCACGGAGCCGACGCCCTTCCAGGAGCTACCAATTAGCTGGGAGAACGCTTTCGGCGGCGAGGGCTTCGGTAAAAATCCAGGCGGCAAAGGCTTCGCTCCGAAGGGGCAGGAACATCACTTTCGTCCGCTGCCAAATATCGAGAACCCGGATCAGCTGTTGCGCTCTCCTAGCATGCAACCCGAGCCAGTCAGCTTCTTGCCGGTGCCGATGGGTAACCCCGAGCGCCTCAAGAAACTCGGAACCTTCGACCAGCGTTGGCTCGAGACACGGTTCCCTGGGTTCGCCGCGGACATGGACTGGAGCTACTTCAACGCCGCACAACCAGCGCAGATCATCGACGGCTACTTCCAGGGTGACGAAGCCTACGAGCTCGAGAATCTGGTGCCTGGTGACCCGCTCCTGCGCGGCTCGTTGCCTGGCGCGAGGGCTCGTTGTTTCATTCAACGCCGCGGGGAAACACAACTCGAAGAGCTGCGCACGCGGCTCGACACGGTTTTTCTGATCCCACATCGGCTCCGCGGCGTCCTGGTGTTTCGCGCTGCGGTGCCCGTGACCGAGGACGACGCGAGCGATATCGATCGGGTGTTGGTAGCGGGCGAGTGGTTGGGGGAGGGGCGCCCCGCTGCGCACTACCAGGCTGTGTTCGAGCGGCGCATCGATCCTGAGAAGGGCTTCCTCGAGGCCCTGCGCGAGAGCGAGCTGATGCCCGACCGGCTGCCGAGAGGCGCCCTCGGCGAACCGAACCTGCCGCGGGAAGGCTTTCGGCGTGAGGCCGCAAAGAAGCGCGTGGCCGAGGAGCTGGAGCGCGTGCGGAAGCTCCTGCTGGACGCGGGTCAAGACCCAGACAAGCTCCTGCCTCAGATCCCCGAGGATCCACATGTGGACACGGATCCCGAGAAGATTCCGGAGCAGGTGGAGATCCTCCAGGCGACCCTCGCCAAGAAGCGCGAGGAGGCGGAGCAGAAGCGGGTCGAGATGGAAGCCCAGGTGCAGAAGCTCTGCGCGCAACACAACGTCGACTACGACGCCAAGCTGCAGGAGGCCCGAGGTCAGAGTGGCGGGCCGCCCAAGCTGAAACAGAAGCTCAGCCTCGAGGCGATGAAGCAGCAACTCTTGGCGGCGGAAGCCCAGGGAGCGAAGGTTCCGGAGCTGGCGAAGTTCGACGATCCGGAACTCTTGGCCAAACTCGATATGGCTGAGGACAAGCTGCTTCAGGCCTATCAGCGCCAGGCGCACCTGTTCCCCGCGGCTCAGCCAGTTGATGAGGACATCGCCCAGCAGCGCGGAGCGGCGCTGATCGCGGCGGCGCGCGCTGGCGAGAACCTGTGGCGCCGTGACTTCACCCGCGCCGATCTGCGAGGGGCGAAGCTCGACGAACTGAACCTCAGCGGGGCGTTTCTCGAAGGAGCGAACCTCAGCGGAGCGAGCCTGCGCGGCGCGGAGCTCTCGGACGTGGTGCTGGCCCGAGCGGATCTGCGGGACGTCGACCTCACTGGATCGACGCTGCAGCGAGCAAACCTGGCGGAAGCAGATCTCTGCGGCGCAAAGCTCGTCTCCTGCCGCTTGGAAGAGGCTACGCTGATGCGCGCGAAGCTTGAAAACGCCGACCTTGAGGGGGCGCACCTCGAAGGCGTGATGCTCTTCGAGGCCGAGCTAGCCAACACTCGCTGCGTGAAGACCCATTTCGGCGGGGTGAATTTCATCCGTCAGTCCCTCGTCGGCTGCGACTTCGAGGGCGCGGATCTCGAGCAAGCCGTCTTCGTCGAGGTGGTTGGCTCCGGGGTGCGCTTCGACGGAGCGCAGCTGCGTCGGGCCACCTTCGTGGAGTGTAGGTTACCTGGCTCGTCTTGGGTCCGCGCGGAGATGCACGGTGCGACCCTGGCCAAGACGTGCGAGCTGGCCGATGCCGATTTCCGTTGGGCGTTGCTCGAGCGGGCGACCCTCGCCGGGTCGCTCTTGAGGGGCTGCAACTTCGCAGAGGCTCAGCTCAAGATGGCAAACCTCTCCGAGGTCGACGCCCAAGGAGCGAAGCTTTATCGAACGGATCTGCGTAGGGCCACGTTGTCCAAGGCCGATTTGCGCGGCGCGGTGATGGCGAGCGCCAACGCGATGGAGGCACTGCTCGACCACGCTGATCTGCGCGGTGTCGACTTGAGAGGAGCGAATCTGTTCCGCTCGGATCTATCTAAAATCCGCGTGGATACAATGACACAGCTCACGGACGCTTTGGTGGAGCAAGCGCGGGTGGTGGGGAGGAGAGAGGATGTCGCGTAGCGTTGCGGAGCAGCTCGCCTACGACGTCGCGCGGGCGGAACCCATCGTCGGCAGAGACCTGGCCGGTGTCGATCTTAGCGGAGCCGATCTCAAGGGAGGCACCTTCGAGCGCGTAGATTTGAGTGGCGCGAAGCTCAGAGGCGCCGACCTGCGGGAGGTGGTGTTCACCAACTGCAAGCTGAGTGGCGCCGATCTGGGCGGTGCGAACCTGATTCACAGTCTGTGGCACGACTGCGAGGCGGGCGATCTGCAGCTGGTGGAGGCTGACCTGAGAGAGGCGCAGGTCTTCACCAGCGACCTCGCGCGCGCTGACCTGCGCCGGAGTCAGCTCAAGAACACGAATCTAGTGCGCTGCAAGCTCGGTCGCGTCGACCTCAGCGACACCTCGAGCGATACGCTGCAGATCCTTGAGTGTGACACCCAGGGGATCAATCTCTCAGGGGCCAGCCTGCTCCGCAGCTTGATCATGGAAGCGGATTTGACTCAGGCGGCGCTGGAGCGGACGCAACTGCGGTCCGCTGTGTGGATGAAGGTCTCGCTGTGCGGACGAGATCTGTCTGGGCTCTCCTGCGAGCGGGTACAGCTTGGAAACTCGGATCTGACCGAAGCGATCTTGACCGGCGTCGAGTTTCGCGGGGGAATCAGCTTTTACGGGGCAAAGCTCGACGGTGCAGTCCTCGACGGTATCCGTGCGGATGCAGTCAACTGCGTCCAGGCGAGTCTGATTGGCGCCAGCTTGAAGGGTATGCGCGCTCGCGAAGGAGTATTCGTGGAGGCCGATCTCTCCAGCGCCGACTTCGAAGGCGCCGATCTCGAGCGCGCCGTGTTGCAAGACACGCGCTGCCTGGGCACCCGCTTCGTGGGCGCAAAGCTCACCTATGCAGACTTCTCGCGCGCCGACGTCTCCGAAGCTGACTTCAGCTCGGCTTCGATGTTTCGCACGCGATTTCATAACATCACCCAGGGGGATACGGTCTGGGGTAACCGAGCCGTCGCGCTCGGTGACGATCCTGCGCTGCGCAGGGCCGAACTCTGGAAGCCAACCTATTGAATCAGGAGCGCCCATGAACCAAGCGGAGCAAACCGGCAAGCTAGAGTACCTGGGTTGGGAAGGTCGCGTGCTCGCGCGAGAAGCAAGCGGCGCGGAGATCGGTCACGCGCGCATCAGCGTCTCTGGACCGGATGGCAACGTCATCGCGCGGCGCGCGCTCAGTTGTTTGGTCGAGCCGCAACCTGGGGACAGCGTCCTGGTCGCGACGCAACAAGGCCGGACCTACGTGCTCGCGGTGCTCGAGCGCTCCACCACACAACCCGTGGAACTCAGCGTGGAGAACGATCTAGTCCTCCGCTCGAGCTGCGGAGCAGTCGAGGTCAGCGGACGACGGTTCGCGGTCGAGGCGGGGGAGACGGAGCTTCGCTCGGCGCGTTTTCGGCTCATCACGGCGACGGCGGATGTCTTCACCCAGTCATTGAGCTGGCTCGGACAGGTCGCGGAGCTGGATGTGAAGAAGCTGAGAACGGTCGCCGAAGTGGCGGAGAGCGTCGTCGATCGCGTGAGCCAGACGTTTGGCCGCGTCTATCGACGGATCGAGGACTTCGAGCACGTACGCGCCAAGCGCATCGACCAGCGCGCCGAGCTCTTGAATCTGCGCGGAAAGAACGCGATGCTCACCGCGGAGCAACTCGTGAAGCTGGACGCTGACCAGGTTCACCTGGGGTAAAGGGGGAGAGCCGATGTTCGCGAACTGCTCGATGGGGGGTCAGTCCCTCGCCAGTCCAGACACCTGCAACACGCCTTCAGCCAGCGGCGTGACGCCCATGGCCTACGCCAACACGGCAAACAACGCGACGGCGGTGCCGATGGTGCCCAACGTGATTTTCGTGGGTGGGATGGCGCACAACCTGAACAGCGCTCCCCCGATGACCAACGGGGACGAGGCCGGGACCGCCACGGGCGTCGCTTCAGGCACCGTGATGGGACCAAGTCGCAACGTCAAGGGGTCGACGAAGGTGTTCATCGGCGGCGGTGTCGCTACCCGCATGAGCGACTCCACCATGCAGAACTCCACCAACTCGAGCGGTGCGACCCTGGTGCCAAGCCAAACCAAGGTCCTGATCCTGTCGTGACGCCGGAGCGCTTCACCCAAGGCGACGGCAGCGAGATCGTCTACGAGGTCTCGGGGCAGGGCCCCGTCGTCGCGCTGGTGCATGGCCTAGGCTCGAGTCGTCGGCGCTGGGACGCGCAGGTGCCGGCGCTCGTTTCCGCGGGGTATAGGGTCGCGCGCCTGGATCTGCGGGGGTTTGGTGACTCGAAGAGCGGCGTGGTGAGCCATGGTATGCCGGAGTTCTTGAGCGATGTGCGGGAGTTCCTGGAGCGCGTTGGCTCCGGGAGCAGCGGTGACGGGCGGCTGCACCTGGTGGGCCACTCCCTCGGCGGCATGATCAGCCAGCTCATCGCCTTGGAGCTGGGGGAGCGCTTGCAGAGCCTCAGCCTGGTGGCCACCACGAGTCACAACGGGGCGCGCGCCACCGCCTTCGCGGAGCTGATGACGCGGCTCGGTGAACGTGGGTTCGACGGAGTGTGGGGTGATCCGGAGCAGAAGCGCTCGGCGGAGCCGGTGCTCGCCGCGGCCTTCCCGGGGCTCGCTCACCCCCCGATCGAAATGCTGCGAAAGGGCCTGGAGAAGCCGGATCAGAGCCTCGCGAACGCATGGCGCGCCTGCAAGGACTTCAGCGCCAAGGATCGACTCGCGGAGCTCGGTTGCCCGGTGATGGTGACTCACGGCACCAACGACCCCTTGATCCCGTATCGCGCCGGCGAGCTGATCCACGAGGCGATCCCGGGCAGCAGCTTCTTTCCGGAGTCCGGCGCGGGTCACTCGCTCCCAAGTTCCCGCGCGGAATCATTCAACGCGCACTTGCTAGAGCACCTGCGCGCGGCTACCTAGCCGCCTAGTGGAGCAGCTGGAGGTGGCGCTCGGGTGCCCGCCGATCGAGGCGTAGGCCGAGCTCCCGAGCGTAGTCCCGCGCCGCGCGCACCTCATCGTAGGTGGGCTGACGATTGATCTCCGGGTAGGCGTCGGTGCGGTATTCCGGGCGGAATTGTGCCATCACGTTGACGTAGGTGTCGGGGGCGACCTCCTTCGCCAAGAACTCCAGGATGGCGCGCGTTTCGGCTCCGAGGCCAGGCATCACGAGGTGGCGGACCAGGACGCCTGACTCCGCGAGGAACAGATCTGGACCAGCTTGAGTGACCTGCAAGCTCCCCACCTGGCGCTGCATCTCCAGCAGCACGCGCCTGGCGACCTCCGGGTAGTCCTTGGCCTTGAGGTAGCGCTTGCTGGCTTCGCTCGTCCAGAGCTTGAAGTCCGGCATGTAGATGTCGATCAAGCCATCGAGCCAGGCGAGGGACTCCATCGAGTCGTAGCTCGAGGTGTTGTAGACGAGCGGCAAGGTCAGGCCGCGCTCGATGGCGATGGGGAGCGCCTCGAGCAGCTGGGGCACGACATGCTCCGGAGTGACGAAGTTGATGTTGTGGCAACCCTTGGCCTGGAGGTCGAGCATCGCGGCCGCGAGCGCTCGAGGAGCGAGCACGCGCCCGTGACCAGCCTGAGACGTGTCGTGGTTCTGACAGAACACGCACTTCAGGTTGCAGAAGCTGAAGAACAGTGTCCCGGAGCCATGACGCCCGCGCAGGCAGTCCTCCTCGCCGAAGTGAGGGAACCAGGTGCTGAGCTTGGCGTAGCGGCCGGTCGAGCACACCTTGGCCTCGTCCTCCAGGCGGTTCACCCGGCAGTCCCGGGGGCAGACCCGGCATTCGCCGAGACTTTCCACGGCTCGCGCCGCCCTCTGGCGGAGCTCCCGTAGGTCCCAGTCGCGGTAACGAGGCCCCATGCAGACGAGTCTAACCCAGCGCTGCGGTAGGGGCTTGGCCTCTTGCCGCGCTGCGTGTAACCCTGGGGCCGATGCAAGCTTTGTTGCGACGGGGACTGACGACGTTGGCCGCTCTCGGGATCTTGGCCGGTTGTGGTGTCCACGCTCGCTCCGCCGCCCGCTACAGCGGAGATGTCGAGGGCGCCCTGGTGCACCCGGCAGACATTCAGGAGCTGCCAGCGTTGCCTCCCGGATATTACGAGATCGGGTCGGTGGACGCGCGCTGCACTCAGGTGAACGAGCGCGAAATCGAGCGCGAGTGGCTCTCGGACGTGGACTGCACCGAAGAGCGCCTCACCCTGGCGCTCAAGGAGCAAGCGGCGGATGTCGGCGGCAACATGCTGGTCGGCAAGCAGTGCTACTCCCTCGAGGAGTCGTCAGGCAGGCGCATCGTGTGTCGCGCGGCCGTTGGGCGCCCCGAGGCACAGACGCCGCCGCCGGAGTTCACGTACCTGGATGAGCCGGGCCCTCGCGCCAGTCAGGCGTGGTCGATCCGCGTGCAGTACACGCCCGCCAGCGATGAGGTGCGGCCACCGCGCACGCCACAGAACGTCACCGAGGCGCTCAACAAGCCGGTGAGTCACATCCTGCTCGGCTCTGTCGTGACCGGCTGCGAGACGGGGTGCACGGAAGCCGGCGCTCGCGCAGGGTTGTTCGCCGTCGCAGGGCGCATGGGAGCGAACAGCGTGACGAACGCAGAGTGCGCGCGCCGCCAAAAAGGTTGGGTGTGCACCGGTCAAGCCACGGGCTTTGAAGTGGACCCCGAGCTGCACCCCGAAGCTCGCTGACCGCGAGATCTCGCCATGGCTGACGACGAAGCAAAGCGCGACTCGGCGCAGTCCGCTTCGCGCGCTCAGCCGGCTGAGGAAGGGGCTGCCGAGTCGTCGACGCCAGCTCTGCGCACCGGAGGCGACCGCACGAGCCGAGAGGGTGCGCTCGATCGCACCGAGGTGCTACCGACCGAACGTCGCGACAGCGCAGCCGCCGCGCCTGACAAAGTAGTGCGCACGGAGCCGCTGGGGACGGCGCGCACCGCTCCGCTCTTGAGTCCGCCGGGCGGAGCAGAACAGCCGGGTGGCGCTGAGTCCGCTTCTGACGTGCGTCCCGCGCGGCGTGAGCGCGACGCGGCGCTCGAGGCGACCATCGCCATGCATGAAGGCGATGGCGCGATCGACTTCGATTTGCGCCCTTTCGGCCCCTACGATCGGGTCGAGGTGCTGCGCGAGCAGGGCAGCATCGGGCTCGTGGCGCGCGGCCACAACGCGGACATCGGCCGCTGGGAGCTCCTGAAGTTCCTGCGTAGCGAGTACCAAGGCATTCCAGAGGTTGTAAGGCAGTTCCGTGGGGAAGGACGCGTGTTGGCGTTGCTCTCCCACCCGAACGTCGTGCAAGTCTTCGCGGCTTACGAACTCGACGGGCACACCTGCCTGGCGCTCGAGTTTCTGGAAGGCGAGAGCCTGGAAGCACGGGTCGAACGCGGCGTGCTCAACTTGGAAGAGGGCAGCAAGCTGTTCCTCGAGGCAGCGCGAGGCTTGGCCGCGGCCCATGAAATCGGCCTGCTCCACCGCGACATCAAGCCAGAGAACCTGTTCGTCGCCCGCGAAGCGCGCGGCAAGAGCGGAGGGCTCAAGCTGATCGACTTCGGGTTGGCGACGCTGGACCGCACGCGGCGCATCGCAGTGACGCAGGATCCGTCGCTCGATTCCGGGGCGGTCGGTGGGACACCGCTGTTCATGGCGCCAGAGCTGTGGCTGGGACGTGAGCCGTCGGTGAAGTCGGATCTCTACGCCCTGGGGCTCACCTTCTACTTTGCGTTCACGGGAGCCTACCCGTTTGCGGAGTTGAGCTTGGCTGGCGTGAGGCAGCGTCTGCTCGACGATCAACCGTTCCCGAGCCTGGCTCAGGCTCTACCCGAGGCTCCTGGTGCCCTGGTGGAGCTGATCGATCGCTTGATCGCCAAGGAACCCAAGCAACGCCCCGAGAGCGCCGATGAGATCGTCGCACAGCTCGTGTCGCTCTCTGCGCAAACCGCGAGACCAGAAGTGCCCGAGAGCGGTCCGTACCGCGGCCTCAGCGTGTTCACGGCCGAGGAGCGCGGGGTGTTCTTTGGTCGCGCGCAGGAGGTAAGCGAGATTTGCGAACGCCTGCGTCTCGGGACAGGCTGTGTGCTCGTCGGCCCGAGCGGCAGCGGGAAGAGCTCCCTGGCGCGCGCTGGCGTGTTGCCGAGCGTCAGCGAGGGGGCGCTGGGTGGCGCTTCCGTATGGAGCACGGTGACCTGTCGGCTTGGCACCTCGCCGGCGGAGTCCTTGGCCCACGCCGTGGCTCAGGCGACCGGCGCGCGTGCGGACGAGGTGAAGAACCTGATCGCGTCCGAGCCGGAGCGCCTCGCCGGTGCGCTGCTGGAAGCGCTCCCGACCACACGCGGCTTGTTGATCCTCGTGGATCAGCTGGAGGAGCTCGTGCAGCGCGGCGTGAGTCAGAGCGAGGTGGAACGAGTCGCTCGCGCGCTTGGCTCCCTCGGGCGGGTGGCACAGTCCCGGGTGAGGCTGCTCGCGACGCTGCGGGCGGACTCGATGGACGGGCTATTTGCCTTCGAGCCGCTGCGCCAGCTCCTGACGCAAGGGTTCTACCCAATGCGTCCGCTGTCGGAAGCGTCCCTCAGGGCAATCATCGAGGAGCCGGCGCGTGCCGCCGGTTACCACCTCGAGGACTCAGGACTCAGTGCTGCGATCTTGGCCGAGGCGAAGGAAATTCCCGAGGTTCTGCCATTGCTGTCGTTTGCTCTGAGCGCCTGGTGGCGGCATCGCGATCAGCCGCAGCACGCGTTGACGCGCGCCAGCTGGCAGCGCATCGGAGGCATCGCAGGGGCCCTCGTGATCCACGCGGAACAGGTGCTCGAAGGGATGCGCCCCGAGGAGCGCCGCGCGGCTGAACAGTTGCTCGTGCGCCTGGTCAGTGACGAGAAGACGCGGCTCTCGGTACCCAAGACCGAGCTCCTGGAGGAACATCTGGGGCGCCCTGAGGTAGAGCGCGCGCTCAGTCTGCTGATCGAAAGCAAGCTCCTGATCAGCGCGGGCGGAGCGGTTCAGCTGGCCCACGAAGCGCTGATCCAGCGCTGGCCTCGGCTCACCGGGCGCTTGATCGAGTCGGGGGAAGATCAGGCGTTTCGCGCCCGCGTCAGCGAAGCCGCGCGGCAATGGGACGCCGATGGGCGCGGTGAAGGATCGCTCTGGGATGGGGACCAAGCGACGCGCCTCCTGAGCTGGTTCGAGCGCAGCGAAGCAAACCTCGGGCAACGCGAACTCCTGTTCGTGGAAGCGGTGCGGCGGCGCGACCGTCGCAGCCGCTGGCTCCGCCGGGGTGGGCTGGTGGCGATCGTCAGCGTGATGCTCGTGCTCTTGCTGGTCAGCCGTGCTCGGGAGCAGAGCCTGAGCAGTCGGGTGAGCGAGCTCGAGCAACAGCAGACGACCGCGAAGCGCACCTCTGACCAGAGCCTCGGCCTCCTGTATGCCGAGCTGGCGCAGCGCCGGCTACCTGGCGACCCGGCGGGGGCACTCAAGGCCGCACGTCTGTCGCGAGACTACGGTCAGCGTTCGGATCTCGATCTAGTTGGCTGGCGCGCGGTGCGCCTGGGCATTCCGCGCGCGTTGCCTGCGAATCCCAGCGGCCTGGAAGGGGTCGTTTTCGATCCAGACTCCGCCTGGCTCGCCGCGCTTTGGCAGGACGACAGCCTGAGGGTGCTTGAGCTCGGCGGCGAGGGTGATCGGGAATATCCCGTCGGAAAATCTCCGGGCCAAGAGCTGCTTGGGTTCTCTAGCGACTCGACTCGCGTGATCTGGCGCGATCACGCAAACGTCCGCGAGCTGAAGCGAGCAGACGGCTCCCAGGCGCCACTCTTGCACTGCGAGGGAGCCCTGCAGCGCGCCGTTTGGGTAACCAGCAACGGGGAAGGCGAACTGAGCGTGCCCAAAGCCCTGGTCGCTCAGTGCGACGGTGGCGGGGAGAACCTGCACTGGCTCTCCCTCGCCGAGCAGCAGAGCGGGTTGCCCGCGGTCCCAGGGGAGCATTTCGCGGCGTCTCCCAGCCGCTGGGCCGTCGTCTCTCAGGACCAGCTCACGCTGTGGGACGTGGCCTCCGCTCGCAGCGTGGGCAAGCTCAAGTTGCCGAAGGAAATGCTCGGCGTCATCGATCGCATGGTTGTGCTCGCGGACGCCGTGCTGCTCGCGACCAAGAGCGGTGGGCTGTGGGAGGTGAGCTTCGACGCGGAACACCTGCAGAAGGCGCGGGAGCTCCCTCAGCGGCATCGCCAGCGCATTCGCCAGCTGATCAGCATCCCCGGCGGCGCAATCAGCAGCGACGCGCGGCATCGGGTGGTCTGGCAACGCAAGGCGGGCGTGTTGCAGCCGGTGCGGGATGAGCCGGACCCCACGGGGAGCGCGGTGGAGCTCGGCGCGCGCCGCTTGCTGGCGTGGAGCCGCGAAGGGGCGGTCGATCTCTGGACGGCGGACGTTCGTCAGCGGGCGGGGCGGCTCAGCCTCGGCTCCGAACGCGCTGCTCTGCTGTCTGCCAGTCCCAATGGCCGCTGGCTCGCCGTGGTGACCCAGAGCCGACGCGCACTGGTCTTCGATCTGGAGCTGGCCGCGAGCCGTTACCTGAGCCTGAAAGGCGCGGGTGACTGCCAGCTCGCCGCCGATGGCCTGTCCATGGGTTGCCTCGGGGAACAGCTGGTGCTCCAGAGCGCGGAAGGGCGGAAGCAAGCGCGCACCTTCCCGGAGAGCGCCGCACCGGCTCCCCGTTTGAAGCCGACCGAGGGTGCGTCCGCCCGCTGGGCCCTCGGGCGCGGGGAGTTCGCCGCGTGGGTCGCTGCCAGCGGTCAGCTGGCAGTGCTCGGTAAGGCGGGGCCGCGGCTGCTCGATTTGGGCAGCATTCAGGCGCTCGTGGCGGCGCCCGACTCCGAGAAGCTTGGGCTGTTGATCGACCAGGCGGGGCAGACGTCGCTCGCGGTGCTGGATGGTGAGAACGTAGTCCGGATCCCAACGGAAACAAAGTCGCTGCGAGCGCTGGCGTTCTCTCCTGACGGCAGCCTCATCGTGCTCGGTGACGCCGCGGGCGTGCTCTTCACACTGGACGCTTCCCGGCTCGATAGTCCAGCGCTGCTCAGTCGCGCGCCGGTGGGCGCGGTCCAGAACCTGGTGTTCTCGAGCGATCATCGCGAGATCTTGAGTCTGGGCAGCAAGGGTGCAGCGATCACCGACGTCTCTGCGCGCAGCTCGCGTCCACTGCCGAGCCTGCCCGCGGACGCGGCGTGTGGCGCGTTCAGCCGCAGTGGGCGTGCGCTCGTGATCGGCACGAAGTCTGGCGAGATTCTGCTCTTCGATCGGGATAGCAATCAGCTGCATCAGGTCAGCAGCGGTTCCCCAGGGATATTTCAGTGCGTGCGCGTGCCGAGCGAAGACCGCTTCCTGTTCGCCTCCACCGACGGCAGCACCTGGAGCGAAGCCTTTGACCTGCGCGCGATCTGGATGCTGCCTGACCCCGACGACCCGAAGCTCGGCGCGCCGGAGCCTTGGCGGGGCTTGACGCTAGCCCATCAGAACTAGGCTCTATTATCGAAGCTGCGGCGTCTCTGTATCAGCGCACCCTCACCCCCAAGAAAAGCTCACGGGGACGTCGATCGCGGGCAGCAGACTGAGGCGCACGGGACAGGTGTGCGCGGTGTGCTCCAGGTCCTTTCGCTGCTGGTCGTCGAGGCCCGCGGCCACTTCCCTTGGGACCACGAGGCTGACATCGAGGCAGGCAATGCGTCGAGGCAGGGTCGCGGTCATGTGTTTTTTCACATGGATACGTGTGCCCTGGAGATCATATCCGCGGCTCCTCGCCTGGATCCCCATCACGGTGATCATGCAGGTGCCGAGCCCCGTGGCCACGAGATCCGTCGGCGAGAAGCTCTCACCCTTGCCGTGGTTGTCCTTCGGTGCGTCCGTGTGAAAGATCGCGCCCGACGGACCGTGAGTGGCTTCACAATGCAGCTCGCCCTCATAGGTGATGTTGATGTCGACCATGAAGCTAGGCTTGCAGAGCCCAGGGTGGGGTGCGAGGGCGAAAGCGTTTGGCCGAGGCTCCTCTCGAGGCTATGAGCCTCGCCCATGGATATTCTCTTCGTGCGCCACGGCGAGAGCGAGGCCAACGCGCAGGGCATCATGCAGGGCAGCCTCGACTCGCCTCTGTCCGAGCGCGGTCGTGAGCAGGCGGAGGTGCTGGGCGACTGGCTGAAAGCGCGAGGCCTGGAGTTCGAGGCCGCGTACTGCTCCCCCCTCAGCCGCGCGCACGTCACGGCGCAGACCCTGTGCGAGCGGCTTGGGCGTGCGGCGCCCCAGGTCAAAGAGGACCTGGCGGAGATCTCGTCCGGCGATCTGCAAGGCCTCGACGCCGCGCAGATCGCCGAGCGCTTTCCGAGCTTCATGCAGCGGGACATCACCACGCTGGGCGACTTCGCGGAGTACGGTGGAGAGAGCTACGACACGGTACAAGCGCGCGCGCGGCGCTTCCTGGATAGCCTGGAGGCTGCACATCGTAACCCTGCGGAAACACCTCGGGAGCGCGATGAGGTCCCGCATCCCCAGCGCATCTTGGTGGTTGCTCACGGCGGTATCATCTTTCAGCTGGTCAAGCAGCTGATCTGCCTACCGGTGCCCCAGGTCATGATTCTGCGTTATGGAAACTGCAGCAGCACCTTGGTGCGGATGCGCGAGCGACGCGGCGTGTACATCGGGGAGGTGCGCTGGCACATGCCGCTCGAGTTGATCGGCGGAGAAACCCGCGACCCGTCGGTCCGGCTGTTCCGCTGAGGCTGATGAGTTGGCAGCGCCTCGAGTTGACAGCGCCCTCGAGTTGACAGCGCCCTCGAGTTGACAGCGCCCTCGAAGTGACTCATCCCCCTTCCATGACTTCGGGTTTGGGGGAGAGGAACGCTGGCTCATGCTGGGGACTGCTGCTGGGTAGCGTCGTGTGCTTTGCCTTGTGCGGCTGCGGGGAAGACTCGGCCGGGACCGGCGGTGCGGCCGGGACCGCTGGCAACGCAGGTAGCGGCGGTGGCGGTGGCAGCGGAGGCGCAGCGGGCAGCGGCGGCAGCGGTGCCGAAGCAGGGCAGGGAGGCTGCGTGCTCAGCGGAGACGAGCCCGCGGCAGCGCGCTGCGTCTCTAGCGTGCGCGGCACGGTGATCGACGAAGTCGGAGCGCTGGTGCCGGGGCAACAAGTCAGCTTCTGTGGCCCCGCCTGTTTCTATGGGGAAACGGACGCGTCTGGAGCGTTCTTGATCGATGTCTCGACGCCGCTCGTGGTCGCTGACTACTCGGCCACCGCCCACGTTCGGCCGCTTGGAGCGAGCTTCTACTACCCCGTGAGCATTCTCGACGAGACCGCAAGCGACCTCGAACTCGACGCCGGGGCGCTCAGGACCTTCAAGTTCGCCGGTGAAATGCCCGAAATCGTGGTGAAGAACGACCTCATGGGAGCCTCACCGCCCGCCCAGCAGGTGAGCGCCCAGGGCGTTGAGCTGAGCGTCGAAGCCGGAGTCCAGATCGAGATCGAGATCGACGAGGTCGCCGCTGGCAGCGACGGACGGAAGTTCTACGTCAAGGCGTTCGACGCCGCACAGATCGCCGAGCTCGCGCCAGCTGAGGGGCTGTTTGCGCTGTATGCAGTCGGACCGTTCGAGGCTCGATTCTCTGAACCTGGGCCGCCGAAGGTCCCGCGAGAAGCGCGGCTGTCGTTCCCCAACTCGACCGGCCTGAGCGCCGGAAGTGCGGTGGAAGTGCTGGCTCTCGGTAGCTACTTGTTCCCGAAGTGGGTCTATCCGGGCCAGTTCGCGGTTGTGGCTGAGGCTGCTGTGAGCTCGGATGGCCAGCGGATTGAGCTGACGCCAGGCACTGGGCTTCCGTATCTGACCTGGTTTGGGTTACGCTCCAAGTCGTGAACCGCGCTTGGCTCCCAGTCTCCCTCGTCGTGCTGCTCGTCGGCTACGGCTGTGGTGGGGATGACGGCGGTGGTGGCAGCACGGCTTCCGGTGGATCCAGCCCAGGCGGCAGCTCAGCGTCCGGCGGCAGCTCAGCGTCCGGCGGCAGTTCAGCGTCCGGCGGCAGTTCAGCGTCAGGCGGCAGCGCGACGGCCGGCTCCAGTGGAAGCAGCGCCGGCGGCATGGCGAGTGGCGGCAGTTCGGTGGGCGGTAGCTCCGTCGGTGGCGGTGGTGGCAACCCCGGAGACTGCTTCGACACGCAGAGCCCCTATCCCGCGGGTCCATACGGAAACGCCAAGGGCGACATCGTCGCGAACATGGATTTCGAGGGCTACGTGAACCTCGAAGCAGATGCGATCAGCAACACTAAACCGTACGTAGATACGAGTTTGGAGGCTCTGAGACGGACCGGGCGGTGTTACGCCATGGTGCACGTCTCGGAGTTTTTCTGACCAGGCTGTCAGAACGCGGCCCGGGATCTGGCTGCGCAGGGTAAGACGGTGACGGATCAAGGAGGGCTCCTGGTGGAGCTGCTCAAGACCGGCACGCTCGATGACTGGATCACCACCTACGACGGTCCGGTGACCAGCGTGATCGCGAAGCCGGGCACCGCCACCAGCACGACGCTCCTGGCCCGCCGGGAGACGGCGTTCGTGATCCGGCTCGAGACGATGGAAATCGTCGAGAAGATTGAAGGCAGCTTGGCTGGGATTGGTGACTCCTCCGCCAAGACTGGCATGCAGCTGCTCCAGTCGACGTACCTGAAATAGCGCGCATCCAGGCGACGAGTGGCGGCCGCTGGCGAACGGCTGGAGATGTCGCCACTGTCCTCTGCTTGGGGCTGCGGTATACGAAGGTCGCGATGAGCGGATCGACGACCCATACGGCGCGCCTGGCGTTCCGCGCGGGGACCTTGGAACTGACCGGGTTCAGCGACGAAGAACGCGTGATCCGCCAGTGGGCGGAGTGGGACGAGCGCAGCGCTTGTTTTCGCGCTCCCGCACATTGCTACG
This sequence comes from Polyangiaceae bacterium, assembly GCA_041389805.1. Lineage (GTDB taxonomy): Bacteria > Myxococcota_A > Polyangia > Polyangiales > Polyangiaceae > JAHBVY01. The sequence goes on along the minus strand of JAWKRD010000039.1, from coordinate 11,467 downwards.
CGGAAATTGTACTGGCTCTTCGTGACGCTCAGGTCGAGCTTCAGGACGACGCGCGCAAGTATGCTGTGCTCGAGCGCGGCGCCGTGGCTCGACGCGAACCGCGCCCGTACCAGCGGGAAGCGATTCAGGCGTGGAACAAGCAGCTCGGGCGCGGCGTGGTGGTGCTGCCGACGGGCGCTGGTAAGACTCAGGTCGCGCTGATGGCCATCGACGCGAAGAGGCGCAGCACCCTCGTGGTGGCGCCGACGCTCGACTTGGTCCGTCAGTGGTACGATCAACTCCGACTGACGTTCGGCGTCGAGGTAGGCGTCATTGGGGGCGGAGACTATGAGCTTCAACCGCTGACCGTGACCACCTACGACTCAGCATATATTCATATGGAAAACATTGGCGACCGCTTCGGCATGGTCGTCTTCGATGAGTGCCACCACCTGCCTGGGGAAGCCTACGCGCTCTCAGCACGGTTGTGTCTGGCGCCCTTTCGTCTGGGACTCACGGCAACACCGGAGCGCGCTGACGGGCGTGACGACCTTTACCCTGAGCTGATCGGCGCGATCGCCTATCGCAAGGAGATCGGGGAGCTCTCGGGCAACTACTTGGCAGACTACGACACTGTACGCTTGGTGGTCGAGCTGTCCGAGGCGGAGCGTGCGGAGTACGAGGCGGAGCGCGCGGTCTACACTGGCTTCTTGCGTTCGCAGGGGATCCGCATGAGCGCCCCCTCCGGCTGGTCTGACTTCATCATGCGGTCTGCGCGCAGCACCGCCGGGCGGCGTGCGATGGCCGCCTACCGTCGGCAGCGGGAGTTGGCGTTTGCAGCGCCCGCCAAGCTCGAGCAGCTGGAGCGCCTCTTCTTGCAGCATCGCCAAGATCGCACGCTGGTCTTCACTCAGGAGAACGCTTCGGCCTACGAGATCTCTAGGCGCTTCTTGATCCCCGTGATCACCCATCAGACCAAGGTGAAGGAGCGAAGCGAGATCCTGCAGCGTTTCGCTTCCGGGCACTACGGCGGTGTCGTGACCTCGAAGGTGTTGAACGAGGGCGTGGACGTCCCTGATGCGAACGTCGCGGTCGTGATCAGCGGAAGTGGTTCCGTGCGGGAACATGTGCAGCGCCTGGGGCGCATCCTGCGACCCAAGGACGGCAAGCGAGCCGTGCTCTACGAGATCGTTTCCGCTGGAACCAGCGAAACGTTCACCAGTGAGCGGCGTCGCGACCACGATGCGTACCGGGGCTCCTACTGATGTTGACTGCTGACTTAGTGCGCGCGAGTCGCCGGGGCGGTGAACTCAAGTTGAGTGGCTTGAGCGGCAAAGCTCGCGGGCGCGCCTTGGAGCTCGCGGAGGCGCTGCTTTCTGAGGCGACGGGTCACGTGGGTCGCACGCGCGATGAAGTGAAGGACGCTCTGAACCAAGTTTGGGTGGAAGGGCGTGAAAAGAAGCTTCTTGATGGTCTGAGCAAGCTGGTGGACGACGCCTGTGAGTTCGAACTCGAGACGGAGCTCGACCCGCCAGCGCTGCGCTCGCAGCTCTTCAGTCTCGCCACGCAGCTACGACGAGAGCTTCCGGCCGGCGCGGCCTTTGACCGCGCCGCGGTGCTCGAACGTGTCGCCGCGGAGCTGGGGCACACAATCGAGCGTGTGGAGGGGGCACTGTTCGCGGATCTCAAGGGCGCCCATGTGTTGCGCCGGGTAGAGGCGCTCAGCCCAGAGGCGCTCGTTGCCCGCTATGAGCTCTCCCAGCGCCAGGCCGTGCTGCTGCGCGCCGTGCGCGTGCGGGCGCGAGTGCGCTGCAGGACGCCAGCTGACTATCGGCGCCTGTTTCACGCCCTGAAGTTTCGGCGCCTGTTGTTCCGGCTGAAGCCCGCTGACGACGGCTATTTGATCGAGCTCGAAGGGCCCTTCTCGATGTTCGAGTCGGTGACGAAGTACGGGCTCAATCTGGCGCTCGCGCTGCCGGTGCTGGAACAAGCAGAGCAGCTCGACCTGGAGGCGGATCTGCGCTGGGGGAAGACGCGGGAGGCGCTGGTTTTCCGCTACCAACACCAGACTGCAGGCGGCGCGTCATGGGAAACCGAGGATGACCTCGGCGCCTTCGTAAAGAGCTTCAGGAAGCTAAAATCCGGTTGGAAAGTAGCCCCCGCAGAGGTGCTCTTGGAGGTGCCTGGCTTGGGTGTGTTGGTGCCCGATCTCTGCTTCTCCCCCCCAAAAGGCAGTGAGCCCGTCTACTTCGAGCTGCTGGGATTCTGGAGTCGAGACGCCGTGTGGAAGCGCGTGGAGCTGGCGCGCAGCGGGGTGGGGGCGAAGCTGCTTTTTGGGGTGAGCGAGCGACTGCGGGTCAGTCGAGAGGTCCTGGATGACCTGGATGATGCAGCGCTCTACGTGTTCAAAGGAACGCTCAACGCCAGAGCCGTCCTCCAGCAATTGGAGGGCTTCCTCTAGTAACGTTGCGTAAGCTATCTGAGCGCTACGGGCGGCTGTGGATGGCCTGGGGGCAACCTGCAGCCGCCCTGGGAGCAAACGAATTCTCGCAAGGAAATCTCGTGGGTTGTGCACCCGAACGGAGACTAAAGCCAGAGAACGAGCATCCGGCGTCGCGCATCTCAGGCTGAGAATACGCGTCCGGACAACCTGATCTTGCAACATACCTTCGCGTTACCCGAGGCTCCCAAGCTCGTTTCTCTTCGCTAAGGAGCACGCCAGCGCGTATATTCTCGCTCGTAGGCCTCCCTCTCCTACTACCCGTCGAGTTCGCTCGGCCGGGTGCAGACCCCTAACGTGTAACCGCGGGGAAGCGAACCGTGACTTGCGTGCTAATCGTAGAAGATGAGCCGACTGTGCGTCGGGCGATCGCGCGCGCGTTCACGGCGAGCGGATGGGGCGTGACACAGGCAGAGACCTTGAAGCGCGCGGCGGAGTGCGTTGCCGAGCGAGCGGCACCCTACGATTGCGTCGTTCTCGACCTGGAGCTCCCGGACGGCTCCGGGTTGGTGCTGGCTCAGGAGCTTCGCAGCCGCGATCCCGGGGTACAGCTCGTGTTCTTCAGCGGTTCCGATGATCCGGAGCTCCTGAGCGCGGCGTCGTCGCTAGCTCTGAGCGTGCACAAATCTGAGGGTATTCGCACCCTGGTGGACCAGGTCGTCGAGTTGCTGCGCCCTCCGACCCGCAGCCAAGCGTTTCTGGTTGGAGCCGGCGAACCGGAACGCAGCTCGGGTACCTGAGAGCGTTGACCTAGCCAGCCTACGCGTGCAGCAGCCGGCGCTCCAGTTCCTCGAGGCAAAGCCCTGTAAGGCTCAGTCCGATCCCCGCCCACCACAGCGTCACGTACCAGTTCATGCCTCGTCCTCCCCCAGGATCCCACAGCATAGGCGATCCCGGCTCCGAACGGTACGGCCGCACGGCTCGTCTCCTGGAGCCGCGACAGTCTGTTCCATCCGTGTCGGGCAGATGCCATGGGAGCTCAGCGCGTTAGCCACTTGCATCTGGTATGGGGCAGCGGGCTGTCTATGTCAGGTGGTCTATCTCGGCCGGTATTCGCGATCCGGACCCTGTAGCCGTGTTTGGCCGAGCTGCGCCGCAGGTACACGATGTCGTGATGGGAGGCGAAAAGTGCGAGATGTAGGCACGGCGCTTCTCCACATGTTCGGCCACGCGGCCGCTCTGCTGCGACTGGTCGTTCTCCACGTCAACGACGTGCGCGACGTCGGTCGAATTCAGGGGCGCCTGTCCAACCTCGACGCGGCGGGGTGGGGCGCTCACACTGACTGATGGTGCCCAGGGACGGAATCGAACCGCCGACACGAGGATTTTCAATCCTCTGCTCTACCAACTGAGCTACCTGGGCCCGCGACGCCTGGTTGTTCAACCAGGGTCACTGGGGACGCGGTTCTTAGCTCACGATCCGTACAGCCTGCAACCGGATAGCGCACAAATGTGCATTCTCGGCGGTGGCTGGCCGTGGAATCGTCGTGGCCGGCCGGGGAGGGGCGTTCGTCGCCCAGGTCACGGATCGGGCCCCGTGGCACCCAGCGGGAGTCGGTTGTTTCCGGTTCGGGCGGTCGGCCAGGGCTCCACGTGGGTGTGAGATCGGTTGGTGCTCGCCCGCTGAACGCGGTGGGTCGGAGTTTGTCCAGCGCGCTTCCATGCGGATGCGGGCCTGCTGGCGGTGCCAGTGTGATCCGAAAGTCGCATCCGGTGTCGCCGGCCGAACACTGTCTGGAGCAGCCGGGGAGCGTCCTACGTGTTCAGAGTTGGGAACCGCCTTGGTTTTCGTCGTCCTCTCTGGTCTCCCGCTCGCGTTCCCAGTCATGGCATGAGCATTGCTCCAGGGATGCGGGTGTCGTGGCTCGGGGTGGAGCCCACGACCTTGGCTTCGCTTGGAGGTTGGTATGACCAGACTGGGGTTGGGGAAGAGGCTGCTGCAGGTGGCGGCTTGGGGCGGTGTCGCGGTGGGCGTGCAGTTGGCGGTTGTGCCGCAAGCCTCGGCCTGCGGCGGGACGTTCTGTGACAACCCAGGGCCAATGCAACCTCCGATGCCGGTAGACCAGACAGGCGAGAACGTCGTCTTCGTGATGCGCGACGGCATGGTCGAGGGACACATCCAGATCCAGTACTCGGGCGATCCGGATCGCTTCGCGTGGCTGATCCCCGTGCCGGTCACCCCGGAGTTTCGCGTCGGCTCTCAGCAGATGTTCGTGAACCTGCTGAATGGCAGCGTGCCGACCTTCAGCCTGACGACGCGCTTCGACGGGTGCGGCGGTGGAGGCTTCAGCTCGACGAGCAGCGGCGCGGGCTGCGGAATGGGTTCGAGTGACGATGCTTCCGGCGGCGGCACGCTGGCGGGCCAAGACGGCTTCGAGGACACCGACGGGGATTCGGAGATCGTGACCCGCAAGGAGAAGGTCGGCGTGTTCGACGTCAGCGTGCTCGAGGGGGCGTCCCCCGACGACGTCGCCACGTGGCTCAGCGACAACGGCTACCTCAACGACGACCAAGCGCCGCCCATCCTTCAGGACTACGCCGAGCGCCAGTATGTGTTCGTGGCGGTCAAGCTTCAGTCGGGGTCAGGGGTCAACGAGATCCACCCCTTGGTGATTCGCTACCCTGGCACTGAGCCGTGTGTGCCCTTGAAGCTCACCGCCATCGCGGCTACCGAAGACATGGATGTGCGCGCGTTTTTCCTCGGGGATCGCCGCGTGGTACCGACCAATTTCAAGCACGTGGAGCTGAACCAGCTTCAGCTCGACTGGCTCAACTTCGGCACCAACTACAAAACCGTCGTCTCGCGCGCGGTGGATAGTCCAGTGGCCAATGGTCGCGCCTTCATCACGGAGTATGCCGGTCCGAGCAGCGTCGTCGATTCCACAGGGATCTTGGACTCGCGCTGGAACAGCGGAAGATTCGCGACCCTCACCCCGACTCAGGCCATGCTCGAGCTGGACTCTCAGGGGCTGTTCAGTTGTTCGTTTGGACAGTGCTCGTCGCTTCACCCGCTGGTGGAGCCGATTCTTGCCCACTACTTGCCGATCCCTGCCGGCATCACCCGTGACGAGTTCTATGGCTGCGTCGAGTGCTACTCGGACACGTTTGATACGTGGGATCCCCAGGCCTTCTCGGATGACCTCGAAGAGCGGGTGATCGCGCCGGCAGAGCACGCGGTGAATGTGCTGATTGACTCCACCTACCTCACGCGGCTCTACACCAGGATTTCGCCAGCGGAGATGACGGAGGACCCGATGTTCGTCGAACGGGACGACTACAACGCGGTCAGCCCGAATCTGACCGCGACCATGCGTACGTTGTGTAGCGGCGACACAGCGCTCTACACCCCGGATGGCGAGCAGATCAACACGGGCGGGGCGGTGTCGACGCCGTTCTTCGCCGGCATGCCTTACGCGAAGCGCGTGATCGAGTACGGCGACGACGGCTCGGAGACGGTGCTGGTGGACAATCGCGCGAGCATCGCGAATCAACTCGAGGTCTACAATGCGCAGTATCCGTTCGACCCATCAGACCAGCCCGGGATGAACTCATCCAGCAGTACCGACGGTGGCTGCGCGTGCCGAACGTATCCGGTGCGCAACCAGCAAGGGGGCGTGCTGGCGCTGGCGCTCGGCGCCTGCTTGCTCAGGCGCCGGCAGCGTCGCCAGCGTTTGCGACGCTCAGCCTGACCAGCTTCTCGACTCGCACCGGGATGGCGTTGAATTGACACATCCCGCTCAGGCGGTGGGTCGCGTCGGGTCCGGAGCTGGCTAGTTGATTCACGTTGGCTCCTCCCCGTTCTCGGGCGAGGTGCCAACCGCTTGCTTCATGATGGCCGTATCCGTGTGGTACTGCGATGCCTCCAGGAGCGACATCGGGATCCAGCGCCACCGGCAGCTCGATGCGACCGGCTTCTGAAACCAGCCGCACCCAGTCGCCGTTCCTCAGTCCGAGCCGTCGGGCGTCTTCCAGGGCTAGATGCGCTCGTTGCGGCTCGGGCCTGAGCTCCGGGTTGTTGTGCATCCAGGAGTTGTGGCCAACCCGTTGGCGCTTCGAGAACAAGAGCAGCTCCTGGCCGCGGGGTGCTCCTTCTAGCGCCCTGGAGGCGTCGGCGAATACGGCTTCGGGGCACAGCTCCACCCTCCGAGAGGGCGTGCCGATGCGCCGCTCTAGGAACTCGCCTGGGCGCGAATCGGGCAAGCGAAGGCCGTGTGGATGGCGCTTCAGTCGACCCAGTGGACGCACGCCGAGGCTTGCAGACAGCGGCGCTGCCATGAGTCCGCTCGGGCCGAGCAGCTTGAGGCTCGCTGCGAGGGCGCGGTGCCCGGCGGCTGAACCGACGAAGGTTCCTGAGGCGCGCGCGAGCTGCATCAGGATCTGCCAGTCGTGGCGTCGCTCTCCGCGCACTTCTGCCACCGCGGGTGTCCACTGCAGGTACGGCTCGGGCTGCAACTGTAGCTGCGCCAGTGGAATGTCCTCCCGCTCGAGCCAGTCGGTGGCTGGAAGTACGGCGTGGGCCAGAGCACCGGTGTCGTTCACGAAGAGATCGATCACGACCAGGAGCTCCAGCGATTGAAACGCCCTCAGCAGACGACCGCCATCAGCGGCGCTCAATAGCGGGTTTCCTGCGAGCACTACCAGCGCGCGCAGCTTCTCCGGGCCCGGAGTGAGGATTTCGTCTGGGAGAATGGAACAAGGCAGCGCCCCAAGCACCGGGCTGAAACCACCGATGCGACTCTTCCACTTTGGTTCGCGATCAATCCCCAGGCGCCGCGCCCACGCCGCGACATCGAGTGCGCCGCGCGGAAACAGAGCACCCCCGCGTCGATCCAGGTTGCCGGTGATCGCCTCGAGCGCGATCTTGGCGGCATACGCCAGACTGCCGAACGGCCCCTGGTTCACGCCCGTGGACACGTGACAGAACGCACCGTCCGCTGTCGCGAACTCCCGCGCAAGGCTCTCCACTCGCTCCGGGGCGATACCGGTGAGCCCCGCGACACGCTGCGGGTCGAATGGGGCTGCGTGGCGGCGCAGGTCTTCGAGCCCGTGGGTAAACCGGCCCACGCGGACGTTGTGCTGCAGGCCGTCACGCAAGATCACGTGGACCAGGCCCAGCAGGAGCGCCGCATCACCTCCCGGCCTGATCGGCAACCACTCTCCGACGCTGCGCGCTGTTTCCGTGCGGCGAGGGTCGACGACGATGACTCGACCGCCACGCTTCTCGATGTTCCTCAGGCGCTCGACCATGCGAGGTGCGTTGACGAAAGAACTCTGACTCACCGACGGGTTGGTGCCGAGTAACAGGGCAAACCGGCTGTGGTCCAAATCCGGGACTGGGTGAGTCCCGGGGGAGCCGAGCATCTCGCGGGCCACTACGAACTTGTTGTTGCAGTCGAGGGAGCCGGCGTTGAAGTAGTTGCGCGTTCCGAGCCCGCGGACGAATGCTGTGCCAAACAGCGTGGTCAGAGGGCTGAACGCGGCGGGGTTGCCGAGGTACACGCCGATTGCGTGAGGTCCGTGTGCCTCGCGGATACGCTTCAGCTCGCCGCCCACGTGCTGGTAGGCTTCCGACCAGCTCACGCCTTGAAGGGAACCGTTCTTTCGCAGCATCGGCTGGTTCACGCGCGCCGGATCGCGGTGGACCTGACCGAAGCGTACTCCCTTGGCGCAGGCGAAGCCGCGAGACACCACGTGGTCTGGGTCCGGGCTGAGCGCGACACCCTCGGGGCCGTGCTCCGCCAGGAGGCCGCACGCTGCTTCGCAGATGCGACAGTAAGTTGCGACGCGAGCCATGGGGCGAGCATACGACTATCCACAGCGGAACACTGGCGGCGCATGCTTCGAGTGGGTGGTGAATTGCCTACCGAGCCCGCATCGGCTAGCGAAGTAGCGTGGTTCAGCGTTCCAACACATCGCTTTGGCTGCTGATCGCGCTGGCGTTCTGCGGATGCAAGCGCTCGGACGCGCCAGCATCGAGCAACACCTCCAGCTCCGTGCCCTCTGCCGCGCCGAGCCGAGCGCCCGTTGAGCTCTCTGACGTGTCTTGGGGGCGCGCCACGGATGATCCCCTCGATCTGGCCGCCCTCGGTCGCGAAATCGGGGCGCGACGTTGTGTCGACGAGGTGGTCTCGGGAGGCGCGCATGGGGGGGAGGCGCTCCAGGTGCTTCCGTACACCCCTGACGCCGAATCGCAGCTCGGGAAGCTGTGCGAGACACTGCCCAAAGCTACCGACGAGCAACGCACCGCACGCCTTGCCTCCATCGCGCAAACCCTGGCCCGCGGTGCGAGCGATCGCGAGGTCACGGACGTCGCGGGGCTCAAGCGCTGTGCGGAGGAGCTCAAGAAGGCGCAAGATTCCGCACAGGGTCAGGACCGCGACTACATTGACGCGGGCCTGGCACAGCTCGAATCCAGGCATATTCGGCCCAGCTGAAGCGTGGCGCTGCGCTCCAACGCGGGACGAATGCCGGCTATACGCGTGGGGGTTTTTGCTATCGTGGGGCGGTGGTTAGCTTGCCCCCCAACTCCTCCCGGAACCCCTACGCTTCGGAGGAGTTCTTCCAGCAGCTCTTGCGCAAGGCCGTCGCGGCTGGGGCGCGCGACGTACACATCAAGGTTGGGCAACCCCCGGCCGCGCGAGTGCGTGACGAGCTGGTGTATTTCCGTGTAGATAAAATCAAGCCGGCCGACACGGAAGCGGTCGCCCACCACGTGATACGGGATGCCCACATCTTGGAGCAGCTCGGCACGTTGCTCGAGCACGACTGCTCCTATGCGGTGCAGGGGGTCGGGCGCTTTCGCGTCAATGTGTACCGGCAGCGGGGCACGCTGGCCATCGTCATGCGCGCCATCCCCCATAATATTCCGACGTTGGAGCAACTCGGCGCCCCCGCCGCCTGCGCCGATTTGGCGCGCAAGGACCGAGGCCTGGTGCTCTGCGTGGGCGCCGCTGGCAACGGCAAGAGCAGCACCCTGGCGGCGATGATCGGGCTCATGAACCGCTCGATGGCGCGCCACATCGTGACCATCGAAGATCCAATCGAGTTTCTGCATCAGGACGAGCGTTGCAGCGTCAGCCAGCGCGAGATTGGGATGGATACCCACAGCTTTGCCAACGCGCTCCGCGCTTCCTTGCGGCAAGACCCAGACGTCATCCAGGTGGGTGAGATCCGCGATGGCGAGACCATGGAAATCGCGCTGAAAGCAGCAGAAACCGGCCACTTGGTGCTCTCGACCCTGCACACGCCCGACGTTCAGCGCACGATGAACCGTGTATTTGCGCTCGCGGAAGGCGATCATGAAGAGCTGCGCATGCGCCTCGCCGACTCGCTGCAAGGCATCATCGCCCAGCGCTTGCTGCCCCGACTCGACGGTCAGGGCATGGCGCTTGCGGCTGAAGTACTCGTCGCCACGGGTTCCGTGCGCGAGAGCATTCGCCGCCCGATGGGCAATCCGCCACTCAAGGAGCTGATGGAGAGCGGCGAACACCCTTACGGCATGCAGACCTTCCCGATGGCGATCAAACGCTTGGTCCAAGCGGGCGTCCTGGATCGCGAGCTCGCCCGTCAGCAAATGGGCTTCTAGCGGCGCAATGTCCTCTAGCGGCGCAATGTCTCTAGCGGCGCAATCTCCCCCCCAAAAAATCCGGCGCGAACTGGGCTACGCGGCGTTTCGCTGCGCTCGTACTGCGTTCCACCGGCGCAAACCGCGGCGGGCGCTGCCCATCGGGCTCGACTCGGCTGGCACCTCGGAGTAGACGAGCGGCCATGGCTGACGCGACAGAAGCGACGCTGCGCCACGACTGGCAGCACGCCGAGGTACGAACGATCCACGACCTGCCGCTGTTCGAGCTGATGGATCGAGCGCGCCGCGTGCACCTGGCACAGCAGCCCGAGAGCGAGGTGCAGCTCTGCACGCTGCTCAGCGTGAAGACCGGTGGTTGCCCTGAGAACTGCGCCTACTGCCCCCAGTCGTCCCACTACGAGACGCCCGTGAAGGGCGAAGCCATGCTGCAAGTGGACGAAGTGCTCGCGGCGGCGGAGCGCGCGAAGGCCGCTGGCTCCACGCGCTTCTGCATGGGCGCGGCGTGGCGTTCCGTGAAGGACGGACCAGCGTTCGACCGTGTGGTCGACATGGTCAAGGGCGTGAAGGCGCTAGGGCTCGAGGCGTGCGTGACCCTCGGCATGCTCGAAGAACATCAGGCGCAGAAGCTCAAGGATGCGGGGCTGGATGCGTACAACCACAACCTCGACACCAGCCCCGGATACTACAAGTCGATCATTTCCACGCGGACTTATGAGGACCGCCTGGTGACGCTGCGTAACGTGCGCAAGGCGGGCATCACCGTGTGCAGCGGCGGAATCATCGGCATGGGCGAGAGCGTCGACGACCGTTGCGCGATGTTGGTCCAGCTCGCGAGTCTGACTCCCCACCCGGAGAGCGTACCGATCAACGCGTTGGTACGCGTGGCAGGCACGCCCCTCGAGTCGTTGCCCCCAATCGATCCGACGGAGCTGGTGCGCATGATCGCCACCGCTCGCATCTTGATGCCGCGCTCGAAGGTGCGCCTGAGTGCCGGGCGCACCGAACTGAGCCGTGAGGCACAGCTGATGTGCCTGTACGTCGGTGCAAACAGCATTTTTTATGGCGATCAGCTGCTCACCACGCCGAACCCGGAGAAGAATGCCGATCAGGATCTGATCCGCAGCGCTGGGTTGACCGCACAGGCGCCAAGCTGCTGAGCGCAAGCGCCCGGAGTTGAGGCAGTAAGCGACGCCTCAACCTTGGATGCGCTGTTCCGCACGGTTTGGCGCGAAGCACGGCGCCCTCGGTATCCGACATTGGTCGGAGTTGAATACCACGGCCTTGACGAGCACCTGGACACGGCGCAGGTTTTGGTGGTTCCGGTCTTGGTCAGCGAACTGTCCCTCCTCGCTGGCCGCCGGCCCCCCAGCCTTCGCTTTCGTGCCCACGGAGTTCCTCATGCC
>JAWKRD010000038.1:0-77967 GCA_041389805.1 Polyangiaceae bacterium | reverse complement strand
CGTTTCCGGCGTTTCGTCAGTGGAGGCACCCCAGGGCGTGCGCCCAGCGGACCTCCCCCCAAGAAACAAGAAAAGAACATGCAAGTCACCAAGCACGAGCAGGAAGGGCGCGGGCGCTTGCCCCAAATGCTGCCGTCGCCCGCCATCGATCGCGTGGCGGTCGAGGCGCGGGCAGCGGCGCTCGCGAAGCGCAGCATCAAGAAGCAGGCAAAACGCCAGGGCCTCGAGCTCAGCATTTCCATGATGGATCTGACCACGCTCGAGGGGTCAGATACCCCGGGCAAGGTTCAGGCGCTTTGCCGCAAGGCACTGCTTCCCGATGCCGCGCGTCCCAACTTGGGGCCAGTAGCCGCGGTGTGCGTGTATCCGCAGCTGGTCGCTGTCGCGAAGCGGGCGCTGGGGGACTCCGGGGTCAACGTGGCCAGCGTGGCCACTGCATTTCCGAGCGGATTATCCGCCCTCGACGTGCGCCTGGAAGACACCCGGCGCGCGATCGGTGATGGAGCCGACGAGATCGACATGGTGATCGACCGTGGCGCTTTCCTGCGGGGAGAGTTCAACAAAGTCTCTGACGAGATTGCGGCCGTCAAGCAGGTGTGCGGTGACGTGCACCTCAAGGTGATCCTCGAGACCGGTGAGCTCGGCTCCTACGACAACGTGCGCCACGCGAGCGACCTGGCTCTCGCTGCGGGCACGGACTTCATCAAGACTTCCACGGGTAAGATCGAGCCAGCGGCGACCCCGCCGGTGACCCTGGTGATGCTCGAGGCGATCCGAGACTTCTACTACCAAACTGGCCGGCGCGCGGGGATGAAACCCGCCGGTGGTATCCGTACGGCAAAACAGGCGCTGCACTACCTGGTGCTGGTGAAGGAGACGTTGGGCGACGACTGGCTGACGCCGGACCTGTTCCGGTTGGGCGCCAGCTCGCTCTTGAATGACGTCTTGATGCAACTATCCAAACTGGAATCCGGCGCCTACGAGGCGGCCGAGTACTTCTCCAAGGACTGAGTGAGATGACGATCAAGCTAGTCGAGCCCGAAGCGTCGGGCAGCTCTCAGAACCGCCGCCACGGCGAGCGGCGCCTCAACTTCGGGGACGCCTGGACCTACGATCCAGCGCCGGAATCTCCCGACCACGTGCGGCTTCAGGATCGCTACGAGCTGTTCATCGACGGCAAGTGGCAGGCGCCCAAATCCGGCAAGTACTACACCAGCATCAACCCCGCCACGGAGGCGCCCATCGCCGAGGTGGCGCACGCCGGTGAAGCAGACGTCGAGCTGGCGGTGGCCGCTGCTCGAGCCGCTTTCGAGGGTGAGTGGAGCAGCCTGCGGCCCATCGAGCGCGGAAAGTACCTGTTCCGCATCGCGCGCGTGTTGCAAGAGCGCGCCCGTGAGTTTGCCATCGTCGAGTCGATGGACGGTGGCAAGCCGATCAAGGAGAGCCGCGACTTCGATCTCCCCCAGGCCAGTAACTTCTTCTTCTACTGCGCGGGTTGGGCGGACAAGTTGCAGTACGCGTTCAACGGCCGCAGCGTCTCGCCACTCGGCGTCGCCGGGCAGGTGATCCCGTGGAACTTCCCGCTGCTGATGGCGGCGTGGAAGATCGCCCCGGCGCTTGCGTGCGGAAACACGGTCGTGCTGAAGCCCGCCGAGACCACGCCGCTGACGGCGCTGCTCTTGGCCAAGGTGATCGAGGAGGCAGAGCTACCGCCCGGCGTCGTGAACATCCTCAGCGGTTTCGGCGACACCGGCGCTGCACTGGTGAAGCACCCGGGCATCGACAAGGTGGCGTTCACTGGCTCCACCGCAGTCGGCAAGCAGATCCAGAAGGTGCTCGCGGGAACTGGCAAGCGCATGACGATGGAGCTCGGCGGTAAGGCCGCGAACATCGTCTTCGCCGACGCCGCGCTCGATCAGGCGGTCGAGGGCATCATCAACGGCATCTACTTCAACCAAGGTCACGTCTGCTGCGCGGGGTCGCGGCTCTTGGTCGAGGAGTCCATTCACGACCAGCTGATCGACAAGCTCAAGGATCGCATGCAGTCGCTGCGTCTCGGCGACCCGTTGGACAAGAACACCGACGTGGGCGCCATCAACTCCAGGGCGCAGCTCGAGCGCATCAAGCACCTGGTGGAGGCTGGCGAGGCCGAAGGCGCCGAGCGCTTCAGCATCGAGTGCGACTTGCCGGAGAAGGGCTACTTCTTCCCGCCCACCGTGTTCACTGGCGTGGCGCAATCCAGCCGCATTGCCCAAGAGGAGATCTTTGGCCCGGTGCTCAGCGTGCTTACGTTCCGTACGGAAGCGGAAGCGCTGGATAAGGCCAACAACACCTTCTACGGCCTATCCGCAGGGATCTGGTCCAACAAGGGCGCCCGCCTGTTCGACATCGCCACCAAGCTCGAAGCTGGCGTGATCTGGGGCAACACTTACAACCAATTCGACGCCACGAGTCCCTTCGGTGGCTACAAGGAGAGCGGCTTCGGCCGCGAAGGCGGTCGCCACGGGTTGGCGGCGTACCTCAACATCGACTGAAGGGCGTGGAGGAAGTCATGAGCGAAGAACGCAGAGATCCCACGGCTGATCGCCGTCGCCCGGGCTCCAACCCGGCGCGCATCGGGGTGAAGAAGACCTGGAAGATGTACGTTGGCGGCGCCTTCGTGCGCAGCGAATCGGGACGGTATCTGGTGACACAAGACGGCTCGGAGAACTTCTGTCGCGCCTCTCGCAAGGACGTTCGGGATGCGGTGAAGGCCGCGCTCGGCGCAGGCTCTGGCTGGCGCAAGCGCACCGCGATGAACCGCGGTCAGATCCTGTATCGCCTCGCGGAAGTGATGGAGGCGCGCCGTGGAGAGCTCGAGCAGAGCCTGGCTCGCGCCGCGGCTGGCCAGAATGGCAACGCTCCCGGTGGCTCCGAGGCCGCACAGGAGGTCGACGCCGCCATCGATCGGGTGGTTTGCTACGCTGGCTGGGCGGACAAGTTCCAGTCACTGCTCAGCTCGAGTAACCCGGTCGCCGGGCCCCACTTCGGTTTTTCCGTGCCGGAGCCTGTGGGCGTCGTCGGGATCCTCGCTCCGGAGCGTCCAAGCTTGCTCGGTCTGGTTGGCGCGGTTTGCCCGGTGGTCGTGAGCGGAAACACCTGCGTGGTCGCCGCCAGCGATCGCGATCCGCGCACCGCGGTCGCCGTCGCCGAGTGCCTGGCCACGAGCGACTTTCCGGGCGGCGTCATCAACATCCTCACGGGGACGCGCGACGAGCTGGCGGAGCCCCTGGTGCGCCACAAAGGGGTGCGCGCAGTCGACCTCTGGAATGTCGATGGCGAGCAAGCCAAGAAGCTCGAGGAGTACGCGGCGGACAACGTCAAGCGCGTGCAGCGCCGGGTGTTCGAGGAGCTCGACTGGTACGATCCACGCACCGAGGGTCCGAGCTTCATCGAGAGCTTCGTCGAGATCAAGACGGTGTGGCACCCGATGGGCGCTTGACCACGCTCGAATCCAGCGTCTGCGGGGCGTTCACCCAGTGTCGAGCCGACGCTCGAGCCCCTGGGGCGCCCCGTTGACGCGTCCGATGCTTGCTTGGGGGAGAGGAAAGACGCTCGTCCTGCGTGATTCTCCGCGCGGAAACTCAAACCACGCTCGCGCTGCGCGCGGGCACGGTTGTTGTTGATTGGCAGGGTGTTTTTCAACACCCTGCTAGTCACCCATGGCGAACATCGCGAGATCGATCGCGTCGATACGCTCCTCGAGATCCGGATTGTCGTTTCCGTCGTGATACAGCGCGAGCTTGAGTTCGCGCTTTGCCGAGCCCATGTCGCCCGCCGTGAGGTACTCATCGGCGCGGCTGGCGCACAGCCGGGCGGATGGCGTCCTACAGATGTCTTCCAGCGTCTTGATGCTGCTGTCACCCGTGGGCGCGGTGCGGGGGATCTCCCCAGCTTCCAGGCGCAGGTAGCCCTGAGCCAGCGCCAGATCGTACTTGGAGCGCAGGCCGGGGTCCATCAGCACGCGGTAGGCTTCTGCACCCCTTTTGAACACGCGCCTCACAAGCTCCAGGCGCTCAGCGTCGCCATCAAGGTGACTATCCGGGTGGAAACTGAGTGCAAACTCGTGGAACGCTTGCTTGATCGAGCGCTCATCCGCGATATCGAGCACGCCGAGTAGCTCGTAGTAGGTGGAGTCATCGAGCACATCCGCCCAAGCCTCCAGCCGCGCTACGAACTCATCCTCGTCTGGGGAATCCATAAGCCCCTCGTCACATCGGGTGCGCTTGTTGACGCGCTTGAAGTGCCTGAATGTCTTGCTCTGGCAAGCCGACCAGGCGGATCACGGCGCTCGTCGCCTGGCCCGTCTGGGTATCTCTCGCGGAAACGTTGAGCATGCCGTTGGTATCGAGGGCGAAGGTGACGGCGATGGCAACCTGGCCTCGAGGTGCCGCGCGCAGGCCGAGTAACTCGAGCTCGCCAAGCAGCGTGTTGTCTTCGAAGCGCGATGACTCGCCCTGGCTGACTCGCAGGCGCACTGCCGTCTGATTGTCCCTGGCGGTCACGAACTGACGCGTCTCTTCGCAAGGCACCGGTGTGTTGCGCTGGATCACGCGGTCGCAGTAGCCACTGACCGTTTCCACGGTCAGGCTGAGCGGAGTCACGTCCACCAGCAGCGGGCTACTGGGAGAGGCCGCGCGCGGTGGAGGCGCACCGAGTACGCTCGGATGCGGGGGAGCGGGCATGTCTCGAATCACGGGATCCGAGGGCGCGCCGATCCCCATCGTGGTGGCCAGCGGGGGCCGCGCAGGCGGTGCGCTCGGTTGATGGAACGGACTCTGCGCGGCCTTGGTTGTTTCCGCGAGGTTGATAGGTTGATCGAGCTGGGCGGTGCGACCGAGTGGCGGCGGTGCACGACGCGGAGACTCGAGGGCTTGAGTTTGCCCGAGGCCGGGAGGCACCTCGCGTCGCACGGTCTCGCTCAGAGGATCTTTTCCGACGAGCGTCTGATCGGTGGAGCCCGGCACATCCGGCACGGGCAGCGCGTCTTCGAACTCGAAACCTGCCGCGTTCGGCGGAGTGGGCGCCTGACGCACCAACGTCACTTCGTCGGTCGATGTGGGAGCCGCGTACTGACGCAGCTCCATTGCCGTGCGGCTCTCCGCGCTCTCGAAGGGTTTGCGAGCCTGGTCTGCGGCATCCGGCGACAGCATCAGCGTCCCGCCGAGGCCGGCCTTGGGAGCAACGGGCTCCTGGGGTAGCTCGAGCGCATCCTCCAGCGCGGCGTCGGCGAGCGCGCCCAGGTCGGGCATCTGGGAAGACTCGAGGGTCGGCTTGTCGACAGGCTTCGCCGGCGATGCGCCGGGCATGATCAGCGGAAGGTTCCCGTACTTCGCTCTCAGCTCGTCGTTCGATTGGGGAACCAGCGCTGGTGCCGTGTCGGGGGCTGAGGGCCGAACCGGGGCGGGAGCCGTGTCCGGATCCGAGCCCGCGTTGGGTGAAGAGGCGAGCGCCTGTTCTGCCAGTCTGCGCGCCACTTCCGACCCCACGGCCTCCGTCGCCGGAACGGTGAGATCTTCGTGGTCGTGATCGCTCACACCGACGAGGGGCAGGGGAGGCGGGTTCTCTTGCCAGTTGCTGTCCACGACCGAGATGCGGTCGCCCTTCTCTGACGCGCGGATTGCGGCTTGCGCGTCGTCCGAGGCCGAGACCATCGTGGGACCTGGAGGTAGGGCGCCACCCAAGCCACGCCCAGTGGGGATGCGTTGCCGTGCGGCATCAGCGCTGGGGCCAAGTCCTTGCCCCGTGGGGATGCGGGGACGATTGGCTGGACCAGGGGTGCCGTAGTCGCCCGTTGGCATGCGCTTGCGTGGCGGATCCGGGGGGCCGAGTCCTGAGCCGGTGGGAACGCGGCGCGCCTGTTCGGCGGCGGGGCCTAGTCCCGAGCCGGTGGGGACGCGTCCACGAGCGCCTAGTCCACCCACGGTTCGCGGCGGCGGGGGCGGTCCCCCGAGGCCCATACCGGTGGTTTGCCTCCGCCGGGTCGCGCCCGGGCCATCCGCCGTGTGGGGCACCGGGTCCTGCATGCCCTCGGGCGGCTGAATCACCATCGGCGGCTGGGTTTGATCCCGGCGGCGCCCGGGCGGCAACGTCTTGGGCTTGCCCGGCGTGCTGTCGTGGAGGACCCCTGGAGAGGTCTGCGCGCCCGGTCGCACGCCAGGGCTGGTGCGTCGCTTCGGTAGCGGCGGCGGCTCGCTCTTGCGCCCGGACGAAGAAGGGATTTGCATCGTCTGAGCCAGCGCCTGGCTCTTGCGTGCGGCAGGCAGTGGCGGTCGCGGTAGTTCCGCGCGGCGACGCTCGGCACCCGTGAGCGCGCTGGCCTGGATCGCCGCTCCGATCGCGACCACTTCGTCGGGGCTGATGTGCTCCATCGCCTGACGGCCGAAGAACGCTTCGACCTGAGACTTCACCAGTGGGATGCGCGTCGAGCCGCCGACGAGCAGGACTTGATCGAAGTCCTTCGGCTCGAGGCGCGCGATTCCGAGCGCTTCGCGGCACGTGTCGAAGGTCTGTTGGATCAGCGGTGTCGCGAGATCTTCGAACTCGCGGCGCGTCATCGAGAAGTCCAAGTTCAGCGCGCGCCCACCCGGCCCATGCGCCACTTCTTCGACGCTCACGGCGCGCGGCTGCCCTGACAGATCGATCTTCAGCTGCTCCGCGGCGGCCCGCAGACGCTCGAAGCCTTGAGGGTTGTCGCGGGGGTCCAGGCGGTGCTTTGCCAAGAAGGCGTCGGCCATGCGCTCGGCCAACAGGAGATCGACGTCGTCGCCGCCGAGAAATGTGTTGCCCGCGGTCGCCAACACCTCGAACACGTTGCCGGACAGGTCGAGCAGAGTGACGTCGAAGGTACCACCACCAAAGTCGTAGATCGCGATGCGTTCGGTGCTGCCTTTGCCGTAGCCGTACGCGAGCGCCGCCGCCGTAGGCTCGTTGAGGATGCGCAGCACCTCGAGCCCAGCGACGCGACCGGCGACCTTCGTCGCCGCGCGCTGCAAGTCGTTGAAGTTTGCCGGTACCGTGATCACGGCGCGCTCGACCGGCTCGCCCAGCGCCTCTTCGGCAATCGCCTTGGCCTTGCGCAGCACGAACGCGCTGATCTCGGGCAGCGTGTAGGTCTCGCCGCGCGCGACCACCAGCGCGGCCTGCCCAGGGCCTTCGCGCATCTCGAACGGGAAGCGCGCGCGCGCCTTCTTGACCTCTTCGCTCTCCCACGAGCGGCCGATCAGGCGCTTCACCGAGTAGATGGTGTTCCCTGCATCCATGAGCCGGCGTTCTTTCGCCTGCTTGCCCACGAGCACGTTTCCGCCGGGATGAAACGATACCACTGACGGGATCAGCCGGTCCCCGCTGCCGTCGGAGATGGCTTTGGCCTGACCATCCTGGACCACACCCACGACGGTGTTCGTGGTTCCAAGATCGATGCCTACGACAGGTCCACTCACCGGCGATACTCCTTCAGGAGCCGAGGGTTGCTGTTCCCCTTAGCGTTCGCGACTCTCATGGGCCTTTTCCAACTCATCCAGAACTTGGTCGTACCACTGTCCTACGCGGCGCGGAAATGGCCACATCCACCCGTATGCCGGACCCGTGAAGCGGCCAACTATTTTGCGCTTGAGCTCCGGGTCTCGCGCGCTCTCAGGACCATAGACTTCGTAGGTCGCGCGCAGAGTTTCCGCATACGCTTCCCACTCGATGCGCGCCCGGCCATAAGCCAGCCCAAGCGGCAAAAACGGCAGCAAATACAGGAAGGTCATGCCAGGGCCCGTGTAGCGCCGACGCTGGCGCAGATGCACGCGCTCGTGGCGCAGCAACACCACCTTCGCCTCGGGAGTCATCTCTTCCCAACCGGGCGGCGTGTACAGCGTGTCGCCGAGGACGGTGAAATACTCCGTCATGTAGCTGTCCTGACCCCCAAGGGTGAGCAGCTTGAGCGCCCCGTCGATGGCGCGATTCAGCGAGCTTCCGGCTTTCGGGATGATGCGAAACGCAGGGAACTCCTCCCGCATTTCATGGATCAACTGATCTGCCGCGCTGGCCCCCTCAGTCACTCGACTCCTCGACGTAAGCTTAGCGCACTGAGGACGCTGACTAACAATCAAGTGCGGGTCTGCGCCTGGACAACGCTAGGTCCCGAGCCGCGCGCCCAGCGCGAGGACTCTTCCGTTCACCAGGTCCACCGCGCCGAGGGCTTTGCGCCCCTCGATCTGCCCTCTGACCAGCTCGATCGCTCCCTCCCCACACGCGATCACGAGTCCCGACTTGTCAGCGATCACGACTTCACCGGGTGCTCCCGTCGGACAGCTCCCCTGACAGACCCGTGCTTCCTGAAGCTTGAGCGTCTTGCCTTCGAGGGTCGTGCGCGCACACGGCAGCGGCGACAGTCCTCGCACCCAGTTCGCCACTCGCGTCGCGTTCCAGCTCCAGTCGACCACGAGGTCGTGCTTCTCCAGCGGCGGGGCGTGGGTCGCGAGCTCAGCCGCTTGGGGTGTTGCCTTCAGCTCGCCCGCGACCACTCGCGGTAAATCCTCGCGCACCATGGCCGCGGCGGTTTGAGCCATGCGTTCTGCCAGCTCACCTGCGGTTTCGGTCGCCGCGATGGGTAGCTCTCGCACGCAGAACACCGCGCCGGTATCCAGCCCCGCGTCCATCTGCATCAGCGAGATCCCCGACAGCGTCTCTCCGTTCATGATCGCCCAGTTGATCGGTGCGGCGCCGCGGTAGCGAGGCAACAGCGAGGCATGCAGGTTGATGCAGCCCACCCGAGGCGCCGCGAGCACTGCGTCCGGCAGGATCCGGCCGTAGGCGAGCACCACCGCGACGTCGACCCGGCGCTCCGCAAGCCACTCGTGGAGGTTGCCTGTCTTCACCTTCACCGGCTGGTGTACCTCGAGGCCCAGCTCGAGAGCGGCTTGCTTCACCGCCGGGGCCGCGAGCTTCATGCCTCGTCCTGCCGGGCGGTCCGGCTGGCACACGACGCCGACTACTTCCGTCGTCTCAACCAGGGCTCGCAGTGCTGGCACGGCGATTTGGGGAGTTCCGAAAAACACACTTCGTGTCACGCGGCATGTTTACTCGCTATGTGCGCGTTCGTGCGCGACTTTTCTCGTTCGGGTTGGGGGGAGGTGCGCCGCTCGGCGACGCGCTACCGTGAGCAGGCGCTTGAAGAGCTGCGCTCCATATCTGCCTCACCCCCAAACTCCTCGACACCTGCCGTCTGCGCCCAAACCCCTTGATTCGTGCGTCGAGTCAGAGGGGATCAGCCCGAATTCGCAGCTTTCGTGGGGTCTGCGGTGGCGCGTGTTCGCCGCAGCCTTAGCTTGATTTGATCCCGCGAACGCGTGAAAACGCGGTCAGGGTGGCCGTCTGACTGTCCAAGCCAGAAGGATCTTCGAAGCGACGCTTCACTGAAATCAAACGCCGGCGCACAGCGCGGCATCGAGTCAGTCGGGACATCCAGGAGTAAGGACTCACCACTTATGAGCGACGAGAAAACGCCCGCACCGCCTACAGAAGAGGAAATCCAGTTCGGAGACGAGCTCGCTGTGTTGCCCATTCGCAACGCGGTGTTGTTCCCAGGCGCGGTGGCGCCCTTCGACGTCGGCCGCGAGAAGTCGGTCGCGTTGGTCGAGGACGTTCACAACCTGCCGTCTCCCGTGATCGCGATTTTCGCCCAGCGCGATCCGTCGACGGACGATCCCTCCGTGGAAGATCTGTATCCCGTCGGTTGTGCCGCTCGCGTGTTGAAGGCGCTCAAGCACAGCTCGGGCAACTACTCGCTGATCCTGCAGGGCCTGACCCGCATTCGTCTCGACGGCATGCTGCAGCAGGACCCGTACTTGCGCGCGAAGGTGACGCGCATCGAAGGCCCGGCAACGGAAGACGTCGAGGCCGAGGCGCTGGCCATGAGCCTGCGCGATGTCGCCAAGCAGGTGATCCAGCTGATGCCGGAGTTGCCGCGTGAGGCCGGTTCGCTGATCGACTCCATTCAGGCCCCTGGAGCGCTGGCCGACTTGGTCGCCGCCAACCTGGACGCGCCCGTGGAAGAGAAGGCGCAGCTGATCGAGACCGTCGAGGTCAAGGAGCGTATCCGCAAGGTACTGCGTCTGCTGACTCGCCAGCTCGAGATCCTCAAGATGCGTGAGCGCATCAACTCCCAGATCAAGGAGGAGATGGGCAAGAACCAGCGCGAGTACGTGCTGCGCCAGCAGCTCAAGGCGATCAAGGAAGAGCTGGGTGAAGACGACGGCGACCAAGGCGACTTGGACGGCCTGGAGGACCGCATCGCCAAGGCGGATCTACCGAGCGAGGCGGACAGCGTCGCGAAGAAGCAGCTCAAGCGCCTGCGCACGATGCAGGTGGGCAGCGCCGAGTACACCGTCGTGCGCACCTACCTCGACTGGATCCTCGATCTGCCGTGGAAGAACCAGACCCAGGACATCATGGACATCGGCAAGGTCCGTGAGGTGCTGGACGAGGACCACTACGGCCTTCGAAATCAAGGAAGCGCATCGTCGAGTACTCGCCGTGCGCAAGCTGAAGACCGACAAGAAGGGCCTGCATCCTGCACTGCTGTCAGCCGCCAGGCGTCGGTAAGACGAGCCTCGGTCGCAGCATCGCGCGGGCGCTGGGTCGTGTTCGCGCAATCAGCCTCGGCGGCGTGCACGACGAGGCGGCGATTCAGGTCACCGCCGCACCATTATCGGCGCGCTCCCGGGTCAGATCATCCAGGCATGAAGAAGTCTCTGACCATCAACCCTGTCTTCGATGGACGAGGTGACAAGATCGGGCACGACTTCCTCGCGGATCCGTCGAGCTGCTGCTCGAGGTGCTCGACCCCGAGCAGAACAACGCCTTCGCCGATCACTACCTGGAGATCCCCAGACCTCTCCAGCGTGATGTTCGTCGCCACGGCAAACGTCGCCGATCCGATCCCGCCTCTGCCTCGCGACCGCGGCTGGAGATCCGAGATCCAGGCCATGGCGTGAAAGCTCGCCATCGCGCGCCAGCACCTGATCCCGAAGCAGCTCGAGGGAGCATTACCTCAAGAAAGAGCAGCTCGAGATCAATGACGAAGCTGTCGAGCATCATCGAGCACTACACCCGGGCTGGCACGTGTAGCCTCGAGCGCACCGTGGCGAAGGCCATCCGTGGCGTCGCCGTCAAGGTTGCCGAGGGCGACGACCAGCCGCGCAAGGTGTCCACCGGAAGACGATCTCCGGGAGCAATTTTTGGACCCACCGGGCACACCGCTGGAAGTCGCCGAGCGCACCGAGGAGACCGGCGTCGTGACCGGCCTCGCTTTGACCAGCGTGGGCGGCGAGATCCTGTTCGTAGCCACGCGCCATGTACGGCACCGGGTGCTCCAGCTCACCGGTCAGCTCGGCGACGTCATGTATGAGGATACCACAGCAGCGTCTTACTTTGCGCACCAACGCTGAGAAGTACGGCATCCCGCGGACTTCATGGACAAGTCGTGGACATCCACATCCACATCCCTGCGGGCGCCATGCCCAAGGACGGCCCCAGCGCTGGCGTGACCATGTTCGGCTGCGGCGCTGGCTGCCTGCTTCGCGATCCGCGTGCGCCACGAGCCACCATGACCGGCGAATCATCTATGCGGGCGTGCTGCCCATCGGTGGTCTCAAGGAAAAGACCCTTGCGGCTCACCGCGCCAGATCAAGCGCGTGATCCTCCCAGGCGAACAAGCGGACCTCGAAGAGGTGCTCCCGCGAGGCAAGCAGATGATCTGAAAGCCTGTCCTCGTGCACAAGCTCGACGAGGTGCTGGAAGCCGCGCTCGAGCGCATGCCGGAGCCGAGCCAGGTGGCCTCGGGACGAGATGGAGAAGAAGGAAGCAGGTCGGTGGCTCCGACGAACTGAGCGGTTGATAGGGCAGGGAGGCAGGATTGGCTGCCTCCCCATGCGCCGCTGATAGAAGAGCCGGCTTCGCCGGTCTGCCCCCTCCTTAGCTGGACGCTCCGCGCCAGCTGGAGGGGGTTTCCGCTTTTTGTGGCCACGCGCTTCGCGGGTCGCTCTCGAGCAGCTCGCGAACACGCTCGGCTTCCGTCCCGTCACGCGAACGGGATCTCCAGGCTTCGGACCTCCTCGCGGGTAGCTTATCCTGGGCCCATGGGGACGAGGGAGAAGGGCAAGAAGCAGGCTGCACCGAAGAAGGTGAAAGGGCCAAGGTGTGGCGCGCCTCCCGCAGTCGATCGCCCGAGGATCTGCTGGTGGCCATGACGTCTGACTACAAGACGATGGTTTCCGCGGAGAAAGAGATTGACCGTCGACGCGCGAAGGAAGGCAGCGCCGTCATCGAGGAAGTCTTGGAGCTAGCCGTGGAGAGGTTCGACGCCCGTTGGGCGCTGGCTGTTACGAGGCTGGTCGAGTACCTCAAGAAAGACGAGGTCCGACCCGGAAGTACGACGTACTGGTGTTTCCGTGGGAGAAGGAGACGCTGCACCCCGTGCTCAAGCATATCCCAAACGACCGGCGCACCGCGCTCTTCCAGCGTCACTTCGAGCGCTACATCGCGGAGGGACGCGAGACGTCGATGTACACGTTCGAGTCGGACCACCTGGCCATGGTGCCGGACTTGGCGCCGTGGATCTTGCAGCACTACTACGTCGAGCATCGTCAGAAGCCGCACGATCCCCTCGAGAATGAGTTCTGGAAGAAGCTCCGCAAGAAGTTCCCGAGCATCGACGCGGCGCTGCTGGCCCACGCGGAGAAGGTCGGGCCCAAGCCCAAGCCAAGCAAGCCCAAGCCAAGCAAACCGAAGCCGTCCAAGCCGGCGGGCAAGGCTTCGGCTTCCGGGTTCTCCTTCAAGTCAACGGGAACCACGTATGGGCCCGAAGAGCTGGACGCTCTTCGCAAGGTGGACCGCGCTCAGTTCCTGATCGCCGCAGAGGCTGAGACGGGCACGGCGTTCAAGAAGCCAAGCCAGTACGCGAAGGCGATGGCCAAAGAGCTGGAAGAGGATCCCAAGATGCAGGGCGTGGAACGCTTCGAGGTCGACGGTGGAAGCGAGCCCTGGGTGCTCTGGTATTTCCCCTCGACTGATGACGGAAGCCTGTTCGTGCGCGGGGCGAACATCCGTGTCCCCATCGTGCTGGTCTCGGGTGAGTTCTTGCCCCTGGATGAGCGCTGGAGCGGAGGAAAGAAGCTCGAATCTGCCGTGCGGAAACGCCTGGAGATCGAGTGCGAGGCGCTGACGCTTGGCTTCAGCCGGCGCGCTACTCCATGAGCTTGATCTTCGTCTCGCACGCTTCGCCTGGACTGTGCACGTCGACGTAGCTCAGCAGGCTATCCAAGTCGTACTTCGGTCCACCGAAGAGGCTGGTTTCTCCGCCAGGATTCTTCGGTTCGGTGAGCTTGGCAGCGCACGTCTTGGCGTCTTCCTTCGGCTTCTCGGCGCAGGCGCACATCTGTGTGGTCCACGCGGCGGCTTCTTCCATCTTAGACTTGGGCACGCTCGGCTTGCAGCCGCCCACGCTCAGAGTCGCAGTCACACCGATGCATAGCAACGACGCACGTTGCAGTCGTGATCCCCTCATACTGACCTCCCTAGCAGGAGCCCAGACGGGGCTCATCGGGGGCAGACTAGGGTCGCCGCGGTTCGGCGATCCACGACATTCCATTCGAGTCAGTCGTTTTCCCGAAACCCCTCCGAAAGCAGCTCAGAAATCCGCTCGGCAATCTTTCCGCGCCAGCCGCGAGCCAGGCCTTCGAGGGCGAAGGCGTCCTGAGGCCTGAAGCCGCTGTGTTCGAGGCGTAGGCGCGTGCCCCCGTCTTCCGCCGGGCGGAGCTGCCAGGTGACGATGGTGTCCAGGCGATGTTCTTCGGAGCCGCCGCGCCAGCTGTAGCGCAGCAGGTGCGGTTCATCGACCTCGAGCACTTCGCACTGCACGATGCCGTCCCAGCCTGGCATGGGCTTCGCTCGGAAGGTGAAGCGAT
The DNA here is from genome assembly GCA_041389805.1 of Polyangiaceae bacterium. GTDB lineage: Bacteria > Myxococcota_A > Polyangia > Polyangiales > Polyangiaceae > JAHBVY01. Next base: position 63,973 of record JAWKRD010000038.1, on the reverse strand, counting down.
GGCCAACTTCCGCGCGGATATCGTTTTCCATCAGCCAGGCGGCCAACAGCTTCGGGTCGGTGAGCGCGCGCCACACTTGAGCAGGTGGAGCGGCGATGAAGTAGACGACCTCGATGGTGTCGGCCTTGGTGGTGGCGGTTTCGTTTGCAGCTTCAGTCATCGGACAGGCTTTCGGCTAGCGCCTTGAGGCGGGGTAGGTGGTCGCTCCAGAAGGCTTGGTAGTGCTCGAGCCAGTTCACGAGGGGCGCCAAGCCGTCCTTCGCGAGGCGATAGTGGGTGAGGCGCCCCTCTTGGCGCCGCGCGACGAGGCCGGCGTCCAGCAGCGCTGCGAGGTGCTGGCTCACCGCAGGCTGAGAGATTTCGAAGTGGGACTTCAGCTCCTTGACCGGGACTTCTCCCCGCGAAAGCCGTTCGAAAATGGCTCGTCGCGTGGGATCGGCGAGAGCTTTGAAGACTTGGTCGAGGTTCGCGCTCACCGGCCAACTAATAAGCATACGCTTATTAGTTGTCAAGGCCCTGAGTTTTTTGTGACCAGCCGGCAACGAACCCATTGCCATACGGGATCTCGGGGCTCGCTTTTCCGGTGCGGGGTTGTGTGCGCAACGTCGCGTACGCTATCCGCGCTGCGTGGTCTCTCGAGGTTTTGGGCTCGCGTTGGCTTGGGCAGTCATCGTCACCGGCTGCGCATTGCTCGGCTGTGGTGCAGGGGAGGCCTGCGAGCACCGGGGCGGTCAGCGCTCCGATTTCATCTACAAGCTTCCGATCAAGACCGATGATGGGACCCTATGTTTCGCCAACAAGAACACGCTCGAACTCGGGTTCTGGGGCGGATCGGATATGCGGCTCAAGCAGGAGCTAGCGTTGCGTGAGGCCTTCGTTGCGGCTGGTTATACAGAGGGACCTACCGAGAAGAAGGAAGAGAGCATCACCGTGACCTTCTACGGGAAGGACCAAATCGTAAACGTATTCCTGATGCCGACCCGTTCTACGCGACCGAGTCCCTTCAAGAAGGCGACGATGATGCAGTTCAACGTGCTCCAGTTCAAGAAGTGACCCGTCCTCCTGGCTTAAATTGCCGGGAGGAAATGAAGGTGGAACCACGAGCGGTTGGCGGGGGCTGAGCGTCAGCCTCACCCCCAAACCGTCGGGAGGCATAGACCGCGGGTACGGGGAGTGCGTTGTCCCGCGGGAACTCGGCTCAAGCTAGGCGAGCTGTGTGACGGTTGCGTGCGTGCGTGCGCCGAGAGGCATGGACTTCGCTCCGCGAGGGGCTACGGTTATTGGATCATGTTTGCTCGAGCTGGGATGGCAGCGCTGCTGGCGCTTGCTTCGGTCGGATGCGGATCGGATGCGGAGGTTGCAAGCGGGTCGACGCGCGCGCCGAAGGTGCTGGTGATTGGCGTCGATGGCGCGCGTCCAGATACGCTCGTTGCAGCGGACACGCCGAACTTCGACTCCATCGCGGCGCGGGAGGGCTAACGACGGACGCCTCGACACAGCTGACGGGCCCCACGCTCTCAGGTCCTGGGTGGGCCTCCATCCTGTTTGGAGTCGAAGCGGACAAGCATCAGCTGATGGACAATTTCAGCTTCGACGTACTGAACACGGCTGCCTATCCGAGCTTCGGCGAGCGGGTGAAGCAAGCGTCGGGCAAAGGCATCGACGTTTCCGCGGGGTGGATACACATCCTCACGCTGTTTGAAGACGACGCGACCGAGCACGAGCAGTGGGGCGGGGATGCGCTGATGAGTCAGGACATGGCGACGCAGCTCGCCAGCAGCGACGCCGACCTGTTCTTCGTTCACTTCGACAACGTCGATCACACGGGGCACGCGTCGGGCTTTGCGGAAGACAATCCGGAGTACGTCGCTGCGATGGCGACAGTGGACCAGCAAGTGGGCCCGCTCCTCCGAGCCATTGAAAGCCGAGCGACGCGTGATGACGAGAACTGGCTCGTGATCGCGACGACCGATCACGGCGGGGACGGCGCGAACGGCCATGGCGCAAAAAACGAAGCGTGTCAGCGGATTTGGCTGCTCTTGGCCCGGGATGAAGGCGCGCTCACACCGCTCGACGGCGCGAGCCAAATGGATGTGTACCCGAGCGTGCTACAGCACCTCGGGATCGAGCGCGATGCGAGCTGGACCCTCGACGGAACCGCGCGGGTGAAGTAACGGCGAACGTTTGCGTCGCGGAATGTCACTCGGTACCCTGAGCGTCTTTCCAAGGGACGGCCTATGGAAGACTTTCGGGTCAAGACCGTAGGTCGTGGTGCTTTGACTATGACCAGGCTCACACACGGCAGCGACCCTGCGCGGCGATCGGGACTCGCCGTGGTGCTGCTTCTGTCGTGGGCCACACTGCTGGTTTTTGCGGCAGTGGGGTGCCGCGGGCGGGTCGAGCAGGACCGAGCGCCGGCTCCGGTGGTCAACCTGCACCCCGCCGCGGTGCAGGAGTCTCCGTCGCGGGAGTGCGCGGCGCGCATCCAGCAAGCCGAGCGCGAACCGGCGCTCGAGGGCGCGACCGCCTTCGAGAGCAAGCGGCCGCAGATCTTGGCTCGCGCCAAGGCGGAGCCGATCTTGTTCTGGCGCGCGCCAAAGATCGCCGAGGGCGCGAGCCCAGAGGTCGCGACGCTGCGCAAGCGCATCGAGCTCGGGCCGAACCAGGGTTTCGCGCTGCACTCGCTTTACCGTGTGGTAAAAACTCGCCCCGAGATCGCTCAGGCGTTGTTGCTCCGGGAGGGCTACTTCTACGCCGAAGATCCCGATCTCGCCGTGGCGATGGTCAACGTGGTGGAGCTGCACCACCTGTTCAAGTCCCCGGAGCTGTTCATTCAACGTGGCAGCGACGTGATCCACGTAGTCAAGGCTCAGCGTGGCTTCTGGTACGAGTACGCTGACGGTGCGGAGAAGGGTAAGCGCGCGCGCCTGTTCTTGCTCGATCGCGTCGTGGAGACCAAGGCGGAGCTCCAGAAGCCCCTCCACGTTGACGTGCGAGATCTGGCCTATCAGCTCGGCTTCGAGCAGCTCAAGGTGCGGCACATCAGCGAGCAGTCGATGGTCGCCGACTTGCGCTATGGCGAGCACTGGGTTCCAAGCTTGCTGAGCCGCGAAGGCAGCAGGCTCAAGCTCGAGTGCGAACAGGTCGACAAGCAGGCTGAGCCTGGCCTCGCGCGGACGCAGCAGGTCCTCAAGCGCCGCACCGCGCTGGTGCAAGTGCAGCAGCGCGCCATCGCGAACATGGTCGAGGAGGCGTTGCCCTTCGACGAGCCGCGCACCGAAGAAGGACAGCAGGACGGCAACCTCCGGCCAGCCTGGATCTGGGCCTACAACCACGGCTGGGACAGCTACACCTTCAACGACGACGGCTACTCGGTGTTCGATAACGCGGGCCGACCGCTCGTGCCCCAGGTCTGCATCGACTTCATCACCGACACCTTCGAGCGCGCGAGCGGCACCTGGTGGACGGCGCGGCAGCACGAGCGTCAGCGGGTGGAGGGCTTGCTCGACTTCAACGAGCTCAACGTGGGGAACCGCCGCAGTGTCGAGGTGATCGTCAAGTTCGCTTGGGAGCACCCCGAGATGTTCGACGTCTACGATCTCGAGCCCGAAGAGCGCGTGGCGTTCATCTGGCGCGACAAGTTCTTCCAACACCTGTACGACAACCGCGATCGCTACCGGCCCGGCGACGTGGTGGCGATCCACGGCCTGCGCAGCGACGGCGAGATGCACTACCACTCGTTCTTCGTCTACGAGTCGGATCCCGTCAGCGGCATGCCGATCCTGCTCGCAGGCAACGCGGGCAAGCCGAGAATTCGCACATGGGAAAACGTGATGCGCTCCGCGCCCCGGCGCAGCATCAAGCATCGGCTGCGGCCCCGGCTCGAGTGGCTCGAGAGCTTCATCACGCCGGATCCCAGCCTGGCCGGGCACGCGCCCACGCTGTCGTCGTCGCCGACCTGAAGAGGCACCACTGGCGGTGCTGCGGTGCACGCCGCTGGTCCGGAAGCGCCAACCGGACGGGCGAACAACGGCAATTGGCGGGTTCATCTCGTTTTGACGGCGAATCGCGGGGCTCGCGCGCCGAAGGGCTTGCGCATTGGCGTGTCCCCAGCAAGGCTCCGGCCAGAAAGCGAAGGATATCGTGGCTGAGCGCATCAAGTTTCCTGTTCGAATTGGTCTGTTGGGTTGTGGCACCGTGGGCGGTGGCGTGATTCAGCTGATTCAGGAGAACGCCGAGTATCTGGCGAGCCGGGTCGGAGCGCCCCTCGAGATCCGCCGTGTGCTCGTGCGCGACGCCGAGAAGGATCGCGTCCCCGGCTGCAAGAAGGAGTGGCTCACCACCGATCCCGACCAGGTGCTGGCGGGGGACGCCGTGGACATCGTGATCGAGGTGATGGGCGGCGAAGAGCCGGCCAAGACCTACGTCGAGCGCGCCATTGCCTCGGGGAAAAGCGTCGTCACGGCCAACAAGTACCTGCTGGCAAAGCACGGCCCGCGCCTGGTGGAGCTGGCGAACGAGCAGGGCGTGGATCTGGCGTTCGAGGCGTCCGTCGGCGGTGGGATCCCGATCATTCGCACCCTGCGCGAGGCGCTGACCAGCGACTGGGTGCTGAGCGTGCACGCGATCCTGAATGGCACCTGCAACTACATCCTCACGCGCATGCGCGACGAGGGGATCGGCTTCGAGAGCGTGGTGAAGGACGCGCAGCGCCTGGGCTACGCCGAGGCGGATCCGAGCCTCGACGTCGACGGCCACGACGCCGCTCAGAAGCTGGTGGTCATGAGCATGCTGGCGTTCGGCGCCAAGGTGCCGGTAGAGCAGGTGAAGGTCGAGGGCATTCGCAACATCGATCAGCTAGATTTCCGCTTCGCCGACCGCTTCGGCTACACCATCAAGCACCTGGCGATCGGCTACGATCACGGCTCGCGCATCGAGCTCAGGGTACATCCGGCGATGGTGCCGCGCGGAAGCGTGCTCGCGAACATTGACGGCGTGTTGAATGGTGCTTTTCTGCAGGGGCGCGCCTTGGGGCCATGCCTCTTGGTGGGGCGTGGCGCCGGCGACATGCCGACAGCGGTGAGCGTCGTCGCTGATCTGGTCGACGTCGCGCGCTCCAAGATCGAGGGCGAGCCAGGGCTTCAGACCCGCGGCATCCAGATGAAGGAGCGTCCGCTGATGCCCCTCGATGAGGTGAGCGCGCGCTACTACTTGCGCTTCGACGTCGGCGATGAGCCCGGCGTGCTCGGATTGATCAGCACCGCGCTCGGTCGGCACAACGTCAGCATCGAACAGATGATGCAGGAGGGCCGCGCGTCGGACGCCGGTGACGCGGTGCCGGTTTTGATCATCACTCACGGCTGCACCGAGGGTCAGGTGAAGGCGGCCATGGCGGAGATCGCAGGACACAAGTTCTTGAAGGGTGCGCCGCGGTTCATTCGCATCGAGGACGTGTGAACCGGAACGGGCCGCGGCCACGCAGTTCGGCGCTCGGAGTCTTTGACTCGGGGCTCGGTGGGCTCACCGTGGTGCGCGCGCTGCGCGAGCTCTTGCCTCAAGAGCACATCGTTTACCTCGGGGATACGGCGCGCGTGCCTTACGGCACGCGCTCTGCGGAGACCGTGGTGCGCTACGCGCGTGGCTGCGCGAATTTGCTGATCCAGCGCGACATCAAGGCGCTGGTGATCGCCTGCAACACCGTCAGCGCCGTCGCCGTGGAGATGCTGCGCGCGGAGTTCGACCTGCCGGTGATCGGCGTGGTGGACCCGGGCGCGTCAGCGGCGGTGGGTCAGGCGGAGCGCCTCGGCGGTGCCGTGCGGATAGGTGTGCTGGGTACCGCGGGCACGGTCGCTTCCGGCGCCTATCCGCGCGCCGTCGGCCGCCTCTCGACGCGCTTCGAGGTGGTGGCGCAGGCGGCGCCGCTCCTGGTGCCTCTGGTCGAAGAAGGCTGGCTCGAAGGGGAAGTGCCGCGGCTGGCGATCCAGCGCTACCTCGAGCCGCTGATTGAGGCCGAGGTCGGTGTGGTCGTGCTCGGGTGCACCCACTACCCCTTGCTCAAACCGATGATCGAGCAGGTCGCAGCGGAGCTAGCAGGCCATCCAGTGCCCATCGTCGACTCGGCGCAAGCGACGGCGATCGTGGTGCAACAGCTGCTCGAGGAGCGCGAGCTCGGGTCGCTGCCGGCGGCTGACGAGGCCACCGATGGTCAACTCGAGGTGCTGGTGAGCGATTTGCCGAAGAGCTTCGCCAGCGTCGCTGAAGCCTTCCTGGGGCACCCAATCGAGCACGTGGCACAGGTGGATGTGGTCGTCGGCTAGGTAGCCTTCCGCCGCAAACCGGCGCTCCTCACCCCCAACAAACACTCAGTGCCGCGCGGAAGCGTGTTCTGCGCTCTCTGCTGCTTTTTTCGGGGGGGGGGAGAGGTCAGCTGGGCTCGCTGCCGGGCTCGCTGGCGCACAGGTACAGCACCGCCATGCGCACCGCGACGCCCGCTTCTACCTGATCGAGGATCACCGCCTGATCCGACTCGGCGACGTCGTCGTTGATCTCGACCCCGCGATTCATCGGCCCAGGATGCATCACGAGGGCGCCCTTCTTGGCGAGGCCGAGGCGCGTCATGTTGAGGCCCCAGAGCCGCGAGTACTCGCGAGTGGTGGGGAAGAGCGCGGTGCCCAGGCGCTCCTGCTGGATGCGCAGCATCATGACCACGTCAGCGCCCTCGAGGGCCGGCTCCAGGCGATCGAAGATCGGTACGCCGAGGGCACCGGGTACCGCAGGCCACATGGTGCGCGGCGCGGCGAAGCGCACCGTTGCGCCGAGCATCTTCAAGAGCTGGGCATTGGAGCGCGCGACGCGGCTGTGCTGGATGTCGCCACAAATCGCGATCTGTTTGCCCTCGAGGCCGCCCAGGTGACGGCGCATGGTGAACGCGTCGAGCAACGCCTGGGTTGGGTGCTGGTGCATGCCGTCCCCCGCGTTGACGATCGCTGACTTGCTCTTCTTCGAGAGGTACTCCGCGGCGCCGGAAGCGGAGTGGCGGATCACCACGACGTCCGGGTGCATGGCGTCCAGCGTCTGCAGGGTGTCGCGCAGGGTCTCGCCCTTCTTGGTGCTCGAAGTCGACGCCGAGATGTTCACCACGTCGGCGCTGAGGCGCTTGCCAGCGAGCTCGAAGGACGTGCGTGTGCGCGTCGAGTTCTCGAAGAACAGGTTCAGCACCGTCTTGCCCCGCAGCGTGGGCGCCTTCTTCACCGGTCGCCGACTGACCTGAAAGAAGGCTTCGGCGCTATCGAGAATGGCCACTGCGCTGGCCCGGTCGAGTTCCGATATCGAAAGCAGGTGGCGCAAGCGGAGGTCAGTCACGAAGTCTCTGTCTATTGGTTGGAGGGTTCGATGAGCCAGGCTTCGAGGCCCTGCTCGGTCTCACGCACATCGACGCGGGCGTCGCTGGGTAGCTCGATGCGGCGCACGCAGTAGTCAGGCTGGATTGGCAGCTCGCGGCCGAAGCGATCCACGAGGGTCGCCAGCTCGATGCGTCGCGGGCGCCCGTAGTCCATGAGCGCGTCGATCGCGGCGCGCACGGTGCGCCCGGTGAAGCACACGTCGTCAACCAAGATCACGCGGCGCCCCTCGAGACGCTCCGGGATCTGACTTGGGCCGATGCGGGGATTGGGGAGCGCGGTCGCGGCGTCGTCGCGGTACAGCGTGATGTCCACGCTACCCAGGGGCGGCGCAGCTCCGTTCTCGAGCTGTCCCATCCACTGCGCGAGGCGCTTGGCGACCGGCTCACCACCGCGGCGGATCCCGATCAGCATCAACGGTTCGTCGTGACTCTGCGAGCGCTCGAGGATTTCACCGGCCATGCGTCTCAAGCCGCGCTCTGCAGCGCTTGGGTCCAACAGCAACCGCTGACCGTCTACAGACGGAGCGGAAGGCGGCGTGGACTCTGCTCCAGACATCGATGGCTCTGGTAGATCAAGGCGCCTCGGGCTTCAAGCGCCGCAGGCAATTGCCTGCAGGGAACCTCAGCTGCGCCGCGGTGCTGCGTGGCAAACCGGCGCTAGTTCAGGTAGCGACCGTCGGGGCCCTTGCCGTCGTCGTCTTTGCCGCGCCCGCCTTCGATCACGCGAAAGCTCGACTTGGCGACGCGCTGCTTGCGGTTCGTGCTCTCTTTCCCGACCTGCGCGTCGAGCTGGCGCAAGCGGAAGCGCAGCCAGGCACGCCGCAGCGGTGACGGCGTGCCACCGCCCAGGAGCCAACCCGCGAGCATGCCGCCAAAAGGCGAGAGCAGGCCTTCAGGCGCACCGCTCAGCCAGAGCACGCGCAGCACGCTCATCGCGATCACGAAGCCCAGCAGCATGCCAGAGGTGACGGGAAGCACGAAGAACAGGCGCACCGTTTGCCCACGGAAACTCAGCGCCCAGGCCACCGCCACCGCTTCGATCACCGGCGCCGCGCCATACCAGTACGCCGGAACCAGCTGCGACGAGTACTTCGTGGGCAGCGCCAGCTCGAGCACGCCCTGGAGTCCGTAGGCGATGAGGCCGGAAAAGAACAGGAAACGGAGCGTGCGCTTCGTGCCCCACTGAGTCTCGAGCTGCGGGGTGAGGAAGAACAACCCGATCAGGGCGAACAGCAGGTGCCCCACGTTGCCCCGTGGTTCGTGCATCCACGGCGCGGTGATCAGGCGCCAGACCTGACCGTGGAGGATCTGCTCCGTGTTGCCGCACAGCGCGAGGAAGAGCTGCTCGCTGGCTCCTCCCCAGTTGATCGCGACGGCGAAGGCGACGTTGACGGCGAGCAACGCGAGCAAGACGCCCTTGAGCGCCTTGCCCGGCATCAGTAGGCCCCCACTGACTTGCATCCCATCGCCACTTGGGCGGCTCATAAGCTTCTCGTAGCTTCCTTGATGCCAAACCGCAAACCCCGGCGGCGAAAAGCGCGCAGCGGCGGAGTCTGACCCGTCACAGCCGTCGACCCTTGGCCGGATCCCCACAGGCGCCTTCCCCCAGGCGCCTGTGCGCGCTGCTAGTTGCCAGAGCCGCTGGTGCCGCCGGTGCTGGTGCCTGACGTCCCGCCAGCGCCGCCCGAGGTACCACCCGCGCCTGCCGCCGCGCCGCCGGTCCCGCCAGTGCCAGCCGCGCCGCCAGTACCAGCCGCGCCGCCAGTGCCAGCCGCGCCGCCAGTGCCAGCCGCGCCGCCAGTGCCAGCCGCGCCGCCAGTGCCAGCCGCGCCGCCAGTGCCTGCGCTGCCTGCGGCGCCGCCAGCTCCGCCGACACCGCCGCTTCCCCCAAAGCCGCTTCCTCCGGGAACCAGGGGATTGCAGGCGGCCTTGAGCACGACGTTCTCCGCGGCGGTGGCGCTACACGTCGTCGAGTAGGCGACGCTGCTGCCGTCGCTGCCGAGCGCCAGGACGCCGAAGTCGTAGAGCGTGCCCGGCGTGAGATCCGTGTAGGGTGTGATGTCGCCATCACAGCTCGCGCCCTTGATGATTCCGTCCGGCAACAGCCTCACTTGGTAGCCGCTGATGGTCGGGTCGGTAGTCTCGCTGGTGTCTGCGCTGCTGCACAGCTTCTCGCCACGCAGGGCGATCAAGTCGATGTCGATGCCGGTGCTGGGCTTCGTGGTGCGCAAGTCGGTCAGGGCATCGCAGGGCGTCACGTAGACGGTGCTGAACGAAACGCTGATGGCTGGCCGCGCTCCGTTGCCATCGTGCGCGACACCACACTGGGTGCTCCAGCTCTTTTCCACGCGGTTACCCTTGGCGTCGAGCATCACACGCGACCCCGAGGCGAGGGGAGTCAGCTGGTCCGTCTCGTAGACATCGACCTCCGCTGTGTAGCGATTGCCCGGCGTGACGTAGCCGAAGGTCACGATGCGGTTGCAGCTGGTTGGCGGCGAGCTCGGATGCTCGAACTCGTCGGGGGCCGACGCGTCTGCGTCGGGGGGAGTCTCGCCGTGCAGGGTCACCACGTAGCTGCGCGGTGCACCCTCCGCGTCGACACACGGCAGGTTGCCCAAGAAGTCTGCAGGGTTGACGCCGACCAGGGTGGGCGAGGTGGTGCCCGCGCTGGAAGAGCCCGTGTCGAAGCAGGCGCCAACGCAGGCTGCGCCGATCAGCATCCAGGCGAGCGCCGAGAGCCTTCCAGGCGCTAAGGAAAGAGCGAATCTCTGCACGGATGCCCTCTTACAGCGCTTCGCCCCGTCGCGCACCCTCGAACTGCGCGGAGCGTAAGCCTCGCATCCGAGCGCGAACCGCCCAATTCCAGGGTTTTTCCCTGGTCGGCGGCGGTGTGAGCGTCACGGGATGGGCAGGTAGACGCGTTTCTCGAGCGGCGGTTCGACGGCGATCAGCTGATCGTCCCGCAGCACGAAGCGCGCGACGCTGCGGGGCAGGCTGAGCGCGGCGTCCGGCGGAGCTCCACCGCTGCAGCGCCGAGGAATGCGGACTCGTGGCCGCTCCAGCTGAATCGCCGCCTCGCCCCCGCGGCGTCCGTAGAAGACTCGGGCGTGCACCTCGAGCTGACCCTCGCAGTGGATCCGCGTGCCGTCGCGCAGCTCGAAGTCCTCGGTTGCACTCAGGCCTTCGACCACCGCCTGCTCGCCGGCCTTGAACACCAGCACGCTCTGCACGCGGGTATTGAATACGCTGACGTTGCTTGGAGGTGACTCGAAACCGCGCGCCTCCTGGGTGGCCTGCCAGCGCGCGCCCACGCGCAGAATTTCGTCTTCAGCCGTTTCGGCGCGGACGGTTTGCGCTTCCTGACACTGCTTCTTTTTGCATCCGCACGGTAAGAGGGCAAGCAGGCAGAGCCACAGCGCCGCGCTTCGCCCTGAGTACGCCATGCTCAGGCTCCGCCGCCCGCGGCGCCACCTGTGCCGCCCGTTGCGGCAGCGCCCGCTGCGCCACCGCTTCCCCCAGTGCCGCCGGTTCCGCCGGTCGAGCCTCCAGTGCCCCCAGTGCCGGCGCTACCCGCAGCTCCGGCGTCGGGGAGAGCATCTTCGTCGGGGACCAAGAAGCGACACGCGGCGGTGTCTTCTGGCTGCAGCACGACGTCGCACACGTTACTGATCGTGGACGCGAGCTGTTGACCTTGCAGGGCCGTGCACTGAGTCGGATCTGTGACGCCCGCCTTGGCGCACTCGCCGGCGCCCTTGATCACCGCCTTGCAGCGCCTGACCTCGCTGCCCTTGGGCTCGGACTCCAGCGCCAGTCCGTGGAGGCAGTGGTCGCGGTAGAAGCGCTTGCACGCGTCCACGTCCTCGGCACCCTCGATGCCGCACTGAGCCGCTGCTTCGCAGCGCGTGTCCTCGATTTCCCGGCAGGTGGTGATTCCCACTGCGTCGGTGCTGCAGCCTCCAGCGGCGAATGCCGCGAAGCTAGCTGCGCCCGAGAGCACGAAGGCAAGAGCGGAGCGCCAAGGCGGAGCCAAGCGGGGACTGTGCGCAGCTGACATAGGAGCTTGCGGCTAGCATGAGCCAGCGAAGCCGGGCGAGTTTGTGGCAACGCCGGGCGGCGCTCGGACGCCGGGCGCAAAACTCCCGGAGCCCAGGTTCGCTCTGCTAAGCATTCAGGCATGAACAAGCTCGGTTCGGAGTCGTCGTGGCGCGGGTGATGGTGCTGTGCGCCGGCTTCGGCACTCGGTTGCGTCCGCTGACGAACGAGCTGCCAAAGCCGCTGGTCCCCGTCGGAGACCGTTCGCTGCTGGGACGCATCGCGGCGTACCTGGGTGGCTTCGGGGTCTCGGAGCTGGTCATCAATACGCACCATCTGATGGGCGAATTCCAGAATATTTCTGAAGTTTTAGGTGTGAACATTGAAGTGGTGCCCGAGCCTGAGATCCGGGGCACAGCGGGTGGCGTGGCAGGAGCCCGGCAGCAGCTCCAGGCTCCGGCGCTGATCTGGAACGGAGACATCTGGTGCGAGCCGCCCGTGACCGAGCTGCTCGCAAGCCAAGCGCCACTCACGCTGCTGGTGGCGCCGCGAGCGAAGGGCCAGGGCAGCGTGGGTTTGGGGGAGAGGAGCGACGTCGTCCGCCTGCGCGGCGAATGCTTCGGCGAAGAAGTGCGGGGCGCAGATTACGTAGGCATTGCGACACTTTCCGCGCAGATACTCGAACGGCTGCCTGAGCAAGGGTGCTTGATCGGGGACGTGGCGTTACCGTGGCTGCGCGAGGGTCGCTCCATCGAGACGCTGGAGCTCGGCGGCACCTGGAGCGATCTCGGTAACTTGGAGCGTTACCTTGCGGCAAACCTCGAGTGGCTCGGCGAGCGTGACCACTGGCTCGGCACCGGCGCTCAGGTAGCGCCTGAGGTGCGACTCGCGAAGTCTATCGTGGGGGCGGGGGCGCGTGTCCTCGGTGAAGGAGTGCTCGAGGGCTGCGTGGTGTGGCCGGGTGCGGTCGCGACGGCACCTGCCTCGCAGACCGTGTTTGGTCGCGGGTTTGTGCAGCGAGTGAGCTAGCGCTACCTCACCCCCAAGAAAGCTGCCTCACCCCAAGAATTGAGGCGCTTCCGGTGCCTTGCCCTGGGGATCTGGCTGCGTGGGCTGACGCCGGCTTACTTGCTCACGCCGGGGGCGATGGGTTCGCCGCCGTCGCGCTCCTGTACGGCTTGCTTGAAGCCGACCTCCTCGGCGCGCTGCTTGAACCATAGGCCTTCCGGGGAGTGACGGGCGACGCCATCGAAGAGCGTGGCGAACATCTGGGTGGTGCGCAGGCCCATGTTCTCGAAGGCTTGGTTCACCATCAGCTTGTTCATCAGGAGCTGATTCCGCGGGATAGCGGCCATGCGCTCTGCAAGGGCTTGCACCCGGGCGTCGAGCTCCGCTTCGGGCACGGCTTCTGCCGCGAGGCCCACGCGGGCGGCTTCACTGCCATCCATCAAGTCGCCGGTGAGCAGCATGCGCTTCGCGAGCTGAGCGCCTAGACGGTAGACCCACATCGCGGTCGTTGGGCAGCCCCACACGCGCGCTGGCGGATAGCCAATCTTGGCGTCGTCGGCCATCACGAGCAGGTCGCAACACAGCGCGATGTCGCTGCCACCGGCCACTGCGTAGCCGCGCACCTTGGCGATGGTCGGCTTGTAGCTGTGCCACAGGCTGCTGAAGTCCTGGGTGTTCTGGAACATCATCTTGAAGTCGACGGTTGGGTCCCAAGGCATCGACTGCACGCCGGCGTTCTCGCCTTTGGTCTGCGCAAAGGCCATTAGATCGTAGCCAGCACAGAACGCGCGGCCCTCCCCGGTCAGCACGATCACGTGCACTTCGGGATCGCCGTTCGCGGCCTCCACGGCTTGGCGAATTTCCCCGGGCATGTGCTGATCGATGGCGTTCAGCTGATCCGGGCGACTCAGCGTGATGGTGGCGATACGCCCGGCGACTTCGTAGCGGATGCTGTGAAAACTCATGCATCCGCTCTGCCGTGAGCGGCGAGGGACGTCAAAGCCGTGCTGCTGGCGCGATGAAGGCTCAGCGCTGAAAGTAGATTTCGAGCAGCGTGCTCGCGCTGCTGCCGGAGCCGCCGCCGGTCAGGGCGACTTGCCCGGTGGGGAGCAGGCTGAGCAGACCGGGGCTACGCGGGGTCGTGCTCAGAGGCTCGAGGTTCACGGGCAAGCTGTCGGCGTTGATGCGGTAGAGCGCGCCGTTGCCGTCGCTGCCCGTGCCGAGCAGCAGCACTTCGCCGCCTTCGGTGGTCCGCAGCTGCACTGGCGCTGAGCTATCGAGGGCCGGGCCTGCGGTCTCCATGGGGCAAGGCGCAGCGCAGCCGAGATCGATGCGCTGCATCTCTGCCGGTGCGTCAGCGAGGGCGCCGCCAATCCGGATGATCCCCGCGGAAGTTTCGAACAGGCCGGCGCCGCTCGTCGCGTCCGAGGGTAAATCCAGGGTGTCGAAGGCGTCTGCTCCCGGCTTCAGCTGTTCGGCGCCCGCGGCGTCTGCGCTGCCTCCGACGACGAGCAAGCCACGTCCGGCGAGGTACGCAGCGGCGGCGCCCTGGCGCGCCGAGGCCAAGCGGATCACGCTGAGGGTGTTGTCCGCCGCGATGCGCAGCACGCGATCGCTCGGCGCCGAAGTGCGTGTGGCTCCCACGACGTAGATCTCTTCGTCGGGCCCGCTGAACACTTGGCCGCCGCTCACGTCGGCGTAGCTTCCGCCGTCTAGATCCTTGAGGAAACCCGTCGCGCCGGTGCTGAAGTCCAGATAGGACGCGCCGCTCGGTCCAATGAACACTGCCGTCCAGCCCTGTTGCACGAGCACCGTCTCGATGGTGCAGTCGGTTTCGCTGGGGCAGGGGACGTCAAAAGCCTGAGAGGCGCGCCACAAGCCGAGGTCGTACAGCCGGCCTTCGCGGCCGCTCACCGAGAACAGGTAGCGGCTGGCGATGCTGCCGCTGAACTCGATGGGAGCGCTGAAGCTCTCCGCGAGCTGATCCACGCGGCTGACCTTTCCAGCGCTTCCGACGACCAACGGGACGACTCGCTCGGCGACGCCCCAGGGATCGATGAAGATGCTGTCACCGCTGACCAGGGTGTTGCCCTGGCTGTCCGCCGCGCGCAGATGAAAGCGCGCCAGATCGCCGAGCCCCAGAGAGAAGCCGTCGACGGGGCCGTCGTACTGCTTGAAGTCGCGGGTCGTGCCGTCTTCGCTCGTGGTGGTGATGTTCACACGGCTCGGCGGCGGATCCGGCCACAGCGTCGACTCGAGGCCCGCCTCGAGTTTCACCTGACCTGGTCCCAGGATCTCCTCGGAGCAGCCTCCAAGGCTCAGGCCCAGCAGGGCTAGCGTGAGTGCGCCACGAATCCGCATGGCGCTTCCTACCGCCAAGCCTCGGCGGATGCCATCGCCGACTCGAGCTGTTGGCGTGCGGCGAGAATGCAAAAGCGCGGCGAAACACCGCTAACATTGCGAGGCAGCTGCGCTACATGGCTGCGATGCCCCTCGTGGTCCGGCATACGGATCTGAACCCTGACGTCGCCGCGCTCGCCCGTAGTCTAGCGGGCGCACCGGGCGCGCAAGTGCTGTGGAGCGCCGACGCGAGCGGCCCCAGTTACCTGTGCTGTGAGCCGGTAGACCAGGTGACCGCGCTGGATCCGGAGCCGAACCTCCCGCTGGACTCGCGTTTGGGCCCGCTCGGGTGCGTGCCCCGCTGGGTCGGCGTGCTGCCCTACGAGTGCCGGCGCGATCTGGAGCGCGCACGCTACGTCTCCGCGGAGCGCCGGCCGCCTCCGTTCATCAGCCTCCCGCACTGGCAGCGCTACGGGGCAGTGGCCCAGGTGAGTCCCGACGGGGTGCTCCTGGTTGGCGACGACGCGAGCTCCCTCGAGCGCCTCGAGCGCCGCTTGCGGATCCGCGGGGCAATACGTCCCGCGCACCTCGAGCGCCTGAAGGACAGCGCCGATGATGGTCGAGCCCACGTCAGACGCATCGAGCAGGCGCTCGAGTTCATCGCTCAAGGCGATCTGTATCAAGTGAACCTGGCGCGTCGCTTCACCTATCGAGCGACCGGTGGACCGATCGAGCTGTTGCTGGCAGTCGCAGGGCACGGCGCCGCTCCTTACGCCTGCGCCCTCGATGTCGGTCAGACGCAAGTGGTGGGGCTTAGCCCCGAGCTGTTCCTGCGCCTCGAGCCGAACGGTCGCGTGACCACCATTCCAATCAAAGGCACCCGGCCGCGAGGCAAAGACGACGCGAGCGACGCCGCGCTCAGCCTCGAGCTCGACGCCGATCCCAAGGAGCGCGCCGAGCTTGCGATGATCCTGGATGTGGAGCGCAACGATCTGGGACGCATCGCCAAGACCGGCAGTGTGGACCTCACGCGTGGCCCTGAGGTCGTCACGCATCCGACGATTCATCATCGCCAGGCCACCTTGTGCGCCGAGCTACGCCCAGAGGTGACGCGGCGCGCGCTGCTGAGCGCGATGCTTCCGAGCGGCAGCGTCACGGGGGCGCCCAAGGTGCGCGCCATGGAGCTCATCGCCAACCTGGAGCCAGTGCGGCGCGGCCTCTACACGGGCGCTTATGGATGTGTGACCCAGGCCGGAGGGCTCGAGCTCGCCATGGCGATTCGCAGCCTGTCGCTGCGCGGAGAAGTCGGGCACTACCACACCGGTGGTGGCATCGTCGCCGACTCCGACCCTGAGCGCGAGCTCACTGAAACCGAGTGGAAAGCCGAGCAATTTCAGGCGCTGGCGACCTCTCGGTAGCCGCGTCTCGCGCCGAGCGCCTGAGCGCCTCCGGGCGATGAACTTGCTCGGACCCGAGCGCGCAGCCAAGGTCGATTCGAGGGGCCGAAACTTGGCCGTCAGCGGGGGAGGGCAGTACCCATATAAAAGCGGTCCTGCCCTCGCTGCCGAGAGCTCCTCCGAGGCCCGCATCGACCCCGATGGAAAGCGTGAACGTTCGGAATCTCGAAAACATCCAGGAGGACGATCCGGGGCGGCGCTCGCCGCGACTCGGAACGCTCTTGCTGTTTGCGCTCGGTGGGGGAGCGCTGGTCGCCGTCGCTGCCTTCAGCATGAAGAGCGCAGAGCCGGCTCAACAGCAGCAGAACGATCCCCTCGCCGCGCTGATGCAGGAGTCGCGGGAGGAATCGAAACCCGCGGAAGAGATCGACGAGAGCGACGTGACCTTCCCCGGGATCTTGAGCGACACCGAAGCGCCAACCACCGCCCTGGCCGCGGTGAAGGACGAGCGCGGCCGCTTGGTGAAGCAGGACTTCACGCTGCCGCCCGGCGCTCCCACGTTGCCTCCGCCGCCTTCGGACAGCTTGCCCGTGGTGCCGTTGCCTGCGGGTAGCCTGCTCGCGGCGACTCCGGTCACCGAGGAGCCAAAGGACAGCCTGACGGGCCTCGCGGCCAGCCAGTCGCAGATCGCGGACGACGCCGAGCTGGCGCCGATGGGCAGCGAAGGTGGCTACCAGATCCAAGTCGCGAGCTTCCAGAAACAGGAAGACGCTGACAAGTTCGTCAATGACCTGCGCAAGCGCGGTCACTCCGCCTACCGTCAGGCGGCTCACGTGCCCAGCCGCGGCCTCTGGCACCGCGTGCGCATCGGCCCCTTCAAGACGAAGTTCCAGGCGATGCAGTACAAAGACAAGTTCGAGAAGACGGAGCGCGTCTCGCCGTTCTTGATCGACCCGCACAAGGTCAAGCTCGCCGAAGAAATTCGCAAATCGAAGATTGCCGCGCGGAAGCGTCGCATGCTCGGCACTGACTGAGCCCGATTCGGGCAAGCCCTGGCGAGCTCCGCGCGACGAGCAGCGCTCTCTGACCCACGTGTCCGTGTAGCCTGCCGTTACGTTTCCTCGCGGTTCGGGGGTGAGGTGAGCTGCACAGCGCACCGGCCGTCGCCACGCAGAGCCGCTCAGCGCCGCTGATGGCGACTGCAGCCCAAGCGCCGCACAGGCTCAGTGCTTGTGAGGGTGGGCGTGCTTGTGCCCGTCGGAGTCGCCTTCAGGCAGGCGAGCGGCGACGATGTCTCCGCTGAGCACGCCCTTCGCTCCGATCAGCTGATCCGCCAACGCCTTGAGCTGGCTCGCTGGACCGCGGGTGGCGATCACCTCCATGCAGTGATCGTGGTCCAGGTGCACGTGCAGCGCGCTGATGATCAGCGCGCCCGAGTCGTGCTGAATCGCGGTCAGGCGCTCGCTGAGCTCCGGCTTGTGGTGGTCGTAGATCAGCGTGATGGTCGCGCAGGTTGGCGCGCCGGTTTGCCACGCGGCGTCGTCCAGCTCTCGCCGGACCAGGTCGCGCAGCGCCTCGGAGCGGTTGGCGTAGCCACGCTGAGTGATCAGCTCATCGAAGCCTTCGAGGAGCTCCTTCTCCATCGCGACGCCAAAACGTACGAGCTTGCTCATGGCTTCACCCGCTGGCGAGAGCCAGTCATCGGCGGTCTGCCTTGCGGCTCATCTGCTGCTTCGCGGCCCGCGAGATGGCGCCCGTCACGTTCTTGCTGCGGGCAACTTGTCTTAGGTCTGCCTCGCGCAGGTGAGGGATGAGACTCGACGCAAACGTGAGCGGCGTGCGCGGGTTCGTCACCAGGTTCAGCTTGATCTGGTAGCTGCGGGTGAACTCCTTGTTGCGCGCGATGATGCGCAGCACGTCGTCACTCACGGAGCGGCTTGCGCTGATCTGGATGGCTTCACGCTCGCGCATGCGCGGCGACTGCGCTGCGGCTGACGCGACCAGGCGGTTCGCGTCGCGGGCTAACAGCAGGAGTTCTTCTCCCTTGCCAAGTGCAGCCGTGCGGATCTTCTGCGAGGTCGTCATCTGAGTGATGCGGGCCCACAATGGCTTGACCTTCTCGATGACCTTTTCGTTGCCCTCTTCATCGAGCTCGTGAGTGTCTTCACCCTCGTCCAGAGCGATCTGGGCGCTGATCTCCTGCGTCTCGGCAAACAAGACATCGTCGAAGGTCGGCTCTTCGCTCGCCTCGGGGATGAGCTCCGTCTGAATCGCCTCCGCGGCTTCCTTGAAGGCGGGGATGTTCAGCTCGACGCCGTTGCGCACCGCGAGCTCGAGCAAGCGGTCCGCCGTGGACATGCGCACGTGCTTGTTCATGTACAAGCGCTCGATGACTCCTGGCGCCTCCAGCAGGCGCCGCTCGTTGGTCGCGATGATTTCCCCTGCCTTTTCGTCAGCCCGCTCCGCAAGGAACTCGAGGGTCTCCGTTGCAATCCGTGGCATGCGCAAGAGCGCCCCGAGCGAGTCGTGGTCGTGTGCCCGGGTCTCGCACAGGGCGTGGATGATCAAGCCTGCGTCAGCGCTCAGGGCGCCAGTCAGCACGGGTGGCGGCAGATCCTCAGGGTGGCGCGGGCCGCTTCGGCCACCTTTGCGTCCTCCGCGGCCAGCCCAGTGAGGACCGTGACGATGTCCGCCGGCTTGGCTCCGGGGATCACCCCCTTGGCTGCCATCAGTTTGAGCGGCGGAGGCGCTCCCGGAGAGAGCGCCTTCTTCGCTGGTGGCGGCAGACCTTCAAGATCCAGCTCGGGACTCATCCCCTTCACGGTACCGCAACTAGCCCGACTGCTCACGGGTCGCGGCAGCGGACGGCGAGATTTTGATCCGTCCTGGCTGCCCGCTGGGCGCAATTTGTCCATCCAAAATCGACCTGGGTGGCGGAATGTCGGCTGAGCCTGGAGGTTCTATCGACGCGGGCCGCGCCAGAGGTGTATCTGGCAGGCGGCGCGACGTCGCGCTCTCGCTCAACGGGAGCGTCGATGGTCAGTCAAGCGGACCAGGTGCGAATCGCGACGTTCGGCGCGGTGCAGGGCGAGAGCCTGAATGCACGGCGAAAGCCTGAGGCGCAGGATCTCATGATCCGTCAGACGCCCTTGTCGCCTCACAAGTGACGGCTTTGGAACACGAATGGAACTCAGACTTCTCACCTCACAGTCGCTCAGCCCACGAAACCAGGCGAATCGCTCCGGCTCTCGACGGAAACACGCTTCGCGCCTTACCCACGCAGGGCAACATGCCTGCCGCAAGTGCGTGAGGCGTCTGCGCCCACATTCACCGACCGAGGGTGGCCGCGCGACGGAACAACCCGCGTCGCCGTCATCGGACTCGGTTGCTCTCATTCTTTGCGGGCACTATTCTGCCCGGACAGTCAGCTTTGTTTGAGGATAGGTTCGCGTAGGGACGCGCAGCTCATCGTTGGAGTCTGCGGACCAACAGCTCTAGCCTGGTCAAACCAGGAACTCTGCGGAGGAGATACACACATGGGGATCGGCGGATTCGTCAAGGGCGGCGTGCAGATGATGATCGCTCGCCCCGACGAGTACAAAGAGAAGGTCTTCTACAAGCATCCGATCAGCAGTTTCCATTCTGAGTCAGCTGACGGTCGATTCGGATGAAGTCGCGCTGTTCTTCAAGGACGGCACGCATCAGGGGATCCTCCCTCCCGGGCGCCACACCCTGAGCACGCAAAATATCCCGTTCCTCGGTAAGTTCGTTTCAGACCACGGGCGGAAATGTATTCATCAGCGAGATCTTCTTCGTAACCACGCGCCCGATTTTCCGCGATCAGAATAGCCAGCCGTTGGGCTTCGGTGGACCCCAATGATGCGCGATCCGAACTCGAGATCCGCGTGAACCCTCGCGCGTTCGGCACCTACTCGTTCAAGGTGACGGATCCCGCCGTCTTCATCGGCAAGTTCATCGGCCAGAGCGGTGCGGTGGATCCCGACGTCGCCCTGCAGTGGGTGCGCGACCAAATCCCCGGATGGGTCTCAAGTCCGTGCTGACGCGGATGATGAAGTCCGGGGACATCACGCTGATGGATCTCGGAGAGTGCGGACCAGACGTCGCGCGGGAGATCGTACAGAACTGTCCAGACCTCACGGAAAAGGGTTCCAGGTCATGGAGATCGCCAAGCTCAACATCAACTTGAGCAAGGAAGACGAAGCACGCATCGACGAGTTCCAGGACCAAATCGTCCAGGCCAAGCTCGATCGTCGGAAGGCGAAGATCGGCGTCGGAACCGCCGAAGCCGAGACGCAGCAGCGTCAGTTCGGTCTCGATCAGGACTTCTCGAACGCCCAGCGCTACGTGAACCGTGGTCGACATGAACCGCTACGGGCAGTTCGCTGGTGCGCAAGCGACGATGGGCCTCGGTGAAGGTCACAAGGCACGGCGTTTCCGCGGGGGTTGCTGGTGCGGGTATGATGGCAGGCATGGGCCTTGGTGCAGGCCTCAATGCTGGAGCGCACGGCTATCCTCCTCAGGGCTACCCGCCGCCCGGCTACGGCTACCCGCCGCCCGGTTATCCGCCCCAGGGCTATCCCGGTTATTCGCCTCCTGGCTATCCGCTCCCAAGGCTATCCTGGACAGCCGCCCGGCCATCACGGCAACGGGCGCGCCTCAACAGGGCGCCCCAGGGACAGCCCACGGCATCCTGGTTATCCGCCGCAGCCCGGTTACTCGCCGCCCGGCTATCGTCTGGCCCCAGGGCTATCCAGGTCAGCAGCCTGGTTATCCGCCTCAGCAAGGTTACCCGCAACAGGGCTATCCGCAGCAGCTACAGGCCCAGCAGGGCGGCGGATACGGACCACCTCCGGTGCGCTGCCCCAGGCTGCGCAACCCGGAGCGCTCCGGCGCCAGCAGCTGGCGAGTTCCCCGGCGGTGTCCGTGCCCAAGTGCAACACGCCGAACGGAGCCGGCGCTTTATCCAGGCTGCGTGCGTGGCGCCCTCGGTTGAGCGACTCGATTCGCACGGTTCTCAGCGCCCGGGCTCAACAGAGCCCGGGCGCTTTGCGTTGGTCGACCGACCCGCCGTTGGGAACCTTCACGCGCAACGCAGCCTCTCCTTCGCAACTTGGCGCGCTGGCGCGCCACGGCACACCCCACGCCGCTCGGACATTCCGCAATTGTCCCGCGAGTCAGTGCCTTGCCCGCGGACAATGGCTAGGCTGAGGCTGAGGGTGAGCGAGACACTAATGCTGTTCGAGGCACAAGCTCCAACGACAAGCCCGAGCCGGAGCCGATTGCCAAGCTGTGTCCTGACTGCGGACATCAGTTCTCGGGCGAGGCGCGATTCTGCCCCTTCGACGGCGCGCTGCTCGAGCATCGAGGCAAATGGGATCGCAGCGGCGACCCACTGCTCGGCAGCATCGTGGACGGTCGCTACGAGGTGCTCGGTGTTCTCGGCGAAGGCGGCATGGGAACCGTCTATCGCGTGCGACACACCACGCTGGGCCGCGCTTTCGCTCTCAAAGTGCTCAGGAAGGACCTCGCCGGCGATCGCGAACTCGCAGCGCGTTTCATCCAAGAGGCGAAGGCTGCTGCGTCTGTTTCCCACCCAAGCGTGGTGCAGATCACCGACTTCGGCGCACTCGATGGTGAACAGCCCTATTTCGTCATGGAAATGCTGGAGGGGCAGTCACTGGGGTGGCTGATCCAGCATGGCGGCGCCATCCCCGCTGCCCGCGCCGTGCGCATCCTTCGCCAGGTGGCCGAGGCGCTGGGCGCCGCACACGCGGCAGGCATCGTTCATCGCGATCTGAAGCCTGACAACATCCACGTGGGTTCGGCGGCAGGCAGTGGCAGCGACGTGGTGAAGGTGCTCGACTTCGGCCTCGCAAAGGTCGCGGGCGCGAGTCGTCTAACCCGCCAGGGCATGGTGTTTGGCACGCCCCACTACATGAGCCCGGAGCAAGCCTCTGGCGGCAGCGTGGACCATCGCGCCGATATCTACGCCCTGGGCGTGGTGATGTACGAGATGTTCACCGGCCGCGTGCCCTTCGAGGCCGACAGCTACATGGGCGTCTTGACCAAGCACATGTACGTGGCGCCGACGCCGCCGAGCGAGATCATCGCCGCCGCGCGTGAGCTTGGAGCGCTGGAAGACATGACGCTCCGCTGTTTGCAAAAGAAGCCGCTCCAGCGCTTTCAGAGCATGGCGGACTTCATCGAGGAGCTCGACCGCGTCGCCCAGGTGAGCGACGACGGCAGCGTCTCTTTGCGCCCCTCTGAGGCCGACGCCCGGCCGCTGGAAAATCTCCTCGCCGACGAGCTCGAGCCGCCTAGCCCCGAGGAAATGCGTATCGCGCAGGGGCGCAGCAGCGAGTCCTATAGCCGAACGTCGATCGCAATCGCAGTCGTCGGCGCACTGGCGCTGCTCGCCGCAGTGGTGTGGCTGTTCACGCGCGGGTGGGGGGAGTCGAACAGCATCGAGGCGGCCAAGGCGGCCGCCAGCGCGAACACGAGCTTGTCAGCTGCCCCGGCCACGACGCCAGTTGCCACGCAAGTCACGACGCCTGCCACCGCGGAGAACGTCGCGCCCGAACCGAGCCCCGTGGAAAAAGCGCCTGAGCCCGCCGCAAAGCCAGCTCCGCCTCGGGCCTACCATCCCGCCCCGCGCCCGACGCCAGCCCCGACGCCCACGGCCACCGCCACGACCAAACCGAAGCCACAGATGGGCGGCTCGGACATCGTCGATCCCTGGAAGTAGCGAAGCCCAGGGATGCTGCGCGCTCCCACGCATCCAAACGCGACTCTGCAAACCTCGCGGATCATTTCGCCGTTTGAGACGTATCGCATCCAGTGACTCAGCTTGACAGTGGTGCTGGGTACCGCAAGGCTAAGCCTGCGCAGGAAGAAACGACGTGGCGAAGAAGCAACTACTGCTGGTCGATGCAGATCCTCGCAGTGTCCGAGTGCTTGAAGTCAGCCTCAAGAAGGCCGGCTACAGCGTCACGACGGCAGGCGACGGTGCCGATGCATTTGCGAAGATCAACTTCTCCACGCCGGATCTGATCCTCACCGACACACGGCTACCAGGGCTCGACGGCTACGAGCTGGTCCGGCGTTTGAAGGAGCAGCCGGACTTGTCGGGGATCCCGGTGCTGTTCCTGACCAGCCAAAAATCCGTCGAGGACAAGATCCGTGGACTTGAGCTGGGTGTCGAAGACTACCTGACGAAGCCGATCTTCGTGCGCGAGCTGATCACCCGCGTGAACATGCTGCTCGCGCGGCGCACTCAGGAGCGCATCGCCACCAGCCAGCCCTTGAGCGCGCGCACGCGGCTCTCTGGATCGCTGGAGGACATGGGCGTCGTCGACTTGCTGCAGACCTTCGAGGTCAGCCGCAAGAGCGGCGTCGCCGTGATCCATGACGGAGCGCGTGATGCCTACGTTTATTTCCGCGAGGGAAAGGTCGTCGACGCGGAGCTGGGCAAGCTGCGCGGCGAAGAGGCTGTCTATCGCGCGCTGATTTGGACTGAGGGCAGCTTCGAGGTCGAGTTCCGCCCCGTTCAGAACGAAGACATCGTTCCCACGTCGACTCAAGGGCTGCTGATGGAGGGCATGCGCCGCGTCGACGAGTGGGGGCGCCTGTGCGAGCAGCTGCCGTCCTCACCACGGGTGGTCTTCGAAGTCGATCACGACGAGCTGGTCGAGCGCCTCAACGAGATCCCAGACGAGCTGAACGGCATCCTCAAGTTGTTCGACGGCAAGCGCAGCCTGCTCCACGTCGTGGATGAGAGCCCGTTTGAGGATCTCTCCACCTTGGGCACCATCACCAAGCTGTATTTCGAGGGCTTCGCTTTATCGCTTCGGAGTCCCAGAGCCTCGGTGACGACCCGGTGCACAGCGACGAAGTGGTCCCAAGCATCGAGCACGAGAGCCAGCCGAAGCTCGACGTCGCGTTGGTGGAAGCTGTCGTCCCCGAACGCCACTCCCCGCCGAAGACGAAGACCGCCGAGCCGGTGCCCGATTTGGGGATCTTTGATGACCCCGGTGGCTGAAGAGAGCGCCCCGCTGCCGCTGCCAGCGCTGCCGGTTCCGCAGGCGTCGCTGCGTCGCAACGTGCGACCCTCGCTACCGCGGCTGACGCCGCGATGGAGGCGCTCGATCGCCTCGCGGCGGAGGCGGCACCGGCACCCGCGCCAAAGCGCACCCCACTCCCTGCGACCACCAAGGAGGGCCGGGTCGGCATCTCGACCCAGCTGGGCCTGGGTATGCCGGCCGTCGCGAAAGACCCAGGTTCTCGTGCGAAGCCGCAGTTCACCGCCAAGCCGACGCTGGCCGACTCGCCCGACGCCCGCGCTGCGGTCGCGATCGCGCGCAGCGCGATCGAGTCTCAGCTGCCAAGCACCAAGGGCGATTCGCCGCAAGCCAAGCTTGACGCGAAGGTGATCCCGTTCCCGCGCGGAACCGGCGAGGAGAACCCCGGCAAGGCCACTCGCATCATGGGCAGCATTCAGCTCCCGGAAGAAGCGAGCCCGGAGACGCGGCGCTGAGGCCCTCGCATTGCGCGAAAGCCCGCTGCCCTCCCCGGCAGTCGAACTTGCGCCACCGACCCTGGGAACCTCCTACGAAGGCACGGACCCAGATGGCTTGGCTGCCCGGAAGCGAAGCCTGAGCCGGTTCAGAACAGCAAGACCCCGCTGCCACAGGGAAGCCGGAACCCGAGGAGGAAGCGCCGATCACCCGCGCTTCCAGGCCGCGAACCAAGACGGCGCCGCTACCCGCAGTGACGAAGCAGGCTCCTGCCGTCGATGAAGCGGAGCACGCGCACGCCCACGATCACGAGCACGAGGCGGCGTTCTTCGCAGTCGGCAGACGGGGAGTACGAAGGCGGCCCGCGCAGACCGCCGGGTGAAATCGACCTCGACCTCGACGAGCCGCTGGTGCTGCCTCAGCGCAGCCCAGAGCAGGAAGCGCGCCGCAGTCGCTTCATGCGGGTCGTGGCGCTGGCGGTCGGTTTTGCCGTCGGTGTCTTCATCTTCGCGATGATCTTCTCAAGGGCAACAACAAGAAGGGACGAGCCCACGCCCGCAGCGACTACGTCGGAGCCTCGCGGTGAGTCCGTCCGCACCTCGCCGGCGCTCGACGAAAAGCCAGCGCCTGCCGCGACGGTGGAGCCCGCACCCGAAGCCACGGATCAGCCTGAAGTCGCAGAGCCCGAGGCGGTGAAGGAACCCGAGGCGGTCAAGGAACCCGAGCCGGTCAAGGAGCCCATCAAGCCTCCGCCTGCGCGCGATCCAGCGCCCAGCCGCCTGCGCTGCGCGGCCCCCGCAGCGAGGCCACCGGTCGCGGAACCTCCCGCGCCCGTGCCACCCCCGACGCCGCCAGTTTCCACCGGGAAACCCCCGACGGCCTCCTTCCCGAGTAACTGACCTCGCTGCGCTGTCAGGTCTCCGAGGCGCTGTCAGGTCTCCGCGCTTTCAGGTCTCCGCGGCGCTGTCAGGTCTCCGCGCTGTCAGGCGTTGGAGCAGCGGCTGCTGCTAGGGTGTCGGTTCGGGCTTTGGCAGCAGGTGATGCGGGATGGTCTTCAAGAAACCGCGGAAGAAGTAGCTGAAGCGGCCCATGGAGTCCGAGTAGAACACGCTGGTGCGCGGCACCTCAGCGAGATGCGACGTACCCAGAGCGATCGGCGCCCCTGTTGCAGTGAACGCGGCGTCGTAGCCCGCCTCGGTGACCAGATCACGCGCGCGGCGGTCCATCGACCCGAGGGGATAGAAGTATACGCTGGGGCTCACGCCCACCCGCTGCTCGAGCAGCTCTCGTGAACGCGTGAGCTCTTCGTCGATCAGCTTCTTGGGGAGGTTGGCGAGGCCACGGTGGCGGTGTCCATGACTCGCGATCTCTACCAGGCCCGAGTCATACATCTCCCGCACTTCGTCCCATGACATGGTGAAGCGCTGGCGGTCTTCTACCAGTCCCGTAGTGATCCCCAGGGAAAAAGGCAGCTTCAAGCGTTTCAGGATCGGCCAGGCGCGGTGGTACACGCTGCTCATCCCATCGTCCATGCTGATCACCGCGACGCGCTCGGGCAACAGCAGCTTGCCCCGCAAGAACAGCACGAGCTGGCTCAGGTGGACCACCTCGACTCGATTCTCCTTCAGCCACTCCATCTGCTGCCGGAAGGCATAGCTCGACACGCTCAGTGGGTCGCTTCCGCGATCGAAGCCATGATAGAGCAGGACCACCGCGCGGGTGCGGTGCGCGTCGACCACTGGATGGGAGAACGTTGCCGTAGGGATCTCGAGTTCGGCGCTCTCGGCCACGGCGTCATCCGGCGGCGCAGCCGCGGTGCCAAGTGGCGTCTCGGTCGGGCCCGGAGTCGCCATTTCGCTCCCACCAGCCGACGCGTCGCCAGGCGCTCCAAGCGGCGTTTCTGGCTTCGTTGCTGTCGCCAGGGCTGGGAGGAGGCGCGGTGGCTTCCGCTGCAGGCCAACAGCAAGCCAGCGCCCAAGAGCGCGCTCTGTGTTAGCCGTCGGCGTGAAGTGCGTGTTGAGGCCGCGCTCATCGGGCCTCGCAGTGTAAGCGACGCATCCGCCCTGCCAACCCTTGGTGCTGAATCCGTTGCCACCATCAACCACACCAACGGACAGCTTCGCACCCGCGTTCAGCGCTCGGCTCCGGCTGCGCCGGAGGGCAAGCTCCAAGGAAATCAGCCAGCTCAGCTGGAGCGGGAGCGCACCCGCGGGTCGAGCAAGGCGTAGGAAAAGTCGACGAGCAGGTTGGAGAGCACCACGGCGACGGCGAACAGCAGCACCACACCGACCACCACTGGCCCATCGCGGTCGAAGATCGCGTTCACCGTCAGCGTGCCCACGCCGGGCCAGCGAAAGATCCGCTCAGTGACGATCGCGCCGCCCACGAGGGTGCCGATGTTCATGCCGATCACGGTCACGAGGGGCACCAGCGCATTCCGCAGGGCGTGCTTGAAGACGACCACGGACTCCGAGAGGCCCTTCGCGCGTGCCGTACGGACGTAGCCGCTGCCAAGCAGGGTGAGCATCTCGTCGCGCACCAGGCGCGTGTAATAGGCGGCGCCGTACAGACCCAGCGTGAGGGAGGGAAGGAACGCAGACTTGAGCAGCTGCGACTCGTCCCCCGAATAAACCATCGGGAACCAGTTGAGCCAGCGCGCGAACACCGCTTGCAAGAACAGCCCCGTCAGGAACGTCGGCGCGCTGATGCCGATCAGCGTCAGCCCCACTGCGCCCCAGTCGAAGACCGTGTGCCGCCGATATGCCGCGAGGACCCCGAATAGAATCCCCACGGAAATTTGGATCGCGAGCGCCAGCACCCCGACCAGCAACGTCGGGCCAATCGCGCTGCCCAGGAGCTTCGTCACGGGTTGCCGCTGAAGATAGCTCTCACCAAGGTCGAGGCTCACCGGGCCGACGACCTTGCTCGCGTTGGGATGTGACTTCTCATCGCCCCCGACGCGCACCATCTGAGTGAAGAAGCGCCCGTAACGCACGTACAGCGGCTGATCCAGGCCGAGCTGCTTGCGGATCACCTCGACGTCGGCGGGCCGCGCTTGGGGGCCTGCCATCACGCGCGCAGGATCGCCCGGTAGCCAGTTGAAGATGAAGAAGGTGAGGGTCAACACCGCCCACACGGTGAACACCGACCAAGCCAGGCGAGTCGCGAGCCGTTGCAGCATCAGCGGGCTCCTCCACCGCGCGACGCACCCAGGCTAGCGGGCAAGGCGGAGACACCGCAGCGCTTGCCAGGCAGCCAGCAGGCGAGCTTCTGCTGCAGCTGGCTGGTGTCGATCCAGCTCCAGCGCACGCGCTGGGTCATCACCGGGTGTGGGTGGTAGCCGTGGACGTAGGGCTGGGTGACCTCGTAGTAGCGCTGAGAGTGGGTGAAGACCCAGGGCGCCTCCTCGGTGACAATCGCTTCCGCGCGGCGATACATGCGCTGGCGCTCGGCGGCGTCGGAGCTGCCACGCGCCTTCTTCATCAGCTCGTCGAGCTCGTGATTGCTGAAGAACGCGCTGTTCTGGCAGTTCTCCTCGGCGATCGCGTCCGTGGAGAGCGTTGACTCGAAGAAGTTGCTTGGCTCGGGAAAGTCCGGATGCCAGCCGGTGGTCCCCATCACCGAGGTCTTGCGACGACCGGTGAGCGCCTGAAAGGTGGGCCAGCCAACGAGGCGCAGGTTGATGCGGATCCCGATCTTCTTGAGCTCTTGCTGAGTGATCTCCGCCGTCTGCTGCCCGAAGGAGTCGACCAGCGCGAGGTAGTCGATCTCCTTGGGGTAGCCGCCCTTGCCGGTCTTGGGGTCGTACGGATAGCCAGCGAGGCGCATCTCCTCGAGCGCCGCGTCGAGATCGTAGCGCTGCGCGGGGTAACCCGGCGTGGCCGGGATCACCACGTTGGGCACCAGCTTGTACTGGGGCACGATTTGCCCCGGGCGGATCGCCGCGATGTGTTCACGATTGATCGCAAACGCCACCGCGCGACGCATGTGACGGTCGTTGAAGGGGGGGAGCTCGGTGTTCATGAATGCGCCGAACACCGTGTGGGGCGCTTCCCACTCACCGAATGGGTCCCAGCGACTATCCCCGCGGATCCGCGCTAGGTCGGCGCGGCTGAACTCGCGCACGTAGTCGTACTCTCCGCGCTCGAGCTTGTAGCGCTGGGTCTGCGTCTCGACCTTCAGCTCCCACTGCACACCGTCGAGGTAGGGCTTGCCCGGTCGCCAGTAGCCCTCGAAGCGTTTGAATTTGACGTAGAGATTCGGCTCATAGCGTACGAGCTGGAACGGCCCGGTTCCGCACGGCTTCGAGCCGAACGCGTTGGACCACGTTTCGCCCGCACTCTTGCACACCGGGGCGACGAGCTGCAGGGCGAGCACGTGGAGGAACGTCGAGTCCGGCTGGGATAGATCGAAGCTGACGCTGTACTTGCCTTCGGCGTGGACACCCAGCTCCTTGCTCTTGCCCGCGCGGTAGGCGGGGTAACCCGCGATGCGATCGTAGAAGCTCGCGGGGCTTGGGGTGTCGGGGGCGAGGGTGCGCCGCACGCTTCGCACGACGTCGTCTGCGGTGAGCTCGGTGCCGTCGTGGAACAGCACGCCCCGGCGCAGCTGAAACAGGTAGCGCTTGCCGTCAGGTGACACCGTGTACTTCTCGGCGAGCTCCGGCACCAAGTTGCCGCCGTCGTCGTACGTCAGCAGCGTGTCGAACATCAGGTTCCCGAGCGCTGCGTTCGTCGTGGAGAAACCCGTCGCGGGGTCCAGTGTGCGAATACCGGTGAAGAATGCCGTGCGCAGGATACCGCCGCGCTTTGGCGTTTCGCCTACGCGCTCCCCGATGGGCGCAGAGAGCTTTTCGTCGCAGCCCAGGGTCGCGCAGAGCACACTCACCCCCAAGACCAGCCGCGCCAGAAGCTGAAGCGGGCTCCGAGATCCGTGAGGATTCGTACCCGCTGACAGCTGCTCAGTTTTCATTCGGGTCCAAGGCATCGCGCAGGCCTTCTCCGAGCAGGTTGAAACCCAGCACACTGAGCAGGATCATCACACCGGGTGCGACGACCAGGAGCGGTCGGTCGCCGATTGCTGTCTGGCCTTCTTGCAGCATGCGGCCCCAGGTCGCCGTGGGTGGCGGTAGCCCGACCTGGAGGTAAGAGAGCACGCTCTCGGCGATGATCATCGCGGCCACGTGCGCCGTCGCGATCACGATCAAGGGCCCCATCACGTTCGGCAGCAAATGCTTCCTGGCGATCCCGAGATCGCTCTGGCCGAGCGCGCGAGCCGCTTCGATGAAGTCCAGACCTCGGAGCTGCAGCACCTTGGAGCGAATGATCCGTGCGGTACCGAACCAGCTCGTGAAGCCAAGCACGAGCAGCAGCGTGGAGAGAGAGACGTCCCCGAGGGCCACGCCGAGAGCCATCACCAGCACGAGGTAGGGGAGGCTCAGCCCAATGTCGACCAAGCCCATCAGCGCTTGATCCACGAACCCCCAGCGCGTGCCCGAGGTCCATCCCGACAAAAGGCCCACCGCGGTGCCCACCAGGGCGCTCAGCAAGGTCGCGATGAAGCCGACCGCCAAGGAGATGCGCGCGCCGTGGGCCAGGCGGCTCAGCTGATCGCGGAACAGCTGGTCAACGCCGAGCCAGTGGGCGGCGCTGGGACCCACGGGCTCCCCGATCGCATCACGCCCCGCTTCGAAGTCGCTGAGGTTGGGGTCAAACCCCGTCAGCATCGGCGCGATGATCGCGAAGGCGATCAGGAACACCACCAAGCCGGCCCCGAGCGCAGCGCCGCGATTCCGCTTGAAGCGCGTCAGAGCTCGGTTCTGAGACATGCCGGAGAAGTAACGCGACGTGGCGCCTGGTTGCAATCTCGAGCATGCGAGAGCGAGTCGGATCACTCTCGCGCGACTCTTCGGGGGGGCTGGTCAGTACATGCTGGCCCGCTCGGCCTTCAGAAAGCGCGACAACACCCGGCCTACCTCGAGAGGTCGCTCTTCCTGCGGCGAGTGACCCGCGTTCATCAGCTCGAAGCCTGCGCCGTTGAGGTTCTTGGAGAGCTTCTGCCCGAAGCCACTCGGACACAGCTTGTCATGGCGACCCCAAATCACCAGGCTCGGCACGGCAACCCGGGCAGTGTCCGCGATGATCGGCCGTGTGTCTCCAGTCGCTCGCAGCGTTGCCAGCGCGCTGCCACGAGCGGCGGGCGTGTTGAAGCAGTCGTAGTAGTGATCGAGGCGTTCGCCATCGATGGGCGCGCCACTCGTCAGACGCTCGCGGAAGTACGAGCGGAAGCTCGTGCGCCCCAGGAACTGCTTGAACATCAAGCCGCCGAGCAACGGCCACGCTGCGAGCCGCCGACTGTAGTCAGCCGAGGTGACGAAGCAAGTCGGGTTGATCACGACCAGGCGACTCACCAGCTCCGGGTGCCGCGCGGCAATGGCGATGGCGATGGAACCACCGAGGTCGTGTCCCACGAGCGCCGCCCTGCCAACCCCGAGGCCTGAGTAGAGCCCAGCAACACAGTCCGCGAAGGCGTCGAAGTTGTAGCTGAAACGGCTAGGGGGCGGTTTCTCACTCTCACCGAAGCCGGGCAGGTCCGGCGTGATGACCCGGAAGTCTTCCTCTAGCTCAGGCGTGACGCGGGACCACGTGAGGTGGTCCATGAATAGCCCGTGGAGCAGCACCACCGGCGAACCGCTGCCGGTGTCCGCGACGCGAAGCCTAGCGCCTCCCGCGGTGACGTCCCGATAGCGCGTCAACGCCATGGCCCGGGAATCTAGTACAGCTCAGGCCGCCTTGGGGCAAAACCGGCAGTCCTGTGCTGCCCGCAGTCTTTCGGCCGCGTGGCTTCGAGCGTCTTCGTCGGCGTTTCCTCCC
Organism: Polyangiaceae bacterium; assembly: GCA_041389805.1. Taxonomy (GTDB): domain Bacteria; phylum Myxococcota_A; class Polyangia; order Polyangiales; family Polyangiaceae; genus JAHBVY01. Next base: position 32,388 of record JAWKRD010000038.1, on the reverse strand, counting down.
GCAATCCCCGCAACTCGACCTTCTGGCGACCGACGGAACACCCATGCGCAAACGTTATCGCCGTCGGGTCGTGGGCTATGAGCTGCTGGAGCGCCTGGGGCAGGGTGGGTTCGCCGAAGTGTGGCGCGCACGGCAATTCACCCAGGGATTCAGCCGGGAAGTCTGCATCAAGCGCGCGCGCGGTCTGGACAGCGGCGTGCGACGCGGGCTGGCTGAAGAGGCGCGCTTGCTTGCGATGGTATCGCACGGAAACATCATCCGACTGTTCGACGTGCTCGAGGACAGCAACGGGCAGCTCGAGCTGTGTTTGGAATATGTCGACGGGTGTGACGTCGCCCGCTTGCTCAGGGCTCAGGGCGGTCCGCCGTGTCTGGACCTCCTGGTGGCCGTCGGGCTCGCGTTGAGCCGCGCTCTCGGTGTGCTCGCCAGGACCGAGGGCGGCGTCGTCCACCGTGACTTGTCGCCTCACAACGTGATGCTGAGTCGAGGTGGCGAGGTGAAGCTCATCGATCTGGGCATCGCCCGCGCTGCCGCCCGGGAGGCGTGGACCGCGAGCGGCGTGGTCAAGGGCAAGCCGATGTACCTATCTCCAGAGCAAGCGAGGGGCGAAGCGCTGTCACCTGCGAGCGATGTCTTCGCGCTGGGCGTACTGATCTACGAGCTCGCATCGCAGATAAATCCATGGGGAACTGAACCTTGGACACACCCCGCACGCCTCTCCTGGCGCCCGCCGGTGCAGCTGTCCTTGCTGCGCCCCGACTTGCCGCTCACCTTCTGTTCAGTCGTTCATGAGCTGCTCGCGGTGCAACCGAGCGACCGTCCCTGTTCGCATCAGATCGAGGCCGCGCTAGTTGCCTGCGCCGATACTCGGTCGGTCGATCTCTCGAGGGCAGTCTCGCGCGCGGTTCATCAAGCTACGGCTCGGCGTGTCGAGCCATGTGAAACGACCACCGAGAGGACGCTCGAGGTCACATCAGTGGACTACCCAGTCGTCCAGCGCTCCTAGCGACCACGAGAAAAACTGCGGTGTTTCGCAGGATCCTGTGCAGTTAGCACAGAATGTTCCTGTGACAGTGCAGCAGCGTTGCATGCACTCCGCGTCCCGCTGCCTGGCGCTCGCGTGCGCCTGTGCGTCGCGAGACCTTGGCGTTGCTCCGCGGAAAAGCGTTTGGTCATTCTGTAGGCCGAAGCGCCACGCCTGTGATGAGATCACTCTCGAGCCGAGAGGCGCCTCCACGCGAGTCAGCGTGTGATGAGTCGGGCGCCCCGATGGACATCCCATAAGCTCCATGGACATTCCATTGGTGTGACAACAAATGTCATAGGTGTGATCCCAAATAGCGTCCATGGAGCCGGATGAGGATCTGCGCAAATTTTCTCGTCTAAAGCGTTTGGGGCGGATCTACTCAGTAGAATATATTGACTTGCGTCGACGGAGACGTCGTCACGGGTGGGGCGGAAAGTTGAGTTCTTGGTCCCGAGACGAGAGTCAGCGCGGACGGGTCGACGACTCAGGCAGAGTGGACGTTCGGGAACACGAACAGCAGACGGTTGAGACAGTGGCTGAGTTGGGAGTGCATTTGATGGGGGGCGAGCTCAGTGGAGTCTTGGACGATGACGCGCTCGTGCGGGTTGAAGAGCGCTTCGCCAAGGGCATGACGTCGGGGGAAATCCTCGACGTGTTTGCGAGCTACGGCATCGCGCTGAGTGAGGCCACTCTACGCAAGTATGTCCAGCTCGGGCTTCTGCCCCGCAGCGTGCGCGTGGGTCGTAAGGGCAAGCATCGCGGTTCCCAGGGGATCTACCCCGTGAGCGTGGTGCGCCAGATCCAGCGCATCAAAGAGATGATGGCCGAGAGCTACACCATCGAGCAAATTCAGCGCGAGTTCCTGTTCATGCGCGGGGACCTGGAGCAGCTGGAGCGCACGCTGGGAAGCATCTTCGAGACCTTGGATCGCGTGATGGACGAACGCCGCGCGGATCCAATCGCCCAGGCGGCGGTGGCAGAGATGAATGAAGCCAAGGGCCTGGGCGCCAGCCTGGTCAATCGGCTGTCGAACATTGAGAAGCGGCTTACCTCGCGCTCTCAGATCCGGAGCGTAGCGGCGTCCTGAGGCGCCTACTTTTCAGAGCTTGATGAACTAGCGAGTGGGGATTGGGTTCGGAACACGGCGGGAACGTGGTCCGACATGCACCAAGCGGTTCCCCAGGGCAAAGCAAACAGGGAGTTCGCGCCAGAGAGTGCGCGAGAGCGGGATCCCAGAGAACGTAGTCAGAGCGGGACTCTGAGTGCGATCGGGGATCGTGCGTCCTAGCGTCAGGCAGCGCAGGACCGAAAACAGCGGAGCACGGCGGAAATGGAAATCAAGGAAGCAAATCTGGTCATGGAGGGCGCGACGGCTCTCCAAGAAGAAGAGGAAATCACCCGGGAGCAGCGGCGTTCGCGCCGCAAGCGTGACGTGCGAGCGCGCACGATCAGCGTGAAGCGCATGACGAAGCGCGAGCTCGAGATCGGGCGGCTGTTGTACCCGGAGACGGACTACTGGAAGCCCCGCGCTCGCTCCGAGTGCGTTGATGGACCGCGTCCGTGTCCGTTCGTTTCTTGCAAGCATCACCTCTACATCGATGTGTCGCCGCGCACCGGCGCCATCAAGCTGAACTTCCCCGACCTCGAGGTCTGGGAGATGAACGAGTCTTGTGCTCTCGACGTCGCGGATCGCGGCGGTACGACGCTGGAGGACGTAGGAGCCATCATGAATCTCACCCGTGAGCGCATTCGTCAGGTCGAAGTGAAGGCGCTGGCGAAGATGGAAGCGCTGAATGACATGGAAGCCCTGCGGGAGTACGTCGACGAAGGTCCCCTGGGGCGTCGCCGACTGCCGAAGCTCACCGATGATGAGCTGCGTGGCATGAAGGTGAAGCCAGGTCGCGGCAGCTCGGTCGCGGAGAACGACAGCGACTACGCGGACGCGGACGCAGACGCGGATCCGGACGACGACGACACCGAGATCGAGGATACGGATCGCGCGGTCGATCTGTCCGAGTTCGACTCGATCTGAGCCAGCGCGCGAGTCCCGCTCGCGCTCTCCAGACGCATCTCGCAACCGAGGGCCCCACGCATCCGCCGAGTGGGGCCCTTCGCTTTTTGTGCGTTGCGTACTCCGGCGAGTGTCAGCGCTTGCCGCGTTTTCCGCGCGCAATTTCCGTAGCCAACGCATCCAGAGCGGGGCCCCAGAACTGCCGAAATTGGCTCAGCCAGGCGTCAGCTTCGGCCAGGGCGCGGCCATCCACGGAGTAGAGCCTGCGAGTGCCTTCGGCGCGCACCGACGCGAAGCCATTCTGTCGCAGCACCTTCAGCTGCTGAGACACAGCGGACTGAGTGATGCCGAACTCCTCGGAGATGATCTCGACGACTTGCCCCGAGGCGTGCTCGCCCTGAGCCAAGATCTCCAAGATCCGGCGCCGGACTGGATCTCCGAGGACGTCGAACGCATGCATCACTCGCCAGTATAAAACGCGATGGTGCGCGCAGTCTTGGCCTTGGCGGTCTCCGGATCTTCTCCCGCTGCTTCATCTGCCGCGCCCCACGCGGCGCCACTGCCGCGCACGAAGTCTTTGCCTTCGGGCGACAGCAACCAGGCTTCGCCTTCCGCTGGGCTCATCGACCATTCGGGATCCGTGACGTGGAGATCAAGCCCGTGGAGCCACAGATCCCAGCCGATGCCAACGGCTCCCGGCCCAAACTTCTTCAGGTGTTCTTCGCCAATCCCGGCCTTCGTCGCCAGGTGCTCGAGCCGCAGCGTCGCGCGCTCGCCGTCGGGCGTGAGCGTCACGTGCACCCAGCTCGTGCCACCCATGATCTCCCACGTGAGCTCCAGGGCACGCGGCGGCTCACAGCGGGTGATGGTGCCGCTCGCGTTGCCCTGGATCTGGTACTGGCCCCCGAGCTCGAGCTCGCCCTCGACCACCGCGAACCAGCGCGCAAGGCGCTCCTTGGTGGTGATCGCCTCCCACAAATCCTCGATGTCCGTGTCGTAGGTGCGGGTCGCGACCGACACGATGACTTCCTGCCCCAAGTGCTCCCGGTCCTCCACGCGGCGAAATTCAGCTCCAAACATGCGGTCTCCTCCTGTGACGGCGAGGAATAGCAGTAGCAGTTAATATTAGCAATAGCTACTATTGGGACCGGGGTCGACTTGCCGCCGCTGGGAAGAATTGCCGTGCGGAACCGCCTTGCCGGAGGACGGGCTACTCAGGACGCAGTGAAGCGACGGTGCGCAGGAAGTTGCCGCCGAGGATCTTCTTGATGCGGGTGTCGCTCCAGCCGCGGTCCAGCATCAGCTGCACCAGCTTCGGGAGCTCGAGACAGCTCTTCATGTCGCTTGGGGGCGTGATGGCGCCGTCCCAGTCGCTGCCGAGGGAGGCGAAGTCTTCACCCACGCAGTCGCAGATGTGCGCCAGGTGGTCGACGATGGCGCTGGCTTTGCAGCCAAACGTCGAGCCGTCGAGGAACGACGACTGGTACATGATGCCGATGGTGCCGCCGGTGTCCGCGATCGCCTTGAGCTGCGGATCCGTCAGGTTGCGCCAGTGCTGGTGCACGGCATCGATGCCGGTGTGGGTAACGATCAGCGGCTGGGACTTGTCGTGCACTTCGACCGCGTCGAAGAAGCCCTTGCGGCTGATGTGCGCCAGGTCGACGAAGATGCGCTTCTCGTTCAGGCGCCGCACGTACTCGGCGCCGGCGTGGGTGAGGCCGGTGTCCCCACCGGCCTTGAGCGGCGAGGAGGTGACGCCGAGGGTAGACGAGGAGAGGTGCACCAGCGTGATGCGCAAGATCAGATCCTTCGGGATCAGGTCCAGGCTATCCGGCTTGTAGTCGAGGGCGTTTCCACCCTGGATACCCACGAACGCAGCATGTTTCCCCGCGGCGCGCGCTTCGCGGTACTCGCGGATGTTCTTCACCAGCTGAAACTGCTCCGGCACCTTGGCAAACCATGCCTGCAGGCGCTGGATGTTCTTCACGAACGCGCGCTCGCGGCTCTTCGCGCTGCGAGTTGGGTTCGTCGTGATCACCCAGATGGCGCCGGTGAGCTGCGCCTCGAGCATGCGGGGGAAGTCGACCTGGCTGTAGAAGGCGCCGTTGAACAGGCCTAGACCATGGCGCTTGGTCAGGTCGTAGCCGAAGACGCGATCCCAGATGAAGCTGTCGACGTGCAAGTCGAGCACGTCGGAGTCGAGGTAGAGCTCGATGGCTGCTTTGCTGATCTTGAGTTGCTGCGCCCAGCCGCCAGGATCACGGCGGTGGTCGGTGAAGGCGAGTCGCGTCATCGGCGGGCATCCTGAAGAAGCCTCCCGCCGGCTGCAAGTCACCTGCGTTGTCAGCGCTTGTCACCGGTGCTGGTGTCGCTGGGCGCCCCAGAAGAGCGGCACAAGGCGACTCAAAGCCCCCAAATTGATTCGTTTGCTCACTTAGGCGAGGATTAAACGATCCTCGCCCCAAACCCGGCGAGTGCCTCCAGATCCTTTCAGGACGCTCTCGAGATCACTTCGCTCAGGGCGTAGCGGATGAGGCGCTGCGGTTGGCTTTGGTGAAGCCGCGCGCCTTGAGCGAGTCGACCATGGCGTCGAGGCGCTTGAACGTCGGTGTACATCGAATGCAGATCTGCCTTGTAGTGGGTCGGCTTCTCGGTCTTGGGCACGGCGCGCACGGGCTTTGCGCGCTCGCGTTCCTGCGGGTAGAAGGTGGACGAAAGCACGCCCTCTACTTCGTCGCGGTCTAACCTTCGCAGCTGCCTGTCGGTAGTCGTCTCGATCACTCACCGGGCCTCCTCATTCATGTGCTGGCAACGCGATTTCCGCGTCGAGTAGTTCGATGAGAGCGCTGGGCAGCGAACTGCTCACTGCTCTCGGGCGCCACCTCCGTCGGAGGTCGCACCAGCTTCGTTTCCGCAGGCAGCTCGACGATCTGCAGGTAGTCACTGGCCGCTCGATCCCGGCGCGTACTCGAACTGGCAGCGTCTTGCCCTGGGCGGGGGCTTCCTTGACCTTGATCGCAGAGCGCACCGGCGGCGAGCAGCGCTCGCGGAAATATCTTTCCCGCAGCGTGTCGAGTGCCTCGTGGCAGATGCGTGCGCGAGCGTCGAAGAAAGTCGGAAGAATTCCCCATAGTTGTACGGGATGATTCAAGAGCTTGTTGACGTGCTTGATGGTGCGCAACACCTGGCGAACCCCGACCGGAGAGGTAGTCGCAGGCGACGGGGCAGAGCACCGCGTCGCTCAGCACCAGCGCTTCTGGTTCATCAAGGAGAGGCTCGGCGAGCAGTCGACGACCACGTAGTCGTAGGTGTCGAGCACGCCTTCGAAGCGCGAGCGAGCACGCGGTCACGCTGCTTGCGCCCGGCGAGGAGCTCAGCAGCAGCCAGGGTCTCGTTGGAAGGGAGCACGTCCAGGCCGGGGCGCACCGTCTTCACGGCGTCCGCGACGGGCAGGCCCATCACGAGGACGTGATACAGCGAGCGCTCCACGGGGAGCCCCAGGGAAACGCCGACGTTGCCCTGGGCGTCGGTGTCGACGAGCAGCACCTTCGCGCCGCGCTCGGCGAGGCCAGCGGCGATGGTGACGCTGGTCGTGGTCTTGCCGGTGCCGCCCTTGTGATTGAACACGGCGAGGATGCGCGGAGCGGAGTCCTTGGCGGGCGCAGGCTGCGGCTGCTTTGCCGCCGGGGTCATCTCGATCACTTCGCCGCGGGGCGGGGGAGGCGCCGTGGGGCGCAACACCGGAGGCAGCTCTTCGTCGCTCTCCGTCCCGGCGGTATTCGCGGTTTGTTCCGCGTTGATGTCACCAAGGCGCACGCCGCGCGCTTCCTCGAGGATTTGCTGGCGGCATTCGCTGGAGCAAGCGTAGCGGCGCTGCTTCTCGACGAATAGCACCTGGCTCGCGAGTTCGAGCTTGAACGAGGTGGCGCAGGCGTCGCAGCTGCTCATCCCAGCGTCGCCCTGTGTGTGGCTGTGCTCGAGGCACTTCTGAGAACAAAAGAAGGCGAAGCTCGCGCGGGGGCGTCCGGAAGCATCCTCTTCGACCCGCTCTTCCATCTGGTAGCTGAAGCGAGGTTCGAACTCCGACCCGCACACACCGCAGATCTTCTGAATACCAGCCATGCCTGAGATCCTCCTCGCGCCCCCCAGAGCCGTTTCCGGGGTTATCGAAGCGCAGGACCTCGGATGTCATGGTCTCGGCGATCGGGCCAAGTTTATGCAAGCGACCTGGAGGCCACAAAAGACGGCGACCCAGGCCTCTTTTGCGGCCTGGGTCGCTGTTTTCAGGGTGCCGAGAAGGCTGCGCTGCCGAGGGGTCAGTGACGGAAGTGGCGCACGCCGGTGAACACCATCGCGATGCCCGCCTTGTCCGCTGCGGCGATCACGTCTTCGTCCTTCTTGCTGCCGCCCGGTTGAACCACCGCGGTGATGCCAGCCGCGATGCCTGCCTCGACGCCGTCGGGGAAGGGGAAGAAGGCGTCCGACGCCATCACGGAGCCCTTCGCGGCTTCGCCCGCCTTCTCGCAAGCGATCTGCACTGCCGTGACGCGCGCGGTCTGTCCGCCGCCTATGCCTACCGTTGCGAACCCAGCGCCGTTCACGTCGGCCTTGCCCAGCACGATGGCGTTGCTCTTCACGTGCTTGCAGGTGCTCCAGGCGAACTCGAGGGCGGCAGAGCTCGAGTCGCTCGGCGCGCGCTTCGTCACGACCTTGCCCGCGCGCACTTCGCCAGCGCCGCTGGCGTCGCGATCCATCACCACGATGCCGCCGCCGATGCGCTTGTAGGTCATCGCCTGGTGCTTGTGATCCAGCCACTCGCCGGTTGCCAGCAGGCGAAGCGCGCTCTTCTTGCGCAGGCGCTCGAGGGCGTCAGGCGCGAAGCTCGGCGCGATGATGCACTCGAGGAACGTTTCCGCGAGGAGTTCGGCGGTGACTGATCTACTTCGCGGTTGAGCGCCACGATGCCGCCGAACGCGCTCATCGCGTCCGCCTCGCGGGCGGCGTAGTAGGCGCTCCTGAGGTCGCTACCCGTGGCGGCGCCGCGGGGCTCGCGTGCTTGATCACGACGGCGCCGGGGCCTTCGAGCTCGCGCACGGCCTCGAGGGCGGCGTCCACGTCGACCAGGTTGTTGAAGCTGAGCTCCTTGGCGCCGGTGCCAGCGATTCCGCGCGGGAAAGACTGCCGGGCTCAGCGGTGCGCTCGCGGTAGAAGGCGCCGCTCTGGTGTGGGTTCTCGCCGTAGCGCAGCCCGTAGGCTTTCTCGAATGGCAGCGTCAGGAAGGCGGGGTAGCCGTCTGCTTGATCTTGCTTGCTGAGCCAGCCGGAGATGGCCGCGTCGTAGGCCGCGGTGTGGGCGAACGCCTTGGCGGCAAGTCGCTGGCGTGTGGCTTGGCTGAGGCCGCCTTCGGCCTTCAGCTCGCCAATGATTTGCGGGTAGTCGCTTGGATCGCAGACAACCGCGACGCGCGCATGGTTCTTGGCGGCGGAGCGCAGCATGCTCGGCCCGCCGATGTCGATGTTCTCGATGAGGTCCGCAAACGCGGCGTCCGGCTTCTTCAGCGTCGCCTCGAAGGGATAGAGGTTCACCACCACCATGTCGATGAACTCCGCGGAGATGCGCTGGAGATCGGCCTCGTCGGTGCCCTCGCGTGCGAGGATGCCGCCGTGGACTTTGGGGTGGAGTGTCTTCACCCGACCATCCATCACCTCGGGCGAGCCGGTGTAGCTCTCGACCGTGGAGACAGGGATGCCGGCTGATTCCAGCTGCTTGAACGTGCCACCGGTGCTGAGCAGGCGAGCGCCTTGTTCGACCAGTGCGCGAGCGAGATCGAGGATCCCGGTTTTGTCGGATACGGAGATGAGGACGTTACGGACAGGCATGACGCCGGTCCCGGTATCTGGGCAGCAGCCCGCCGTCAATCATGGGCTCGGTCGCGACAAGTCGCCGGGATTCGATGCTTGCGGAGGCGCCCGAGATTGGGGTTAGCTTGAGGAGATGACTTCCAGGGCAACGCGCGCATTGGGGATCGGAGGCCTCAGCCTGCTGGTGATGGGTTGGGTCACCGCATGCACCGAGTCGAAGGACACCAATCCGGTGGTGACGCCCAAGGCGGGCGCGTATCAGCCCGCGCCGAGCGGCGTCTTGATCGACGAAGCGGAAGCCTGCCAAGCGATCACGGCAGCGGAAGACGCTGCGCGTGGCTCACTCGGCTGCGGAACGGTCCAGCGCGCGCCGTGTCCAGAGTACGTCCGTCCGGCAGGTGGAAGCAGCTGCTACCAGTACGACAAAGGCACCGTGGACGCGTGCGTCAGCTACTACGGCAGCCTCAGTGCGTGCGTGGACTTCGTCGAGAGGCCTTGTGTGGTGTCAGCGGTCGCGATCAGCGGGTGCGCCTCTTCGAGCGGTGGCGCAGGCGGCACTGGCGGCACAGGTGCCGGCGGCACCAGCGGCACGGGCGGTACGGCAGCTGGCGCAGGCGGCACGACGGGCGGCTCCGGTGGAACCACGGGCGGTACCGGTGGATCTACAGGTGGTACCAGCGGAGCTGGCGCGGGCGGAACGACCGGTGGCAGCGCGGGCACCACCGGCGGCGCGGCCGGTTCGAACTAGCGGCGCTCTACTCCGTCGCGGGCGTCAGTCCTGCAGCTGTTCGTCCCAGAACTCCTGCAGGTCTTGGGGTAGCGGCGCTACCAGCTCGAGCTGGTCGCCGCTGATCGCGTGTTCGAGCGTGTAGCTGTGAGCATGCAGCGCTTGGCGCGGTAGCTCGAGCTTCTGCAAATCTTCGTCCGTGAGCTCGCCGTCGGCGGCGCGCGCCAGCAGGCGCTCGTCAGGGCCGTACAGCTTGTCACCGACCACGGGAAAGCCCTGGCTCGCCAGATGGATGCGGATCTGATGCTGGCGCCCAGTGAGCAGGCGACAGCGGATGAGCGCGTAGTTGTTCCGCGTCTCGAGCACCTCGACCAGGGTGCGCGCCTCCATACCCGGGGTCCCGTCGCCCACGCCGCCCGTCGCCACCCGCATCTTCACCCGCAGCGAGTTGTCGGTGTCCGGCTCGAGGGGTACGTCGATCAGACCCGCTTGGGGGATCCCCCAGGTGATCGCGAGATAGGTCTTGCCGATGCTGGGGCCCGTCTCCGGGGTGAGCCCGTACTGATTTGTTTCCGCGCGAGAACGGTCCTCGAGGCGGCGCTTGAACGCGCGATCCGCGTCTTGGCTCTTCGCCAGCATCAAGATCCCCGAGGTTTCGCGATCCAGGCGATGGATCAGGCTCAAGAACTGACCAGGGCGCTCGGCCTCCAGGAGGCTCAGAACGGTGATGCGGTGATGTCGCGCCGTGGGGTGCACGGTGAGCAGCGGCGGCTTGTCCACCACCAACAGGTGCTCATCCTCGTAGAGCACCGGGATCGGCACCGGCTCGTCCGATTCATCCGGCGGGCGCCGCCACAGCACCACGAAGCTCTCGGCCTTCAAGCGCTCGCTCGGCTTCATGCGCTGCCCAAGCGGGTCGTACGCGCTCTGCTCGATGATGGCGCGTGCCCGCGTCCGGCTGGTGTTGCGCAGCTGCGCAGACAGAAATGTGTCCAGTCGCTTGCTCGCCCACTCCGGCGGTACCCGAAAGATGCGCACCAGCGCACCCGGCGGCGCGGCGGCAGGTCGGATGCACTCCGACTTCTTCAGCATGCGCACGCGTTGCACGGACTCGACCTGTAGTGCCCAGATCTAGGCTGGATCGTGGATGCGTTGGATCTCGGTGCCCACACCCGAGTCGGTGAAAATCTCGAGCAAGAGCGCGTGTCGGCGGCGTCCGTCGATGATGTGTACCTTTTCCACACCAGAATCGACTGCCTGCAAGGCGAACCGCACCTTGGGGATCATGCCGCCGGCAATCACGCCGCGGTCGATGAGCGCCTCGGCTTCCCGCGCTCGCAGCGAGCTGATGTGCTTGCCCTCGGCGTCCTTCACGCCTTCCACGTCGGTCATCAGCACGAGCTTCGCGGACTGCAGCGCGCCCGCGATGGCTGCGGCGGCCTCGTCGGCGTTCACGTTGAGTGACTGCCCCTGGGCATCGACCGCGATCGGTGCGATCACCGGGATGAAGCCTTGAGCAATCAGCGTGCGAATCAAGCTTGGATCGACCTGTTCTACCTGACCCACGCGACCGGGATCGACCTGGACCGAGCTGCCGTCAGCGTTGCGTGCTTCCACTGCCGTGCGGCGCGCGGCCCGCAGGAAGCTGTCGTCTTTGCCTCCAAGGCCAACCGCCCGTCCACCTTGCTCACTGATCAAGCCCACGATGTCGGAGTTGACCGCGCCGCCGAGCACCATCTCGACCACGTTCATGGTCTCGTCGTCAGTCACCCGCATCCCACCGGAGAACGTCGACTCGATGCCCATCCTGCCGAGGGTCTGGTTGATCTGTGGTCCGCCCCCGTGCACCACCACCACCTGGATGCCGACGTAGCGCAGCAAGCACACGTCCCGCGCGAAGCTCTGCTTCAGCTCCTCGTCCACCATCGCGTGGCCCCCGTACTTCACGACGAAGATGCGCTGGTGGAAGCGCCGGATGTAGGGCAGCGCCTCGTGCAGAATGGCGGCTTTTTCGACGAGCTGGTCCATGGGGTGCGGAGCGTACTGACTCAGGCCTCCGCGGCAACCTGAGCCGCACCGGGATCGCTCTGGTTTTTTGGGGGTGAGGAGCGAAAGCTCGCCCCGATAAGGTTCCCGGGCCCGTCGGAGCCGTGCTACGCCGTGCGCCGATGGACATCCTGATGGTCTCCGCCGAACTCGGCCCGTTCGTAGACACGGGCAGCGGCAGCGTCGTAGCGGCCCTAGCCAAGGGCCTGAAACAGTTGGGACACGACGTGACCGTCGCGTTGCCGAGACTCGAGGCGTTCGAAGCCGGTGGGCTGATGCTCGCGCGCCGTCTCTCGCCCCTCGAGTGGGAAGGCGGTCAGGCGGTCGTCTTCGATTGTCAGCTACCGAGCGGTGTGAAGGTGGTGTTGTTCGACGAAGCGCCGAGCAAGGGCGAGAAGGCACCCGCGCGCTTCGCCGGGGAGTCGCCGTTTGCCAGCGACGTGGACGCAGACCTGCTGGCTGAGCGCTGCGGGTTGTTCGTGCGCTCCGTTCAGGCGCTGTGCCAGGAGCGGAGCAAGGCGGGGCAAGGCTTCGACGTGGTCCACCTCTTCGATTGGCCCGCTGCGCCCGCTGCGCTGAACGAGCTCGGCGCGCGCGTCGTGCTCACGATCACCGACGCCACTCACCAGGGCTCCTTTCCTGCGCGCGCCGCTGAATCCCTGGGGATCCCGAAGGAGCGCGCTGGGGAAGCCCGTGCCGGCAATCGCGTCAACGCGCTCAAGGCCGGGATCTCCGGCGCCGACGTGATCACCACCATCAGTGATGCCTACGCTCGAGACCTGTCGAGCGACGGTCACGCGGGAGGCCTGACGCGCGTCCTCGCCGACCGCAGCGATGTGTTCTTTGGCGTTCAACTCGGCGTCGACTACTCCGTCTACAACCCGGCCACCGACCCTTCGTTGGCCCAACGCTTCGACGCCGAAGACACGAGCGGCAAGCAAGTGTGCAAGACGGCGCTGCTCAGGCAGCTCGAGCTGCCGCTGTCACCCGAGCGGCCGCTGATCGCGTTTGCCGGCGATTTGACCCGCCCCGCGGGTGGCGACTGGTTGGTTGCGGCGCTGCCCAAGCTGCTAGCGAACGACGTGGTGCTGCTGGTCAGCGGCGCTGGCGATGACACGCTCGTCTCCAAGCTGAAGAGCGTCAGCGAACGTTACCCCGACAATCTCCGGATCCTGCCCAGCTGGGAGAGCGGCCCGAATTCCCAACTGGAAAAGCGTAAGCTGCTCGCTGCATGCGACCTGTGGCTGATCGCGCCGCGAGCGGACCGCGCCGCGACGGAGCTGATGCTCGCCGAACGCTACGGGGCGGTTCCGGTGGTGCACGCCGTGGGAGCGCTCGGGGACTCCATCGTCGACGCGGACGCTGAGCTGTCCACGGGGACGGGATTTGCGTTTGAAGAGGGCAGCCCGAAGGCGATCACCGGCGCGGTCGCGCGAGCGATTAGCGGATACCAGAAGCAGCGGTGGTCGGCTTTGAGGCGGCGGGTGATGCGGCAGGATGTGAGCTGGGATCGGCCGGCGAGGCGGTTTCAGCAGTTGTATCGGGCGTAGGGCGGGAGCGGGTTCGGGTTCGGGTTCGGGTTCGGGTTCGGGTTCGGGTTCGGGTTCGGGTTCGGGTTCGGGTTCGGGTTCGGGTTCCCCGATTTGCGACACCAGCGCTTGCGCCGCGTTGGTCTTCGACTCTGCGGGTGTCTTGTAGCCGAGCGACAGTGTAGTCGCTGGCGGTTGTAGATCTCGATGTACTCGAAGAGAGCGGCGCGCAGAGCCCGTTGGGCCACGTTCGCCCGTGCAGGAGTTCGCCGAGTCGAGAAGAAGCTCTCAGCGACGGCGTTGTCCCAACAGTTGCGCGGCTATGCTCACGCTGACACCGAGCTTGCCAGCGCGCCGCGGTACGCACTCGTACTGGAGCCGCGGTCCGAGTGGTGCATTAGGCCGGGCTGCGGTTTGCAGCGCGTGACGGTCACGCAACGCAGCCAACGGCAAGCTGACGCACAAGCTCTCGGAAGTGCCCAGCCGACGACCGGCGAGATGTCGAGGATGACGGCGAGGAGACCAGCCTTCATCCGTCCAGACGTAGGTGACGTCGGTGACCCACCTCTCGTTCGTGCGCCGCGAAACTCACGATTCAACGCGCTCTCCACCCGATGCGACGGGTCACTACAGGTGGTGAAGCAGCGTCGAAGCGGCCCGCGCAGAGTCCTGGCACGCAGTTTGTTCCGCCGCGTTTGCTGCTGAAATACCTGGTGTTGAGCATGCACGCGCGACTCCGTAGCGACCCTTGCTTCGCTCGAAGACGTTGCGGACCTCTTTCGAAGCTTCGCTTGTGTGCCGACGCTGACGGTGGACGCTTCATGTAGGCGTGAAGCCCTGCCTCGTCGCCCAGCACGCGACACATCGCAAACGGAAAGTTGTCTTCTCCGCGGATAAAGGCGAATCCATTCGCTTTCCTTCGCGAAGAGGCCGCTTTTAGATGGCCGGTCCTGCTCAACCTGCTTGCGCACCGGACCTCCTGCTCCAGTCGCCTGCGTTCCGCCGTCTCGCCATCAACGGCGGCGTCACCGGGCTTGAGGCAGCCCGCTTCGCTTGCTTCGCTTCTTGGCCATCTCTCCATACCAGCCACGAAGTGTCCAGGACTGACCCGGAGGTGCCCAGCTCTGGAAGGACGGTCGCTGCGCTTCATCAACGCGATCGCGTCAGCCAACTCCGCTGAGAATTCGTCCACGCATGGGAACTCCTCCATCTGCGTGTCAACGAAACTGAGGAGGCCCACGGGTTCGGTCTCGTTGTGGGGCGTCGCGGGGTTATGTCTTGCGTCTTGTGGGCTGGCCGGGCATCGGCTTCGCCTGGCCCGGCAGTTCCTTAAGGCTAGCCGGCGTCGGCTTCGCCTGGCCGGCAGTTCGTTAGCTAGCCGGCGTCGGCTTCGCCTGGCCGGCAGTTCGTTAGGCTAGCCGGCGTCGGCTTCGCCTGGCCGGCAGTTCGTTAGGCTAGCCGGCGTCGGCTTCGCCTGGCCGGCAGTTCGTTAGGGCTAGCCGGCGTCGGCTTCGCCTGGCCGGCAGTTCGTTGAGGCTAGCCGGCATCGGCCGCTCGGCAGTTCGTTGAGGCTAGCCGGCATCGGCTTCGCCTGGCCGGCAGTTCGTTGAGGCTGGCCGGCATCGGCTTCGCCTGGCCGGCAGTTCGTTGAGGCTAGCCGGCATCGGCTTCGCCTGGCCGGCAGTTCGTTGAGGCTAGCCGGCATCGGCTTCGCCTGGCCGGCAGTTCGTTAGGCTAGCCGGCGTCGGCTTCGCCTGGCCGGCAGTTCGTTGAGGCTAGCCGGCATCGGCTTCGCCTGGCCGGCAGTTCGTTGAGGCTAGCCGGCATCGGCTTGCCTGGCCGGCAGTTCTCTAGCCGGCATCGGCTTCGCCTGGCCGGCAGTTCGTTAGCTGGCCGGGCATCGGCTTCGCCCGGCCCGGCAGTTGCCGTGCGGATTTTGACTAGCTCTAACCCTAACTCCAACTCTAACTCTGGCCGAACCCGAACGCGAACCCGAACTCGTTCTTACTCGTTCTTACTCGTTCGCTCCTCCCAATTTGCCGGCGTGCTCGGCGCTGTCCAGGCCGGGGCCGGGCTGCGCCCGGTCGCTGCGCTCGCAGCCTGGACAGCGCCTGCGACTCGCCGGCCGTGGGGATCGGGTGATCGAAAGGAGGTCACTCGATGCTCGAAATCTATCCGTTCATTCTCGAAACCATCACGTTGATCCAGCCGCTGTCCGAGCGCATTTACCGCAAGGATTCCGACCTTGGGCGCCAGCTGAAGCGCGCACAGTCATCCATCGCGCTGAACGTTGCCGAGGCGTCCTACAGCCGGGGGCGTAATCAGGCTGCGCGCTTTCACAGCGCCATGGGCTCCGCGAGGGAAACGCTGGCTTGCCTCGAAGTCGCAGTGGCGCTTGGGCAAATTGCCCCTCTAGATGCCGCGCTGCTCCGGCGGTTCAACCGCATCATTGGCACGCTTCACCGGCTGGCCATCAAGTAACACCTCGCGAAGCGTGGGGCGGCACGCTCGCCTCACGCTTCGAAGTTCAGCGCCTGCGAGGCCTCACTCAACAGGCTGCGCGCCAACGCCGCGCAGCGCTTTGGTGTACCAACTCGCTCTGAGAAGCAGCAGCCCGACGATGACGAGCTGATGTAACAGCCAGGCCAAGAGCACGCGCCAGCCGCCGGTTTGATCCACGGCGATGCGCTCGACGATCAAGGCTCCGCCGGCGATCAACGCCACGCCCCACAGCCAGGGGCTGAGCCACGAGCTCAACATCACGAGCTTCTGCGCTTTGAAGGCGCGCCACGCAACGCGCAGGCTCTGGCGAAAGCGGGAGTCGTGCTGCACGACTGCTGCGCGACCGAGATCAGTGAGCATCGAGAGCCAAATCCACAGCGCAGCAAATGGCAGGAGGCTCGCGAGGCGCCAGAGGTCCACCGAGCGCTCGTTCACGCGGGCGACGAGTGGGTCGTACAACGCTCCCCAGGTCAGGGCGGCGAGCACCGCGAGGATCCCGCTGAGCACCAAGCTGAGCGCGCTCAGGAGCAGCAGCCGAGGGAGCCGGGCGATGGCCAAGCCGGCTGCTTCGCCGAGGCCGAGGCGCCCCGAGTGGCCCAGCGCTGAGAGCCAGAAGGCGTAGGGCACGAGGCCCAGCGCCGCGGCCAGGCAAAAGGCGAAACTCGACTCACGCAGCGCGCTCACCAGGAAGCGGCTGCTGGTTTGGAAAAGCGCGACCAGCGAGTCCCCACCCGCCATGAACAGCGTGGCGTCTCCCTGAGGAAATGAGAGCAGCCCTGAGCCGTTGACTGCGGCGACGATTGGGGCTGCGACGAGCCAGCCTGCGCAGAGTCGTGCTGCGTAGACGAGGGCTAGCGCGCCGGGGCGCCTGTAGGCGTCCTCTGCACTGATCATGGTGCCCCCAGGCCCAGGGCGAGCTGGGCGGCGTAGGTGAGTCGCTCGCGGGTGCGGCTCGCTGGAGTCGAAGCGTTCCGCGCGGCGTTGTTCAGCGGATCCTCGTCCAAAGCCACGCGCCCCTCAGGGTCTACCACCGCGTAGGCGAGGGGACTCGAGCCGTGATACTGGATCTCGACCCAGGCGCTGCGACCATCCCAGTCGTGCACACTGCGGGTGCCGTCTTCGGCGACCAACAGCACCTGAACAGGCAGCTTCAAGTCGCCGTGGCGATAGACCAGCGCGCGGCCGGTGTAGTCATGCTCCGGTGGGTCCCCTGCGGAAACGGTGTGCCGCCCACCGTCGTCGAACACTCCGGCTGCCTTCTGGGTTTTTTCAGAGTCGACGCTACGGATCACGTAGTCCACCCGGCCGCGCTCGAACAGCGCCCGCTCGAGATTCTGAGAGGCTTCGTCGCCCAGCACTTCCCGGATCGCAGCGATGAAGTGCCGCGGGCCCGGGTGCTTGAAGCGGTAGTAGCGCATGTACCGACCGAGGGCGCGCTCGACGTTCGCGCGGCCGTACACTCGAGCGAGGGTGTCCATGATGGTCGCGGTGCGGGCGTAGACCAGCGCGCCCATCGCGCGGAAGTTGGGGAACGCGGCTGCTGGGCGGCCCACGATGTCGTCCTCGCCGTAGGTCGCAGCGGCGGCGCGCATCACCGAGCTGCGGTTGATGCTGAGACTCGGCAGCGACACGAGCGAGGACGCGCCGTAGCGCTCCTCCATCGCGACCAGCTCGGCGTAGCTGTTCAGGCCCTCATCCAGGAACGGCCAGTTGTGCTCGTCAGTGCCAACGAGACCATAGAACCACTGATGCCCGAGCTCGTGAATCGTCACGCCAGGCACGCCGCGGTTCCAGTACGAGTTGTGCCAGCTGCCCCCCGTCGTGATCAGCGTCGGGTACTCCATGCCACCCGAGTTCACCGCGTAAGCCGGGGGATGCACCACCGTGAGCGTCTTGTACGGGTAGCGACCGTAGTGCTTGCCAAAGTGGGGGAGCGCGAAACGCAGCGCATCGAGCGTATCCGCGAGGTTTCGTTCATGCGCTGGCGGATACAGCACCTTGACCGCGACGCCGTCGATCACCTCGTCGTGCTGCTGAAATCCAGGCCAGGCAGTCCACGCGAAGTCGTGGACGTCCGTGACGCGCTGACGCTGGATCAGGCGTCCCGCCTCTACGCGCCTTTCGATCGTCTCGCCGCTCGCGCCGATCACGAAGCGTTCTGGGACGTCCAGGGTGACGTCGTAGTTGCCGTAGTCAGCGTAGAACTCGCTCTGGGCCTGGAACGTAAAATGCCGCCAGGTGCCGTCGCGTTCGAGTCGCGCGAGCTTGGGAAACCACTGCCCCACGAAGTGGTAATCCGAGAGGTAGCCGGTGCGCTCGATGATTTGTGGCAGCTGAGACTCCCACTCCACCTCGAGCGTCAGTGTCGAGCCGGCCGCGACTTCTTCCGGCAAATCGACGCGGATGTCCGTCTCGTCTTTGGGATCATCCGGCGAGTGCTTGGCGGCGTTCTTCAACAGGTCCGCGCTGCCGAGCTCCACTGCCTTGAGCGACTTCAGGTCGATGTAGCCCCACCTCTCGCCCTTGTCTCCGCTGCGACCGGCGCCGAACGGAGAGCGCAAGAACACGGTGTCCGCGTTCTTGAAGGCGTTGAGGTACAGGTGAAACCAGAGTTGCCGTACGGCAACGTCTGAGGTGTTCGTCCACTTGATGCGACCGCTGCCGCTGATGCGGTGGGTGTCCGCGTCGAGCTTTGCTTTCAGCCAGTAGCTCGCAACCTCGTCCGCGTGCTGGGGAAGGGCGTTGTCTGAGTCGAATTTCGGCCCGATTTCCCGAGGTGGGGCGTCGGGGTGCGGCGTGCGGTTCGGCTCCACGGGTAGTGGTGGTGCGTCTTGCCCCGGAGGCGTCGGTGTCCGTTCGCTCGACACCGACAGCTGTGCTCCCGCCGCGCGGAACAGGCCCGCCGCCAGAACGAGGCATGCCAGGCCGAGCGCGAGCTCTAGCCACCAGGCTTTCCGCGTGGTTCTTTGCCGCGCTCGATCTAGCGCTGTGTCGTGCTGCATGGGTGCCCTTCGCGCAGGCCGCACGCATATTTCGTGCGCACTGCCCAAACCCTTCCGTCTAGCGCCCAGCGCGACCTGCCCCGGCAGATCGCAACTCCAAGCGCCGCGCTCGCTGGGCATAGCGCGAAGCGGGGCGCGCTGAAAAGGCTAACGCCCAGGCTCGAGGGAGATCACGCGCTGCTGCACCAGTGTGAACATGATGCGTAGGGCGTCGAGGCGCGTCATGCCGCTCACATCGAGGATTTCTTCGATGCTGGTCATGCCATCTACCAGCGACAGTAGGAAGCCGGCTCGGTGGTCGAGGGAAAGCCAGCGGATCTGGTCGGGAGGGACGGCGACTGAGACGACCTGATCCAGCTGGCCTAGGCGCGCCGCATACATCTGCGTGAGCACCTCGCGACAGCTATCCGCGTAGCGCCGCGCATCCGCGTGGTTTGGATCCGTCTCGAGGATGCTCTCCGCGATCACCAGCGCGCCGGTGAAGTCTCCGACAGCGTAGCGATCCTTCATGTCCACGATGGGGGACTCGGAGCGCTCCACTGGTGCCGAGTGAGCAGGGCTCGACGGCTCGGCGCCTAGCGATTGCGCCGTGTATGGCTTCTGCTCCGCCACCGGATCTCGTGGCCGGCTCACCAAGTCGAGGGCGGAGCCGCTGGGCGGCGCGCCGGAGTCCAGCCGGAAATCGTCCAGCTCGAGGCCGCTCGGTTGCACTGCGCTCCGCGGAATGCTGGGCGCAGCGTCAGGATCGTCGTCGCTCGTCGGATCGAAGTCGTGAGCGATCGGCGGCAAGGAACCGAAGCTGTCGGGTGCCTCGGCGAAATCCGGAGCGAGCTGCGGGCCCTTCGGCCTGAGCGGCTCCGGATTGGTCTTAGAATTCCTCGTGGAAAATTCATCCGAGGGAGGGCGCCGCGCCGGGATCGGCGTAGCGGGGCTCAAGCGCTCCGGAGCCGGATCGCTGAAGCGACCTGCGCCGGGCTCCATCGGCAAGGGCGGGAAGCTGTCCGGCTCGAAGTCCAAGCTCGGCACCGGGAACTCCGAAGCGGGCCTGGGCGGCGCGCTGGGGTTCTCCGCCATTTGTCGCGCGGCAAACTGTTCGACGGGCTCGTCAGGGACGACGGTCTCGCGATCGAACGGGTCGCCACCTTCCAGCTCGAGCCCAAAAGGCTCGTCGTCCCAAGACGCGTCGATGTCCTCTGTTTCTGGAGGCAACGAGCTCACGTGTGGACGTTTGGGAGTGTCGGAAACCATTCGCTTCTTGTCAGATAGTGGTCACCACATCACTAGGCGCCGAGTCACCAGGGCGCTGGATCACTGGGTACGGGAGACGACGCCCTTGAACATGCGGTGAGTTCGCGAAAGTGCTTCGACTTGCTGCTTGAGCTCTTCGGTGTCGCGAGACTTCATGGCCTGTTCGGTCTTGCTGAGCACCGCCTTTGCCTTGTCGATGGCGTCTCGACCGAAGTCGCTGGAGGCCACGATCTTTTCCACCTGTGGAAAGAGTCGCTCGATGTCCGCGATCAGCGTCTCCGCCTCTTGCTTCGCCTGCTCGAACTGCTCGTCGACCCGCCGCTCGACCATGTAGTCCTTGGCGTTCTCGATCATGTCGTGCAGCTCGTCTTGCGTCAGGCCGCTCGTGGCGGTGACCTGAATCGACTGCTCTTGTCCCGTGTCGAGGTCCTTTGCGTGGACGCTGACGATGCCGTCCGTGTTGATCTCGAAGGTGACCTCGATCTCCACGTGGCCCTTGGGCGCACGGCGCAGGCCGGTGAGGATGAACTCGCCTAGCAGCTCGTTCTCGTCAGCCTTCTTGCTCTCGCCCTGCATGACCGGGATCTTCACCGCGGTCTGGTCATCTCGCGACGTGGTGAAGATCTTGGTGCAGCTGGTGGGCACCGTGGTGTTTTGCGGGATTAGCTCTTCGAAGTAGCTGCCGAAGGTCATGATGCCCAGGGCGTGGGGCGTCACGTCGAGCAGGATCATCTCGTGCTTGTCTTCGACCAGCGCGGCACCTTGAATCGCCGCGCCAAGCGCCACGACCTCGTCGGGGTGCACGCCCTTGTTCGGCTCCCGCTCGAAGTAATCCGACACGGCGTTCACGATCGCAGGCATGCGCGTCATCCCGCCGACGAGTACGACGTCCTCGACTTCGTCGATGTCCAGGCGGGCATCCGCCAGGGCTTGCTTGCAGATGTCGACGGTGCGCTCCACCAAATCTTCCGTGAGCCGCTCGAGGGTTTCGCGGGTGAGGGTGCGCTGCAGGTGTAGCGCCTCGTTTCTCCCCGTGGAAATAATGAAGGGCAGGTTGACCTCTGCCTCTCGCACCTGTGAGAGCTCGCACTTGGCCTTCTCGGCGGCGTCTCGCAGGCGCTGCAGCGCCATGCGATCCTGACGCAGGTCGATGTCGTGCTCATCCTTGAAGCCTTGCACCAGCCAGTCGATGATGCGTGCGTCGAAATCCTCACCCTCGAGAAAGGTATCGCCAGTGGTGGCGATGACCTTGAACACGCCGTGGGCCCCGATTTCGAGGATGCTGATGTCGAAGGTGCCTCCGCCGAGGTCGTAGACGGCAACTGTCTTGTCCACGCTCTTGCCGAAGCCGTAGGCGAGGGACGCGGCGGTCGGCTCGTTGATGATGCGGATGACTTCGAGGTCAGCGATCGCGCCAGCGTCCTTGGTGGCTTGGCGCTGGTTGTCGTTGAAGTACGCCGGGACCGTGACGACTGCCTTGTTGACCTCTTCGCCGAGGTAGTCCTCGGCAATGATCTTCATCTCTTGCAGCACCATCGAGCTGATCTCGGGCACCGAGTAGGTCTTGTCCCGCAGCTTGATGCGCACGTCGCCGTGCGGCCCCTCCACGATGGTGTAGGCCGAGGTCATCACCGAGTTCTTCACCTGAGGAGAACTCCACTTGCGACCGATCAGGCGCTTCGCCGCGTAGACGGTGTTCTCAGCGTTGGTGATCGCCTGCCGCTTCGCGATGTGGCCGACCAAGCGCTTCCCTGCTTCGGTCACTGCCACCATGCTTGGCGTGGTCTTGTATCCACCTCGGTTCGGGATCACCACCGGCGCATCCCCCTCCATCACAGCAACGCAGGAGTTGGTGGTGCCGAGGTCGATCCCGATGACGCGCTCCATAGTTCCCTTTCTGTCGGCTCAAGGCCGCACTCCTAAGCAGAATATCTTAAGGCAGGATGACGCAAGGGGGGGAATTGTTGCTGCGTTCTCGCCCACTCCTACCAGATCGCGCGGGCGTCTCGTGGTGAGTGGCGCGCGCATGGCACCTGGCAGATCCCGTCACTGACTGTCTCCTAGAGCCGCGCTCTCGCGGCAAACCCTGGCTATTTCTGCTGTTTCGACAGGCTGACGTGACGCGGATCAGCTGGCAGACCCTGATCAACACGGGCCTTGGCCGGCGGGGGAGCTATTGTGCGCGAATTAGCGGTTGCTGGCGCGATTCGCGTCCGGCTCCGCATGCGAGATCCCCCGCGTGCTATTCGCCGCTCCCGCTCTTAGCGACGCACTTCAAGAAGTGTCGCTAGCTCTCGCGCTTCAGACGCTTGAGCCAGTCTTGAGCCGTTTCGTCGTTGGAATCAATCTGCAACGCGCGCTCGATCTCTGCCACGGCGCTTTGCTTGTTGTCGGAGGCGAGGAAGGCGCGCGCCAGCGTGACGCGTAGATCGACGCGCTCGTTGTTCAGCTCGACGGCTTTGCGCGCGAGCTCGAGCGCCTTGTGGGCGTTGACGTTGGCTTCAATCAGGCAGTGAGCGGCGCGCTCGAACAGCTGAAACGCGCCGGGGCGACCGCGCGCGGCCTTTTCGTAGCTCAGCGCGGCTTCCGCGAAGTGTCCGTTGCGTTCCTCGTACTGGGCCTGCTCGATGTAGCTCTCGGCAAGCGCAGCATTCGCCTGGCTTTGAACTGCTTCGAAGTGTGCCGCGAGCTCTGCATCATCTGGAGCGAGCCCCACGGCGATGCGCAAGGCGTTTGCAGCGGACACCGGGTCTTTCGCTTCGAGTGCGGTCTCTGCGGCACGGCGGTAGTGGTCAATCTGGCTGTCGCGAGCCTGTGACAGGCGGTCTTCGTAGCGTCGCCGGATGTCGTCACCGACGATTTCTTGGACGCCGCCGTCCCTCGGAGGTGGCTTGCTCGAGCCGCCTCCCGGCGGAACCGAGTTGCGGAGCTTGCGGGCAGCTTGCTTGCGCCGCGCCGCATCGTCTGCTGGTGGTTCGCTCTTGCGCGGGGGTGGGGGAGAGGAGGCTCGATTGGGCGCCGGAGGCCTCGCCGAGGCGCGTTCGAGCACGCGCGCCTGTTGTTCGATCAGACGCTTCACTTCGTTGACCTCGCGCGCGCGGCGCCGGTCGTCCGTCATCATGTTGTCGAGCGCGCGCGTGCGCTCTTGGCTCGTCAGGTAGGCATCGTATTCCTGGCGAGTCGTCTTGCGCGTCAACGTGTCGTGAGCTTCGGTGAGCGTTTGAAAGATGCGCTCGAGCTTGGGCTTGAAGCTGCCGAGCTGCTTTCCGAAGTACTTGTCCGGGTGAAACAGACTCACCACGCCGTAGTAGGCGCCTTTGATCTCTTTCTTTTCCGCATGGCGTTCTACGCCGAGCAGCTGGTAGTAGTCCGAGCTGTCGAGGCGGTAGAACGTATCGAGGATCTGCCGCTTGCGCTGGAGCTCCAGTTCGACCGCTTCGTCCAGCTCGCTCGGGTCGTAGAGCGCTGCCGCGGGGTGCGCGCTGCTCGGGTGCGCCTCCTCCACCGTCTCGATCACGGGGTGATTGAGCTTGGCGCCGCCTTGGACCCCCGCGGGTTCGGCAACGGGCTTCGGCTGCGGCTTCGTGTCTCCGTACACCACAGCGCCAAGCTGAGCGAGGCGAGTCAGGATCTCGGAGACGTGGTCCGGAGTCATGCCCGTGGATGCGGCGATCTCCGAGAGCGGGCTGCGACCGTCGATACGCGAGAGAACGAACGCCTCCTCCGGCCCGATGGGCAGGCTGCGCATGTCCACCCCAGGGACCATCTGAGGTGTCGTGCTGCTCGGGTTTTGCACAGCGTCTGCCAAGAGTCCGTAAGCCTAACGCCGAGTGGGTGTTTTTCGTTCGCGTTTGTCCTGGCAGCTTCGACTCTGCGAAGCCGTCAGGCTTTTCCTGCACCCGGCCGCGGGTCATTGGGAGCGCTCGAGACGAGCCCGAAGCGATCGCAAATTCCTCGAAACGGGAATCTAAACCGGGCTAACGCTGGGAAGCAACGTCCAGGTGCGGGAGGCGCTCGGCTCCCTCGGTCGGGGTCTGACGTTTTCCCATCCAGAGCCAGTGCTCTGGATGTCGACAAATCAGCTCTTCCAGCTCCTGAGCGAGCGCTTGGCTGGGAGCGGGCGAGCTGGCTTTGCTGTGTTTTGTTAGCGGTTTCGTTGGTGGTTTCGTCAGCGCCGCCGAGCGGAAGATGCGCAACGCGAATCGGCTGTCAGCTTTTGGCTCCAGGTATCCAATCAACAGCTGGGCACCGGTGCGCTCTGCCAGTCGCAGGGGGCCGACCGGTAGCTCGGCCAAGCCTCCCAGCCACTGCACGCGCTCCGAACGCACGCGCCCACCAAGATCCGGGAGGAAACCAACCGGGCGGCCCTGTTTCAGCGCTCGCAGGATGCGCGCGGAAGCACCGGGTTTGCCCCGGTGGATCACCTCCAGGCCGCGCGCCACCCGATGCTGATCGACGAGGGGGTCGAGGCCGGGGTCGTAGCTCTCCCGAACCAAGATGGCTGGTCCCGGCGCTCCCCGCCCGCTGGCTCGCCATGACTCGGCGATGCGCGCGGCGAGCCACTCGAAGGGGCCCAAGTGTAAGCTCACGAACACCACTCCACGACCGTCGTCGATCGCTTGTTCCAGGCAGGCGGCGCTGGTGGAGTCGACCTCCACTTGCTCGGCGATTGCGCCAGGTCGGCGCAGCAACAGGCAACGCCCCAAGTTGCGACCACCATTTCGCCACACTTCGCAGGAGAGGGTGGGATCCACTCCGGCTTGCTGGAGGTTCCGACGGGTCTGGCGGCGCACGGAGCCTGATATCCAATGCACGAGCCAGCCGAGTCCGCCGAGCGCACCAGTCAGCCAGGTCGCGGGCAGCCGATCGGCGCACCACAGCGCCGCGCGCACCGTGACTCGCAGCGCCGCGTTCTTCAGGCGCTGACGCCGCGACCAAGTGCCGCCCTCGCGTACGTCGCGGAGCGCGAGTTCTTGCAGCTCCGTCAAGGAGTCGCCGGACACTGACACTGGGATTCCACGCGGCTTTTCGCAGCGGCCACACGCTCCTTCGCGCGCTCGCAGCGACGTTCGGGATCGTCGCCCCCGGAGAGGATCTCGCAGATGCGCTTCTGTGCCCGCTCGAGGCTCTGCAGTGCCCGGCACGCATCGAGGCACTGAAAACCGCTGGCTAGCGTGTTCGCGTTGCGCTCGAAGTAAGCTTCCCACTCAGCCAGCGTGCTCGGCTCCGGTGGCTGGGAGAAGTCCATTGGCGACTCGCTAGTCCCCGTCGGTGGAGGTCCATAGCCAGGTTGCCCGTAGGTCGGCTCCGCGCTGCCCGGCTGCTGGTATTGCTGTTGCGGGTAGGGCGGAGACTCCGGCGGTTGCGCCTCCTGGCTCGGCGCGGCGCCCGCGCCGCAGCCGCCCAGGAGCGCGGATGCGAGGCCCAGCGAGAGCACGCCGAGGGCGCGCCGCGTCCGTCGCCTCATGGTGTCTGCTCCGGGAGGTTCTGCTCGATCACCTTCTCCTGGATGTCCATCGACTGCTCGAAGGCTTCGAGGGCGCGTTGCTTGGCTGCCTTGGCGCCCGCTTCATCGCCGTTGCCTTCGAGCTGCTTGGCGCGGCGCTCCTCCACCAAGCCGCGCACCTCGAACAGGTGACCGCGGAAGTAGCTGATTTGCTTGGCGTGACCGAGGCCGCTCTCGATGTCCTTCAGCGCGTTCTCGAAGCTGCCGTCTTGGCTCTTCAAGTCTGCGAGCCGGGCGTACGTGTCTGCGAGCACTTCGCTTGCCTCCGCCAGCGGCGCATTGCCTCCCGGAACTGGTCCGTCGACGAGCGCCTGCAGCTTCTCGATGGCGACCTTGGGAGACTCCTCCTCCAGCTGGTCCGCCGAGTGATGCGCGCTGCGGGCGCGCGACAGGAAGGCGAGCAGCGCTGGGCTGACGGGCTGCCCGTCAGGCGCCGAGGCGCACACCGGGGGCGCTTCGTCATACGACTCGCCCTTGCAGGCCGCAAAACCAGCGACGAATCCCGAGAGCGCGATGGCTGCGAGCCAGCGCTTGAAGCGCGGAGTGAAGAGCGCGGTCACCTTGCCCCCCAGCTCGCGTAGCGATTCTTGCGAAGCTCCTTGGCGCGCGCCATCGCGATGCGGTCGACGCGCTCCGAAGTGTGCTTGGTGTCGAACTTTTCGTGGAACAGCGAAGCCGTGGAGCGCGACACCGCGAGTTCTTGCGACGCGGCTTGGATGCTCGAGGGAGCAGCGTTGGGGGCATCGCCCTGGGTCTGTACCCAGAGCAGCATCCCGGCGGCTGCGGCCAGCACCGCTGTCACGGCGCCGAACGCCACGCGGATCACCTTGGCGTTGCCGCCCTTCGAGCCGCGGTCCGCGCCTGCCAGCGCTGCCTCGAGCAGCTCCTGGTTCCGTACGGCATCGATGCGGCCGGGGTCTGCGGCCGCGTGAACACTGCGCGCTAGGTCTGCCAGGGGGTGACTCTCCCCCAAATCCAGGGCTTCCCTGAGGCGCTCGCTCTCTGCCTGCTCCTCCTCGTCGGCCTCGGCGAAGGGATCTTCCAGCGCCAGCTCGATCAAGGTCTGGTTCAGCTGAGGGGAGAGCTCCACGGGACTGAACGCTGCGCGGAGCTGCTCGGCGAAGTCAGATTCTGCTTCTTCACTGAGCCATTCTGCGTCGCTGGGCGTCTCCTCTTCGAGAGCCAGCCACTCGAGGTCGCGCTCGCTCTTCGAGTCGTTGTGGCTCATGAGTCTGCTCCATCGGCGAGAGTCGCCTTCTTGAGGGCCGCCATGGCGCGGTGCAGGACCACGTCCAGCGTGCCCACGCTCACCCCGAGCTCCGCTGCGGCTTCTTCCCGGGATTTTTCCTCGAGGATACGCAGCTGGATGACTTGGGCGTAGCGGGGATTGATGCGGCTCATCGCGCGCTTGACGCGGTCTTGAGCCACCGCGAGGTCGTGGCGCTCGAGTGCGTCGGGGGTCTTGTGGGGATTGGCCTCGGAGGCCTCGATTTCACGCTCCAGATCTTGTGGCTCGAACAGGCGCTCGCGCTTCTTCTTGCGTAGCATGTCCAGAGCCACTCGCATCGCGACGACGCGCAGCCAGGGGTAGACCCCGACGTCTTGCCAGGTGAAGCGATCGAAGCGTTCCACCACCTTGATATAAGTCGCCGAGAGCGCTTCTTCAGCCAGCGCGTGATTGCCGAGCTTGGGCAGCAGCAGGGAGCGAAACAGCTTGGGACCGTAGGTCTTCAAGAGCTCACCCATGGCAGCGCGGTCACCAGCGTGGGCGCGAGCGCACAGCTCCCGCTCCGCCTCCAGTGCCTCCGCGTCCCACTCCACGGCGCGCACTGTACACGGCTCGTCCGGCTTGGGAATATTGCGCGTCGACGGCAGGTCTTGGCGCCGTTCCCCGCACACCTCGGCGTAGCGCTCCCAGCTGAAGGCGCGCGGCGTTTCGGAGCGAACAGGGCTCCGCCACAGCGCGGGCAGCACCGTCTGCCAGGAATTCAGGGTCGCGCTGGGGTTCATGACGCTTTAACGCGAGCCCCTGGGAGGCCTTACGGCCGTTCAGCATCGAACTGACAAAAAGCCGGGAACGGCTTGATTTAGCCTAGCAAGCCTGCGACACCCCGAGGCCTGTGGCTGCCCCGAAATGCCCGTACTGCGGCACGCTGAACTCGATCGGCGAGAGCCACTGCCACAAGTGCAAGCAGCCCTTGCCTGGGCCGCTCGGTCGCGCCGCTCGGGATCTCGTCACCAGCCTGCTGGGGCGAGAGCTGTGGGTGACGAAGCTCTTCATGGGGCTGAACCTTGTGGTTTTCGCGTTGATGGTCGTGGACAACGGCCGCTCAATTGGTGCGGGCTTGCCGATTGGTTTCAATATCGGCAGCGCGTTCCTGCTTCCTTCCACGCTGTTGCGCGGCGGAGCGCTGTTGGTCGGTTTCGACTTCCAGGTCGTCAACGGCGAGTGGTGGCGTTTCCTCAGTGCGGTGTTCGTCCACTACACGCTGATCCATTTGCTGTTCAACATGTCCTGGGTCGTGAGCCTGGGGCGTGCCCTCGAGCCAGAGCTGCGCTCGGCTCGCTTCGCGATCGCCTATTTGCTCACTGGCGTGGGCGGATTTCTGCTTACTGCGGCGGTTGGCCCAGCGAATACGGCGGGTGCGAGCGGATCGGTGATGGGGCTCTTCGGCGTGCTCGTTGGCTATTCGTTTGGCCAGCGGAACAACATGTGGCGGGAGCACCTGCCGCGGCTGATTTTCTACCTCATCCTGTCCTGGTTCATGGGTGAGGGGATGCGGGCCGCCGGGGCAGGTGCCGTGAACAACATGGCTCACGTCGGCGGTGCCGTGATCGGCCTTGGGATCGGCTTCCTGTGGGGCCGCGAGCGCCGGACTCCGCTGCTCAATCGCCTACTCGGAATGTTCAGCGTGATCGCGGTGCTCTGCGCCATCGCAGCGGTGGTCGCCTGTCAGTTTTCCCCTGAGTGGGGCAAGCAGCGGGACCGCGAGTCTGCTCAAGACGGCTGGAGCTGAATCCGCCTTGAAACACCTGGCGTGCCGCGGGTTTTCCGCGCCGCCCAGCATTGCTTTCCCCGATCGATTGCTCTCAGTGTAACCTCGCGGCCGATGCCCGTGGTTAACCCGCTCGCGCGGGAGCTCGTCTTCAAGGTCGTGTATTACGGCCCGGGTCTAGGTGGGAAGACCACCACCTTGCAGCACATCCACACCGCGACCAAGCCGGAGTATCGCGGCAAGATGGTGAGCCTCGCGACCCCCGTGGATCGCACGCTTTACTTCGATTTTCTGCCGATTCGCGTGCCGAATATGCGGGGGATGGGGGTGAGGTTGCAGCTCTTCACGGTGCCAGGTCAGGTCTACTACAACGCCACTCGCAAGCTGGTGCTCACCGGCGCAGACGGCGTGGTGTTCGTCGCCGACTCGCAGCGTGGCCGCCGTGACGCGAACCTCGAGTCCCTGGAAAACCTCCTGGAAAACCTCAGGGAGCACGGCCGCGTGCTGAGCGAGCTACCCCTCGTGCTGCAGTACAACAAGCGCGACCTGCGGGAAGTGCGCCCGGTGGAGGAGCTCGAGGCGGAGTTGAATCCGCGCGGAGTCCCCAGCTTCGAGACCACCGCGACCTCGGGCGGCGGTGTGTTCGAGGCGCTCGATCGCATCACGCGCCTGGTGCTCGAGGACTTCGAGCGCCGCATGCCAGAGAGCAGTGAGGTGCCGTCGTCGGCGCTCCAGGTGCCGGAGGGCGGCCTCACGGAGGCGCTGCGGCGCGCCGAGTCGAACCCCGAAGCTTCACCTCAGCGCTTCGACAGCGAGCAACCGACGGCGCTGTCTCAGCGCATGCCCGAGGTCGGCACGCCGGACAGCGAAGACGACTTGCCCCGGCTGACCGACGCACCAGACAGCATGGTCGGTGAGGACATGGCGCGCAGCGTCGCTGAATTTGGCTCCCGTGGTGACCACACACCACCGAGCGACGATCCTCCGCGGCTCAGGCGCCGTCGCGAGTTCCCCAGCGTGCCGTCGCTGGATGCCGATTTGGTGAAGAGCGGCATCCAAAGCCGCGGGGAAATTCTCGATGTGGACGCGCCCGCGTCCGGCTCTCGCACGCCCTCGGCGCCGCCGGTGTCTTCCAGGCCGAGCCCGAGCAGCGCTGGGCCTGCGCCGAGCAGCGCCGGCGCGAGCAGTCGCCGGCCAGGCGCCTCGAGCCAGCGGCCACTCGTCCCGGTGGTCGAGGAGCTGGATCTCCCGCCGGCCTCGCTGAGAAATCCGTCGCCCAGCTTCAGCTACGCTGTGCTCTTCCCGAGATCGCAGCACAGCGTGGTGCGCCAGCTGGAAGCAGCGCTCGCCGCCGGAGACACCACCCACGCCGTGGAACACGCGGAGCACCTGGTCACGCGCACATTCGCGGCAGCCGCGAATTTGGTGAGCCAAAAAGAGGCGCCCCGGGATCCCGCCGTAGTGGCGCTGATGCTCGGCCTGCAGGGTCAGCGCTACCTCGAGTTTCGCGCCATTGCTCGAGACGCGCGCTCAGGCGGTGCGCTGCCCATCGAGGATGCGCTCGTCGCGTACGCCTTCGCCATCGAGGCGCGCCTCGCCTGGCGCCGCGTCGGAGGCTGACCGCTCGGGCGGTTCCGTAGGGATCGACCTCACCCCCAAAAAAGCGTGAGGATCACTGCGATGGGGTGATCACCGCGGTGGGGTGATCACCGCGGTGGGGTGATCACTGCGGTGGGGTGGCCTACTGCGGAGGAATGGATTGAGCGCCTGCGGCGCTGCCGGAGACGCTGAGCGGCCCCTGGGCGCTGCCGGCGATTTCGCCGATCCAGGTGCCCTGGAACCCGGTGGGACGCGCCTCGGCGTCGATCTCAGTCGCCGCGGCGGCGCTGAAGGTGAGGGTGGCTGGAGACTCCGTGGAGGCGTCGCGCGCGCGGTTGAAGAGCGCCGTGAGGCCCGCACGGCAAGCTTCGGCGCCGCAAATTCCATCGCAACCTTCGAACAGCGTGCCCTGCCCGGCGAGCTCTGCGCCCAGGCCATCGCAGTCGACGATCTCGGCCAGCGCTTCAGGCGCGCTCGTGGCGGTGCTGCTGGTGCTGACTGCCTGTTGCTCGGCAGTGCCCACCACCAGGCGGGCCGGGAAGAAGTAGAAGCTGCCGCCGAGCAAGAGCGAGTCATCGGGGTCGGCGCTCAGACTGAGCTTGCCAATATCCGGGGGGAAACCCGCCTTGGCTGGAGCGAGCCCCGCGACCTCTTCCAGGTGCCACGTGCCCCAGCCCGGAGTGTTACCGACGGCCTGCAGCTTGCCGTAGAGCACGCGGTCGCCAGAGAGCCGCGCAGCGCTCGCCGTGAACCACTGGTCGAGGGTGGAGCGCAGCAGGGTGTGCGCGTCAGCGCCGAGCCACGCGGAAACCTGGCCGTCCCACGCACCCGCGTCGCGGCTGGTCTGAAACAGCGTGGCGTCCGCGGTGGGCAGGCTCGCCGCCATGGCGTTCAAGAGCGCGTCCACATCGGACTGGGCATCGCCTAGCAGGGCGGCCTTGGCCGTCTCTCGGGCGCTCTCGAGGCCGACTTCCCAGTCGTAGTTCAGGTCGTCGAGCCCGAGGGTCATGTCGAGATCCGTCTCCGAGAGCTGGAGCGGCCGATTGATCACCGTGACATCGACGGACTTGGTCTCGCCCGCCATCACGCCTGCGAGGTCGCTGCAACCACCCGCGAACTGGCTCGCCCGAAGCGTAACCGCGGCGTAGGTGCCCGCTGGAACCGACTCGATCTCGATGACTTGCCCTGGGGAAACAGTCGTCCAGAGCGCGCCGTCCGGCGGCGGATTGCCGGAGAGATCGCTGCAGCGTCGCCCTGGGTGCACGCTGGCAGTCCAGCTGCTGATTTCACGGCTACCAGAGTACTGAGGCTTGATGCGCAGCGCGCCGAAGCCTTGTTCTGATACTGAAACGGTGCGCGATGCGCTGACTTCAGTGCCGACCGAAGCGCGCACGTTGAAGCTCGTGACGCTGCTCGGCGCAAACAGCGTGGTGGTCGCGACGCCGTTCGAGTCGGTGGTGACTTCGGTCGTTGCCAGCGACGCGTCGAGGGAGTCTCCCGTGAGGCTGAAGCGCACGCTGTGTAGGCCAGCGGGCCGCACCTGAACGCTGAGCTCGATCGCTGCGAGGGGCGCGACTTCCAACGTGCCAGTGGAGGAGAACTCGATGCTGGCGGCGCCGCTTTGACCAGCGCTACCCCCAGAGCCACCGCCGCCCATGCTGGTCGCCATGGTGTCATCGGAGCCACAGGCGGGGAGGGTGCTTAGCGCCAAGCTTGCGAGCGCGAGGCTCAGGGCGAGGCCGCAAGACTTGCGTTGGCTAGGTCTCCGTTGAGACTGGGAGAGCCGAGCCGCCGCGCTGCGGTGTTCCCCACACACGGAGCGGACATGCTGGGTCAGGTATTTCATCGTTCAGACTAAGGTAAGTAAGAGCCAGCTTAGCGCGGATCTCAGACGCAGGCACAACGTGATATGTCTGAGGCTGATGGATTCCCTTCCGCCGCCTCCCACGCGCATCCTGGTGGTCGACGACGAGCCCGGTCTGCGGCAGATGTTGTCCATCTTGTTTCGCCGCGAGGGCTACGAGGTCGTCACGGCGCCGGGCGTGCAGGGCGCCAGGGAGGCACTGAGCCAGAGTCCGCGGCCTTTTCCCGTTGTTCTCACGGACTTGTCCATGCCCGATGGCAGCGGACTCGAGGTGCTGGCGGCCGCGAAGCAGCGCAACACCGCGACCGAGGTGGTGCTGATCACCGCTCACTCCACGCTGGAAAACGCCATCGAAGCCATGCGCGGTGGCGCCTACGACTTCGTCACCAAGCCGTTCGAGCCGAAGGAGCTGGCGGCGCTGGTGGCCAAGGCGCTGGAAAAAAACGCCCTCGTCACTGAAAACCAGCGTC
>JAWKRD010000037.1:0-83300 GCA_041389805.1 Polyangiaceae bacterium | reverse complement strand
CTTCGGCGCCGAGCTCGCGGAACACCAGCGGCGCGACCTTGTAGGCTGCGCCGTGTGCCGCATCCACCACGATTCGCAGGCCGTCGAGGGTCAAATCCTCGGGGAAAGTACGCTTGGCGTAGACGATGTAACGCCCGGTGGCGTCGTCGATGCGCTCGGCGCGGCCGATCTTTGCCCCCGTAGCGCCAGCGGTGTCGAGCTCCTGGCTCTCCAGGAGGCGCTCGATTTCGAGCTCTTCACTGTCGGGGAGCTTGAAGCCATCCGGGCCGAAGATCTTGATGCCATTGTCCGCAAACGGGTTGTGGCTCGCGCTGATCACGATGCCCGCATCCGCGCGCATGCTGTGGGTTAGGTTTGCCACAGCCGGGGTGGGGATCGGGCCGCTCAGCATGACGCGGCCGCCCATGGCGCAGATCCCAGAGGCGATGGCCTGCTCCAGCATGTAGCCGGAGAGCCGGGTGTCTTTACCGATCACGACCCGGGGAGCTCGCGTCTTGCCACGCCCTGCGACACGGGCGATGGCGCGGCCCAGGCGGAGCGACAGCTCAGGCGTCATGGGATGGATGTTGGCGGGGCCACGCACCCCGTCGGTGCCGAAGAGCTTGCGTTCAGTCACGGAAGTTCACGTACTGCAGTTCGAGGTTGAGGTCTGCGGATTTGAGCACGGCGATCACCTCCTGGAGGTCATCGCGCTTCTTGCCGGTGACGCGGACGGTGTCGCCCTGAATCGCGGCTTGCACCTTGAGCTTCTTGTCCTTGATGAGCTTCACGATCTGCGAAGCTGGCTCCTTGTCGATGCCTTCCTTGATCGTGATCAGGATCTTGGCGCCGCCCTTGGCCGTCTTTTGCGGGTCGCCGACATCGAAGTGCTTGAGGCTGACCTTGCGGCGCACGAGCTTTTCGACCAGCACATCCCAGGCGGCGCGCGCACGCTCTTCGCTATTCGCGGTCACGCTGAGCACGCTGTCTTTCTGCTCCAACGCGGAGTCGGTGCCCTTGAAATCAAAGCGCTGAGAGACTTCCTTCTGCGCCTGGTTCAGGGCGTTCTTGATTTCCGAGTGGTCGACCTTCGACACCACGTCAAATGACGGCATAGCGCTCCTTTCAGCTCCGCGGGTGAACGCGCAGCCTACACCGGCGCTCTGCTGAGGCAAGGCTCGCAGCCCGTGCGCTGGGCGACGGTTGCCTAGAGCTCGACGGGAGGATCCGAGGGCAGCCCGAGCAGCATCGAGCGCGCGGCGCCAACCAGGTAGGTCGAACCGGTGACCACCACGACGCCACGCGGACCGACGAGGTTGCGTGCGCGAGTCAATGCTTCGGCCACGCTGCCGGCGACGTCTCCGGTGAAGCGCTCAGCGATCTCGTGCGGGTCCACCGCATCAGCGACCGGCGGCGCGACGAACACCTTGTGCCCAGCAGTCGACTCGAGACGTCGCATCATCGCGCGCCAGTTCTTGCGCTTGACCGCACCAAAGACGAGCGCGACCTCGCGGCGCGACTCGATCTCACCCAGCAGGCTCGGATCGAGCACATGGCTGAGGGCGACCGTCGCGTCCGGATTGTGGGCGCAATCGAGCAGCGTCAGATCCTGGTTGTTGCGGTGGAGGAGCTCGTTACGGCCAGGCCACACCGTGTTTTCGATGCCCTTGAGCAGCGCGTCGGTACCGATCCCCAGCTCCCGCGCGATCGTGTTGGCCACCGCCAAGTTCGAGCCGAACATTGCGAGGCGCGGGTAGGCGATGCGCGCACCTGGGATGGGCTCGGCGGGGCCGAGTTCGACGATCTCCGCACCCACCTCTTTGCAGCGCAGGTCGATCTGCTCGCGCGCGTCAGGATGGATCCGGCCGAGCACGACCTTGGTGCCCGACTTGATGATGCCGGCCTTCTCCTTGCCGATCGCGGCCAAGGAGTCGCCGAGGTAGTTCATGTGGTCGAAGGCGACGCGGGTGATCGCGGCGACCTTGGGGGGTGGGATCACGTTGGTGGCGTCCAGGCGCCCCCCGAGTCCAACCTCGAGCACGGCGAGATCCACCTCGGCCCGCGCAAAAGCCAGGAAGGCAGCGACCGTTGCGACCTCGAAGAAGGTGAGATCCGGTCCCTTGTCCATCACCTCCGTCAGCAGCTCCACCAGCAGGTCGTCGCTTATCGGCTGACCATCGATTTGGATTCGCTCGGCGAAGCGCGACAGATGCGGACTGGTGTACAGGCCAACCTTCTTGCCTGCTGCGCGGGCAGTTGACGCCACGAACGCGCACACGCTGCCCTTGCCGTTCGTGCCAGCGACGTGCACGGCGTCGAAGGTCTCTTGCGGGTTGCCGAACTGGGCGCACACTTCCTCGACCCGTTCGAGCCCCAGTTTGGTGCCGCGCGGAACTAAGGCGTAAAGCCGTTCCAAAGTCTCTTTCAGCTCAGGCAATGCAGGACTCCACGTTTGCTGCGCGTGTTGGCATATCACACCTGGCGCTCCCGAAGGCAACCACTCCGCGCGATTGACGGGCGCCAAGCTCACGCTGCCTTGCTCCCGCCGCCAGCCACGGCCCTGGGAGCCAGACCGCCGCCCTGCGACCCGAGCGCAGAGCGCGTGGTGGTGCTTGGTCGTCGAGTGGGGGATGGGATGGTCGGGAGGCGATGCGCATGGTTTTGGGGGCGCGGTGAGTAACACACAGCATGCCCGGGAAGCTGCGAGAATTACAGGCCTTTGATTCGGCCCTGTAGTTTCGGGGCCAGAGTCTTCTGGTCCAGAGTCTTCTGGTCCAACCTTCGATTCGACGCCCAGGGCAAACCTCCAGATCGCCGCGCTCACGCTGCTCGACCGCGGAAGCCGGCCGCCCAGAGCCTCCGGACGGCTCTGCAGCGCTTTCCCATTCAACTGGTTTTCAGGCGCAGTCAGCGGACGGCTCGCGCGACCACTCGAGCGCCGGTTCGCCTCCGGCAGCGCCAAAGCGGCGCGTTCGCGTTCCGTCGAGATCCCACAAAGCCAGTAAAGCGACGGGAACCGGGCCTCGATGTTGGTCGAGCCTCCCAGAGCCTTGCTATACGTTTAGGCATGTACGGGGCGAACGTCGCGCTAACCGGTAGAGACGCCGAGATGGCCCGCTTGAAGCGGGCGAGGGATGATGTGGCGACCAGCTCCGAGGCACGCATCGTGACCTTGCTGGGCGCGACGGGTACAGGAAAGAGCCGAATCCTCGAAGAGCTAGCTCGGGAGCTGGCGGCGAGTTCGAGTTTGCCGCGCGTCTTCCGGGGGCGAGCGCGGGAAGGAGCCGCTCCGTTTGCGGTCTTCGCCCGGCTGTTGCGACATCGCTTCGGCGTCTACGAAAGCTTGGACAAGGAGGCAGCGCGCGGGCGTGTACGCTCCGAGGTCGCCCGCGTACTGGATGACCGCAAGGTCGAGGACGTCGCCCATTTCATGGGGCAACTGATGGATCTCGACTTTCTCGAGAGTCCGCTGACGCGTGCGCTGGCCGATGATCCGGTGCAGGCCCGACTCGTTCAGCGCGCGGTGGTCAGGAACTTCTTCGAGAGCGACGCCGCCCAGGCGCCGATGTGTCTGGTGTTCGAGGATCTACATCTCGCGGACGACGACTCGCTGGATCTGTTGCGTTACCTTGCGGAAAATCTAAGCGCGCCGATCCTGGTGCTGTGCACTGCGCGCTCGGAGCTCCTGGCGCGCCACGAGGACTGGGGGACCATCGGCGGCGCGCGTCATCAGCTGATCGAGGTTGGCCCGCTGGGACCCGAGGAGTCGGCCCAGGTCGCCAAGGCCATGCTCAGCCCTTGCGAAGGCGGAGCGCCCGAAGCGCTGGTGGACGCCGCGGTGAACCTGGCCGGTGGCAACCCAGGGCTGCTGGAGCAAATGGTGCGGATTTTTCACGACGTTGGCGTGCTGACGGTCAAAGGCGATCCCCAGGACGGGCCCTGGGGCGTCAACCTGGATCGCCTGGCCAGCGCGCGCTTGCCCCTCACGGTTGAGGACGCCGTCGCTGCCCGCATCGCGGCGCTCAGCGCAGAGCAGCGCAAGGTTTTGGAGCACGGCGCCACCATGGGCAGTGTGTTCTGGCAGGGTGCGTTGCTCGCGCTGATGCGCATGGACAGTCCCCCGCCGGATCTGTGGTCGGCCGACGCCGCGGACGACGAAGAGCAGCTCGAGCGACTGCTAGGGGAACTCATCGCGCGCGACTACTTGCTCAAGCTGCCCGACTCTGCATTCCCCGGGGAAACAGAGTACGTCTTCAAGCACAACCTCGAACGAGAGAAGGTGGCGAGCCTCACCAGCGCCGCGCTCTCGCGCCGCTACCACCAGACGATCGCTGACTGGCTGAGTCAGCAGGCGGGCACCAAGACCTCCGAGGAGAGCCTGGTGATGCTGGGAAAGCACCTCGAGCGCGCTGGGGCGCGGATTCAAGCGGGCGAGGCCTACCTGCGCGCTGGCGATGTCGCTCGCTCGGGGTTTGGCTCCAAGAAGGCCGCGGATCACTTCTCCAAGGGGCTCGAGCTCTTGGGCGATACCGACGCGCGGCGGCGCATCGATGCGTTGCACGACTACGGCGACGTGCTCTGGATCGGCGGGCGCAGCGACGAGGCGCAGGCGGCGTTTCGTCAGATGCAGCAGCTGGCTTTTCAGCTGAACCTGAAGGCGAAGGGCGGCGCGGCCCATAACCGTATCGGGCGCCTGTTCCGTGACACGGGCGATCTGCAGCGCGCGTTCGATCACTTGAACACCGCGCTCGGGCTGTTTTCCGCGGTGAACGACGAACGCGGCGTGGCCGCCAGCCACGATGATCTCGGCAAGCTGTTGTGGATCAAGGGCGAGTACTCGGCCGCGCTGCGGGACATGAAGACCGCGCTCGAAATTCGGCGACGCCTCGGGGACCGCCGGAGCATCGCGCTCAGCCTGAACAACATCGGCCTCGTGTGGATGGATCACGGGCGAGCCGCCAAGGCGCAGGAGGCGCTCGAGGCAGCGCTTACGATCCGTAAGGAAATAGCGGATCCAATCGGTGTCGTGGAGACGCTGGCGAACCTCGGGCGCATCGCGAAGCAGCAGGGCGACCTGCAGCGCGCGCTGGAGCTGTTCGGTGAGGCGTACGACGTCGCGCGAGAGATGGGCGAAAAGGGCCGCATCGCGGTGGTCCTCACCTGCTTGGGAGACACCAAGACGGCGCTCGGCGAGGGCGAACAGGCGCTCAAGCTGCTCAAGCAAGCAGAGCAGATCTGCGACGAGCTTGGGGACAAGCTGAACCTCGGTGAGGTCAAGCGGGTGCTGGCCGACGCTTACCTGGCGCAAGATCAGCTGCGCGCGGCGCGTGAATCGATCAAGCAAGCCGTGGACTTGTTCGGTCGCGTGCGCTCCAAGGCCCACTTGGCGATCGCGCTTCGTACCCTGGCAGACGTCACCGCCGCCGGTGCCTGGGGGGAGGGCCACGAAGGCAAAGCGGTCGACTACTACATGCGCTCCATCGCGCTCTGCAAAGAGATCGGCAACGAGCTCGAAGAGGCCAAGAGCTATCGCGCCTTCGCGGCGTACGTCACCTCATCGCCGCACTACAAGGGCAACCAGGACATTCAGCGTGAGGCCGCGCGGCTCAGCGTGATCGCCGACGAGATCTTCAAGCGTCACCGCATTGGACCACTCGGTACGGACCCCGGCTCGATGCGCCCGCCCACCGGCAGCATCCCGTAGACGGCGCGCCTCTCCCCCCCCCAAAAAAAATCCCAGGATGGGTGGAGGCAGCGAACGCTGCGGCAGGCGTGCGCGGCGTCTCGGTCCTGGCCGGATCTTGACGCGGGGGTGAGGACCGACGTAGCCCCAGCGCATGCAGCCCAAGGTCCTGTTGAAGCGAGTTGGTGAAGTCGAGGTGCCGTTGCCCCGCTATCAGACGCCGGGGAGCGCTGGGCTCGATCTATGCGCCGCCCTGAAGGAACCCGTCACGCTAGCGCCGGGCATGCGGCAGCTGATCCCCACGGGCCTCGCGATGGCGATACCGCATGGATATGAGGGGCAGGTCAGGCCACGGAGCGGGCTCGCGCTGAAGCACGGGATTTCCATCGTCAACTCCCCGGGCACCATCGACAGCGACTACCGCGGTGAGGTGGCGATCGTGCTGATCAATTTGGGGCAGAAGCCCTACCTGGTGGAGCCGCTGTCGCGCATCGCGCAGCTGGTGATCGCGCCAGTGACTCAGGCGAGCCTGGAGCTGGTTTCCGAGCTGGACGACACCGAGCGCGGGGCCGGCGGCTACGGCTCCACCGGCGTTTGAATTCCCGCGGACTGGGGCAGGTCGAGCTGCTGCCTGAGGTAGTCGGCGAGGCGCCGCTCGAGCTCGCGCCGCTCGATGTCGCGGGTCACGATGTAGCGGCTGCGCGGCAGGATGCGCGTTTCCGCGCGGGTCGTGCGCGAGCTGCGAGTCTGCGTTCTTCATCGGACACAGGCGGTCCTGCGCGCCGTGGATCCGGGAACGTCGGGCAGCGCACCTCGCTCAAGCGTCCCCGCAGCCGCTTGGCGGCGTCGGTGAATCACCGCCGCGTGCACCGGCGCACGAGGCGTACGTCAGGTGGTTCTTGCGCGCGATCGGGTCGCCGAGATCGCTCGCGAGCTTTGGTAGCTGAGAAGTCTGGCAGGTGAAGGCGCCCGGCCCAGTCGAGTGCCCGCGCCGGGAACAGGCTGCGCAACCAGAGCGCGTTCGAGAGCAGCACGAGGCAGCGGACGCGCTCGGGGTGACACCTTTAGCTCGAGGGCCAGCAGGCTGCCCATCGACAGACCCGCGACACCGATCGGCTGATTGCGCCCTTGGTGTAAAGCTCGCTCAGGTTCTGCTCAGCGCCGCGCAGCCAGTCGCTGAAGCGCGCGTCTGGGCGGATCATCCCGGGATGTGTGCCATGACCGGGCAACAGCGGAGCGAGGCCCTGGAGGCCGAGCCGCTCTCGCCACGTCCATCGAGCTCTACCTCGATCGGCGTTCCGCCGAACCCGTGTAGAGCCAGATAGCAGGCGCGGCTCCGCTCACCCGTTGGGTGGATCCCCCGTGCCGAGCCAGCCGTCGCGTTTGCCTTCAGCCTTCCCCACGCTTGATGCCATACGCTCCGAATCTTTGCTTGTGCGGGTTGGTGCGCTCGACCCCGAGGGTCACCGCAGCTTTGGAGATGTTCCAGTCGAACTCGACCAGCGTATCCACGATGTAGGCGCGCTCTGCGGCTTCTCGGTACTCCCGAAGTGACAGCCTCTCGCCATCGGGACCCGTGATCTGCGGTGCATCGGCGCGCGCAGACGCTTCGCTCGCTTCGTTGCCGTCGTCTTGATCGGCGTCGTCGTCGAACGGAGAAACGTGGGGGTCT
This sequence comes from Polyangiaceae bacterium, assembly GCA_041389805.1. Classification (GTDB taxonomy): domain Bacteria; phylum Myxococcota_A; class Polyangia; order Polyangiales; family Polyangiaceae; genus JAHBVY01. The sequence goes on along the minus strand of JAWKRD010000037.1, from coordinate 75,966 downwards.
TCTGGGAGATCCGCGATCGTGATGACGTCGCTCGAGAGGATCGCCGCGCGCTCCACCACGTTCTTCAGTTCACGGACGTTGCCCGGCCACTTGCGCTGGGACAGCGCCTCGTACACCGCGGGGTCGATGCGCTTCTTTTTGAGGCCGTTCTCGTTGCAGAAGCTGTTCACGAAGGCGTCCGCCAACAGGCGTACGTCGCCGGGACGCTCGCGCAGCGCGGGCACGCGAATGGGAAATACGTCGAGCCGGAAGTACAAATCCTCACGGAAGCGACCGGCGGAAACCTCTTTCGCCAAGTCCTTGTTGGTCGCCGCAAGAACCCGCACATCGACGTTGATCACGTGCTCGCTGCCCACGCGGATGATCTCGCCGTTTTGCAGCGCGCGCGCTTTATGGCCTGCGCCAGTCCATGTCACCGATCTCGTCGAGGAACAGCGTGCCGCCGTGGAAGAGCTGCTCGAAGAAGCCGCGCTTGCGTGCTTGTGCTGGGAGTGAAGCTGCCCTTTCGTGGCCGAAGAAGCTCGCTCTCGATCAGCTCCTTGGGGATCGCCGCACAGTTGACCCTTCACGGTGCGTCCATGCGTGGAAGCTCCAGGTGGTGAACTGCGGCTCACCAGCTCCTTGCCGGTGCCACTCTCGCCGGTGATCAGCACGCTTGCTCGCGTGGGAGCGACCTTGTCGATGTCCTGAAACAGCTTCTGCATCGCAGGGCTGGTCCCGATCATCTCGTAGCGCGCCTCGAGCTCGCCGCGCATCGCCTCGACCGTGCGCGTCAACCGTCCGTGCGGATACAGTTGCTGACGCTGACCAGCACACGCTCGCGGTTTAGCGGCTTCTCGAAGAAGTCGCTCGCGCCGAGCTTGATGGCGTTGACCGCGTCGTGCACCGTCGCGTGACCGCTGATCACGATCACCGGTAAGTCCTTGCTCGCGTCATCGCCGCGCAGCTTCTCCAGCGCGTCGAGCCCACTCATGCCTGGCAGCTTCAAGTCGAAGATCGCCAAGTCCACCGGCTGGCTCGGGTTGCCGATGGCATCCAAGCCTTCCTCCGCGCTACCCGCGGAGAGCACCTGGTAGCCCTCCCCGGTCAGCACCATCTCGAGGGTGCGGCGAATATTCTTTTCGTCGTCGACGACGAGCACGGTGGGGGACACCTGGCTCAGCTCTTGGGGCTCACTACTCATTGCTTCGGGCCGATAGTTCAACAGCCAGCGATTTACTGCAACGCTCGCTCGCGCGGGCGCTCGCTCGCGGAGGCGGAGCGGGGGCGCGAGCCGGTGCGGGAGCGGGGGGTTTGGGCTCATTCGCTTCGCGAACTTGCCTGGGAGGGCGTGGGGGAAAGCGGGAGCGTGGGCGTGGGGGTTGCTCGTTCGCTTCGCGAACATCGCGGCGGGAGCGTGGGCGTGGAGGGTTGCTCGTTCGCTTCGCGAACATCGCGGCGGGAGCGTGGGCGTGGGCGTGGGGTTGCTCGTTCGCTTTGCGAACATCGCGGCGGGAGCGTGGGCGTGGAGGTTGCTCGTTCGCTTCGCGAACATCGCGGCGTGGGCGTGGGCGTGGAGGTTGCTCGTTCGCTTCGCGAACATCGCGGCGTGGGCGTGGGCGTGGGCGTGGGGTTGCTCGTTCGCCGCGGAACATCGCGGCGGGAGCGTGGGCGTGGAGGGTTGCTCGTTCGCTTTGGAACATTGCGGCGGGGCGTGGGCGTGGAGGATTTGCTCGTTCGCTTTAGAGACATTGCGGCGGGAGCGGGGCGTAGGTTTGTTCGCTCGCCACGCTCCCTGGCGAAGCCCCCGCGCACGCTCCCTGTGCCACGCTCGTTTGCGGGCTCGCCGGGATCTTGCCGCCGTGCTCGTCGCGGTCGAGGCCGGGGCCGTGCTCCCCATGCTCGGGCTGCGCCCTGCGCGTGGGTCCGCGCGGTGCGGGCGTTGCCCGCAGCCTCGACCGCGCCTGCGCGCGGCGGCGCCGCGGGGCGCAGCCCGCGCACCGTGTGCAGGCGGAAAGGAACCCATGTTACGCATCTATCCCGTCGTTCTTTCACTGATCGAGAGGCTCTCGCCGCTCATCCGTCAGCTGGAACGGCACGATCCAGACCTCGCTCGCCAGTGTCGGCGCGCGCTAGCGAGCGCCCCGCTCAACCTCGCCGAGGGAAGCTATAGCCGTGGCCGCAATCGCAAGGCTCGCTACCACACCGCCCTTGGCTCCCTGAGAGAGGCGCTCGCGTGCCTGGAGGTCGCCACCGCCATGGGCTACCTCCCGCCGGTCACATCGGCCCTGCGCGCGGAGTTCGACCGCATCTTGGGCACCCTGGTACGTCTAGTCGGCGGTCACTGAGCATGGCGGCGGCTCCCGCTAGAGCCGGCGGGGAGCCGCACATTGCCGCTAGGAAACGCTCACGTGCGTGTGAGCTTCCAGAGCACGGCGAGGATGTGCTCGAGGTGAGCGCGCACCGGCTCGCAATCCGCGGCGCTCAGGTAGCCCCAAGCCTGAGCGACCTCGAGCGCACTTCGGGTTTCACTGGCCGAGCCGGCGGCGCTCAAGTAGCGCTGTCGGCGGGTGCCGCCGCTCGAGTGCGCACCCTCACCGAGGTTCAGCGCGATGCTCGAAGCGCTGCGTGAGATCTGCTTCGCGAGGGCGATGTCGAAGCGATGGAGGCGCGGCATGAGCGGACGGAGCAGGGCGATGGCCTCCACGGCGCTGGTCACAGATTCGCAGTGACATTGTCTTTTTCGGTCTTTCTGCCCCTTCGGCAGGGCTCGCCCCGAGGCCCCGAAGAAGGGGCAGGGACTGGGACCGGGACGAGGGGGCTGCGCCCGGGACGAGGGGGCTGCGCCCGGGACGAGGGGGCTGCGCCCGGGACGAGGGGGCTGCGCCCGGGACGAGGGCCAGGCCAGCGACCACGAGAGCGGCAAGCGCCAGTGCCAGGCGCAGCCTGGCGCGCGCTTGCTCCGAGCCCTGCCGCGATCGCCCAAACCCCACGGAAGCGGCGGCGCGAAGCGCGCCGCGCGCTGGCACTGGCTCCCAAACAACCAGGCTTTACACAGCGTCGCGCGAAGCGCGCGCGATCCCGCTGCCGCGATCGCCCGAACCCCGCGGAAGCGGCCGCGCGCAGCGCGCCGCGCCCCCCCGCAAGCTGCCAGCCGGCGATCCTTTACACAGCGGCCGCGCGCAGCGCGCCGCGCCCCCCGCAAGCTGCCAGCCCGCGATCCCTTACACAGCGGCCGCGCGCAGCGCGCCGCGTTCCCTAGGTCGAACCCCGCGGAAGCGGCCGCGCGCAGCGCGCCGCGCCCCCCGCAAGCTGCCAGCCCGCGATCCCTTACACAGCGGCCGCGCGCAGCGCGCCGCGCTCACCGCCGCAGGCGGCGGCGCTGCCCCAGCCCCAGCCCCAGCCCCAGCCCCAGTCTCGGCCCCGGCCCCAGTCTCGGCCCCAGCCCCAGCCTCAGTTCCTGATACTCGGCTCCGCCCCTTCGAGCCCCGGCTCTTCCTCGCCCATCCCCGGTCCCTCGCTCGCCGCTGGCGCCTTCGGCACAGGATCTGGCAACGCTACCGCGGCGGTGGCCGGATCCAAGCCCATCTGCTTGAGGAAGTTTCGCGCCGGAAGCGTGAAGGGGCTGGCGGGGTACTGCTGCAAGACTCGACGGAAGGATGCCTCCGCCAGCTTGCGCTTCTTCATCTTGAGGTAGGTCTCGCCAAGCAGGACCATCGCCTCCGCTTCCAGGCCGGAGCCCTCGAAGTTTCGCAGGGCGTACTGAGCGCGGGCGACCGCCGCTTCGAAGCGGTCTTCGCGCAGGTAGAAGCGGGCAACGTAGAGCTCGTGGCGGGCGAGTAGGCCAGTGACCACCTCGAGCATGTAGTCGAGCTCTTGGCGGTCCTCATGGCCGGGGAAGTCGGCGAGGAACTTGTTCAGCTCAACGTACGCATCGCTGACGTTGGCCAGATCGCGTTCTTCCAATGGAGGCAGAAGGAACGTGTCCGATGTCTGCGCGAACAGACCCTTCACGATGCGTAAGCGGGCGTACGGCACCTCGGGGTCATTCGGGTAATCGCTAACGAACGCTTTGTAGCCCGCGATCGCCTCGGCGTACTTGTCCTGGTGGTAGGCCGCGTCGGCGATGCGCAGCTCGGCCAGACGCGCGTAGCGCGTGTAGCCGTAGTTTCGCCTAATTTCCTCGAACAACAGGACCGCTTGCTCCCAGTCCTTGTCGAAGTAGGCCTCGAGTGCCTCTTCGTACGCGCGGCGGGCGTTTTCTGTGTATTCGAGGGGATTTTCCGCAGGGCGCGCCGGGGTACAGGCTGGCGTCGCGAACAGCGCCGACCCAACCAGGAAGGCCACCCCGATGCCGCGCGTGAGCGACCGTGGGCCAGTTTGCCTCGTCTTGGGGGCGGTGCTGGCCGGAGGGCGAACGTCTGGAAGGCTACGCATCTGCGCCGGGGATTAGCGTTTCGGGGCAGGGAGAGCAAGTAGGAGCACAGCAGCCGGCGCGTGAGCGATAGCGGTTTGCCCAACTGGAGGACTGCGGGTAGAAGTGGCGGGGTTATGGCTGAATCGTTTCCAATGACGCCCCAGGGTGCAAAGAAGCTCAAAGAAGAGCTCCAGCGCCTCAAGGAAGAGCGCCCCAAGATTTCCCGCGACATCGAGACCGCTCGCGAGCACGGAGATCTCAAGGAGAACGCCGAATATCACGCGGCAAAAGAACGCCAGGGCATGGTCGAAGCCCAAATCAAGGACATCGAGGCCAAGCTGGCGCTGTCCGAGATCATCGACCCCACGAAGCTGAGCGGTGACCGCATCAAATTCGGTGCGACGGTCACCCTGTCCAACGTCGACACGGGCGAGGAGCTCAAATATCAAATCGTAGGCGCCGATGAGGCCAACATCGACCAGGGCACGATCAGCATCTCGGCGCCTTTGGCGCGCGCGTTGATCGGGAAAGAGCCCGGGGACGAGGTTCGGGTCACGATGCCTGCGGGACAACGCGTCTTCGAGGTCGTTGAAGTCGAGTTCGTTTGACACGCCTCGGATAGGCGGTCGGCTAGGCGCCCATGGCGAGCAAGGTAGCAGCGAGCGGCGCGCCACAGACGTCGCGTCAAAAACGGCGCGCGCGCGCTGAGCGTTTCCTCGCGGTTTTAAACGTGGGAGCGTCTGGGATCGCTGCGAGCTGGCTCGTGTTGGCGCTCGAGCTGTTCGCGGTAAGCTTGCTCGGCCAGCGGCGCTTCGCGAGCGTCTGGGAGATCCAGTTCGGTACCCTCTGGCTCGCGCCGACCGCGCTTGGGCTGGCCGGGATCTGCGGCCTCACCGGTGCCGCGCTGGGCCGCCTGTTACGTCGTGGCACGGCTCGCTCCCGCCAGCTGCTGGCGTGCCTCGTGGGCGCCGGGAGTGGCGTTGCCGCCTGGTCCGTGGGGGGAGGCAGGCACCTGGCGGATCCCCTGCGGCGGCTGGGTTTCGCCGTTGTGGTAGCGTGCGTCGCGGGTGCATTCCTGCTGTGGCTCGCGCCTCGGGTGTCGCGCTTCGCTGTCGAGCGACCCTGGACGCTGCGCTCGCTGGGCGCTGGTCTGATCGTGGTGCTCGAGCTGGTAAACGCTTGGGTGCTGGTGCGACTTTACCCTGGGTTTCACGCCAGTCTCGCCGTGGCCGCGCTGTGCGTCGCGGGGGTGATTTCCGGCTCCAACGTCGCGCCGTCGTCCAGTCGCTTGCGTGTGCCTGGCTATTTCGGTGTTTGGGTGCTCAGCCTCGGCCTCGCGTCGCTAGCCGCGCAGCGTCTGGCGACGTTCGACAACTACCGCATGGTGGTCCTGGAGCGCGCCCCGGCGCTCGGTCAAGCGGTGTTGGTCGCCAGCCGGCTGGCCCCGCCTCCGCCGATCAGCGCGGACTGCGACGGCGCGGACTGCTGGCGTCAGCTGAAGAGCGAGGGGATGAGTCGTGAGGCTCGCGGCGCCTCGAGCCTCGACTGGCGTGGTCATGATGTGCTCCTCATCAGTATCGACGCGCTGCGCGCCGATCACGTGGGTGCCTATGGCTACGAGCGCCCGACCACCCAGCACATCAACGCGCTCGCTGCGGGAGACGCTGAGCACCGTGGGGTGGTCTTCAACTGGGCCTACTGCCCGACGCCGCACACATCGTACTCCGTGACCAGCTTGATGACGGGCAAATACATGCGTCCGTTGCTGCTCCAGGGAGCTGGCGCGGACTCGGACACCTGGGCGGGGATCCTTCGCACCTATGGTTTCCGTACGGCAGCGTTTTATCCGCCAGCGGTGTTCTTCATCGACCGCGATCGCTTCGAGCCGTTCATGCAGTCGAACCTCGGCTTTGAGTACGCGAAGCAGGAGTTCTTGGAGGGCGAGGCGCGGGTTGCGCAAGTCACGAAGTACTTGGACGGGCAGGACGACGATCGCCGGCTGTTCGTTTGGGTGCACCTGTTTGGACCCCATGAGCCCTACGAGGCCCACGCCGGGTTAGGCTTTGGCGATCGCGACATCGACCGCTACGACTCGGAGATCGCTGCAGCGGACCGGACAGTCGGGCAGCTGGTGGAAGCGATGCGCAAGCGCCGCCCCGGCAGCGTGGTGATCGTGACTTCCGATCACGGCGAAGAGTTCGGCGACCACGGCGGGCGCTACCACGGCAGCAGCGTCTACGAAGAGCAGGTGAGGGTGCCGCTAGTGGTCTCGATTCCAGAGCAGCGCGGGAGCCAGACGCCAGCCTCCCCCCCAAATCCAAGCACGCGGGTGAACGAGGTGGTGCAAACCATCGACCTGCTGCCCACGGTACTCGGCGCGTTGGACGTGCCAGTCCCACCTCGGGTACGCGGTCGGGACCTGAGCCCCGTGATCGCGAAAGCGCGCCAGTCTGCCGCGAAAGACGCGCGCCCGGCGGGAGGCTTCGCGTTGGTCGAGACCGACGCACAGAGCCTGCTCGCCGAGGGGAGCCAGCGCTTGATCTGCGAGCGACGTCTGGGGGCCTGTCAGCTCTTCGATCTGAACAGCGATCCGCAGGAAAAAAGCCCAGTCAACGATCCCGGGCGACGGGAGGAGCTGCAGCAGCGCCTCAAGCAACTGGGCGCGAGCCACGGTCGCTTCGAGCAAAGCGGCAAGCGCGCCGAAGGCAAGGGCTGGCCGGCAGCGATTCTGCGCGGAATCAGCGGAGACGGCGATGCGGCTCCGGAAATCGCGGCGCTTCTGGACGACGCGGACGTGGAGATCCGCAGAAAAGCTGCCGAGATCCTGTTCGAGCTCGGACGCCCGGAGACAGCCAGCGGCCTCGAGCTGGCGCTGCGGCGAGATGAGGATGAGACGGTCAAGCGCTGGTCTGCGTTGGCGTTGACCCGGCTTGGGCGTGGCGCTCCGCTGACGTTCGAGCTGGTCAAAAGCGATCAGATCGAGTGGCGCAGACTGGCGGCGCTGGCGCTCGCAGAGGCTGGTGACAAGCGTGGCGAGGCGATCCTGATTGCCTGGTGGAAAGACGAGAAATCGCGGGATTTCGAGCGTTCTCAGCAAATCCTTGGGGCGCTGGGGCACCTGCAGTCCGAGGACGCGGTGTGGCCCCTCGTACAGTCCCTGGATGATGTGCGCTTGCGACCCTACATCGCGGCGGCGCTGGCGCAGATTGGCGAAGACGTCGCGCGCGTGCCCCTGGCAAAGGCGCTCGCCAAGGAGCGCTATCAGAGCGCTCGCGTGGCGCTGACGGAATCCTTGGTCGAGCTCGGGGCGACGGCGGAGCTGGTGGAGCCGTTGAGGCATTTCCTCGGGGTACCGGACCCGCTCGCCGGAGGCGTGGGTTTCGCCCGCGACGCGAAGATCCTGGACCGCCTGGGTGGACCAGATTCTCGGCACCTGGCGAAGCTCGAAAAGCAGGCCGGGCTCGGGGTGCAACTGCTGCTCGTGGTGCCGAAGGGGGGCAACGGTACAGGCGTTCGGGCGCTCGTTCGGGCACAGAGCGCCGCTGGCGGCAAGGTGTACATTGGTCCTGAGCAGGTGGTGCTCAAGTACGATCGGCACGGCGTACCCCGCAGCCCGAAGGATCTTCCCCGCATCGACTACGACCAGGCCACGGCGCTCGAGGTCCCCGCGAGCACTGCTCCGGTGGAGGTCTGGTCGCGTCTGGGCGACGCCGTGGGGGCAAGACCGGGGAAGCCAGTGAACGTCGTGGTCTTCGCGGAGCGCGGCGTGAGCCTGCTCGGGCTGGCCCTCGTGCCGCTCAGCGACGAGTTGCCGCCGCCAGCACCGAAGCCCTGGAAACCTGGCCAAAAAGAAGAATCGGCGGGGGTGGGGGAGAGGGAACGCTGAGAGGCTTCCCAGAGGCCCCGATGATGCTATACGGGCGCCGGTGGCAGAGCAGAAGAAGCAAAAGTCGTCACGCCGCGCTCAGCGCCGCGCCCGTGAAGAGCAGGAACTGAAGAGCTCCAAGGCGAAGAAGCGCGCCGAGCCAGAGGCTGAGGACGAAGACACCGAGGACGAAGACTCGGAAGACGAAGCCGACGAGGACTCGGAAGACGAGGCGGAGTCCGATGCCGAAGAGGAGTCTGACGCCGACTCTGAGGAAGCCTCGGACGACGGCGAAGAAGACTCCGAAGAGGAAGAAGAGGACATTCGCAAGATCCGCGATCGCAACAAGCGGTTGCGTGCGAAGGCCGCCGCGAAGCGTCGTCAGCGTCGGCGTCAAGAAGCCGCGCAGGCCGTTGGGCTCGACGCTGGCGAGATGGTGGACGACGTGCTGGCGCGTTCGAGCGCCAAGGCGGGCCGCTTCATCAAGAACAACTTCAAGGTGTTGCAGTGGGTCATCATCGTCGGCCTGGTCGGCACCGTTGGCTGGTACGTGTACAGCTACGTACACAAGCAGGAAGAGGCCAAGGCCACGGACGCCCTCATGAAGGGGATCCGTGCGGAAAATGGCATCACGGAGGACCAGCAACAGATGCCCGAAGAGATGGGCGTGCAGACCTTCAAAGATCACGCGGAGCGCCTGAAGGCAGCTGAAGAAGCCTATCGCGCCGCGTTGAAGGACGCTGCGGAGCCCGCGGGTCAGGCGCTGGCGCACCTCGGGCTCGCTGGGGTGCTCTTCGACCAGGGAAAATACGACGACGCGAAGTCCGAGTACGACACGGTGCTCGGGTCCGCGCTGTCTGGCGTGGATCTCGACGTGCAGGCGCGCGCCACCGAAGGTGCGGGCCTCGCGATCGAAGCCAAGGGCGACAAGAAGGCAGCTGGAGAGCTGTACAAGAAGCTCGAAGGCATCGAGGGCTACAAGCCGCTCGGCCAGTACCACCAAGCCCGTTTGGCCCTCGAAGCTGGCGACAAAGAAGGCGCCAAGAAGCTACTGCTCGAGGTCAACGAGAAGCTCCGCGACGACAAGTTCTCGCGCCAAGGCTACGTCTACGGCATGAGCTTGCAGATGCTGGCGACGCTGGATCCCAAGGCGGCCGAAGAGGCCCAGAAGAAGGTCCAGGAAAGCCCCGAGGAGATGTTGAAGAAGCTCCAGGAGATGGAAGATCGCCTGAAGAACATGCAGGGCGGCGCCGGAGATCTGCTGAAGAAGCTCGGCATCGGACCTGATGGCAAGCCGCTCAAGCCTGCTTCGAGTGGCGGCGCCCCGGCACCGGCGCCCGCTCCGGCTCCAAGTGGAGGCGAGTGAAGCGCCTCGGGCTCGTCGGGCTGCTCGTGGTCGGTGCTGGGCTGCCAGCGTGTGAAGCCGTCCGCACCGGCGCGAATCCGGAGCTCCCCAGCTGGGCGCACCGGCCGAGCTGGGCAATCGACGTCGAGTACCGGCGTAACTTGCTGGCCGAGAGCCGCAAGGTGGGTGAAGCGTACGAACGCGGCCAGCCAGAGATCGACGTCGCTGGGCGCCGCGTGTTCGTGGGTTCGAGCGATCATGGCCTGTACGCGCTGAACGCCGTGAACGGAGACACGCTCTGGCGTTTCGAGACCCTTGGGCCGGTGCAGTGCGAGCCGCTGTACGACCCGCAAGAGGACGTCGTCTACTTCGGCAGCAACGACGGCGCGCTGTATCGCGTGCGTGCACGCGACGGGAAACTGCTCTGGCGCTTCATGTCGAACGCGGAGATCAACAAGCGCCCGGTGCTGTCCGGCGGGCTGCTCTACGTGGTCAACGCGAACGACACCCTGCTCGCGATCGAACCGACTTCCGGCAAGGTGCGCTGGGGGCAGCACCGCGCTCCGGCGCTCGGGATGGAAGTCGCGGGGCACTCGGGCGTGCTCGTTTGGCAGGGCCTCGCGTACCTGGCGTACAGCGATGGCAATGTGATCGCGTACGACGCCAAGACCGGTGAGGAGCGCTGGCAACCCGTCGATCTCTCGGCGGAAGCGGAGCAGCTGCTCGGGGACGTTCCCCAGTACCTCGACGTGGACACCACACCTGAGCCGCTGGTGTTGCCTGACGGTCCAGCGATCGGCGTTGGCAGCTACGAAGGAGGCGTGTACGCACTCGACGCGGAGACGGGGAACCAGCTGTGGTCCAATCCGGCGATCGCTGGCGTGACCGACCTCATGCACTGGCACGAGCCTGGACACCCAGATCCCGACGGCGGCCCAGCGATCCCCGCTCGGGACCTGCTGATCGCCTCCACTGGCACTAGCGGTCTGTGGGCGCTCGAACCGGCGAGCGGCGAAACGGTCTGGCACCGTGACCTACCAAACGGTGGCGTCTCGCGCCCTGTGCCCATCGCCGGAGCGCTGCTGTTCTCCACCTCGCAACGAGGGATCTACCTGGTGTCGCCGCTCGACGGTGGAGTCATCGATGGAATCCACACGGGAATGGGGCTCTCGATGGCGCCAGCGGCCCACGGCAATCGCGCCTTCGTGCTGACCAACGAGGGTCAGTTCCTAGCGCTGCACGTCAGTCCTCCCGGGCGCTGAGCGGCGCGTCCAAAGCAGGACGCCGTTCACCGTCTTCGTCTGTTTCCAGCCTCCCACTTGCAGGCCGTAGTAGATCTGCGGGGACGTGAGGCTGCCTGAAGCGAACACCTCCGGGCGCCCTTCACTGTCCGCAGGACTCAGGAGCTCGGCGTCGGTGAGCAGCTGGTAGCGTTCCCGTTCCACTGCAGAGACGCGCGACCCGACGATCCGGGTGAACTGGGAATCGGCGGCCCGCACCCGCGGGCTGCGCGACGCAACGAGATAGCTGGGCTGCGAGCTAGAGACCCTCGCGCCAGCGGCGAGCGCGTCGATCGCCTTGGCCACTTCGTCCTCCTTGGCGGGGCGATGGGGGGAATCGAGCGCGGCGTAGCTCATGGAGAATGATATTGCCGTGGGGATACACAATAGAGTTGCCCCTGCCAGCAGCGGCTTGGTCGACCGAGCCAGAGCGATCGCGCAGCCGACGGCGAGAAACGGCAACGCGACCACAAAGTACTGGGCGTGGGGCCTGACGGGGATGAACGCACTTAGCGCAGCGATACCTCCAAGCCCAAGGTAGCGTCGGGCGACGGCTGGTAAGCCGGAGCAGCCAAGCACGCATCCCACGACGAGTGCGGCGAGCAGCGAGTTTTGAATCGAGTAGGGACTCCCGAGGGTACCGAGTCCGAATAGCTCCGACAGCGCAGAGCGCACGTAATACCAGCCGCGCGAACCGCCCGGATACAACGTGTGGAAGGTCACGTTGTCGAACCAGAACCTGCCCGGCGAGATCATGGCCAGTAGCAACGCGGGAGAACAGCCGCCGGCGAGTCCGCTCGCGAAGATCCCAGCGCGGCGTAGCCGACCGCCCGAGGCGCCGTCAGCGCTTGCTGCGAACCAGGCCAGCGGAAGCGCCAGGGGAAGGAACGTCGCGCGACACAAGATGCTCAATCCGAGCAGCGCGCCTCCCACGGCTCGGCGCGAGTTCGAAGTGCCGTCCAGAGTGACTGCGCTAGCTGCCATGGCAAAGAACAGCGCCGGGGCCAGCGACTTGGCGGGGGTCAGCCAAAGCGAGCAGAGCGGGTTGGCGACCAGGAGCACCAGTGCGGCGGCCCCAGCCAGCCGTCCCGAGTGCTTGCGCGCGACCCAGAAGACGAGCCCAAGCGTGAGAGAGGCCATCAACCACGCCAGAACTCGGCCGGCGCTCATGCTGCGGCCGAGCAGCGCCTGCGCGGCGCCGTACAGGTATGGGGTCAACGGGAGCTGGGGAAACGGAAAGTGAACATAGGGCAGCTCGCCGTGCATCACTCGCTGCCCAGCGAGCAGGTAGACGCCTTCGTCGTCGTCGGTGACGCGCCACTCACTGAATCGCCAAAGATAAAGCGCCGCCGCCGCGACGAGCAGGTAGTCCGCGCTACCGCCCGCGCGCCGCAGCCACACGACGAGGCTACGCCGAGCATGCGTAAGGGAAGCCATCGGTTACTCGAAGCTGGCGCCCGCCTGGGTGAGCACGCGCCGCACCACAACATTCGCGTTGAGCACTTGCAAACGCACCGCGGGGTGCGCGCTCTGCCAAACGCCAAAGATCTCCTGCGCGAATCCGAGTCCGACGCCATCGACGCCCTTGAAGTCGAGCCGTATGTCGCGGAGCGTCTCCATGCCGCGAAGCAGCGCATGCGCCTCAGCGCGAGAGACGAATCGCGCTCCATGCTCGAACAGCTTCACGTGGCCGGTGGCGCTGAGTGGGCTGGTGCCCGGCAGCGCGGAACGTTGAAGATCTCGCCACTCCGCTTCCGTAAGCGGGTCCAGCTCGCAGCGAGCGGTCGTGCCCAGGCTGCCAGGCGCCTCGCTCAGCAGTTGATCTCCGCGACGGTTGTCTTGCACCCAGCACAGACCGTTCGCGACCAGCTCGAAGCGCTGGCAGGCTGCGGCGACCAGGAACAGCCCGCGACCGAAGTGCGCCGCCGGCTGAGTCGTGAGCGGGCCCTTCGAGAGTGCGAACAGCGCGTCCAAGTCGCTGGGCAACTTCAGGCGCTCGCGGATCCTGGTAAACAGCCCAAGCCCGCTGTCTTGCAGCTCGAACCGGATCAGATTGGGGTGAGAGCGGCAACGCAGCTCAGCAGAAGCTGCGGCAGCGTGGGCCTCTGCGTTGTTCAGGAGCTCGACGAGACAGCTGCGAGTGAGCTGCTCGGCCGCCGAGGTCGCTTCCTCAGGGATCAACAAGTCACGAACCGAGCTCCAGGTTCCACTCGCATCGAGGTCCGCCAGATCGACCCGAAAACCGCCGGGCGGCGACTTGGGTAGGTAGTAACGGGTGGCACGGGCGCGCCCCGTGACCGCCAGTTCGCCGCTCTCAACCAGCGCACGAAGGTGACGGTGCACGGCCTGGCGAGTGTAGTTCGTCTGCTCGCTAATTTCCGTGCAGTTAATAGAACCGTGTTTCCGCGCGAGATCCAGCAGGAGAGGGCGCAAGTCGCTCATCGCTTGAATCGTAAAATCGTCAACGATGCTTAAGCAAGTTTGAATCGTAAAATCGCAAACGCCTTGGGCCAAGGCTCAAGAATCGTAAAATCGTAACCGGCGGCAGGAATCGTAAAATCGTAACAGTTCAGACCTCGGGCGGGGCGTGGGAACGAACGACGCCGAGGGTCCGGGCAAGTGGGAGTGTGGTAGATATCGCGGCATGTTGAAGCAGCGGCTCCGGACGATCGCGAGAACCACCATGCGCAGAACTGGGGATTTTCTGTCTGGAAAGGACTCGTGCGGGAGTCGGTGCTCGGCCGGCCGGTGGTCGTACACCAGGGGACCGTGCGCGGCTCAGGAACGACTACGACGATGCTTGGCTCCTCGCTTGCGCGCTGCGCAGCCGTCAGATGCTGGACGTCGGGTCGAACGTTGGTCAAACCGCCGTCGTCGTGCTTGCGCTGACAGGGGTGGAGACCATTGGCCTGATAGACGCCAGTCCTGACGCGCTCGCGCGAGCAGCGACCTCTCTCACGCACAGCCAGCTGATCCAGAGGGCGCGCTTCTTCTATGGGTTTGCTTCGGCCGAGGACGCTCAAGAAGTGGCCTTTTTCAACGATGGATTTGGGGCTGCGGGGTCCAAGTACTCACAGCATTCCAGCAGTTCTCTCGTGGAGCACCGCGTTCCTTCGGCGCGGGTCGACACCATCTGCGACCAGCTAGGGATGTCACCAGACTTCATCAAGATCGACGTTGAGGGGGCCGAAGCGGAGGTTCTGCAAGGGATCGAACGAGTTGCAGAGGGCGGACCCCGCATTCTGGTGGAGATGCACTCGAACCCAGAACTCACGATGGAGCGCAACGTCGAACTGATTCTGGAACAGTGCGCCCGCCTGAACTACGCCGCTTGGTATCTGGCGAAGGGCGAACGGTTGACAGGACCAGCGCCCGTGGCGCATCGGGGCCGCTGTCACTTGCTGCTTCAACCAGCGAGTGAACCGTATCCTGAGTGGCTTCAAGGGGTTGCTCAAGGGAGTGCGCTCGAACCGGTGCTGCGGCAGTTCGCTCGCTAAGCGCTTCGCTGCCAATCGCTTTGAGCCACACTTCGCGGGCCGGTGGTGACCCAGCCGACGTGCGGTTGTCAGCCCGGAAGGCCCCAGGTCCAAGACCACATGCAAGTTCGCATAAGATAGATTATGTTAACTGACGGATGCGGGTTTTACGGGGAAAGTGGCCACTTTGAACTTTCACTGCCTGGCTTGCGCCCAGCCACACGTCCCGCCGAGGACGGTCTCGCCGGCCTGCCTCCGCGCTTGGGTTCGCGTTAGCCAGGCACGGGTGACGCTAGGAGCTGACGCTCGGCGAGCAGAGCCTCGAGCTTGTCGACGCTCTGCTCAACGCTCAGCCGGTCGGTGCGCAACACGAGATCAGGCTCGAGCGGCGGCTCGTACGGCGCTGAGACCCCCGTGAAGTCGCTGAGCTTGCCGGCGCGGGCCTTCGCGTACAGACCCTTTGGGTCACGTGCTTCGCAGACGTCGACCGGCGCGTCGACGTGGACCTCCAGAAACTCACCCTCGCGAACCAGCTGACGCGCGCGGTCACGGTCAGCGCGATACGGAGAGATGAACGCGCTGATCACGATGGCCCCCGCGTCCACGAAGAGCGCGGTGACCTCGCCAACGCGGCGGATGTTCTCCGTGCGATCTTCCGGTGAGAAGCCGAGGTCGCTGTTCAGGCCGTGCCTCAGGTTGTCGCCGTCGAGCACATACGCAAACACACCGCGCTCCACCAGGCGCCGCTCGAGCGCACGCGCCAGCGTGCTCTTGCCGGCGGCCGACAGCCCCGTCAGCCACACCGCCGCACCCTGATTGCGATGCAGGTTGCTGCGCAACTCCCGGCTGACACTCGCTGCGTGCCATTTGATGTTGGTGTCCATCGCCCTGCCCTCCGGTTGCTTCGTCCCCGACGTGTTTCCCCGCGGATGACCCGGCGCGGGGCGCTGCTAGTGTGCCGACGGTTGCGCCAGAAACCCACAGATTGCGAATGATCGTTAGCCGTGGCGGCACTCTCACAAACGTGAACGGGCGGCGCCTCTCGGTACCGCCCGTTGCGTTTCGGCTGAGCGAAAACGAGCTCAATCCATGGGGAATCCGCCCATGCCGCCCATGCCGCCCATGCCGCCCATGCCGCCCATGCCGCCCATGCCGCCCATACCGCCCATGGGATCCATGCCACCACCAGCCGGCGCGGCGGGCGCAGGCTTGTCGACCACCAAGGCCTCGGTGGTCAGCAGCAGGCCTGCGACGCTCGCGGCGTTCTCGAGCGCGCTCCGCACGACCTTGGTCGGGTCGATGATGCCGCTCTTGGTCAGGTCCTCGTAGGCCTCGGTGCGGGCGTTGTAGCCGAAGCCACCCTTGCCCGCCGCGACCTTCGCTAGCACCACCTCGGCTTCGACGCCGGCGTTGTGCGCGATCTGACGGAGCGGTGCGCTCGCGGCGCGCTCCAGGAGCCGCAGACCGAGCTCTTGGTCGCCCGGGAGCTTGAGGGACTTCAAGGCGTCCGTAGCACGCAGCAGCGCAACGCCACCGCCCGCGACGTAGCCCTCTTCCAGGGCTGCGCGGGTCGCAGCGAGCGCGTCCTCCACGCGATCCTTGCGCTCCTTCATTTCAGGCTCGGTCGGGGCACCCACCTTGAGCACCGCCACGCCACCGGCCAGCTTCGCGAGGCGCTCCTGGAGCTTCTCACGGTCGTGGTCGCTGGAGGTCTCCTCGATCTGGCGCTGCAAGAGCGCGATCCGGCCATTGATGTCGGCCTTCTTGCCAGCGCCGCCCACGATCGTGGTGTCGTCCTTTTGGAGATCTCGACGCGCTCGGCCGAGATCCTTCAACGTCACCTTCCCAGCGTGCGCCCCAGGTCCTCCATGAACGCGGTGCCGCCAGTCAGCACGGCGATGTCCTTGAGCATTCTCAGTGGCGGTCACCGAAGCCCGGCGCCTTGACGGCGACGACCCGCAGCACCCCTCGCAGCTTGTTCACCACCAGCGTCGCGAGCGCCTCGCCCTCCACGTCTTCGGCGATGATCAGCAGCGAAGCACCGGCGTCTTTCACGGCTTCGGCCACCGGGACCAGATCCGCGAGGCTCGTGAGCTTCTTCTCGTGCACGAGGATGTAGCAATCGTCGTACTCGCAGGTCAGGTGCTGCTGGTTGGTGACGAAGTACGGCGAGAGGTAGCCGCGGTCGAACTGCATGCCCTCGACGACGTCGATCTCAGTCTCGAGACCCTTTGCCTCTCCACCGTGACCGCCGTTCTTGCTGACCTTGTCGAGGCCTCGGCGAGCATCTTGCCCACGGTCTCGTCACTGTTCGCGCTGACGGTGGCGATGTGCGCGACCTCCTCGGTGCCCTTGGCCTTCTTTGACTGACCCTTGATGTGCTCCACCATCGCGGTGACGCCCGCGTCGATGCCGCGCTTCAGATCCATCGCGCTCGCGCCGGCTTCCAGGTACTTCAGGCCCTGCTGGAAAATCGACTGAGCCAGCACGGTCGCCGTGGTGGTGCCGTCGCCGGTGTTGTCATTCGTGCGAGACGCGACCTCACGCACCAGCTGGGCGCCGAGGTTCTGGAACTTCGCGTCGAGCTCGATCTCCTTGGCCACGCTCACGCCGTCCTTCGTGATGTGCGGGGCGCCCCAGCTCTTCTCCAGCGCGACGTTTCGCCCGCGCGGTCCGAGAGTCACCTTCACGGCGTTGGCCAGCGCGTCGACACCGGCGAGCACTTCGCGGCGCGCCTGCGCGCGGAACAGGATCTGCTT
Source organism: Polyangiaceae bacterium (assembly GCA_041389805.1). Taxonomy (GTDB): domain Bacteria; phylum Myxococcota_A; class Polyangia; order Polyangiales; family Polyangiaceae; genus JAHBVY01. The sequence goes on along the minus strand of JAWKRD010000037.1, from coordinate 58,845 downwards.
GCTTCCCATGGTTCCTATGATCTTTCTTTTGGTTGCCGGGCAACGCCCGACCCGAGGTTGCTCTGCGCCACGTCTCACGGGCGCGGACAGGTCATTCAAGCTGCAGGGCCGGCCCAAATACAGGGCCACCCACGGCGCCCAAACCAGCAGTCATTCGCGTGGACACGCGCCGCCGACTTGCGCGCGCGGAGAGTATGTCCTGGTTCGGCCAGGTCAACCCCACGAGGGGCCATGGCGAAAAAAAGTGTGGCCCAACCTTGATTTGGTCACCGATTGAGGGTAGCAAGCGCTCCCCGTCACGGAGGGCTTCGGCGCTCCTGGCTGCTCTTTCTTAGTCTACTCAAGCTAGCGTCCGCGATGCTTCCTTCCACTGCCTGCAACAGCAGGTCGTGGCGCTTCATTCTTGGGGGATCGTCTAACGGCAGGACGCAAGTTTCTGGTACTTGTTATCTAGGTTCGAATCCTAGTCCCCCAGCCAGTTTTCCCTCTAGTCGAGGTCGAAACGTGGCTGCCTTCGACGCCGTTTCCTGCCAGGTTTCGAAGGTCTCAATCAGACACTAGCTTGATTGGATATGCGCTCCCTTTGACGGAGCAAACCGGCCCCATCGTCTAGCGGTTAGGACACTGGCCTCTCACGCCGGTAACACGAGTTCGAATCTCGTTGGGGTCACGAATTTCTTCTTGGGGTTGGGCCCCCGCCGGCCCAACCCGTCCATAGTCCAGTGTTCCTACACTGAGCTGACGTATCGGGCGCCCGCAGGCCCGCGCGGTCCATAAAGTACGTACCTACGGTGCGCTGACGTATTGGGCCCCCGCCGCCCGTGGGGAAACGGAACCCAGTGTTTTCTGCACTGAGCTGACGTATCAGGCGCTCGCAGGCCCGCGCGGTCCATAAAGTACGCGCCCTGCTGCGCTGACGTATTGGGCCCCCGCCGCCCGTGGGGAACGTGGAACCCAGTGTTTTCTGCACTGAGCTGACGTATCGGGCGCCCGCAGGCCCGCGCGGTCCATAAAGTACGTACCTACGGTGCGCTGACGTATTGGGCCCCAGTGTTTGGCGCACTGAGGAGACTCGGGTCGATTCTCAATATTCCCATGCGGCAATTGATGGTGGTCGCGTCGACGCAGCGCGTCACATGTCGCGAGCCAGGTCGAGCGACCGGCATGTAGAGGCCACATGCGTGAATCCAATCGCGAACAGGCCGAGCAAGGCGCCGAGGGCATAGCTCACGCTGCGGCTTGCGCCCTGTCCGGCGCGCCTATCAGCATGCAGCCCAGGACAGCCAGCGCGGCTCCGAAGGGCCCCCACCGCGAAGTGGCGAACCGCAGAGAGAAGTACCGGAGGTATCCGGCGCGCTGCCAAAACTGAGTACATGCTCGAATCGAGGCGCGAAGACCAGCGGGATGAGGAGCAGCACTAGGACTAGCACCTCACGAGGGCAAGAGCAGCGTCTCGCCCACCGTCCAGCTGCGGCCCGGTTGGTCCACGCGCAGAGCCTTACCCTCGCCAGCCAGCCTCGGGTTGAGCTATGGCGACCGGCGGCGACTCTCGTGGCTTCCTCCCCCCCAAACGAGCTGGCTCCTCCCAGTGTCCTGACGACGACGAGTCTTGGGAAGAAGCTGCTCGCGCTGGCGATCCCGCGGCTTCGACCAGCTTGCTCGAGACCTCGTGTTCCTCGCGGATCGGGTGAGTGCTTCTGGGCGTTATTCCCGGGACGCGCTCGCCAGCATGCAGGTGCAGGGACCCGTGGTGTGGTCGCTGTTCAGCGTGTTCATGGCGCTGTGCGTGGGCGGCGTGAGCGTGGTCGCGCGGAATATCGGTGCCGAACGCTTTGCGCGGAGCTCAGGCAGCGAGTCGCAGCGTGGTGCGCCTGGCGGGGTTTGCGGGGGTGAGTGTGGCAGTCGTTGGCTGGCTCCTCACGCCGCAGATTGCCGCCGCGATCGGCCCTGCTTCGCCCACGATTCAAGCGCTGTCCGTGAGCTACCTACGCGCGGGTACTGCTCGGCTTTCCCGGGCTCTTCATCGCGACTGGTGCGTCGATGGTGCTCGGCGCGAGCGGCGACACCAAGACGCCGCTCAGAGCGGCGGTTGTCAGCAACGTGCTCAACGTCGGGCTGAACCAGCTGTTGATCTTCGGCTACGCGCCGCTCGGTGTACCGAGCCTTCGGCGTACGTGAGGCGCGGCGATCGCTTCGGAGAAGTCGTTTCAGCGTGCAGGCGCCTTCGACCAGAAGCGAGGAGCCTGCTCAAGGCCGAGCACTGCCCGGTGAGCGCCGCGGGCTTCTGGAAGATCCCCGAGGAGACGGACACCACCGCGCGCCGCGAGATCGTGCGCCTCTCGTGCGCCCGTCATCGTCGAGCGGCGATCTTTCACCTGGGCTTTCTGGTCAGTGTCAGCGTGATCACGCGCCTCGCTCCCTGGTGATGGCGAGCAATCAGGCCCTGGTGACCCCGAGTCGGTGGGCTTCCTGTCCGCGCAGGGCTTTGGAGTCGCGACGGCCGCCCTGTGGGCCAGTCGATGGGGCGTGGTGACGTCCTGCGGCGCGCCGTGCGGGTTTCCTCGGGGCAATGTTAGCCGCCGGTTTTCTGAGCGCGTTTGGCCTCGTGATCCGGCTGTCGGCTCCCTCGCCCTGCAGCTGTTCACGCCTGCAGAGTGGTGTCTGCCGGGCTCATCGAGGAGGACTGAAGGCGGCGCCGCTATTGGCCCTTTCCCAGTTGCCCATGGCCTACGCGGCGGTGTTGTCTGACGCCTTGCGCGGCGCGGGGCCACACGCCGCCGGTGGGCGTGACGATCCTCGGCATCGTCGGCATACGCCTGCCGCTCGTGATCTGGCTCGGCATCGACCTTGGCTGGGGACGTTCTATGTGGGGCGCCAGCACCGTGGACTGGATCAGCGGACCGTGTGCTGCGTGCTGCTCTTCGCTGGCTTCGTGGTGGACACGGGCGAAAGTCGAGGCCAGACCGTTCGACACTCTGAACGGCGGCTGTGCTGACTGCAAGGTCACTCGCGGCCCCAGGCTCTGGCTCCGTGCCAACTGGGGTGCCCTTCAGGTGCCACACCCGAGCGGGCGTCGGCTCGCGCTCGTTCTGCAGCCACTGACGACCACCTTCGCTCAGCCCTTCCGTGCGGCAATGGTTGGGAGGGATCTTGTCGCTCAAGCGAGTATCCCGGGTGGATCTTGTTGCGTCCATGAAACGACACGGCGCGCTGTTGTCGCGTGATCAGATCCATCAGGCCGTTATCCATGCCCCACAGCGGGGTCGCGATCCACACGCAAGGCGTGCCGTTCAGGCGCTTGACGATCTTCTTGATCAACGGGATCCGCAGCGTCGGATCCTTCATCGCCATCTCGTTGGCGCCGAGGGTGATCAGCACCAAGTCTGGCTTGAGCTGCGCGATGTACGCGCCGAGATCGTAGCCGCCGGCCCAGTTCGGGATGAACGAAGCGGTCTTGAAGCGCAGGTGGCTCACGAGGCCGCGGGAGCGCAGCTCTTCGTTCAGCGGCACCCCCAGAGCCCCTGCAAACGAGTCGCCGATGTGGAGCACCACGCTGCCCTTTGGCAGCTCCAGGGGAGCGCTCGGCGCTTCCGCTTCGGGTGCCGCGTCCGCCGTCGGCGCGCCGGCGTCGGACGCTGTGGGCGCGGTGGATGCGTCCCACATCTCTGGAGCGGGGTGCGTGGTGGTGACGCTGGAGACCTCGCTGGTTTCGGCGGGTGGCGGCGTGGGCTCTGCGGGCGGTGGTGTTGCACCACTGCAGGCGAACGCACCAGCGCCCAGCAGGATGAGACCGCAGGTGAGTTTCGACGCGAGCGCGGAGAAGTGAGAGTGCTTCATGTCATTGCCTTGGGGATCGACGCTGCCTTGAAGATCAACATTGCCTCGAAGATCAACGCTGCCTCGGGGATCAAGCGCCCAACTAGGGGCAGCAGCAAGAGTTCCAACCGACTCCAACGTCGCGATTCTTGCAGCCTGCGCCGCCGCTCACGGCGTTGCGCTTGGCGTGGGTGCCGCCGACGTACTGGTAGGCATGTGGCCTGCCCGGGTAGTGCGCGTTGCAGTCGGAGTCGAAGCTCGCAGTGCGATTGCGGGTGACTGGGCTGCTCGCCACCTCCGGCGCTGGACCGTCGGCTTCGTGCTCCAGCACGCAGCCGAAGCCCTGCTTCTCCTTGCGCCCTTCGGGGCACGGCGGTGCGCCTTCTTTGGCGCAGCGCAGGCCGTTCCACTTCTCCGTCGCCGGGCAGTCGAGCTCCAGCACTTCACGCAGGCAGCTGCCGTCTTCGGCCTTGCCAGCGGGACAAGTGACGTCGCTGGGAGTCACCGCGCAGCGCATGCCGAGGTGTGAGCCTTGGCTCTTTGGTGGGAAGCGGTTGCGGAGCGGCGTGCGCATCCATTTGTTGAAGCGGCGGCTCCAGCTGCCGCCGCGGTAGACCTTGGAGAGGTTGTTCGTTGCGGGCCACGGATACGGCCCAAAGCTCGACGACGTCCACTCCCAGACGTTGCCCGTCATGTCGAGCAGGCCAAACGCGCCCGGCGCGTACTTGCCCACTTCGCACGAACCGCCGGGATGCTTCCAGCAGGTTCGGCCGTCAGGATCTTCGCTGCCCCAGGAGTACGCGCGGTACTCTTCGCCGCCGCGGGCTGCGAACTCCCACTCTACTTCCGTGGGGAGACGCGCTTCCTGGGCCTTGCAATAGGCGGCGGCCTGGTACCAGTCCACGCAGTTGATCGGGTGCTTTCCCCGGCCCTCCCAGCGGAGGTTGCAGAAGCGATGCTTGGAGCTCGCTGGCTTGCACTTGCCGTCCTTCACGCAGGCTTGGTAGGCGTCGACGGTGACCTCGGTCTTGTCGAGGCAGAACGGCTGCAGCTTGGTCTTGAAGCGCGGCCATTCCTCGTCGCTGCCGCTGCCTTTGCGAGAGCCCACCCAGAACTCGCCGCCGGGGATGCGGATCATCCCGTCTGGGCAGGCGCCCGGCTTGCCAGTCTTGGCAGAGCCGTTCGTGGCTGCGGAGCTATGTGGGGCCGCGGCACTCGCGCTGGGCGCGGGGCTGGCGGGCGCCTCCACGCTGCTCGAGCTGGCTCCGCTGGCACCTGGCTCACCTCTCCCCCCACCCGAAGAAACAGCCTGAGTTGTCGACGATCCGCTGCTCGACTTGGAATCGTCACACGCGATCTGCAACCCAGCGCAGAGCGAGAGCGCCGCGAGGCTTAGCAAGCGCGATCCTTTGTGACTACGATGCGCGCCGCTCATGGAGGGATCGCTCGAAGAGGGTGGCGCCGGCTGGTGTGCTTTGCTGCCGCTGTGGCATCGAGGGCCGGCATAGCACCACGCGAAGTGTTTGCGACGCAAGGGGCGATGTGGCCGCGTCCGTGACCTTGGACGGCGTGGAGCGCCGCTTTGCCGGGGCCGAACGGCCCGCCGTCGCCAAGCTCAGCCTGAAATTGCCCGCTGGGCAGACGCTGTGCCTGGTGGGGCCGTCGGGCTGCGGCAAGAGCACGACGTTGCGCATGATCGCCGGGCTCGATGAGCCAGACGCCGGGCGCATCGCGATCGGCGACAAGGACATGCGCGGGGTCGCGCCGCAGTCCCGCGACGTCGCGATGGTGTTTCAGGGCTTCGCGCTCTACCCCCACATGAAGGCGCGGGACATCATCGCCTTCCCGCTCAAGATGCGCAAAGTGCCCCAGGCGGAGCGCGACAAGGCGGTGAGCGAAGCGGCGGAGCTGCTCGATATCAAGCACCTGCTCGATCGCCGTCCCGATCAACTGAGCGGTGGTGAGCGTCAACGCGTGGCGATGGGCCGCGCGATCGTGCGCCGACCGGAAGTCTTCCTGTTCGATGAGCCGCTGAGCAACTTGGACGCGGCGCTGCGGGCCGAGCTCAGAGTGGAGCTTGGGCGGCTGCTGCGCGAGCTCGGCGCGACCGCGGTGTACGTCACCCACGATCAGGTCGAAGCGATGACCCTCGGCCACCAGATCGCCGTCATGCGCGCGGGCAAGCTCGAGCAGCTGGGCACCCCGCGGGAGATCTACGAGGCCCCCGCCACCGACTTTGTCGCGGGATTCTTCGGTAGCCCGCCCATGGCGCTTTGCCCCGGGGAAGCGAAAGACGGCAAGCTCCGGCTCGGCGATCTCGAAGTGGCGGCGCCGCACTCGGGCAAGCTGACTCTGGGGGTCCGCTCGGAGATCGTGCACCTGGGGGAGCCCCGAGAGGCTGAAATCGGCTTCAAGGCCACGGTCGTTACCCGTGAGCCCTTGGGCGCAGAGACCCACCTCGAACTCAGCCTAGGCGACGCCGGTGGCAAGGGCCTGTTGATCCGCGCGAAAACGCAGGGCTTCGACGCGCCCGAGGTCGGCAGTGAGGTGCGCGTGGCGCTCGATCCCGCTGGGCTCCACTGGTTTGCGGGGGACGGCGGCAAGCGGCTCTCGAACCCGGAGAGCGTGTGAAGCTCTCTCGCCGCGCGTGGCTCGGCGGCGCAGCGGCGTTGGTAGCGCCCCTCGCTGGTTGTAACGAGCAGAACGTGCCGCCCGGGCGCCAGCTCGTGCCGTTCTGGTTCAGCTACGGCGGCAAGAACCGCAAGGTGCTGGAGAAGCTGGTCGATCGCTACAACCAGAGCCAGAGCGTGAACTGGGTCCACGCCGTCTTCCAAGGCGACTACTTCGAGAACCTGGCAAAGCTTCGTACCGCGGCTGCCGCGAAGGCCGTGCCCGCGGTCAGCCACGTGGTCGGCGAAGTGATCCCTTACCTCGCGGAAGCAGGCGTGCTCGAGGCGCTCGACGGATACCCCGGAGCGAAAGATCTCGGCCTCGTAAAAGCCCTGGCCCAAGCCGGATCCTGGGTTGGGGGGGAGGAGCGCCCGCTAGTCGCTCTACCCTTCAACCGCTCGACGCCGATCGCGTATCTGAACGGCGCCTGGCTCGAGCGTCACAACGCCCAGCCCCCAAAGACCTGGGACGAGATGATCGCCCTGGCGAAGACCTTCACGACGCGTAAAGGCGACCAGACCGAGCGCTGGGGCTTCGAGTGCCCCATTGATTGGTGGTTCTGGGCGGCGCTGGTCGGTCAAGCCGGCGGTCAGATCATCGAGCCGAACGGGGCCGTGAGCCTCGGTGGCGACGCCGGGGTGAAAGCGGTCAGGCTCTGGCGGCGCATGGTCAGCGACGAAAAGATAATGAAGCCGCCGCCTGGCCGCGACTACAGCGCCTGGGAAGTGACGAACCAGGACTTCCTGGCAGAGCGCGTCGGTATGATCTGGACGAGCACCGCGTTCTTGAAATACCTCGAGGAGAACGCGAAGTTCCCCGTCGTCGCAGCGCCCCTCCCCGCGGAAACGCGCGCCGCCGTGCCGAGTGGTGGCACCTTCTTCGTCATGCTGAAATCCGCGCCTGAAGCCCAGAAGCGCGGCGGCTGGGAGTTCTTGCGCTGGATGATGCTGCCCGAGCAGACCATCGAGTGGGCGACGAGCACGGGGTATATGCCCGTGGCCACCGCCGCGATTGAGCAGCTCGAGCGCGACGGCTACTACAAAAAGCACCCGAACGATCGCGTGGCCTACGATCAGCTGAGCGTGGCCTTCGCCTGGCCTTGGTCCCCTCACCTGTTCCGCATCCAGCGCGAGATCGTGCAGCCGAGGCTCGAGAAGATCGTGCTCTCTGGCGCGGACCCAGCTGAGTCGTTGAAGCAGGCCAGTGAACTCGCGCAGCGCGAGATCCCAGGCGCGGGAGGTGCTGGATGAATCTGCTGCGCCCGCGTCGCCCAGGCGACCCCTACTGGATGCTGCTGCCGACGCTGCTGCTCTTGGCGGTGTTCTTCTTTTATCCGCTGGGATTTGCCTTCTTCAAGAGCTTCTACCAGTGGGATTTGTTGACCGAGCCGCGCTATGTCGGCTTCGACAACTACCACGCGCTCGTCGCCTCCGGTGATCTCTGGAGCACCTTCGCAACCACGTTGATTTTCAGCCTGATCGTGGTGGTCGGTGCGATGGCGCTGGGGCTCGGCCTCGCGCTCTTGCTGAACCGCTCCGGGGCCCTCGCGGGCTTTCTGCGCGCGGCGATCTTCAGTGCCTATGTCGTGAGCTGGGTCAGCGTGGCGTTGCTCTGGATGTGGGTGCTCGACAGTGAGAACGGCGCGCTGAGCGCGCTGGTGCGCGGCCTGGGTCTCAAGCCCCTCGACTGGCTCGGGGATCCCAACGTCGCGCTCTATTCATTGGCTGGAGTTACCATCTGGAAAATTGCTGGCTACGCGATGGTGCTGTACCTCGCGGGTCTGCAGGACATTCCGGAGAGCCTGTACGAGGCCGCGAGCCTCGACGGAGCTGGCGCTTGGGAGCGCTTCAAAAACGTGACCTGGCCGCTCTTGCGGCCGACTTCTGCGTTCGTCGGCACCACCAGCCTGATCGCTTCGTTTCAGGTGTTCGACGTGGTGCGCGTGATGACCCAGGGCGGCCCGGTGAAGAGCACGACGGTCTTCGTGTACGCCATCTACGAGCAGATCTTCATGAACCTGCGCGTGGGGCGCGCGAGCGCGCTGGTGGTGGTGTTCTTCTTCTTGCTGCTGGGTCTCACCGCGCTGCAGCTCTGGGGTTGGCGCGACAAGGAGTCCTCACGATGAGGACGGAGTCGACGGGGAAGCGGGTGTTGATCTACGGGCTGATGCTGATCGGCCTGGTGTGGCTCCTGCCCTACGCCTGGATGGTCTCGACCAGCTTCAAGACGCTGCCGGAGATCGTGCAAGCGCCGACCGCGCCGCTGCCGTCCGGACTCTCGACGGAGGCTTACCGCGAGGTGTTCCACTCGCTGCCCCTCGGACGCTACTTCTGGAACACGTTACTCATGAGCGTCCTGATCAGCGTCGTGCAGATCGTCGTTGCGCTGCCCGCGGGCTACGCCCTGAGCAAGCTCGGCTTCAAGGGACGTGGCGTGGCGTTCGGCCTGGTGGTCGCGACGCTGCTGATCCCAGCGCAGGTCCGCTTCGTGCCAGTGTTCGCCCTGATGGCGGACTGGGGCCTGGTGAACACGATGACGGCGCTGGTGCTGCCGTTCGGTGTGAGTGGCTTTGGAACCTTCTTGATCCGCCAGGCCCTGGGCAACGTGCCGAACAGTGTGGTGGAAGCGGCGCGCATGGATGGTGCGAGCGAGCTGTACATCGTGTTTGGGTTGTTGCCCCGCATGATCACGCCGACTTTGGTCGCGTTCTTCATGTTCAGCTTCATCTACCACTACAGCGACTACTTCTGGCCGCTGGTGATGACGACTGACGATCAAGTTCGCACGTTACCGCTCGGAATTGCTCTGCTTCGGGAGCAAGGCACCGGCGTCCGCTGGCATGTGGTGATGGCGGGCAATGTGCTCCTGAGCATGCCCGTGCTGGCACTGTTTGCCATCGTGCAGAAGCACCTCTTGCGCGCAGTGACGTCTCGGGGCGTGTGAGCAGCGGTGAGAGCAGCGGCACGTGGATTGCAAGCACGCAGGAACCTGGCGCTCCTCACCCCCCCAAGATAAACCGGATGCTTATGACTTGGACCGTGCGCACCTCGAGCTGGCTTTGGATCCCCACGGCGCTGTTGGCGTTGATGGGTGCCTGCACCGATGAAGCGGTGGTGGTTCAAGGAGGCGCTGGCAGCGGGGGGGTCGGTGGCAGCGGGGGCACAGGCGGCACTGCAGGCGGCTCCGCCGGAAACGGCGGAACTGCTGGCTCGAGTGCGGGCGCGGCGGGCAGCGCTGGAACAGCCGGCAGCGCCGGCGCGGCAGGCAGCGCCGGCGCGGCAGGCAGCGCTGGAGCATCGGGCACGGGAGGCATGCCCAATTGCTCTCCGGTCGTCGGGCGCGACGCCCAGTGCGACACCTGCATGGAGACCAACTGCGGCACCGAGCTCACCGACTGCGAAATGATGGACGACTGCTCGTGCAAGCTGTGGGGCGGCGAGGTCGGTCAGATGAACTGCATGTTTCAGTGCGCGACCTGGCGCCCCGTCGATACCGACTACGAGCAGTGCTACGCGAGCTGTGGCAAGGATGGGTTGGTTAGCCCTTACACGGTTGCGCTGATCCGGTGCGTCGCTGAGGGCGGCGGCGGGCAGCCGCCCAAGTGCCCCAGCTGCTTCCCGATGCCGAACCAGTAAAGTCTGTTTCCGTGCGGCTGGGCACTCACTTACGCGTCCAGTGCGGTATGCGAATGTCGCGCGCAGCGGTCGGCCCGGCAAGTAGTGAGTCGCGAGGGAGCCGCTGACTGCGAACTCCGCACCTCTGCGTGCAGGAGTTGCAGCATTCCGAATCCGTATCGAAACACGGCAGTCCCCTTCGGCTCGCGGGCCAGGGTCGATCGCGTCATTGCGTGTGGAGATGTCCCACCTGCGGCGCCTCGTGCAAGGCCCTGAACCGTTTGGAGGATGGGTGCGTGTCAGTAGAGATCAGGAAGTTGCGGGCAGATCCCCGGCTGTTTTTCCCGTTCTGTGCTCCCCGTGGGCCGATTGGCGGAGTAACCTTGAGTTTGGATCCGCAGAGTCGCTGAACGTTTTGCGCGGTTCAGGTACCGGAAGGGTGAGCCTCTCACCACCAACTCACTAAAGCACGATGAGCGTCGACATTCAGCCTGGGAGCGTCTTAGCCGGTAAGTACCGCGTAGAGCGGTTGCTCGGTGAAGGCGGCATGGGCGTCGTCGTCGAAGCGATGCAGCTGGGGCTGAACCGCCGCGTGGCGCTGAAATTCTTGCGTGCGGATACCCAAGGTACTTTGGGCGAAGTGGCGCAGATCCGCTTCGAGCGCGAAGCGCAAGCAGCCGCTCAGCTGCGCGGTGAACACATCGCGCAGGTCTACGACGTTGGCACGCTGGACGGCGGGGAGCCGTTCATCGTGATGGAATTTCTGCAGGGAGAAGATCTGGGCGACCTGCTGGAGCGCCGTGGTCGCCTACCCATCGCGGATGCGGTCGCGTACGTGCTCAGCGCCTGTGAAGCCATCGCCGAGGCCCACGCGACGGGCATCGTGCATCGCGATCTGAAGCCGGCGAACCTGTATCTCGCCAAGCGCCCCGACGGGCGACGCCAGCTCAAGGTGCTGGATTCGGCATCTCAAGCTCGTATCCGAAGTCAGCGAGACATCGGCTTCCCTGGACCTGACGGGCACGCGCGGCACCCTGGGATCGCCGCTCTACATGTCGCCGGAGCAGCTCGAGTCGCCGCGTGATGTGGATTACCGTGCGGATATTTGGGCGCTCGGTATCATCCTGTACGAACTCTTGGTGGGCAGGACACCGTTTCACGGCAACACTCTAGCGATCGTCCACGCGCGGATCTTGGTTGGCAAGTACGAGGCACCCAGCAAGCTCCAACCGGAGCTGCCGCCGGAGATCGACGAGATCGTCGCGCGCTGCCTTCAACACTCGGTGGACGCGCGCTTTCCCACCGTGGCGCACCTTGCGATCGCCCTCGAGGGCCCGGCTCAAGACCGCATGCACGAGATCGTCGCCTCCACGGTGCGCATCATCGCGGCGTCCAGGCTCGCGACTCCGATCTCAACGTCGCCCTGGCTCCAACTACCCGCCGCCTTCGACCCACTCGGAGCTGCGCGAGGCCCTTGCGAGCGCTCCCACCCACGCGGTCACTCCCAGCAGCGGCGATCGCTCCACGGGCAGCGGCTACGCCTCCGGCAACCTCGGCGTGCGCATCTCTCAGCGGGAGGTGGGGAACTCCGGGGCTGCTCCCGCCACCTCGGTCGAGCCGCCAGCGGTCCCAAGCGGCATGCCGGAGACCATCGCCAACGGGGGTAAGTCACCCTGGGTGCCGATGTACTCGCCCGTCGGGCAGACGCTCGGGGGCAGCGCCGTCAGCAGCTCGCGCGAGGGTCGCTCCAAGCTCGGCGCCACGTTGGTCGCTGTCGGCGGCGTTGCGGTGCTAGGCATCGCCGCGGTCGTGTGGTTCATGACGCGCCCCGTGCCGACCGAGAGCGTGCCTCAAGTGGCCGCCCCGACTCAAGAAGGCTTGAGTGTCCCTGCCCCGGTAGACCCTGCGGAAACGGCAGCGGCCAGCGAGCCCACGGTGGAACCGGCCGCTGAACCCAGCGCCGAAGCGTCGGCGGCACCCAGCGCCAGTGCTGAGCCGCCTGCTGCGGCCGTCAAGGCCCCCGCGGTGAGGCAACAGCAGAAACCGGCTACCAAATCCACTGCGACTGGGACGAGTGACGCGGACAACATGCTGAAGTATCGAAAGTGAGTTGATGCGTACCCGACTGACCCACCGCTGGCGCTCGGCCTCGCCCTTTGCAGCGGCTCTGGCCTTCGCGCTCACCCTCGGTTCTGCTTCTGTCTACGCCCAGCCAGCTGGTGCGGACGTGCTGTTCGATCAGGGTCGCGCGCTGATGGATGCCAAGCGCTACGCCGAGGCAGCGGAGAAGTTCGAAGAGAGCTACAGCCTGGATCCCGCGATCGGCACTCAGCTCAACTTGGCCGAGTGTTACGTCAACCTGGGACGAACCGCGAGCGCCTGGACCACGTACCGCGCTGCAGCCGCCGCCGCGGCCCAGGCCGGGCAGCGCGAACGGGAGCGCTACGCAAGCGGCAAGGCCAAGGCGCTCGAGTCCAAGCTGTCTCGAATGACCGTTGCCGTGGGGCAACCCGTCGAAGGCCTGGTCGTCAAGCGCAACGGTGTCGACGTGCCGCCCGCGCTCTGGGGTACGGCCGTACCAACCGATCCGGGCCCGGTGACCATCGAAGCGTCTGCGCCCGGCTACGAGCCGTGGAGCACCCAGATTGACCTCGGCAAGGAAGCCGACAAGCAAGAAGTCAGCGTGCCGGTGCTCACAGCAAAGCCGCTGCCTCCCGAAGAGGGACCCCAGGGGCCGCCTCCCAATCCCGAGCTCGGGGGCTCGCTCACCAGCGAGCCCAAGGGAGAAACCGGGGACGCCGGCGCGCTCCCACCGCCCGAACAGTCGGGCGGCTTCAACGCTGCCGGATGGATCACGTTTGGCGTCGGCGTGCTGGGCGTGGGGGTCGGGACGTTCCTCTACCTCGAGTCGCAGTCCAAGATCGACGACGCCAACTGCCCGAACTCCCAGTGCGTGGTCGGGATCGGTGACAAGGATCTCCACGACTCCGGGCGCGCCGAGGAGAAGACGGCGTTCATTCTCGGTGGTCTCAGCTTGGCGGTGACGGGCGTCGGGGTCTACCTGCTGTTGAGCGACGACGCCGGCGACGAGGCCGCGAGCCTGAGGCGGACCAATTCCGCGTGGTACCGTGGCCTGAGCTTTGGGAGCGACGGGCGCACGACGGCGGCGAGCTGGCGCACGGCGTTCTGAGGCTCCTCAAGCCCAGCGCCAGAGCCCCTCGAGCACTATGGCGACTCGACGAGAGCTCCTGGACGCTCACTACCGGGCGTGTGTGGCAGCCCGTGGAGCGCCCGATGCTTCACCTCTTCGAAGGACCGATCGAGACGTTGCCGGACGGATTCGGGATCCAGGTGTACACCACGGACTCGCGCTGCATGCTGGCGACGAACGGGATGACCAAACCCGAGTGGTCCCCCGCCCTCGAGTTGCACCTGATTCTTCCTGAGCGGTTCGCGACCAGGGAAAGCGGTGAGCTCCAACCATTCGTAGAGCTCCTGTCGGTGACGGCGTGGTTCCACAACACCCAGGCCAAGCTGAACCACGGGCACACGGTGAACTTCGGACGCTCCATCATCTCTGGGTCCGAGTTGACTCACGGCCTGCTCAGCCTGCCCTACCTCGACGGACCGCAGCTCGAGCTGCTTGCAGAGCCTCCCACGCGCTGCCTCTGGCTGCTCCCGATCACGGCGCGTGAGCGGGACTTCAAGCGCGATCATGGGCTAGAAGCGTTGGAGGAGATCTTCGAACGCGAGGAGCTCAACTACCTCGCGCTGACGCGGGATAGCCTCGTTTGACTCAGGGTGCTCGACATGAAGCTAGAAGGAAAACGCATCTTCATCACCGGCGCTTCGAGTGGACTTGGGCACGGCATGGCGCTCGCATTGGCTCAGCGCGGAAACGACCTGGCGGTGACCGCACGCCGCGAGGCGCGCCTGCGCGCACTCGCGACGGAGGTGGAGGCACTGGGTCGCCGCTGTGTGGTGGTGCCTGCCGATGCGACGGACCAAGCAGCGAGCGCTCAAGCATTTGAACACGCTGTCGCGGAGCTGGGCGGGATCGACGTTGCGATCCTCAACGCTGGCGGTGGGCGTCCAACGAACATGGCTTCTGCATCCGCGGAAGACGTGATCGGGATCCAGCGCGCAAACTTCGACACGCTGGTGAACTTCCTGGTGCCGGCGATGGCGCATATGCAGGGCGCAGGCGGTGGCGTGATCGCGTACACCGGTTCGCCCGCAGGCTACTTTGGCCTACCAAAGTCCGGCCCTTACAGCGCATCCAAGGCCGCGGGGCGGGTGTTGATCGATAGCTGCCGCATCGAGCTCGCGCCGCACAACGTGCGCTTCGTGGCGCTCTATCCAGGGTTCACTTACACCGATGCGCTCGATCCCGATCAGGTCCCGATCCGCGCGCTGATCATCGACAAGGAGCGTGCAGTTCGAGAGATGGTTTGGGCGATTGAACGCGAGCGCTCGCATCATCTGTTCCCGAAGCGGATCCGCGTGCTGATCGGCTTCGCCCGCATGCTCCCCGAGGCGTTGCGGCGCCGGATCTTGAGCGCTGCCGCGGGGTCGCGTGACTCAGGCCGCGCGTAGCGCTAGCGACGAATTCGGATCCGCATGGACCGTGAATTGGGCTGAGTCAGTCTGTGCCGCCGCGCGCCGGAGCGGCAGAATAGCGGCAATCCCGGACTGGCATCGCGCTTGCTGTGCGCCGACTGATGACCCAACTGCGGGAGTGGCGCCGCCAGCGGCGGTTGGGGAAGCTGAGCGGAGCTACTTCGACGCGCCGCAGCGCTCGGCGAAATGGGTGACCCCGATGAGTCGCGCCGGCGGCACACCGGGCTCCTTCGCGTAGGCGGCAAAGGCCCGCTGAGCCACTGGGATGTCCCCACGGGCGCAGGCCACGAAGAGCAGCGTACGCCAGTTCTCCGCGCGCGATCTCGCGTTGTCGATGCGCTTCTTGCTCGCGGCGAGCAAGCGCGGCTCTGCGAGGTCGAAGCGGCCATTTCCGTGCAGATTTCTGCCGAGCAGGTACTCCGGTAAGCCGTTGTCAGGCTCTTCCGCGGCCCAGCGCCCCAGCTGACCCGCGGCGTCGATCCAGTCCCGTTGCTGATTCTCCGAACCAATCAACAGCGCCACCATCGCCGAGCGCGCTCGCGGGTCGTGCATGTCGCGGCGGAGCTCGACGCTGCGCAAGCGATCTTCGCCGACCGTCGCTTCCAGCACTTCGCCGTAGGTCTTCTTGGCTGCTTCCAGGCTGCCTTGGCTGAGCTCCAGATCGGCGAGTTCTTCGAGGCCCATCGCGCGCTGTGAGGTGCTCAGTCGCTGGTCGTCGGCGATCGCGCGGTACTGCTTGCGAGCGTCATCCAGGTCACCCTTCGCAGCGGTGGCCTTCGCCTTGGCGAGGCGCGCTCCCAGGTTCTCCGGCTCCAGCGCCAAGAGCTCACTGCAGGCCTTCAGGGAGCCGCTTGGGTCGTTGCTGGCCAGCGCACGCGCTCGCTGCAGCAGCCGATCCACGGTGTGAGGGCAGTGCCGGCCAAACACCGCGGGGCGATCGAAACGCGCCTTTGCGACACCCATCGCCGCCGGCGGTACCGAGACCTGCTGCAAGCTCCCGAGCCAGTCTTGCTCGAGCGCCGCGAGATCCTTTCCGCTGATCGCTTCGAGAGACTCCCCGCCATACCAGCGCCTCAGTGCATCCTTGCCTTGTACCGTGCGGAACCATTCGACGAACGCGCCCGCCACAGTGTACGCGGTGGAGGAGTTCTCCCCCAGAAATCCCAGGTGAAACACGCGTTCGAGGGGCGGGAGCAGCTGCAGGTCTTGCATCGCGCGAGCCCACTGCTGGAGCGTCAGATCGGCGTCCTCGTCGGGCGCTGCAGCGACCGCGGCGCCTTCGATCAGTCCTGGATTTGCGAACACACCCCACATGCGACCCGGCACCTTGAACGGACCCTTGGCATAGGCGCCGGTGACGACATGAGCGAGCTCGTGACCCAGCACTGGATGCGGGTAGCCCTGGGCCTGAAGGTAGACCTCGCGGCGCCAGGGCTTCGCGATGTACACGTTCATCGCCCCCATCAGCCGCTGCTTCTGTTGACCATTGGCAAAAAAGAACGCCGTCACGCGCTCCGGGCCAGGCGCGCCGAAGAACGCCTCGAGCTGATGCACGTGTGCGTCGCAGTCCCGCGCCGTGGCGATCATCAGTGGGCGGGGCAGTGAGGCGTCGTACGCCAGATCGCAGCGCCCGTAGGAGTACTCGCCTCCGAGCTCGTGCTTGATGTCCGACGTGGTGTAGTAGTGACCGAGCGCAGGTCCGCTGGCGGTGATCCCCACGGAGACGAGCAGCGTCGCCACGCCGAGTAAGACGACGCCGGGGCGCCCCCGCCAAGACCAGTAGAGCCTGCCCTGGGGGCCAAGCTCCAGGTGAAAAGCCGCACACGCCAGGGCGCCGAGGGTCGCGAGCGTGCCCAGGCGGTAGGTCAGCAGGCCCTCGGCGTTGATCACGGTGTCGTAGATCGAGCCCGAGAAATAGCCTACGAACGGGTCATAGGCGAAGACCATCGGGCTGGTCACGAAGCGCAACACGCTGACGCCAATGCTCGCGAGGGGCAACGCCAGCGCCGCCGCGAGGGTCAGTATCCGCAAGGATCTAGGCTTCACCGCAACTCCAGCGTGCAAACGCCGGCGGATGCGCCGGCGCAGCCAGAGCCCCACGACCCCGCCCCAGGCGCCGCCAGCGAGTGCGCCAAAGCCGGGGCCGAGCAGCATCAGCTCGAGATCGCTTCCCGGCTCACACCAGCCGAGGCGCAGGCCGTGAAGGCTGTTGAGCAACACGAACGCGAGCCAGATCAGCGCACCGCTCCACAGGCCGTGCCCAACGACATCGAGTGCCCTCAGGTTCAGGCTGTCCCGCGGGCGGCTGAAGGGCTCTGCTGGTTCACCTGCGCCGCCTTCGTTGCGAAGTCGCGAGTTTTGCAGGCTCTTGCTCACCGCCCGCAGCGCCTCGGCGTTTGCCGTCAGGGCAGGCAGCAACAGGCCAGCGACGACTGACGTCTCGTAACCGGGCCCCCCCAGCAGCGGGAGGAAGCCGAGGGACAAGCCGAGCGCCCCCGCCAGGCCTACGCCGACACACAGCGGCCGCTCGCTGCGCCAGGCTCTGATGAGCCGGCCTCGTGGGCCCTCGATGCGAGTGCTGCTTGCGGGCGGTTCCGCGAGGTTACTCACGGTGGGACTGGTCGGGGCCGCAGCGCTTCTTGCAGTCGGCCTCGGTGTAGCCCACTGCCTTGTAGCAGAGCTGAGGATCGAGCACCGGCTTCTCGCAGGTCGGTCTCTCTGCCGCCGCGAGCTCTTCGCAGTTCGTCTCGCAGGCGGCGACCTGTTCCTTCGAAGGGGCCGCCTGCTTAGATGCTTGCTTGGAGCCGTCGCAGCCGTAGAGCGCGATCCCTAACCCCCAAACCCAAAGCCAGCTCAGGCGCCGGAAGTCGACACCCAAGCGGGAACTCGCAGCGTAGACGGGCAAGCTCATCGCTCAGACCGCGGGCGAGCCGGTGAGCCCTGGGGGGCTCTTGTCAGGGGTGCTGGGCGTTGCGCCGCTCTCGGGACCGACGAGCACCAACGGCAACACCTCGTCCAGGCGCTGCACGAAGTGGATGCGCAGGTCGTTGCGGATCTCCGCGGGAACGTCCTCCAGGTCGCGCTCGTTTCGCGCCGGGAGTACCAACTCGCGCAGGCCCGCGCGGTGTGCCGCGAGGATCTTGTCCTTGATGCCCTCCACGGGGAGGATCGAGCCCCGCAACGTCAGCTCACCGGTGATCGCCACATCGGGTCGCGCTGGCGCGTTGAGCAGCAACGACACCACCGCCACGAAGATCGGTACCCCGAGGCTCGCCGCGTCGTAGGTGGCCCGGGCCCGGGGCACGTGCAGGTGGAGATCGATCTTCTCCAGCCACTGCGGATCGAGCATCAGCCGGTCCGCCTTGGAACGCACGAAGCTCACGGCGGTGTTCGCCGACTCCTTCATCACGTCTCGCAGGTTTCCGGTGATGTGGATGTTGCCCTTGCCTCGCATTTGCGTGGCCTCAACGAACAGCAGCTCACCACCCGCGGCGTTCGTGCCGAGCCCGGTGGCGACACCAGCGGCCGGCAGACGCTCCGCCATTTCCGGGCGGTAACGATGCACGCCGAGCACCTTCTCGACGTACTCGGAGGTGGTCTTCTGGCCCTTCACGTCTTCGCCTTCGGCGAGGCGAACCGCGATGTCGCGGCAGATCGAGGCCACCTGACGCTCGAGGTTTCGCACGCCGGCCTCGCGGGTGTAGGCGTCGATCAAGATCTCGATGCCCTCGGTGGTGAACTCGATTTGCTCCTGCGTGAGCCCGTGCTCGTTCAGCTGCTTCGGTACCAGGAATTCCCGCGCGATGTGGATCTTGTCGCTGCGGGGGTAACCCGGGACCTCGATCACCTCGAGGCGATCCTTCAGTGCCTCGGGGATATCCC
This sequence comes from Polyangiaceae bacterium, assembly GCA_041389805.1. Lineage (GTDB taxonomy): Bacteria > Myxococcota_A > Polyangia > Polyangiales > Polyangiaceae > JAHBVY01. The sequence continues at coordinate 40,243 of JAWKRD010000037.1, read as the reverse complement.
GCGGGTAGTTCGCGGTGGCGAGGAACGTCACCTGGCTCAAGTCGAACGGTACCTCGAGGTAATGATCCACGAAGGTGTCGTTCTGCGCGGGATCGAGCACCTCGAGCAGCGCCGCCGCCGGATCGCCGCGCACGTCGGCGCCCATCTTGTCGACCTCGTCGAGCACCAGGACCGGGTTCTTCGTTCCGACCTTCTTCAGCGCTTGCACGATGCGCCCTGGCAGCGCGCCCACATAGGTGCGGCGATGGCCGCGAATTTCGGCTTCGTCCCGCACGCCACCGAGAGAGATGCGGCCGTAGCGTCGCCCCATGGCGCGCGCGATGCTGCGCCCGAGGCTCGTCTTACCCACGCCAGGCGGGCCGACGAACAGCAAGATCGGTCCTCGCTTGTCCGTGCGGAGCTGACGAATCGCGGTGTACTCGACGATGCGCTTCTTCACCTGCTCTAGGCCCCAGTGGTCCTCATCCAGGCAGCGCCGCACCGCCTTGACGTCGATGCGATCGGGACTGCTGCGCGACCACGGCAAGTCCGCGAGCCACTCGACATAGGTGCGGGTGACGTTGAACTCGGCGCTCTGGGGCTGCATGCCGGTGAGCCTCGAGAGCTGCTTGCGAGCTGCCTTCTCTGCCTCTGCGGGCATGTTGGCGATGGCGACGCGCTCACGCAGCGCCTCGATTTCATCGTCGTCGGCTTCGCCAAGCTCCTCGCGGATGCTCTTGAGCTGCTGACGCAACACGTAGTCGCGCTGGCTGCGGCTCATCTCCTCTTGCACCAGCGCGGTGATTTCGCCTTTGACCTGCAGCACCTCGAGCTGGCGCTGACCATGTCGAGCACCAGGTTCATGCGCTTCACGTCGAACGCCTCATGATCTGCCGGCGCTGGATGCTGGCGTGTTCCTCGGGGAAATTGAGGCGATCAAGTCGGCGTGAGCGCGCCAGGCTCACGCACGTTGTCGAGAATGCTCGCGGTCTCCCGGGGCAGATCGGGCATCAGCTCGAGCACCTGCAGGGGTGTGATCCCGGAGCGTGCGCCCCAGTTCGGTCACCTTGGCGTCGGGGGCTGGCGCCTGAATGCGTACGGACGTCCGCGGTCATGTACGGCTCGAGGTCGAAGCTCTTCTCCAGCCTGAAGCGCGCACAGGCCGCTGAGCACCACGCTGTAGTTGCCGCCGAGGCGGATCACCTTCACCACGCGCGCCAGGAAACACGCGATACAGGTCGTCGAAGGTCGGCTCGACCGCGTCCGAGGACTTCTGGTGATGACCTGATGAGCCTCTGTCCTGGCTCTAGCTCCTCGACGAGGCTGGCTGCGAGGCCGGCCCACGTTGATGGGCACGACGCTCATGGGGAAGAGCACGGAGTTGCGCAGCGGGAGGATCGCGACGCGCTCGGAGGGGGCTGTAGCTTGGCATATCGCCGACACTAGTCCCAGAACGGCGATCTGTCGATCAACCCGAATCCAGTGCGCGCGGAATTTGCTGACCGGTGGTTTTATGGTAATGCCCGACGTCGTGAAGTCGCTGCGATTGCTCATGCTGAGTGCTGTTTCGCACCCTCGCCTACGCCACGGTGGGTTGCGGCGGACCCGCTCCCGCTATGGGACCGCGAGACGTCCTGACGTAGTACGCCGTCGCCCTGGATGAGGGGCGAGTCGAGGACGCGCAGGGATTGCTCCAGCGATGAGGCGAAGAAGACGCTGCCGTTCGACGCCTTCCAGCGCATGGTCAAGGAGAACCCCGATGAGGTGAAGCAGGTGTCTCAGAGCCTGCTTCGCCCATCCGGGCCGCCTCGGGTCGTCGCGACTGTCACGTCGCCAAACGGCGACTTCGCTTTGGTTTACGAAGATGGCGCGGGTGGCAATGCCGACGGCTCGGCCATCGCTTCAGGCGTTGCAGTTGCGCCAACCTGAAGGCCGCCCTGATGGCCTTCGTGCGCGCGTTCGAGAACAAGCGCTGGGACATCCTGATGCGCTTTGTCCCCGAGAGTGAGGCGGAAGGCCTCTCCGCCAAGAAGCTCGAGACCTACTGGACCGGCGAGCAGAAGGAAGAGCTCGAGAACCTGACCCGCGCCATCAAGGCGGCGCTGCCCACGGCCAAGCTCGAAGTGATCGGCGACCACGCCACCATGCCCTACGGCGGCAGCGGCACCGTCGAGCCGTTGCTCGAGGGCGGTCGCTGGAAGATCCAGGAATTCAAATGAGCACGGAGCTTGCAACCCTCGGGCGACGCGCGGTGGTTGAACGCACCACCCGCGAGACATCAATCCGCGTGGAAATTAACTTGGACGGCTCGGGCCAGTCGAAGATCGACACGCCCCTGCCCTTCCTGAGCCACATGCTGGACCAGATCGCCCGCCACGGCCTGTTCGACCTCACGGTAGACGCCAAGGGCGACATCGAGATCGACGGCCACCACACCACGGAAGACGTGGGCATCGTGCTAGGGCAAGCGGTGCGTGAGGCGCCGGCGACCGTGCTGGGATCCGGCCGCTACGGCTGGCCACGTTGCCCATGGGATGAGGCGCTAGTGACCGCCGCGCTGATCTTCTCCGGACGCGCCTACCTGGTGTGAAGTGGTGCCGCTCCCCGAAGGCCAAGCTCGGCACCTGGGACACGGAGCTCGCGGAAGTCTTCTTCGACGCCTTCGCCCGCACCGCCCAGTGCAACCTGCATTTGAAGCTACCGAAGGCGAAAACCCTCCACCACATCGTGGAAATTACCCTCTCGGCAAGCTCCAAGAAAAGCATGGCGACTGAGAAGGATCCCCGCGTAAGCGGTGTGCTGACAACCAAGGGCAGCCTGACTAACTTTCGCGTTTCCTTACCCTGGGGAAACGATATCTCTCGCTTGGGATCTCCCGGTTTTTGGGGGTGAGGGAGCGCCTTTGAGCGCCGCGCAAGTCCACGGGGCGCGTCGGGAGAGCTAGCCTTTGCAGGTGGCCGTAAGCAAGCGGGCGCGTTACCCCCCGCACCATGAGCCTCGCGCCAAAGATGGCCACGTACCCGACCTCCTCGCCCTTCGGGGAAGCCGTGCGAGCGGAGGTCCTTGGGGGCGAGTTGCGTGTCGCCCCCGCACCGTTGCCCAGGGCACTCACGCGCCCAAGGTGCGCTGCGGCGTTTCATCGGTAGCCCATACGATGATGACGACGGCTTCGGCGGCCCTGGCGGTTGGTGGATCCTGCTTGAAGTGGACGTCGAACTCGCTGCACACGACATGGTGCGACCCGACCTGGCAGGTTGGCGCCGTGAGCGACTCCAAAGCCCTTGGGATACGCGGCCGCTCAAGGTGACTCCGGACTGGATCTGCGAGGTGCTGTGTTCCTCGAATGTTGCGACGGACCGCGTCTACAAGCGGAACCTCTACGCCAGTGCTGGGGTCGCCTACTTCTGGATGCTCGACCCGACTGCGCGCACCCTCGAGGCGCTGCGACTGCAAGACGGCGAGTGGGTCGACTCCGGCAGCTACGACGACACCGCGACCGTTCGGATCGCGCCATTCGAAGCAGTTGAACTCGCGGTGGCGCGTCTGTTTCCGCCGCCTGTGGGCTAGCGAAGCCTCGTTCTTCTCGCTCCGCCCCGCGGCGCGTTGCGGAGGTGGGACTCACGCTGTATGCAACGGCGCTGAACAATGACTGACGTGGTGATCGTAGACGCTGGGCTGGGCAACTTGCGATCGGTGGAGAAGTCCGTCGTGCGCGCGGCCGCGGAGTGCGGCAAGGCGGATCTCCACGTGCAACATTCCGCGGATCCCGACCTGATCCGCAAGGCCGGGCGCATCGTGGTGCCGGGCCAAGGCGGCTTCCGCGACTGCGCGGCGGTGTTCGCTGGTGAGCTCGGAGAGGCGGTGCGCGAGCAGCTCCAGCGCGGTACGCCATACTTCGGCATTTGTCTCGGCTTGCAGGTGCTGTTCGAGAGCAGCGAAGAAGCGCCCGGCGCCGGCCTCGGCTGGTTCGAGGGACACGTGGCGCGGCTCCAGGGCGCGCCAGCGACTGACGACAGCGCAGCCATCAAGGTGCCGCACATGGGCTGGAACCAGCTGCAGATCCCTGGGGAATTACACCCGTATCTCGCCAAGGCTGGCGGCGCCGGGAGCTGGTTCTACTTCGTGCACTCTTTCCATGCGGTACCGAAAGACAGCGGCTTGGTGGTGGCCCAGGTCGACTACGGCCCGAACCACGTGACCGCAGCGGTCGCCAAAGATCACGTGTTCGCGACGCAGTTTCACCCAGAAAAGAGCCAAGCCGCTGGCCTTCAGCTGCTAGAAGCCTTCCTGGCTGCTTGAGGCGACGTCCAGCCGCTGCACCTTCCTCCCGCTGCACCTTCCTCCCGCTGCACCTTCCTCCCGCTGCACCTTCCTCCCGCTGCACCTTCCTCCCGCTGCACCTTCCTCCGCTGCACCTCCCCCCCAAAAAAAACCGAAGAAGCTTTGAGCATGTTCGAAGTCATTCCCGCCATCGACCTCCTGGAAGGCAAAGCCGTCCGCCTACTTCAAGGGCGCTACGACCAGGTCACGGCCTACGAAACGGATCCCGCCGAGCTCGCGGCGAACTGGCGGGGTCAGGTGCCTCGGCTCCACGTGGTGGAGTTGGAAGGCGCCAAGGCGGGGCACGCGGTGCAGAAAGATCTCGTGCGGCGCGTGGTCGACGCGTTCGGTGCAGGCGTGCAAGTCGGCGGCGGTGTCCGGAGCCTCGGGGCCGCGGAGAGCTACCTCGAGCTTGGTGTGGATCGCGTCGTGGTCGGCACGCTGGCGATCCGCGAACCCGAGACGTTCAAGGCCCTGGTGCTGAAGCACCCAAACCGAGTGGTGGTCGCGCTGGACGCCAAGGGCGGCCGCGTCGCGACTGACGGTTGGCTCGATGTCTCCGAGAAGCTCGCCGTCGACGTGGCGAAAGAGCTGTCGGCGCTGCCCGTCGCCGCCGTGCTCTACACGGACATCGACAAGGACGGCACCGAGCGCGGCCCCAACTTCGCAGAGACGGCGCGCTTGGCGCGTGAAGGCGGGCTTCCGGTGATCGCGAGCGGCGGTGTGGGCACGCTCGAGCACATCCGTCAGCTCTCAAAGAGCGCTAGTGACGGGGTCGTAGGCGCGATCGTTGGCAAGGCGCTCCACGAGGGACGTTTCAGCCTGAGCGACGCGGTCAGCGCGGCCAAGGGCTGAGCCCTCGCCTCTGGCGGCATTTCTCTCGTTTGAATGCGCGTATCAGCGATCCAAACACTTACGGAACGGCAGGCATAGCTGACCGCTTCTGGACTTCTCTGTCATCCGGAGCGCCCTCTGAGGTAGAACGCTGCTTCGCATGCCCGACGACTCCGAGCCGACCCAGCACGAAGCGCCGCTACGCGAAGCGCCGCCGCGTTCGGAAGAGAACGATGGGCTCGGCGCGAACTTCGACGGCGAGGACTTCCTCTTCCATCTGTACCGCGGGTCCGAGCTCTTGCAGGACAACCGCATCGAGGAAGCGAAGACGGAGCTCGAGACGGCGCTCGGGATGCAGCCCCGCGACATCGAGGGCCAAGGGCTGCTCGGCGTCGTCTACGTCCGCCTCGGCATGTACCCCCACGCGATGGAGATCTACGAGGAGCTCGTGCGAGCTTGTCCTCGCGAGGTGACTCCCCGCATCAACCTCGCGCTCTGCTACCTGAAGACCGGCCAGCTGCTCCAGGCGCGCTCGGTGCTGGAGCAGATCATCGGCCTGGTGCCCGAACATCAACGCGCATGGGGCTATCTGGGCTTGGTCTTCGAGCGCCTGGGCGACCACGCAAAGGCCCAGGTCGCCTTCGAGCGCGCCGCTCAGCCGCACCTCGCGCGGCGCATGCAGCACATCCTCGAGGAGCGCTCGCGTATCCCCGGGGAATCGCAGCCGCCGGACCAGCAAGAGATGATGAGCGCCGCTGCGGACGCCGAGGAGGAGCTCGACCGCAACGAAGAGGCCTTCAGCATCGCGGGTAGCAACGACGGTGCGACGTCGCGCTCGGGACGTTGGCGCGCCATCGAGCTAGGTCAGGAGCGGTTGCCACCGCCTTCGCGACCCTTCAGTCCGGTTTCTCTGACGCCGAGCCGCCCGCCGCGAGCGCCATCGCTGCCTCCGACCAGCGCCCGTGGCGGCGCGCCCACCCTGGCGGGTGGGGTGTTCGTGCCTCCTCCGGTCGATCAGCTCGCCGAAGAGTCGCTGCTCGTCTTCAGCGAGGAGCCGCGCGTCGTGGGCCACGCCGACGGTGTCGTGCTCGTGAACTCCGAGGAGCGCTTCTGTCTGCGCCCGAGTGCCGTGCGCGCGGTGCTCCCCATTGGTAACGATCTGACGAGCCGCCAGCTCAAGCGCCGCTCCCGCGGCCGCGAGACGGACGAGCTGCTGGGTGACGCGGGGGACGGCATCATCGAGCTCCTGGGGCCGGCTCGCCTGGTGCTGGGCAGCTCCGAGGGGCGGCTAGTGGTCACGCAACTCGATGGGCAGTTCTTGTATCTGCGGGAGCGGCTCTTGGTCGCGTTCGAGAGCGGCATCGCCTACGAGAGTGGCCGCCTGCCGGTGAGCGGCGAGCGCCATGAGGCGGTGGTGCAGCTCTCGGGTCAGGGCGCCGTGGTGTTCAACGGCGGCGATCTGATCGAGGCGCTCGATTGCCGCGCGGAACAGCCCGTGTGGATCGCAGCCGAGTTCGTCGTGGGCTGGACCGGGCGGCTCTTACCGCGCCCGCTCGACCCCTCGGAGGCGCTCGGTGTGGCGCAGCTCGGGCGCGTCGGGGGCTCGACAGGGCTGATCAGCTTCTCGGGGGATGGTGCCGTCTTCGCCAAAGTGCGCTAGAGAGGCGTCGACGTTGCCCACTCGAGGCGCAGAATGAGTGATTCTCCCCCCCAAACCGAGAGCGGAAAGAAGCGGCCCAAGGTCGATCCGGAGCAGCGCAAGGCGCGGCGCAAATCGCTCCGCGAAGACGCGGTCAACATCCCGAATCTGCTGACGTTTGGCCGTATTGCCATCATCCCCGTGGTGCTCTGGCTGCTGGACCGAGGGACGCCGCAAGACTGCGTGACCGCAGCGCTGGTGTACGCGGCAGCAGCGATCACGGACCTGCTGGACGGCTACCTGGCCCGCAAGCTGGGCGTGGTCAGCGTGCTCGGCAAGTTCCTCGACCCGTTGGCGGACAAGCTCCTGGTGATGGCCGTGCTGATCTGGATGGTGCCCATGGGGCGCATCTCGGAGTGGGTCGTGATCTTGCTGCTGGGGCGTGAAATCAGCATCACCGGGCTGCGGTCCATCGCCAGCAGCGAAGGCGTCGTGATCGCCGCTGGTGGCGGCGGGAAGAGCAAAACCGCGCTGCAAATGGTCGGGATCTTGTGTCTCGTGATCGGCTACCCGTACCACTTGGACATCGGGATCTACGATCTGGGTGTGGTGGACCTGGTCCCCGTCGGGCGCTGGCTGATCTACATCTCGCTGGTCTTCAGCTTCGGCAGCGGTTTCGAGTACGTGCGGCTCTTCGCCGAGGCGGTCGAGGCAAAGGATCGCCGCCAAGCGGAGAACTGAGCCCGAACCGCCCTGCAACGCTCGCAGAAGCGTGACAAGTCCCCTAACTGGCTGCTAACACAACCCGGCCATGCGCGTGAGACACGCCCTTCTTTTGGGATTCATCGGCTTTGTGTTCGTCGCTTGCTCCAAGCAGGGCGAAGGCGAGCGCTGCGACCTACTCTTGAGCGGTGAGACGGGGGACTGTGAAGCCGGTCTGGTCTGCACCGCAGCGAACACGCTGAATGACAACAGCACCGATCGCTGCTGTCCACCGGAGGGCCAGTCTTTCAGTGACGATCGCTGCGCGCCGAAGTCGAGCATCGGCTCGAACGGTGGCAGCGCGGGCACCAGCAGCACTGGCGGCACCGCGGGCAGCAGCAGCGCAGGCACGGGCGGTACGTCCGGCGGCAGCGGCGGCACGTCTGGTGGTAGCGCCGGCATGTCCGGCAGCGGCGGTTCCGCTGCGGGTGCTGGCGGCACTTCCACGGCAGGCACTGGCGGCACTTCCACGGCAGGCACTGGCGGCACGGCGACCGCGGGCACCGGCGGCACGGCGACCGCGGGTACCGGCGGCAGTGCTGGTTCAAGCGGCAGTGCAGGCAGCGCGGGGTCTGGTACGTGAGAACCCACGCCTTCTGGGTGGGCCTCCTGGGGCTCGCTCTGCTGCGCTGCTCGAGCGCGGCGGCAGAAGGCGAAAACTGCGATCTGTCCCAGGGGAACGCCGACTGTCAAAGCGGCCTCGTGTGCACGTCACCGCTAGATATCCGTGCGGATCATGCCGTGTGCTGCCCTGGTCCCGGAGACGCGCCGAGCGACAACGCTTGCCGCTCAGCCAGGGATGGCGTGATGCCTGACGCTGGCGTCGGCTCCCAGTACTCCAACGGTGGTTCCGTGAACGACGGCGGCCTGGCTGGCTCTGCCGGCACCGGCGCAGGTGCGGGCGGCGACGCTGGTAGCGCGGGCAGCTCCGGAGGCAGTGCTGGTTCCGGAGGCAGTGCTGGTACGGGCGGCACCGGTGGCATGGGCGGCAGTGCTGGCATGGCAGGAGCTGGGGGCATGGCAGGAGCTGGGGGCACCAGCGGTGCAGCAGGAACCAGCGGTGCTGCGGGAGCCAGCGGCGCAGCGGGAACCAGTACGGGCGGCGCAGCCGGAAGCGGTGGAGCGAGCGGCGCGGCGGGAAGCAACTAGCCATGCCCGTGAGCGATCTGATGGCTCAAGCTCAAGAAGCCCTGCTCCTCAGCATCGCCGTTTCCTTACCCGTGATCGGCGCCGCGGCGCTGGCCGGGCTCTTCGTCGCGATTTTCCAGGCGGCAACTCAGGTGCAGGACATCACGCTCGCGCACTTACCTCGCCTGCTGGTGGTCGCCGTCGTGCTTGCGCTGGTCGGCCCGTGGATGGGCCACCAGATCGCGAGCTTTGCTGCTCGTGCATTCAGCGGCGGCTGATCGGACGCTCGGAAAGGCACGGGTTGGCATGAGCGGCGCAGGCGGCAAGAGCGGCGCAGTCGAAGTCAGCGGCGCGGCGCTCGACGTTTCCCAAGCCGTCTTGGCCTTGGGGTCTGACTCCTTGGTTGGGGGTGAGGTGCGCGGTCGGCTGACGCACCTCTCTTCAAGCCGCCTCGTGCTCGAAGATGCGGAAATGAGCCTCGAATGCCGCTGTACACCGACGCTGCAACAAACAGGTGCAGTCGTGCCGGGCGACCTGGTCGTCGCGCAGATCTCCAGTGTGGAAGCTGGCGTTGTGCACGTCGGGGCGCTGGTCAGTGTTGCCGCGGGGAAACTTACTGCGCCGTCCGCGCCCGGGGAACACGCCCGGCGCCTGGGGCAGCGGATGCGCGCGCGCGCCGCCGCCCAGCGCTTCGTACGCAGCTACTTCGACGCCGCGGGGTTCCTCGAGGTGGATACTCCCGTCCGCGTCCCAGCGCCGGGGCTCGACTTGCACGTGGACGCGCTCCCAGCGCATGAAGGCTGGTTGATCACGTCGCCCGAGCACCACATGAAGCGCCTCCTAGTGGCGGGGCTACCGCGCATCTACCAGATCGCTCGGGCGTCTCGCGCCGAAGAGCTGGGCGCGCTGCATCAGCCCGAGTTTCTGCTGCTCGAGTGGTATCGCGCCTACGCGGGAATGGCCGAGGTGATGGCGGACACCGAGGCGTTGGTGGTTGGTGTCGTTCAGGCGTTGCGCGATCCTGAGCTGCAGCTGGCCCGCGTACCCTATCGGGGTGCAACCTACGACCTCACGAGGCCGTTCCCGCGCATCAGCGTGCGTGAGGCGTACCGCCGCTTCGCTGGCGTGGACGACGTGGTGGAGCTCGCCCGCAGGGACGAGGACCGCTACTTCGAGCTGATGGTGGACCGCGTCGAACCTGGTCTCACTGCCCTCAGGCGACCGGTGTTTCTCCACGGCTATCCCCTGAGCCAGGCGTCGCTCGCGCGTCCGGATCCGCTCGATCCCGAGACGGCGGAGCGCTTTGAGCTCTACTGGGCGGGCGTCGAGCTGTGCAACGGATTTGGAGAGCTGACCGACGCGGCCGAACAGCGGCGTCGCTACGTCGCAGCGATCGAAGATCGCCGCGCACGGCAGATGCCCGTCTATCCGTTGGATGAGCCTTTCCTCGCGGCACTGGAGGAAGGCATGCCGCCCGCAGGCGGCAATGCGCTGGGGCTGGACCGCCTGCTGATGCTCGCGCTGGAGGAGGCGAGCCTGGACGCGGTGGTTCCCTTCCCTGTCCCGCGTCCAGAATGAGTCCAGTCGCGCAGTTTGGAGTGAGCCGCAGTTGACGCGAGCCGCGCGGCGCCTGGCAGCGCTGCGGAACTCTACTGGCCAACGCTGGGTGTCATGTTTTGAGCGGCGGCGACCAGGAAGCGCACCATGTCGGCGTTGGCACTCGCGACGTCGAACACGACGAAGTGGCCATCCTGACCGCTGGGCGGACCGTACTCCCGGGCGCCTAGCGTAAGCGTCTCGGTGCCGCTGCCCAGATTGCCGCTCACCGCGCCGCTCTGCTCGGTGATGCCGCTGAGGGCATCGGGCGGATTGGCGCTCGAGTCCGCCTTCGCCAGGTCGAACTTGCCGGCCTGGATGTAGGTCGCGAGGGTGACGGGCGTGCTGTAGCTGTCGTCGAGGCCGTAGGTCTGAAAGACGCTCTTCTGCAGCATGTCCATCTCCGGCGTGCGCCACAGCCCAGCAAAGTTCAGGGGATCGACCGGATCGACCCACTGCTGCAGCAACGTGAGTACGGGGTGATTCGTGCCGCTCACCAGCTCGAAATCTGCGTTGAAGTCACCGAGCACGAGGGGCACCGCGGCCTTCAAGTTCACCGGTTGCGTCTTCGTGAGCAACGAGTCTTTCAAACTCGCTCCGTTGCCGGACAGCACTGCCGCGCGGAAGTCTGTTGCATAGGGTACCGCGAGGCTGCCTTCGGTAGCGCCCTGAGAGTGCCCAAAGAAGACGACGCGCAGCGGATCCACCTTGATCGCATCGCCTCCGGTCTCCGCCCCGCTGACGTCCAGCGCTGCCGCGAAGCGCCCCAGGGAGAGCTGATCCGCTGCTCCTTGGAGCGGATTGCCGCGCGCCGCCGCCGGGTTGGCGAAGTTGAAGAACAGATTGTTCGGTGACTCCGTGGAGCCGCCGCGCCGGGGGCCATGCTCGACTTGGTCGATCCCGAGCACGATGAATGGCGTGCTCGCCTTCGCCAGTGCGCCTGCTACCTCGTCCCGCACATGGGAACGGAAGCTCCCGCCCGTTCCATGTCCAAACACCACGGCGGGCCAACCCTCAGCTGGCATAGCGGCACCCTTCGGGACGGTGACGGAGAGGCAGACGGACTCCGTGCGCTGCACGCTGCTCTGGATCGCTCCACCGCTCGTCAGGTAGGGCGCGTCTCCAGCCTGGAAGATCGGTAGGTCGACCAGCGCGTGGTACTCGGCGAAGTCGGTGCCTTCAGCCTGGCAACCACGGTCGCCCTCGGCGTCGGGACATGGGGACTGCACGCCCGTGTCGCAGCGCACCCAGCCGCTTGCGCTCGGCGCTGGGGCCGCTGCCACGGCGCTCGCGACCTGACGCATCGGGGCTCGCACGTCCTCGGCGGTGATCACCGTCGCGTTGAGGATCGTCGCGGGATCGATGGTTTGATCCGTGAGGTAACTCCGGAAGCCTGCGAACTTTGCGTGGGCCTTGGCGAGCACCGGATCGCTCGGTGCTGAGTCCGCGAGCAGGGCTTCAAACTGGGGCGAGCGTTCGATCGCGTTGCCCGACTTGTCCTTGCCATCAGTGGTCAGGAACACCGCATAGCTGTGCCCTGGTATCATCGGCGACCCTTGAGGGCGCTGAATCGCGAAATAGTCGGAACAGATGTACTTCCCGCCGGCTTCGTTGGCGACCCAGCGCAGCCCCGACGTGCGACCGAAGTCGTCGCCAGGGGTGATGTCCACCCATTGCACTGGCTTCTTCACGCCTTCCACGAACTGGAACGACTCGAAGTCGATGTGCCCCGAAAAGCGGAAGATCACCGCTGGGTACGTGCCCCAGCCCGTCGCGCTCTGCGTCAGGGCGTCGACGTAGATCTTCACCGGGTCGTAGCCCAGCAGCGCCGAGCCCGGCGTGGGAAAGCCTTTGAGGTTCAGCTTTCCGTCGTCGAACAGCACATCGTTGGGGAACGGCAGCCGGAAGAAGTCGCCGGCCTGTCCAGCGGGATCGTTGACGCCCGGTACCTCGAAGAATGCACGCACCGTGCCCGCTGAGATCGGCGCACACGTCACGCCAGGGAACTCCGAGGCTCCGAGGCTGGAGCCGCCCGCTGGTGGCTTTTGACACTCACCACCCACGCAGGTCAGACCACCGAAACAGCTCGAGGGAGTGGCGCAGCTCCCGCCGAGGTCCGTATTTCCTTCGGGCACACACTGCGCGCCAAAGCCGACAATCGCACAGCGTAGCCCGTGGGAGCAGTCTGTATCCGCGAGGCACGCGTCACCGGCGAGACCGGAGCCGGCGTTGATGCAACGCGAGTCGACGCACTGGAGCTCCTCTTTGCACTCTGCGCTGATGGTGCACGCCGCACCGAACGCGATGTCACCCGCAGGCTGGCACACGCCTCCGGGGCTACACGCGAGTCCGCGGCGACACTCGTTGCCGCTGCAAGGCTCCCCCACCCCCGCGCTGCCACCAGCGGACTCACCGCCCTCGTCCCCACCGGAGCACGCTACGACCAGCAAGAGACTGAACGCGGCGGCACCCGCGATCCCGCTCAAAGATTTGCGCATCGCCTTGAGCATAACCCTGCGCCACGGGCGCAGGCCAGTGCAGGCTATTTCGAGCGTGCTAGTAGTGCAGGACGCTGACGACGGGATGGGGCAACAGCCTGTCTCGGCCGGCGAGGTCATCCAGCTCGATCACGAACGCGAAAGCAGAAACATAGGCACCCTGTCGGTGCACGAGCTCCGCCGCGGCCGCCGCAGTGCCCCCGGTGGCAAGCAAGTCGTCCACGATGACCACGCTCGCGTCCTCCTTCAGAGAGTCCCGATGCATTTCGAGCTCAGCCTCGCCATACTCGAGCGAGTACGCGACTTTATCCGTGCGGTAGGGCAACTTGCCAGGTTTGCGCACGGGGACGAAGCTGGTGTTTAGGCGCGCAGCGAGTGCCGCGCCGAAGATGAAACCACGGGATTCGATGCCCACGATTGCGTCGACGTGCTCACCGGTGAAGCGGTGCGCGAGCGCATCCAGCACGATGTGGAAGCCCTTCGGATCCGCGAGCAGCGGCGTGATGTCTTTGAACAAGATCCCTGGCACCGGGAAGTCGGCGATGTCGCGGATCAGCCCACGCACGTGAGCAATCGGATCGAGGTTCACGACCTCCGCGAGGGGGCTGCTGCCGCGGCCAGTCACGCGAGCTGCGCGCTGCGGAGACCCCTCGGTGTTGCGTTTCCTCGCGGTACGTTCCTTGGCCGTCTTTGCAGCGCCGCTTTGAGACTTGTCCACGCCACGGGGGGTTGGTGAGCGACGAGCAGGCATTGCTGCCGGTGCTGCCTTTGAGCCACGCTTGCGGTTCGCCATGGCGCACAGGAGTAGCACCGTTTGGCGGCAGCCTGAAGCCTTCGCAGGGGTTGCGCTTGAGCCGTGCTGCGACGGGCAGCACCCCGCGCATCCACTGCGCGATCAGCGACTGGAGGCACTGCTCAGGCTGAGTCGGCGACCACCTGGTCGGCGAGGCTCTGCTGCGCCGAGCGCCAGAGGTCTAGGACCAACGGCGTGACCCCGACTTCGCCTCGGTCGAAGGCCTCGGTGTCCGAGCCGGCGAGCGTGTTGTGTTCGACTCCCGAGCCGCCGATCCAGAGGTACTCCTTCCCTCGCGGATCCTGCCGAAACTCCACCGCGTCGAGGTAGCGACGAGTGCCTAGGCGGGTCGCAGCGAGCTTCCACTCGGAGCCGGCCGGGAAGTTGACGTTGAGCAGCGCCAGCTCTCCGGGGGCATTTCGCAGGAGGCTCTGGGCGATCGCCGCCGCGACACGCACCGCCGCGCTGCGGTTGGCCCTGTTGTCCGCCGAGACCGCGATCGCCGGAACACCCTTCAGAGCTGCCTCGCGTGCTGCGGCCACGGTACCGCTATAGAAGACGTCGTCTCCCAGGTTCACCCCGTGGTTCAAGCCAGACATGACGAGATCGGGGCGCCGTGGCACCACCCGATCTCCGGAATGCAGCGCCACGTAGACGCAGTCCGCTGGAGTGCCGTCGACAGAGAAGACCCCGGCCTCGTGGCGGACCAAGCGCAGGGGCCGGTGTAGCGTCAGCGAGTGACTCTTGGCGCTTTGCTCGGAGGCAGGCGCACAAACCACGACCTCTGCGACTTCTGCGAGCGCACCCCGGAGCGCTTGGAGCCCTTCGGCACGGAAGCCATCGTCGTTCGCCAGCAAGATCAGTGGTTTTGGCACGTGTTTCCTTGAGTTCGGTGACGCCCCGACGGGCGTTCCCGCCCTGTTAGTGACTCCGGCCCCGCGCCGCAAGCCGAGGCGGCATCTCAGCCAGCTGCCCCAAAGCGAGTCCTAGCAGCTGACTCCAGGCCAACGAGCAGCGGCAACCGCAGTGGTTTTGGCTATGCTCGCCTCGTCTGTGTCAGACCACACGAGCCACTACCTCGAAGAGATCACCACCCAAGTGGCGGAGTGCATTACCCGCTTTGGCGTGGCGGGCGAAGTGCGTGTCGACGCCGACTGTGCACGGCTCATCGGCAGCGGACCGAGCGTCGAGGTTCCTCTCGGGGACTTGCTCGAACGCTGGGCTGAGCTCAGTCAAGAGGACCGCGCGAGGCGCTGCCTGGATACCGCGAGGAAACTCGTGGCGGCGCGCCGCAGCTCTCTGCCACCGACGCGCCCCGCGCGTCTGGTGCAGCTGCCTGGCTGGCTCGGGCCCCTCGTGCTCTTCGCGCTGCTCGGTGGCGTTGGCTGGTGGTGGCTGGGCCGCCCGGTGACGCTCGAAGAGCCGGCGTCTTCAGCCGCTCCGGCGGCATCGGCGGCATCGGCGGCAGAGGCGGCGGACAGCGAGCAGCGAGCAGCCAGCGTGTGTCAGCGCACCCGTTCGAGGGTCATGCGGGGGGCCACCGTTGGCCCATTGGACGTCGAAGGCTGGGTCGTGGAGCTCGCGCTGCAGCGTGCGGACGACCAAGCCTTCGATCGCAGCAAGCTGCTCGGAGATTTCATCGACTTCGCAGGGCCGGAGCCGCGCGTAACCTGGACTCAGGCTCCTGCGCTCAGCAGGCTCTCCGGGGTTGGGACACACGTGGAGGTGTCGGAGTCGTCGTTGATTGCCCCGGGGATCCCAACGAGGCGCTTGCTCGTGCTGACGTTCAAGGGGACGTACATCAACCCCTACTTCGACGAGAAGCAGCGGATCCAGTACGTGATGTTCGCCAACGCTCTGGCTCAGCGCTCCGGCTCCACCCACGGAGCCCTCTACGCGCGCTGCAGCGGTGACTCGAACCATCACATCGGCGCGTGGTTCCTTGGGCCCTCTCCAGGGGAAGCCGTTGGTTCCTTGATCTACTTCATGGGCACGTACTCGACGTCTCCCCACGTCTCCACCCTCGCCATCGCGGACGCGGCTGCGCCAGACCGCGCGGCCTTGTTCGAAGGGATCCGCAAAACAGCCGCCGCCGCGTCTCGGGCCGACGTTGGTCTATGGCTGGGCAGCCAAGGCGGCATGCTGGCGGGTCCCGCGGACGGGCCAACGCGCATCACTTTTCCTTACAAGGACGCGAATCGCGCCTCGCGAGCTAGCCGCGAGATCGCGCGTCTGCTTGAGATCGGACCGGGTTGACGTAGCGTCTCGCGACGGGGTTGACCACGGGCAAGCCATAGGCCATGTGAAGTCGAGGATGCTACCGCCGAGCGAACTCGAAGCGCGCCTCTTGGCTTCATTCCCCGATGCCGTGGTCCAAATCACGGACCTTACGGGCACCCAGGATCACTACGAGCTGCGGATAGTGAGTGAACGTTTCGCTGGCCAAGCGCCCCTCGCCCGACATCGTATGGTCTACGCAGCGCTCGGTGAGGCCATGCAGGGGCCCATTCACGCGCTTTCCTTCACGGCGTTGAGCCCGACAGAGACAACCTAACAGCGGCCGCGGCGCTTGCACGCCACTCTGTCAGGCAGTGCACCGCGACCCCTGGTTTAACCAACGCGCCTCACGGAGGTGCACGGAGAGATGAAAATGGAACAAGCACTTCGCGACCAGATCAAAACCACCATCGACGGGAACCAGGTCGTGCTGTTCATGAAGGGCAGTCGGCTGTTCCCTCAGTGCGGCTTTTCGGCGCGCGTCGTCGACATCCTGAAGCGCATGGACGTGTCGTTCAAGGACGTGAATATCCTCGCGGATCAGAGCCTGAGGGAGGGCATGAAGGAATTCAGCGAGTGGCCCACCTTCCCCCAGCTCTACGTGAAGGGTGAGTTCGTGGGCGGCTGCGACATCGTCAGCCAGATGTTCGAGAACGGCGAGCTCGAGAAGCTGCTGAAGTGAACCGGCGCTGAAAGCCGAGCCTGAAGCAACGCGGCCCGACTCCTCCCAGAGGAATCGGGCCGCTCTTGCGTTCGTGGCTCGACCGCTACTTGTCTTGTGGCCGACTGATGACGATGCGTAGACCGCGAAGCGCGTCAGCGAAGCGAATACGCTGCTCCTCGACCGCCAGGCTCACCTCGACCAAGCGTTTCTCGATCTGCTCCATGCGCTTCGTGTTGTCCGCCAGGCGCTGAGTCAGGGTGCGCTTGAGGTCGTCAGCGAAGCGGTTCTTCTCCAAGCTCTTCAGCTTGAGGCGATCCTCCCGGGCGAAGCGCTCGAGCTCGTTGCGCTCGAGGGAGAGCTTGTTCTGCTCATCCTCTGACTTCTTCAGCTTGTCGCGTAGCTCCCACGCCTTGCGCACGCGCTCAACGCGCTCGGCGTCGATCTCCTTCGGCGGCGCCTTGAGGAAAGCTTCGATCGCCTCCCGGGCGAGGTCGCTGGTCCAGCTGGTCCATTCCTGGGAGGGCTGACGTTCCTCGACGAGCAACTTGCCACTGCTGTGAGGCTTCACGTTGAGGGGCACCAGCGCGTGATCGACGTTGTCCTCGGTGCCCTGGGGCGGCTCAAACAGCGTGCTGCTGCTTCGGCGCGGGTGTTTCACGAGGAGCTTCGCGGGTTCGCCGCCGCCGTTCTTCACGCTGTACGTCGTCTCGTAGACCACGTCGCGCTCGATCATGATCTGACCGTTCTCGATCTTGTAGAGACGGGAGTGGCGCCTATCGACCTTGAGATCCGAGTCGATCAACAAGCTGCGCTCCAAAGCGAACGGCACGGTCGCCGAAGCCTTCGGGGGCAGCGGCTCCACCATGCCTTGACCAAGGAACGAGCCTTGCTGGAAGACCGCGATCGGGCCGCGCTCGAGCAGCCCCTTGGTGTCGTTCGTAAATCTTGCCACGCGGAAAGGATGCGAGGTGGACTCAGGGACGCCGCCGTCGGGCGAGAAGAGGAACATCGCCTCGCCCTTCACCTTCTTCGCGACGAGCAGCACCATCGTGGCGCTCTCGTTCGGCACAGTGACCGGGTTCGGGATGGCGTAGCGCGTGGTCCCCGTATCGACCGCGACTGCTGCCAGGGCGCTGACGTTGCGCGGAGCGCTCAACCCAGCCTGTTGGGCCTCTTCGAGCGCGATGCGCCGGCGCTCAGCGACGGATACTTTGGCTTTGTCCTTCTTCAACGGTGCAGATGCCGAGGTTGGCTTGGGCGATGGCGCGCGTGCAGCGCGTCCCCCGCCTCCCGCACCCGTGCCGCGCGTGCCGATGCCATCCGCTGCGGCGGTGACGTCCTCGTCGAACTCATAGCCGTAGCCTTCGGCTGCCTTTTCCTCCATCGGCGCTGGCTCGTCTGCCGGCGGCGGGGGCACCTCGGCGGAGAGTGTCGTGAGCCCTTCTGGGACTGCGGCGATCACCTCTCCCTGGTCGGTCACCACGGGGCGCGCCGGAATCACGGGATCACCAAGCGTCGACTCGAACGCCAGTGGCGCGCCAGCGACCAACACCAGCTTCACCTGGGACCAGTCTTCTCCCGACAGGTTCTGGACGATGCCCCACGCCTGAAGGTCGGCGCTGCCGTCCTCCTGGACTACGAGGCGGTAACTGGGGCGCCAAACCGGCGTCTCCGACACGTAGCCTATGGCGAGGGTGTGCCTTTGCCCGTCCAGGTGCAGCACGACGTCCTTCAGATCCTTGGCCGTCTTGGACGGCTCCGGCTCCGGCGGCAGTGGCTTCAGCATCGAATAGAGCCGCGGGTCGCCGGGCGGTGGTTCTTCCTCTCCTTCGATTTCGAGGGGGAATGAGGCGGAACGCACCGAGCTACCACCGTGCTCCACAATGGCCAGCGTCGCGAGGAAGTCTCCGACCATGCGCTGCTTCATCTTGAAGCGCACTTCGTCGCTCTCGACCTCCCCAGCGCGCTCGAAATAGCCGACGCCGTTGCGGTAGACCACGACCCGGGACAGCGGGAGCTGATCCGTCGTGACGTTGGCGGTCGCAGCGCATCCGCTGCTCCCGAATGCGCTCATGCCCAGTGCAAGCGCCAGCAAACTGCTGCGCCAGGTTGCGCTGAGCGCCATCCGCGCCGCTCCTCGGCGTTGAATCAAAGCCATGTTGAGTATGTCCTCCTCTTGGAGTGTCCGAAAGGGCTGAGTGTCCGAAGCACTGGGGTCGCGCACGCGACCCAGCAGCACTGCGACGTTTGAAGTCGGTGGAGGAGTCTACAGACAGGTGAGAAGAGTGAACACACGCTGCGACAGACCGGCGCCAAACAGCGCCTCGGTCGGCGCTCCTCTCCCCCAAACCCGGGCTGAGCAGACAACTACCCAGATCCGCACAAATCTGCGCTCCACGAAGCAGATCCGGCTATCCTGAGGCCACTGTGAGTCGTCCCGCGCCGCCGCCCAAACCCCCGCCGAAGCCAACGCGCCAGAGCAACGAAGCCTCAGGCGCCTACCAGATGCCTCCCGACTCTGCGCCTGGTCCGCTCAGCGCCTCCGCCAAGGAGCAGCTCACCTTGCAGGCACTCGGCCTGCGTAACGAGCAGGTTCAAGCGCGGATCATTCACTACAAGGGCGATCTAGAAACGAGTCCTGAGCTCGACGCCGTGACGGCCCAGGTGGTCGCGCAGCTCAAGGCGATGCAGGCGGTGGTGGAGAGCGACCCCACCGAGCGCGAGTCGCCTGACAACATCGAGACCGAGCAGATCGAGCTGCTCTCCCGCCTGCTGCAGCGCGTGTTCACGAAAGACGAGCAGAGCAGCCTGGTCACTCAGAACCTCAACACGATTGGTCGACGGGTCGCGAAGCTATTCTTCGAGAGCGAACTCCACGAGAAGACCCGCGGTGACAAGGAAAAGACCATCTACCACGCAGAGCAGGGCATCTACTACGTGCTCTCCCGCTACAAGAATCGCATCCACGCGGAGCTCGAAGGCTTCGACTACGTCGACGACGACATCAAGCAGCTCACCTTCGACCTGCTGAGCAAGATGGAGCGCGACCTCCAGGTCGGCTTCCTGTCGCGCCGCTCACCGGAAATGAAGCGCGTGATGGGCGACTACACGGCGGTCTTGATCGATTTCTTCCGCGAACACTTGCCACCGCGGGTCGATCAGATGGCCAAGGTCACGATACGCGCCGCAGAGACGGCTCTACAGACCAACAGTGTCACCTACAAGGTGCACGCGGACCGCTTTCCCTATTTCCGTGCGGAGTGGGAGCGGCTCTTCGTGCAGCAGATGGTCAACTTTTGCGGCGACGCGCTGATGGCGCGTCTTGAAAAGACGGACCACGAGATCCGCGACGAAACAGTCAAGTTCTTCACGGATCCTCACGTCTTCAGCGAGACCTGCGAAGTGATCTGCGACGCGCTGTACGACTTCCTGTGCCTCGAGGGCTTCCTCGACTTGCCCGTCGACTGGCGCGTGAAGCTCGGACGCGCCTAGCAACTAGTCTTCACTGTGGAACGTCGTCGCCTGCTCGCGTTGGTCGCCGGTGCGGTCGGCATTGGTCTGATCAGCTATGCGTTCCTCACGGACGAATCCGAGGAGGAGCGCGTGCGTGGCGTGCTCAGCCGCTTCGGTCGGGCAGTGTCCGTCGAGGCGGAGCAGACGAACCCGCTGGTTCGCCTCGCCTTCGTGAACGGCGAGTTCAAGGAGACCGTCGAAAGCGACGTCCACATCAGCATCCCCGAGCTGACGAACTTGAAGCACGGCCGTCAGAACCTCGCGGAGGTCGCCGTGCAGAGCGGCCAGGTGTTCCGCACGGCAACGGTCGAGTTCTCCAACTGCGACGTCCAGGTGGGCAACATCGGGGCCAAGGCGGACTGCGTCGGCCACCTGACTGGGACGGAACGCAGCGGGCAAGCGCGCAAGGACGAGCGCACGGTACATTTCGAGCTACGCCAGCATGACGGCGCGTGGCTGATTCAGAGCATCATCGTCAGCGAAGCCGCGAGCAACTAAGGGCTAGAACTTGTCGTCTTCGTCGCCGAGCTCGGAGGTGTATGAGACGATGGCCGCGTTGCCTCCCACCGCGCTCAGCGGGTTCCAGGGCGGGCTCACGGAACCGATGCGGTTCGAGTTGTCGATCACGACGTAGTAGTGCCCTTGGGGCAGCTTGAATTTCTGGCGGAACTCCTGGTTCGGCTGCAGCACGAAGCTCGCCAACGGAGTCTGGGCTGGCGGCGCCTCGGCGCCGCGCTGCATGCCGTCGCGCCACAGATCTCCGACTCCGCGCGGATAGATCATCACGTCGACGGGCTGCCCCGTGAGCTTCATGCGCAAGAACAGCGCTTGATCGGAGTCCGCCACCTCGAACGGGCCGAGAAAATCCACCTGGTTGTTGCGGATTTCCGTGGTCTCGTTCGCGAACACGTAGCGGTCTCCGTCGGAGGTGTCGAAGGGCTTCTTGGGACGCGCGGGTGGCTGGAGGATCCCCAGCGAGAACTCGTCGCCTTCGTCCGTGTGGACGACGGTGAAGCCATTCGAGAGCTGGCTCTGCACGACCTGACTGCCGAAGGTGCTCGCGAGGTAGCCGACGGGCGTCTTGTTTGCGATGTCGACGAACTTGTTCTCGATCGCGCCAACCTGAAAGGTGGGACCATAGGCGATGCGATTCGTGCGCGCCCAGACGTAGACCGCATCTTCCGCCATGTAGAAGTCCGGCCGGTACTCCACGGCGGCCTCCACGCTGAAGCCGATACGACCGGCCACGGGAGTCCACGCGTAACCGGTACCGCCAAAGCGAATCGTCAGCGTCTTGTTCTGGTCGTCTACCTGGTAGCTGCAGCTCGAGGGGAAGAAGCGCCCGATCACGTTGCCGTCGGGAGACAACTTGAGGGACGCACCGCGCTTCAACATCTCCGGGCACATCTGGTTGGCGCCGAAGTTGGAGAACAGCCACCAGCGCAGGTTCGGGCTGGCGTTCACCGTGTTGCGCACGCAGGGACAACCCACCCCCAGCAGCATCGGTAGACAAAGCAACGTGATGCGCCAGTACAGGCTCAGCCAGCGCCGCACGCCGTTCTCCCTCGGTGCCTCCCGCGAGTTCACTTCGTCTTGGACGCAGCTCCCCATGATTCCTTACTCACCAAAGCCTTTGCCGACGTGTTGCGAGTGTCCCCCGGCGCGACGCCCGCCCCTCGACTTTCGCACGAAACCACGCGAGTTCGTTGGTGTATTTTGGCGCGAAGCGGTCGCTGAACGGCGCCGTTCAATGGAGGGCGCGGCGCACCACGTCAGCCAGAGCATCCAGAAACGCACCGTCGGTGTTGTGGGCGGGCACCCTGAGCAGTTCGAGACCTAGGTCCCTGGCCCAGCCACGGGCCTCGATGTCGAGATCGAAGAGTGTCTCGACATGATCCGCCACGAAGCCGACCGGCGCGATGGCGACTTGACCTGTCGAGTTGTCTTCCGCGGCCGTTCGCAACACGTCCTCCAGGGCCGGACCGAGCCACTCCCCTCCACTCGCCCCCTGGCTCTGGTACGCGAGGCGCGTGCTCCGTCCGAGCTGTTCGCCAATCGCGGCCGCGCTCGCGCTGAAGAGCTCGGCGTACGGGTCTCCACCGCGCAGCACGACCAGGGGCAAGCTATGTGCAGTCAGGATAAGCGGTGTATCCGCGTGGCAATCAAGCTCAGCTAGGGATCGCGCGACCAGCGCTGAGGTCGCGGCAACGAACGCCGGATCCTCTCCATAGGGGTCCACCGCGACCACCTCCGGAACCTGTTGCCCTTGCTCGGCGTGCGCGGCCAGTGCATCGCGGATCACGGCGCTGTAGATGTGGACGCTGAAGGGCGCCATCGGCAGCACGAGCAGCCGCCGATAGCCTGAGAGCTCGCCGATCACCTCGTCCAACGTGGGAGACCAGAAGCGCATCACCACGCGACAAGGCAGCCCCAGCCGGTCGCTGAGCCCTTGCGCCTGCGCTTCGGTGATGCGCAACAGCGGTGATCCGCCGATCGCCGAGTAGCGGTGCCGCATCTCACTCACCAGCTCTTCGGGCGCTGGCCGGCCTCGGCGAATGCGCTTCAAGAACTCCGGGAGCTGGTCGAGGTCGCTCACCGTGCCGTGGCCCACCAGCAGCACCAACGTGTCATCCGCCATGCCCCGCTTAGTAACGCCACGGCGCAGGAGTCGCAATCGCTCGGCGGAAGGATCCCGTGAGGCTCGACGTCGGATCGCGCATTGAGTATCCAGAACTCATGGCGCTGATTCATTTGCAGGACAAAGTGGCGATCGTTAGCGGTGCGTCCCGGGGCATTGGCGAGGCCATCGCGCTCGCGTTCGCCGATGCGGGCGCCAAGGTCGTGGTTTCCAGCCGCAAGCAGGAGGGCGTCGACCAAGTCGCGGCCAAGATCAAGGAAGCAGGGGGTGAGGTGCTCGCCGTGGCGGCTCACATTGGCCACGTCGACCAGTGCCAGGCACTGCTCGATCGTACGATTTCCGAGTGGCAACGCGTGGACGTCGTCGTCAACTGCGCCGGCACGAACCCTTACTTTGGTCCGATGCTGACGATCGACGAAGGCGCCTATCAGAAGACCTTCGACATCAACTTGCGCGGCGCCTTCGAGCTCTCCCGCCGGGCGACCCAGACGATCATCGACCGCAAGGGCACGGGTTCGATCATCAATATCGCGAGTGTCGCGGGTATGCGCGCGTCGCCCCTGCAAGGCGTGTACGGCATGACCAAGGCCGCGATGATCGCCATGACCCGCAGCATGGCCATGGAGTTCGGCTCGAGCGGCGTGCGCGTCAACAGCATCAGCCCCGGGCTGATCGACACGCGGCTCGCAGCCGCAATCGTCCAGAGCGACACAGCGCGTGAAATGGTGACGACCCGGGCCGCCCTGGGTCGCATCGGCGTGCCCGAAGAGCTCGCCGGCGCCGCGCTGTTCCTGGCCAGCGACGCCGCGAGCTACGTCACCGGGCACAACCTCGTGGTCGATGGCGGCCTGACGATCGTTTGATCATCCCATGTATGGGTAGCGCCAGTCCGTGGGAGGCGACAACGTCTCCTTCACGGTGCGGGGGCTGACCCAGCGGGCAAGGTTCTGCGCGCTGCCGGCCTTGTCGTTGGTGCCAGACAGCCGGGAGCCGCCAAACGGTTGCTGGCCGACGACCGCCCCGGTTGGCTTGTCGTTGATATAGAAATTCCCCGCGGCAAAGCGGAGTCGGTGGGACATTTCCACGACCGCGTGGCGATCACGGGCAAATACGGCTCCAGTCAGGGCGTAGCCGCTGGTGGTGTCCACCAGGTCGAGCGCCTCTTCGAGGCGTGCGTCGTCGTAGACGAAGAGCGTGACCACCGGGCCAAAGATCTCCTCCTGCATCAGGCGGTGCTTCGGGTCGTCGACCTCGAAGAGCGTCGGTTCGATGAAGTAGCCCACCTCACGGTTGGCACCTCCACCGGCGACGCAGCGCACCTTGGGGTCGCTCTTGCCGAGCTCCTGGTACCTGGAGATCTTGTCGAAGCTCTGGGCGCTGATCACAGCTCCCATGAAGTTCGAGAAGTCTGCCGGATCACCGACTTTTAGCTCGGCGATCGTTTCCTCAAGGATCTTCTTGAGCTCCGGCCACAGGCTACGGGGCACGTACACGCGTGACGCCGCGGAGCACTTCTGCCCCTGGAACTCGTAGCCGCCTCGTACAATCGCCACGGCTAGCTGGCGTACGTCAGCGCTTGGGTGGGCGAAGATGAAGTCCTTGCCCCCCGTTTCTCCGACGATCCGCGGGTAGCTCCGGTACTTCGGCAGGTTGTTCGCGATCTGCGCCCACAGCGACTGAAAGACGCCGGTCGAGCCGGTGTAGTGCAGCCCCGCGAAATCGGGCGAGTCGAGCAGCTGCGAGGTGATCGCCACCGGGTCGCCGTTCACCAGGTTGATCACCCCCGGCGGCAGGCCCGCCTCGTTGAAGAGCTGCATCACA
Organism: Polyangiaceae bacterium; assembly: GCA_041389805.1. Lineage (GTDB taxonomy): Bacteria > Myxococcota_A > Polyangia > Polyangiales > Polyangiaceae > JAHBVY01. The sequence continues at coordinate 15,781 of JAWKRD010000037.1, read as the reverse complement.
CGCTGCGCCGAGAGCATGGCGTTGGGCGACGGCTTCCAGATCACCGTGTTTCCCATCAGCGCCGGCGCGCTCGGCAGGTTGCCGGCGATGGCCGTGAAGTTGAAGGGGGTGATGGCGTAGACGAAGCCGTCAAGGGGACGCTGCTCCAGGCGATTCCAGATCCCCGGGGAAGAGCTCGGTTGATCCTCGGCGAGCTTGTCCGCGTAGTGCGCGTTGAAGCGCAGGAAATCGATCAGCTCACACGCCGCATCGATCTCCGCTTGGTGCGGCGTCTTGCTCTGGCCGAGCAGAGTCGCTCCGTTCAGCTTCTGGCGCCAGGGCCCGGCGAGCAGCTCCGCAGCGCGCAAGAACACCGCAGCCCGATCGGCTTGAGAAAGCGCCGCCCAGGGGCCTTTCGCTTGCTTCGCCGCTTCGATGGCCTTGGCGACTTCAGCCGTGCCTGCGAGGCTCGCGCTGCCGAGCTGGCGCGCGTGAGCCTGAGGTGAGCTAAACGGCTGCTCCTGGTTCGTACGGATCGCCTCTCCCCCGATCCAAAGCGGCAGAGACTCCGCTTGATACGCATCGAGCTCCGCGCACAGTGCGGCACGCTCCGGGCTTCCTGGTGCGTAGCTCAGGACAGGTTCGTTGTGGGGCACGGGCGCCTGAATCATGCTGCAGATCCTCCAACGCGGGGTGCTGTATGTTCCCGCTGCCCGAGGCTACACCCCGACTGCCCTCAGATGCCACCCAGCTCACGAGCCAGGATGCGCCCGCGCCTCTGTGGGGCGGGTTTCTGGGGGAGAGGTGCGCTGCAGCGCGCCGCGCAGCTCAGTCTCGGCTGAGGATATAGGAGATCTTGGTCTCGACTTCGATCTCACCCAGATCGAGCTCCAGCATGCGCCGGCGCACTTCGTCACCGCGATAGCCATATGCGGCGCCGCGCACGTCTCCAATCGCGTCCACGGCGCCGTCGGGGCGTCCGAGCTGAAAGCGCCGCTGATCGGGGCCATCCTGCACCACGCCTTGCACGTCGGTGTACTGACTGTAGGCGTAGCCGCCTCCGTGCGGTAACAAGTTCACGCTGCGCAAGCGCTCGAGTAGCCCGTGGCGCTCGGCGCGCTCATACAGGCCCGTCGCCTCGAGGATGCGCGACTGGAAGCTGGGTTTCGGGCGCACCAGATACGCAGGAAGATCTGGGGCCAGGGTTAGCGGGAAGCGCTGACCGCTGTCCAGGTCGCTCTGGCTGAAGTGGTAGCAGCCGAGGATCGCGTCGTTGATCGCCTCGAGGCCTTGGTGAGTGCGATTGCAGATCACCTTCAGCGAGCCCACGAGCTCCCGGGCCAAGAGTTCCCTGCGCCGCAAGCTGAACTCCTGACACCAGCTGTAGGTGCCGTACCAGTCCTCGGCGGCTTGCCCTTGCAAGATGTGCAGGGCACCCCATGGCGTCTCTCGGCGTTCGAGCATTTCGGCGAGCCTCGGGCTCGCGTCGAAGTAGATGCCAGGGCCCTGAGGAGAGCTCTCGCGGAACTCGTGACCACTGGTGTGGATGATCACGTACTGCTGGGCGTCGGCCTCGGCGCCGTTGAAGGTCTGAACCACGTCGCACACGTCCACGAAGTGATTGCCTTCACCCAGGTCGAAATCGATCGTGTGTCCGTCGAGGGACGGAGGGTCCGCCTGCAGGCGCTTGGCGTTCGCTTCGAGCGCCTCGATGTCCACGGGCTTTTCCGGCGCCACCACGATCATCCCGCAGCAGTTGCTCTTGATGTCGAGCACGGCGAAGTCGCCGCTCCACTGGATGCGTCCGCCGTACCCAAAGCCTTGGCCCCAGCGCTTCGTGTTCCGCGTGACGGTGGCATCGGTCGCGCCAATGAACGAAGCGTCGGGCGGCAGGCCCAGCTCGCGCTGAACGTGATGCATCTTGGCCAGGCCAAAGGCCATGTTCGCGGCACACAGCGCCTCCCCCACATCGCCAACTCCCGACATGAAACAATGCTCTTGTGCGCGCGCTAGGGCTTCCTCGGGACTCGGCTGCATGGACCTCACGCTAGTGGGTACACGGCTTCGTCGCAAACTCGCTACTCAGTCGCCTTGGATTCCGGGGCCTGAGGTCTCAGCGCCCGCTGAAGCGCCCGAGTCGAGCGTCAGCAAGCTCGCGGCGCGTGAGGACGCCAAGTCCCACAGATCGCCCCAAAGTCTACCGTGCGCGCCCACACCCGCTTACAGCGTCAGTCCTGGAGCGGTGGTTCGAGTTCTGGGCCGCGGGCTGGCGTCGGGATGAGGAAGCATCGTCCCGGCGTCCCGCCACCAGACATTCGTCTTCCGCTCGGGTTGCGCGAGCGGGGCCCCTCAGTAGTAATGTAGAAGACTGCATGCGCCTTCGACCGAATCCAGTGGAGGCCCTGAACACGCTTCCGCGGCTCGGGGACGCTGACGAGCGCCGAGCGAGCTGGCGCCAGGCCGTCGCCGCCCTCGGTCGCGCCCAGCGCATCGACGGCCCGCCGCCACTGGACGGCATCGAGGTGTCCGAGCTGGTTGCCGCTGCGCGAGTCGCGCTCGACCGCGGCCTGGCCGATGACCTCGACTGGATCGCCCCAAGCTCCCGTGCGGTGGCTTTGTACGAGCTGTCTGCTGCATTGCCACCGGGAAATGAGCGGCGCGAATTTGGTCGCCGCGCATTTACCCACCTGTACGGTGGTACCGCGAGCACGTTCGCCGCCGTGGCGCACCGCATGGCGCTCGGCAACGCGAAGCCTCTCGACACCGCGACGCTGCGCGCCCGCGTCAGCCTCGTCACGGACCTCTCAATCGGCGCTTCGGTCAACTCGGATCCCTTGGCGTTCGCGCTGGTCGCCCGCCGAGAGTTGTTCCAGCGTTGGGTCGCCGAGCCCTCGACGGGCGCACTACCCGCACGGCGGCTGGCCGCGCGCCTGGTCGAGCGTGCCGCGCGCGAAGCCGTTACGCGCAGTCATCAAGGGGACCCGTTCCCGCGGCAGCTGTTGCGCAGCGCTGGGGTGCGTCCGGTCTTCGACCGACTGCTCAACGATCGAGAACCCCTGGTGTGGCGCCACGCGGCGGTGGCTCGAGGCTTGCTGTCCGGTGTCGAACCGGAGATCCGCGAGGAAATCGAGCTGGCGCTCGATCCGGCGCTGACCCCCACGGAGTGGCGCCGCGCAGCGGTGAGCCTGGTGGCGTGCATGTCGAGCGACGCCGACACAGCCATGAAGCAGTGCCGCAGTTTGCTCAAGGGACCGATCGCGGAGCGCGACCCTGGCATCGCTGCCACCATGACCTGGGGCCTCCCGGTGGTCATCGAGACCGAGCCTGACGCGGCAGAGGACCTGCTCGACTGGCTCACTGCGACGCTGCGCCTGGACGTGGCCGAAGCGACCGTCGAGCTGCTGCGTGACGTCACGAACCCCGGCTTCGGCATGCGCGCCCAAGAAATCGTGCGCGACGTGCTGGACGATCAGATGCGCACCTCAGACCCCGTCACGGGCTACGTCGCGCACCGCGCCTTGAATGACCTATCCCAGGACGTGGAGAGCGAAGGCGGGCTGCTGCAGAGCGTGCGCCGCGCCTTGATCGCCTTCGAGACCCGCGGCGCGCGCATGGCCCACGAGCTTGCTCTCGAAGCCGCGGCGCGCGCGAGCTCGGCGATGGACCGCATCATCCGGCTGTCTGCTGATGGCGAGGTCGTGGCGGAGACGTTTCCACCGCTGCTCACGCTGGATGCTGGTGCCCTCGAGCGCTCTCGGCTCAGCGATCTGCTGCTGCTTGGCAGGCGCCCGGGAGACACCGATGCATCGGTACCGGAGCTTGACCAGTTGTATGAGCGCCTCGGGCGCTGGCTGATCGAGGGCGAGCGGGCGAGTGAGCCAGACGGCGGTGATCGGGCTCAAGTCGTAGGCACGGGTCGACGCCTGCGCACGCTGCTGCACCTCGTGGATCTCGAGACGGCCGGGCGTGACACGGCTGAAGACGCAGCCTCCCGAGTGAAGAACCGCGTGCTCGACATCATTCGGCTCATGATCGAACGCTTGAAGAGCTGTCCGCGCAGCCTGCACCGGATCACCTGCGCCACATTGGCACGCTCATTCGACGCGGCGGTGCGGGAAGGCGTGGCGGATCCTAGCGATATCTTCCTCGTGCTCGCCCGCGAGTTGGACGACGCACGCAGCGTCTCGGCGATCGCCGAGGCATCCACCAGCGACGACGTCAGCGCGCCCGCCGCCGCCTGGGCTGGTTTCCTGGCAAGCGGTAGCCGGGGCGCCCTCGACTCCATCGCCGACGGCAACCTGGATTCGCTGCCACCGCCGGACGTCGACGGGAAGGAAGCCGCGCTAGCCACCGCCACGGTCGAGCTCAGCCGGCGCGTCTCCTCGACAGGTTCTTACCGCGGGGAAGCGTTACGTCAGGTCGTGCTGCGTATTGGTCGCGCGCTGGAGACGATCGGGGCTGCGCGTGGTCTCTCGGAAATCGTGGACACCGCGGGTGGCAACAACGCGATCGCGGATCTGGAGCACGCGGTGGACGCCCTGCGTCGGCTGAGTTCCGCTGCCAGCCGCCGGCTGCTCGCCACGGGCGGGAGCAGCGCGAGCATCATGATCATCGCTGACGTGCCGCCGCTCTCGGCGCTGATCGAGCGCGCGGTCACGGCAGGCGTGCCCGCCAACCGCGATCAAATGGCGATGGCGATCGGTGAGCTGGCCGCTGAGCTGCCGCCAGCGCTGGCTGCAGCGATCGCCACGGTGACCGCCCGCATCGCGTCACTGCCGGCCAGCCCACCGAGTGATGTCTACGCAATCCCGCTACAAAAGCGCCGTGAAGCGCTGCCAGACTGGCTCTTGCCGCGGCGCACGATCGGCGGCTTCTACGTGGTTCGCGCGCTCGGCGCGGGTGGGGTGAGTTCGGTGTTCGTGGCTCGGCGTGTGGAAGAGCGCCACTCGAACAAGGCAGAGCTGTTTGCCTTGAAGGTCCCGCAGTACGATCCCACGATGGCGCGCTCGATCTCCGAACAGGAGTTCTTGCAGCTGTTCCGCGAGGAAGCAGGCGCGCTGCTCGGGTTGCCTCAGCATCCAAACCTCGCGCGCTTCGTTACCTTCGACCTGGCGTCGCGCCCCAAGCCCATTTTGGTCATGGAGCTGATCCGTGGTTTCAGCCTGGATCGCTTGATTCGCAGTCGTTCGCTGACCACGGAGCGCGTGCTCGGGTACCTCGATGGGATCCTCAAGGGGCTCGAGGCGATGCACGAGGTGGGCGTCGGGCACCTGGACGTGAAGCCGGGCAACGTGATCTTGCGCGACGGAGCGGATCCGGTGCTCGTAGACTTTGGGCTCAGCGGGCGCCAGCTGCGTCCAGGCTGCGGCACGCTCGAGTATTGCGCCCCGGAGATCCTCGGCGTGGTGCCGGATGGCCTCACCCCCCCACCCCAGGCCGCGGATATGTACGCGTTCGCCTGCACGGCCTACGAAATGCTCACCGCGAACACGTTGTTCGATGGCGACGACGAGATGGCCCTCGCCTCGAGTCATGTCGGTCACGACGGCTGGCCAGACGACATCGCGGCGCTCGGACGTTTCACGGAGCTGACCAACCTGATGACCATCCTCGCGGCCTGTCTGCGTCGGGATCCGCGCCACCGCCCGAGCGCGAAAGACACACGCAAGGCCCTCGCGTCTCTGGGCGAGTCAGTCAAGCAGCTGGCCTGGCCCATCACGGCGCCCGAAACCGCTGCGACCGGATGACCGCGCAGCCTTTCGTTTAGCAACCAAGGAGCTTGCCTCCGAGCGGTAATCTGTGCGGATCTGCGCGTCATGGCCACGCCGAGCAGCTGTCCTCGAGCCGCGAGCGCGATGCTTGCGCTCGTGCTGGTGAGCGGGCTGCTCGGCTGTGACGAACAACAGGTCGCCCCCCTCGAGGTGGACGTGGGCGTTGGGGAGTCGGTTCAGTTCAAGCCCAAGGCGGCGTTCGCGGAGTATGTTGAGCTGCCGGGACTGCGCAACGAGCTGCGGATCACGCTGGCGGACTATGAAGCATCCTGCGAGCAGTTCGTCCCACCGCCCGAGGGCAAAGTCATGGTGTCCGTGGTCGTGGCAACACCGCCGAGCATGGCGCTGCAGCCTGGAAGCTACACCTGGGCGGGGCCCGAGCTGCGCGGCATGGCGGCGGGAGTTCAGGCGCACCCCGTCGCGGAGCCTACGGTTCGGATCGGCAGCAAAGGCTATCTGTTCGGCGCGGGGGGCGGCGTGCAGCTGCAAGCGGTGAACCTCGACGAGTACGGCGAAGTAAGCGGAGTGATGGGCTTCGAGGCTGCCGCCGCGGACGGACGCGGACCGAGCCGAGTGCGCGGGCGTTTCCGTGCGAAAATATGTCGTAGCAACCGCGCGCCGGCGCCTCAATGACCGCTCGCGGGTGCCGCGCTTGAAGCATTCCACCTCGCCGAGCGCCCCGGGAGCCGGTGGGCTAGGTTGGCTGCTGGCCTGCGCACAGCTCGGGGAGACGGCGCTCGAGGCGTTTGTCCTCGCGCGCTTCGTAGAGCGGATCGGCGCGGCGTCGCTACCGCTAGCTTTGGCGCTCCGAGCGGGCATGGACGCGCTCGGGTCCGTGCTCGCCGAGCGGTTGCTCACGAACTTCAGCGCGGCCCTACGTATCGCTTTGGCGACAGCGCTCGGCGCGACGCTCTGCGTGGTCTCGTTTTTTCGACCCTTCGATCACTGGGCGATTTACCTGTGTTTCGTCGCCGGCTCGCTGGTGACGCGCCAGCGCAGCATCGACTTTGGAGTATTGACCTTGGAGAAGCTGGCGCGCAGTGAGCGCGCCGAGCGCTTGCCGGGGATCTACGCGTTGGGGCGCATCGGAGCACTGGGCAGCGGAGGTGTCTTGCTGCTCGCCGGCTCGAGCGGCCTCGTGATGTTGCTAGCGGCGTGCGGCTTCGCGGTGGCCTGCGGCTTCGCGACGGTGATGCACTTCAGCCAACGCTTCGAGACACCAGCGCCGCCCAGCCTGACGGCGGGAGCAGGTTCCCACCGCATGCTGATCGCGCTCATGATCGGCGCGCTGGCGCTAGCCGCAGGGCGGGTTGCCTTGATCACCCAGAGTGGTGGTGTGCTGTCTCACGCCTTTAACGTACACAGTCTGATCCGCGTCCTCGGTGGCTACAACGTCGCGACGGCACTAGTCAGCTTGCTGATACAGATCGCCTTCCTGCGGCGCTGGCTTGCGGCTGGTCGCCTCGAGTGGGTCAACGGGATTTGGGGGTTAGGATACTTGCTGGGCCAACTCGGCCTGGCGTTGACCAGCATCGTGAGTCCCGTGGTGGCGGTGGGCCTCGCCCTCGGGGCACGCTGGGTGGATGGAGAGCTGCGGGCGGCGCTGCGCGGCCCAGTGACGAACCTGCTCTACGAGGTCATGCCGCCCGAAGACCGCCGTCGGGCCCGGACGTGGGTGATTGGTGTGACCGTTCCCATCGGGGGCTTGGTCGCCGGGCTCGCGCTCAATCACCTCGGATCGCCCCCAGTCCTGGCCTGGACGGGGGTCGCTGCGGGCGTTTGTGTCGGCGTATCCACGCTGATTCAGGGCCGACTGTGGGCTCGGTCACGGTAGGTTTGTCAATCGACCACCACCAGAGCTAGCGTGCCAAGTCGCATGGGTTGGGCGACGTTGAGTGTGCGCGGAAAGATCATGGGGACGATCGTCTTCGTGTCCGCGGTGGTATTGGCCCTGGGTGCATGGACGGCGTACGACGCCCTCCGCTCTCAGGGACGCGGGCTTTATCTCAAGACGCATTTTCAGCGCTTCCAGCGCGACCTGCGTCAGACGGGGACCTCCGAGTACGCCGCCGCTGGCGTCGTCGCGAAGGACCCTGCGCTGGTCGCGGCGCTCGCGAGTGGAGAACCTGCGCAGGCGCTGGAAGCTATCAAGCGACTCTCCGAGGTGCTGTCCGGCACGATGGCGCCCGAGGTCATCACGTTCAGCGATGCCTCGGGGAAAGTCATTCAGGCACCTGGTTTCGAATCGGTGCCGGACTACCGCGGCACCCGCATGTTTCAGGACTTGAAGTCCGGCAAAGGGATCCGCAGCGAGCTTGGCATCATCGACGGCGATGTCTACCGGCTCTCCGGAGTGCCCATTCAGACCCAGGGTGGCAGCGTCGTTGGCACCTTGCTGATCGGCCAGCGGCTCACGCGTTTCCTCAAGGATTTTGCAGCGAACTCGGGCTCGAACGAACCGGGGAAGCAGCACCGAATCGCCCTGGTGTCCGGAGACCGTGTCGTGGCGAGCGCCCTGCCCTCGAAGGAGAACAAGCAGCTGCTGCACGCCATCGGCAAGCCGCGCAGCATCTGGGAGACCGTGGATGGCGACGACGTCGAGGTGCCGGTGCTCGATTTCGACGCCGATGAGACGTACGACTTCTACAAGGGCGATGCCAAGGGTTACCTAGGCCCAGAGAGCGACGCCAAGCTTGGCACCCTGTACCTGGTTCGCACCCGCGGCCACACCACGGACGAACTGCGAGAGCATACCGTCAAGATTGCCGGAATCTTCGCGATCGCCGCCGCAATCGCACTGCTCGTCGGCTACTTCCTCGCGGCACAGATCACCCGCCCCCTGCGCAAGTACATCGAGGTCACTGGCCAGCTCGCTCGCGGCGACGCCGATCTGACGACCCGACTCGAGGTACGCACCCGCGACGAGCTTGGGGTGCTCGCCGGCAACCTCAATCAGGTCTTCAGTCAGATCCACGATCTCGCCGGCTCCGTTCAGCGTTCCGCATTTCAAGTCGGCGCAAGCTCTGGGGAGATCTCCGCGATCAGTAAGCAAATGCTCGACGGCGCTCGGCATCAGGCGCAGAAGATCAGCGGCTCCACCGCCGCGGTCACCGAGCTATCTTCCTCGATCCAGCAAGTGGCCGAGAATGCCGCGAGCGCGTCGCGCAGCGCGAAGCAGTCTGGCGAAGCGGTGCACAACGCCATCGGACGCCTGGCGGAAATCCGTAAGACCGTGGAGGACGCCGCCGGCCGCATCGAGACGCTGGGGGAGAGCGGCAAGCGCATCGCGAACATCGTTGACGTGATCCGGCAGATCAGCGAGCAGACCACCATGCTGGCGCTGAACGCGGCCATCGAAGCCGCCCACGCGGGTGAACACGGGCGAGGCTTCGCGGTGGTTGCCGACGAGGTGAGCAGCCTCGCAAAGCGCGTCGGGCAGAGTGCCAAGGATATCGAGGACCTGATCGGAACGATCCGCGATCAGACCGGCGAAGCCGTTCGCGTGATGCAAGATGGCTCTCGGGAGGTTGAAGAAGGCACGGGCCTCGTGAGCAGCACGCTTGGAGATCTGCAGTCGCTGATCAAGGTAATTGACGACACTGCCCTCGCGGTGCAAGAGCAGGCCATCGCGTCAGACGAAATCGCTCGTAATATGGACGCGGTTCAGCAAATCGCAGAACAAGTGCTCGACTCCAGTCACGCTGCCGTGGCCACCGGCGAGAAGCTCCACGGCCTTGCCGGTTCGCTTGAACACAGCGTTCAGGGCTTCAAGATCGATCGGGAAGAAGCCGCAGATCGCATGCTGAGTGGGTCGAAGCAGGCGGAGCTGCCAGCCAAGAAATCATGAATCACGCACCGACCCACTGGTCCCGTCCACTACGTAGGCTGTCATGCCTCGCCGCGCTGAGCGTCTCGCTGCTCGTCGCCTGTAGCAGCACCGACTCGACGACGAGCACGACCAAGGCCGTCCCCCCGACGCTGAGTCTGACCAAGATCACTCCAGTCGGAGCACCCGCGTGGGCTCCGGGCGGCAACTGCGTCGAGCGCGGGCATGACGCCGAGGGCTCCGTCGCGGTCCAGGCTCGCGTCACCGATGCTGAGCTGCGCGCGCCGGGCACCTGCGGTAGCCGTAGCGCGTGCGGTCACCTGCAGTTCTCCATCGCCGGCGCGGACTACAGCCAAGACGCGCGCAGCAGCAGTGCTTCCTACACCTTCTCACTGGCGGACGCCCCTCTGGGCGCTGTCTACACCTTCAGCGTGACGCTGGCAGACGATGACGGGGTGGCGCTCCAAGACGCCGACGGGAATGCCTTGACCGTGAGCAGCGACGTGGAGCTCAGCGCTCCAGGCACGTGTGGCGGCGAGCCGGACCCCGAAGTCGGTTCGGACGCCGGAACCGGCTCTGACGCCGGAACCGACGCCGGAGTGGATGCCGACGCCGGAGTGGATGCCGACGCCGGAGTGGACGCAGACGCTGGCTGAGTTCTCATCAGTACCGTGGGGAACCGACGCTACTGGTGTACGAAGATGATGGTGCCCTTCAACGGGAGCAGCACGCCGTGCCAGCCCGTGGGCACGTGGGGCTCTGTCCAGTAGAAGATGCGGCGGGCGTCCTCGGGCGCGAGATTGATGCAGCCGTGGCTCTTGGGCGTGCCGAAGCGGTCGTGCCAGTACGCCGCATGGAGCGCGTACCCGTCCTCGAAGTACTGGACGTACGGGACGTCTCTGAGCTCGAACTCCTCCCCTACTTCGTCGGAGCTCATGGTCGTCGTCACGTGCTTGGTGTGGATACGGAAGATCCCACGCTTTGTAGCGGTGCTCGTCTTGTGGTCCTCGAGCCCGGCTTCTCCGCTGCTGATCAGCGTGGCGTACACGGGCTTGGTGCCTTCGTAGAGCACCAGGCGCTGCAGCGTGAGGTTCACGTCAATCCACTTGCTGCCCTCCTTGCCCCACTTCGGCATCTTCTTAGCGGGTTCGATGCGCGAAGCTTCGCGGTCGCTCAGCCAGTAGCCGTCCTTCGTCTCGTAGTGCAGCACCTTGTCGAAGAAGCGCTGCTTGCCCGTCAGGCTGACGGCTCCACCGTAGGGTGCCTTTTCGAACTTCGCGAGCCGTCCCTTGTCCTTCTTGAACACGTAGAAGTACGCAAAGGGTTTGCGGACCAGTGCGAACGGAAAGTCTATATCCTCGGGGATTCGCACGCCGTGGAGATCTGAGCCTTGAATCGGCCGCAGGCGGTCGGTCGGCATCACGCGGAGCCCTGTGGTCACTCCGTAACGCCGCCCCTCCCAGAAGAACGTACGCAGGAACGAATAGCCGACCTTTGGGCGCATGTGCTCGATGCTCAGCGCACTCAGGTCGCCCTTGAAGTGCAGGAGATTGGGGGCCATACCCCCGTTCTGCAGGTACTCCGGCACGCCTTCGGTGAGCTTGTCCTCCCAGGCCTTTGCCGGATCCGGCACTTCACCCTCGCCTCCAAGCCACACATGCTGGGCATAGGAGGCGCCGATCTCGCCCTCGGCTTCGAGCCAGGACTTCATCCGTTCGTCGATGTCCGACTCTGACTGTTCCAGCTCCTTGCTGGTTGGTAGGCGCCGGTAGATCGGGCCAGGTTTCCGTACGGTACCATAGATGTACGGGAGCTTTCGCATGTGGTCCGGGCGGTACTCCTGGGTAGCGAGCACCACGGGATCCTTGCCATCCAGCGTCGCTCGGCGGCCGGTGCAGACGAAGCCTCCAGGTTCGACTGGATACCAACCCTTGGCGCAGTCATCGTGCCCCGCCGGTTCGGCGCTCGTCGGTGAGGATGCTCCAGCCCTCATGTAGCCTAGGCGGCGGCTCTTGCGCGTCGGCTGCTGGTAGACCCAGACGCGCAGCGCCTTGGCGTAGACCCTGGGGCCCGGCTTGACCACGGTGACCGCCGCTGGCCGCGCGACTCCCGCCAGGTCAACGAGCGGCGCCTGGGCGGGCTGTTCCGCGATGGGATCCGGCGCGTCCGGCGCATCGGCGGCTTCTGCGCTTCCTGAGCCGCTCACCTTGCCACTAGCGCGCGGGGCAGCGGCCGCGAGCTTCGTTGCGTCGTCCTTGTCTTCGGCCTTGGAGCATCCAAGCAACAGCGCCAGCGCTCCAAGGCACGCTGCGAATCTGACTGAGCTGCGCATGCCCCTCGCATGACATAAGTGGGAGCAATCTCGCAAAAAATCGCGGTTCTCGCGCCGCTCCTGGCGCCGCCGGCCAGACGACCGGAGCTCCTCCCCCCCGAATTGGGCGCCTGGCACCGCTGCGAGACCACCTCGCGTCGTGGCGAGTCTAGTACATACGTCGGTGTATCCGTTGCCTGCGCAAAAAAGCAGCCAATCGAGCGCGAAATAGGACTAAGACCCGCCCAGACCATGCGCTTGGCACGTCTCGATAGCGACGTCCTCGTCTTCGAGAGTCGGACCGCGGCACGCGGTGGACTTGGGGTTGGTACGCTGTTCGTGCTGACGTCGCTGCTGCCGTTCCTGGGGGACGACCTCACGCTACCCCACTGGTTGGCGTTCTTGGTGCTCGCGGGGATCGGCGGCGGACTGATCGCCCTCAGCTGGCCGCGCCGGAGGCGGCTGGTGCTGAACTTGCGCGAGCGCCAGCTCGAAGGCGCGGGGAACCCGATCGCGCTCGAAGACATCCAGACGCTGGAGCTTGGTGGGAGCACTCAGAACCCCGACGAGGTGCCGATCATCGGCTACGAGGTACGGCTGAAAGCCCGCGCCGGCCGCGAGCTCGTGCTGCTGAGCGGCAAGGATCCGGCGCCGATAGTGCGAGATCTCACGCGGCTCCTTGAGGTGTGCCCCCTTCCCTTGCGCTCGGGCTGGGGACTGCCCAAAGGCGCCGCGCCCTGGGTTGTTCAAGAACACTCTACGGAGAGCCAGCGACCCAGCGTGTCGCCCAGGGAAATCCAGCTCGAGAGGCACGATCCACCGTTGCCGGGCGGAATCACGGTATTGATCGGTGGCGTCGGCGTCGGCGTGATGTGGGGGATCGACATCTACCGGCGCGCCCAGACTGGCCTGCCGCTGTCGGTGTTGAGCGTTGCGCTGGCGGTGTTCTTCTCCTGCCTCCTCACGCTGCTTGGAACGGCGCTGATATCGAGCCGCCTGGTGCTCAGGACCGGCCCGGAAGGACTGATCTTGGAGGCGCGCACGCTTGGGATGCGGTTTCCGCGGTTCCGCATCCCACCCGCCACCTTGAGACGTGTCCACGCCGTGAGCCCCGACGGGGAAGACGCCTGGCACTTGCTGCTCGAGACCAGCGAGGGGCCCTTCAGCATCCCCTGTCGCCCGAGCAACGCCGCGGAGCTGCTTCAAGAGCTGCGCCGGACCGCCTAATGCAAACAGGCTGCCGGTGGCAGCCTGGGAGAGGTCATCGCGCGTCGGCGCGCGAACGCGGGCGCCGCTTTTCAGCGGCGCCCTTGTCAGTTCGAGATCAGCCCAGAATCACTGGCCCCGTATTACTGCGCGGCGTAAGCGTCGCAGGTCGTGCTGGGGATACCGGTGCAAGAGACGAGCTGGTCGTACGCCTGGTTCTCGCACAAGCAAGCGGTGCAGCAGCTCAGATCGCCGTTCGGGCCGCACTTGTTGCTGTCGGAGAGGCACTTGCTGATGCACTTGGTCGCCGCCACTTCGACGGTGATCACGACACAGCGCGAGCAGTTGTTCGCCGCGATGGCGTTGTTGGTGGCGTCGTCGATGCAGGTCTGGACGCAAGGCGCGAAGGCTTCGCTGCCGAGGTCGCCGATGCAGGTGGTGCGACCGCAGTCGCCCGCGATGTCACCAATGGTCTTCATCTCGCCGCCCACGTCGTAGGAGGCTTCGTACTCCGTCTGCAGGTCGACGCAGGCGTCCATCGGGAGGCTGCCACCGCCTCCGCCAGTACCGCCGCCGCCGCTACCGCTGCTGCCGCCGCCGGTGCCAGCGGTGCCGCCGTTACCGCTGCTGCCGCCGCTGCCGTCGCTGCCGCCGTCGTCGCTGCAACCAGCGATCGTGGCGCTAAGAGCCAAAATGGAAGTGAGGATCAAGAGCCGGGTCTTCATGAGGCAAAGGTTCGCATGCGGATATGCTGTCGGCAATTGAATTGCATCCCCGAGGTTTCCGTGCCGAGGCCGCGATGTAGCCAGGCTGGATCCAGATCCCAGAACGGGCTACGTCGCCCCCATGCGTTCAACCCAAGGACATTCCACTCGGTCCGCGGCAGCGGCCAGCCTGCCCCGCTCGATCGCGATCGCCCCGGCCGTACGCCCCGTTGCTCCCGGACGCAGGGCCCTTTTCTGCTTCATCGGACTCACCGCGCTCGGTTGTGGCAGCGCGCCGCCCGCCCAAGAGCCCACTCCGCCAGTGTCGAGCGCGCCCTCGGAGGTCGCTTCCGCGGCTCCTGCTCCGAGCACCGCGCCCAGCGCGGCGACGCCTGCAAAGCCACCGGAGCCACCGCCGAAGCCTGCTCCGGATCGTCCGCTGAACGTGCTCTTGATCCTCGTCGACAGCATGCGCGCCGACATGCCTTGGGCGGGGTACGACAAACCCATCGCTCCAAACCTCACGGAACTGGAAAAGCACAGCGTGAGCTACACCCACGCCCACTCGATCTCGAGCTACACCGCGAAGAGCGTGGGCGGACTGCTTGCGGGGAAATACCCCTCGGCGCTGCGCCGCAGCGGCTTCTTCTTCACGAAGTACTCCGACGCCGACACGTTCTTTCCCGAGCTGTTGCAGGCAGCGGGTGTCCACACGATGGCCGGTCATGCACACATGTACATGAACCGCGGAAACAAGATGGACCAAGGCTTCGATGACTGGAGAGTGGTGCCCGGCATCGACTTCGACGCTCAGACGGACAACCACATCACGAGTCAAAAGATGACCCCCATGGCGATCGAACAGCTGGGCTCCGTCAAGCCGGACAAGCCGTTCTTCATGTACCTCCACTACATGGATCCCCACGACGTCTACAACGCCCACAAGGAGTCTCCCGACTTCGGCAAGAGCGCTCGCGGCCGCTACGACTCGGAGATCTGGTACACCGATTTTTACATCGGCAAGCTGCTCGACTACTGCAAGCAGCAACCTTGGTGGTCCAAGACTGCGGTCATCGTCAGCGCTGACCACGGCGAGGCGTTCGGCGAACACCATCAGTTCCGTCATGCATTTTCCTTGTGGGAAATGCTGACCCATGTGCCGCTGTTCGTGCACCTGCCCGACCGTGACGAGGGTCACCGCATCGACACGCCGCGCAGCGCGATTGACATCGCGCCTACCGTGCTGGACCTGATGGGGGTCAAGGCTCCCGAAGGCGAGTTCGCCGGCAAGAGCCTGGTCGAGGAAATGTACGGCCGTCAGGAACCGGCGGAGCGCCCTGTGATCATGGATCTGCCTGCCGACAGCAACAACCCACGGGTGCGGGCGATGATCGTCGGCGACTACAAGCTGATCGTCTACGACAACGGCTGGCGGAAGGACTTGTTCAACCTCAAGAGCGATCCCGGTGAGGCCAAGGACCTGGCGAAGACCGAGCCTGAGAAATTCAAGCAGATGGTCGAGCTGTTCGACGCCGAGTGGGGCAAGGTCAAAGAGGTGAAGCCCTACGGAGGCAACAAGCTGAAGGACGGCAGCACGGCGACTGGCCCGATGTGAGCTTTTCTCGGCGGAAATAGCCTCTGTTCTGCGGGGCCAATTCATGCGGGGCTGTCAGCTGTGGACAGCCCCGCGGTGTTTTTGTCGGAGGCTAGTGCACCACGGAGCCGAGATCTTGATCGAGCTGTTCCGCGGTGGTGCGGATCACGCTTGCGTACCAGCGGGTATGATCGGTTCTCACGAGGTACTCCGTCTTGCCGTCAGAGTCCTCGCCTTCGCCTTTCGCGCGCACCAGGATCAGCTCTCCGATGCGCTTCTTGCCTTCGAAGTACTCCACCGCGAAGACCGGCGTCGCGCCTGGCTCGGGCTTGTCCCCGACGTAGCGATTCGGACGCAGGCGACCGAGCTTCACCATCCAGTTCGTCGCCG
>JAWKRD010000036.1:0-85884 GCA_041389805.1 Polyangiaceae bacterium | reverse complement strand
TCGCCGCCGCGGTCGGCGTCGCCTGCCTGGCTTCGTCAAGGTGGTGCGCCAGATGGATCGTGTTGCCTCCGGGCAGCTCGCGGAGACCAAGGGCGTTGAAGAGCTCGAGTCGGTTGAAGTTCAGGCGCTCTACGACGTGGTCGTGCGTCTGAAGCAACAGCTCGAGAACGTCGAGGTCAAGCTCCGTCCGCGCGCGGCGGTGGTCAACATGGTGCGCCGCCCCAGCGGGATCTACGAGAGCGTTGGCGGGGAGGTCGCGCCGGACTCCTCATCGGAGGCCGTAGGCTGAGCTAGCGAAAGCTCTCCGGGTCCAGTCCGTAGCTCTTGAGCCAGCGGTAGATCTGGGCCCGGGGCTTGCCCAGCGCTTTGGCCACGTGAGAGACATTTCCCGAGTGTTCCGACAGCGCGGCCCGCAGTTGTTCGCGGGTCGCGCCCAGGCGGATGGCGCTCGCGCCAGAGCCTGAGGTCGACGTGTTGGAGTCTGTCGTCTTCCGGTCAGCGAGGTGATTCACGAGCACCGGGCGCGTGCGATGCAAGTACGCCGCGTCCAGGGTCTTTTCGGCTTCCTCCGTCGCGACGAACGAGCGCACCAGCGACTCCAGCTCTCGCACGTTGTAGGGCCAGTCCCAGAGCAAGAGACCCTCTGCAGCGTCGGGTGACAGCTCGAGCTCGCGGCCGGCGTTGCGAGCGAAGGTCAACGCCAGGCCCAGGATCTCGCGGCGCCGTTCCCTCAGCGGGGGCAGCTTGAGTGGCAGCTCCGCGAGGCGCGCGAACAAATCTGCACGGAAACGCCCCTGGTTCACGGCTTGCTCCAGGGTGACGTTGGTCGCGGCGATGATGCGCGCATCGACGGCTACCTCGGAGTCTGAACCGACGGGACGCACGGCTCGCTCTTGCAGCGCGCGCAGCAACGCGGGCTGCAGGTCGAGGGGAAGCTCCCCGATTTCGTCCAAGAAGAGCGAGCCTTTCGCCGCGCTGACGAAGAGCCCTGGCCGGCCCTCACCGGCGCCGGAGAAGGCCCCGCGGGTGTGCCCGAAGAGCTCAGCCGCGATCAGGTCTCGCGGGAGCGTGGCGCAGTTGACTGCGATGAAGCGACCCCTGCGTGCACTGGTCTCGTGGATGAAGCGGGCTAGGACCTCCTTGCCAGTGCCCGTCTCGCCCTCGAGCAGCACCGTCAGATCCGAGGCGGCGCCTCGCGCTGCGCGCCTCCTCACGTTCATCATCGGGTCGTCGAGCCCAAACACGAACATGCTGTTGCCGGCGCGCACCACGTCGCCGGGTTGGAGCCAGCACGAGCCGACCCGCTGGCCATTCACGTAGGTGCCGTTGGAGGAGTTCATGTCCACCAGGCGGTAGCCGCGCGCCTCGCTCAGGATGCGTAGGTGCAGCCTCGAGATACGTGGGTCTGCGAGGTTGAGCCCGTTGCGACCCGCCTCCCGACCAATCAGTAGCTGTTCGCTGCCCAGAGACAGCTCGCGGCGCGCCGCCTTGTTGTCGGGACAAAAAACGATCGACAGCGTCGGCTCAGGAGCCGCCTCCACCTCTCGCTCTAGGTCGCGACAGGTGTCGAGCTGCGTGGTGTGCGCCTCGACTTCGCGGTTGGAGTTCCCTTGCACCCTCCCCGGACTCTACGTTGGGGTTTGGGGTGCGGGCAATGCGGCCAACGCTTTCCCACGCCGCCGCCACCCGATTGTGCGTCAGTTGGCGCTGCAGCTAGACGGACGATCAGCGCACCTCCCCCCCAAAAAAGCACGCTCGGGAGCGGGAAGATGCCTGAGAAGCTAGTGGCCGTGACGCCGGGTGTAGTCCCGAGCCCGCTTTGGCAGCAGCTGGCGGAGCCGCCAGGCTCGAGCGAAACCGCGGCGCTCGGCTTTGACCAGCGCATCGACCGCCCTACCCACCAGGACGTTCGCGAACACGACGATCACCAGCGAGAGAGCTGTCACCAGCAAGAGGCTCGCTCGCTGGGGCAAGCGCCCGAGGGTCGGGAGCAGCGTGGAAGTCTGACCGAACACGTTCGAGATACTGTGGAGCCCGAACTGGTCGAGCAGCGTTGGTACCAACACCGAAGCGACCGCCAGCAACGTGATCAGCCAGCGCAACCTTCGCTCGGCACGCAGGCTGACGATCAACGCAGCCGAGGTCGCCACGGCCAGCGTGGGCACCAGCACGAACGGGCCAAACAGCCCGGACACCATGCCCACGGCAGCAAACGCCAGCACCATCATCGCGACGGCGTGGCCGCGGTGGCTGACCCGGCTCGAGGCCATCCAGAAGTTGTAGATCGTGAGTACGCCGAGCACGGCGCTCAGCGCGAGCCAGGCGTTCACGTTACTCACTCCGAGATACAGCCCAGCTTGCACGGCGAGCAGCCACGTCAGGTAGGCCATGCCACGCACGTTCGCGGCGCGTGCGTGATCGCGCCGGCTAGCAGCTGCGAGCTCCGCCTCGGCTTCGGGGGGCAGCTGACCAGGAGCCGCGGTGAGCGCGCGCATCAGCGTGTCAAAAGCCGCTTGGTTGTCGGGGTTCAGTGCGAGGGCCCGACCTAGCTCGCGCATCGCCTCGACCCGAAGCTTTTCCGTGCGGACATCTTCGAGGGTGGCGTGAGCGAGGTGCAGCTGCGCGTTGATGGTGTGGCGCTGGGACATCTGCGTGCGCTGCTCATCATCGCGCGCACCGTGGAGGTAGCGTTCGATGGCCTCGGACATCTCGCGCGCGGAGGTGTAGCGCTCCGCTGGGTTGAGCGCGCACGCGCGCTGACAGATTTCGTCGAGGTCCTGGCTGATGTTCTCGGCTTTTGCACGCGCGCTTGGGCGCAGGTCAGTGCCGAGGAACGTGGACTGGAGCAGGTCCTCGGCCTCGCGCCCACGGTGGAGTGGCTCGAGCGCGAGCACCTCGAACAGGATGGCGCCCATCGAGTAAATATCCGCGCGGAAATCAATCGAGACCATGCCGCGCGCTTGCTCTGGGGCGATGTAGCCCGGTGTCCCGAGCAGTGAGCCTATGCCTGTGTCGCCCGCGGCGACCTCCTCTGCCTCGTGATCCTCGTCCAGGAGCATCGCGTCGGCGAGCAACGAGTCCACGTTGGCTCCGGTGACCTTGGCGACACCCCAGTCCAGCAGATACACCTCGCCGTAGTCACCGAGCATGATGTTCGCGGGCTTCAGGTCGCGGTGGATGACGCCTCGGGTGTGGGCGTAGGCAAGCGCCAGGCACGCGCGGCTGATGGCGCCGAGCACGCGGCGAACGTTGTAGTGCTGCCGGATCGCGTGATCCCCGTTGCGCAGGCCGCTGATGATGGTCGCCAGGGTGAGGCCCTGGATGCGCTTCATGGTGAAGTAGGCTTCGCCTTCGGGCGTGACGCCTACGTCGTAGACCGGGACGACGCTGGGGTGCTCCAGCTGGCCCTGCACGCGTGCTTCCCTGAGGAAGCGAGACTCGAGATCGGTGCGTCCAGTGTGCTGACGTCGAATGCGCTTGAACGCGACGTCGCGGCCGACGCGACCGTCCCGCAAGAGGTACACTTCGCCCATCCCACCACGGCCGAGGAGCCGCGGCTTGGCGTAGCGGTCCTCGAACGGCGCCTCGAGCAACGCTTGCTTGCTCGCGTGGAGCTCGGGGGTAACCGGCAGTAGCGCTGGATCCGTGTCGGCGACGGGCGTCAGCGGCGCACGGCTGCCGGAGTACGGGCCTCGTGTGCGACGAGACGCACGGCGAGCGAGCAGGCGGTTCTGCGACGAACTCATGAGGGGGGGTGAGGAGTGCACTCCGCGCGCGACGGTGGCGCACGACTTATGGAGGGAGGCTACCAGATTGACACTACCAGCGACGGAGTCGAGTGGATTGCTTCGCCAGGCTGACTTAAATCTTGAGGCGGTTCTCGCCCGGCGAGTGTTTGTCAGGCTTGCAACATTCCCGACATGATTTGAGCTCGGTTTGCGCCGTTGCGGGGTGTTGTTGCCCGCTTTGGGATGCGAGCCCGGATGATGGTGATGCAGATTCTGCCGCGGCTAGTGCCGCAGCGTCGCTCCGGTGGCGAAAAACAGCAGTGCGCGCAGGCTCGCGAGGGCCACGAGTGTCCCTATGCAAATGCTTAGAAAGCGTCGTGTGCGCCTGGCCCGCCAGGTGTCGCTGGATGTGCGTTGCTGGGCGGTCAACCAGAACTCAACGCCGCACAATATCCCGGCGGCAATGCTGCCGGTCAAGTAGACCAAGGCCAGCCAAGGCACACCCCACTGAGTCGCGGAGAGCGTGGCCGCCAACCGGTCGTTCAGTTCCGGGAGGCGCTGGCTCACCACCGGGTCCGCGACGTGGAAGACCGAAGCCAGGTGCCAGAGGTGCACCAGCAAGAAGCCGAAGGTGAGAGATGCTCCTACCCGCCACAGCCGGCCAGCATCTCCAGACAGCGCGAGTCGGCTGCGCACCCAGTCCCAGGTCAGCCAGCCAAGGCAAGCCATGAAGGCCAGGCGCAACACCACCGCGAGCCGCGGACCAAACAGCGCCTCCAGGCTGGACCACTCGGGGAGGCCGCCGCGCCCCGGAACCCACCACAGGGTCGCTGCGTGAGCGAGCAGCCAAAGCAAGCACACGCCCCACGCCACGCGGCGCAGCCCGCCGAATGTCGGGGGGCGCTGAGTTGCTTGCCCTGTCTTCGTGCTCCCCAGCGACGTGCCCTCCAGCCTGCGGCATACTAGACCCCCGTTCGTTTTTCGAGGCCCTGGTGGTTTTCACGGCTCCGCTGGCGCTCTCCGGCGTCACAGCCCTGGGCGCCTGGGCCGCCCTGCGTGGTAAAGCAAGCACCGCACATGCGGGTTGATGCTCAAAGCTGTTCGCGTCGCGGTCGCTGGACCGCGGGAGCGAGCTTGCGGCGCTGGCTGTGCGTGTGCTTCTGCGCCGGCGTGCTGATTTCGTGCGGCGGTAGTGAGCAGAACCAGGATCGCCCGGAGGCCGTGCTCGCCGAGTCCCAGGGCTCACAGGCTGCGTTCAGGCGCATCGCTGAGGCCTGGTACGACCGCCCCGATACACGGCTGGTACTGCAGCAGCCCCTCGAGCGCTTCATCAGGCGTTTCCCTGAGGATGAGCAAGTGCGCCGCGCGATGGTCTACCTTGCGTGGATCCATGTGGAAAAAGGCGAGCTGACGAGGGCGCGCCAGCTCGCACGCGCCACGCGCGCCGGAGCGCTGGGCTCGGTGCATGACCTCGCTGATATCGTGGAGGCAGCGATTCGCATTCGGCTCGGTCAGCCCAAGGCGGCGCTCGCGCTGCTCGAGCCGTTGGAAGGCAAGCTGATCGAGCCGAGTGAGCGGGCGCTCTATCGTGAGCAGCTGGTGACCGCGCTCTTGAAGGACGAGCGCTGGCAAGACGCCGCGGCGGCGATGTTGCGCTGGGCGGCGGACACCCCGCTCGAGGAGCGGGAGCTGGTGCACGCGTTGATCGAGCACCGCATGGACGAGATCCCACCCAAGGAGCTCGAGGCGACGCTTCACGCGCTGAGCGAGGGCGAAGTGGGGCCGGAGCTGGAGAGCGAGCGAGACTGGATGCGCTCCCTCTTGATCACTCGGCTCTCCAACTGGGCGATCGAGCAACGGGATGGGGAGCTCGCGCGGCGGCTGCTTGGAGAGCGCCCCATGAGTGAACAGCAGGCGGCTCAGCGCGTCGAGCTGGCGCGCCTGGCGGCGCAGGGCGGGCGCGCGCCGAGCGTGCGAGGGCGCGCCGTCGGCTTGGTGTTGAGCACCGGGTCCGTCGAGCGTCAGCGTCGGTCCGCAGCACTCGCCGCCGGAGTGACTCGCGCGCTGGGGCTGCCCCAGTCGGGTCGTGATCCTGGTCACGTGCAGCTGGTGTCGGCGGAGGAAAACGGCGACCCAGGTGCGATGCAGCAGGCGCTCGCCGAGCTCGCGGGGGCGGGCGCGTCGATCTTGATCGCCGGCATCGACGCTCAGGGGAGCAAGCGAGCGCTGGAGTTTGCGCGCGGCGCCAGTGTCCCGGTGATCTTGGTTGTTCCCACGTCCGGGGCGGAAGGGCGAGTCTTCGCGATTGGCGTCGACCCGGCGAGCACCAAGCGCTTTCTGCGCGCGGGGTTTGCGAGCCGCGGGCTCAAGGCGGACGCGGTGACCTCGGAGATCTGTCTGGCTCTACCCGCCCGCGCCGGCGCCTCTAGATTTCCCTTCGGAAAATGGCAGAAGGAAGGCGTCGCTGCTCTGTTGGTCGAGGGCTCCGCCAGCTGCGCCAGCGACCTCGCGCGGGAGATCAAGCGCAAGGGTCAAAAGACGATGCTTGGCCTCGACCTCCTGGCAGCCGACGCGTTCTCCGCGCCGCTAGCCGGAGTGCCTCGTGTCAGCGTCAGCGCTGGTGCGTTTCCGTTGCGCGAGAACGCAGCCGGCGAGCTCGGCGGACCGAAGTCGATGCGAGAGTTTCGCGCACAGAGTGGGGGCGGTCCGGAGTGGCTCGCAGCCCTGGGCGCCGACGCGGCTCGTCTCGCCCAAGCCGCGCTCAAGCAGCTGCCGGTGTCCACGACGCGGGAGCGTGAAGAGGTGGCTCAGCGCCACGACCTCGCGCGGAGCGCGCTCAGTCAGGCCCGCGTGCGGCTCTGGACGAGTGACGCCCGAGGTTTTGACAGCTCCGGTCGCATCCCCCGACAGCTGACGTTGATCGCTCATTGAAGGCGGCTCATTGAATGCGGCTCGAAGAATCTGCGTGCTTCCTGCGCGACTGACGGCATGCTTGGGCGCCTCATGAACGAGTTAGAGCTCGACCTACCCACGCGGCGCGCGACCGTGCATCTAGGTCAGCGGCTGGCGCAAAGCCTCGAGCGCGGCAGCCTGGTGATCTTGGATGGGCCGCTCGGCGCGGGAAAGACCTTCCTGGTGCGCTCCATCTGTCGAAAGCTCGGGCTGCCTGGCAGCGAGCCGGTGACCAGCCCGACCTTCACGCTGGTGCAGGAGTACTCCCTCGGGCTCCGCTTGCTGCACGCGGATTTGTATCGACTGGGCCACCCGGACGAAGTCTTCGAGCTTGGGCTGGAAGATGCTCGCCGCGACGGCGCTGCGCTGATCGTCGAGTGGGGCCGCCCGTTTGTGGACGAACTGGGCGGAGATGCGCTGATCGTCCAGCTGACACCACCCGGGGTGTCCGACGTGCGGCAGGCAGCGATTCAGGCCACTGGGCCCCAGAGCAGCCGTCAGCTCGAGCACCTGGAGGCGGCTTTGGCGAGCGCCGGATCGCGTGCGCATCGTGGACTCGCCCAGCGAGTGATATGAACGGGTCGTGTCCGAGGCCGAGAGCGAATCCCGAGGCTTGCTGAGTAGCCTGATCGACGGTGTCGTCGAGGTCTTCGACTCGATCGGGACTCAGGTCATGCTCACCTTCCAGTCCCTGGTCTGGATGTTTCGTCCGCCGTACCGCTTCAGCCAGCTGTTCGCGGCGATGGAGTTCATCGGCGTGCAGTCGATCTTCATCGTCTCGCTCACCGGCGTGTTCAGCGGAATGGTGCTCGCGCTGCAGACGACTCATAGCCTGCGCCAGTTCGGCGCCGAAGGCACGGTGGGCTACATCGTCGCGGTCAGCCTCACGCGGGAGATCTCTCCGGTGTTCGCCGCGCTGATGGTCACCGCGCGCGCCGGCAGCGGCATGGCAGCGACCCTCGGCAACATGCGCGTGACCGAGCAGATCGACGCCATCACGACGATGGCCATCAGCCCCGTGCAGTTCTTGCTCTCGCCGCGTTTACTCGCGGCAACGGTGATGGTGCCGCTCTTGGTGGTGCTCTACACCTGCGTTGGTATGGCGGGTGCGTACCTGGTGTCCGTGAAGGGACTGAGCGTCGACCCTGGGATCTGGCTCTCGAACATCAAGACCCGCCTCGTGCCGTCGGACTTCTGGATGGGCATCGTCAAGGGCTCGGTGTTCGGCTTCCTGATTTCCACGATCGCCTGTCGCCAAGGTTACTTTGCGAGCGGTGGTGCGCGCGGCGTCGGGGAGGCGACGACGCGCGCCGTGGTGCAGAGCGCGGTCGCGATCTTGATCGCGAACTACCTCATCACGAGCTGGATGACGGATATCTGAGCCAACTCCGAGGCGCGCAGGTGACGCAGCTGAGACGCGCGCAGTGCTCACCGTGTATGGCCATTGCAGTCAGCTGGGGCGCCTGAGCAACGCGCCTCACCCCCAGAAAATCATGGGAAATCATAGGATTATTTTGGGGGGGAGGGGACAACCGCTGGTCCTCGAGCGGCGGCGTCAGGTAGGCCTCGCTTGACGGGCAGGTGAACTCACGGAAAGTCCTCACCTGCTTTCGCGCGTACTTAGGTGAAGTGAAGTGGCTGAATTGGTGACCGAGGGGGCAGCGCCCACACAGGCGCGAGCCAAGCGTCTCGCGCGTTGGCGAAAGCCCGTGGCGTGGCTCTTGCTGGCGCTGCCGATGTTGCTGTCGGTGGTGATCGACTGGGGGCGGCGCTCGGAGCGCCTTGCCGAGCTCGACTCGACGTACCGCTGGATGTACGTGGGCGCCGCGTTCGAGAGCCTGATCGTGTGGGGCTTGCTGCTCTACGCGGCATCGCGCAGGCGCGGCCAAGGCCGCAACGTCGCGGCCGTGCTGTTCGTGGTGATGACGACCTTCGCCTTCGGCGGTCAGTCGTACTTCTACTCCCAGTACAACGCCTACATGAACGAGGACGTGTCGATGTTCGCGTCCAACTTCATGGATAGCGTCGTCAATCAGCTGTTCGCGGACATCGGCAATTACCTCAAGGCGAAGCTGCCGGTGATGGTGCTGGCCATCCTGCTGGTGTGGGTCGCGCGCCGCGTGGTGCGCCCCAAGCGTCGCCCAGCGCGCATCGCCGGTATCGTCGCGCCCCTGCTCTTGATCGGTGCGTTCTTCATCCCCGTGCAGCACCGGCACCTGCAAGCGGCGACGCCAGATACGCTGTACTTGAACGCGGTTGGCGGCCTGTTGCGCACGCAGCTCGGGATGACGGACCAGTCGCATCAGATGCGACCGCGGGTGCGCAACTCGCTGCCTGTCGAGCCTCTGAAAAGCCATGCGGAAACTCCACGCAACGTGGTGTTCATCCTGCTGGAGAGCGTGCGCTGGGACGCGACCTGTAATGCGTATGAGCCCGGCTGCGAAAAGACGGGGCACACCAACACCCTGGTGCCGGAGCGCTACCACTTCGACAAGATGCGCTCGATGGCCTCCTGCACGGCCATCAGCCTGGCAGTGACCTGGAGTGGCTTACAACCGATAGAGGATCGAGAGACGCTCCACACCTGGCCGCTGATCTTCGACTACGCCAAGGCAGCCGGCTGGAACACCGCCTTCTACACCAGCCAGAACATGATGTTCGGCAACGCGCGGCTGTGGGTGAAGAACCTCGGCGTCGATCAGTTCGTCAGCGCCACGGAGCTCGAGCCGACGGCAGACCTCGACATGGGCGCCCACGAAGGGCTGCTCGCCGACTACGTGAACGCCAACATCGGCAAGCTGAAGGAGCCGTATCTGGCTGTGATTCAGCTCTCCAACGTGCACTACCCGTACCTGGTGGATCCGAACCTGCCGCAGCCGTTTCAGCCGGCGACCACCAGCAAGGCGCCGGACGACAACCCGTACTTCTACAATCAGTACCTGAACTCGGTGCATCAGCAGGACATGCACCTCTCGCGCATCGTCAAGCAGATCAAAGACAGCGACGCAGGTAAGCGCACCGTGATCGTCTACACCAGCGACCACGCCGAGGCGTTCCGCGAGCACAACCAGATGGGCCACACGTTCAGCATCTTCGATGAAGAGACCCACGTGCCCATGTGGATCGACGCGCCGCCCGGGACGTTGAGCGACGAGCAGCGCCAGGCGATGAAGTCGAAGCAAGACGAGTATCTTTTCCACGTAGATATTGCGCCGACCATCCTTGACATCATGGGCGTGTGGGACGAACCGGGTGTGGAGAAGTACAAGAGCAAGCTGGTGGGACACAGCCTGCTGCGCCCAGAGCTCACGACCCAGGCGCTGCCGATGACGAACTGCGCCGGCGTCTGGAGCTGCGCCTTCGAAAACTGGGGCTACATGCGCAGGAACATGAAGCTCGAAGCGCGCGCCTGGGACACTGGCTGGCACTGCTACGATCTCGATCAGGACCCCAAGGAGAAGACGAACCTCGGCGTGGAAGCCTGCGGAGATCTGAAGGATCGTGCCCTTGAAACATTTGGCCGTCTCCCCGGCAAAACACCCGATACCAAGTGAGCGGCGCAAAAGCCTTCGGCTCGCGGACCGACGCGGTTACTATCAACGGCGCTATGGACTCCAAGATCGCGCGCTGCCTGTTGATCTCCAAGGTGCTGGTTGCTGACGGCATCATGACCGAGAACGAGCGTGCGTTCCTGAACCACTACATGGACAAGCTCGGCCTAGACGACGCCCAGCGTGAGCAAGTGGTGTCCCTCGAAGGCTGGGATGAAGCCGAGCCCATCGTCAAAGCCATGAGCGACGACGAGAAGCAGGCGGTGCTCGACGCGGCGTCTCACGCCGCCCTCGCCGACGGGAACCTGTCGCCCCTCGAGCTAGGCGCCGTGAGGCGCATCGCGGCTGCGCTGGGTCTGGAGTAGCGACCTCGCCCCACAAGTCCGCCACGCGGCGTCGGATGCGGGGCGCTTCCGTCAGGAATCATGTCACAGCCTGCGACTCTTCCGACAGCGGAGTTCCGGCTGAATCGTTGGGACGTCGGCGATGCGTGGCGGTTTCGCTTCTTGTTTCGTGAGTCGCTTCAGCGCGCGCCAGGTTTCGCCGCACTCCTGGGGCAGTCGCCGCTTCGCCCACATCAAATGAGCTTTCGTGGCTTGCCCGGGCGGAAGAAATGGGTGCCGTTCGATGCGTCTGCCCTCGAGGAGATCGTCCAGCGAGAGATCGCGCTCAGCCTCGAGTTTCGAGACAGGGCGCGTCGAACCTGGGTCATCCATTACGGGGAGGGGACCGACATCGAGTTCACCGCGACCTCGGACGACCCCGTAGAGAAGTTTGTCAACACGTGGCTAGTGCTGTGCGGCTTCTTGGCAGAGCGCCTTCAGCTCGCCCACGGCTACGTTCACACCCTCTCCGAGCTCAGACTGGCTCGGGAGGAGGATCGCCGCTGGCTTCGCACACCATCCCCGCTCGGAATTGCTTATTCCGCGCGGAGATGTTGGGTGCCGACGGATCTGCCTGAAGTGTACTTGGTGACGGTTCTGCCCGCGCCGCTTGTGGAGCGTATTGGCAGAAGCCGCGTCCTAGCGTTGCGCGGCTTGGAAGGGGTGATCGAGCTAGCTGATGGGGCGATCGTCTTGCGTGTCACCCGGGAGCCGGAGGGCGCGTTGAATCAGGAGGGGATGGCGACGCGCGCCGACGCGCGCGCTCAACTGGAGTCCAACGTAGATGCGGGAGCAGAACTCAAGCGCCTGGAGCGCAGGGCTCGCTTTGTAGCTCCGGTCGTTGCTCGCTGGGACTCTCCCACGAGCGAGCTGGTGCGGCGTATCGCCGGAGAGTGCTTTGATGAAGGCCACCGACTGAGCCTCTTGCGTCGCGTGAGCGATTTCACGCCTGCTCCAATCCGTGAGGCGGATGCTGAGCAACAACCCGCCTCGAACCCGCAACGGAAGATTCAGACCTATCGAGATCTCGCCAACTTGTTGGACCGACGAATCCAGAAGCGTTTCAGCCGTTGGCGTTCTGCGCCTTTGCCGAAAGCGGTGCGGGAGCGAGGACCGAGCAGCTTCTTGAGCTGGACGTCGACATCTGGAAGTCACGCAATTGGGAGCACGACCGGAACTTCGTTCGCGACTTCTACAGCCTCATCGTGGGCGCCTACTTGGGGTGCGTCCTGGAAGCAAACCTCGGAGGAGAATGGGAGCCGAGCGAACACTACGTTGCGTCGCGGCTTCGCATCGGGGGCCGAGCATATTACCCGTTCCAGCGCGCGCAGCAGTGCCTGCACGGCGTCCGCCAGCTACCGAGTGCTACGCTACCGCTATACCACTACTATCGTGAGATCGAGCGCGCGCTGCTGTCAGTTCCAGGTGGAGGGAATAACGCCGCGCCCGCCCAGATTGGAACCAGTCCATGACTCATGAAGCTTGGGAGCTCAAGGTGCTACCAGGACCGCGCTCGAAGGAGGTCAGGCTCGGAGGTCAACTGATTAAGCCCGACGCTTCGGGACAAGGCTCGTCGTCTAGCGGCTCTCGCTGCTCCCCTGCCCCGCGTTGTACTGGGCGAACCTCGAGGTCGCTCGGGCCCACGATCTGGTGCGTTTGTCGCCTTGAGTGCTTGGTGCGGCACGACCGTGCGGATTCAGTCAGCTCACCAGGACATAGCCTGACATATCTGCGGATGGTTCGAAGCGCGACCACATGGTAGCGGCGGTGGATGACTGATCCGAATGGTCAGGAAGACGAAGCCAAAAAGCCTCGTCAGCCTCACGACCTCTTGGTTAAGCAGATCTTCGGTGATCCCAAGCACGCACGCATCGAGCTGGAGGCGGTGTTGCCGCCGGCGGTGGTGGCGGCGCTCGATTGGTCGACCCTCGAAGTTTTGCCCGAAACGTTCATCGATCCGGCATTCGCGAAGACGCAGGCGGACCTGCTTTTTCGTATCCAGCTTGCCGGGCATGAGGCTCGCATCTACGTCGTCTTCGAGCACAAGAGCGACGCGAAGGCGGAGACGCTGGTGCAGGTGGGCGGCTACGTGGTGGATGTGCTCGAGCGTTACTTCCGCCGTGGCGGCAAGCTACCGGCGCCAGTGAGCCAGGTGCTTCAACGCATTGGTCGGTGGACCGGTCGCAGAGCTTCAATATCTATCGACCCAGACGTTATCCCGTCCCAGTGCGCGAGCACGTGCCGGACTTCCGGGTAGTGCTGGACGACGTGAGCAACCTCAGCGACGAAGCGCTGCGAGCTCGCGCACGGGACGTTGCGTCCCTCATCGTTCCCTTGACGTTGTGGGTGCTGCGAGACGGACGGCGCGGGGACGCGGTCCGCGCAGCGCTCCTGCTGTGGGCGTGGGTGATCGCTGCACTTTGGAGCTTGCCCGACGGGCGTGGGGCCGTTTCGTCGGCCATACGCCACCTGTCCCCCGTGAGCGAGGTGCTGACAGACCGGGACTTGTCGACGCGCTTGAGGAACGCGCGCCTGGGGTAAAGGAAGCAATCATGACAAGCGCACAGCAGTGGATGGCCGAAGGTCGAGCAGAAGGTGATCGGCGCACACTGGAGCGGTTGCTGCGTCGTAAGTTCGGAGACTCAGCGGTAGACGAGTCGGTGCTCGTCCGTCTGGCGTCAGCGGGCGAAGAGCAGCTGGCGCAGTGGACCGACCGGCTTCTGACGCCCAAACCGTCGAAGAGCTCTTCAGCTAAGTCGACAACTAAGCTCAGCGGTGAGTCCTTCGCTCTCCAGAAGTGCCCGCTCGGCGCCAAGCTATCTGCTCACGAAGCGCCCCACCGCGTGGGGAGCGCTAGCGCCTGATCGCCTCCCAGGACGCGGAATTGATTACCGCGCGGCAATCAATCAAGAGGCTGAAGAAACAGCGGAGGCTTGCGGCCTGGCAGAGCGTGCGTCCACTTCATCGCTTGCCGTTCGGGGAGGGGCGTCGGGAGCGTGCGTCACTCTGCTTGCCGTTAGGAGTGAGACTC
Source organism: Polyangiaceae bacterium (assembly GCA_041389805.1). GTDB lineage: Bacteria > Myxococcota_A > Polyangia > Polyangiales > Polyangiaceae > JAHBVY01. Next base: position 72,239 of record JAWKRD010000036.1, on the reverse strand, counting down.
TGTTTGCGAGCTTGCGAGCAAAAACAGAGGAGGGGTCTGCGGCCAGACCCTCGGAAGAACGCGAAGTGGGCCGCGCAGAGTGGTGGCAACACAGGCGCCTGAGCGCCCTCACCTCCCTTGGGGGCGCTCGATGCGTGCTGTACCGCTGGCGCGGCCTGCTGAGCGCCGCAGCTCAGCTCGAGCATCCGACTGGCTTCTTCGCGCGGAGCCGCAGTTTCTTCGGGCATCTCGGAGGCGGGGCTCGATGTCGCGCAGCGCGAGGCAGCACCTTCTTCTGGGGTGTTGAGGCGCATGAAGGGGCACTCGTTGCAGGCGCAGTTGCCTTCGGGCGGTGCGGCGATCAGCTCCTTCGTGGGCGCGCTTCGACGGTGGAGGATGCCGCTCTCGGTGACGACGATGAACTGCATGGCGTTGTCGTTCTCCACGTAGCGCAACAGGGCCGGTGGAGCTGACGAAGTCGGCCATGTCGAGGAGCTGCTCCTGGCACTCGGGGTGGGCGATGATCTTCGCCTCCTGGGGTGCTGGGTCTTCAGCCTCGATCAGGCGACGCTGGCTGAAGGTCTCGTGGACGATGCAGCTGCCCCGCCAGAGCACTCATGTCGCGCTCGTTTCTTGATCAGGTAGCGGCCGAGGTTCTTGTCTGGCGCGAACAGGATTTGTTGATCCTTGGGGATCGACTCCACGATTCCTCGCTGCTGGTGCAGATGATGTCGCTCTCGGCCTTCACTGCGGCTGAACAGTTGATGTAGCTGATCACGATGGAGCCCGGGTACTTGGCCTTCCAGGCGCGGAAGCGGTCCGCCGGGCAGCCGTCGGCCAAGGAGCAACCGGCGGCCATGTCAGGCACCAGCACGATGCGCTCGGGGTTGAGGATCTTGGCTGTTTCCGCCATGAAATGCACCCCGGCAAACAGGATCACGTCGGCTTCGGTATCGCGAGCGGCCTGAGCCAGCTGCAGCGAGTCCCCGATGAAATCTGCAAAGTCCTGGATCTCGCTGTCCTGGTAATAGTGCGCGAGCAAGACGGCGTTCCGCTCCTTCTTCAAACGGGCGATCTCCGCGTCGAGATCCAGGTGGGCGAGGGACTCCGAAGTGGCTGCGCTGGGCATGGGGAGACTCTAATGCCCGGGGGGCTTGGTGTCGATTGTACACTTGCTTTTTCCCTCGCCTCCGAGCGAGGGAACCGCTGCCATTTCAGGGCAGTACGGGCGTGCGACCAGCGCGCTCTCCCCCCCTCGTTCAACCAAGAGGCTTTGCGCAAGTCCGCGGCATTGAATGATTTTCGCCCTCACAGCCAGTCCTAACGGGTTCCAGCCCCTGCGTGGTACTCATGGGAGCCTGGTTGTGAGCAAGAGCGTCGCATCGGAAAGGGAGCCCGGCGGTGAATAGCCCTGCGGGTAGCTGGTCGGCGCGCATCGCCGCCGCGACAGCCATTGCTCACCAGATCGCCGCCAAGACGCTGCGCGACGCGCTGTTTCTTTCGTATTTCCCAGTGGAAAAATTGCCCCAGGTGGTGGTGCTCAGCGCCGGGGTGTCGATCGCGGTGGTGCTGGTAGCTTCGCGCTTGCTGACTCGCTTCGGACCGGCGCGCGTCGTGCCCTGGGTGTTTGCCCTCGACGCGGCGGTGTTTGGCGCGGCCTGGTTCACGCTGCCTGTGCTTTCCCACGAGACCGCCGTCGCGGTCTACTTCGCCGTCTCGGCCCTCGGCGCGTTGCTCGTCAGCGGCTTCTGGTCGGCGTTCAACGAGAGCTTCGATCCCCACGCGGCGAAGGTCGAGGTCGCTCGCGTCGGTGCGAGCGCGACGCTGGGTGGTGTGAGTGGTGGTGGCCTCGCCGAGCGTGCGTCTGCGGTGGTGGGGCCACGAGGCGTGCTCCTGGTGCTGGTAGCGCTCGCCCTGGTTGGCGGGTTCTATGTGCGACGCTTCACCGGTAGGCGTCGGCACGCCGTGCAGAGCCCGCTGTTGAAGACGCAAGCGGGGGCGGCGGTGGTGATCGAGAAGTCGAACATCCTGCGCTCTCCGCTGCTGATGCGCGTGGGCCTCCTGGTGGCGCTGCTGGCGGTGGCGTCAACGCTGCTCGACTTCGTGCTCAAGGCAGAGGCGCAGCAAAAGTTCCCCGCGGAACACGACCTGGTGACCTTCTTCGCCGCGTTCTACACCGTGGTCAGCATCGCGACGTTCATCGTGCAGACCTCGCTCAGCTCGCGCATGCTGCAAAAGGCAGGGCTCGGTAGCACGCTGGCGTTGCTACCCTTGGGCATCGTTACCGGCGCGGGCCTGGCGTCGGTGACCTTGAAGGTTTGGAGCGCCGCCCTGAGCAAAGGTATCGAGGCAGCGCTGACCAACTCGACTCATCGCTCCGCCTACGAGCTGCTCTTCACCCCACTGTCCAAGGCGCGAAAACGTCGCACCAAGCTGATCATCGACGTCCTGCTGCAGCGCCTGGGCGACGCGCTCGGCGGCTTGACGGTAGTCGGGATTGGCTTCGTCTTCGTACAGCCTTCCCGAGGCCTGCTGTGGATCACTTTCGGGATCGGCGTGCTGCTGGTGTGGCTGGTGCGCTCAGTGAACAAGGCGTATGTCGCCGAGCTGGTTGGCAACCTCGAGCGCAACCTGCTCAAGGTCGAAGAGTACCGCCAGCTCGACGCGACCACGCGGCGCGTGATCGAGACCACCGTCTCGCTGAACCGCAAAGGCTTGCTCGCGGAGATCGAGCGCCAGCGGGCGCAGCAGAGCGACGCCCCGCCGTCCGCCGACGATCCGCCGTCGGAGCTGTGTGAGCTCTTGACGCTGTGCACGCGGCGCGACCCCGGACTCGTGGATCGCTTGAAGAAAGCGCAGCTCGATCGCCGCCTGGCGCCCTGCGTGGTCGATCTGCTGTCGGAGCCAGCGCTGGAAGCTGCGGCGCGGGACTACCTGGATCGCCTCGGCATCCATGCGGTGGGTGCGCTGGGCGACGCGCTGCTGGAACACAGCGCGAGCTTGAGCCGCCAGCTCATCCTGGTGGAGCTCCTCGCGAAGACTCATTGCCCCGCGGCACTGGCACACCTGTGGGCCGCGCTGGATGATGGCTCGCCCTCGCTGCGCCTCGCGGTCGGCGCGACGCTGGTGCGCTGGAAGCAGGAAGTGGGCCTGCCGTTTCAACCCTCGAGCGCGCTCGTGCTGAGCCGGGTGGAGCGTGACCTCGAGCGCGACGATTGGCTTCCGGATTCCCTGCATCCAGTCTTGCAGCGTGGCCCTCACCCGCTGCTCCAAGAGCATCGGGTTCGCTCCCCCCGATTGCTCCAAGCCTTTACGCTACTGGCGCTTTTGTACGAGCCAGAGCCGCTGTCCCTCGCGCTGCGCGGGCTGGATTCCGGCGATCCGGTGCTCCGGGGTACCGCAATTGAGTACCTGGAAAATACGGTGCCGAAACGGGTGAAACAGCGCATCCTCGACGCGCTCTGAGGTCGCCGTTCTGACTGGGAACTCCAGCGGATTGCACGCTCGCCCCAGCGACGCTAGACGCGGAGCGAGATGCCGACGACTCCGCTCACGGATCCCGATTGGGACCAGACTGAGGAAGGCCGCGCCTTCCTGCAGCGGCGCGTCTTGGTGTTTGCGCGCTTCGGCTTCGCCCTGGGCTTCGGCTACTGGCTGCTGCGAGTGATCCTGGTGCTCAGCCAGAAGATGGGGCTGCTCTTCCACCCCTCGATGATCGCGCACCTCGCGGGGGCGCTCTCCTACCTCTGCCTCGGGCTCTTCATGCTGCGCGGCAATCCGAGCGTCTCGACGATTCGCGCGGCGGAGGCTTCGGCGCTGCTCGCGAACGCCCTCGCGTACGAGGTCATGGGCTACTACATCCCCGTTGCCGCGGGGAATGGGCAGATCATGGTGCTCGCGCTGACGATGGGCTTCGCGGCACGCTCGATCTTCGTGCCGAGCCCTGCGCGGGTGACGGCGCTGTTGTGCGGCATCGCTGGGGTTCCGCTGCTGCTCGTCGTGTACTACAGCTCCCTCAAGGACCCGACGGTCCTCAAGGCGCTCCAAGCGGCCGCCGGCGCGTTTGGTCCCGTGCCGAGCCTCGAGAAGTTCGCCGTCGGCCAGGTACTGGCCATCGGCGCGTGGTGGCTTGGCACGCTCGCGCTCTGCACCATGTCTTCGACGATCGTGTATGGCCTGCGCCACGAGGTTCAAGCCGCGCGGAAACTCGGGCAGTACACCCTGGAGCGCAAGCTGGGGGAAGGCGGAATGGGCGCCGTCTACCGCGCGCGGCACGCGATGCTGCGGCGGCCGACAGCCATCAAGCTGCTATTGCCCGATCGCGCCGGCTCCGCGAACCTCAAGCGCTTCGAGCGCGAGGTGCAGCTGACCGCAGAGCTCACTCACCCCAACACGATCACCATCTTCGACTACGGGCGTACGCCGGATGGGCTGCTGTACTACGCGATGGAGCTGCTGGAGGGCGCGAACCTAGAGACGATCGTCAAGCGCACCGGGCCGATGCCCCCTTCGCGCGTGGTCCATGTGCTGAATCAAGTCGCCGGATCCCTCGCGGAAGCTCACGATCGCCACCTGATTCACCGCGACGTCAAGCCCGCGAACATCTTGCTCTGCGTACGCGGCGGCCGTCCTGACGTCGCCAAGGTCGTCGACTTCGGCCTGGTGAAGGTGCTGGACAAGGACGACCCGGCGGCGACTCGCAGCGGCATCGTCGCCGGGACGCCGCTCTTCCTGGCGCCGGAGTCCATCAGCAACCCTGAGAAAGTGGACGCGCGTAGCGATCTGTATTCGCTCGGCTGTGTTGCCTTCTTCTTGCTGACAGGGCGCCAGGTGTTCGAAGGCAATACCACTGTGGAAATCTGCGCGCACCACCTGCACACTCAGCCTGAGCCGCCCAGCCAGTTCATCAAAGGGATCCCCGAGGAACTGGATCAGATCGTGATGCAGCTCCTGGAGAAGGATCAGTCGAAGCGCCCGAGCTCGGCGCATGTGCTGCTGAGGCGGCTGGACCAAGGCGGCATAGGCCGTGATTGGTCCTTTGGCATGGCGCAAGCGTGGTGGGAGGAGCACGCTGCCGAGGTGCTGCCAGGGGAGGCCGAGGCGCCATCGAGCAGTACCCACACCATCGATATCGACATGCTCGCTCGCCGCACCCGCACCAGATAGAGGCGATCTCGGTAGATCTCTGCGCGACCGTGCTAGCCTTGCAACCGTGAGCCGACGCCGCTGGGTACGCACGGAGCAACCGAATCCTCGAGGATCAGGCTTCTGGTTGGGCCTGCTGTTCGCGCCCATCGGCATCGGGATGTGCGTCGCGTTCTTCGTCCATCGCGACGAACCCGATCCCGCCGGCGTGGCTATCGATGATCGCGTTTGCCGTGATTGGCCTGCTGCTCGTGCGTCGTGGGTTGCGCAAGGGCAAACACGCCAGGTGGCTGCGTGCAAACGGTATCCCTCGCAGCGCTGAGGTGATTGACGCCGAGCGGACGGGGGCTGAGATCGGGGACATTCCGTTGTTCTCGCTGATCCTCGAGGTCGAGAGCCCCACGGGGAAATACCGAACCAGCGTGGTCGAGCTCTTGCCTCCAGAGAAGGTCGAGCTTGCCATCGGATCCCGCGTGCGGGTGCTGGTGAGTCCGCGGAACCCCAAGGACGTGTGGCTCGACGCTGTTGAGTCCTGACTGCGGGTGATGATCTCACCGCGGCAGTGGCTCACCGCTGCACGGCTGGCCCATCACGGTGCCTTCGGCGTATTGCACTAAGCGCTGGGCGTCCACGCGAGTGCCCTGGAGGGTCGCATCCCAGACCGCGAGGAAACGGCAATGGATGCCGCGTTCGGTCTCGTGGCTGACGCCGTAGGCGCGGAGCCGCCAGCCGTCCTCCGCCTGCTGGAGGCCCACGGCGTGGCGCTTCAGAGCCGGTCCTGCAGCGGGCCAGCTGCCTTCAATCGCCGGCGCGTCCATGGTCGGCTGCACGACGAGGCGCCGCATCAGCTCGGCGTGGAGCCAGGCTGAGGCTTCATCCGCGGTGCTGGGCGGCGCCGGCATCACGATGGGATCCGTAGTCGGCCACGACTCGCCGTCGACGTAGACATGGGCGCCGAGCATCATGCCTGGCGTCGGGACGTCGGTGCAGCAGGGATCATCCTCGTGGGCGAACGCCAGCAGCTGGTGGCCGGCGATGGTCGCCTTGAGGTAGGTGTAAACTCTGGTTCCGCACGGAGGTAGCTCGGGGTGCTCGAGGCGCAGCTGAGCTTCATCCGCTGAGCCACAGAACGCCTGCACCGGGCTCCGTGCGGGCACCAACGCAGCTTCGTCCACGTCGTCAGCGCTCAGCGCGCGGTCGCCACCGCCACAGCCGGCCAGCACGGCGCAAAGCACGGCACCGCAGCCAGCGGCATTCAGAGCGCCGAACCGTCGTGCGCGCGCCATCACCTCAGTGCTTCGGCTTGTCCACGCTGGGCACCGCCTGGGCGAACTGCTCAGCGAAGGTCTCGGCGCTACGCGCGCTCGCCAGATCCAGCTCGAAATCGGGGACACTCTTGGCCGACAGCTTGCTGAACAGCTCGGCCACTTCCCGTGTGGAAAGACCGAGCTCAGCGAGCGCCTTGGCGTCCAGCTTGCCGCCTTGGGAACTGAGCTCCTCACCCCCAACCCCGATCAAGCGACGTAGAGCGTCGAGCTCCATGCGGCTCACGCGGTCGCCGCAGACGTCGTAGTCGATCCAGGCTTCGTAGGAGAGGGGAGCGACGCGCTTGAGCATGCCTGCCATGACGCGGCCGTACTCCTGGATCTCCCACTGGGCGTGGGAATCGACGCGCAGGGTCAGGAAGTGCAAGAGGTTGTGCAGATCGATCTTCCAGTACCACTGGGTGTAGGTCGAGAGCGGCAGTCGATGCGCGCGAGCTCCCGCGCCGGGTCTCGGCAGTCATCCATACTCATGAGCGTCGGCGGAGAGCTTGCGGATCTCGTTCCAGCGGCGGAGCGCCTCGTCAGTAGATCTTCTGCTCGACGGCGTCCCGCTGCAGCCCTGGTTGTTGGCGCGGCTCTGAGTCTGCAGCTGCTCTTGATCGGGGGTGTAGAAGAGCATCGGCATCAGCGAGTAGCGGCCGGAGTACTCGTTCACGTTTGCCGTGCGGTGACGGATCCACTGGCGCGCGATGAACATCGGCATGCAGCAGTGGAACTTCAGCTCCACCATCTCGCTCGGCGTGGTGTGCTTGTGACGACGCAGGTAGCGCAGCAGGCCGCGCGTCTGGCTCTGCTTGCGGGTGCCGTAGCCGTAGCTCACCCGCGCCGCGCGCTCGATGCACTCGTCGGTGCCCTTTATGGTCCACCAACGCGAAGCCGTGATCGAGCACCGGGAAGTACTTGCCGGATCTCCTCGGCAGCGGGCGCGGTGGGGCGAGCGGTGGTGTGAGAGTGGGCGCTTGACTCGCCAGTTCCTCCAGCTCGCCCGAGATGCGCTCCAGGGCATTCGCGTGGCGAGTCGCGGGACCATGCTGAGCGCCTGCGCTCCGTGCAATCACTGGCGCGCCGGACGTCGCGCATCACGTCGGGCCGCTCATCGGCAAACGCGCGCAAAGTTCGAGGGACCTGCAACAAAGCACAGCGAAACCCAGTGTTTGGCTGGCGCCCGGCGGCGGGCGAAGTAGCATGCCAGGCGATGGTGGGACGCGAGCGCATGCTTCGCAGCGGTCTGTTCCTGAGCGGCGTGGTCGGGCTCGCGCTGCTCGGTGGCGTCGCTTGCAACAGCAAGACTGCCGGCTGGAGCACTGCGGCGCCGAGCACGGAGCAGGGCAAAGCCAAGAAGGCGCCGCGCTGGGTGACTCCCGCGCGCATGGTGGTGCTGCCCGAGGGCCGTGAGTCGAGCTACCAAGAGCGCGACGTCGACGGCAGCCTGCGCATCATCGCCTATGGGCTGCGCATGTTGGAGCACCAGGATGGGAGCCTCGAGGTCGCCGAGCAGACGATTCCCGATCGCCTCAACGTGAAGCCGCTCGAGTTGCCGCCGCGGCTTGGGGGCGGCTTCATCTTCTACTCGAGCGGCTCTCGCAGCCTGTTCTGGACGGCGAAGACCTGGCTCGGAAAATTGAAGCCCGCAGCGAGTTTCTCTGCGGATATTAACTGGGTGACGCCGGGCTTCGACCGCATCTACCTGAGCACCGCGAGCAGCAACGAGATCCTCGCGGTGGATCCGGTGACTTGGCAGCCGACGGATCTGGGGCCCCTGCCCCCGGCGCCCGGCTACGGGACGATGGCGTTTGCCGGTGAGTGGGTCGCGGCGGTGGAGTCCGATGTGCGCGGTGTGCTGATCACGCTGGACGCAGGCGCGAGCTGGCGGCCCCTGGAGGTGAACACGCCTCCTTCGCCGATCAGCGTGCAGGACGACAAGATCTCGATCAACTCCTACGCCGGCCGCATGCTGCTTGATTCCGCGGGGCAACTTGAGATGGTCGGGCGCTCCGGGGACGACTCGGCGTTCAACGGCGCGGTCAAGTCTGCGCTGCCGGGCTGGGCAGACATGCAGCAGGGCGGCGACGTCGAGATCCAGGAGCGCCAGGAGCGGCCGCTCGGAGACAACGCCCTGCGCGTCGCGGCGCTCGGCGGTTGGCCCGACACCAAAGATAGCGCGGTGGTGATGGCCCAAGGCAGCGTCGCACGCGTGCGCCTCAGCGACGGCAAGCTGCTCGACGTCAAGCGCGAGGCCTACGCTGGCGCGGCGACCTGCCAAGGCGCCCAAGTGGGTGTGGGCATCGGGTTCATCTGTGGCGACCCCGCTGGGCAAAGCGTGGTGTACTCCGTGAGCCCCAGCCTCGAGCTGACGCCTATCATCAGCTTCTCCGAGCCGCGTTACATCGCCGCGTCAGGCACCGGCGGCTTGGTGATCCGGGGTGGCTGCAAGGACGGCTCCGCCGAGGCTCAGGATCTGGCGACCACCTATTGTATCCGCTCGGCAAAGGGCAAGCTGCGCGAGGTGCGGGTGCGCGGCGACCGCGGCGTGGAGCGCGTGGTCTCGCTACAAGATGGCCGCGTCGCGGTGGTGGTTCCGCCGCGACTCGGCGCGCCTGGCACGTTGCTCTTGATAGCCGAGGACGGCAGCAACAAGGCCTTCAAGCTGAGCTTCAAGGAGATGGAGCCTTCCACCAAGACGCTGCTCAAGAAGGGCTTGTGGCTCGACGGGCTTACCGAGCGGGTGGTGAAGCGCGACAAGAAGAAGGTCCACGTGCTGGCCGGTTGGGTCGCCGGTGGTGGGCCGTTCGTCGGGATTCAGATCGATCTGGATGGCAAGGTCGCGGCCGGCGAGATCATCAGCGAAGACATCGATCGTAGCTTGCTCTCCGGGCGCTTCGGCCTCGCGATTGGTCGCGGTGGCCTGCTCCGCGAGTCGATCGACGGTGGCTTCAGCTGGTCGGAGGTCGCCGTGCCGCCGGCTTTCGGCGATCGCTCGTCGCCCGTGCCGCGCCTCGGCGACCCGGGTGGCCGCAACGCGCGTGGTTGCTCACCGGTTGGCTGTGCCTTTGGCACCTGGCTGCGTGTCGGCTGGCAAGGCCGCCCAGTGGATGAGGCAGACCAGAAGCTCGCGGAGATGCCTGAGCGGGTGAGCCTACCATCCAAAAACGGCAGCCGCTGGACCCTCGAGTGTACCCCCGCGGGGCAAGTCTCGGTGGCGGGTGCCGACGCGGTGAAGTCAGCGCCTCAGCGCCCCGCGCCGCCGGGGATCGCCGGCGCGATGGCGTTCAGCCCATTGCCGTACGGATATGGATCGACGATGCCCACGGCGGAGACGCTGACCTCGAGCAGCTGGACGCCTTTCCTGGGGGTCAAGGCGCCGAACAAGGGCGCGGCGGAGCTGGGCTTCGATTTCGGCAACGACAGCTACGAGACACGCATGCACGCGTACACCTGGGGCCCGCGCGGCAAGGAGTGGAGCCGCCTGTCCCGCTGGGTGGTGCGCGTGGAGGATGCATTCTCCCTCACCGCGCCGCTTTGGAACACGGCAGTCGCGCGCCCCGACTGGCCGGATCCGGTGTCCGCCGCGATGAGCTTTGGTCAGCTGTCGCGCTGGGGTGGCTACGCTACGTGGCGCTTCGAGCCAGAGCCGCGGGACGACGCGGGGCTCCTGGTGCTGAACGTGCGTGGCACTCAGACGGCGTATGTCCTCGAGCGCGACCGCGCGCCGCTCCCGATCCAAGGCAGCGCGATGTGGGCGCTCAATCAGGTGGCCGGCGTGGTGAAGGTGCAGGGCACCTGGTATTTCGGCTCCACCATCAACAGCCAGGCGTTTCGCATCTATCGCCTGAACGGCGACGAGCTCGACTACTTTGCGGACTATCCGATGCGCCCCGGCAGCGTTTCGCAAGGGGTGCAGCTGGTGAAGAGCACTCAGGGTGATGCGCTTGGGATCCTGACGAAGGTCAGCCCGCTGCGCGGTAGCGAGAGTCGCTGGTTCGTTTTCCCCGTGGATACGCAGTCCAAGGATGCAGGGGAGCCACTCGAGATCAGCTCTGAGATGCTGGGCAGCACACCGCGCCGGTGCGGTCCCGAGGATGACGGCTGGTCCATCGTCTCCGAACCCCCGGTGCAACCGTACCTGCAGCTCGAGGGCACGCGCGCCGTCGGCTCCCGGGTGCAGGCCAAGTTCATCGCCGACGCGAGTGGGCTGTGCGTGGAAGCCTTGGCGGCGACCACGAGCAACGGGCGGGCGATGGATGGCGTCAAGGCGGTCCCAGCGGCGGCGTCCAGCGTCGGCCTCGCGCTGAGCGAGCGAGGCAGCGGTGAGGGTCGCTGGGCGTTCCGCTGCAAGCTGTAGCGGTCGCTACGATCGGCGCCGCCTCCGTGAGCACGCCTCGCGTGGACTAGCTCAGCGTACTCCAGCGTACTCGCAACCCGCGCATGCATTACCGCGCGGACGCCACTTTTGTGGGAGCAAGTGCGCGGAGGTTCCAGCGTGGCTCCTCGATGGATCAGGATTGCACAAATGAAACCCTGACCTAGCGGTTGGGCTGGGCAAGTCGTTGAATCCTTCAGCGGACGTCGCGTCACGGCACCACTCGCTGTCAAGTTGTCGCCGATTTGAAAGGGTGCGCCTCGCGGATCGACGTTCGCGATCGCTGTCTCACCGTGCGACTTGATTGCTTTTGTGATTCGAGCTTGCTACTTCCCTCGCGTCCGCGTGGAGCGAGGCTGTCCCCCCCCCGGCCCCTCTGCGCGGACACTTTTATTTGGGGGTGAGGGACACCTGCCCACTCCCGCGCTCAGCTCGTGGTCGCGGTTTCCAGGGCTTTTCCAGCTGTTTTCGTGCAGTTTCTGCGCCTGACTGCGGAACTTGCCGGTGACGCCAGGCGACGGTGGTCCTCTCATTACACCGTTGAAACACTGCGAGCCTAGAACAGTCGACTCACGCTGACGCCCGCCCAGGGACCGATCGTTCGATCGGTTTCTGAATCCGTGGGGATTAAGAGGTCGACCTCCGGCGACACCTGCCAGCGCCCGCGGTCCCAGGTCCAATCCAAGCCAATGCGCAACGTCGCCGCGGTGACGCAGCCGAGGACGATGGCTGGCTCCGGTTGATCCGCTGGCGGGTCTCCGGTCGATGCGTCTTGAGTGCCTTCGGGTTCTTCGAGACCTTCGCCGCAGAAGCCGCCAATCGCCGCGCCGAACCAGATGCGTGAACGGGCGCTCGGGCCGGGGCGTAGCTTGAAGCCGGCAAAAGCGTCAAACCCGCCTCCCCCGAGCAGGCCAAGCTCGAGCACCAGCCAGTTCGCGGCGTACCATTGTCCGCTGAACGCTCCGAAGATGGCGGGGCCAAAGAGAGTGAAACCAACGCCGAAGGTCGGGGCGCTTGGCATTCGCTTTTCGCTCGGGCCGGTGCCGGCTTGCTTCGCTACGGGAGCCGTCGAGATCTCCAGCTCGAGCTGAGCGCTGTCGACGTCACTGACGCGCAGCCCTCGCATCGCCCATGGCTCGGTTTGGCTGGGAGTGAGCTGATTCGCGTCAGTGCCGAGCTCACTCAGCTCAACGGAGACGTCACCGCAGCGAGTGCGCGTGATCTCCTCGCGCCAGGTCGCACACGGTGCGTGGAGCTCGACTTGTGCTTCATCGAGGTTCTGGACCGGCACCGAGCGGCCGTCGCGTAGTCGCACGAAGCCGTCCCGGTAGTCTTGCGCAATGCGTGGGAGCTCGCTTGGATGCACCGCCTGGCTGACATGTTCCGTGGTGCAGCCACTCGAGCCCAGCGCCGTCGCTATCAAGCCTAGCGCGCGCAGCTCTCCCCATCGCACGCCGAGATGGCGCGCGTGCTTCAGCGGCCCAACACCCACGCAGGGTGCTGAGCAAGGGTCGTGCCGAACGAGCTGCCGTGCGGATCCGCGAGAAGATCAGCGAAGAACCGTGCGTTTCGCGACCGCGCAGCGACGCGTGCCCTCACCCCAAATCCCACGGGGTATGACTCTGGCGTCCGAGACGTCGAACGGCTGGGAGTTCCGCGGGAGCTACAGGCGCCGGAACTCTCGACCGCTGGCTGGACCCCAGCCGAGCCGAAGAGTTCTGGGTGGACTTCTCGATTCGGGCCTCGACCAGCTCGCTTCTCGGTTGCCGCGCTAGTGTTTGTTGCCGCGCTAGTATTTGTTGCCGCGCAAGTATTTGTTGCCGCGCGGATTGATGTTTCGTCACCCGTCGGATTTTGAGCCGCGCGGAAATGTTCACTCACGGCGCGCCTGATTCGGCGTTCCAGCAGACCGCGCTCAGGCTAGTAACCGCACACACTGTGTGTGTATGTGGTCGCGTCGCCCAGGCTGGGCCAATGGGTTCTCGTGGCCGAAGATTTCTAGCTGGTTTCGCGGGGTTCGGCGGATTCGGTTACACAGCCGACGCGAATGCCCTAACCTAACGTTCGTCTGCTTGGAGGAGATCCAGTGAAGCTTAATTCTCAACGCCGTCTTGGCGCCGTCGCCGTCGTGTCTCTTGTTACTGCCCTGGCCGGGGTGAGCTGTTCGTCCGATGACGGACCGAGCGGCGGCGGTGGAAAGAGCGGGAGTGGTGGAACTGGCGGGGCGGGTGGCACGGCCGGTACAGGTGGCGTGGGTGGTGTGCCTCAGCCGCAGCCGGGCGAGCAGTGTTTCGATCCCGAACCGACCCAGGTGAGGTTGCGGGTGAGCCCCGCGGAGCTCGTGCTGGCGCCGGGGCAGACGCGGCCGGTGGAAGTCACCGTCGATCCGGACATCTGCGATGTGCGCATGATGCGCTTCGAGTCGGCGGACGCCAACGTGGCTGCTGCGCCGGCTGACGCGCGCATCGATCTGCTCACCCCCACCGCGAAGGTCACGGTGACCGGCAGCGCGGCGGGCAAGACGACGATCAAGGCGCTGTTCCCGACCGGCGACGGAGACGTGTCCATCGATATCCCGGTGAACGTGATCAGCGCCGACATCCCGGACTGCAGCGGCTCGGGCGCTGGCAAGGTGGACGACGGCACCGCGGTGAGCGGTACCGGAGGACTCGCGATGGCTTCGGTTGGCTACCCGAAGAACGCCACCATGCCCAACAAGAACAGCTTCATCTGGTCGGTGTCAGCCTTCGACACCACCATCGCCTGCGCGGCGGATCAGGTGCCCAGCGGCTTCACCAAGCTGGGCCCTGCGGTGACCTTTGGTCCCGCGGATAAAAAATTCCCCCGGGAAATTCCATTCACGATCCCGATCAACCCGGCGGCGATCCCCGACATGGCGCGCCTGCGCCACGTCACCGTGTCCTACACCGGGCCCAACGTGAACACGCCGCGGCCGATCCCGATCGCGGATCCGCGCATCGTGGAGGAAGGCGGCTCCTACAAGCTCTATTTCCAGGCGCCCTGGCTCGGCACCTATCAGGCCATCGCGAAGACCGACGGCGGCACCGTGACCAAGACACGACGCATCACCCATCGCGCGATCGTCGGTGTGAGCATGGGCGGTGGCGGCACCGCGATGAGCGGTTTCCGCAACCACGAGAAGTTCGACGTGCTGGCGCCGCTGGGTGGCCCCGTGGAGTGGACGTGGCTGCTCGGTCACATCCGCAACAACCACATCGGCGGCTTCCTGCCGAACGACGGCACCACGGTGCCGACGGGTTTCCCCGAGTTCCCCGAGACGAAGCTGCCTTACGAGCATCCGTCGTCGTTCAACCGCTGGTGGTACGAGTACCCGAAGAACGGCAACGGTGGTTCGTTCCCGCGCTCGGAGTACGTGCAGATCTTCCGCGACCTGGCGCTGATGTTCGGCAACCCCGGTGGCTACAACTCAGCGCCCAACGGCGAGAACTTGCCTGCTGGCGTGCCGCCGGATGATCCGAGCGTCGTCGGCGATCGCAACGATCGCGAGTGCGCGGTGTGGGTGGATCCCATCGGCGGCGACCCCAACGAGGCGCACCAGAAGGAGCTCGAGCAGCAGTGTCCGGCGCAGCGCTGCTCCCACACGCTGCGGCTCACCAACTACTTCGACCACGACTTCAACCCGAACGGCACCTTCCCGGTGATCACGTTCTGCGATGGTTCGCCGCAGCAGCCCGATCTCACGCCGTACGCCAACACCTGGTCCGATCAGGGCAACAACAAGCCGATGGAGCTCGCCCTCGCCGTTGACTACAACGACAACGGCGTTCGCGATGAGAACGAGCCGGTGATCTTCCAGGGCCACGAGCGCTACGAAGACCTGGGCACCGACGGCCTCGCTGACGTCGACGAACCGGGCTACCAAGCCGGCGTCAACGAAGACCCGAGCGGCGACAACTGGAACCCCCAGTACAACCCGAACGGCACCGAGGGCAACCTGCGCTACGACGAAGGCGAGCCCTACGAGGACTACGGCCTGGATGGCGTTCAAGGCACTGCGAGCAGCCCGTACGACTTCGGTGAAGGCAACGGTAAGTTCGACATGGCTCCCGGCTACAAGGCCTTCCTCGAGCGCGATTCCCGTACGGTAATCACTCAGGACCCGCTGGGCACGCAGAAGGAGGCCTTCGACGACGCCGCCCTGGCGCGCATGGACCTGTGGACGGACGGTGGCACCCGCGACCTCTTCAACTTCTCCGTCTCGGCGCAGGCCATGATGGGCAGCTGGGCCGGCCGAGGTCGCATCGTTCACTACTACACCGGCTTCGACAAGCTGCCCGGCCAGTCCCTCGGAGATGAGAACCTCTTTTCCGCGGGGCACACGGAGTGGGCGGACCTGCCCGGTGGCGTGATGATGCGCTACGGCTCGACGGAGCCGACGGATGCCGACTTCAACAGCGGTAGCGGTCAACACGTCGGCACCGCTGACCAGATCGTGCGGCGCTTGCAGTCGGCGCTCTACTACATCGGCTCTCACTGGCCGGACGCGCCTCGAGGCCTGTCCGAGGCTTCGGAGATCGATCCGGTTGAAGGCTCGGACATCTGTGAGGTGCGCGGTGGCTGCGACTTCGAGTTCACCGACTCCCGCGGTCGCACTGGCCCCGTCAGCGTCAACTTCCCGCCCGGCTACTCCAACGCGAAGGCGCAGACCAAGCGCTATCCCGTGATCTACATGCTGCACGGCTACGGGCAGACACCTGAAGACCTGAAGGCGGCCATCGTTTTCTTGCGGAACTGGATGAACAGCCCGGTCGATTCCTCGGCCTCCCGTTTGCCTGAGGCGATCCTGGTCTACGTCGACGGGCGCTGCCGCTCAAACGACGCAGGCGAAGAATCCGAGTGCATCCGCGGCACCTTCTTCACGGACAGCGTGCGTGAGAAGGGGCCGAAGATCGAGAGCTGGTGGATGGAGCTGGTCGACGAAATCGACAAGCGCTACCGCACGATGCCCGAGACCACCATCGAGTGGACGGAGTGAAGCTGAACTCGACTTGAACGACTGAAGCGGGGTAGCGTACCTCGCTTTCGGTCGCCGCGATGTGAAGACACCAAAGGGCGGCAGCCGTAGCGCGATATCACTCGACCGAAATACAGAAAATCGTCCAGCACAGCGTTACTCTGACCGTCCATGGCGATCCCCGCAGTGCCAGGGTCAAGAAAACCCAGAGTTGTTTGAATCTTGATATTCGAAGCTTTGCTGTTCGCTCCACTGCCCCGCTACGTCCGTATCAACCGAGACATTGAAGCGTGGACTTGCAACACCTGCCACTGCAACCGCAAGCGGTAGCGCTTTCCGACCTCCGTTCCTGGTTCAAGGTGAACCCAGACAGATCGTGCTTCCGCTTAGGTCGCTGCGCAACAGCTCAGCGTGTCGGCACTCGCCACACCAATGGCGTACGCATGAAGAACGCCGGTCCTCGGCGAAAGCTGCGGGAGCCCGTACGAAAAGCCGAGGGTGTCCAGCGATCTGACCTTCGAACCGAAACACGAAGGATTGCGGGAAGTGGCCGAAGCCTTCTGGACCGTCCCAGTAGGCAACCTTGTCTCGCCACGCGGGTTGCTTCGCCCAGGGGGTCACTCCTCAGCTCGCCCGCACCAGCATATGCGCGTCGGGGTCTTCTCCACCCACGCGCCGCCGAGGTGGGAGTCGCTCGACTGAAAGTGTCGCACTCCTCCTCCTACTCCTCCTGTTCCGGACGTTCCTCCTTGAGAACCGCCTCCGTTACTGGCTGCTCCCCCTCCTTCGTGTGGCGTGCCGGAGTGCAGTCACTGGTGTCCACCAAGGGAACAGCTCATCACGCTACAGGCGCCGATTGTAGCTGCTAGCCGTGGGCCAGCCCCTCATCATCCCGCATCTGTTCCTGCGTGGACGTACGCCCGTCAACGCATTTGGGCGGTGCTGAAGCGCAAACATTCTTGCGTTTGCGATTGGGCGGCGTGCTGTTGTTGGGTAAGTCTTGCTGTGTGTCCCATGAGCACGAGCGTGATGAGTTCCCCCAGCGTCCTTCACAGGCGGCTTCGGAGAAGCGCACAGCCCGCTCCGTACTCTGTGGGCAGTACTCATCCACGGGGAGATTGCGTCGGGTGGCATAGCAGAAGTCCATTTGGGGGAGACTGCGAGGAGACGCTGGGTTCGGGAGGACTGTCGCCATCAAACGACTGCGCTTCCGCAGTTTGCTCGGGACCGGAGTTCGTCTCCATGTTCGTAGATGAAGCGCGCTTGGCGGCCCGGATTCGACACCCCAACGTGGTCGCAACACTGGACGTAATGAGTGATGAGGGTGAAGCTCCTCCTCGTCATGGATCATGTACATGGGAATCGCTCTCCCGGCTCGTTCGCAACGCGTTGCGCCAAGCAACTCCGATACCGATCAGCGTTGCTTGTGCGGTGGTCGTGCAGGCACTTCATGGTCTTCATGCGGCCCACGAAGCTCGATCAGAGACCGGTGTGCCACTGGAGATAGTCCACCGCGACATCTCCCCACAGAACATCATCGTCGGTACTGACGGCGTCGCCCAAGTGCTCGACTTCGGCATCCTTGAAGGCGAGCATTCATTTTGAGCGTGCGCGCGAGGGACAGCTGAAGGGAAAGCTCTCATACATGGCGCCCGAGCAGTTTCAGGATGGAGCAGACGTGGATCGCAGAGTCGACGTCTTCGCTTGTGGGGTCGTCCTCTGGAGGCGTTGACATCCCGGAGGCTGCCGGCAAGGATGCGGGGATGGTGATCAGCGCGATCACCCACGGGCGAATCTCGCACTCCGTCCAAGTATCGAGCTGAAGTGACTGAAGAGCTGGAACGCCGTGCTCAAGGCGCTCGCTGTGAACCCGAACGAACGATACCAGACTGCCCTGGAGTTTGCGGGCGAACTCGAAGCGGCCTTCCGTGCGGCAGCGCAACTTGAGATCGGCACCTGGGTCGAGGAGGTCGCAGGTGAAGGCCTCCGAGCGAGGGCGGAGCAAGTCACCTGGTCGAGAGCAAAGAGAACTCTTGCAGCACGCCCGTGCCAGACATAGCGCCCGAAGGGGAAACAGATTGACGAGACGAAAGTTGCGCTCGCTACCCCCACAACGAACCATCAGCGCCACCTGCCGCGCCGGTTCGCGATCTTCCTCGTCTCGGTGATTTTGCTTTTGACAACGCTCACGGTCCGGTGTTGCACTCGGATTGGCTAGGAACAGAGAACACGGTCGGACGTCCACCTCACCGCCCCCAAAGGCCTCGCCTGCGCGCTTGGTGCCATCGGCAACCCAGACCTCCTCCGTACCGCATCCTCCACCGTCGGCGAGCGTTGAACTCCAGATCGGGCACTGTAGCTGACGAGACCCGGAGCCGCCAACACGTCCGGCTGCTAGTTCCCCGGTGGAGTTCCGCGAACTACCGGATCTCCACCGACGTCCTCTCGCTGCAATCCACATGCGTGATTGATCACGCGGAATCAAACGGTCAAGATAGAATGCCTTTGACCCATCCAGTTCACCGAGCATGCGTGGCCACAATTCTGCTGTTTCCGGCTGCTGCCGACGGGCAATCGAGGTCGAGTGCGCTGCCGCGTACGAGCGTTCAAGAAGTCTCAGGTTCAGGAAGCTTGATTCAGAAAGCTCGGCACCAGTTCAAAATCTGTTCGAGCCCGGGTGCGGACTTTATTCGCGCGGATTGTACCAGATGGGGGCAAGAGATGGCATTGCTCGTCGGTTCTTTCTCGCTGACAGTGCGTCGAGGGTCGCTTGAAGTTGACCACTTCAAGCTCCGCGTCGACGGCAAGTTCACCGCGCTACCCCTGGTGGACCAATCGAGGCGAACCCGGGAGCACACACACTCAGAGAGTGATATTGCCAGATGGAGTTACTGTCACCGAGCGAATTGAGCTGAAGCCGGGTGAGAGGAAAAAGCACGTGGTCGTGCAGCTACCCGCTGAACGGGCCTCATCCGAAACGTCGGAGAGAGTTCCTTGCGGAAATCGCCGGAGCAGTTCGACGCACCGTTCCTGAGCTACACACTGCTAGGGATTGCCGCAGTGGGCTTCGGGGCGTTCACGTACTTTGGGCTGTCGGGGCTTTCGAGAAAATCCGATCTACAACAAGACTGTGCCCCTACCTGTAGTGACGCCAGCGTTGCCGCGGTCGACAGGGACTTCCTTATGGCCAGACATTTCGCTCGGGGTTGGGCTGGTTTCCCTAGGTGTTGGCGTCTATCTCCTGCTGAAGGATGGTTCCAAACTGACGGGCGGAGTCTGGAGCCTGCCGCAGCCAGCCTATCGGGCTACCACTGTCGGTTGGGGCTTTTCATTCTAACACGTACGGAACATCATCCCTTATCGCTCAAAGAGAGGACTACGTTTGGGGTTCGTTCTGGAGCGATCGCGACCACATGGTCCAGCGTTCATGGCCCCAGGTCGTTGTTCAGTTTCGCCTACGGGGTGCGCAGAAGTACCTACTCGTTCACTCCGACTTCGACCAACGAAGCATCGAGTACTGACTCACGGATTCAAATAGCTACACACAGGTGGCGTATCCGCAGAGATACGCCGCAGGCCGCCGACCCACCAGGTGGCCATGTCCAGGGCGTTCTTCTCCGACCACACGTTGCTGAGGATGATCGCGCCACTGGAGTTACACACCGGCAGCACGATCAGGCGGATGCGCACGGGGGTACCGCGCACCAGCCAGGTGCGGGTCACGGCGCGACCGAGGGTCGTTGGGTACTCCGCGTTTTGCTCCACGCTGAGCTTCACGCCGTTGCCGAGCTCCCGGCTCAGCGTCGACTCGAACTCACCGTAGAGGTGGGCGAGGCTCTCCTGGGTCACCGCCCACTCGCTCAGGCCGACGTGCATCGAGCCCACTCCGCTCTGCGCATCCAGAGACAGCTCATCATCCTCGAGCTTGTAGGTGTAGCCCGGGGGCATCGGCAGGCTGATGCCGAGCCGCGGATTGACGTAGACGTTTTCCGCGACGTAGGGCGCGTGTACTCGCGGTTCCGTGGGGATAGGCTTGAGCACGACAGCGCCCAGCGGGGCAGACGCCGGCGGTGACGCGAACGTCAGCTCGAGGGTCGCAGTTGCTAGTTCCTCACGCTCCGTCGGGCTCATGCCGCGAATCATCGCGACACTGTTGCCGTTGCGCCGCACCAGGGCGCCCTGCCCAACGCCGGAGGTCAGCGCCCCGCCGGGCTTGGTTTGCCAGCACTGGGCGAGGGAGCGCGCCGCGAGCTCGAACTCTTCGGCGTCCTGCGGGGTGTCCCACACGCTGAGCCAAACCAGCGCGAGCCCCTGCTTCTCGATCAGCATGAACTGGTCACCGCCCCAGCCCGCTGCGGCGCGCGTAGCGATGGCCTTGTCCATGCAGTTCTCGAGGATCACGCGGGTTTGCAGCTCCCCCATGCGCCCCTTGAGGCCCAGCTGCCAGCCCTGCGGTACCCCGGGGAAATCGACTGGGATCGCCTGCTCACCCGCGACGTACTTCTCCGGGTGCAGCACCTGCTCCGTGGTGCTCGGCGGCGCCGAGTACACCTGGTTGACCAGCTGAAAGCCGCCGCCGCGATGCACGGCGGTGAGGAAGGTGAGGCCCTGGGTGTAGGGGAAGATCATGCGCTCTCGCATCAGGCCCGGCGAACGCATGAGCGCGACGGAGTCCGCCGTGCCCTCGGCGGCGCGCTCCGTGTCCTTGCGGTTCACCGCCTTGCCGGACTCGACCAGCGCGCGGTTCAGGTTGATGTGATTCAGATCCGCGAGGTAAGCGATCATCGTCAACATCGCGTCGCCCTCGATCAGCGCCATGGACGCGAGGCGCTGGTCGAGATCGGTCATGTCTTCCACCTTCGGGATGGGGAAGTACTGATGCTGCAGCGAGTGTCCGAGCTCGTGGGCTACGATGCCCTTCACGTCCTCCGCGGTCTGCTTCAGCGCGCCGGCGTTCCGGCGCACGTGCACGCTGTGCGTGTCCGGGTCGTAGAAGGCGATGACTTGCTCGTGCATCACCTGGCGCGGCGAGGTGCCTTTGGCTTCCGACGGCAGATCGAAGCCAAACGCGGAGTACACGCTGCGGTAGTCCGACGCGGTGGGACGCGCGGCGCCGCCTGACTCCAGATCGCGGATGAAGCTTTGTTCGTCCTGAAAGATCAGCTGGGTTGGGCGCTTCTCCGGCAGACCCCGCAGCTCCGCCACGCGTCGCACGACGCCAGCAGGATCGCGCTCCAGATCAGCGATGGGATCGGGCGCTTCGGCGCCGCGCACATGGCAGCCAGCACCGAAGCTCAACAAGCCGAGCAGAAACAGGAACGACGGCCGTGCCGTGGAGCTGAGGGGAGTCGACATGATCGTTTTTCAGCCTTCACCAGGCCCGCGTGGGCTGCAAGCTGGAGCGAAGCAGAATCGAACCGGTAGATCCGCGCGGCTCCAACCGCTAGCTGTGAGGCGCAGTCTTCGGGCCTCGGGCGCAGTGTTTGAGGCGCAGTGTTTGAGGCGCAGTGTTTGAGGCGCAGTGTTTCAGGCGCAGTTTCAGCCGTCGTTCAGCTTCTTCGCCATCGCCTCGCCCAGCTCCTGGGCGCGGCGGGTGGCTGCATCCACCGCGTCGATCAACGTGCGCCGTAGCCCGCCACTCTCCAATGTGTGCAGGCCTGCGATAGCGGTGCCGCCTGGGCTCGTCACCATGTCCTTGAGGCGTCCGGGGTGCTCTCCCGTGTCGAGCTGCAGCTTGGCCGAGCCGAACACCGTCTGGGCGGCCAGGAGCAACGCCGTCTCGCGATGGAGGCCGACCTTCACGCCGCCGTCTGCCAGCGCTTCGATGATCAACATGATGTACGCCGGCCCGCTGCCAGAGAGCCCGGTCACGGCGTCGATCAGTGACTCGTCGAGCACCACCGTGCGTCCCACCGCGTCGAACAGCTGCTTGGCGAGCCCCATGTCGTGGTCCGTCGCGTGGGTGCCTGGCGCGATCGCCGTGGCACCAGCCAGGGCGATGGCCGCGGTGTTGGGCATCGCCCGCACCACCCGCGTGCCCGCAGGCAGTCGGCGCTCGAAGGCTTCGATGGGCACGCCAGCCGCTATGGACACCGCCATCGTGCCCGCGCCGAACGCGTCAGCGGTCTCCTTCACGACGCGATCGATGACCTGCGGCTTCACCGAGAACACGAGGATGGTGGCCCAGTGCACGAGGTCGAGGTTGCTCTTCGTGGTCTCGATGCCGTGCTGCTTCCGCAGGCGCTCGAGGCGCTCGTCGCTGATGTCGCTCGCCCGCACTTGCGTCGGCTGCACCAGACCAGAAGCTAGGATGCCGCGGATGAGAGCGCTGGACATGTTGCCGGCGCCGAGGAAGCCAATCTTTTCGTTCTCCATGAGCCGCCCGAGTGTACGTGCAGAACCGGCGCGGTCACGCGGGAAGCGCAGCTAGAGCAGGCCCAGCTCGCAGAAGTGCTCTCGCAGTTCGAAGGCCGTGGCCGCGCGGCGCACGCTAGGCACCGAGGTTGGCATGCGCGGATCAGACGCTGGAGCCTCCCGAACCGGCTCGAAACCTCCCGCATCACTCGGGGGAGGGACCTCGAATCCCGCGCTGTTGAACCAAATCGCGTCTGCACCAACGCCCAGCGCCCCGCGAATGTCCGCTTCGAAGGAGTCCCCGATGTGCAGCAACTCATGGGCTTCGACGCCCAGCGCCTTCGCCGTCAGGTGAAAAATCTCCGGGTCTGGCTTCTCGCAGCCGACGACTCCCGAGTCCGTCACCGTATCGAAAGCGTCGAGCTGGCCGAGCTCTTCGATGAGCACCGATAATTTCCCTTCGGAATTGCTGAGGATGCCGACGGGGATGCGATGCTCTCGCAGCTCGCGAGCCAGCTCGAACATGCCGCGCACCGGGCGTCGCCACAGGTTCTGCTTCGGTTGTTGCTCCCACAGCCACTCCGTCAGCTCATGCGCCAGCTCACCGATCGGCCCTTCCCCCAAGCTCTCCGGTTCTTGGGGGTGAGGAGCGATCTCCGCCACGCTGAGCAGGCGCCGCATGAAGCGCTTCCACGCGCGTTCGCCGCCCTGGCCCGCGCCGAGCGCAGCTGCGTACTCACTCCAGGCTTCGGGAGTGCTGTCGTCCAGCCGTGCGACGCTGACCCGCGCGCCCTGTTCCTCGACGCGTGAGGCCAGAAACGCGGTGTCCAGTTCGACCAGCGTCTGCCCAGCGTCAAAAGTTACCGCGCGGATATAGTTTGATTCGCTCACGCCGCACCTCGCTCCGTCTCAGCCGAACAGGCCCTTCAGCTTCTCCATGAAGCTCCGCTGTTGGGGTTGCAGATCTTCTCCAAGTTCTTGCCCGAGCTCGACCAAGAGCTCGCGCGCCCGGGGACTCAGCTCCGAGGGAACCTCGACGAATACCTCGATCAGCTGATCGCCCTTGCCAGCGCGCAGCCGATGGCTGACGCCTTGACCACGCAGGCGCAGTACGCTGCCCGATTGGGTCGCCGGAGGGACCCGCACCTTGGCCTTGCCCGCCAGCGTCGGGACGGTGATTTCCCCCCCCAGCGAGGCTTGAACGTAGCTGATCGGGACCCGGCAGCGGACGTCGTCTCCGTCGCGCTCGAAGAGCTCGTGAGGCAGCACCACGATCTGGATTTCCAGATCAGAAAAGCCACCGCCTGGCTTGATGCGGTTGCCTTCGCCTTCGACGACGCGAGCAGTGCCGTGCTCGATTCCCGCGGGCAAATTCACTTCGAGGGTGCGCGTTTGTTTGGTGAGCCCTTTGCCGCGGCAGCTGACGCACGGGGTTTGAGCCATCTTTCCTCGCCCAAAACAGGTGGGGCACGGGCGCTCCAGCGGGATTGGCAAGAGGCCTTGGGCGCTGCGCACCTTGCCGCGTCCGCCGCAGTTGCGGCAGTTGGCGAGGGTGGTGCCCGGGGCAGCTCCGCTGCTCCCGCAGGTCTTGCAGTGATCGAGTCGCGCGTAGCGAATTTCGCGACTCGAGCCGAGGGCGGCTTCTTCGAAGCTGATTTCCAGGCGGTACTCGACCTTTTTCCGGTCGGGGTTCTTGATGCCGAAGGCGCTCAAGATGTCGCCCATCACGCCGTCGACGTTGGACAGGTCGACGAAGTCTTCGATGCCACTCGCGGCGACACCCCCACGCTCGAACGGATCGGTACCAAAGCGGTCGAAGTTGGCGCGGTGCCCCGGGTCGGAGAGGATCTGGTAGGCGCGGTTGATTTCCGCAAAGCGCGACTGGGCTGTCGGGTCACCCTGGTTGCGATCCGGGTGGTGCTTGATGGCCGCACGTCGGAACGCCGCCTTGATTTCCTCCTGAGTGGCGTCACGACGCACGCCAAGTAGCTCGTACGGATCCCGCACGATTCGTGACATAGCACACCGCCCGGGAGACATATCGAGGCTCGGCGCCCTGGCGTCGTAAGCCGATTGCAGTGGGGGGCGCCTTGGAACTACCCTGCGCCTGCATGAGCGAGCTTGACGACGACGAACGGCGTCGCGACCGACGAGCCCCCATCGAGCTCAAGGTCGAATACAAGCGCCTGAATACGTTCTTCGCGGACTACACGAAGAACATCTCGCGCGGGGGGACGTTCATTGGCACTCAGCGTCCGCTCGCCGTCGATACGGAGTTCGTGTTTGCGCTCACGGTGCCGAACCTCCCTGAGCCGCTCAGGCTGCGGGGCAAGGTGATCTGGGTCGTGCCGACCGAAGAAGCCACCAAAGGCAACCCCGCCGGCATGGGCATCGAGTTTCAGTACACCGGCGACGAAGAGCGAGCCGAGAAAGAGACGGTCGTCGAGAAGCTACTCGCAGACCAGCTGGGCGAGCACCTGGCTGCGAAGCTCCTGGGGCGCAAGCCGCGCACCTGACCCGCGGGTGCTCAGTGACGTCGATCTTCCAAGCGCGGCGCGAGGTTGAACGAGCGATTCAGGCGCACCAACGACTCGAACACCTTGAGCCGCCACGCGACGTCGAAGCTCGACTCCGTGAGTCCTGAGAGCATCGACGTGACCGCCTGGCGGAGCTGAAGCTTCTCCGTCGGAGCGAGCATCAGCTCGACGAACTCCGGCGTGTAGAAGCCGGAGACGAAGCCGCGGTAGCGCTGGATGAGCGGCGCGAGCCAGCGCTGATAGGCGACCAGCTGCTTCTGAGGGATGCCACCACGCGGCCTGCGCCCAAGCGCCGCGCTGGCAACCTCTGCCGCGCGGAAACCACTCAGCGCCGCCAGGTGAACACCGGTCGAGAACACCGGGTCGATGAACGCCGCGGCGTCGCCTACCAGCATCCAGCCGTCACCGACCAGCTCACGGCAGGCGTACGAGTAATCCGAGGCGCCGCGCACCGGGGCGACTCGCTCGGCGCCAGTGAAGCGCTCCGCGAGGTAGCTCGATGCGGCGAGCTGTCTGTCGAAATAGGCTTCATCGGCGCGCGCGCCAGCCAGGCTCTCGGTTGGTGCGACCAGCCCCAGGCTGGTACGCCCGCCGGCGAGGGGGATCACCCACCACCAACCGTTGGGCGCGAGCACGATGCTGATGTCGCCTTCTGCCTGTCCGCTGCCGCGCGCCGCGCCCTCGTAGTGGGAGAACAGCGCGAAATTCTTCAGCCCCGGGTCCAGCTGCCTCACGCCTTGCTGGCGCCCCACCAGGGTGCTCTGGCCACTCGCGTCAATCAATAACCTTGCGGAAAATGTCAGGGAGGCAGTGGGGCCGCCACGCTTGCCACTGCTCGCCTCCACCTCCACGCCGGCGTCGCTGAAGCGCACCTGGCGCACCTTGGCGTCGCGGCGTACCACGACGCCCGATGCCTCTGCGTGGTCCAGCAGCAGCTGATCGAAGTTGGCGCGGTCCACCTCGAAGGCCGAGCCACGCCCATCGAGCAGCCCGCCCGCAAACGGATAGCGGCGACGAATGCTGCCGTCGCCGCTGACGAACTCCGCCGCGTGCTTGGGCAAGAAGCCATGGGCCTCGATCTTCTGTGTGACGCCGATCGCGTCGAACACCTTGAAGGTGCCCGGGAGCAACGACTCACCGATGTGGAAGCGTGGGAAGTGGTCCTGCTCCAGCAAGACCACCGAGTGCCCCAGCTGCGCAAAGCGCGCGGCGCAAGTGGACCCTGCGGGCCCACCTCCGACCACCACCACATCGGGCATGTCGACCGTCAGCCCCCGAACTTCTTCGCGACCCCTGCCAGGTCGACGCCCGTGGCTGCCTTGATTTGCTCCGACGCGCCGATGGCCTTGCGAGCCAGGTCGCTGCCCGAAGAGTCGCCGGTGGGCAGCACGCTGAGCTTGCTGATGGCCAGGGAGTGATGCGCGCCGGAAATGTGCGCCAGCATCGGCACCAGGTTCTGCAGCGCGAGGACGTCTCGCGCCGAAGCGCCACCGCTCTTGTAGGAGTCGATCAGCGCCTTCAAGCTACCCGCTTCCGCGCGGCCACGTTCGAGGGTGTCTGCTGCGGAGCCCCGCGCTGCTTCTTCTGCGGCGCGTTGCTTGGCGATCGCTGGCTGCACCACGTCGGCGTCCAGGCGACGCTTCTCCTGCGGCGCGCGTGCCTTCTGGCGTTCGATCTCGGCGGTGACCTGAGCGATCAACGCCGCGACCTGGCCGCGTGCCTCCTGGATCATCGCCTCACGACGACTGGTGGCGTCGGCGATACGTTTCGCCGTTTCTTCACGCTGGATCTGCAGCTCAGCGTCGATCTTTGCCATCTCGCTCGCCGACCAGTTGCTCGCCTGCTGTACCGAAGCGTCGGCTCTCGCTTCGGCTTCTGCGATCGCCTGGGTCATGTTGAGCGAGGCGCCGCGGATACGTCCGATGCTCGAGAGGTAGTTCACCTCGTCCGTCACGTTCTGGATCTTCAGCGTATCCAGCACGAGCCCCATGCGGCTCATGTCGTGCTCGGCTTCTTCGAGCAGGATCGAGGCGAAGCGCTGCTTGTCCTCGTTGACCTCTTCCGGGGTCAAGCTCGCGAGCACGCCGCGCAAGTTGCCTTCCAGGGTCTCCTTGGCGACGTAGTAGATCTCATCTCGGGTGCGGCCGAGAAAGCGCTCCACTGCGTTCGAGAGCAGCGGTTCCTCACCCGGCAGCTTGACGTTGGCGACGCCCTGAATCGTCAGCGGGATGCCGCCTTTGCTGAAGGCGCCCGTGACGTTCACCATCACGGTGAACATCGACAGGTCCATCACGTCGACGCGCTCGATGAGTGGCTTGCGCAGCGAACGCCCGCCTCGCACGTAGCGATACGCGAGGGTGCGCCCCTCTAGGCTGCGTTGAGCACCGCTGAAGATCAGCGCCTCGTTGGGCGTCGAGACCCAGAGCAGGCGCTTCACGGTGCCGTAGAGCGCCAGCAGGACGACGAGGCCCGTAATGCCGATGACGGTGAAGATCTCCATCACACACCTCCCTTTCCTGGGAGCGCCTTGGACTTACCGCGCAGCAGCTGATCGATGTCGACGCCGATCGCGCTGCCGGTCTCCTTGAGCACCTCGGACACTGCCGCGGGGAAACTCGCAACTGCACCGGTGAAGCTGTGGCCGTCGCCGCCGTCGACCACGGAAAGCTCGCCAATCTTCGCCCGCGTCACGCGAGCGACCGCTGCCTCGACCAGGGACCTCAGATGCTGCAACACGTACAGGTCGCGTCCATCGGGGCCGGCCTTCTGCCACTCCGCGGCGACCATCGCGAGCGCCTCGGCGCTGGCCTTACCGCTCTCGATCACTGGAGCCGCGCGACCTCGCGCCTCGGCTTCGGACGCCAGGCGCTGGGCCTCGGCGGGCAGGTACACGTCGCACTCGAGGCGCAGGCGCTCCAGGTCGGCGCGCAGCGCCTGCAGCGCTTGCTCGGCCTCCGCCCGCGCCGTCTCCGCAGCGACCGCGGCTTCGTTCTCGACGCTCTTGGCCTGGGCCTCCAGCTGGGCTAGCTCGGCGCGCAGCTGGTTCTGCTTGGTGAGCACCTGCGCCTCGGCTTGCTTCTGCGCCGTTTCCGCGCGGCGCCGGGCAGCGGCCTGGGCCTCGGTGATCGCCTGGTTCGCCTGGTTCTCGGCGTTCTGCGCGTCGCGGATCATGTGGGCGATGCGCGTACGGCCGAGGCTGTTCAGGTAGTTGGCGTCGTCGCTCACCATCTGGATCTTGAGCACGTCGAGCTCGAGGCCCAGCTTGTCGAAGTCGTCGGTGGCGTTGCGGATCAGCGTGTTCGCGAACTTCAAGCGGTCTCGTTGACCTCCTCCGGAGTGAGCTCTGCGACGACCTCACGCAGCACACCTTCCAGCGTCTGCTGGGCGATGCCGGCGATCTGGTGGGGCGTCATGTTGAGTGAGCGCTCGATGGCGTTGCGCACGAAGTTCGGGTTGCTGCTCACCTTCACGTTGGCGATGGCGTGAACCATCAGCGGGATGCCACCGCGGGAGTAGGCGTTCTGCACCTCGACCTGCACGGGTACCAGGCGCATATCCATGCGGTTAACTTCTTCGAGCATGGGGATCGCGAAGCCGCGTCCGCCATGCAGCACCTGGTAGCCGACCTTGGAGCCGTCGGACAGCTTGTGCTGGCGACCGCTGATCACGACGATTTCGTTGGGTCGGCAAATCACCAACCAGCGGCCGATGAACCAGATCAGGATAAAAAAGGCGACGACGATACCTACCGCCACGCCGAGCACTTGAATTGCCGCCTGCGGATCGCCGAATGGGCCCGGCGTGATGTCGCCGAGCAGCGGCGTTGCGCGCAGTGCGCTTCCCCCTACCGTGTTGAACATGCGCAGAGGATATCCCTCCGATCGCCGTCACGGTTGCGCAAAAACAAAGCCTGAAAGGCCTTCGAACGAGCGCGCCTCACGGAACCCGGGTTCTTGGGCGCGAGCCAGGTGGAAAGTATTCCGCCGGGGCGCGCGATACCTGCAGCACCCCGCTGGTGTTTCCGCCCGCGGTGTCCACATCTTCCACCAGCACCAGATCGCCTGCGGCGAGCGCCTCTTCATCGGTGGTGACCATGAAGTCGACCGTTTGGCCGCGGAGCTCGATGCGGACTTTGCCCCGGCCACCTTTGGTACACGGCACGAGCACCTTGCCCACCTGACCCACGGCGTCTCGCGCGGTGCCCCCGCTCGTCGTCTGGGCGCGCCCGAGCGCGCGGAACACCCAGGACACCCCAAAGCCGGAGAGCAACCCCAGGCTCACCGCGACGATCAACGCGGTGATCGAGCTGGCCCAGTCCAAGAAGTGAAGCAAGCTGCCGCTCAAGCCAAACGCCAGCAAGCTGAACGTCCAGAAGCGCAGCGAGAGGAAGATCGGAAGAAAGCCGCCGTCTGCGTGAGCATGTGCGCCTTCACCGTCGTGGCCCAGATCCCCGTGATCGAGCTCGGCTTCGGTGTCCGCGTCCGCGTCTCCGCCTCCGCCAGCTTCGGTGTCTCCGTCACCGCTGCCGCCCATGAGCAGCTGCAGAGCAATGGTGCCGAAGCCTACGATCAGCGCCGCCAGATAGAAGATCCCCACGCCTCCGAGTCTAGCGCAGGCTACAGGCCCTGCGCCGGCCTTTTGTCGCCATATGCCGTGCGGAATCAGTTGTGCCCAAACAACACCGCGGAATCAGCCCGCCGAGGGATCCGAGACCGAGTCGAGACTCGGCACACCTGCAGCCGACGCAGCAGCTCCTCCAGCACGATCCAAGGGTTTTGGGGGTGAGGTTGCAATCTCAGGCGTCCGGCGTCAGCGTCTAGCCCATGAGCGCACCCCGAGTGTTTTCCGCCAACGAGACCTTCGCCACGTTGGACGCCGCAGGCAACGTACAGACTCACGACGTGAGCGACGGCTTCTGGGCGAAGGTCGGCTCCGGTGCGATCACGCTCCCTGGGCCCTACTTGATGAGCTTCGGGGAGAGCGCGCGCGACTGGCCCCACTGGGAGATCCACCCGAGCGGTGAAGAAGTCGTGATGCTGATCGCTGGCGCCGGGGAGTTCGTGCTGCGACTACCGGGCGGCGATCAGGCGCTCAGCCTGACGCAGCCAGGCGACTACGTGGTCGTACCGCGAGGCACCTGGCACACGTTCCGTCGAGTCGCCGAGCAGAGCGCGACGCTGCTGTTCATCACCACCGGTGAGGGCACGACCCACAGCGAAGACCCGCCAGCGCCTTGAAGGCGCCTCACGGATTCTGCCAGGAGCCGTCCAGCAGCCAGCACTTGCCTCCCTGCACGGGCGCGGTGACCGAGCTGGTGAGCGTCGACTCGCGAAGGATGACCTTGTTGAATTGCCCGGCGGAAACGCCGGTGTACTGAGTGTCCGCCAGGGTGACCTCCAGGCTGCCGCTCTCGGGGTAAAACGGCGTGGAGCTGCCGCCCACGTCTTCGAAGCCGAGCAGGCAGTGGGCGCACGTGGAGTAGTTGTCGTCGGGCGCTTGGCTCAGGTCGAAGCTGCCGGTGGTCTGCGCGCCAGCGACGTCGAAGAACTCGACGTAGATCACGTCGTCCAGGGTCGCGTCCAAGCCTTGCAGCTCGTAGGCGAGGGAAGAGCCGCCCGTCTCCGTGTCCGCGACGATCAGCGCACCCAGGCTGACCGGGGTGCAGCTCTCAGCGCCAGCGCCACCGGCGGCTCCCCCGCTGCCTGCGGTTCCAGCGCTACCGCCTGAGGCCTGGCCGGCGCTGCCCGCGGAGCCACCCGCTGCCTGTCCTGCGGTGCCGGCGCTGCCGCTCGCGCCGCCTTGTCCCGCGCTGCCGCCGGTTCCGCCGCTCGCTTGGCCCGCGGAGCCCCCTGCGCCTGCGGGATCGGCAGCGCTGGACTCGCTGCAGGCGATGGCAAGCGGGAAGCAGATCCAGATCCAGGCGTGACGCATCCGGGAGGCATACGCACAGGGAAAACCCAAGTCAATCCAGGGCGTTCCCACACGGGAGACCGAACCGTTACAGCTTGTTGTCGCGACTGATGCCGTACGTAATATTACTCCGTGCAGCAAGCTGTGATGAGTGCTGTAATAAACCGGTGAACACCAAGCGGCTCATTCTCAACCTGCTGTTGGCTGCCAAGGACGACGCACTGCCGGTACGCAGTATCGTGTCGGCTGGGGAGCTGATGGGGGTGTCCAGCAACAACGTGCGCGTCACCTTGGCTCGCCTGGTGGCTGACTCGTTGGTGGAGTCGGTTGGGCGCGGCGAGTACCGGCTGGGAGCGGCAGGCAGCGCGCTCGCTACCGAGGTCGCGGGCTGGCGGGAGCGCTTGCAGTCGCTCAAGCGCTGGCGCGGGAGCTACCTGGCGGTGGCGTGCGCGGGGCTTGGCCGCGCTGATCGCGCCGCGCTGAGTCGCCGCGAGCGCGCGCTGACACTGACCGGCTTCAAGGAGTTCGAAGGCGATCTGTGGCTCCGCCCCGACAACCTGGTCGGCGGTGCGCAGCGCGTACGGGAGCGCCTGGAGCGGCTGCAAGTCAGCCCGGGGCAAGCGCAGGAGGCACGCCCTCTGGTGTTTCGCGCGGCGGAGTTCAGCGACGCAGACTCAGCCCGCATCGCGGCGCTGTGGGATGTGGAGCGCCTCGAGCGGGGCTACCGGGAGACGCGCGCGCGACTCGAGCAGTGGCGGGAAGGCGCCGACCGCTTCACTCCCCAGGTTGCCGCGCGGCAATCCTTTTTGCTGGGAGATGGTGCGATTCGGCAGTGGGTGTTCGATCCGCTGCTGCCCGAGGAGCTGATTGACGGCGAGCTGCGCAGGGAGTTCTTGGCGAGCGTGGTGCGCTTCGACGAGGCGGGGCAACGCATCTGGCGTGCGTTGTCACGCACCGCTGACGAGCACGCGGGCAGCACCGGCCGCGCGGCGGCGCTTGGAGGTGCGGCGTGATGGCCGAGACTGCACCGGTGATGGACGACGCCGCGGCGGAGAACGGCGTCACCAAAGTGAGTGAGTTGTTTAGCCGTGAGGAAATTCGAGAGCTGACGCGGCGCTCCAACTGGCGGGGTTGGCTCGCCCTGCTGTCGATTTGGAGTGGGATTATTGGGAGCTTCGTGGCCCTGGCCGTTTGGCCTCACCCCCTGACCGTGATCCTGGCTCTGATCGTGCTTGGAGGCAGGCAGCTCGGCTGCGCAATCCTGATGCACGAGGGGTCTCACGGGACGCTGTTCGCGAGCAAGGGGCTGAGCCGCTTCGTGTCGGATTGGTTCGCCGGCAAGCTGGTGTGGACGGATCAGGAGCGCTACCGCGTGCACCACGGCAAGCACCATCGCTATACGGGGACCGAGTGCGACGTGGATCGTTCACTGGTGGCGAACCTGCCGACGACGCGCAGAGGGCTCTACCGCAAGTGCCTGCGAGACTTGCTCGGGTTCACGGGGCTCAAGCGCATCCTGGGGCTATTCCTCATGGATATGGGGCTCTTGAAGTGGACCGTGGCGACGGACACGCACCGGCTGCCGAAGCGCGCGTGGGGTGAACACTTCCGGTCGCTCATGCAGCATGCGTGGGGCGTGTGGCTGATGAACGCGCTGATGGCGCTCGTGCTCTGGCTGTGCGGCGAGCTCTGGATCTACGGCGTGTGGGTGCTGGCGTACTTGACCACGTTCAGCCTGTTCTTGCGCATTCGTTCCCTGGCGGAGCACGCCTGCCTCGAGCAGAGCCCAGACATGCTGAGGAACACGCGCACCACGCGCGCCGGCTGGCTCGCGCGGCTGACCGTCGCGCCGCTCAGCGTCAACTATCACCTCGAGCATCACCTGATGCCGGGGGTGCCGTACTATCGACTGAAGCGCATGCACGCGCTGCTGCGGCAACGGGGCTACGTGCCGGAGCCACCCGGCTACCTGGACGTGCTGCGTGCGGTCAGTGCCAAGGCGCCGCGCGCAGCTTGATTTCCTTACGGATCAGGCGGTGGCCGGCTCGGCCTCACCCTCGTCATCCACCGCGGCCTCTTGCGCCAGCTCCTTCGAGTGATCCTTGGCGATCAGCACGTAGAGCGACGGGATGACGAACAGCGTGAACAAGGTGCCGATGGCCATGCCGCTCACCAGCACCAGGCCGATGGAGTTACGGGCCGAGGCGCCGGGGCCAGTGACCAGCGTCAGCGGGAAGTGCCCGACGACCGTCGCGACGGTGGTCATCAGGATGGGACGCAGGCGGGTGCCCGCTGCCTCGTGAGCCGCCTCGAGCTTGGTCTTGCCTTCACGTTGCAGGTGATTCGCGAACTCCACGATCAGGATGCCGTTCTTCGACACCAAGCCGACGAGGGTCACGAGACCGACTTGAGAGTAGATGTTCAGCGTCGTCGTCCAGCCGTCGGTCCAGAAGGGGACGGGGGCGGGCATCTTCAGGAAGGTGAAGATCATCGCGCCGAACATCGCGAGCGGCACGGAGCCGCCGAGGATGACGAGGGGATCGCGGAAGCTGTTGAACTGCGCCGCGAGCACCAAGAAGATCAGCACCACCGCGAGGCCGAACGCCGGCAAGAAGGTGTCTGCTTCCTTGCGGAGCTGGCGGGACTCGCCGGTGTACTCCAGCACATAGCCCTTCGGTAGGATCTTCGCGGACTCACCCTCGAGGAAGCCGAGCGCTTGATCGAGCGGGCGGATGGCGACACCCGAGAGCTTCACGGCGTTGAGCTGCTGGAAGCGATTGAGCGAGCGCGGCTCGACGGAGCTCTTCAGCGTGGCGATGGTCGCCAGCGATATGAGCTCACCCTTCGGGCCGGTGACGTAGATGTCCTTCAGCTGGTCGGGGTTCAAGCGGTCCGCGCGCTTGATTTGCGGGATCACCTTGTAGCTGCGGCCGTCGATGCTGAAGCGGTTGACGTAGTTACCGCCGACTGCGGAGGCGATGTCAGCGCCCACCTGCT
Organism: Polyangiaceae bacterium; assembly: GCA_041389805.1. Classification (GTDB taxonomy): domain Bacteria; phylum Myxococcota_A; class Polyangia; order Polyangiales; family Polyangiaceae; genus JAHBVY01. The sequence continues at coordinate 38,636 of JAWKRD010000036.1, read as the reverse complement.
GCATGTTGAGACCAAGCTCCGCCACGCGATCGCGATCGAAGACGATTTGGCTCTGCGGCTGATCGATCTTCACGTCGATGATGGGCGGGAAGGCGAACATGCCGCTCTCGGTGGCCTTCTGTTGCAGCTCCTTGGCAAAGCCGAGGATCTGCTCCGTGTCCTGCGTCGAGGTGAGCACAAATTCCACGGGGAATTGACCGCCACCAGGCAGCGCCGGGGGAGTCACCGCGAACACGCTGACTCCGGCGACGCCCTTGAGCCGCTGCTGCACCTCGGGCAGGATCTGGAAGACGTTGCGCTCACGCTTGTCCCACGGGGAGAGGCGCATGCCGCTGAAGCCACCGCCGGGCGAGGTGATCTGGAAGCTGAACTGGAACTCGGGCGACTTCTGGAACTCTTCGTTGATCTTGTTCACCGACGGCATCAGCGACTCGGTGGTGCTGTTGGCCGGTGTATCGAGAATGCAGAAGATGATGCCCTGGTCCTCCTTGGGCGCGAGCTCCTTGGGGCTCATCTGGAAGAAGACCAACGAGATCAGCCCAAGGGCGATCCACACCACGTACACCGCAGGGCGGGCGCGCAGGGTGGTACCGAGCAAGCGCAGATAAGTGCGCTTGATGCGCTCGAAGCCACGGTTGATGTACTTTGCGAGGCCCTTCTCCGCGTCGCCTTCCCGCAGCAGGCGTGAGGACATGACGGGGGATAGCGTCAGCGCGACGATGCCCGAGATGGTCACCGCGCCAGCCAACGTGAACGCGAACTCCTTGAACAGGGATCCCGTGAGACCGCCCTGGAAGCCGATCGGTGCGTACACCGCCGCCAAGGTGATGGTCATGGAGATGATCGGGCCGACCAGTTCGCGCGCGCCCGCCTTGGCTGCCTGAACTGGCGTCATTCCAAGCTGTAAATTGCGCTCGACGTTCTCCACCACGACGATCGCGTCGTCGACGACGAGACCGACGGAGAGCACGATGGCCAGCAGCGTCAGCAGGTTGATCGTGAAGCCGAACACCTGCATCAAGAATATGGTGCCTATGAGCGACACGGGGATCGCGACGATGGGCACGAGCACCGAGCGGATCGACCCCAGGAACAGGAAGATCACCACGATGACGAGGATCAGCGTTTCCGTGAGGGTACGCACTACGTCGTCGATAGCGCTCTGGATGTACTCTGTACCGTCGTAGCCGATGCCGGCGTCGATTTGCTCCGGCAGATCTCGCTTGATGTCCTTGAGCTCGGTGCGAACGCGCTTGAGCACGTCCAGGGAGTTCGCGTTGGGGAGCACCCAGATCCCCATGAACACCGCCGTCTTGCCGGAGAAGCGCACTTCGGTGTCGTAGTTCTCCGCGCCCAGCTCGACGTTCGCGATGTCCTCGAGGCGCACCAGCGCCCCGTCTTGTTCACGAATCACCAGCTTCTTGAAGCCCTCGACGTCTTGCACGTCGGTGTTCGCGGACAAGTTGACCTGGATCAACGCGCCCTTCGTCGTGCCGACCGGCGCCAGGTAGTTGTTTGCTGCCAGCGCCTGTCGCACCTGGGCGGGGCTGATGTTGAAGGCCGCCATGCGCTCGGGCTTCAGCCAGATGCGCATCGCGAACGTACGCGCGCCGAGGATGTCCGCGCGCTGCACGCCTTCCACTGCCGTCAGCCGGGGTTGCACCTCCCGTACCAGGTAGTCGGTGATCTCGTTCTGCTTGAGAAACTCAGAGGAGAAGGAGAGGTAAGCCGATGCGAAACGACTGTCCGCCGACTCGATGTTGATGATGGGGACCTGGGCTTCAGGCGGTAAGTCGCCTCGCACCTGGTCCACCTTCGAGCTGATTTCGCTGAGCGCCTTGTTGGCGTCGTAGTTCAGCTCGAGGCGCGCCGTGATGGTGGACACCCCCTGGGTGCTCGTCGACTCGATGTAGTCGATGCCGTCGGCAGCGGCGATGGCGCGCTCTAGCGGCGTGGTGATGAAGCCTTTGACCAAGTCCGCGTTGGCTCCGACGTACACCGTGGTGACGGTGATCGAGGCGTTCTCGCTCTTGGGGTACTGACGGATGGTCAGGCTCTTGATCGCCTGCAGGCCGGCGATGATGATCACCAGGTTGACCACGATGGCGATCACGGGCCGTCGGATGAACAGGTCAGTGAACTTGCTCCCGGTGTCAGCGGGCGCAGCTTTGGCCTTGGGCTTCTCTGGGGAGGCGCTCACGCTACTTGTCCTCGGGCGTCGGGTGGGTCTTCGCGTCGGGCTGCAGCGTGTTGTCCACCACGATGGACATGCCGTTCTTCAGCTTGAAGCCACCGCTCGTCACCACCATCTGACCTGGCTCGAGTCCAGAGACGACCGCGACGAAGTCGCCCCGGCGCTCGCCGAGACGAATGAAGGCTTGCTTGGCCTCCTTGCCCTCTTTTGGCGTCCCGTCTTCGTTCTTGCCATCGACGACCAGGAAGACCGAGTCGCCGTAGGGGGCGTACTGCACCGCGGTCGCAGGCACGACCACGTTCTTCTGCTTGGTCGGCAGCACGACCTGCACAGCCACGAACATGCCTGCCTTGAGCCGCTCGTCAGGGTTCTTGAAGATGGCGCGGACACGCACGTTGCGGGTGGCGGCGTCGATGGCCGCATCTACCGCGTGGATCGTGCCCTCCCACTTTTCCTTGGGGAAAGCATCGGAGGTCACGCGGACCTTCAGGCCCTCCTGGGCGAGCACGCCGACCTTCGACTGCGGTAGCCTGAAGTCGACGTAAACGCTGGTCAGATCTTGGAGGGTGACGATGGGTGCACCCGGCGTGACGTACTCTCCCAGGTCCACCTGACGGATACCCAGGCGACCGGTGAACGGCGCCTTGATCACCTTGCGCTGGAGGATCGCGCCGTAGTTTCCAACCTGGGCGCTGGTCTGCTTGGCCTGGGCCTTCGCGCTGTCGAGATCCGCCTGTGCGGCGACGCCCGCCTTCTGCAGTTTCTCTGCACGCTCGAGCTGGAGCTTCGCCAGGCTCTTCTGAGCTTGAGCCTGGGCGATCTGTGCCGCCTCCACGCTGGTATCGAGGCGCACCAAGAGCGCGCCCTTCTTCGCCGTCTCGCCGGACTCGAAGCGGATGTCACGCACGACGCCGGGAGACTCCGTCGTCACCGTGATGCCTTGGAGGGCGACCACGGTGCCAACGCCCGCGAGGTTGTCTTCCCAGACTTCTTCTTTGGCTGCGCTCGCGGTTACGGTCTCCGGCGGCGGGACAAAGCTCTTACCACTCTGGATCAGGGCTGCGATCTGGGCGCCCTTGGCGCCTCCGATCACGCCCACGACGAGCAGCAGAGCGACGATGGTCAGAGCGATTTTCTTGAACATTGGAGGATACCGCTTGCTCCGTGCCTGAGGCGTCGAGTGGGGAGAGACGCCTCACTTCCCTTCCAACGCGAGCCAACGTTGGCCGGGATGGCGGGGTGCTGGGTTAGGAGGTCTTGGAGTCTTGGGAACGTGTTCCCGATCCGGAAAGCCGCGAAATGGCGCTGGGCGCGCGGTTGCGGTGGTCTCCGTGAGACGAGGGGTGGCGCCGGCGGGCGCCGATGGAGGGTTACACACGCAACCCACCGCTCTGCGCTACCTGGAACCCGCTCGGGGGATCCGCAAGGGGCCCGGATTCATTCCCTGAATCACTGCTGACAGGTTTCGCAGACGTGACGCGAAGCGCGCGTTCTGACACCCCAGACGGAGCCCGCATGGAGCCCGCGACGAGGAGCGCTGACGCTTTAGCTCAGCGTAGTTTGTATGTCCGACTTTTGTTCAACGCGCCCAGGCGCGTTTGGCCAGAAATTCTGGGGGATCACGGGACGGTGACACCCTTCGGCAGGTCAGGGGGCGCGTAGCTATCGGCCCGCTTCAGCATATCCCGAGCGATCATCACCTCGACCAGCTCGATCGTCTCGCTGCTGGCCACTGACTTGAGACGCTCCGTCAGGTCGCCGCTCGGGTTCGAGAGCGCGGCGTAGAAGGTGGCCTCAGTTTTTTCCACGCGGTTTTGGGCGGCGCCGAGCAGCTCCGTATCGGCCAGCTGCTGGGTGCCCCAGGCCCGCAGCTTGCGGCCCCAGCGGTCCGTGCCGTCCGCGCTCTGAAGCGCCGCTTCCACGCTGCCGTCACTGCTCGCTTTCACCCGTCGCTCCAAGAGCTGCAGCCACAGCGCGACGTACACCAGGTCCCCGTCGGGGATATCGGACTCCACCGCTTGTCGCAGTGCCTCGCGACCCGCGCGCAAGTCGCCGAGGGTCAGCGCACGGCGCGCGGCGTCGAGCACCGTGGCCGTCACTTGACGAATGTCACCGCCCGACGCTTCGTAGGCGCGCTGGGTGGCGCGGCGCGCGGCCGCCGCGTCGCCGTAGTGCTCCATCACTCGCGCGAGCTGCCGTTCGGCTTCGCTGAGTTGTGCATTGGATCGAGCCAGGCGGCGCGCGTCGAGGGCCGTGCGTAGAGCACGCTCCAGCACCTTCGGGGCCTCGTCCTTGCGCCCCGCCTCCAGCAACACCTCGTAGCGCGTGGTGAGCGCCCGTGTCTCGGCGGCCTTGTCGCCCTCACGGCCGGCTTGCTCGGCCATGGAGTTCAACGATCGGAGCGAGTCGTCGTACGCCCCGCGCTGGCGGTCGATGGCGGCGAGCAGGCTGAGCGCCTCAACCGTTGGGTCCGACGCGACAGCGGCTTCGATGTGGGGTTTCGCCTTGTCCAGTTCACCGGCGCGGCTCTCGATCGCGCCCATCACGTAGTGCAGGCGACCGGGGCTCGGGTTGACGCGGCCCTTGAGGCCCTGGCTGTCGGCCAGCGCCAACAAGCGGTCTGCTGCCGCGAAGGTGCGCCGTGCGGCGGCTACGTCGTTGATCTCGTCGAGATCGACGATGGCGCGCAGGAGCAGCGCGAGTCCGGTCGAGACGTTGCGGGGCTGCGGCTCCTTTTCCAGGGCGCTCACCAGCACCTGGGGCGACGCTTCGCTCATCCCGTAGCGCATCAAGAGCGTGCTCAGCGTGCCTGCAGCGCGTAAGCCGTACGGTTCCGCGCGGTAAAGTTGTACGGCGCAGCCCCAGGCCGCGCCAGCCGCCAGATCGGGGCTCATGGCTGTCTCCGGCCGATCCGGTGTTTCCGCGCGGGTGTAGACTTCGAGCAGCGCCGCCCAGGCTTCGGGGTTCTGTTCCTTGGCGGCGGCGTCCAGGGCCTCGAGCAGCGGGGGAGGCGCCACCTTGCCTACGTCGCTCGCTTGAATCGCGTCGAAGGCGCCCTTCGCGTCGCCCTGGCGCAGGTACACTGCGGCCAGGGCGAAGCTGCCGGTGCGCACCGCCTGAAACACACTCACTGCTTCTTCGCGGTCCGCGTTGTCTTCCATCGGCATGTCGTCGAGGTTCTTGCTGAGTGCTGCGCTGACCCAGCCTGTCGTCGACTTGTTTGCCGCGTCCATTGCCTCCTTGCTGGGCTCCAGCAAGGAGCGCAGCGCGTCGGCGTTGTGCTGATCTTTCAGCGAGCTCATGCTCCCTGGGCGGCGAGTGTTCGACATCCAGGTCTTGAGGGCCGCCAGGTGCTGGTCGACTTCGTCGCGCGCTTTGCCTGCCGGGAGCGCCTGCTTGAGCATGCCGTAGAGCGCTCGAGCGCGTCCCTCGTCGCCTACCTGTGCCGCAGCATCCGCGCTTTGTTTCAGCGCTTCCTCACCCCCAACAAACATTTCGGGGCGCAACTCGCCGACTCGCACCAAGTAGAGAGCGCCGGTCAGGGCCGCAACCCCTTGGTCGGGATGCCCGGTCTCGAAGCGCTGCTTCGCGTGCTCGAGCTGCTTGCGCACCACGCCAACGAGCAGGTCGAGGCGCTCGGAGCTGCGCTCGCCGTTCAGCAGCAGCTTGTGCACTGCAGGCCCGAACTGGTCATCGCTGACCTGAACCGGATTCACGGGGCCGGTGGGAGTCTCGGGGTGATTCGCGGGGGTGTTGGTGGTGGATGTGCAAGCTGTGCTTGCGAACGCGACGCTCAAGCTGAGCGCTATCACCGCCGTGTGGACGACCTTACGCATTGGGGCCAGTCTACACCCCAGCTGCTCCAGCGCTACCAGCTCGCACTTGCTGAGGTTTGTCGCGCTAGAAGCGTGCGGCAGCGCCCAGCCGGAGCCCAGACATCTTCGCGTCGCCGAGCTGGCCGCCCAGGGGAACCAGGTAGCCCACCGACGCGGTGATGCCGGAGAAGGTGGCCCGAACGTGAGGCTCGAGGGAGAGCTGAAGCGGCGAAGGCTGCGTCACGTCGCTGTCCGCGGTGTACTCCACCGGGTCGATGATGTTGTAAACCAGTGAGCCCCGAAGGCCGGCTCCCAGCACCGGGATGATTTGGTAAGCGGCAGTGACGTCAGTCACGCTGCGCATGGCGAACGAGTTCAGCTTCGTCTCGCCGCTCGAGAGTCCATCAGGAGTGGAGACTTCGCCCCGGATTTTGGGGGCGAGGAGCAACGTTTCCGCCGCGGAAAATTCAAAGGTACCCGGGAACTCGATGCCTGCGCCGAGCGTCACCGGCATGCGCCCGACGGCGTAGTACTCGCCTTCACGCCACGCGCGCGCCGCGTCCGCTGTGAGCTGCACCTGGGTCTGGGCGACCTTAGCGCGGTCCGCGCTGGTCGGATCGGGCTCTCCCTGGGCCACCGGGATGCCGACGCCGAAGCGCAACGGAATGTCGAAGGACGGCTTCACCAGGCGGTACTCGAGGCGCAGCATCGGGTTGCCAAGCGCGTTCGCCGACTCGTCGATTTGGCTCTGATCTGCGGTGGACTCGTAGCTCGCGGTGGTCCACGGCAGGTCGAGGCCGAGGCTAAGATTGGGCTGCACGGCGTAGCTTGCGCCAATCACCAGGCTGATAGCGGTCGCATCCGGCGAGCGCGAGTCGACCGGGCCGGGCAGCGGCGTCTTGCCGAAGCCGAGCAGCACGTCGCCGTGGACATCGAGTGGCTTGGCTTTCCGTGCGGCAGAGCGTTCCGCTGAGTCGTCGCCTGCCTCGTCTGCTTTCTCGTCCTTTCCGCGAGGAACGAATGGGGCGTCAGCCTCGGCGACCTCGGAGTCGACGGGGTCGGCACCTTCGCTCTCCATGGATGGCCCGCCCTTCGACTCGACCTCACCCGACTCTGCTTCAGCTTCGGGCTGAGCCAACAGGTTGGTGCTGAACAGTAGGCCCGCGACACACAGGGGAAGCAACGAGGCGGAGCGAAGAGTGCGCATGGGAACGGTCCTTGTGAGTGAGAGGGCAGCTACGGGGAGACGGCAGCTGCGAGGAGACGGAGGCGACGCGCGAGCCGTGTGGCGAGCCCGATCGGTCCGGTTGGAGGTTTCGGAAACGGGCCGCGAAGTGGCGAAAAAGCGCCGACCGCCGCGCCCACAGCCGGGAAGAAACACCAATTCGCGCCTCGCAGGCGTCATGAAACAACCAATTCGGCGCCGGAAACATGAGGCCAGAAAAATTGCGTTCGCGCGGAAAAGCCCCTGCTTCCGCCCTGGGACTGAGGCGGATTCGAGTGGTCTTCCGCGAGGTTCGACCGCCACGCCCGGCGGAGGTGGGGTAACGTTCAGGTTCCAAGCGTCGCCATGGATACTCCCGCCCGGCTTGCCGACTTCGAGATCATTCGCCGCCTTGGTGCGGGCGGTATGGCTGAGGTCTTCCTGGCCAAGCGCCGGGGCGCTGAGGGCACCTTCAAGCTGCTGGTGGTCAAGCGCATCTTGCCGCAGCACGTCGAGTCTCCTCGCTTCCGCACGATGTTCGCGGAAGAGGCCCAGCTCGCCACGCGTCTGAATCACCCGAACATCGTCCAGGTCTACGACTTCCAGGACTATGGCGACGAGGGTCAGCTGCTCAGCATGGAGTACGTCGAGGGGCCCGACCTGAGGAAGCTCCAGCGCGCGACCAAGGCCCAGCAGACCCGCATTCCTCCCTACGTCGTCGCGTTCATCATCGGTGAGGTCGCCAAGGGGCTGCACTACGCCCACGCACGCAAGGACGAGCGCGGCGCGCCCCTGGAGATCGTTCACCGCGACGTCTCACCTCAGAATATTCTGCTGAGTTTCGAAGGCGCGGTGAAAATCGCCGACTTCGGTATCGCGACCGCCAACGTGTTCCGTGAAGAACCGGGCGTGCTCATGGGCAAGACCAGCTACATGAGCCCGGAGCAGGCGCGCGCAGAGCGCGTCGACCGGCGCACGGACATCTACTCCCTTGGAGTCGTGTTCCACGAGTTGCTCACCGGGCGTCCGCTGCATGGTGCGGCCGAGGGGCAAGAGCTGCTCGAGGTCGTGCGCAGTGGTCACGTCGAGCCGCCGAGTACCTTCGCCCGTGGTGTGCCCTCGGAGCTCGAGTCGATCGTGATGCGGTCCTTGAGCCGTGAGCCGGCGGACCGCTTCCAGACGGCGCGCGACATGGCTGGGGCGATCACCCGCGCGCTGTTTGCCAAGCAAGAGGTCGTCGATTCCCACAGCCTGGAGAGTGTGATCGAGCAGCTCGTCGGGCGAGAGCACACGTCGCCTGGCGTGGAGGCGCCTGCCACCGTGGGCAGCGTAAGTGAGCTTCCGCCGGCGAGCGGTAGCTCCCTCGAGCAGGGTTCGCGTCTCCACGCGGACGCGCCCACCGGACCCGGTGGCCCTGACCCGAAGCGTGATCTGAAGAACCGTGTCGGCCGTGAAGTGCGCCACGTGGCGATCGTCACGCTGCGACTTCACGGCGGCGACGATCTGGCCAAGGCCATCGGGGTCATGCAGGCGCGGCGCTTCGCGGAGCAGCTCCGCAGCACCCTCGACGAGATGGCGTTCAAGCGCGGCGCGCGCTGGTCGTGGAGCGCTCAGAGTGGGCAGCAAGAGAGCGACCCGTTGCTCACCGGTTCAGCGCGCGCCGTGGTTGGCTTGATGGCGAACCCAGCGCGCGCGGCAGCAGACGCTGCCTGGCTCGCCGTCGACTTGCACGAGGCGATCGAGGGCGCGTGCGATGACTTGCCGGTGCCGGTGCGTGCTGGCGTGGGTATCGTGCGCGGCATCGCCACCGGCCGCCGCGACGACGGCGGTCACTTGATTCACCACGAGCTTCAAGAAAACGCTGACTACCTCGCGCGGCTCCTGGGTGAGCGCGCACCCGCGGGCGCGACGTGGGTCGCCGGTGGGCTGTATCGCCTCGTTCGGCGCGACTTCGTGTGGGGCGACGCGCCGACGATTCAGCTCTCGGACGCTGATGAGCGCGAGCTGCCGCGCAACATGCGCATCTACGCGCTGCAGCGGCCGTTGACCCGCGAGGAGCGCTTGCAAGTGATGCAGCACGCCCCGAGCGACTTGGTGGGGCGAGACGCAGAGCTCGCGGATCTGCACGCCGCCTATCACCGCGCCGTGAGCCCCGGGCCTGGCGGTCAGCTCGGCAAGGTGACGGCGCGCGTGGTCGCTGGCGAGATGGGCATCGGAAAGACGGCGCTGGTCTCGACTTTCCTCTCGGAATTGCCGCCGGACGCGCGCGTGCTGCGCGTGGAGTGCACCCCGGCGCGCACGGAGCTGCCCTTCGCCAACGTGGGCGAGTGGGTGCGCGAGATGACCGGCACCCGCGCAGAACAGCCGCTCGAAGAGGTGGTGCGTACCGTCGAAGAGATGCTGGGCGAGTTTGCCCACGGGCAACACGGCGCAGAAATCGTGAAGCGCCTGGCAGAGCTGGTGACGGGTAGTCTCGCGCAAGCGGACGACGAAGCCGAAGTGGCGCACAACCGTCGCTTGATCACCTCCGGGTTGCGCCGCTTCTTCGCGCGCGTGGCAGTCGAGGCGCCGCTCGTGGTGGCCTTGGAAGGCCTGCAGTGGTGCGACCGCCCAAGCCTCGAGCTCCTGACCCAGCTGGTGAGCCGCGAGGATTCGCTGCCGATCCTGGCGCTGCTCGTCACGCGACCGAACGATCGCGTCACGCCGCACATCCAGGGCATCGTGCGCATCGACATCCTGGGGCTCTCGGCGGACAACCAGGTGCGTCTGCTGCAGACGCACCTCGGCTGCCGTGAAGGGGTGCGCGCGGTGTGCGCTGACTTGCTGCCGCGCGCCGCGGGCAACCCATTTTTCCTTCTGGAAATGGTGGATGCGCTGCTGGAGCGCGGGATCTTCGAGATCCGCGAGCGCCCGGATCACACCCACGAGCTGGTGCGCGTCGATCGGGACAATGAGAACGCGGCCGCGTTGCCGAGCACTCTCGAGCAGCTGATCGCGGACCGCCTCAACGAGTTGCCCGCGGAAGAGCACAACATCGTCGACTGGCTGAGCGTCGCTGGCGGTCCGCTGCGCATGGAAGATCTGCGGTTGCTCGCGGGCAATGACGCCGATGACGCGGTGACGCGCCTCTGCGCGCGTGGTGTGTGCGACGAGCGCGACGGCTCCATCGACGTGCGCCATCCGCTGACGCGAGACGTCGCCTACCTGGCCCTCGATCGCGTGGAGCGCGTGCGCATGCACCGCAGGGTGGGTGAGTACTTGGCGGAGCGCGGCGTCGCTCGTGGGCTCTCGGCGGCGATCGTGGCGCGACACTTCTCGCGGGGGCAGCAGCCATCGCGCGCCGGTGACTTCTACCTGGAGGCTGCGTCCGCGGCCCGCGCCAGCTACCAAATGCAGCTGTCGACGCGCTACTTCCGACGGGCGCTAGCCGTGCTGCCAGAGGGCGACCTGCGACGCCTTTCCGCGCGGGAAGCGCTGGAGGCGATCTGCCGCGTTCAGGGTCGCTGGAAGGAGCGCCGGCGTCACCTCGCGGCGCTGCGCGCCCTGGCGAAGAAGAGCAACAACCCTCACTGGGTGGCGACGGCGCTGGTGCGTACCGCGCGCTTCGATCTCGACGACGGACGCCTGGCGCGCGGCCTCTCGGCGGCGCAGAAGGCGGAACAAGTCGCCCAGACGTGTAGCTCTGCGGTGCTCCAGGTGCAGGCGCAGGCGCTGGTCGCCGAAATGCTGCGCGACCTCGGCGATATGCAAGGCGCGCTCGCGGCGTGCGACCGCGCCATCAAGTCAGCCCAGCACCCCGACGTACCCGCGCGGCGCCGTGCAGACGTGCTGCGCACTCGAGGCACGCTGCTGCGCCGCGTCGGGCGCGTGCACGAAGCCGTCGAGGCCCACGCCGAAGCGATCGCGGTCTTTCGTCAGGTGGGCGCGCGCCGCCAGGAGGCACGCACGAAGAACGCCCTGGCGTACGCGATGTTCGTGCTCGGGCGCTTCGAAGACGCCATCGCGCTCGCCCTCGACTCGATCCGCATCGACCTGGCGATCGGCGGTCGCTTCCAGATCGCCAAGACGCTGAGCAACATCGGTCAGTCCTATGGGCGCCTCGGCGACCTGCCCCGAGCCTTGGCCTACCTCAAGCGCGCCCGCGAAGCCCACGAGCGCTACAGCGACCAGGATAGCCGCGCGGATACGCTCCTGTGCAGCGCCTTCGTGATGCTCGAGGCGGGAGACGTCGACGCGGCGGAGAACCTGGTGGGTGACGCGGGCGCGCTCACCGCAGTCACCAGCAGCGCCTACGACTCGGTGCATGAAAAGATCCTGCGCGCCTTGCTGGCGCGCCGCTCAGGCGACTCAGGCGCGGCGGTCATGCATGCATTCGACGCGCGTCAGGCGGCAGAGGCGCAGGCCTACGTGGCCTTCCACTTCTACGCCATGGCTGTGGAGGGCGCGGCACGCGTCGACATCGGCGAGCAACACACGGGGATCCTCCTGGCGACCACGGCGATGGGCGCGATCGGTACCGTCCAGGGCAGCGAATACGGCCTCGAGACTCGCGCCTTGTGTTGCGAAGCACTGCGCAAGGCGGGGTCGCCTCAGGCCGGCGAGCTGCAGAAGCGCGCGGCGGAGTACACCCTCGAGCTGATGAGCTTCATCCGAGATAAAGCCGCGAGGAAAACTTTCAGGCGCCGCGGAGTAGTCGTCGAGCTGCTCGGCCCCGCCGAAGACACCGGCGTGGGGCGGCATGAAACCGCGCAAATCGGCACCGACGCCGACATGGATCGCTCCGAGCGCGAGATCTCCGAGCTGCTTCCACCCCTCGACGTCGATCCCAACCGCAACAGCGACTCCGACGACGACCCCGAACGCGACTCGCTGACTGGGCTCGAGCAAGCAGACGAGGCGGATGGCATCAAAGGCTGAGACGCCGGCGCTGCGCTGGCTGAGCCCAGCGGCGCTCTCCTTGGCCATCGCCTGTAGCGCTGCAAATCCGCCTGCGCCGCCGGCGCCTCACGCATCGAGCGCACCCAGCTCAGCGCTCGACGCGGGCAGTGCCGTACCCGATGCGAGTGACGCCGCGGTCGCCGATGCGCCAGTTCAGACGGACCCCGCTGCGGACGCCGGAGAACTGCCCCCGCGTGAGTACGCAACCCAGCGCTTCACAGTGAAAGTCGCCCCAGCGACTCGTGCCCCGTGCGACAAGCTGGATGCCTCCCTGGATGAACTCCACTTCTCGAACGCCTGCGTGGAGCAAAGCGCTGAAGGCGTGCGCCTCGGGGTGCAAGCAGAAGGGGGAGCTGGGCTGACCTGGAAGCAGCTCTCGAGGCAGGACCAAGGCCGCACGCGCTTCATCGAGATCGAAGAAAGCGTCCCGATCCCGCGTCCGGGCGAGGTCGTGCTTGCGGTCGCGGTCATGGTCCAGGCGGTGCTCCCGCTCTCGAGCGTCCCCGGCAAGTACACCCTGCGCGTGAACAACGCCTGCGTCCCGTTCGAGGTCTCGCGCAAGTCCCCAGCCGCCGACGCTGCCGTGCGGACCTGTATCCGCGATCAGCCGATGGACTTCTAAGCGCTTGAGGCTCGCCGTCCGCCAGTTCAGTCTCTGGACGTGGCCCAAGGTTTGGGGGTGAGGGGAGCGCTGGTCATCGCCGCAATGGCGTTGACTCTCAGCGCGTGCGCGCGCCCTCCGAAGTCATCCGCTCACGCACCCAGCGCACCGCTACGCCAGGCAGAGCCCCGAGGTAGCATCCTGGTCGTTCCGTCGAGCGACCCCAGCGTGAGCCGCGAGGAAACGCTTCCGCCCAGTAGGCTGCCGATCGATTTTCGCCACGAACGCTTTGCGGTGCGCGTGCGCCCTGCGAGCGACTCGCCTCCGTGTCTGGGCCGCGTGGAAGACCTCACCTCCGTCGGATTTGCGAACGCGTGTGCTGTCCAATCGCAAGGCAGCGTGCTCATCGTGGTGGTCGGGGGCGGGGGATACGACTTCCACTGGGAGAGTGTGAGCTCCGAGATCCACGAGCTAACTCTTGCCTGGATCATCGAGAACCGAGAGCCGGTCTACGCACCCGGCCATCGACACCTCCTCGTAGCGGTCGAAGGCATTCTGACCAGCGGCGCACCAGACGAGCCAGGCGCCTATGTACTGAGCGTGAACGACACCTGCCTACCTTTCGAGGTCTTGAAGCGCGCGCCGAGAGATCCAGTCGTCACCTGCTTCGATCCAGAGCATCCGCCGGAGCTTCGACGTCACTAGAAGTTTTCCGAGCTTGGCGCTCTCTCGCCGTCTTGCCCCTCCGGGCGGTTGAATTCGCCGAAGCGATCGGTGACGGTCCCCTCGTGCGTTTGCGATGGATGTTGGGGAGCGCGGCACTCGTGTGTGCCGCGTGTGGTGGTGGACCCGTTGCGCAGCCCGAGGTCGCGAAGGCGGATGCGCCCGCACGCGACGACTCACCGCCGCTTGGGGTGAACGACAGCGCTAGCCACATGACGCTGGAGATCGCCCACGTCGCCGATATCGGCGGGGGTGAGGAAGCAGCAGCGCGCGCCGCAAGCGAGGCGTGCGGAGACGCGAGCGAGCCGGACCCAAAGAGCGTACCCGTCAGTGACAGCTGTGTGATTCAGCGCGGAAACGAAATCGAGGTCAAGTTCTACGTGGGCTGCTTGACCAGCAAGAACGAAGTACACCTCTCGGGCGCGATGGAGCTCGAGACGAATCGAGGCGCGCGGGTAGCGATCGACGTCAGCAAGCAGGCGGGCGCGAAGGCCTCCGGGCAGATGCCGAATCTGTCGGACTGCAGTGTTGCGCACCTGTCGAGCAAGCTCGCTGGGCTCGAACCGGGTGGCTATGTGATGCGCACGCGAGAGAGCTGCAAGGCGTTCGTGGTCACTGGGGAGGCACCTGGTGAGCCCGTCGTGACCTGCTGGAACGGCGCGTTCGTCAATCGCTAGGGCTGGGTCGCGCTCCTCACCCCCAAACCCGCGGTCGTAACATCGACGTCAGCGCGCTGCGGTTGAGTCCTCGAGTTCCGCATCGGCTACTTACCGAGCTGCTTGCGGACCTGATCGAGGGTGATCGGGTCGTCGGTGATGATGCCGTCCACACCGAGCTTCATCAGATCCTCCATTTCCGTCGCATCGTTGATCGTCCAGGCGTGCATCTTGAGGTCGAAGCGCTTCGCGCGCGCGACCGTGGTCTCGTTGATGATGCTGATCCCAATCTGTTCCGGCGGGACCTGGAGCACTTTGCCTGGCGGAATATATGACGACTCGTCGCTCAGGTTGACGAAGTCGAGGATCTCACCCAGCGCGTAGGCGCTCGGTACTTCTGGCATCAACTGCCGCAGCTCCTGCACCGTGGAGCTGTGGAAGGAGCCAGCGGAGATCTTCTCGAGCATGCCTTTGGCCTTCACGATCTCCACGAACGCCGGCACGATGCTGGGGGTCTCCTGCTTGATCTCGATCACCCACTCCGTGTTCGGGTGCGCGTCGAGCCTCCTCGAGTGTTGGCACCTGGATCCCCTTGCCGCGGTAGGGAAACGTCTGGCCACCGTCCTCGCTGAAGTTGTAAGCCGCGTCGAGGCTGCGAAGCTCGGCGAAGGTCAGCTCCTTGATCGCGCCCGTGCCGTTCGTGGTGCGATCGACGGTGTCATCGTGCATCAACACGAGCACACCGTCGGAGGTCGCGTGCACGTCGAGCTCCAGAATGTCCGCGCCGACATCAAGGCCGTTCTGGTACGCGACCAGGGTGTGCTCTGGCGCCAGCTTCCGACCACCGCGGTGAGCGATGTTGAGGAAGTGGTTCGAGAGCAGCAGCGGGCCCGCGGGCTCCGTCGCCGAGTCGTCGCTGCCGCAGCCGATGAGCAACGTGGTGAGCAGCAGGGCTCCGCCCCAGACCTTGAGAGACATGCAACCGAGCATGGCTTGGACTTGCCCAACGACCAAGCCTTGTTTGGCTGGTGGCGCTGGAAGCAAAGCTGCCAGCGGTTCGAGGTGTCCCCGCTGAGGAGCAACCGCAGGACCGCGCAGTATTTCCTTGGAGAAATAAAGGCCTGGCGGTCGCTGGGGCCGGCGGCTGCGCGGCGGGGTGCGCAGCGCCAGCGCGCGGCATCGTCGGGTGTTCGGCTGGCCAAGATTGTTTCCGGCGCAAGCGCTCAGGATTGTGCGGGCGGCCTTATCGGGGCGGCGTCGCTGGCATGCTCCGCGGCTGGCGCGCCACCGGCAGTGGCCCCTCGCTCTGGCGCGGAAAAGCCCACGCTTGGCGTGGAAAGCTGCGTCGTTGTAAGCAGCGCAGTCATTTCGGCTTGGCCTGGAGGGCTAGCACGGACTAGCTTGTCGGACGGTGTGAGCAACAAATCCGGACGACGTCTAGCCATCATCCTGTCGGGGGGAGGTGCTCGAGGTGCGTACGAAGCAGGGGTGCTTTGGTACCTCTTCGACGAGCTCACGCGGCTGCGCGGCGCTCCACCTCGCGTAGACATTCTGTGTGGCACCAGTGTGGGCGCGATCAACTGCGCCTTCGTAGCGGCGCATTTGAGTGATCCAGTGCTCGGTGTGCGCCGCCTGGTCGACGTGTGGAGCGGCCTGCGCCTCGATCGAGTGCTCGGGTTCGGCGTGCGCCAAGCCCTCAGCCTGCCCAAGGTGCTGATGGGCGGCGGCCAGGGGACTGGCGTGTTCGACGTCGCGCCCATGTCGCACCTGGTGCACAAGGAGATCCCATGGCGCTCGGTCTCGCGTAGCCTGCGCAAGGGTCACCTGAAGGCGCTCAGCGTTTCCGCGACGGAAGTGAGCACAGGGCGCACGGTGATCTTCATGCAGACGGGGCCGAACACCGCGCTGCCGACCCGTGCGCCGCCGCGCACCTTGATCCGCGCGGATCGCATCGGGCCCCAGCACGCGCTGGCATCAGCTGCCATTCCGCTCCTGTTCCCACCGGTGCAAATCGGCAGTCAGCTGTACGTTGACGGTGGCGTGCGTCAGAACACACCGATTGCCCCTGCCATTCGCCTCGGCGCGACCCACGTCCTGGTCGTCGGCACCTCACGCCTGGTGCGAGGCGTGGTGCATCCTCAGCCTGATTTGCAGGCACCGGGCGCGACGTTCTTGCTGGGCAAGATCCTCAACGCGTTGCTCCTCGACCACCTGGACAACGACCTCGGCATGGTGAACCTGCTGAACGACACCATGGAAAGCGGGCGCGCTGCGTTCGGCCTGGATTACGTGGAGAAGCTCAACGCCGCAGCAGCGCTGCGTGGTGGGCATCGCTTCAGTGAGATTAGCACCATGGTCGTGCGCCCCACGGAGCGCGTTGGCAAGCTCGCCGGTGATTACCTGCGGAAAGGCAAGCTGAAGGCTGGCCCCGTGGTCACCAAGCGCCTGCTCAAGCTGCTCGATGTGGGCATCGCGGATGACGCCGACCTCGCGAGCTACTTGCTGTTCGATGGTGGCTTCGCACGTAGCTTGATCGATCTGGGGCGCGCCGATGCGTACGCGCGGCGCACCGAGCTCTTGGATTTCTTCGGTGAAGTTGAAGAAGCTGGGCCACCGGATGACGAAGGGCAGGAGAGCTCTTCCTGGACGCTGCCCCCGCCTGCGGTTGGCTAGCGCTCGGAGAACGGACGCGCTTCAGCAGTCCTCGAGGGCGTCTTGCAGCTCACCGAGGGCCTTGCCGTTGCCGGTACGCGTCGCGAGCTCGATGCCTTGCTCCAGCCAGACGCGCGCGTCGCTGCCGCGGTTCGCTTCGATCAACAGCTGCCCCGCCATCAGATACATCGCGAGGTAGCCCGAGTCCTTCTCGCGCAGCTCCTCGAAAATCCTCAGCGAATCCTCCACGCGTTCGAGCTTTCGGTACTCCATCGCCAGGCCGTACAGCGCGAAGGAGTCGGCTTTGCCATCGGTGTGCAGTTGCTCGAGAAACGCCAGCCGCTTGTTCATGGGGCGGTTCTAGCACTAGCTTTGAGTCATGGGTCGGGTTTGGGGGTTAGGCGCGCTGTTCATCGCCTGCACCCTGTTGCTCGCCTTCGCTTCACCCAGCATCGCGTACGCGGCAGGGAATCCGGTCTACCTGGTGGCCAAGCAGAGCGACACCGAGGAGCGCCGTCAGCTGTTTCGCGTCGCTGCGCGGTTTCGTCGTGTGGTCAGCGCGCTCCCGCTGCCACCACCCGAACGCAGCACCGTTCAAGACGCCAACCTGGAAGCGCGGCGCCGCGCCATCGAGCTCGCGCTGAAGCGCGCCCGCAACTACGAATCCGAAGCGCGCTTCGACGCCTGTGTGCGCGAGGCCGCCCGTGTCCTGAGTGAAGCCACCACGGTGCTCGCGTTGAGCGGTCACTTCGAGGAGCTGCGAGACCTGCACATCCAGATCGGCGCTTGCCTCGTTACCGCGGGGCAACTCGAAGACGCCCGCCCGCACTTCCTGGCCGCGGCCAGCTTCGATGAGACAAAGCCGAAAGTCGGCCTACACCGTGAAGACGTGGAGCGAGAACAGCTGAAGGCGCGCGATGACGTGCTCAGGCGCGCCCGCGGCATGGTGCGCATCGAGAGCCAGCCACCAGGCGCGGAAGTCTGGATTGACGGACGCAAGCAGCGCGGGACCACGCCGCTCGACGCCAAGGTGCGCCTCGGCGATCACTTCGTCACCCTGCGCCGCTTTCGCTTCGAGCCGCTCACCGAACGCATCCTGCTGCAGCCATCAGGGCGCGTGCAGCTCACCCTGGATGCCGCGCGTCGCACCTCGCTCGCGGCGCAGCTCGTCTCGGGCAAGCCGCGCGCGCCGTCACCCAGGGAGAAGCAGCTCGCGCTTGCGCTGTGGTCCCGTGCCGAAGACGTGCTCGAGCTCAAGCACCTGCCCCAGCGCCGCGTGGAGCTCGTGCTGTGGGACGCCGCGTCAGGCAAGCGCATCCGCCACACCCAGGGCCCGGCCAAGGATCTCGAGGCGCTGGCCTGCCGGGTGCTCGGCGAAAGTTGCCGTGAGGAAACCGGCATCCCCTGGTACGTGTGGCCGCTGGCCGGCGCGGTGGTGGTCGGTGGCACCGTGGCGACCATCGCCGTGGCCCGCAGCGAGCGCGACCTGCGCTTCTGTCCGCCCCGCGGGTGTAACTGACTACTTCTGCGCGACGCCCAGGCACACGTCGAGGGCGCACTGAAAGTCGCACACGCCGAACACGCACTGGCCGTTGGCTTGGCAGCCTGAGCCGGTGCGGCTGCCGCCCGCACAGGCGGAGCACTGGATGTCGTAGCTGCTGGAACCTGCGGCGACCAGACCAAAGGTGGAACAGCCGACCAGGTCGTCCGGCTCGCAGGTCACGCTGTCTGCGCTGGTGACGTAGAGCAGCGCCACCAGTGTGGCGTCGCTCTCCTTCTCGAAGTCGATGAAGGTGATTCCGTCGGGAATTGCGCGGTCCAGGGCGTCGTTGAGCAGCGTCGCGAGCTCCGTCGGCTGAGAACTCAGCGCCGTTCGTACACAGCTCGAGCGTTGCTTCACCTCGCCGCTGCTGGTGACCAGGGCGACCTCGAGGGAGGTGCCTTCGAGCACTTGAGTGAGCGGGTTAAGCTCCGCGTGAGTCTTGCACGCGGTTGGATCGGGTTCACAGCTCGCGAGCACTCGCAACGCACCACTTCGGGTGACGCGCACGGACAGCGACTCTGCCTCACAGCCGATGCTGTACTGGGCGGCGGTCAATGTACAGAGCGCGAGCAGCGCAGCCCGCGGAGCGCCGCGAATGACGCGCAGGAGTTGTTTCCCCACGGCTCACTCGTCTCCGCGCAGACCGAGGCGACGAATGCTGCGAAACAGGGTGCCGCGATCGACCCCGGCGTGGCGCGCCGCCTGGGCGACGTTGCCGTCGCTCGCCTGCAGCGCGGCTTCCAGGTACTGGCGCTCGAAGCGCTCCACGAGTGCTTGCTTCGCCTCACGCCACGGTCGCTCGAGCAGGTCGTTGAACGCGCTGCCGTCGTCCGTCGTCGGGTTCGCTTCACGGAGCGGTGGGGGCACCTGAAGTACCGCGAGCTGCTCGAGGTAGTTTCGGAGCTCGCGCACGTTGCCCGCCCAGCGTTGCTTCTGCAGCTCAACCAGGAGCTCTGCGCTGGGTACGATGAGGGTCGGGATCTTGCGGTCGACGACGATCTGCTCCATCAGCTCCCGCGCGAGCTGTGGGATGTCCTCGCTGCGGTCGCGCAGCGGGGGCATGCGGACTTCCATCACCGCGATGCGGTAGTATAAATCCGTGCGGAATGTGCCGCGGTTGACCTCGCTGCGCAGGTCGCGATTGGTCGCGGCCACGATGCGCACGTCGACGTGCTGGCGCCTTGCCCCGCCCACGCGGCGGATCTCGCCTTCTCCCAGCGCGCGCAAGAGCTTGGGCTGCACCTCGAGGGGCAGCTCACCCAGCTCGTCGAGGAACAGCGTCCCGCCATTGGCGCGCTCGAACGCGCCTGCGCGGGCGCTGATCGCGTGAGTGAACGCGCCCTTTTCGTGACCAAACAGCTCGCTCTCGATCAAGGTTGGCGGCAGGCCTCCGCAGTCGACGACTTCGAAAGGACCCTGCGCTCTGGGGCTAGCCGCGTGCACGGCGCGCGCCGCGAGCTCCTTCCCGGTGCCGCTCTCGCCGAGCAGCAGCACGGGCACATCCGTCGGCGCTGCCTTTTCGAGTAACGAGTACACGCTCTGCATCGCGGCGGAGGAGCCGAGCAGCTCTCCGAAGTGACTGCGCCCGCCGCGTACTTCCTCGTGGGAGTCCCCAAGTTCGAGCGCCAAGCGGGTGCGCCCGACGCTGAGCTCCATGGCGCCAGGGAGCGTCGCCCGTTCGACGCGTACGTTACCGATGCGCGTGCCGTTGGTGGAACCCAGGTCCTTCAGGGTGATCCCGGTCGCCGATGCACTCAGCTCCACGTGGAAACGGCTTACCGCTCGGTCCGTGAGCTTCAAGTCGCACTGGCTGCTGTTGCCGATCACGAGCCGGCCCGATTTGGCCTCTGCGGATGCGCCAGCGTCAGCGCCGTCGAGCACGCGCACGCGGAAGCGAGGCAGGCGCATCACCACCTGACCATCTTGCATCACAACCTGTGTACACGCTGTCTCGTCCACCCGCGCCTCGTCCGCGTCTTTCAGTCTAGTGTTTTTCCCCGGCCCCGTCCTGGCCACTCTCAGCGTAGGTCGAGGGTCGCCGTGCGGCCCTCGGCGATCACGACGCTCCCACCCTTGCGCTGACTCGTGTCCATGCGGGAAATCGCTGACAAGCTGTAGCGCCCGCAGGGCCAGACGTAGCGCCCAGGGGACTGCACGGCGCTCGGCCCGCCGCTCACTGACCAGCTGCCGTTGGAGAAGATCTGCAGGGCGCCGGTGCAGACGGGTTTGTCCGCTGGCTGAGCGCTCTTCACCGCGCTGGGCTGCGCGCTCGGCGTTGGCTGAAGCCTGGCGCTGGTCACGCTCAGCTGCGGCGGAGCGGCGGTACGCAAATCCGGTGGCATCGCTGCGGAGGCTCGAGGAGGCACCTGGCTTGGGCTTGGGTCGCTCGTGGGCGGCGCTACGGTGCTCGAGGTCTCGATCGCGGAAGGCGCTTCACCCGGCGCCTGCGTTGCTGGGCCGCGCAGGCGGGAGACGCCGGCGATCACGCCTGCCAGGAGCACGCTCACCCCCAGAAAAACTAGCAGCGGCTTCGTCGTCGAACGTTGCCGTGAGGATTCAATCGCTGAGGGTTGCTCTCGTGGCTCCACAGGCAGAGGTGTCTGCGTGCCGAGATTTTGAGGGGGAGGGGAGTCATTGCTCGCGCCGATCGGTCTCGGTGGCTGCGGCGCTGGGTCGTCTTCGAGCGCCTCCGTTCTCCACCCTGTGTCAATGGGTCCTGCGTCAATGCTCCCCGTCTGGCGCACCAAGGAGAGCGCGTCAGGTGCCCAGTCGAGTCCCTTGTCGCCCCGCCGCAGCTCGGTCAGCGGCTTGTCACCGCTGTCCGCGCCAAGCGCCTGGAGCGCCTCGCCGGTCATTTCGTGCGGAAACAACTCGGCGACGGCTTCGCCCAGCTCATCGGGTTGCACACTCGGGAGTCCCAGGCGGCCGAGCTCTCTCGAGACTTCGCGCGCGCTCACTGGCCGCGCTTCGGGCTCTGGCATCAAGCAGCGCAAGATCAACGCCTCCAGCCCCTCGGGCGTGTCGGGGCGCAGTTGCCGTGGGGCAATGGGTGCGACATCGCGCTGGCGGCTCTTGAACGGCAGCTCGCCAGTGACAAGCTCGTAGAGCATCACCCCTGCGGCGAACAGATCGCTCTTCAGGTCGACGTCACCGCCGTTCACCTGCTCGGGAGAGACGTAGCCCGCTTTGCCGACGAGCTCCACGCCATCTACCAGCTCTACCTGGGCAACCCCGAAGTCAGCGACCTTCACCTCCCCCAGGCGCGAGAGCAGCACATTACCCGGACTGACGTCGCGGTGCACCAGCTCCACCTTGGAGTGCGCGAACTCGAGGCCACGCAGCACCTGTTGCATGATATGAGAGGCGTATCCTAGAGGAAATGGACCATGGCGCTCTTGCCAGGCCTGGTGGAAGGCGCGCAGATCGGCGCCGTCCACCAGCTCCATCACCAGGAACGCATCGCCCATGCTGCCGCGACCGTAGTCGAAGACTTGCACGATGTTCGGGTGCTCGAGGCGCGTCATCAGGCGCGCCTCGGCGGCAAACAGCTGCTCGAAGCTGTGGCTGCCGGAGAGGCTCGGCAGCACTCGCTTGACGACGACCCGCTTCTCGAAGCCGTCCGCTCCGACCGCGCTCGCCAGGAACACTTCGCCCATGCCGCCGCGAGCGATGCGCGCCTTGAGCACGTAGCGCCCAAAGGGAGATGCGGCGGCCTGCATCACCCAACGATAGGCGTAGGTGCGCTCTGCTCCAAGCTGGAGCGCGCGTGGAGCCAAGGGGCGGCGACTCCGTCGCTCAGAAGGGACAGTCTGCCGGTTCGCACATCCCGGTGCGCGGCGTGGCGTTCCCAGCGCCGATCGCGCACCACTCCGGCGTCGCGGCAGGAATACCGTCGCTGAGGTAGGGGCTCTGTCCGGCGGGCAGCCAATACGGGTGATCGAGCCAGAACTGCCAGAGCCCGGTGTACTTCGAGCCACCGCTTGGCGGATCGAAGGGCGGCTCCGTGTGAGCGCAGTTGTGGACGCACTCCAGCATGAAGTGGCCGTCATCGCTGAGGTGCTGCTCCAAGTTGTGCGACGCGGTCTGGAAGTTGATGGTCACGCACTGATCTGCGGGGCCGCCCCACAGCACCAGCTCGGGCACCTTCCGCGCTGGCTTTACGTAGGATTTCACCTGGGCCACATCGGTACCGCCGGATAGCACGATCGCGCTCGACAGGTACTCGGAGCGATTCCCCGTGAGGACCACCGTCCACAGCGCGCCCGCGCTCACACCGATGCTGCTGACGCAGCTGAGGTTGGTCTCGAACTCTTGCGAGACACAGCTGAGCAGGTCGTCGAATAGCCCGAGCTCGGTCTGAATCGCGGCGCTTGGAGTCGCCACCGTGTATGGCCAAGTGAAGACGTTCAGCGCGTTGTCGTCTGCCTCGGGGATGATCGCGATGAAGCGCTGCTGATTGGCGGCTGCCTGTACCTCGCCCTTGGTCGCGAAGCTGTTCGCGGAGGCGTTCAGCCAGTGCCACAAGAAGGCCACCGGTAGCTGCTCCCCAGGTTGAATATCCTCGGGGAAAATAAGCAGGAACTCGCGGTCCTTGCCTCCAGAAGAGATGGTGTTGCGGCCGCTCACCAGGACTGGGCAGGTGCCTGAATAGGTCTTGGGGGCGGGAGGCGTCGGCGCGCCTGGAGGGGGCGGGGAGGCACAGCTCACGCCGCTGAAGGTCGGCGCGCCTGCAGCTCCCGCCGCACCGGCGGCTCCTGCCGCGCCGCCCGTGCCCGCTGCGCCGCCCGTACCTGCCGCTCCCGCTGCTCCGCCAGCTCCAGCGACTCCTCCGCTGCCTGCCGTGCCTCCGCTGCCCGACATCGCACCGCTGCCCGACGTCGCACCGCTGCCCGCAGTACCCGCCGTTCCGCCCACGCCGCCGTCGCCGCCAGTGGTCCCCGCGGTCCCAGCCGTGCTGTTCCCCGCGGCACCAGCGGTACCCCCGCTGCCCGCAGTGCCCTCGGACGTGGTCGTATCGCCGCCACAGCTCACCCCAACCAAGCCAAGCAACGCGCACCCCACAGCCCAGCCGGCCGTCGCGCGCCCCGTCGCTCTCTTGCTTATCCGCGTCATCTTGCAAGTCTAAGACTTGGCCAGCTGGCCGGTCAAACGTCTGTTTCGACGCGCGCATCTCAGCGGATCCCTTGAATTTTCGCCCTTTGCGCATCCCGCCATCAGCGAATGGGCGGACGAAGCGGAGCGAAGTGGCGCAATATGTTGCAGGGTCAGGCTCGGCCGAACTCCCGAGTCATGGCACCGCCGAGCACGTCCCGCGACGCCGCCTTTCAGTGCCGTAAGGAAATACGCCAGGCGCGCGAGAGCAGCCCGCTACTGCGTGCAGGTCACGCCCTTGGTCTGCAGTTTGACGCTCGGGTCTTCAGCGTAGATGTAGGCTCCGGCGTAGCACATCTCGTCATAGGTGCTCTCGCCGTAGTGCACGGCGTCGCCGGTATCGTTGATATACGTGCAGTCGACTTGAAGTTGATCGCCCTTTTGCATCTGAACCGGCGGGTCAATCAGGCGGAAGCGCTGTTCCTCGAACTGGTAGTCGGTGTCGAGCAGCGTACTCGGATTGCTGCCGAGGCTAGTGACCTTCATGTGGCTTCCCAGCGTGTGCATGTGGGGCATCACGGCGAACACGTTGAGCGCGATGGGCGAAGTGCAGAAGCCTGTCTGCGTGGTCTCGCCCGTGTCGACGAACAGCCCCTGGTCCTTGCCCGCGAGCACGGCGAGCGCCTCGTGCTCCACCGCTGCTTGATCGACCACCAAGATCTCGATGGCGCTGGTGCCCGTGATGGCCTTGGGGGTTGCGTTGAAGAGGTGCAGGTTCAGGTTGATCTGTTCCCCCGCGGCAATCTTGACGGCGACGCCTGTGGGAAACTCGAGGGGATCCGTGCCCACGCCTGACCCGTAGAGCATGCGCGGGCCGTTCATCCCGCCGGTGCAGTCGTACTGACCGTCCGGCTTACCGTCTGCTTCCACGCTGAGCACCGTGTGGTGCGTGCCGAAGGGCGCAACGGGTCGGAACGCGCTGACGAACACGTCCTCGGGAACCGTGTAGCGCACGCACACGTAGCCTTCGCTCCCGGGGTCCATGCTCCAGTCGCCCGAGACGAGCGTCTGCCAACCAGCACCGCCGCTTCCACCCTGGCCGCCGCCTGAACCACCGCTGGCGCCCGAGCCGCCGCTCGCTCCCGAGCCACCGCTCGCGCCGGAGCCGCCATCGCCGCCAGTCGTTCCGTCGTCACTCGCGCCGCAGGCGCTCGCAGCGAGCGCAAGTGCGCTGGTCAGCGCGAGCAGCCGCAGGGTTCCGGGGTGTGGCGGTCGGTTCGTGTTCATGCCTGGTGTTGAGCAAGTGACGTGCCGGCGCCGGCAATCCTCGATATCCGCGATATTTGCGCGAATTCCAGCCGATAGGTCGCCGAGCGTGGCGGGTACGCCACGTTGGAAGCGTGGCCCCCACGCCTCGCTTCGGCAGCCGTTACTCGAGTCCGTTGCCCGCAGGATGAGTAAGCTCGCCGGGTGAACCTGCTAGGTATCGACGACTGCCCTTTCCCCCGTGACGTCGCAGGAGCGCGTTTCCGCGGAGATGTCCGCTTCGTGGGGACGGTGTTCGCCGGGACTCGCCTCGACGGCGTCCTGGTCGGCAAGGTGCGCCGCGACGGGCGCAACTCCACCGAGCGCATCGCGCGACTCTTGAACGAGTCTCACTACCAAGGCCACGTGGGTGGGATCCTGCTCCAGGGCATCGCCCTCGCCGGCTTCAACGTGGTGGATGTACACGGCTTGCATGAACTCACGGGGCTCCCGGTGATGGTCGTGGCGCGCCGTCAGCCACGGATGGCGCAAATCCGTGCGGCGTTGCGCAAGCTGCCGGGGGGCGAGCGCAAGTGGGAGCTGATCGACGCTGCAGGGCCGATGGAAGCGCTGCGCGGCGTGTTCGTGCAGCGCGTCGGGTTGGGACGCAGCCTGGCGGCGCAGTGGCTGCAACGTTCGACGCTCCACGGATCGCTTCCGGAGCCGCTCCGCGTGGCGCACCTGATTGCGGGCGCCCTCGAGACGGGGGAGAGTCGGGGCCGCGCATGAACCTGCACCCGGATGAACTCGAGATCGACGCGCGCATCACACACGCCGCAACGCTTCCAGGCATCGCCTACACGAACTCGATCTACTGGCAACGTCAGCAGCGCCAGCTGTGGCCCCGGGTGTGGCTGTTCAGCGCAGCGCCAACGGCGCGGGTTTCGCCATGGCAGCCGTTGCCGGGAGTGCTGAGCGAGCCGCTTCTGTGGATTGACGATGGGGAGCTGCGTTGCTTATCCAATGTGTGCACTCACCGTGGGGCGCTGCTCGTGACGAAGCCAAGCGACGTGCACAGCCTGCGTTGCCCGTATCACGGTCGGCGCTTCGGGCTGACGGGGCGCTGTCAGCACATGCCAGAGTTCGCTGAGGTGGTAGATTTCCCGGCGGATACGGATCATCTCAAGAGCTTCCCCACTCTGCGCCTCGGTCCGCTCGTTGGCACCTGTCTTGCGCCGGATGAACCGCTGGTGGACCTTGCGTCGGGCCTCGACTGGCTCTCGCGCCGCCTCGGCAGTGTGTATCGACGCATGCTCGAGGCGTTCTCGAGCGGTACCGCCAGCCTGCATTTCGAGCGGCGCTACGAGCTGCGCGCCAACTGGGCGCTCTACTGTGACAACTACCTAGAAGGCTTTCACATCCCGTTCGTGCATCCGGCGTTGAATCAAGCGCTCGATTTTGGAAGTTACCGTACGGAACTGTTCGAGCAAGGCTCGCTCCAGGTGGGCTTTGCCGATGCCAAGCAGCCGGACGCCGCGTGTTTCGCGCTCGAGCAGGGCGACCCGGACTTCGCGCAGCCCGGGGGACGCGTCGCGGGCTACTACGTTCAGCTCTTCCCGAGCTTGATGCTCAATTTCTACCCGTGGGGGCTAAGCATCAACTTGGTCGAGCCGAGCGGCCCCGAGTCCAGCGTGGTGACCTACTTGGTCTACGTGTGGGACGCTGAACGCCTCGAAGTCGGCGCGGGCGCGGACCTGCATCAGGTCGAGCTGGAAGACGAAGCCATCGTCGAGCAGGTGCAGCGTGGTGTGCGCTCGAGCGCGTACACCCGGGGGCGCTACTCGCCGACTCGGGAGCAGGGCGTGCACCACTTTCAGCGTTGGTTGCTGTCAGCGCTCAAGAGCTAGCACTACTGCGCGGTGCGCTTCAGCTTGGTGGCCAGCAGCGTGCGAACGCCGAAGCCTCCGAAGTCAGCGACGACCCGCGGAGGTGACTCCGGTTTGAGTTCGCGTATCACGCCTTTGCCGAAGCGATCGTGATAGACGCGCGCGCCGGGGCGCATCCAGCGCAGATCCATGGCTTCGTCGCCCACGTCGTCGAAGGCCTCGGTGTCCACCCAGCGGCCGTCGTTGTCTGACTCTGCCGCAGCCTGGCCGCCGCCGCTCCCGTTGCCTGCGAGCATGCGGCTTCGCAGATCTTGCCAGGAGCTCCTCCCCCCCGATCCCGAAACTCGACGTCCGCGCGCTGTCGTCTGGGAGTAGTCCACGTCTTGGTCGAACTCGTCGTAGGCAGGTCGACGCGCGTATGGGTCCACGCGCCCGGAATAGCCGCCGGAACCAGCGAGGGAGTTGACGCCGAAGCGCCGGCCCAGGCCTTGCTGCTCCGAGACGTCTTCAGGTATATCCGAGAGGAAACGACTTGGGCTGCGCGGCTCGGTGCGGCCGAACAGCATGCGCTGGGCGGCGTGGGTGAGTGTCAGGCGCCTGCGTGCGCGGGTCAGCGCGACGTAGGCCAAGCGCCGCTCTTCCTCCAGCTCGTCGCGGTCGCCGTCCATGCCGCGATACGGGAACACGCCCTCTTCCATGCCGGTGAGGTACACGACCTCGAACTCCAGACCCTTGGCGGCGTGCACGGTCATCAGCACCACGCTGGGCGCCTGATCCTGCATGCTGTCCACGTCCGCGATCAGCGCTACACGCTCGAGATATGCCTCGAGGGTCGGGTCTTCACCGAGGTGCTCCGCCTCGAGCAGGTACTCGCGGATGGAACCCACGGTCTCCTGCAAGTTCTCGAGGCGTGCGTCGGCCTCGGCGGTGTCTTGCTTCTTCAGCGCGTCGACGTAGCCGCTGCGCTCGAGCACCTGCTCCGCCAGCTCGTCGGCGTGAAGCTGGGCTAATTCTCCGCGGAAAGCATCGATGAGCTCGTGAAAGCGCAGCAGCGCCTGGGTGGCCCGCTTCGAGAGCTTCTTCTCGAGGGCCGGGCTCTTGATGGCGTCGAATAGGCTCACCCCGAGATCGCGCGCCACATCCATCAACGCATCGAGCGTCTTGTTACCAATGCCGCGCGCCGGGCTGTTCACGACCCGAAGCAAGTCCGCGTCGCTCTTCGGGTTCATGATCAGCCGCAGGTAGCTGAGCAGGTCCTTCACTTCGGCGCGATCGAAGAACTTCGTGCCACCGATGATCTGGTAGCTGATGTTGCGCGCCCGGAGCTCGCCCTCGAGCACTCGGGACTGGGCGTGGGTGCGATAGAAGATCGCGATTTCTCGTGCGTCGACGCCCTGCTGAAGCTCAGCGGCGATGCCCATCACCACCGAGCGTGCTTCCTCCTTTTCGTCGAGCACGCCGCGGATGCGCACCGGATCACCCGGCGGAGACTTCGTGAAGAGCTCCTTCGGTTCGCGCTCGTGGGCGCGCTCGATGACGCCGAGCGCTGCGGCCACGATGTTCCCGCTCGAACGGTAGTTCTGCTCCAGCTTGACGACCTGCGCGCCTGGAAAATCCTTGCGGAAACCACGGATGTTGCGCACGTCGGCGCCGCGCCAGCTGTAGATCGACTGGTCGTCATCGCCGACGACGCACAGGTTCTGCGTGCTGGACGCCAGCGCCCGCACGAGTCGATACTGGATCTGGTTGGTGTCCTGAAACTCGTCGACCAGCACGTGATCGAAGCGCTGTCGTAGGTCTCGCCCAGCGGGGGAGTCACTCTCCGCGAGCTGGGTGCCGAGCACGAGTAGATCTTCGAAGTCGACGGCGTCTGCGGCACGCAGCGCCTGCTGGTGCAGGTACAGCTCGACCATGTTGCCGTCGAAGTTGGGCGAGAGCTTGATGTCGTCAGGGCCGCGGCCCTCCCGCTTGTGCACGTGGATGCGGCTCAAGACGGCGTGGTGGATACTCGCGATCGCTGAGCTTTTCGCCTTTGATGATGCGGCCGAGCAGCGCTTTCTGATCGCTATCGTCGTAGATCAAGAAGTGACGCGAGAGCCCGACCTGATCGTGATAGCGACGCAGCAGACGCACGCAAATCGAGTGAAACGTGCCCACCCACAGGTCGCGCACGATGGCCTCGCCGGCGAGCTTGCCCAGGCGCTCCTTCAGCTCTCCCGCGGCCTTGTTGGTGAACGTCACCGCGAGGATGCGATAGGGCGGGACCTGGTGCAACGCGAGCAAGTTCGCGACCCGAAACGTGATGACGCGCGTCTTTCCACTCCCGGCTCCAGCGAACACCAGGAGGGGGCCGCTGTCGTGAGCAACTGCTTGCTGTTGAGGGGGATTCAGTTCTGTCATCGCTCGCGTCTCTGCCAGGAGCGGGTGGCACCCTTGGCGTGCCACGGCCGTACCGCAGGCGAGCGGTCCTGGCCAGTGCTGATCGGGCGGCGGGCGGATCGGTTGCGTATCCAGCCAACAAGCTCGCTGCACCCGCTTCCGCGAGCAGCCATGCGGGCCCCAGGGCGCTGCAGATCCTCGGCTTTCCGGCGCCGAGCGTGCGGCGGGGTGTGGACAGCCTGTGCACGCGTCCCACAGGGTATCAGTAGGCGGTTTTGGGGGTGAGGTTATCCGTGGGGAAATTGGCGGCGCCGGTGAGCGACTGTTCGACGCGAGGCACGATTCTTCAGTCGCCTCAAGCTCAAACTGGATTGGCGACTACAGGTGCGCGAAAATGCCACGCGACCGCGTGGCAGCCGTGGGTCGCTGGCAGCGCACGAAGACATCCGCTAGGCTGCGGACTCCGGGGGTAGTCGAGCGTTCTATGAGTATCTGGCAACTACAACCGGAAGAAGTCGTCGCTCAACACTACCGAGTCGAGCAAGCGCTGGGCCCTCGCCGCTACCGGGTGAAGTCGTTGCGCGATGGCGGCGTGGTGGTCCTCACCCTGCTCAAGTTGAGCGACCCTCAGGCGGTCAGTGAGTTCGAGGACGCGGCCGCGAAGTTGTGTCGAGTGCGACACCCCGCGCTCGCCAGCTACGTTGACCATGGGTTCGTGGAGCGCGCTGACGGCTACTGGGGGCTGCTCTTTCAGGAGCACGCAGCGGGCGTCAGGCTGAGCGAATGGATTCAAAGCGGGGCTGCTCCAAGCGAGGACCGTGTCGTGCAGTTCGCTGAGCAGATCCTGGATGGCTTGGCGTGCCTGCATGAACAAAACCCGGCGCTGCTCCATGGCCAGCTGTGTCCGGACTACGTGTTCATCGACAACACGGCAGGACCAAGGCTGGTGTGCTTTGGTGATGTCGAGCGCTTCGAGGGGGGGACGCAGCTGCGGGGCGCGGTTGGGTTTGCGGCCCCCGAGGAGACTCGTGGCCAAAAGGCGCCAACTTCGGACTTGTACGCCTTCGGCGGGCTACTGGCTTACTTGCTCGCTCGACGTTCTCCTGCGGAACTAACCCTTCCGGATGGCACCATCAAGCTGAGCTCGCTCAAGCTGAGCAATTGGCTCTCTCCGATCCTGGAGCGACTGCTACAAGCGGACCCTGGTAAGCGGTTTCCGTCCGCGCGCAGCGTGAAGCTGGCGCTCAAGCGGAAGGCGACTCCGCTCAGTCTGAAGCGCATGCTGGTGCTCGCGGTGGCTCTGTCATGCTTCGTGGCTTTGCCTGCGGTGGGTATCACCTGGTACTTCGCGCGCGCCGAGGCTCAGCGCGAGAAGCCGGCGTCGCTCGGCGACACCACGCTACCACCGCGCTTGCCTCCAGGCGGTGCGTTGGTCACGAGCGAGCGCGTGTACGTGGGGCACATCGGGGTCATCAGCAACCTGGCGTGGCTGCCCGACAGTGAGCACTTCGTGAGCGCCGGCTACGATGGGGCGATCAAGCTCTGGCATCGAGATCATGAGGAGCCCCTGCGCTCCTTCAGCGGTCAGCGAGGTGAGGTGCAGTCCCTTGCTGTAGATCCACAGGGAAAGATGCTCGCCGCGGGAGGCAAGGACGGGCAGCTCAGGATCTGGTCCATCGAGACGGGCCAGGTGACGCAGAGCATTCCAGACTCTCCCGGCGGAATTCACGACCTCGAGTTCTCCAAGGACGGCAAGCTACTCGCTTCGACCGGGGTTGATGGTTTCGCGCGGATTCACGACCCGGCGACCGGCAAGGAAGTGCGGAGCTTCGCGCTGGGCTCGCCAGGGCTTGCCGTGGCGTTTTCTCCTGACGGAAAGCTCTTCGCGACCACCGCCTCGGGGCCAGACATCACGGTTTGGGACCGAGATAGTGGCGTCCAGCAGTGCAAGCTCGCGCACGGGTCGAAGGTCAGCGACCTCAAGTTCACCGCCGATGGCGCCGGGCTGATCAGCGTCGGCGATGACAAGCGCATCGTGGTTTGGAACATGGTGGCGCGGGACGTGCGCCACGTCATCCGTGTGCATCGCGACGAAGTGTGGCGCATCGCGTTGAGCGAGAAGGGCAGCTTGCTAGCGACCGGCGGCAAGGATCATCTGCTCGTGGTCTCGGACCCCTTCAAGGGCCAGCCGCTGCAGTCCACGTTCGGTGGATCGGTTGGCTTTCCGGCGTTGGCCTATTCTCCCGATGGTCAGTATCTGGTCGGGGGCGGCGCGCAGCAGAAGATCTGGCTTTATCATGCGGAAAAATCCACGTGGTTCCCCAAGCCAGTGCTGACTAAGCCACCGCGCGCGAAGTTCGAAGCCAGCAAGGGTGCCTCAAAAGCTCGCGCGCTCGCGGAGGAGGGGATCTTCGTGCTGCGCGAGCAGGCGGATCACCAGGGCGTCCCCAAGGCGATCAAGTTGCTCGAGCAGGCTGAGGAACTCGACGAGAACGATGCGCGGGTGCTCGAGCTCGGCTCGCGCGTCGCTCAACAGACCGCCTACCAGCACGACGACGTCTATGAACCCGCGGGCCTGGTGCGGGCGCGGGCACTGATCGACAAGGCCACGCGGCTCGCTCCCAAAGACCCCGATGTTTGGCGTCGCGTTGCGTACGTCGCGTTCGCCCAGAAGAAGCTCGATGACGCAGTCGCCGCCACGGAGAAGGCCCGAGCGCTCGATCCTGGATCCCTGTGGCAGAAGCGCTGCGAGCTCGAGCTGGCCAAGGCGCAACATGCAGATCGCGAGCGGCGCTTCGTGCTGGCGCGGGCGCTCCTCGAAGACGACCCGGCGGACGAGTACGGCCTGGCGGCGATGCTCAAGATCTTTCAGGAACGAGGCGAGTGGGATGCCGCGGAGGCGGTGTTCAAGAGCCAGCTCGTGTTGGACCCTGGCTCCGCTTGGCTCGCGGGCAACTTCGCTGATTTCTACACTCGGCGCCGCAGGCCTCAGCAAGCACTAGACATGGCGAGGCGCGCTCTCGCCATCATGGACTACGGCGTCGGGCATCGCGTGCTTGGTGATGCGTTCCTCGAAGAAGCCCATCAAGAGCTGCGCGCGGGCAAGCCCCGCGATCGCGTCGTGCACCTCGTCGATTCAGCCGCGAAGGAAGGCGCGACGGCTTCTCACGTGTTCTTCTTGCGTGGCTTGCTCGCCTGGACAGCGGGCGATTTCCCGAAAGCGCACGACCTCTTCAAGCAAGCCGTTGGGCGGGACAGTCACTACAAGGAAGCGCAGGACGCATTGGCCTGGAAGCCGTGAAGAGCGCGTGACTAGTCGTCTGGGGACTGCTGTTGCGCCGTCAACACCAGGCGCCGAGCGAAGCTCTGTTCACCCCGGCGCACCTCGAGCCGCGCACCGGGGCACGCATGACGCAGGCCGCCTGACAGCACGCCGGTCAGCCAGAGCCTGAGCCCCATGGGGGCCGCCTCGAAGTTCTCTATCGTCAGCTCCCCGTTGTGAGGGTCGAGCTGCCAGTCCCCAAAATCCAAGAGTGGCTTGCAAGCGGTCGTCAAGCGCCGCAAGACGACCACCTGGGGCGCGAGCCGGAGCGCGGATCGAAGCATCGGACCCAGGCTGCCCTCGACGGCGCTCTCTCCTGCTTGGCGGCACCACGCGGGATTTCCTCCGTAGAGCTCGTCGGTCGCTACCCGGAGATAGCTCGTGGCCATATCCATGGGGTAATAGACGATGGCTTGCAGAGTCTGCTCTTCCAGCTCGGTGCGTGCGTCGGGCGGAAGGCCATCCAACACGCGGCGATGCATCCAGGGTGCGAAGTTCTGCCCTACGTAGCGGTCAAGCGCTTGAATCACGGCGCCACGCGTGTGAAACGGAGATTGCGCCTCGGCTTTCGGACGATGAGACCAGTCGAGCTGTCGCGGGCTCTCCAAGGTCTCATCCACGCGCTCGCGGACAGGCCGCGAAGCTCGCAGTTCCCGCTCTGCCACCAGCAGCTCGCTGGGTGAGGAGGGCTTCGGCGCCGCCGCGATCGGGGGGCGACTGGTGCGGACGGCGCGGTGCCTGGGGACTTCCTGATCGAGGCGCACCGTGGGCGTTTGAGGCACGGGAGACTGTCGCGAGCGCGCGGCGACGCGCTGACTCTGACGCAGGCGGAGGCTGCCAGCTAGCTCGAGCTCCATGGCGTCCGGGTCTTCGATCAGTGCTATTAAATCTCTGCGGAAATCCTGGGCGGAGGTGTAGCGGCGCTCGCGGTCTTTGGCCATGGCGCGACCCAGCAGAGCGTCGAGTGCAGGGCCGCGAGGTACCTTGCGCTGGCTGAGCGGCTCGGGCTCGGAGTGGGCGATGCGATAGGCCGTTGCAACCGCTGACGCGGCGGCAAACGGGCGATCTCCGGTCAGGAGCTCGTAGAGCATCACGCCGGCGCTGAACACGTCGCTGCGCGCGTCCACCCAGTGATCTCCCGTGGCTTGCTCCGGGCTCAAGTAGTCAGGGGTGCCGAGGATCATTCCGGTGCTAGTGCGAGCTTCGCTATCTCCACCCTCTTCGAGTGACTTTGCGATCCCAAAGTCGAGCAGCTTGATGCTTGGCTTGTTGGCGTCATCCAAACTCAGGAAGACGTTCTCCGGTTTGAGGTCGCGATGCACGATGCCGACGTCATGGGCGGCGCTGAGTGCATCCAACACGCGGACGACCACCCCCAACGCGGCATCGATCGTGAGCTTGGTCTGGCGGATGAACTGGTTCAGCGTCACGCCTTCCAGGAACTCCATCACCAAGTAGGGGCCCATCTCGCACACGCCCGCATCCATCACCTGGGCGACACCGGGGTGATGGAGCTTTCCGAGCGCGCGCGCCTCGCGCATCAGGCGGGCCCCGAGCGCGCGATCTCCCGCCCGCTCCGGTAACAAAAGTTTCACCGCGACCTCGCGGCCAATGAGTAGGTGTTCCGCCCGGTACACCACACTCATCCCTCCAGAACCGATCTGCTCCAGCAGTCGATACTTGTCCCCGACCTGGGGCAATGCGTTCCCCCCACGCATGCTTAACGTTTGAGCCTACCCGAAACCGCCGGCGGCGGGACTACCTCTGACTTAAAACGTTCCGCGGTTTCATGGGCGAGGTCTACTCCACGCCGAGAGGAGGGCCGGCGAGGGGAGAGCGCGGCAAGCTCACGAGGCTCCGTCCGCCACTTCCTTGAGTGGCCTGCGCGCTCGGCTCGAGGCTAGCTAGCGTTTGGTCACTCGCTGCTTTGGTGGGGCAAGTGCTATTGGTTCTGCGGTTCTCAGTTGGCTTTCTCAGACTTCGTTTGACTGTCGACGCGACCGGCGACGCGAATGGGCGACCTGAATCACGACACGAGTTCTCCCTCTGGGGACGTGAATCAAGCTGAGTCCAGTTCGGGCGAAGACGCGTCGGTCGCGGCGCTCGGCGACGCCACCGGTGTCAGCGCGAATCGCGCGATCGAAAGTAGCGCGACCGCGGCCGACATCCCCGTCGGGCCCGAAGCGGAACCCGTGGACCTGGGGGTGCTGCCGCTCAGCGTGGTGGCGGAGGACGCGGATCGAGCGAGCGCGTCGCTGGGCGCCGCGCCCGGGGCCGCAGAAGGCGCTCCCTCACCCCCGAATTCACGGGACGCAACGGCGGCGAGCAAGAGACTTGCTGCGGAAGAGGCGCATCGAGCCCTGGCGTCCCTTGTGCTGCCGCAGGTGTGCGCTTGCTGCGGAGCCGCTTCGAGTGCATCGCGGAAGCTCGACTTGGACGCGCAGCCGGGGGCGTTGATCGTACCGCTGTGCGAGCGTTGCCTGACCCATGACGCGGTCGCGAGGACGCGTTCGCTGAGCGTGGTTCTGGCGGCGTTGCTCGTCGGCGGCGCGAGCGCGCTGGGGCTGCCGCTGGTGTTCGAGCGCCTTGCCAGTCGCGGCACTTGGCAACTCTCGGTGGACTCTTGGTTGAGCCGCTGGGGTTTCTTTCTGTTGCCATGCGGAATCGTGATTGCGCTCTTTGGGCTGCGCAGCTTGGGCTGGTACGTCTGGGCACGGCTACGTCGCACGCCCAACTGTTCGCCTGCGCCAGTGGTGGCGATTCGCGAGACCGGCGGTTCCCCGAGGGAAGCGCAGACGGTTGCGGTCATCCGCTGTACGCGCCCGGATTTCGCGCACCAGGTGCTCGCGCTGAACCCGCGGCGGGTGATCGCACTTTCGAGATCCGCAGGGCCCTGGAGTGCGCTGCCGCCGCTCATGGGGGGACGCTGGATGTACGGAGTGCTCCTGGTGACGGCGCTGCTCAGCATCGCCAGCTACGTCGTGCATCGTCCGCGCATCCAGGTCCTGAACCTGACGGAGCAGCCAATCTCCCTCGAGGTCGATGGTGAGGTGATCGCGCGTGTCCCCGTGACGAGTCAGGAGTCACCAGAAGCGGGTGTGTCGCTGCGTCTGCCGGCGGGCCGCCGGCATTTCCGCGCGCTGATCGACGCTGGGTTGCCCAGCGAGCGGGTGATTGCCGAGGCGGACCTAACGCTTCAGGGCGCCGTTCGCCATCTCTACGCGCCCGCGGCGGACGGCTACTGCTTCTGGCTCGAGCGCATCGCCTACGGTCGCGGCAACGCCGACGAGCCGAGCCCGGGAGCGGTGGAGCGCTTGCCCCTGGGAAACCCTTTGGGCTTCTGGGCGTTCCCGCAGGCTCCGGATGTTTGGCTCGCACCGCCTCCTGAGCCGCTGCTCGACGACGCGCGTTCGAGCGGGGGCGAAGTCACGGCGCTCCGCCAAGCTCGCTGCATCGACGCGCCCAAGGACGCGCGGCACTAGTGTGCCGGGCGTTTTTCGATGGTTCTGAGCCAATGCCGGCGGAAACGTCGGCCACACGTTTGCAAAGCGGATCCGTTGATTATATTAGCGGGCCCGTGAGCGACGAGAACGAGAACCTGGAAGCAACCGAGACCGCTACGCCCGAAGCGAGCCCCGCCGAAGCGGACGCCAGCCCCGGCGCTGAGGCGGCGGCTGCCGAGGCACCCGCAGATCCCCTGGAGCAGGCTCAGGCTGAGGCCAAGCGGCTCAAGGAACAACTGCTGCGTACCGCCGCCGACTTTGACAATTTCCGCAAGCGCACCCGCAAGGAGCTGGTGGACGCGGAGCAGCGGGGCACCGACCAGCTGCTGAAAGAGATGCTGCCCGTGTTTGATAACCTCGAACGCGCGGCACAGCACGCAGAGACCGCCTCTGAAGTGCAGTCGTTGGCTGATGGCATCCGCATGGTGATGAAGCAGTTCACCGACACGCTGGGGCGCCTGAACATCGAACGGGTGGAGTCGGTTGGTAAGCCGTTCGACCCGAGTGTGCATGAGGCGATCCAGCAGATGGCGACCGATGAGCACCCACCGGGAAGCGTCGCCGCCGAAGTGCAAGCGGGTTATCGCCAAGGCGAGCGATTGATTCGTCCTGCACTCGTGGTCGTGGCCAAGGCTCCCTAGTTCCTGCGGATCTGGCATGCGCTGGCCGGTTTTGGCGGTCACGCAGCGAGCCGAACAGCTTGGCGCGGTCAGCGCAGCGCACATCCACATGCGTAAGGCTGAGGCCGGCGCTGCCTTCTGACCCAAAAACCTAACCATATCCCTCCAGTCCACTCGGGCGGGCAGGTATGCTCACGCGTCCCATGGGCAAGATCATCGGTATCGACTTGGGGACCACGAACTCGTGTGTCGCCGTCTTGGAAGGCGTCAGCGCCAGTGGAGAACCCGAAGTGCGGGTCATCCCCAACGCAGACGGCGCGCGCACCACGCCGTCCATCGTTGCGTTCACTGCGAGCGGTGAGCGTCTGGTCGGGCAGGTCGCCAAGCGTCAAGCGACCACCAACCCCGAGAACACCGTCTACGCCGTCAAGCGACTGATGGGACAGCTCTTCGACGCCGAAGACAGCAAGCGTCACCGCGAGACCGTGCCGTACGAGGTCGCGCGTCACGACAACGGCGACGCGTGGGTGAAGGTCCAGGGCAAGACGATGTCGCCACCCGAGGTGTCGAGCTTCGTACTCACGGCGATGAAGCAGATCGCCGAGTCGTTCGTCGGCGAGACCGTGGTCGAAGCGGTGATCACGGTCCCCGCGTACTTCGATGACGCCCAGCGCCAAGCCACCAAGGACGCCGGACGCATCGCTGGGCTCGAGGTGAAGCGCATCATCAACGAGCCCACTGCGGCTGCGTTGGCTTACGGCCTCGACAAGACCGCGTCGGAGCGCATCGCGGTCTACGACCTGGGTGGTGGCACCTTCGACATCTCGATTCTCGAGATCTCGGGCGGTGTCTTCAACGTGAAGGCAACCGGCGGTGACACCCACCTCGGCGGTGAAGACTTCGACATCCGCATCATCGACAAGCTCGCCGAGGAGTTTCTCAAGCAGCACGACATCGACCTGCGCAAGGACCGCATGGCGCTGCAGCGCCTCAAGGAGGCGGCGGAGAGGTCGAAGCATGAGCTGTCGAGCTCGCTCTCCACCGAGATCAACATCCCGTTCATCGCGACCGGGCCCAGCGGGCCGATGCACCTCGAGCGCACCCTCAAGCGCAGCGAGCTCGAAATCATCACGTCCGATCTGATCGAGCGCACCATCGAAGCGTGCAAACGCGTCTTGAGCGACGCGAAGGTCGGGCCGAGTCAGATTGATCAGGTGGTGTTGGTCGGTGGCATGACGCGCATGCCCGCGGTGCAACGCGCGGTGAAGGAGCTCTTCGGTCGCGACCCTCACAAGGGCGTCAACCCCGACGAGGTGGTCGCGATCGGAGCCGCGGTTCAGGGCGCAGCGCTAGGCGGCCAAATCGATGAAGTACTGCTGCTTGACGTCACGCCGCTGTCGATCGGTGTGGAGACCGGCGGAGGCATCTTCTACAAGCAGATCCCGCGCAACACGACCGTACCCACAGAGAAGAGCGAGATCTTCACGACCAGTGTCGACAATCAGCCATTCGTGCCGATCCACGTGCTGCAGGGTGAGCGCGAGATGTCTGCCGACAACCGCAGCCTGGCGCACTTCGAGCTGACCGGCATCCCGCCTGCGCCGCGCGGTGTCCCCAAAATCCAGGTCACGTTCGCCATCGACGCGAACGGCATCCTGAGCGTCGAGGCGAAGGATCTCGGCACCGGCCGCGCCCAGTCGCTGAACATCACGCCGACCAGCGGTCTCAGCCAAGACGAGGTCGACCGCTTGGTGAACGAAGGTGAGAAGTTCAAGGAGACCGACCAGCTGCGTCGCGAGCTGGCTGAGTTGAAAAACCAGGCGGAAACTCTGATCTACACGACCGACCAAGCGATTGAAGGCTACGGCGATCTGCTCGATGCGGAGAAGGTCGCGGCGATGAAGGAAGATCTCGTGTTCTTGAAGGCCAGCCTGGAGAACGGCAGCGACATCGACACCATCCGCGATGCGTATGCGAGGCTCGAGAACGCGACGTTCGAGATCGCGGAAGCGATGTACGGCGGCGAAGAAGAATCGTGAGCAGTCTGGGAACTTACGGTCGGTACCAACTGCTCGACCTGCTCGGGCGCGGCAGCATCACCGAAGTCTTCAAGGCGAAGAGCTTCGGAGTCGAAGGCTTCGAGAAGACCCTGGTCATCAAGCGGGTGCTCCCCGAGCTCTCCGCCGAGGCGGACTTCGTCGGGCGCTTCGTGCGGGAAGCTCAGCTCTCCGTGCGGCTCAGCCACTCTGGCGTCGTGCAGGTCT